>NZ_SMUV01000006.1 GCF_004358185.1 Antarcticimicrobium luteum
AATCCAGACTGGAAACCTTGGCCGCATGAGGCCAGAAACAAACCGACGGATTCTCCCAATGGCTGGAGGGAAGTCGGGTCGCAGGTCAATACTGTTACCGCCTTCGTGGAAGCCATGCGTCGGTCCGATGTTGAAACCCTTAGCTCTATGATCACAGAGGATTTCAGTTGGTGGATAGCAGGCAAGCAGGCGTATCTGCAAACAGCTGGTGAACATGACCGAGCGTTTTTTCTGGGCTTTTTTGGCAGCGGCGGCGAGATGTTCCCGAATGGTGCCGATTTCGCTGTGACCGGTATGGTGGCAGAGGGGAATAAGGTCGCGGCAGAGGCTCATATGACTGCGACGACCGCAACGGGTGCGGAATACAACAACATGTATCATTTCCTCTTTGAGATTGCGGATGGACGGATCAAACGGATGAAGGAGTATATGGACACACATCATGCAAAAGTGACGTTCGGCCTGTGATGACGGAAAGCAAAATGGATATGAACGGCAAGACGGCATTGATCACCGGGGCCAACACGGGCCTTGGCTTCGAGATAGCGCGCGCATTGGCAACGCGCGGGGCGCAAGTGATCGTTGCAGGCCGGAACGAGGCCAAAGTGCAGACCGCGATAGACCGCATAAAGGACGAGGCACCGGACGCGCGGCTTGAAGTCGGGCTTGTCGATCTGAACGCTCTAGCTTCTGTAAAAGATTTTGCCACCAGGATTGCCAATACACACACCCGTTTGGATATCCTGATCAACAATGCGGGCGTCATGGTGCCGCCCGCCGGAACAACGCAGGACGGCTTTGAAACCCAGTTTGGTGTCAATTTTGTCGCGCATTTTGCACTCACCGGCCACCTTATCCAACTGCTGAACGCGGCGCCTGCTGCACGCGTCGTGACCCTGTCCAGCATCGGACACCGAGGCGCAGTTTTGGACTTTGACAATTTCCAACTGGAAAAACCTTACGATCCTTGGCGCGAATATGGCCAAAGCAAACTCGCCGATCTTGTCTTCGCGTTAGAGCTTGATCGTAGATTGCGCGCTAAAGACAGCTCTGTTCGCTCCCTTGCCGCCCACCCGGGCGTGAGCCAGACCGACCTGACCCGAAACCTTGGTGACATTCCAGCAGGCATCAAAATGATGCCGCCCGCCGACGGAGCCGCGCCAGCACTTGTCGCGGCAACAGACACGCACGTCGAGGGCGGGCAATACTGGGGGCCTGACGGGCCAGAAGAACGCTCAGGAACACCCGGGCTTGCGATTGTTGACGCCGCCGCTCTCAAAGATGGTGTCGCGGAACGCTTATGGGATTGGGCCGAAAAAGCGACTGGGATCAAATATCCGCAATAGGCATAGACGCAAAGCGGTCATTTAGACGCGCCGCGGCATCGGGTAGCATGGGCTCCAAGCCGCCTTGCGGCGCTGCAGCGTCATGATCTTTCGCCGGGGCCGTGCCGACGGAGTTGCGGGCGACTGCAGCCAGCCCTTACTTGCCGTTCGTCTTGACCCTCGCATGGCCCGAGGCGATTTGCATGAACGGCGGAAACCGGACCAGAGCCGACCTTGAGCACGGTCTTCGAATTCTGCGAGTGCAGCCCGCATTGCCGCCATTCGGTGCGCCCGCGAAATGATAGACGCGATGTACTCACACATGGCAGGACAGAACAGGCAGTCTTCAACTTCATATTCGGCTTCTACAATCCGCGCCGACGGCACTCAGCCTCGGGCTGTCTTGTCCCCGTGACTTTCAAGCAGAAAGTGGCTCAAACGAGGACTTGGTACGGCGCGAAAACGTGACAGGTCCAACTAGCGTAGAGACGGACGATCACCGCAGGGAAACGGTTGATCCGCTATGACGTCTGTCGCGCTGACGGCTGGAACGTCGCCGTCTGTATCGCATCCATGGGAAGGTAAGGAGACCCACATGACACACCTCACACGCCTGCCCATGGACGACGTGATGCTCCCCATAGAGTCCGCATTTATTAGTTCGCTCTGTTCAGGTTTTGGTCCTCTACTGACCGTTGGTGATACTCCCACGGGGTGAGC
>NZ_SMUV01000063.1 GCF_004358185.1 Antarcticimicrobium luteum
CGCCGCCCGGCGCCGTCACGCCGCGCCCGCCGTCGTCGCGCCGCGCGTCCGGATCGCGGCGCGGTCAATCTTGCCGTTACCCAGGCGCGGCAGGGCGGCGGAGACGGCAAACACCTTTGGAATCTTGTAGTTCGCCAGCGATGCCGCGCAATGCGCCTTGAGCGCCTCGCCGGTTACCGTGGCGCCGGGCCGGCATTCGATGGCGCAATGCACCGCCTCGCCGAAAACCTCGTCCGGAATCCCGAAGACCACCACCTCGGCCACCGCGGGGTGGGTCTCGATCGTCGCCTCGACCTCGCGCGGGTAGACGTTGTAACCGCCGGATTTGATCATCTCGCGCAGGCGGCCCTTGATCGAGACATTTCCGTCGGGGCGCAGACAGGCGAGATCGCCGGTCCGCAGCCAGCCGTCCACGGTGAAGGCGTCGCGCGTCGCCTGCTCGTTCCCCCAGTAGCCGCGCAGCACGCAATCGCCGCGGGCCTGAATTTCGCCGATCTCGCCGGTGCCGCAGCTGCGCCCGGTCTGGTCCGCGATGCGGGTTTCGAAGCGGGGATCGAACCGGCCGATACTGTTGAGCAGCACCTCGTCCGGCGCGCCCGGGTCGGAATAGGACAGCGAACTCATCACCTCGGTCTGGCCGTACTCGACGAAGATCTCGGCGCCGGTTGACCGCAACCGCTCAAGGGTGGGCGCCGAAACCGCGCCGCCGCCGATGCAGATCGACCGCAGCGAGGACAGATCGCGGGTGTCGAAATCGGCATGGTTCACCGCCATGGTGAACATCGCGGGCACCTGGAGCCAGGTCTGTACCCTTTCGCGTTCGATCAGGTCCAGAACGCCGGCGGGGTTGAACCTGGCCTGGAATATCAGGGTGCCGCCGCCGATCAGGCAGCCCATCGTCGTGTTCATGATCGCGCCGACATGGTTGATCGGCAGGTTCGAAAGATAGCGCCGGGGTTCGCCGTCGAGGTGGTCGTGCTGGCCGTGCGACGCGCCGATCAGCCCCCCGTGATGCAGCGCGGCGCCCTTGGGCCTGCCGGTAGAGCCGGAGGTGAAGACGATCACCGCCACGTCCCTGGATGTGGCCGGGCTCCGGCGCGGCGTGGCGGGGCCTTCGGCAATCGCCGCCAAAGGCACCTGGTGCACCGGAATGGCGCCGGCGGCATCGGCCGCGCGGGTGGCCAGGTCGCCTTCGCCGGGGGCCGGGGCATGGAGCAGGATGGTCGGCTGCGTGGTCTCGATCACATGGGAAATCTCGTCACGGGAATAGCGCGGATTTACGCCCACGTAAATAGCGCCGAGGCGGGAGGCGGCCATCAGCGTCAGGACATAGGGAATCCCCGGCGCGGCGATCAGCGCGATGCGGTCCCCGGGCCGGACGCCATGCCGATCCATCCAGGCAGAATATCTGTCAACATATTGATTGGCGGTACTAAAAGTAAGGCGATTACGACCTTCCACCGCGAACTCTGCCTGCGGTGTTCGATTCGAAAAATACTCCAGTACGGCATCGAGCGTTTCGGGAAAGGGAGCGGGCGTGGGCATTGATTCGACCTTTGTTATCCGGGTTCGCCGAATTGGCGCATTGACTTCATGCAAAAAATTAACACAAATGTAAAAAACTTCAACCGTGATGATATGGACGAAATCGGGAGGGTCAGATGGCATTGATGACTGTGAACGGCGCGGATCTTTTCGTCGAGGAATTCGGGGCCGGGGAGGACGTGGTGATCTTTACCCACGCGCTGTTCTTCAGCGGCCAGATGTACGCGCGGCAGATCGCGCGGCTGTCCGGGCGCTATCGCTGCGTGACGGTCGACTGGCGCGGCATGGGCCGCAGCGGCAAGCCGCTGGGCGGGTATGACGTCGACAACCTGTGCCGCGATGTGATCGGTGTCGCCGATGCGCTGGGCATCGACCGGTTCCATTGGGTGGGCATGTCGGTGGGCGGCGTCGCCGGCATCCGTCTTGCGGCGCAGATGCCGGAGCGGTTCCGCTCGCTCGCCATCGGCGGGGCCTCGGCCGAGGCCGAACCGATCGAAAAGGTGGTGAAATACGAAAGCCTTTTGCTGCAAGGGTTCGCGCGCGATCCCGAAAGCGTGGTCGACGGTCTGTTGCCGATCCTCTACGGCGAGCCGTTCCGCACCGATCCGGCGCGTGCGGAGAGTCTTGCGCGCGAACGCGCGCTGATCGTGGCCAATGACGGACCGGCGGTGGCGCGCGCCTCGGCGCCGATTCTGCGCCGGGTCGATATTCGCCACATGCTGCCGCATGTCGCCTGCCCGACCTATATTTTCTGCGGCGCGCTCGACGGGGCGAATCCGCCGGAGAAATCGCGGACCATCGCGCAGGGCATACAGGGCTGCCGGCTGGAGGTGTTCGACGGCATCGGTCATCAGCCCAATGTGGAGGCGCCCGATCTGCTTGCCGAACGGCTGCTCGCCCATCTCGGGGACGCCGCAGCGTGACGGATGCCTGGCGGGCGCGGTGCCCGCCCGCCCGGTTCGCCCGGCATCGCGCCGGCGGCAGATATGAGGATGATACAGCATCAGCAAGGGGATAGTGGGCGGATGTTTCTGACCAATGAGGACATGATCGAACTGGTCGCGTGGCGGCGCAAGCTGCATGCGATGCCCGAGCTTTCGGGCGAAGAGGCCGAGACCGCGCGCGAGGTGAGGCGCGCGCTGTCGGCGACCGGCCCGGACCGCCTGATCGGCGATCTGGGCGGGCATGGTCTCGCGGCGGTCTACGAGGGCGCCGAGCCCGGCCCGACGGTGATGTTCCGCGCCGAGCTGGACGGGCTTGCCATCGAGGAGGTCTCTGATCTGCCCTATCGCTCGCAGGTGCCGGGCAGGGGCCACCAGTGCGGCCATGACGGGCATATGGCGACGCTGATGGCGCTGGCGCGCGGCCTGTCCCGCAAACGGCCGCGCCGCGGCCGCGCTGTTCTGATGTTCCAGCCCGCCGAGGAAAACGGCGCGGGCGCCGCCGCGGTCGTGGCCGACCCGGCCTTTGCCGCGATCAAGCCGGACTACGCCTTCGCCTACCACAACATGCCGGGCATGCCGCTGGGGCACGTCGCGGTGGCGGAAGGGCCGATCACCTGCGCCTCGCGCGGCATGAGGATCATCCTGACCGGGCGCACCGCCCACGCCTCGATGCCCGAAACCGGGGTCTCGCCGGTGCCCGCGGTGCTGAAACTTCTGCCCGCGCTCGGCACCCTGAACGGCGGCATGCTGCCGTCGCCGGATTTTGCGATGACCACGATCACCCACGTCGGGATCGGTGAACCCGCCTTTGGCATTTCGCCGGGCAACGGCGCGGTCTGGCTGACGCTGCGCAGCCTGACCGACAGCCGGATGGAGGCGCTGTGCCTGGATGCCGAGCGGCTGGCGGCCGAGGTGGCAGCCGAGACCGGCCTTGGCGTCGAGATCGAGTACGACAACGTGTTCGCCGACTGCTCGAACGATCCCGAGGCGGTCGCCTACGTCCGCCGCGCGCTGGAGGCCGAGGCCATTCCCTTCGATACCGGCGACCTGCCGTTGCGCGGATCGGAGGATTTCGGCGGCTTCGGCAAGGACGGCAGCCGGATCGCGCTGTTCCTGCTGGGATCCGGCGAGAACCGCCCGCACCTGCACAACCCCGACTATGATTTCCCCGACGACCTGATCGGCATCGGCGCGCGGGTGTTCAACCGCACCCTGCGGGACATTCTTGGCTAACGGGACGGGGGCTGCCCGCCGCGCCGCAGGGCCGGCCGGGCGGCGGCGCTCAGCGCCAGATCCCGTCCTCGGCGTCAAAGGCGCCGAGGCGCAGGTCTTCGACGCCCGCCACCAGCGTCTTTTTCTCGATCTTGTTCGACGCGGTGCGCGGGAAGTCGTCGACGTAGGCGATGTAGCGCGGCACCTTGAATTTCGCCAGGTGTTGGCGGGCGTGGTCCAGGATCGCCTCGACCGGCACCGCTTCGCGGGCGACACTGTTCTTGAGCTGGACGTAGATCTTGACCTCTTCGCCGCGCACCGGGTCGGGCACCGCCACGGCGGCGGCGTCCTCGATGCCGGGCAGGGCGCAGACCGCCGCCTCGACCTCGCGGGCCGCGATGTTTTCCTGCGAGCGGCGGATCATGTCCTTCAGCCGGCCGACGAGGTAGAGAGCCCCATCCTCGTCGGCGCGGAAAAGGTCGCCGGTGCGGAACCAGCCGCCGTCGCGGAACACCTCGGCGTTGGCCTCGGGGCGGTTCCAGTACCCCTGGAAGATCGAGCGTCCGCGCACCCAGAGTTCGCCGGTTTCGCCGGGTTTGACCGGCTGCCCGGCCTCGTCGCGGATCGTCGTTTCGCGGCAGGGCGCGGCGAAACCGACGCTGCCGGAATCGTACATGTCATTCAGTTCGGGCGGCATCCATGTGCCAAGCCCGATCTCGGTCATCCCGAAAGCCTCGCGCGCGGTGACGCCGAACCGGCGGCGGAACGCGCGGCAGGTCTCGGGCGGCCAGCCGAATGTGGCCACCTGTTTCAGCGCGGTCTGCGCCTCCTCGGGGCGCGGCGGCTGGCGCGTCATCAGAAGCGGGAACATGCACCACTCGATCCGGTGGTCCAGAATCCAGTCCAGGAACCGCGACGACGACAGCCCCGGCGCGATCACCAGCGTCGCGCCGGTCAGCAGCGCCTTCAGCGTGATCCACTGCGGGTCCATGTAGAAATAGGGCTGCGCCGAGAGGATCCGGCGGGCGGGCTGCGCATCCCAGGCGATGGCGGCGCGGGCGAGAACCAGCCAGTAGTCATGGGTCAGCATGCAGCCCTTGGGAAAGCCGGTGGTGCCCGAGGTGTACTGGATGTTGGCCAGATCGTCGGGGGTGGCGGTGCTGTCCAGGGGGGTGTCCGGGGCGTCCGCCGCGATCCGGTCGAAGGCGCCGCCGCCCTCGGCCACGTCGGCGATGGTGATCTGCGCGCGCAGGTCGTCCGGCAGGCCGGCGATCACCTGTGAATACTCCGCATCGTGCAGCAGCAGCCGGGCGCCGGAATCCTCCAGCACATAGGCGATCTCGCCGGGGGTATAGCGGGTGTTGACCGGAACATGCACCGCGCCCAGCCGCGCCAGCGCGATGAACAGGGCCGGATAGGCCAGCCGGTTGGGCAGCATCAGGCCGACGCGGTCGCCCTTGCCGATGTCCATCGCCGAAAGCGCATGGGCATAGCGATGGGTCAGCGCCCCGAACCCGGCATAGGTGGCGCGTTCGCCCCGCTCGAAGACCTCGATGGCGATCCGGTCGCCGAAACGGGCGCAGGCCGCGGTGACGGCATCGCCGATCGACTGGCGGACAAAACCGTCACCAAGCCGGCGCGTGCGTTCGAGCGCGCCGGCGATTCGGTCCGGGGTGGGGCGGGGATGGGTCGACATCAGCGGATTTCCCGACAGGCGTGTAAAAGTTATCTTTGAATTCGCCATAAAGTGACAGATATGTCAATACTGGGCCTCTCCGCTGTGCCTTGGTGTGCCGGTTGTCATTCACGGTTCGGGGCCGGATAACGGAGAGAAGACCGAAACGGGTAAGGAGTAGAGTTATGGCGGCGGAAGCCAAGCAGTCGAAGCGATATTCGAAGCGCCGGGAGTCGATCCTGGTCGAGGCGTTGCGCGTGTTCTCGGAGCGCGGGCTGGAATCGACCGGCATCAAGGAAATCGCGACCAGTCTCGGGCTCACGCATCCGGCGCTCTATCATTACTTCGCGTCCAAGGAGCAGCTTGTCTACGAGGCGGTGAGCAAGGCGATCCAGGATGAGATCGCGGCGATGGAAAGGGCCATTGAATCGCTGCCCGCGCATCCTGGGTTGCAGTTGTATACCCTTGCAAAGGCACAGGTTTTTCATGAACTGGACGGGCGAATATATGTGCCGTTCGTGAATGCCTTTCTCTACGGGCCGCTGCGCAATGCCGCCAAGCTGTCGGACGAGCAGCGCGACGACATCCTGCGGCTGCAGCGCCGGATCGTCGGCCTGTACCGCGATGTCATCGCGGCGGGCCAGAAGACCGGGGAGTTCGCCGCCGGCTCGCCGACGATGTCGGCCTTTGGGGTGCTCGGGATTCTGTCCTACGCGGTGTTCTGGTTCCGCCCGGACGGGCAGATGGACGCCGAGTCGGTTGCCAGCGCCATGGCGGCGCAGGCGGTGCGGTCGGTCAGCAAGCTGGTAGAGGTCGGCGAAGAGGTGCCGCCCGGCCCCGTCTGATAAATATTGACAAACTTGTAAAACAAATTAATGCTGAGCCTCACGTGGAGTGACACAGGGGAGGTTCACCATGAAACGAGTCAGGTCCGCCATTGGTGCGGTTTGTCTGGCCGCAGGCATCGCATCGGCCGCGTCGGCAGATGAACATTTCAAGGTCGTCGGGACCTGGGGCACGGGGGCGATGTTCCCCGAGCATGAGGCCCCGTTGTGGCGCACCGCCTTGCCCGAGGCCTCCGGCGGGAAGATCACCGCCGACATTCAGGCGATGACCGATCTCGGCCTAAAGGGGTTCGAGACGATCAAGCTGCTTCAGACCGGGGTCTATGACGCCGGCTTCGGGGCCTATACCTATATCGCCTCGGGCAACCCGGTGTTCGAGGGCATCGACCTGGCCCTGGTTTCGGGTTCGACTGCGGAGAACCGCAAGCTTGTCGCGGCCTATGAGCCGGTGGTCGCCGAGGCTTTTGACACGATCCACGGCGTCAAGCTACTGGGAAGCTATCCGTTCCCGGCGCAGATCCTGGTCTGCCGCGACGCCTTTGCCGGATTGGATGATCTCAAGGGGCGCAAGATCCGGGTCTATTCGACTACGCTGGGCGACATGGCCGAGGGGCTTGGCGGCGTCAGCGTCACGATCCCGCTGGGCGATGTGGTTCCGGCGCTTCAGCGCGGCGTGATCGACTGCGGCGTGTCCAGCGGCATCAGCATGTATACGGCGAAATGGCAGGATGTTGTGAAATACGTCTATGAGACGCCGGTGTCCGCCGGCATCGCCTTTCTGGCCATGAACAAGGCCCGCTGGGAGGCGCTGGACGCGGATACCCGGGCACTGATCGAGACCGAGGTCGATACCTTTGTCGACAAGGCCTGGGCGGCGCTGGCCGACTCCGAAGAGCAGGGCGTCGCCTGCCTTACCGGGGAGGGGACCGAATGCCGCTATGGCGCGCCGGCCGACATGACGCTGGTGCGCGCGGGCGAGGGCGACGCCGCCGTTCGCAAGCAACTGCTCGCCGATTTCGTGCTCAAACGCTATGCCGATCGCTGCGGTGACGACTGTACCGCGCGCTGGAACGAAACCGCCGGCGCGGTGATCGGAGCCGAGGCGCGCCGCTAAGGCGCGCCGACCCTCACAACCTCACATCAGGGAAACACGGTGATGATGAACCGAAACCTGCTTTGCGGGCACGGCACGATTGTGCGCATGGCCCAAGTCCTGGTCTGGATCTGCGGTGGCGCGCTGATCGTGATGTCGGTCGTCATCACCGTCGAGGCGCT
This sequence comes from Antarcticimicrobium luteum, assembly GCF_004358185.1. Taxonomy (GTDB): domain Bacteria; phylum Pseudomonadota; class Alphaproteobacteria; order Rhodobacterales; family Rhodobacteraceae; genus Antarcticimicrobium; species Antarcticimicrobium luteum. The sequence continues at coordinate 7,497 of NZ_SMUV01000063.1, forward strand.
GATGCGGAAGTTTCTCAGCCATTCCTTTGGCGGCGTCGATGAGATCACAGCCTATGTCTTTGCCGTCACCACCACCTTTGCGTTTCCCTTCGCGATCCTGCAGCGCGCGAACATCCGCATCGACATCCTGCGCAACCTGTTCGGGGTCCGTGTCCGGCTGTTGCTGGATGTGATGGCCTGGGCGGCCTTCACGCTGGTCTTTGCGCTGATCGCCTACAGGGCCTGCGCGCTGGCGCTGCAATCCTATGCCGAGGGCGCCCGCTCGATCACGCCGCTGCGCAGCTATCTTGCCATCCCGCAGGGGGCCTGGGCGGCCGGTCTGGTCGCCAGCGTGCTGGCCTCGCTGTCGCTGGCGCTGCGCGCTGTGGCGCTTTGGCGCAGCGGCCGGGCCGCCGCCGCCGCCGCGCTGCTGTCGCCCTCTGATGAGGTGGCGCAGGAGTTGTCCCACATCGCACCCGCATCCGGCGCCCCGTCCGATGCCCGCCTGTCCGGAGATATGTCATGATACCGACGACGATCCTGCTGTTGCTCGGCGCGCTGGCCCTGTCGGTCTCGGTCGCCGCCTCGCTCGGCATCCTCGCCTATGCCCTGATCTGGTTCTTCACCGAGGTGCCGCTGGACCGGATGATCGGAGAGATCGCCTGGCAGTCGATGTCCTCCGACACGCTGGTGGCCATCCCGTTCTTCATCCTTCTGGGCGAGATCCTGCTGCGCGCCGGCATTGCCGAGCGGATGTATGCCGCGCTGGTCGAGTGGCTGTCCTGGCTGCCGGGCGGCACCATGCACGCCAATATCGGCGCCTGCGCTCTGTTCGCGGCCTCCTCCGGGTCCAGCGTGGCGACGGCGGCGACCATCGGCACCGTCTCGGCCCCCGAGATCGAAAAGCACGGCTACAGCCCGCGTCTGTTCCTGGGCTCGCTCGCGGCGGGCGGCACACTGGGCATCCTGATCCCGCCCTCGGTGTCGCTGATCGTCTACGGCGCGCTCACCGAAACCTCGATCCCGCGGCTCTACATGGCCGGGATGCTGCCCGGCATCGTTCTGGCGGTGATGTTCATGGCGCTGATCGCCGGCGGCTGCCTGATCCGCCCCGAGGCGGGCGGCACCCCGGTCAAGACCACATGGGGCCGGCGCATCCGGGCGGTGCCCGACCTGTTCCCGCCGCTGCTGATCTTCGCGCTGGTGGTGATCACGATCTATGTGGGCATCGCCACCCCGACCGAGGCCGCCGCCTTTGGCGTGGTCGGCGCGCTGGGCCTGGCGGCCACGCATCGCAGGCTGACCGTTGCGATGCTGGCCGAGGCGATCGAGGGCACCATGCGCACAACCGCCATGGTCACCGCGATCATCATGACCGCGCTGCTGCTGAATTTCGTGATGACCTTTCTCGGCATCTCGCGCCAGATCGTCGACGTGGTGGTCGGCCTCGACCTCAGCCCGGCGGCGCTGATCATCGCGATCGTGCTTTTCTACCTGGTGCTCGGCTGTTTCATGGAAGGGTTCTCGATCCTTCTGGTGACGGTGCCGATCATCGTGCCGATCGTGGTGTCGCTGGGCTACGACCCGATCTGGTTCGGCGTGGTTCTGACGCTGCTTCTCGAGGCGGCGTTGATCACCCCGCCGATCGGCATGAACCTCTATGTCGTCCAGGGCGTGCGGCCGGGCGGCGAGCTCAGCGACGTGATCCTCGGCTCGATCCCCTTCGTCGTCGTCATCTTCCTGATGATCCTGATCCTTCTGGCTTTCCCGGACCTCGCTCTGTGGTTGCCGTCCCTTGCCTTTGATTCCTAGGAGAACACCCGTGAGTATCGACCTTTCCGACCGCCAGTCCCTGCAACATCACATCGGCCAGCAGATTGGCGTGTCGAGCTGGCATCCGATCAGCCAGGCGGATATCGACACCTTTGGCCGTCTCACCCGCGACGAGGACGCCATGCATATGGACCCCGCGTGGGCTAGGCAGCACAGCCCGTTCGGCGTGACCATCGTCTACGGGTTCCAGACCCTTTCCATGCTGACCGCGATGATCAACGAGATTCTCGACCGGGGATCGCAGGAGGCCTACAAGCTCAACTACGGGTTCGACCGGGTCCGGCTGATGGCGCCGGTCGCCGTCGATACGCCGATCCGCGGTGTCGCCAAGCTGAGCAAGATCGAAGACCGCGGCCCGGACCGCTTTCTAGTCACCATCGGAATGACCGTCGAGATCCAGGGGCAGGAGAAGCCGGCGGTGGTCGCCGACTGGCTGTTCATGGTCGTGAACGGCGCAGAGCAGGAGCGCCGGCCGCAGATGGCCGGCAGCTCGACATGAGGACGCGGATCGGATTCCTGGCGTTTTCAGGGGTCGAGGAGCTCGACCTCGTCGGGCCATGGGAAATGGCCACGATGTGGCGCGACTATGCCGCCGGGCCCGAATGCCTGGTGGTCGCGCAGCAGAAGGGTCCGGTGCGCTGCGCCAAGGGGCTGGAGATCACCGCCGAGGAGGATTTCGAGAGCTGCCCGGCGCTGGATGCGCTGGTTGTGCCTGGCGGGTTCGCGGCCTTTGACGAGGCGCAGAACCAGACCCTTCTCGACTTCGTGCGTGCCGCCGCCGCCGGGGGGCGCAACGTGCTGTCGGTCTGTTCCGGCAGCTTCATCCTGCTTGCAGCCGGGCTGCTGGGCGGGCGGCGCGCCACCACGCACTGGAAGGTTCTGGGACAGTTGCGGCAGGCCGGCGTCGAGGTGGTCGAAGAGCGTTTCGTGCGTGACGGCAACATCTGGTCCAGCGGCGGGGTCTCTGCCGGCATCGACCTGATGCTGCATTTCATCGCCGAGACCGCCGGCGCCGAGGCCGCCGCCTCGGTTCAGCACAACGCGGAATATTACCCGGCGCGGCAGGTCTATGGCCGGGCGCATCAGGCGCCGGACATGCCCGCCTACATGAAGAGGTTGTGAGATCGCCATGAGCAATACGCATTTCAAGGATGTCGTCGGCTATACCGACCCGATGTCGGTCCAGCCGGGCGAAACGCTGCACCTGAAGGCGTCCACCACCGCGGATCAGGTCCGGGTCGGCGTCCGCCATGTTGCGGCTGCCGGCTGGTCTGACGGGACCGGGCCGGACGTGACGCTGGAGGCTGTGGAGGGGTTCGAGGATCGCGTCCTTGCCGGGCGGCTTTTGCCGGTACCGCTGGGATCCTGGGCGCAGGCCCCTGTGCCCGAGGCGTTCCGCAGGGCCGAGGCGCGCGCCGTCGGTCTGTTGCTGATGCCCACGGCCAGGCGCCCGCGGCCGCAGGCGCTGGTCCAGTTCTGCGGCGTGGCGGGGCGGCCTCTGGGGGGACTCATGCTTGACGGCGAGGGTCATGTGGTCCTCGCCGATGCCTCCGGCGCGCCGCTGCTGCGCAGTGCCCGGCCGCTCGAACGGGGCAGGTGGGTGGCCATCGGCGCGGCGCTGGCCGCGGCCGGCGGCGGTCTCGAGCTGGCGGTTGCGCCGCTGTTCGGGGCGGCGGATGTGTCCCGCGCCGATGGCGCGCTGGAGGGTTTGGAGACGGCCGAGACGCTGACGCTGGCCGCCGTGGTCGCGGCGGGCGTGCCGTCCCGGGTGGCAGATGCGCGCTTTGCCGAGCCGCTGCTCGCCACGGCTCCGGCCGGTGAGATCGCCACGGCGCTGGCCAGCGGGTCGCAGGGCTGGCGCCATCTGACCCGCGCCCATGGCGCCGGTGCGATCCTGTCGCGCTGGGATTTCTCGCACGCGCCCGAAAGCGTCCGGGTCGCCGATGCCGGCCCCGCCCGCTGCGACGCCACGCTGTTCAACACCCCCTCGCGCGCGGTCACCGGCCCGTTCTGGGACGGCAGCGCCTTTGACTGGCGGCAGCGGCCCGGACACTACAACGCGGTGCATTTCCATGCCGACGACCTGTCCGATTGCGGCTGGCCGGATGCCATTGCGCTGGAGATCCCGGACGATTGCCCCTCCGGCCTTTATGGGGCGGAGCTGAAGACCGACAAGGGCGTCGATGTGGTGCCCTTCGTGGTGCGGGCGCGGCCCGCCGAACGGGCGCCGATCGCCTTGCTGCTGCCCACCTTCACCTATCTGTCCTACGGCAACGCCCCGCCGGAGATGCGCGGGCCGGACCACGGCATCGCCTGCTATCGCGACGAGACGCCGGTCGACGGCCACCCGGGGTTTGGCCGTTCGCATTACGACCGCCACGACGACGGCGCGCCGGTGATGCTGTCCTCGCGGTTGCGGCCGGTGACCTCGATGCGCTTTGGCAGCCAGCCCTGGGGGATCGTCCCCGATACCTGGCTGCTGACCTGGCTGCGCCAGAACTTTGGTCAGATCGACGTGCTGACCGACGAGGATCTGCACCGCGACGGGCTGGATGCGCTGACCGGGCACCGGCTGGTGATCACCGGCAACCACCCCGAATACTACTCGACCGGGATGCTGGATGCGCTCGACGCCTTTTGCGACGGGGGCGGGCGTTTGATGTATCTGGGCGGAAACGGTTTCTATTGGCGCGTCAGCGTGTCCGAGACCGTGCCCGGACAGATCGAGGTGCGCCGCACCGAGGACGGCACCCGCGCCTGGATCGCCGAGCCGGGCGAAGGGCATCACCAGATGGACGGGCTCTATGGCGGGCTGTGGCGCCGGCTGGGGCGGCCGCCGAACCGGCTGGCCGGCGTCGGATTCGCCGCGCAGGGCTTTGATGCCAGCGGGTATTTCCGGGTCTCGCCGGATGCGCGGTCCGGGCCGGGGGCCTTCGCGCTCGAAGGGATCGGCGACGAGTTTGGCCGCCATGGCTGGCTCGGCAACGGCGCCGCCGGGCAAGAGATCGACCGGGCCGATCCGCGGATCGCCCCCGATGCCGGGGTTCATGTTCTGGCCAGAAGCACCGGCCACCCGCCCTCGATGCTGCGCACCAAGGAAGAGATGCTGTCCTACGTGCTGCCCTTCGACGATCCCAAGGCGCGCGCCGACGTGGCGATCCGCCTTGCCGGGGCGTCCGGCGCGGTCTTTTCGGTCGGCTCGATGGCCTGGGTCGGGGCGCTGCTGGATGGCGGCGCCAGCGACGGGCGAAACGACGTCGCGCGGATGACCGGGAACGTCATCCGGCGGTTCCTCGATCCGGCCCCGTTCCGGGCCGCCGAAACCTGAAGTCCCAAGGCAACCAGCCGGTGGCCAGAACGGCTGCGGCGAACCCAACACAGGAGGTATGTAATATGCGATTGAGGACAGTGATCTGCGCGGTTTTCGCGGCGACCGTGGCGATGGCCGCGCCAATAAGTGCCCAGGAGAGGGGCGGCAGCCTGAAGGTCGCGTTGTTCCCCGAACCGCCGACGGTGGTGGCGGGGCTGTCCGGCCTGGGCTCGGCCAGCATCGTGTCGAGCAAGATCTACGAGGCGCTGGTCACCTATGACACCGACCTGAACCCGCTGCCCTGGCTGGCGACCTCCTGGGAGACCTCCGAGGACGGGCTGGTCTGGACCTTCAACCTTGCCGAGGATGCCAAATGGCATGACGGCACCCCCTTTACCGCCGCCGACGTGGTGACCTCCTATCAGGTCTTCTCGGTCGAGAACGACCGGCTGAAACTGATCTCGGCCAAGATCGACGGGGTCGAGGCGGTCACCGAGCATCAGGTGCGGTTCATCCTGAAGGAGAGCATCCCCTCGTTCATCTACATGATGAATTACGGCAACCTGCCGATCATTCCCGCGCATCTCTACGCCGCCGGCAATTTCCGCGAGAACCCGGCCAACGCCACGCCGATCGGCACCGGCGCGTTCAAAGTCGCCGACTGGGAAAAGGGCAGCTACATCCATCTGGTCCGGTTCGAGGACTACCGCGACGGCAGCCGGCCCTATCTCGACGACCTTTACTTCGTGACCATCCCCGATGCCCAGGGCGTCGCCGTCGCCTTTGAGGAAGGCAGCGTCGATGTCGCCTCGGCCTCGAACCTGGAAGGGTTCGACGTGGCGCGGCTGTCCGCGATGGACGGGGTGGAACGCACCAACCACGGCTGGGAAATGCTGGCGCCGCACGGCTTCATGTGGGTCAACACGCAAAAGGCCCCGCTCGACCGGGTCGAGCTGCGCCAGGCGCTGAACTATGCGCTCGACAAGGATTTCATCCGCGACGTGGTGTTCAACGGGCTGGCGACCCCGCCGCGCGGCGCCTTCGACTCGCGCACCAAGTTCTTTGATGCCGGCGTCAACGCCTATGCGTTCGATCCGGAAAAGGCGCGCGATCTGGTCGCCGCCTCGGGCTACGACGGCGCGGTGCTGAAACTGTCGACCGCGCCCGTCGGCTCGGCCTGGGCGCGTCTGGCCGAATACGAGGTTCAGGCCTGGAAAGAGGTCGGCATCAATGTCGAGCTCGATAACAACGATGTCGGCGGCTACCTGAAAAAGCTGGCCGAGCGCAGCTATGATCTGGGCAACATCTATCTCTATCAATACGGCGATCCCTCGGTCGGTGTGACCCGCAACTTCTATTCGTTCAACGATGTGCCCGGCTCGCCCTGGAACAACGTCGGCCGCTATGTGAACCCCGAACTGGACGCGCTGCTGACGCAGGCGGACGCGGTGAATGATCCGGCCGAGCGTGCCGCGCTCTATGCAAAGGCGCAGCAGATCATCGCCGATGACGCGGTGCAGGTCTGGACCGCCGAGCTGCAGTTCCCGACGCTCTACCGGTCGCGGGTCAGGAACCTGGTCACCACCGCATTGGGGCTGAGCGACAGCTTCGCCAACGTTTGGGTCGAGCAGTAATCGAGGCCCTGGCGGGCCGGCGCGAACATGCCGGCCCGCCCACCAACCCCGGAGAGAAATTGGTGTTGAAGACCGTCGTTTCCGAAACCGCCAAACGTCTGGTGGTGATCCTTTTCGTCGTGACCGGAGCCTTTCTTCTGGTGCGCGCCGCCCCCGGCGATCCGGCCGCCTTCATGGCCGGCGAAGCCGGCTCGGGCGATCCGGCCTTTATCGCGCATCTGCGGGCGCAGATGGGTCTGGACAGGCCGTTGCCGGTGCAGCTGGGCTATTACCTGCGCGATCTCGCGGCGCTGGATCTGGGGCAATCCTACCGCGAGGGGCGGCCGGTGTTCGACATGATCGCCGAACGGCTGCCCAATACGCTGGCGCTGGCCGGTGCGGCCTTTCTCCTGGCCCTTGTGATGGGCACAGCCGCCGGATTCCTCGCCGCGATCCATCGCGGCCGCCTGATCGACCGGCTGATCTCGATCGGCTCGGTGCTGTTCTTTTCCTCGCCCTATTACTGGGTCGCGCTGATGGCGATCCTGCTGTTCTCGGGCAAGCTCGGCTGGTTTCCCTCTCATGGGACCCAGACCATCGGCGCCGGCTATACCGGGATGCGCGCGCTGGCCGATTATCTGCACCATCTGGTGCTGCCGGCAACCGCCTCGGCGCTGTTCTCGATGGCGATCTATGCCCGGCTGGTGCGCGCCTCGATGATCGAGACGGCCAACGCGCTGTTCGTCAAGGCGGCCCATGCCAGGGGGATGGCGCCGGTGTGGATATGGCTGCGCCACGTTCTGCGCACGTCGCTGCTGCCGATCACGACGATGGCGGGCGTACAGGCCGGCCAGCTGGTGGCCGGCACCATCCTGACCGAGACGGTCTTCGCCTGGCCCGGCATCGGGCGGCTGATGTACGAGGCGCTGGGCGCGCGCGATTACAACGTGGTGATCGGCGTTTTCCTTGTCACCTCGATGATCGTGATCCTGTCCAACCTTGTGGTCGATCTGCTCTACCGCTTCGTCGATCCGCGCACCCGCGCCGCCTGAGGAACCCGCCATGCCGATCTGGAAATCCCTGTTGTCGCGGCCTGACGCGATCCTCGCCCTGATCCTGCTGGGGGCGGTTGTCCTCGCCGGCGTGCTGGCGCCGCTGATCTTTCCGGGCGGGCCGTGGCGGATGGTGGCCCGCCCGTTCATCGCGCCCTTTACCGATATGGGCCATCCGCTGGGCACCGATGCGCTGGGGCGCGATCTGGCGGTCGCGCTGATCTACGGCGCGCGCACCTCGCTGGAGATCGGCTTGGTCTCGACCTGCGCGGCGGTCCTGTTCGGCACCGCCATCGGCGGTATCGCCGGGTTTTTCGGCGGCCGCGTCGACAGCCTGCTGATGCGCAGCACCGAGATGTTCCAGACCGTCCCCAGCTTTGCGCTGGCGATCCTGCTGGTGGCGATCTATTCGCCCTCGCTGCTGTCCATCATGGCGGCGATCGCGGTGGTCAGCTGGCCGCCGGTCGCCCGGCTGGCGCGGGCCGAGTTCCTGTCGATGCGTCGGCGCGAATTCGTGCAGGCGGCGCTGTTGTCAGGGCAGTCGAACCTGCGCGTGGCCTGGTCGCAGATCCTGCCCAACGTGCTGTCACCGCTGATCGTGATGGCGGCGCTGATGATCTCGATGGCGATCCTGTTCGAAAGCGCGCTGTCCTTCGTCGGCCTCGGCGATCCGCAGGTGGTCAGCTGGGGCTATCTGATCAGCGCCGGGCGCGGGGTGATGGCGCGCAGCTGGTGGCTGACCTTTCTTCCGGGTTTCTCGATCATGCTCACCATCGTGTCGATCAGCATTCTGGGTGATGCGATCGGCGACAGCCAGGATCCCCATTTCGAGCGCAAGGAGACCGAATGATGACGGACCCAATTCTTGACGTCAGGGATCTTTGCGTCGATCTGCGGGGCGGATCGCGGATCGTCGAGGACATCTCGCTTTCGGTTACGCCGGGGCAGACCGTCTGCCTGGTGGGAGAGAGCGGATCGGGCAAATCCATGATCGCCAATGCGATCATGGACCTGCTGCCGGGATCGTTGCTGGCGGTGAGCCGCGGGCAAATCCGGTTTCATGGCGCCGATCTGCGCCTGTGCGGCCATCGGGCGCTGCGCGAGCTGCGCGGCCGGCGGATCAGCATGATCTTCCAGGATCCGATGTCGGCGCTGAACCCGGTGCGGCGGATCCGCACCCAGTTCGACGAGGTGTTCTCGGCCCACGGGGTGGAGCCCGAGGGCGGGCGCGAGGCGCGAATGCTGGAGCTGCTGGAGCTTGCGCATCTGCCGACCCCGCGCCGCATCCTCGACGCCTTTCCGTTCGAGCTGTCCGGCGGGCAGCGGCAGCGGGTGATGATCTCGATGGCGATGGCGCTGAACCCCGATCTGCTGATCGCGGACGAGCCGACCACCGCGCTCGATGTCACCACCCAGGCGCAGATCCTGCAATTGATTGCCGAGTTGCAGCGGGCCTTTGGCACCGGCGTTCTGTTCATCACCCATGATTTCGGCGTGGTGGCCGAGATCGCCGATCGGGTGGTGGTGCTGCGCCATGGCAAGATCGTCGAGCAGGGGCCGCTGGACGAGATCCTGCGCGCTCCGCGCGCGGCCTATACCCGGACGCTGATCGACGCGGTGCCCGCCTGGAACCCGCGCGCGGGGGGGCTTTCGACGCCGGCGCTGGTATCGGCGCGGGCACTGGGAAAGGTGTTCAAGGGGGGCGCCACCGCGCTGGACGAGGTATCGATGGATCTGCTGGCAGGCGAGACGCTGGGCATCGTCGGCGAAAGCGGGTCGGGCAAGTCGACCCTGGCCAAATGCCTGATCGGACTGGAGGAGCCGGACCACGGCGGGATCGTGATGGACGGCACCGACATCACCGCGCTGCCGGCGGCGCAGAAACGCCTCAGACGCCACAGGATGCAGATGGTGTTCCAGGATCCCACCGCGGCGCTGAACCCGCGCCACATGATCGGGCGCACGCTGGCCGACGTGCTGAAGGTGAACGGCTGCGCCCGCCCCGATCTGCGCGCGCGGGCGCTGGCGCTGCTCGACGACGTGAGGCTGGACCGCAGGCTGATCGACCGGTTTCCGCATGAGCTGTCCGGCGGTCAGCGCCAGCGGGTCTGCATCGCCCGCGCGCTGGCGGCAAACCCCGAGGTGCTGATCGCCGACGAGGCGCTCTCGGCGCTCGATGTCTCGGTGCAGAAACAGATGCTGGCGCTGTTCCAGGATCTGAAGGAGGCGCGGGATCTGGCGATCCTGTTCATCACCCACGATCTGCGGGTCGCCGCCGAGATCTGCGATCACGTGGTGGTCATGCGTCACGGCGGCGTCGTGGCCCGCGGCACGCCCGAGGCGGTACTCGCGGCCGGACGCCATCCCTACGTCGAGGAGCTGCTGGCGGCGATTCCCGGCCAGGACTGGTTCCCGGCGGGGGGCGCGGCGGCCGCCCGCGGCGCCGGGCGTTGTGCAATTTAACCGAGGAAATGCAGGAAATGAATGTAGCACCAAGACCCGCGATTGCGTCGATCCTTCCCGATGCGATCGACTGGCGGCGGGATTTTCACCGGCACCCCGAACTGATGTACGAGCTGCCGCGCACCGCCGGTATCGTCGCCGCGCGGTTGCGGGAGTTCGGATTTGACGAGGTGATCGAGGGCGTCGGCCGGACAGGGGTTCTGGGCCTTCTGCACGGCGCCAACGGCGCCGCCGCGACACCTGAGCGGCGCGTGTTGTTCCGCGCCGACATGGACGCGTTGCCGATCGAAGAGGCCAGCGGCGTGGCCCATGCCTCGGAGGCGCCGGGGCGGATGCACGCCTGCGGCCATGACGGGCACACCGCGATCCTGCTGGGCGCCGCCCGGCTGCTGGCGCAGACCCGCGCCTTCGACGGCACGCTGGTGTTCTGCTTCCAGCCCGCCGAAGAGGGGCAGGCCGGCGCCCAGGCGATGATCGACGACGGCATGCTGGAGCGGTTTCCGGTCAAGGGCGCCTATGCGCTGCACAACTGGCCGGGGATGCCGGTGGGGGAATTCGGCGTCATGCGCGGCGCGGCGATGGCCTCGGCCGACGGGGTGTTCATCACCGTGCGGGGCAAGGGCGGGCACGCCGCTGCGCCCAATACCGCGCGCGATCCGATCGTCGCCGCGGGCCATATCATCACCGCGGTGCAGACCATCGTCAGCCGCGTCGTCGATCCTTTCGAAAAGGCGGTGGTCTCGATCACCGCGATCAACGGCGGCGATGCCTTCAACGTGATCCCGGACACGGTCGAGATGAAATGCGGGTTCCGCTGTTTTTCCGAAGACGTGGGCAGGGTGATCGAGGAGGAGCTGTGGCGGATCTGCGAAAAGACCGGCGAGGCCTTTGGCGTCGCGGTCGAGGTGAAGCGTCCGCCGCTCACCCCCTATCCGCCGACGGTCAACCATCCCGCTGAGACCGAGATCGCGTTGGTGGCGATGCGCGCGGCGGTGGGCGGGGACAGGGTCAGCGACGATCTGCCCCCGGTCATGGGATCGGAGGATTTCGCCTTTGTCCTGCGCCAGGTGCCGGGCGCCTATGTGCTGATCGGCAATGGCGGGTCCGCCGCGCTGCACAATCCGGGCTATGATTTCGACGACGGCGCCATCGCGCCCGGAATCGCCTATTGGAGCGAGCTGGCCGCGCGCGTTCTGCCGCTCTGACCGGCTGGCAGGTCCGGGTCCGGGCCGGGCGGCGCCTCAGGCCTCGTAGGTGACGCGCCCGCCGGCGATGGTCACCTGCGCGCGGGCCTTGTCCAGATCGCCTGGCTCCAGCGCCTCCAGATCGTGGGACATCACCGCGATGTCGGCCATCATGCCGGGGGTCAGGCGCCCCTTGCGGTCCTCGTGAAATTCGACCCAGGCGTTGTCGGCGGTGTAGGATTTCAGCGTATCGTGCAGGCTCTGGCGCTGATCGCGCCAGGGCGGCGGCATCGGGACCGGCGCCACGGCGGCCTTGACGTTGGGCATCACGTCGACCGGGATCACCGGCCAGTCGGTCGAGAAGATCACCGGCGCGCCGGTTTCGCGGATGTCCTGCCAGGCATAGGCGGTGGGGATCTGGTGCGGGTGCAGCATCCGGCCCGCCCCATCGGGCGGAAAGACGCCGCCAAAGGGCGCATGGCCCGGCTGGATCGAGGCGACCACGTCCAGATCCCGGAACCGGGGCAGGTCGTCGGGATGCAGCACCTCGATATGTTCGATGCGATGCCGGCTGTCGCGTTTGCCGTTGGCGCGCTGGGCGGCCTCATAGGCGTCCAGTGTCTGACGCACACCCAGATCGCCGATGGCATGGACCGAGATCTGTAGCCCCATCGCATCGGCCTTGATACAGGCGGCCTCGAAATGGGGATAGTCGAAGACGGCATCGCCCACGGTGTCGAGGCCGGGGTAGGGCTCCAGCATCAGCGCGGTGGAGCTTTCGACCACGCCGTCGATGAACATCTTGACGCGATTGCACCAGACCCAGTCGCCCTGGTATCGCGCGCGCATCTCTTCGGCCTCGGCAAAGCGGTCGAGGCTGTCGAAACTCTTGAAATGGAACGGCACCTCGACCCGGCAGAGCAGCTCGCCCTCCGCCTCCAGTTCGGACAGCAGTTCGAGCGTGTAGAAATTGCCGTCCATATTGTGCAGTCCGGTGATCCCGTGGCTGGCGCAGTGTTTCAGCCCCTGGACAATGGCGGCCTTGTCGAGCGCGCGTTCGGCGGCGGTGGCCGGCGGCACCGGGTCGGCGCCGGTGACCATGCCCAGCAGGTCGCGGCCGCCGTGCCGGGTCAGTTTCAGCACCGGGGCAAAGGCGCTCGCCTCGCGCAGCTCTCCGGTGGCGGTTCCGTCCGCGGCCATGAGGATCTCGGCGCCCTGATCGACCTCGCCGCCATGCAGCAGCCCGGCCAGTTCCAGCGCCCTGGTATTGGCCCAGATCGTGTGGTGATCGGGGGCAAACATGGCAAAGGGGCGATCCGGCAGAACCCGGTCGAGATCCTGCCGCGTGGTGTAGTGGCCGGGGGCGATGATCGCGTAATCGGCCTGCACCGCAAAGACGACCTGATCGTCCGGGTGTCGGGCGGCCCAGTCGCGCACCGTCGCGGTGAGCGCGTCGAGCCCCTGCACTCCGTAGAGGTCGAGGCAGGCCAGTTCGACCGCGCCGCCGAACAGATGCACGTGGCTGTCGATGAAGCCGGGCAAGACCGTCGCGCCGCAGGCGTCGATCACCCGTGTGCCGGGTCCGGCCAGGGCGCGAATCCCGCCGCTGTCGCCGATGGCGGTGATCCTGCCGCCGGAGACGGCCAGCGCCTCGGCCGTCGGGCGCTCGGCGTCAAAGGTCATCAGGCGACCGTTCAGGATCACGATGTCGGGGGTCATGGGCAGGGCTCCGTCAGAGGGGGACGGGCGGCCCGGATGAGGGCCGCCCGAGAGGTCTTTTATTTCTGAAGTTCGGTCCAGATCGCGGTGTAGATCTTCTGCGCCTCGGGCGGGCAGGTTCTGGACAGGACGCCGGCCGCCTTCAGCTCGTCCGAGGGGTTCACCTCGGGCGCGGTCTTGAGCTCGTCATCCATGAAGGCGTCGGAGCCCTTGATGCCGTTGGCGTATTTGGCGAAGTTGGACAGCATCGCGGCGTTCTCGGGCGCCATGATGAAGTTCAGGAACAGCTTGGCGTTCTCGACGTTCTGGGCGTCGGCGAGGATGGCGGCGTTGTCCATCCACACCGGATAGCCGTCGATCGGATAGCCATAGGCGATATCGGGATTCTGCAGGCGGGCGCGCATCGAGGCGCCGTTCCAGTTCACGCCGGCCGCCAGATCGCCCTTGGCGTATTTCTCGATATTGCCGTAGTCCATCGACAGCCAGTGCTGCTTGGCCTCGACCAGTTTGTCGCGCACCTTTTTCAGCACCTCCTTGTCGGTGGTGCACTGCTCGCCGCCCATGTAGTAGATGGCGGTGGACATCACATCCATCATCTCGGGCACGACGTTGATCTTGCCCTTCAACTCGTCCGGGGGATCGAGATAGAGCCCGGCGGTATTGATATCGCCCTTGAAGACGCTGGTGTTGACGGTGATGCCGACGGTACCCCACTGCCACGGCACGGTATAGTTGCGGCCGGGATCGAAATCGACGTCGACCCACTGCGGGTCCATATGCTGGAAGTTCTCCATCTCGTTGGGCTTTGACTCCATCAACAGCCCTTCGGAGATGAAGATCGGGATGTAAGTGCCCGAGGGAACGACGATATCGAAGCCGTGACCGCCGGCCTTGATCTTGGCCAGCGCGGTGTCGTTGCTGTCGAAATCGGTGATCGTCACATCGATGTCATAGGCTTTTTCGAATTTCTCGATCAGCTCGGGGCTGGTGTAGTTGCCCCAGTTGAAGAGGTTGAGCTTGCCCTCGGCTGAGGCCGTGCCGGCGATGGCCAGCGCGGCTAGGGTTGCAAAGGATGTCGTCAGTTTCATGGTCTTGCTCTCCTGTTGGTTCTCTTGGTTATTTTCTTGTCCGGCTGAGAAAGAAGAAGGCGATCACCAAGATCACGGAAATGGCCAGTAGCGCCGTCGAGATGGCGTTGACCTCTGGCGTGACGACTCGGCGCAGCTGTCCCAGCATGTAGGTCGGCAGTGTATCCTGACCGGCGGATTTCACGAACTCGGTAATGACCACGTCATCCAGAGAAATGACGAAAGCCAGCATCGCGCCGGCCAGGATGCCGGGCCAGAGCTGGGGCAGGGTGACCCGGCGAAACACCTGCCAGGGCGTGGCGTAGAGATCCATCGCCGCCTGTTCCAGGCTCAGGTCCATCCCCTGAAGCCGGGCCCGGATCGGCATGTAGGCGAAGGGGATGCAAAAGGCGGAATGCGCGATGATGAGATAGAACAGGCCGGTATACCCTGTGCCCACCTTGATCATCGCGAAGAAGATCAGCAGTGCCACGGCGGTGACGATTTCCGGCACCATCAGCGGCTGATTGATCAGCGCAAAGGCGAAGGTATAGCCGCGAAAGCTGCCCTGCCGGGTCGTCGCCAGCGCCGCCAGGACCGCGCAGATGGTGGCGATGCCGGCCGCCCAGGCCGCAATCACCAGCGAGCGGATGGTCGCCGCCTGGACCTGATCGTTCTGCCAGGCGGTCTGATACCAGCGCCAGCTGAACCCCTCCCATATGGCGATCGAGGTGCCGGCGTTGAACGAATAGACCACCAGCAGGATGATCGGCAGGTAGAGCACCACGAAACAGGCCATGGCGATGGTGGAAAAGCCGGTCTGGCGGCGGATGTCGAACCCCTTAGCCATGCCGCACCTCATCGTCGCCGGCGGCCCGGACATAAAGGATCAGCGCCACCATCACGATGGCCAGCAGCGTCAGCGACAGCGCCGCCCCCAGCGGCCAGTTGCGGCCGGCGCCGAATTGCAGCTCGATCAGGTTGCCCAGCATCAGCTGCTTGCCGCCGCCCAGAACCCGCGGCGTGACATAGGCGCCCAGCGAGGGCACGAATACCAGGATCGAGCCCGCGATCACCCCCGGCTTGACCAGCGGAAAGATCACCCGGCGCAGCACCTGCCAGCGGGTCGCGTAAAGGTCATAGCCGGCCTCGACCAGGCTGAAGTCGAACCGCTCCATCGAGGCGTAGATCGGCAGCACCATCAGCGGCAGATAGACATAGGCCATCCCCAGCAGGATCGAAAATTCGGTGAACAGCATCTGGATCGGCTCGTCGATGATCCCCAGCGCCATCAGCGCGCTGTTCACGGTGCCCTCGGCGCGGATCAGCTCCATGATGGCGAAGGTCCGGATCAGCAGGTTGGTCCAGAACGGGATCATGATCAGGAGCATCCAGAAATCGCGCTTTTCCTTCGGTCGGGTGGCGATGAAATAGGCGGTGGGAAACCCGAAGATGAAGGTCAGCACCGCAGTCATGAAGGACAGTTTGATCGACCGCCAGAAGATCGACAGATGCGCATCGGCAAAGCCGAGCTGTTCGGTGAAGAAATCGCGTTCCAGCACCACGCTGAACCAGGCGTCGGGCGAAAAGTGCCAGACGACGCCGCCGTAATCCCCCGACGCGAGGAAGGAATAGATCACCACGATCAGCAGCGGGCCGGATGCGGCAAAGAGCAGCACCGCCAGGGCCGGGGACAGGAGCAGCCAGCGCGAGCGGGGAGTGAGATCGGTGCCGTCGCTCATCACCTCAATCCCTCAGAACCTGGCCGACGCCGGGGGACAGGATCACGCCCACGCGATCGCCGGTCCGGTGGGTCTGGGCCTGATCGGGCTGGTTCTGCTGGCGCAGCACGAACCGCGTCCCGTCGTCCAGCATTACATGAAAATGGGTATCGGTGCCGAAATAGACGATGTTCTCCAGCGCGCCGGCCAGGGTTGCCCCCTCGACAGGGCCCGGGCTGGCGTGTTCGGGGCGCACGGCCAGCGTGACCGACCCGGGGGCCATGCCGTCCTGCGGCGCGCGGACCTGGGCCTCGGCCCCCGACGCCAGCCGCACCCGGGCCTGATCGCCCTCGACCGACAAGAGCTCGACAGCGAGGAAATTGGTGTCACCGATGAAGTCGGCGACGAACCGTTCCGCCGGGTGGTCATAGATGTCGCGTGGCCCGCCGATCTGGCGGATCTTGCCGGCGTTCATCACCGCGATCCGGTCGGACATGGTCAGGGCCTCTTCCTGATCGTGGGTGACAAAGACAAAGGTGATCCCGGTTTCCGATTGCAGCCGCTTCAACTCCAGCTGCATGTCCTTGCGCAGTTTGAAATCCAGCGCCGAGAGCGGCTCGTCCAGCAGCAGAACCTTGGGGCGGGGCGCCAACGCCCGGGCCAGCGCAACCCGCTGCTGCTGGCCGCCGGAAATCTCCGAGGTCTTGCGGCCCGCCATCTCGGTCATCCGCACCAGCGCCAGCATCTCGTCGACGGTGGCCTTTACCTCGGCGCGCGGCTTGTTCAGCATTTCCAGCCCGAAGGCGATATTCTGCGCCACGGTCATGTGGGGAAACAGCGCGTAGGACTGGAACACCGTGTTCACCGGGCGCCTGTAGGGCGGCAGGCTGACCAGGTTCTGCCCCTCCAGCGTGAGCGTGCCGCTGGTGGGCGCGATAAAGCCGGCGATCACCCGCAGCAGCGTTGTCTTGCCGCATCCGGACGGCCCGAGAAGGGTAAAGAACTCGTTCTCGCGGATTGTGACCGAAACCTCGTCCAACGCGGTAAACGGGGCCCCGCGGCCGGTGAAGACCTTGCTGACGGTGTCGATTTCTATCATGCGTTGATCCCCGGTTTCGCAATTTGATCAAAACTCAGGTTCCATGTGAAATCAAGCGTTCAGAGCGGGGCGGCGCGCACCGGAGCAGTTAACCTGTTGTTGTGCAAGCAAACTAGGCAGGTCGAATTTATGCGGCGGCCCCGGCGCGGCGGGCATCGGGGCCGGGCGGTCGAATTCACTGGAGGGCAGGGGCGCCGCGCCCGGAGTCCCGCGGCACAGGGGCGGTTGTGCGGGCAGGGCGAGGGCGACGCCGAATGCTGCGATGCAGCAGCAAATCTTTGCTCAAGCGTCTTGTCTAAAGGGAAATTTTCCGCAAACGTCCGTGCAGGGAAATAGGGAGGAAATCATGAAAACCTTTGTGACCGGGCTCGCCTCGGCGGCATTTTTCGCGGCCAGCGCGCTGGCGCTTCAGGCCGCCGAGACCACGATGCGCATCTCGCTTCAATTGCCGATGAAGAGCCATCTCGGCCAGAACCTGAAGATGTTCAAGGATGAGGTCGAGGCGACATCGAACGGCGATATCGCGGTCGAGATCTACGACAGCGCCCAGCTTTACAAGGACAAGGAAGTGCCGCAGGCCGTCGGCTCCGGCGCGATCGAGGCGGGCGTCGCCTCGCTGACGCGTTTTGTCGGCGATGTCCCGATGGTCGATATCTTCTACCAGCCGTTCCTTTTCGACAGTGAGGAGAAGGTGCGCAAGGCGGTGGCCCCGGGCAGCCCGGTGCGCGGCCCGATCGACGAGGCGATCCAGGGCACCGGCTCGACCGTGCTGTGGTGGCAAGCCTATGGCGGCGCCATCATGCTGTCCAATGGCGGTCCGATTTCCAGCCCCGAGGCCATGCAGGGCAAGAAGGTGCGGGTGTTCGGCAAGACGCTGGGCGATTTCACCACCGCCGCCGGCGGCGCGCCGACCATCATCTCGGGGTCCGAGCAGTATCTGGCCTATCAGCGCGGCACCGTCGATATCGGCATGACCGGCGTGTCCGGGGTGCAGTCGCGGTCGCTGTGGGAGGTGATGGACACGATCACCGTGACCAATCATGCGGACATCGAATTCATCGTCGTGGTCAATACCGACTGGTGGAACGCTCTGCCCCAGGCGCATAAGGACATCATCGCGGCCGCCGCGCGCAATGCCGAGAACTCCGTGCGCGATGAGATGTCGGCCATCGAAGGGCGCGCCTATGCCGCCGCCAAAGAGAATGGCATGACCATCTACACCCCCACCGCCGACGAGCTTGCCCAGTGGCAGGCCGTGTCGCAGCCTGTCTACGACGCGTTCCTGGAAAAGACCGGCGATGCCGGCAAGGCGATGCTGGAGGCCGCGCGGGGGTTCTGATCCGCGCGATTTCACCGTCTGCCTGTTCACGCGGGCAGACGGGCCCCACAGACGGCCCCCTCTGACAGGACAGATCCAATGCGTCTGGTGACCGCGATCGAAACCGCCACCGCCTGGCTGGCGGCCAGCCTGCTGACCCTGAGCGGCGGTATGCTGACCTATGAGGTGGTGGCGCGCTATTTCTTCAATGCGCCGACGATCTGGGCGGCCGAGCTGAGCCAGCTGTGCCTGATCTGGGCCTGTCCGGTCGCGATGGGCTGGGCGCTGACACACCGGCGGCACATCCGCGTCACCGCGGTGACCGCGCAGTTGTCGCCGAGGCTGCGCCAATGGGCCGAGGTGCTGTCGATCCTTGTCATCCTGGTCTTTTCGCTGGTGGTTCTGGCCTATGGCTTCGAGATATTCTTTGACAGTTTCGAACGGCAGCGGACGACCGGCACGATGCTGGACATGCCGTCCTGGATCCCCGAGGCCTCGGTTCCGGCCGGTTTCGCCCTGCTGATCCTGTCCTGCCTGACCAATCTGTGGCGGGCGCTCAGCGGCACTCTGCCCGATGAGGAAGGGGTGATGGAATGACCGTCATCGTGATCCTGGTCGCGCTGTTCGCGCTGCTGCTGGTCGGTGTGCCGGTGGCCTATGCGCTGGGCATGCTGGGGCTGTCGATGCTGTATCTCGGCGGGTTCTCGCCGCTGATGGCGCCGCAGGCGATCCTGTCGACGATGGACGGTTTCATCCTGCTGGCGGTGCCGCTGTTCCTGCTGATGTCCAATATCCTGCTGAAGGGCGGGGTCGGGCGCGACCTGTTCGCCGCAGTGCAGGCCTGGGTCGGGCACTGGCCCGGCGGGCTGGCGGTGGCGACGATCATCTCCTGCGGCATCTTCGCCGCCATCTCGGGCAGTTCGGTGGCCACCGCCGCCACCATCGGCACCGTCGCGGCGCCGGAAATGATCTCGCGCGGGTACAACCGGCGGTTCGTTTACGGGCTGCTGGCGGCGGGCGGAACGCTGGGCATCCTGATCCCGCCCTCGATCCCGCTAATCATCTATGGCTTCGTCACCGAGGAATCCGTCATCGCGCTGTTCATGGCCGGCATCGGACCGGGCCTGGCGCTGATCGCGCTGTTCATCCTCTATTCCATCCTCTCGGCGCGGTTCCTGCAAAGCTATACCCCGGTCGAGCCGGTCAGCTGGCCCGAGCGCTGGCGCGCCACGCTGCGGGCGGCGCCCTCGGTCGTGCTGGCGGCGGTGATCCTGGGCGGTATCTATTCCGGCGCCTTTACCCCGACCGAGGCCGCCGCCATCGGCTTTTCTGTGGCGCTGTTCATCACCGGCGTGATCCTGCGCAGCCTGACCTGGGCCAAGCTGTGGGGGGCGATGGTGGATTCGATGTCGACCACCGTCTCCATCCTGCTGATCATCGCCGGGGCCAAGATCTTCGGCAAGGCGATCACGCTCTATCGCATCCCGCAGGACATCTCGGCGTTCCTGTCGGACTGGGTGGCCACGCCGCTGGGGCTGATCGTCGTGGTCTCGGTGGTGCTGCTGCTGATGGGGCTGGTGTTCGAGGCGCTGTCGATGGTGCTGATCATGACGCCGGTGTTGCTGCCGGCGGCGCTGGCGATGCATTTCGATCCGATCTGGTTCGGGATCTACATGGTCATCCTGGTGGAATGCGCGCTGATCACGCCGCCGGTCGGACTGAACCTCTATGTGATCCAGTCGGTGACGAAATCCTCGCTCGGCGAGGTGTCGCGCGGCACCCTGCCGTTCCTCGTGCTGATGCTGCTGACCGTGGCGCTGCTCTATCTTTGGCCCGACCTCGCCCTTTATATTCCCTTCAAACTGTGACCCTGACCCCATGACCCGATCCCAACCCGACAAGCTGCGCGCGCTGCTGGCGCGCCCCGGCCTGATCACCATGCCCTGCTGTTTCGATCCGCTTTCTGCCAAGCTGATCGAGCAGGAGGGGTTTGCGCTGACCTTCATGTCGGGCTTTGCCTCGGCCGCCGCCCGGCTGGGGGCGCCCGACACCGGGTTGATGTCCTATGCCGAGGTGCTGGACCAGGGGCGCAACATCTGCAACGCGGTGTCGGTCCCGGTGATCGGCGACGGCGACACCGGCTATGGCAATGCGATGAACGTGAAACGCACGGTGAAGGGGTTCGCGCAGGCGGGCTTTGCGGCGGTGATGATCGAGGATCAGGTCGCCCCCAAACGCTGCGGCCATACCGCCGGCAAATCGGTGGTCACGCGCGACGAGGCGTTCGAGCGCATCCGCGCCGCCGCCGATGCCCGCGCCGAGGGGCATGACATCCTGATCCTGGCACGCACCGATGCCCGGCACGAGCACGGCCTGGACGAAGCCATTGCGCGCGCCCGCGAATTCAGGCGTCTGGGCGCGGACATCCTGTTCGTCGAGGCGCCCCGCGACGAGGGCGAGATGCGGCGCGTCTGTTCCGAACTCGAGGGGCCGAAAATGGCCAATATCGTCGAGGGCGGGCTGACCCCGGCGCTGGCGCCGAAGGAACTGGAGGCGATGGGGTTCAAGATCGCGGCCTATCCGCTGACGGTGATGGCGGCGGCCATGAAGGCTATGGTGGCGGCGCTGGACGCCTTCAAGACTGGCACCCCGCCGGCGGAACTGCTGATGCCCTTTGACGAGATGAAGACCCGGATCGGGTTCGACGCCTATTTCGATGAGGAAAAGCGCTACGCCGTCGACCGGACCGGCTGAGGGCGAAGGGCAGGTCGCGGCCCGGCCCATCCGCTCCGCAGGCGTTGCGGTGCGGCTTCGGTGTCACCCGGCGCTGCCTTCACGCTCTGCGATCCTGCGGTCCAGGTTCGACCGATCGGTCACCCCGGCGAAGTTCTCCGCCGTGCCGAAGCCTTCGGCGAACAGCAGATAGCGCTCGCCGGCGACCTTCAGCAACCGCGCAAGATCGGCCAGCGGATCGGGGTGGTCGTCGGTGCGCAGGTCGAGCCAGGGGTAGTCCTGGCCGCGGTGAATGCGCAACGCGGCGGACTGGCGGCCGCGCTTGTCGCCGCCGGCATCCTCGCCTGCGGCCATCGCCAGAAGCAGACGCTCGGCAAAGGGCAGGCCGGGATTGTCCAGATAGCACGAAAGCGTATCCGCGATCACCCGCGGTCCGGCCAGCATGTTGCCCGCCACCGAAACGCCCGGTGCGCCGCAATGACCGGCCCAGTCGACGCAGTCGGCGCCGGTATGGGCGGCGATCTCGCCGCTGGTGTCGATCATATGGGCCTGGCGCTGGGGCGCGCCGGAATCGCGGGCGATGAAATCCGCCAGAACCTCCTGCGCGCCTTCTCCGCCCTGCAACCGAAGGGCCCCTTCGACCCCCCACATCGGATTGATGAAGGCCTGGGTGGCGACCGCAGCCCCGGTGCGGATATGCGGCACCAGCGCACCAACGGCGAAAAAGCGGCTGGCCACGGCGATTCCCAGATGGCCGGTCGCCGGGTCGCGGGCGACGATGGAATAGGTCATGTCACCGCCTCCCTATCTGCCGACCGCATAGGCCTGCATCAGCCGCGGGGTTGCGGCGGCGCGCAGCAGCCCGTCGGCATCCCGCGCGGCGGCGGTCAGCCGGCCGATGGCCCAGGGTTCGGACACGTTGACATCGTGACCGCGCCCGCGCAGCTCGGCGATCACCTCGGCGCCGGCCGAGGGTTCGATCATCATCCGGCCGGGGTTGGCGACGCGGGGATAGAACGAGCCGGTGAAATGCTCGGAATGGAACAGCGGGGCGTCGATCACCTCCTGCATGTTCTGCTGCCCGTGCACGAGGCGCAGGAAAAAGATCAACTGCCACTGGTCCTGCTGGTCGCCGCCGGGGGTGCCGAAGGCCAGGTGCGGCCTGCCGTCCCTGAGCGCCAGCGAGGGGGTCAGGGTGGTGCGCGGACGATGCCCCGGGGCCAGGCTGGTGGGCAGCCCCTCGTCGAGCCAGAACATCTGGGCGCGGGAGTTGAGCGCGAAGCCCAGGCCGGGGATGATCGGCGAGGATTGCAGCCAGCCGCCCGAAGGGGTGGCCGAGACCATGTTGCCCCAGCGGTCGATCACGTCGACATGCACGGTGTCGCCGCGCCGGTTCGACAGATGCGCCATGGTCGGCTCGCCCGCATCGGCGCCGACGGACACCCCGGCGCTGGCGCCTGCGCGGTCGATGGCGGCCCGGGCCAGATGCTCCAGCCCCGGAAGGACGCCCGGCCGCTGCTCCAGCGAGGCGGCTCCGGTGATCAGTTTGCTGCGCCCGGCTGCGTAATCGTCGGACAGCAGCCGCTCCATGGGGATGTCGAAGAAATCGGGGTCGCCGTAATAGGCCTCCCGGTCCGCGTAAGAGAGTTTCATCGCCTCGATGACGGTATGGATGAAATCCGCGCCCATCAGCGGCATATCCGCGATGCCGGCGTGTTTCAGCAATTGCAGGCTTTGCAGCAGGACCGGCCCCTGGCTCCAGGGCGCCGTCTTGCAGACGGCCCAGTCGCCATAGTCGAGGGTGAGCGGCTCTTCCCAATGGGCGTGCCAGCCGGCGAGGTCATCGGCGCTCAGTACGCCCTTGCGCCGTTCGCCGGTGCCATCCATGACGCAGGCGTCCTTGAGATAGCCGCCGATCGCCTCGGCGATGAAGCCGCGATAGAAGGCGTCGCGCGCCTTGTCGATCTGCGCCTCGCGGCCGGAAACCGTCTCGGCCTCGGTCAGCAGCCGTTCCCAGGTGTCGGCAAGGGCCGGATTGCGGAACAGGCGGCCGGTGGCGGGGGCCTTGCCGCCCGGCATCCAGGTTTCGGCCGAGGTCGGCCATTCCTGTTCGAACAGCTCGCCCAGGCTTTCGATGGCGAGCGAGACACGCTCAAGCACCGGATGGCCCTGGCGGGCATAGTAGATCGCCGGTTCCAGCACCTCGCGCAGCGACATCGTGCCCTGATCGCGGAGCATCAGCATCCAGCCGTCGAAGGCGCCGGGGATCACGGTGGCCAGCAGCCCGGAGCCGGGGATCAGGTCCAGCCCCTCGTCGCGGTATTTGGCGATGGTTGCGCCCTGCGGCGCGCTGCCCTGACCGCACAGAACCTTTACCTTGTCCTCTTTGGCGGAATAGACGATCGCGGGCACCTCGCCGCCGGGTCCGTTCAGATGCGGTTCGACAACCTGCAGCACAAAGCCCATCGCCACCGCGGCGTCGAAGGCGTTGCCGCCCTTTTCGAGCAGGCCGAATCCGACCGAGGAGGCCAGCCAGTGGGTGGATGTCGCGACGCCGAAGGTGCCGGTGATCTCGGGGCGGGTAGTGAAAGCGGCCATTTGGGCTCCGTCTTGCGTTATCGTTTTCGAAGGTCGTTGAAGACCGAGGGGCCCACCGCCTGATAGAGCGAGGGGGTCCAGCGGCTGAGGACATGGGCGAGGTGATCGGATATCGCGTGTTCGGCGTGATCGGGGTCGCCACAGGTCAGTTCCTCAAGCAGGGCGCGATGTTCGACATCAACGCCGGCCTCCTGATAGAACCGGCGTGGCACCTCGACGCTGCTGAGGGTAAAGCGGTGAATGTGCAGGGCACAGCGCAGCAGCAGCGGCGAGAGCAGGTCCATATCCGCGGCGGAGGCCAGCGAGCAATGGAAGGCGCGGTCCAGCTCGCTGCTCCGGTAGAGGTCATCCTGTTTGTGCGCCTCGGCCATTTGCCGGATCACGCCGTCGATCTTGTCCTGATGCTGCGAAAAGTCGGCGGTGGCAATCTTGCGCGCCACGCCGCGCTCGATCGACAGGCGGATGCGCACCATCTCGACCGCCTCCTCGAGGCTGGTCTCGGTGACCCGGGTGCCGCGATAGCCGGACCGCTTGACCAGGCCGTCATCGTCGAGGCGCAATAGCGCCTCGCGGATGGTGCCCTGGCTGCATCCGAACCGTCCTGCGAGATCCTGTTCCAGCAGTTGCTGGTCGGGGAGGAGTTGCCGGAACAGAATCGCCCGTTTCAGCGCGATGTAGATCAGATCCGACTTTTTCCCGCCCAGATTTGGGAGGTCTGCGGTCAATTCACTCAGGGCGGGCTTCGGGCCTGTTGACATGTTTTCGCGCCTCTTCATACTATCAATATCGATAATGATAACGGCGCTCGGTGTCCAGTCAATTGGGCGGGAAGGCAGAAAAAGAATGACGCTTCTGCGCGTTGAAAATCTGGCGATAGACGTGGCGCGCGATGGTCAGTCCTGCCGTTTGGTTCATGACGCTCATTTCTCGGTGGATCGTGGGGAAACCCTTGCGATCGTTGGGGAATCCGGTTCCGGTAAATCCCTGACCGCGCTCGCCGTGATGGGCCTTCTGGGCGAGGGGCTGTCGGTCAGCGGCGGGCATATCCTGTTCGACGGCGAGGATCTGACGACGATTTCGGCGCGGCGTCACAACGATCTGCGCGGCAGCGGAATCGCTATGATCTTTCAGGAGCCGATGACCTCTCTGAACCCGGTGCGGTCGATCGAACGTCAGCTAACCGAGGGGATGCGCCTAAAAAATAGGCTAAGCCGCCGGGCGGCGCGCGCCCGCGCGCTGGAGTTGCTGACCGAGGTGGGAATCTCGGACCCGGAGCGTCGGCTGAAGCAATATCCGCACCAGCTTTCAGGCGGAATGCGCCAGCGGGTGATGATCGCCATCGCGCTGTCCTGCGAGCCAGAGCTGATCCTGGCGGACGAGCCGACCACGGCGCTGGACGTGACCATTCAGGCGCAGATCCTCAGCCTGACATCGCGGCTGTGCCGCGATCACGGGGTCGGCCTTGTCCTGATCACGCACAACCTTGGCATCGTCGCGCGCCATGCCCAGAACGTCGCCGTGATGTATGGCGGCCGTGTGGTGGAGCGGGCCACCGCGCGGCAGCTCTATCGCGATCCGCAGCATCCCTACACCCAGGGGCTTCTGGCCTCGGTGCCGCGGCTCGACCTGCCGCGCGACACGCCGCTGCGCCCGGTGCCCGGGGCGCCGCCCGACCCGACCGTGGCACTTCCCGGCTGCCGGTTCCATCCCCGCTGCCCGAAGGCGAGCGACATTTGCGCCGAACAGGTTCCCGATTTCATCGCCGAGGGCGGGCATGAGGTCGCCTGCTGGAACTCCGGCATCCAGAAACTGAAGAGCAAGGGGGCCGCGGCATGACGACGACCCGTCCGCTGCTGGAGGTGAACGACCTCCATGTCGGCTTCCCGATCCGCAAGGGCTTCTTTCAGCGCACTGTCGGAGAGGTCCGCGCGGTGAGCGGGGTATCCTTCTCGGTTCCGCGCGGCACCTCTTTCGGGCTGGTCGGGGAATCTGGGTGCGGCAAGACCACCGTCGCCCGCGCCGTGCTGCAACTGCTCGAACCGACGTCCGGCGTGATCCGGTTCGACGGCGAGGATGTCGCCAAGATGGACGCGGTCGCCCTGAGCCGGTTCCGGGGCAGGGTGCAGGCGGTGTTCCAGGATCCGTTCTCCTCCCTCAACCCCCGCATGAGCACCGGGCGGATCATTTCCGAGCCTCTGCGGGTGCACCGGCTCAAGCCCGAGAGCGAGATCAAGGCCGAGGTCGCCCGCCTGCTGGACATCTGCGGGCTGCCGGCCCGGTTCGCCGATCTTTATCCGCATGAAATGTCGGGCGGACAGCGCCAGCGCGTCGGCATCGCCCGGGCGCTGGCGATGAACCCCGAACTGATCGTCTGCGACGAGGCGGTCTCGGCGCTCGACGTGTCGATCCAGGCGCAGATCATCAATCTGCTCGAGGGGCTCCAGAAAGAGCTGGGCCTGACCTATCTGTTCATCGGTCACGACCTGTCGGTGGTGCGCCATATCTGTGATCAGGTGGCGGTGATGTATCTGGGCCGGATCGCCGAGACGGCGCCGTCGGACCCGCTCTTTGCCAGCCCGAAACACCCCTATACCCAGGCGCTGATCGACGCCGTGCCCAATCCGGATCCCGACTACGAGGCCGGGCGCGAGATCGTGCCGCTGGAGGGCGAAGTGCCCAGCCCCGCCAATCCGCCGTCGGGCTGTTTCTTTCACCCGCGCTGTCCGCGCGCAACCGACCGCTGCCGGCGCGAGGTGCCGCGCCTCGACCCGGTCGAACCCGGCCATATGGCGGCCTGCTGGGAGACCGGCACGCTTGTTCCGGCCGGCTGACGTCACTTTCGCAACAATAAAATCAACAGGGAGCCACTCATGACCAAGATCAAGAACCTGACCAAAGAGATGCGCAAATTGTGGGACGACGCCCACGACTATGACCCAAGCGATCCGATGCTGGGCCTGACCGGCAAGGATCTGTCCGGGCCGAAACTGTCGCGCCGCGCCACGCTGCGTCTGCTGGCCGCCGGCGGCGCGCTGACCGCGGCGCAACTGACGCCGGGGTTTTCCGGCATGGCCCGCGCGGCCGGCCATGGCGGCGGCACGCTGACCTGCGGCTGGGCCGGGGTGGCCGAGGTCCAGACCCTCGATCCGGCGCGGATCGATCAGGTGCTGCAATTCCAGATCGCCTCGAACGTACTGTCCGGGCTGATGCATATCGACGCCTCGCTGGTGGCCCAGGGCGATCTGGCCGAGACCTGGACGGTTTCGGATGATGGCCTTGAGTACATCTTCAAGCTGCGCGAGGGCGTTACCTTTCACAACGGCGATGCCTTCAATGCCGATGACGTCCTGTTCACCTTCGACCGCTCGTCCAACCCGGAAAAGTCGATCCACTCCAAGAACCTCGCCAATGTCGAAAAGCTTGAAAAGATGGGCAATTACGAGGTGAAGTTCACGCTGAAGCAACCGCAGGCCTCGTTCCTGACCAAGACGCTGGAACGCGCCTCGGGACGGGCGATGACCATCGTGTCCAGGGGCGCGCTGGAGCAGATGGGCGAGGCCCAGTATGGCCTGACCCCGGTCGGCACCGGCCCGTTCAAGGTGACCGAACATGTGCTGGGCCAGGGCGTGGTGCTGGAGAAATTCGCCGATTACTACGACCCCGAGCGGCCCAAGCTCGACAAGGTGATCATCAAGCCGATCGACGGGGTGGAGCCGATCGCCGCCGCGCTGGAGGCGGGCGATATCCAGTATATCGGCGGCAACCCGTTGGCGGCGCAGCTGATCGACCGGTTCAAGTCCAACTCCGATCTGGTGGTCGACATCAAGCCGGCCCCGGGGTTCCAGTCGGTCTGGATGAACCCCTGGCGCGAGCCGATGAAGGTCACCGATTTCGACAAGCCGATGGACGAGCTGATGAAGGACAAGGGCTTCATGGTCCGTCTGGCGCTGGCCAAGGCGCTGGACCGCGACACCTATGTCAAACAGGCGCATTTCGGCTATGCGGTGCCCGGTTACGGCACCATCAACCCGGCGATGGCCTTTTACTATGACGAGGGGATCGCGGATAAATCCATGCAGGCCTTCGACCCCGACGGCGCCCGCGCGCTGCTGGCCGAGGCCGGATTCCCCGGCGGCGAGGGCTTTCCCGAGCTGGAGCTGATCACCACCCCCGGTCAGAAACGCAACGGTCTGGTGCTGGCCAACATCTACAAGCAGGTGCTGGGCATCACCATCAAGGTCGTGCCCAAGGAATTCTCGGTCGGTATCCAGGATTTCAACAACTGCGAATTCGACATGCGGCTGGGCGGCTCGGGCGGCGACTATGACCCCGATGACGGCATCGTCGACTGGATGAAGACCACGTCGAAGTTCAACGGCCGGACCCGCGACACCGCGAAATACGCCTTTGGCTATTTCAGCAATGCCGAGGCGGATCAGCTGATCGACGATCAGTCGGTGACCGCCGATCTGGAAAAGCGCCGCGAGATGGTGCGCAAGGCCAACCAGATCACCTCCGACCGGGTCGCCTGCGGCTTTCTCTACCATCCGGTCGACGTTCAGGTGCGCCACAAGTCGGTGACTTTCCCCGAAGAGAGCCGCATTCCCGGGCTGCACGACTTTGACCGCGTGACCCTCGGCTGAGGCGACATATCCCGTTCCGGGCCGGCCTGCCGCCGGCCCGGTTCCCCCAGTTCAGAAAGGACGGTTCCGGTGGCAAGCTATATGCTGCGCAGATTGATCGGCTCGGTCATCGTGATGTGGGCGGTGGCCACGCTGGTGTTCTTCATGCTGCGCTTCGTGCCCGGCGATCCGGTCGCCGCCATGCTCGCGGATGCGGGCGGCCCGGACGAGATCGCCGCGATGAAACGGCAGCTCGGACTCGACCGCTCGCTCTTCGTGCAATATGCGATCTGGTTCCAGAACATGCTTCACGGCGATCTGGGCGCGTCGATCTATGGCAGCCGTGCGGCGGTCACCGACGTTCTGGCCGAGGCGATCCCGCGCACCCTGTCGCTGTCGCTGCTGGCCTTTGTCATCGCGCTGATCATCGCCGTTCCGGCCGGCATCCTGTCGGCGACGCGCCGCAACAGCGCGACCGATACCACGGTGTCGCTGCTGGCCTTTCTGGGGTTGTCGATGCCGGATTTCTGGCTGGCGATCCTGCTGATCATCGTCTTTGCCGCCAATCTGCAATGGCTGCCCGCCATCGGCTATGCGCCGCTGGCCGACGGGCTCTGGCCCTGGCTTAGTCACCTCATCCTGCCGGCGGTCGCCATCGGCACGGCGTTTTCGGCGATCATCGCGCGGATGATCCGTTCCTCGCTGCTCGAGGTGCTGAAATCCGACTATATGCGCACGGCGCGGGCCAAGGGGCTGACGCCCTGGATGATCATGTTCGGCCATGCGCTGCCCAATGCGATGATCCCGGTGATTACCGTGATCGGGATCGCCTTCGCGCTGCTGATCTCTGGTGCCGTGGTGGTCGAGAATGTCTTTGCGATCAAGGGTCTGGGCCGCGTTCTGATCGAAGGCATCCTGAACCGCGATTACCCGGTGGTGCAGGGGGCGGTGCTGGTTGTCTCTGCCATCTTCGTCTTTTCCAATCTCATCGTCGATCTGCTCTACGGGGTGATCGACCCGCGCATTCGGCTGAACTGATGACAGATACCACCCAAAACCCGGAGACGGACCCGCTGCCCAGGCGCCGGTCGCGGTTCCGCGCGACGCTGGTCCGGGACCGCAAGGCGCAGGCCGGGCTGGCCGTCCTGATCCTGTTCGTGATCGGCGCGGTGTTCGCGCCGCTGCTCTCGCCCTTCGACCCCAACGCGATGACGCTCGACATGATGTCGGGGCTCAGCTGGACGCATCCGCTGGGGACCGACGATCTGGGCCGCGACCTGCTCAGCCGGATCCTGCACGGCACCCGGGTGTCGCTGTTCATCGGCATTTCCACCGTGGGCATCGCGCTGGCGATCGGCATCGCGCTGGGGCTGGTCGCGGGCTATTTCGGCGGCTGGCTCGATCTGCTGATCATGCGCTATATCGACCTGCAGTGGGCGTTCCCGAACTTCATCATCGCGGTCTATCTGGTCGCGGTGTTCGGCACCGGCCTGTTGAACGTGATCGTGGCGCTGTCGCTGGCCTTCATCGACGATTTCGCCCGTGTCGCCCGCTCCATGACCCTGTCGCTGCGCGAAGAGCAATATGTCGATGCCGCCCGCACGCTGGGCTTTTCCAAGGGGCGCACGCTGTTCATCCACATCCTGCCCAATGCGGTGGCGCCGATCATCGTGCAGGCCACCGTCAGCGTGTCCTATGCTATTCTGGGCGAGGCAAGCCTGTCGTTCCTCGGCCTCGGCGTCGATGCCTATACGCCGACCTGGGGGCTGATCCTGGCGGACGGGCGCGGCTTTATCACCCAGGCGTGGTGGCTGGGCGTGTTTCCGGGGCTGGCGATCATGCTGGTGGTTCTGGCGATCAATTTTGTCGGCGACTGGCTGCGCGATGCGCTGGATGTACGCCAGGCGGTGGGCGACTGACCGCCGCATTTCGAAACAACCTGCCTGTGAGGTGAGAGCATGGAAGACCAAACCATTACCGAGGCCGATATCGAGGCCGCCGAGCGGCTGATGGGCATCGCCTATACCGCGCGCGAGAGGGCGCAGATGGTGGGCAACCTCGACGGCCAGATCGCCTCCTCCGTGGCGCGGCGGGGCGTCGAGATGCCCAATACGGTGCCGATGGCACTGCGCTTCGATCCGCGGCTGCCGGGGTTCCAGATGCCGGTCGCGGTGGGCGTGAGCGCCAGCGAACCGGCGGCGCCGCTGCCCGACGATGACGCCGACATCGCCTTTGCCTGCCTGCCCGAGCTTGGTGCCTGGATCCGCTCCGGCGCGCTCAGCAGCCGGCGGCTCACGCAGATCTATCTGGACCGGATCGAACAGCTCAATCCGCATCTGTTCTGCTTTGCAACCGTCACCGCCGATCTGGCGCTGGCCGAGGCCGACGCGATGGACGCGCTGCTGGCCAAGGGCACCTGTCTGGGGCCGCTGCATGGCATCCCCTACGGCGTAAAGGATCTGTTCGACACCAAGGGCATTGTCACCGGCTGGGGCGCCGAGCCGTTTCAGGACCGGGTGCCGGAGGCGGACGCGCGCATCGTCACCCTGCTGCGGCAGGCGGGCGCGGTGTTGCTGGGCAAGACCACGCTGGGCGCGCTGGCCTATAACGACATCTGGTACGGCGGCCGCACCCGCAACCCGTTCAATATCGAAGAGGGCGCCTCGGGGTCCAGCGCCGGCTCGGCCTCGGCCACCGCCGCCGGGCTTTGCGGGTTCTCCATCGGGACCGAGACGCTGGGCTCGATCACCTCGCCCAGCCAGCGCTGCGGCACCACCGGGCTGCGCCCCACCTTCGGGCGGGTCAGCCGGGCCGGGGCGATGGCGCTGTGCTGGTCGCTGGACAAGGTCGGGCCAATCTGCCGCGGGGTCGAGGACACCGCGCTGGTGCTCGACGCGCTGAACGGGGCCGATCCGGCCGACCGCTGCACGATCCAGGCGCCGCTGGCCTTCGATGCCGCCAAGGGGATCGAGGGGCTGAAGCTCGGCTATCTGCCCGACGCCTTCGGCGAAGGTGCGACGGACATCGATCGCGCGGCGCTGGCGGCGGCGAAGGAGCTGGGCATTGAGGTGGTCGAGGTCTCGCTGCCCGATCTGCCCTATGGCGCGCTGATGAACATCCTCTATGCCGAGGCGGCGGCGGCGTTCGAACACCTGACGCTCTCGGATCTCGACGACACGCTGACCTGGCAGGGTGACGGGGCGTGGCCCAACACCTTTCGCAAGGCGCGGTTCCTGTCGGCGGTCGACCACGTGCAGCTCGACCGGCTGCGTTATCTGGTGATGCAGGCGCTGGACGGGCTGTTCGACGAGGTCGACGCGCTGATCGGCCCGTTCATGACCGGACCGATGCTGGTCGCCTCGAACTTCACCGGCCATCCCTGCCTGCATCTGCGGGCGGGCTTCGACCAGCTCGGCACCCGCAGCCCGGCCTCGCTGGGCGCCGGCAAGCTGACCACCGGCGAGGCGGACGAGAGCGGCGAAACCCACCGGGTGCCGCAGGGCATCTCGCTCTGGGGGCGGCTGTTCGAGGAGGGGACGATCCTCAACATCGGACAGGCGCTGGAGGCCCGGCTGGCCGTCGCCGCCGAGCGTCCGGTCCTGCCAGCCTGAACCGATACATAACGACCCCGAACGGGGCGCTTGCAGAACGTAGTCCGGGCCGATGCCGCCCATTCACCCAACAAGGAGACGACCATGAAACGCAGAGACTTCCTGAAATCCACATCGGCCCTGATGGGGGGCACGATCCTCTATGCGACCGGGATTCCGGCCATGGCGCAGGCCGAGCCGGTCAGCGGCGGCACCCTGATCTGGGGCCATTCCGAGACCACCCAGAACCTCGACATGCACCAGACCGGCACCGCCTCGACCGGCCGGGTTCTTCAGAACGTGCACGACTCGATCGTCACCGTCGACAAGGATCTGAACGTGATCCCGAACCTCGCCGAGAGCTTCGAGATCAGCGCCGACGGCCTGGTCTATACCTTCAAGCTGCGCCCCGGCGTGGTCTTTCACAACGGGCAGAAGATGACCTCGGCCGACGTGAAATTCTCCTTCGAGCGCTGCAAGGATCCGGCCACCGGCGCGGTCAACTTCGAGGTGTTCAACAGCGTCGCCAGCATCGATACGCCCGACGATCTGACCGTCGTCATCACGCTCGGCCAGGTCAACGCGCCGTTCCTGTCGCGCCTGGCCGAAAACGGTGCCGGTGTGATCATGCCGACCGGCACCGGCGATGTGCAGGGCACCACGCCGATCGGCTGCGGCCCGTTCAAGTTCGTGCGCCGCGAGTTCGGCAACGAGGTCGAGCTGGCCCGCTTTGACGACTACTGGGGCGGCCCGGCCTATCTGGACAAGATCATCGCGCGCGAGATTACCGAACCCACCGTGCGCCTGACCGGGTTGCGCACCGGCGAGCTGCACATGATCAACGACATCCCGGCCGACCGGATCGCCGAGATCGAGGGCGACGACAAGTTCCAGGTCGTCTCCTGGTTCCCGCTGAACTGGGATTTCGTCAACTTCAACCACGACTTCGAGCCGTTCAAGAACCCCAAGGTGCGCGAGGCCTTCGATTACATGATCGACAAGGAGGCGCTGCTGGAGGGGGCGCTCTGGGGCCAGGGCGCGGTGACCGCATCGCCCAGCTACCCGACCTCGGCCTCCTACAATCATGACCTGAAGCAACGCCCGCAAGACTTTGAAAAGGCAAAGGCATTGCTGGCCGAGGCCGGCTATGGCGAGGGCGAGCTGTCGGTGGTGTTCAAAGCCACCACCAACTATCCCTACCACATCGAGGCCGCCCAGATCATGCTGGAGTGGTTCCGCATGGCCGGGGTCGACGCGACCATCGAACAGCTCACATGGTCGGACTGGCTGAGCCAGTGCTGGGTCGACAAGGATTTCCAGATCACCATGATGAACTTCTTCACTCTGTGGGAGCCGGATTTCCTCTACTACTCGCTGTGGAACACCGAGGGGGCCTTCAACTACCGCAAGATCTCCAACGCCAAGGTGGATGAACTGACCGCCAAGGCGCGGGTCACCGTCGATCCGCAGGCGCGCGCGGACATCTACAAGCAGGTGCAGACCGTCGTCCATGACGAGACGCTGGACGTGATCCTGTGGTTCCGCAACGGCACCATCGGCGCCCAGACCGGCGTGATGGGGCTGGACACCATCGTGCATCCCAACGGGTCGAACCTGAACTTCCACAAGGTCTGGCTGCAAAGCTGACCCGCAGACCGGGGCGCGCGCGATGGGGAGGCGCGCCCCGGTCCTTTTCTGACATCCGGCGGCGGCACCCGAGGGCGCGCGCCAGCAAAGGGCAGGGCAGGCCGTGAGCTATATTCTCAACCGCATCCTCTCGATGCTTCTGACGCTGTTTCTGATCTCGGCGATCACCTTTGCGGTGACCAATATCCTGCCGGGCGACGTGGCGATGATGATCATGGGCACCCAGTCCAACCCCGAGGCGCTGGCGGGCCTGCGCGAGTCGCTGGGGCTGAACGATCCGCTGCTGGTGCAATACGGCCGCTGGATCGGCGGCATGCTCACGGGCGACTGGGGCACCTCGCTGGTGTTCAAGGAGCCGATCGCGCCGCTGTTGCTGCAAAAGATGACGGCGAGCGGGCTGATCGTCCTGTTCTCCATGAGCATCGCGCTGATCTGCGCGGTGCCGCTGGGGGTCTGGGCGGCGGTGCATCCCAACCGCTGGCAGGACACCGCGTCGAGCTCGGCCGCGCTGCTGGGCGTCAGCCTGCCGGATTTCTTCTGGGGGATCATGATGATCCTGCTGTTCGCCCGCGGGCTGCACTGGCTGCCCTCCTCGGGCTTTGTCGATCCGGGCGAGGATCTGCTGCTGGCCTTCCGCCATGCGCTGCTGCCGTCGCTGGCGCTGGGGCTGGGGCTGATGGCGCATCTGACGCGGATGACGCGGGCCACCATGACCGGCATTCTCAACCAGGAATTCATCCGCGTCGCCCGTGCCAAGGGGCTGGGCGAGCGTACCGTGGTCTGGCGCTATGGGCTGGCCAACGCGGTGGGGCCGGTGATGACCGTGGCCGGGCTTCAGGTCGGCTATCTCTTCGGCTCGATCATCGTGATCGAGAGCCTGTTCAACTATACCGGCATGGGCTGGCTGACCTATCAGGCGCTGCTCAACCGCGACATCCCGCTGATCCAGGCCAGCGTCTTTGTCATCGCCGCCGTTGTCATGCTCGCCAACCTGATCGTGGACCTGCTTTACGTTCTGGTCGACCCGAGGATCCGTCTGTCATGAAGCTGCCTGCCTCTTTCCGAACCTCCAAGGGGATGCTCGGCATCGGTCTGGTGCTGGCGATCCTGCTGATCGCGGTGATCGCGCCGGTGCTGATCCCCGCCGACTGGGCCACCAAGATGGACATGCGCGCGCGTCTGTCGCCGCCCACCTGGGCGCATCCGCTGGGCACCGACCAACTGGGGCGCGATCTGATGTACCGTGTGCTGCTGGGCGCGCGAACCTCGATCGCCATCGCCAGCGCGGCGGTGCTGATGTCGATCGTGATCGGCCTGCCGCTGGGGCTGATCTCGGGCTATGCCGGGCGCACGACCGACAACGTGTTGATGCGTCTGGTCGACACGCTGCTGGCCTTTCCGGCGCTGCTACTGGCGCTGACCATCAGCGCGGTGCTGGGCCCCAACCTGCAAAACACCATCATCGCCATCGGCATCGCCTTCACCCCCTTTCTCGCCCGCATCATCCGGGGCGAGGCGCTGCGGGTGGCGCAGATGCCTTATGTCGAGGCCGCGCGCACCGCCGGCAACTCCGACGCGCGGCTGATCGTGCGGCATATTCTGCCCAACATCATGCCGGCGGTGATCGTGCAGTCCACCATCAGCCTGGCCTTCGCCATCCTGGCCGAGGCGGGGCTGAGTTTTCTTGGCCTCGGCACCCAGCCGCCGGATGCCTCCTGGGGGCTGATGATCCAGGCCTCGCGCGATTACCTCGACCGCGCCCCCTGGACCGCGCTGGTGCCGGGGGCGGCGGTGGCGCTGACCGTGCTTGGCCTCAATATGTTCGGAGACGCGCTGCGCGACGCGCTCGACCCCAGATCGAAGGGAGCCTCGTGATGCTGGACGATGTCAGGCCGCTGGTCGCGATCGACAATCTGCGGGTCGAGTTCCAGGGCGAGGAGGGCCCCATCGTCGGGGTCGAGGATGTCAGTTTCACCATCGCGCCGGGCGAGACCCTCTGCGTCGTGGGTGAAAGCGGATCGGGCAAATCGGTGACCTCGCTGTCGCTGATGCGACTGGTCGAGTTCGGCGGCGGGCGGATCACCGGCGGACGGCTGGAGTTTGCCAGCGCCGCGGGCGTGATTGATGTGGCCGGCGCCGACGACGCGACCATGCGCGCCATTCGCGGCAAAGAGATCGGGATGATCTTTCAGGAGCCGATGACCTCGCTCAACCCGGTCTTTACCATCGAGAGGCAGATGACCGATGGGCTGAGGATGCATATGGGGCTATCGGGCGAGGCGGCCCGCGCCCGCGCGCTGGAATTGCTCAAGCAGGTCCGCATCCCCGAGCCGGAGCGGCGGCTGAAGCAATATCCGCATGAGCTGTCCGGCGGCATGCGCCAGCGGGTGGTGATCGCCATGGCGATGGCCTGCAAGCCGCGCCTGCTGATCGCGGACGAGCCGACGACGGCGCTGGATGTGACCATTCAGGCCGAGATCCTGTCGCTGATCAACCGGCTGAAACGCGAAACCGGCATGGCGGTGCTGTTCATCACCCATGACATGGCGGTGGTGGCGCAGGTGGCCGACCGGGTCGTGGTGATGTGCCAGGGCAAGCTGGTCGAGGAGGGGCCGGTCGAGCAGATCTTCGCCAGCCCGAAACAGGACTACACCCGCGCGCTGCTGGCGGCGGTGCCGCGGCTGGGCGAGATGCGCGGCAAATCCGCGCCCGAACCGATGCGCCTGATCGGGGACGAAGCCGATGTGCGGGCGCCGCTGCTGCCGCAGGCGCCCGAGCCGCTGCTGGAGGTGTCGAACCTGACCACGCGCTACCCGGTCAAGGGCGGGCTGATCCGCCGCACCGTGGCGAATGTGCATGCGGTCGAGGACGTCAGCTTTACCATCAACAAGGGCGAGACGCTGGCCCTTGTGGGCGAATCCGGTTGCGGCAAATCGAGCTGCGGCCGCTCGATCCTGCGGCTGTCCGAGCCGACCTCGGGCACGGTGCTGCTGGACAAGTGCGACATC
The DNA here is from genome assembly GCF_004358185.1 of Antarcticimicrobium luteum. GTDB lineage: Bacteria > Pseudomonadota > Alphaproteobacteria > Rhodobacterales > Rhodobacteraceae > Antarcticimicrobium > Antarcticimicrobium luteum. The sequence continues at coordinate 44,053 of NZ_SMUV01000063.1, forward strand.
ATCGGGCTGAGCGCGCGCGACCTGCGCCGCGCCTGGCGCGACATGCAGATGGTGTTCCAGGATCCCTTTGCCTCGCTCAACCCCTATATGCGGCTGCGCGAACAGGTGGCCGAACCGCTGCGCAACTTCGGCCTGGCCAAGGGCAGCGAGGTTGAGGACCGCGTCGCCGGTCTCTTCGACCGGGTGCACCTGCCGCGCAGCTTCATGTCGCGCTTTCCGCACGAGCTCTCGGGCGGTCAGCGCCAGCGGGTGGCGATCGCCCGGGCGCTGGCGGTGCGGCCCAAGCTGATCATCGCCGACGAGTCGGTCAGCGCGCTGGATGTCTCGGTGCAGGCGCAGGTGCTGAACCTGATGATGGAGCTTCAGGCCGAGCTTGGCGTCTCCTTCCTCTTCATCAGCCATGACATGGCGGTGGTCGAACGGGTCTCGCACCGGGTCGGCGTGATGTACCGCGGCCGGCTGGTGGAAATCGGCAGCCGTGCGCAGGTGTTCGAGACGCCGCGGCACGAGTATACCCGCACTCTGCTCAGCGCGGTGCCGATCGCCGATCCGACCCGGCGCACCATCGGCGACGATCTGAACTTTCGCCCGATCCCCTCGCCAGTGTTCCCGCTGGGGCATGAACCGGGCCCCTCCGAATATGACGAGGTGGCGCCCGGCCATCTCGTGCTGAAGGACACCATGACCTGAAACCGGGGCCTTGCGCCCGAACCGAGAGACCTGAGATCGCCATGACCCATCTTGTGAAAGCCAGCCCGGAAACCTGCGCCTGGGGCTATTTCGACGCCACGCTGGAACCGGCGCTCGAAATTCAAAGCGGCGAGACCGTGACCATCGAAACCGTCTCTGGCGGGCCGGACCATCTGCCGGCCGAAGGCTCCGGAATGTACATTCCACCCGAGCTTTTGGATATTCACGCCCACTCCCCCCGGCAGGAGCCGGGGCATATCCTGACCGGTCCGGTGGCGGTGAAGGGGGCGCGGCCCGGCCATGTGCTGGAGGTTCAGATCCTCGACGTCAAGCTGCGCCAGGATTGGGGCTGGAACATCATCCGCCCGCTCGCCGGCACGCTGCCCGACGACTTTCAGACCGGGCGCACCGAGATTATCCCGCTCGATCTCGACGCGATGACCGGGCGGATGTCCTGGGGGCTGGAACTGCCGCTGAAGCCGTTCTTCGGCGTGATGGGCGTGGCGCCGCCGCCGAACTGGGGCCGCATCTCGACCATCCAGCCCAGGGTGCATGGCGGCAATCTGGATAACAAGGAACTGGTGGCGGGCAGCACGCTTTTCCTGCCGGTGCAGGCCGAGGGGGCGCTGTTCTCCTGCGGCGACGGACACGGGGTGCAGGGCGATGGCGAGGTCTGCGTCACCGCGATCGAGACCGCGTTGGAGGGCAGCTTCCGCCTAACGGTCCGCGAGGATCTGACGTTCACCTATCCCCGCGCCGAGACGCCGACGCATCTGATCACCATGGGGATGCATGAGGATCTGGACCGCTGCGCCGAGATGGCGCTGCGCGACATGATCGCCTGGATCACCGACCGCACCGCGCTGAGCCGGGAAGACGCTTATATGCTTTGCTCTCTTGCGGGCGATCTGCGGATCACGCAAACCGTCAATGGCAACAAGGGCGTCCATATGATGATGGAAACCGCTCTGGTGCCGGAAAAACAGGGCTGAGGAGGGGGCGGACATGACTGTAAAGACAGCGATTATCGGGCTGGGGATCATGGGGCGGCGGATGCTGGAGCATATGGAGCTGCATGAAGGGTACGCCCCGGTCGCCCTGTGGGATCCCGATCCGGCGGCCTGCGCGGAGGCGCAACGCATCGCGCCCGGCGCGCAGATCGCGGCATCGGCGGAGGACGCAATGAAAGCCGCCGATCTGGTCTATCTCGCCTGTCCGCCGGTGCCGCGCAAAGCCTATGCGCTGGCGGCGGCCGGGGCCGGTAAGGCGGTGTTCCTGGAAAAGCCGCTGGGCGTCGATGTCGCCGAGAGCGAGGCGCTGGTCGCGGGGCTGAAGGCGGCGGCGGTTCCGGCGGCGGTGAATTTCACCCAGGCCGCCGGCGCCGCGCTGAGCGGGGTGGCCGAGGCCGCGCGCACCGGCGCGCTGGGGGATCTGGCGGGGGCCGACATGGTGGTGACCTATGCCGCCTGGCCGCGCGCCTGGCAAAGGGGCGCGGACTGGCTGCGCTTTCGCGCCGAGGGCGGCATGACGCGCGAGGTGATCTCGCATTTCCTGTTCTTCTCCGAACGCATCCTCGGGCCGCTGTCGGTGGTCTGGGCGCGCCCGTCCTATCCCGACGATCCGGCGCTGTGCGAAACCCATATGCTTGCGCGGCTGGAGAATGCGGACGGCCTCCCGGTCACCATCATGGCAAGCGTCGGCGGGGCGCAGCCCGACCGGCAGGAACTGATCATCAAGGGGGGCAAGACCAGCCGCCGGATCACGGAATTCCACATCGACGCGGTGTCGGACGGTGGGGATTTTTCCGAGCTTGGCGAGCGGCCAGCCGATCCGCGTGCGGTCAGCCTCAAGGCGCAGCTTGACGATCTGGCGCTCTGCATCGCCGGCGAGCCCCATAGGCTCGCTACCCCACAAGAGGCGCTGCGGGTGCAGAAGCTGGTCGAACAGATGCTGGCGGGGAAGGGGTGACAGCCTTCCTTTGAGCGAAGCCCTGGCGCGGAACAAGCCTTTGGGGCGCCACGCAAGCGCCGGACTGTCTCCACGGTCTGGCGCTTGGCCGACGTGGGCGCGCCGCTTGGGTTTCGTCCGGATTTGGCTGGGACAAAGCGCACCGAACTGCCGTTGCAGCGTCAGCCGCCGGTCCGGTGCTTGCGCAGCTTGTTCTGTGGGACGGGCGATGACAACAGGGGCGGCCGCTGCGCCGGTTCAGCGTCGCTGCGTCCTGCTTTGGCGCCTTCACTCGCCCTCCGGCACTCCGATCGTCTCGCGCCGCAGCTCGTCCTTCACCGAAACCGCATGCGCCGCGATTTCTTCCATCGGCGCGAACCAGACTTCGTCGGTGGACAGCGCCCGTTCGATTAGCCGCTCCATCTCGCGCCAGCGGGCCAGGCGCCCGGTCAGGAACGGGTGCAGCACCGGCATCCAGAAGCCGCCCTCATCCAGCATCGCCTCGAATTCCTCGGCAAAGGCGCGGATGCCGTCCGACGGCGCCCGCACCGGCATCAGATAGTCGATCTCGCCGAAATGGGCGAAGGGCGGCCAGTCGTCGGTGCCCCAGTGCGGCGGCAGTTCGATCAGGCTGCCCCGGGGCGTTTCCACCAGATAGGGCAGATCGTCGGCCATCATCGAGCTGTCGTAGAGAAACTCGTGCTCGATCAGCCGCGCGACCATCTTCGGCGTCAGGCTGTAGACCGGCGCGCGATAGCCGCGCGGTGCCCGCCCGGTCATCCGCACATGCACCTCCAGCGCGCGTTCGAACAGCTCCGCCTCGCGGTCGTCGGAATGCTCCATCGGATCCTCGTGGCACCAGGAATGATGGCCGATTTCATGGCCGTCCCTGAGAATTGCCTCGACCGTGGCGGGATAGGTTTCCATCACCCAGGCCGGCATGAAAAACGTTTGCCGCAGCCCCAGTCGCCGATAGCTTTCCAGAATGCGCGGCATCGCCACCGTCGGCCCGTAGCGTCCCATCGAGATCGGCTGCAACCGCAGCTCTGCGTCCTCCGGTCGGGCCGAGCGGATCAGCGAATCGGCGTCGATGTCGAAGGTGACCGAGGCGGCGCAGCGTTTGCCTTTGGGCCAGGTGATCGGGTGCAAGAACATGAAAAACTCCTGTGACTGTCGGCGACGTGCGGCTCAGACGGATCCGACCGCGAAAAGCGCGGCCAGATCGTTGCGCAACCGCTGTTCAATCTCGTCCCGGCTAAGCTCGTCGGCTGAGATGAACTGGATGAATCGTGCGTTCTGAAGGTGAAACAGCGCCTTGCCGAGGTGGGAGGCGTCGATGTCGGGCGAAAGTTTTCCGGCCTGCTGCAACCGTTCGATCCGGCGCACCAGAACAAAGGCAAGCTGCTGGTCGAGCTTGAAATACGCGCGGGTGAGCTGGGTCACGCCGCCGGTGGTCACCGCGGCGATCACCTGCCGCCAGATCACCTTGTCGAGGTTGGCGATGGCGTGATCCATGATGTCGCGGGCGAATTGCAGCATCAGATCGGTCAGCGAGGCCGGCTCCTTGGGCAGGGTGGATTCCAGCTTTTCGATCAACAGCTTGTCGCTTTCGATCACCAGCGCCAGCAGCACGCCGGCCTTGGTGCCGTAATAGTTGTGGACGGTCACGCCCGACACGCCCGCCGCCTCGGCGATGCCCTCGATGGTGGTCTTTTCGAACCCCTGCTGACGAAACAGCGTCTTTGCCGAGGTTACGATCCGATTCCGGCGGTCTTCTTTCTGGCGGGCTCTGAGGCTGGACACGGGGTTCCTCCGGGTTCGGCGGGCTGATGGGGCCTGTGGCGTTGACTGACTTTATCTCAACAAAATTTTTTATTGAATAAAAAAATTTATCGAGTACGATTTTTTGTCAAGGAACGAATCCAACTTCGCAGTGAGGTCTGAACATGCGTAAATGTCTGAACATTGCCGCCGCGGCGGCTGTTGCAATCGGGGCGGGGGCGGGCGTGGCCTCGGCCGATACCGTCAATGTAGGGGTCTGCGTGTCCTGGCCCGGCTATGCGATGCTCGAGGTCGCGCGTCAAAAGGGGCTGATCCCCGACCACGATCTGAACATCACCATCTTCGAGGATCCGCTGGGCGGGCACTCGGCGCTGGCCGCCGGTCAGCTCGACGTTTACGGTTGCACCGCCGATTACACGCCGCTGATCGTGGATCGCGGCACCGAAGTGGTCAACGTGGCGTTCCTGAACCCGTCCTACGGGGTCGATCATATAATCCTGGCACCGGACACCGAAACCGCCGACCTGAAGGGCAAGAAGGTCTCCGCGCCGCAGGCCTATATCGGTCATCTGCTGATGGGGATCTGGCTGGACTCGGTCGGCATCGCGCCGGAAGAGGTCGAATGGGTCAACCTCAACGCCGACGAGGCAGTCGGTCCGATGCTGTCGGGCGACATCTCGGCCGCCTATATGTACGAGCCGTGGATCTCCAAGGTGCTGGAGGCCAACCCCGGTTCGAAAAGCGTCGTCAATACCGCCGATCCTGAGGTGCTCAAGAGCGGCATCTTCATGGATGCGCTCTATATGAACAAATCCTTCATCGAGGAAAAGCGCGACGTGGCGCTGGCGGTGCTCAAGGCGCGCTGGGATGGTCTGGGGTACTGGAACCAGCACACCGAAGAGACCAACGCGCTGATGGCCGAGTTCCTGCAGTGGCCGGCAGAGGATATTGGCTATGTCATCGGCACCGACGGCAAGAGCTTCGAGGGCGGCATCTACATGCTCGACTTTGACGAAAGCGCCCGCCTCTGCGGCGTGCTGGAGGGCGACGGCCCGCTCGGGATGGCCAACGGCTCGATGACCGGCTCGATCGCGCTGACCAACGAATGGTGGGTCAAGCTGGGCCTGATGGACAAGACCATCGATGCGGCCAAGGGCGTCGACTGCTCGTTGATGGGCGATCTGGTGGCCTCCGGCTACCGCCAGGCGCTGACGGCGCACTGAACCCGGGACGGGGGCGCCGCGCGAGGCGTCCCCTTTCCCCATTTTGCCAAGGAGGTGGGCCTTGTCCTCTGACACGCGTTCCAAACCGTTTTTCAGGCTCAGGCAGCCTGCGGGCCGAAAACAGCGCCTGTTTTCCGCCCTTGGGATCTGGGCGATCTTTTTCGGCGTCTGGGTGTTCGCCTCGTCCACCGGCATGGTGAACGAATTGCTGGTTCCCGCGCCGCAAAAGGTGTTCGCCTCCACCTATGACCTGTTCGCCGCGCGCGGTTTTGCCGGCGACGTGCTGATCTCGATCAGCCGCGTTCTGGGCGCCTTTGCCATGGCCTGCCTGGTGGCGGTGCCGCTTGGGGTGATGATGGGCAGCTTTCCCGCCGTCGAGGCGATCTTTGCCCCCTTCGTCTCGGCCTGGCGCTATCTTCCGGCGCCGTCCTTCATCCCGATCCTGCTGATGTGGTTCGGCACCGGCGAGGCGCCGAAACTGGCGCTGCTGTTCATCGGGGTGATCTTCTTTCTGATCACGCTGGTGATGGACCACACCAAGAACGTGCGCGAGGAGCTGGTGGAAACCGCCCTGACGCTGGGTGCGCGCCGCTCGACCGTGGTGATGAAGGTGATCTTTCCCGCCGTTCTGCCCGATATTGTCATCGCCATGCGGCAGATGCTGGCGATGGCCTGGACCTATCTGGTGATCGCCGAGATCGTCGCCTCGACCACGGGCATCGGCGCCATGATGATGCGCGCGCGGCGGTTCCTGAAGACCGATGAGATATTGTCCGGCATCATCGTGATCGGCGCGCTGGGGCTGCTGTTCGATCTCGCGTTCGCCGCGTTGCACCGCTGGATGTTCCCCTATCTGAGGAAGACACGCTGATGACCGCCGACAGCATTCTGGAAATCCGCAACGTTTCCAAATCCTTCGACATCGCCGGCGGGAAAAAGCTGCTGGCGGTGGACGACATCTCGTTCGATGTGGAGCGCAATTCCATCTGCGTGCTGCTCGGCCCCTCGGGCTGCGGCAAGTCCACCGTGCTGCGGATGATGGCGGGGCTCGAAACCCCGACCTCCGGCGCGGTGATGATCGGCGGCCATGCGGTGGACGGTCCGGGGCAGGACCGCGGCATGGTGTTCCAGGCCTATACCTCCTTCGACTGGCTGTCGGTGCAGAAGAACGTCGAATTCGGGATGAAGATCAACGGCGTGCCCGCCGCCGAGCGGCGCGAGCGGGCGGCCCATTTCACCGAGCTGGTGGGGCTGGGAAAATTTTCCGAGGCCTATCCGTCGCAACTGTCGGGCGGCATGCGCCAGCGCGTGGCCATCGCGCGCACGCTCGCCAACGGGCCCGAGGTGCTGCTGATGGACGAACCCTTCGGGGCGCTCGACGCCGAGACCCGCTGGCTGATGCAGGAGCTTATGATCGACGTGGCCGAAAAGACCAACACCACCATGGTCGTCGTCACCCACGATCTGGAAGAGGCGATCTTTCTGGCCGACAAGATCGTCTTTCTGTCCAGCCACCCGGGCCGCCTGAAGGAAGAGATCGTGCCGGACTTCAAACAGGGCCGGCGCATCGGCGACAAGGAACATGTGGTCAAACTGGACGGCTATGGCAATCTTGAGGCGCATCTGATGCGTCTGATGCGCGAAGAGGGGCGGCACGCGGCATGAGTGTAAGTTTCGATTTCACCGGCAAATCGGTTCTGGTCACCGGCGCCAGCAGCGGCATCGGCTACGGCGTGGCCATGGGCTTTGCCCGCGCCGGCGCCGATCTGACCATCTTGTCCTCGACGCCGGAAATCCATGCGGCAGCGCGGCAGATGCCCGGAACCGTGAAAGCCATCGAATGCGACATCGCCGATGCCGCCATGGTGACCGAGCGGCTGAGCGGGATCGAGCATGTCGACGTGCTGATCAACAATGCGGGGCTGGAGCGGCCGACGCCGCTGACCGGCAAGAACCCCGATGGCAACGAGACCTTCGAACGGATCGTGGCGATCAACATCACCGGCACCCAGAACGTGACCGACACGCTGGTCACCCGCATCGCCGACGGCGGGCGGATCATCCTGACCGCCTCGATCTGGGCGCGCACGGCGGTGCCGGGCTTTTCGGCCTATGTCGCCAGCAAACACGCCAATCTGGGCCTGATGCGCGCCTGGGCTCAGGAGCTCGGGCCGCGCGGCATCCGGGTGAACGCGGTCTGCCCCGGCTGGGTCAAGACCGGCCCGGCGATGAACTCGCTGCGCGAACTGGCGCAAACCAGCGGCCGCAGCGAGGATGAGGTCGCGCGGGAAATCATGTCGGCCCAGGCGATCGACGGGCTGATGGAGCCGGCGGACATGGCCGATATCTACATGTTCCTGGCCTCCTCCGGCGGCGCCAATATCACCGGGCAGGCGATCAACGTGGATCGCGGCGAGGTGATGTCGTGAGCCTGACGGGCAAGGTGGCCCTCGTCACCGGCGGATCGCGCGGCATCGGCCGGGCCATCGCGCTGGCGCTGGCGGGGCAGGGCGCGCGGGTGGCGATCTGTCATTACCGCGATCCGAAGGCGGCGGAAACGCTGGCCGAGATCGCGGCGCTGTCGGGCGGCATCGCCGTCGAGGCCGATGTCTCGGACGAGGGGCAGGTGCAGGCGCTGTTCGATACGGTGGGCGATCAGCTCGGCCCGGTGGATATTCTGGTCAACAATGCCGGGATTCTGTACGAAAGCCCGCTGACCGAAACCGATGTGGCCGATTTCGACCGGGTGATCGCCGTCAACCTGCGCGGCACCTTCCTGAACGCGCGCGAATTCATCCGCCGCAGCCGGTCGGGCCGCATCATCAACATCGCCAGCGATCTCGGCGTTATCGGGCGCGAGGATATGGCCGGCTATACCGCGTCGAAGGGCGGCATCATCGCCCTGACCCGGACGCTGGCGCGGGAGCTGGCGCCCGATGTGCTGGTCAACGCCATCGCGCCGGGATCGATCGAGACGGACATGACCAGCCCGGCCAGCATGAGCCCCGAACAGATCGCCAAGGATCTGGACACCCCCCTTGCCCGCTTCGGCCAGCCGCAGGAGATCGCCGCCATGGCGTTGTTCCTTGCCGGTCCCGACAGCGGTTTCATCACCGGTCAATGCTTCGGCGTGAACGGTGGCAGCGTGATGCAGTGACCAAGGATAGCGACATGAGCACCGATCCCTTTTTCCACCCCGTCTCCGGTTTCGATCTGCCCCGTTATGCCGGCGTGCCGACCTTCATGCGGCTGCCGCATGTGGGCTTGGATGATCCGCGCCTGGCCGATGTGCAGATCGGCCTGATCGGCACGCCCTGGGACAGCGGCACCACCAACCGCCCCGGCCCCCGCCACGGGCCGCGGCAGCTGCGCGACATGTCCACCATGATGCGCGCCCAGAACGGCGCCACTGGTGTGCGCCCGTTCGAGATGGTGAACTGCGCCGATCTGGGCGACGTGGCCCCCAACCCGGCCGATCTGCACGACAGCATGACCCGCATCACCGCCTTCTACGACAGGGTGCGCGACGCGGGGATCGTGCCGCTGACCGCCGGCGGCGATCACCTGAATTCGCTGCCGATCCTGCGCGCGTTAGGAAGGTCCGAGCCGGTGGGAATGATCCATTTCGACAGCCACACCGACCTGTTCAAGAGTTACTTTGGCGGCACGCAATACACTCACGGAACGCCCTTTCGCCGAGCGATCGAGGAAGGGCTGCTCGACCCCACCCGTGTCGTCCAGATCGGGATCCGCGGCACCACCTATGACAGCGAGGACCGCGATTTCGCGGACAGCGTCGGTGTCCGCGTGATCCCGATCGAAGAATTCCATGCCCGCGGCCCCGAGGACGTGATGGTGGAGGCAAAGGAGATCGCCGGCGACCGGCCGACCTACGTGTCCTACGACATCGACTTCGTCGATCCGGCCTTTGCCCCCGGCACCGGCACGCCGGAGGTGGGCGGGCCGAATTCCTACCAGGCGATCCAGGTTGCGCGGATGCTCGACGGCGTCAACATCATCGGCGCCGATCTGGTCGAGGTCTCGCCGCCCTTCGACGCCTCCGGCGCGACCGCCTATCTGGGCGCGTCGATCATGTTCGAGATGCTCTGCAATATGGCGCTGCGGGTCAAAGGCTGAGCCGCCGCCCGCGACCCCCGGCGCCGGCACCGGGCAGGGCGGTCGCCCTGCAACACACCGGGGCCGGGCGCGGGCCGGCGGTTCCAACCCCCCGGCATATCCCCTAAGCTGAACCTCCAAGCCGGGGGACAGGCCATGCCGGATCACCGAGACAGCAACCGCGACACCACCCTTTTGGGGGGTGGTTGCGCCGGGGCGGTTTGCCGGGCGCAGTCGGCCTGTGACGGGCGGTTCCGCGGCCGGTGGCGGGGGAAATGAGCGCGTGACCGCCAGCCGCCGCCCCTTGATTGTTTTCTCCGACCTTGACGGGACGCTGTTGGGCCACGGCGATTATTCCTGGGCGCCCGCCGCGCCGGCGCTGCGGCAGTTGCGGCGGATCGGGGCGGGGCTGGTGCTGGCCTCCAGCAAGACGGCGGCCGAGGTCGCCCCGCTGCGGGCCGAAATCGGTTTTGACGACTGGCCGGCCATCGTCGAGAACGGCTGCGGCCTGCTGCCGCCGGGACAGGCGGACAGCGACGGCACCGAAACCTACTGCAAGATCCGAGCCCTGTTGCCGGACCTGCCGCGGGGCTTCCGTGGTTTCGGTGACCTGTCGGTGGAAGAGGTGACCGAGGCGACCGGCCTGCCGCTGGCCGAGGCCGCGCGCGCCAAGACCCGGCAGTCCAGCGAGCCGGGGATCTGGACCGGCACCGGACAGGGGCTGGAGGAGTTCCTCGCCGCCGCCTCGGCACTCGGCCTGACCGCCCGGCGCGGCGGCCGGTTCCTGACGCTCTCGATGGGCGGGACCAAGGCCGACCGGATGGACGAGATCCTCCGCGCCCATGGCCCGCGCCATTCGATCGCCCTGGGCGATGCGCCGAACGATGTGGAAATGCTGCAACGGGCAGAGTTTGGCGTGATCGTCAGCAACGATCATGCCCCGCCGCTGCCCGCCTTGCCGGGCGAGGCGACCGGGCACATCCTGCGCACGCGCCAGCAAGGCCCGCAGGGCTGGGCAGAGGGCATTTCACGCCTCTTGCTGGAACTGGACCTGATCAGGGAGCCGATTGCCGATGGCTGACTTTCACCAGAACGGAAACATTGCGACGCTGCACAATCTGCGCACGCGCGACCTGGACGATCTGACCTATGAGCTCTCGGCCTTTGCCGAGACGCGCAAGATCACCCTGATCCTGCCCTCCCTCTATTCCGAGCTTGAGGGCGAGGCGCTGCCGCATATCCTCGACGAGCTTGCCCAGGTGCCCTATCTGCACCGCATCGTGATCGGGCTGGACCAGGCGGACGAGGCGCAGTTCCGCCATGCGCAGCGGTTCTTTTCCCGCCTGCCGCAGACCCATATGGTGATCTGGAACGACAGCCCGCGGATGCAGGCGCTTGTGCAGCGGCTGGAGCGTCTGGGGCTGGCCCCGCAGGAGCCGGGCAAGGGCAGGAACGTCTGGACCTGCATCGGTTATCTGATCGCCTGCGCCGACAGCGCGGTGATGGCGCTGCATGATTGCGATATCCTGACCTATGACCGCGAGATGCTGGCGCGGCTGATCTATCCGGTGGCGAACCCCGGCTTTCCCTACCAGATGGCCAAGGGCTATTACCCGCGCATCGGCGATGGCAAGCTGAACGGCCGGGTGACGCGGCTGCTGGTCAGCCCGCTGCTGATCGCGCTGAAACGGGTCGTGGGGGATCGCGATTACCTCGATTACCTGCGCAGCTTCCGCTATCCGCTGTCGGGTGAGTTCGCCATGCGCACGCCGACGCTGCCGGACCTTCGCATCCCCTCGGACTGGGGGCTGGAGATCGGCGTGCTGTCCGAGGCCTGGCGCAACCTGGCGCCGCAGTCGGTCTGCCAGGTGGAAATATCCGACGCCTATGACCACAAACATCAGGAGCTGTCGCCCGAGGATGCCAGCCGCGGCCTCAGCCGCATGTCCACCGATATCTGCAAGGCGATCTTCCGCAAGCTGGCCGCCGACGGCACGGTGTTCACCCCGAACGTGTTCCGCACGCTGAAGGCCACCTATTACCGCTGCGCGCTGGACCTGCTGGAAAGCTTCTATGCCGACGCGCGGATGAACGGGCTGGCGGTGGACCGCCACAAGGAAGAGAAATCCATCGAGCTTTTCGCCGAGAACATCATCCGCGCCGGCCAGGTGTTCCTCGACAACCCGCACGAAAGCCCGTTCATCCCCACATGGAACCGGGTGCATTCCGCCGATCCGGAGTTTCTGGCGGACATGCGCCGGGCGGCGGCGGCGGATCTTGAGGAGTATGCAGCGGGCTGAAAGAGGTCGGCCTGCGGCCCTGTTCCGCACAGGTGGGGCAAATCCACAGGCCTCGTTCAGCTCCGGTTCGAGATCCAGCGGCACTGGTAGGGGCTGAAGGGGATCTCGGGGCCGGTCGGAATGACCGCCTCTTCGGACAGCAGATCGACCCAGTGGTCGTCCTCGATCAGGTTGATCTCCGACGGGCTGATCAGAACCGTCTCGTCGCTGACATTGTGGATGGCAAAGACCGACTGGGTGCGATCCAGGCTCTGACGCCAGACCCCGAACAGCCGCTCGTCCAGCCGCAGGGTGAACTGGGTGGCGTTGGGGTGGAACGCCTTTTGCCGGGCGCGCAGGCGCAGCCGATGCGACAGCCCGTGCAACACCTGTGCCTGCTCCGAGGCGGGATCGGCCAGACGCCTGAGCAATTCGGGATAATCCCAGCGGTGGCGGTTGATGGCGCGGTTCATGCCGCGCCGTTCGACGCCCTCGTGATCGTTCGGGGTGGCCAGCATCGAATGGATGTAGAACGCCGGGATCCCCTCCAGCGACATCACGATGGTCTGCGAGCAAAGGAACCGGGCGATGTGATGAGCGGCATCCTCGCCCCTGAAGGTATGCCGCATCGCATCGAAGAGCGATGAGTTCAGCTCATAGGGTTCCTCGCCGCCGCCGGGCGTGGCCCGCATCGACACCAGCCCGCCGGCCTGCCGCACGGTGTCGATCATCCGCGCCTTTTCCTCGGGCGGCAGCACCCCCTCGGCGGGGCGCATGCCGATGCCGTCGTGGCTGGCGGTGAAGTTGAGATAGGCACACCCCAGTTGCGCCGGCGGCATCGCCGATTGCCAGCGGTGCAGGTATTTCGCGGTGCCCGACTGCATCGCATGCAGGATCAGCGGCGGCAGCGGAAAGTTGTAGACCGCGTGCGCCTCGTTTCCGTTGCCGAAATACGAAAGGTTTTCCGTGCGCGGCACGTTGGTTTCGGTCAGCAGCACCACCGGTTCGACCGCATAGTCGCAGAGCAGCCGGATCAGCTGCACGATGGCGTGGGTCTGCGGCAGGTGGATGCAGGGCGTGCCCACCTCTTTCCACAGAAAGGCGACCGCATCCAGCCGCAGGGTGCGCACCCCCTTGTCGATGTGCATCCGGATGATGCGCAGCATCTCCAGCAGCACCTCGGGGTTGCGGAAATCCAGATCGATCTGGTCATGGCTGAAGGTGCACCAGACATGGCGCGGCCCGTCCCTGGTTCCGACCTTCTGCAACAGCGGCGTCGTGCGGGGGCGCACCACGTCGGACAGATCGTCCGCGGGGCTGGCCTCGAAAAAGAACCGGTCATAGGGCGGCAGGCGCTGGCGATAGGCGTTGAACCACGGCCCCTGGCTGGAGACGTGGTTCAGCACCAGATCCGACATCAGGTGGAACCGCTCGGCGATGCGGCCGATGTCGGACCATTCGCCCAGTTGCGGGTTGACCGCGCGGTAATCCGTCACCGCGAACCCGTCGTCCGAGGTGTAGGGAAAGAACGGCAGGATATGCACGCCGTTGACCACCCCCTCCATATGGCGGGTCAGGAAATCGTGCAGCAGATCCAGCGGTTTATGACTGCCGTCGACGATCGAATTGCCATAGGTGATCAGCAGACTGTCGTGCTCGGACCATAGCCGGTTGCCGGGCGAGCGCGCCCGCTGGCGGCGGTGGGTGTCCCCGGGCCAGAAGGCCTCGACAATCTGGCTGATCACGATGTCGGCGTCGAACTCCGGATAGACATGGCGGACCAGCCCGGTCAGGCGCGCGTGGAAGGCATTGATCGTCGTGGACACCTTGGGTCGGCTCCTCGCGTACAGGGCGGCCGGAGGGCTGCCGGGTGGGGATAAGTCTGGCGCGTCCGGGCCCGGAGTCAAACCGGCCGCCGGGCGCCCGGGGATGGGGCGTCAGACCGAGACGCTGCTCATCAGTGCGTCGCGCGCGACCGCGCCCTTGCGGCCGCTCAGCTTCACCGCGCCGCGCTCGACCACATAAAAGCTGTCTCCAAGGTCGTAGGCAAAGCTGAAATACTGCTCGACCAGCACGATGGCCATTTCGCCCTTTTCCCGCAGCCGCTCGATCACCCGGCCGATCTGCTGGATGATATTCGGCTGAATGCCCTCGGTCGGCTCGTCCAGCAGCAGCAGCTTGGGCTTGGCGATCAGCGCCCGCGCGATGGCAAGCTGCTGTTGCTGCCCGCCCGACAGGTCGCCGCCGCGACGATGCAGGAAATCCTTCAGGATCGGGAACAGCTCGAAAATCTCATCGGGGACGACGTGCTCGCTGCGCGGCAGGCAGGCAAAGCCGGTCTCAAGGTTCTCGCGCACCGTCAGCAGCGGAAAGATGTCACGCCCCTGCGGGACGTAACCGACACCCTTTCGGGCGAGGACATGCGCCGGTGCCCGGCCGATGGTCTCTCCGTCCAGAACATAGCTGCCGCCCGAGCGCGGGTGGGTGCCCGAGATCGCCTTCATCAGGCTGGTCTTGCCGACCCCGTTTGTGCCCATCACGCAGGTCACTTCGCCCTGCTTCGCGGTCAGATCGATTCCGTTCAGGATCCGGCTGCCGCCGTAATGCAGGGTCAGCCCCTCGATTTTCAGCATGTCAGCGTCCAAGATAGACCTCGATGACCTGTTCGTTCCGGGTGACGTGATCGAGCGAGCCTTCGGCCAGAACCGCCCCCTCGTGCAGCACGGTGACCTTGCAGTCGAGACGGCGCACGAATTCCATGTCGTGCTCCACCACGACGACGGCGCGGGTCTTGGCGGCCTCTTTCAGAAGATCGGTGGTGTGCTCCCGCTCGGCCAGGGTCATGCCGGCGGCCGGTTCGTCCACCAGCAGCAGGCGCGGCTCCTGCGCCAGCAGCATGCCGATCTCCAGCCATTGCTTCTGGCCGTGGCTCAGCTCGCCCGCCTTGCGATGCAGCGCGGCGGAAAGGCCAATTTCGTCGGCCAGCTCCGCCACCCGGTCCCGGTCGGCGGCGACGGGGCGGAACATCAACACGGCAAAAGGATTGCGGTCCTTCTTCAGCGCCATCATCAGGTTGTCTGCGACGCTCTGATCCTCGAACACGGTGGGGCGCTGGAACTTGCGCCCGATGCCCATCTGCGCGATCCGGCTTTCGGAGAGCGACAGCAGCGAGACGCTCTTTTCGCCATAGGTGACGCGGCCCTCGTCGGGCCGGGTCTTGCCGGTGACGATGTCCATGAACGTCGTCTTGCCGGCCCCGTTCGGGCCGATCACCGCGCGCAGCTCGGCCTCGCCTATCTGGAACGACAGGTTGTTGATCGCCCTGAACCCGTCGAAAGAGACGGAGACGCCGGAGACCTCAAGCAGTGTTGTCATTGATCCGCCTCCCGTTCGCGCAGCGCGCCTGCGTCGGGGCCAAGGTCGGCGCCATGGCGGTCCGGGCTCTTGATCCGCGCGGCCAGATCGACCAGCCCGCCGATGCCCTTGGGCGCGAACAGCGTCACCGCGACAAAGGACAGGCCCAGCAGCACCGTCCACCAGTCGACCCATTGGATGCGCAGCGGCCCGAGCACCAGATCGGGCGCCTGCCCGCCGGTGAACCAGGTCGACAGCAGCGAAACGAAACCGGCCCCGATCACCGCGCCGTAAAGCCGGCCGCGCCCGCCGATGGCGACCCAGACGGCGAGGTAGATCGAGGCGATGGGCGCGATCTCGGCGGGGTTGATGATGCCGGCCTGCGGGTAATAGAGCGCTCCGGCGATGCTGGCGATCACCGCGGTCAGGGTAAAGACCACCAGTTTGAACCCCTCGACCGGATAGCCGAGGAAGCGCACCCGCGTCTCGTCGTCGCGGATGGCCCGGATGACCGAGCCGAACTTGCCCGAGACCAGCCAGGCGCAGAACAGGTATCCCACCCCCAGCGCCAGCGCCGAGGCCCAGAAGAACCACAGCGAGACCGCCGATTGCGGGATGTCATCCAGTCCCGGCAGGTTCTGCAGCCCCGACAACCCGTTGTTGCCCCTCAGCCCGCTGTCGTTCTGGAACAGGTACAGCGACAGCGCCAGCGTCATCGCCTGGGTCAGGATCGAGAGATACACCCCGGTCACCCGGCTGCGGAACGCCAGCCAGCCGAACACCAGCGCCAGCAGCCCCGGCACCACCACCACGGCGGCCAGTTGCAGCGGCAGCGAATGGGCAAAGGCCCAGACGGGCGGAAACTCAGACGCGCCGACGACGCCAAAGATCTGGGTGGCGATGCCGTCGGAAATCTCCTGTGCGGTGGGCGGCAGCTCGGCTGCGGCGAGGCTGTCGGCGACGATCATGCGGGTACGCTCGTACATCAGCCACATGCCGACGGCATAGCCGCCGAGGCCAAAGAACGCCATGTGCCCCAGCGACAGGATCCCGCAATAGCCCCAGACCAGATCCATCGCCAAAGCGACGAGGCAGAAGCACAGCGTCTTGCCCAGCGTCTTGACAAAACTGGTCGAGATCGCGCCGATCCCGGCGCCCTCGGACAGCAGCGTCACGCCAAGCGTGAACAGCGCCAGGATGGTGAGGAACACCAGCACCGAGGGATGTCGCAGCACCAGCGGCCGGCGCGCGGGGGCGGAGAGGGTCATATCGCTCATCTCACGCCTCCGCCGCGCGGCCCTTGAGGGCGATGATGCCCCGCGGCCGGACCTGGATAAAGAGGATGATGAACAGGATCATATAGGTCTGCGCCGCCAGCGTGTTGGACGGGTTGAACCACTCGATCCCCTTTTGCATCGTGCCCACCAGAGTGGCGCCGACCAGCGCGCCCCAGATATTGCCGACACCGCCCACCACCACGGTCATGAAGGACTGCACGATATAATCCTGCCCCATCTCCGAGGTGACCTTGGCGTAAAGCCCGATGGCGACACCGGCGATCCCGGCGATGCCGGAGCCGAGGCCGAAGGTCAGCATGTTGATGCGGTCTGGGTTGATCCCCATCGATCCCGCCATGCGCGGGTTCTGCGTCACCGCCCGCACCTCCAGCCCGATCCGCGTGCGGTTCATCACAAAAAGGAACAGCCCGAGGAACAGCAGCGCCAGCACGAAGATCGCGATGCGGATATAGCTGATCGAGACGATGTCGTTCAGCACCAGCGATCCGTCCAGCCAATCGGGCGAGGTGAGCGGCCGGGCCTGGGTGCCAAAGATGTTCTTGGCGATCTGCTGCAAGGCGATCGAGATGCCGAAGGTCGCCAGCAGCGTCTCCAGCGGCCGGTGGCGCAACCAGCGGATCACCAGCCGCTCCATCGCCACCCCGGCGCCGAAGGTCACCGCAAAGGCCAGCGGGATCGCGACCAGGATCGAAATCGTATAGTCGGGAATGATCTGCTGGACCACGTATCCGGTATAGGCGCCCATCATGATGAATTCGCCATGGGCCATGTTGATCACCCCCATCACGCCGAAGGTGATGGCCAGCCCGATGGCGGCGAGGAAATAGATCGAGGCGAGCGACAGCGCATCGAGCACCAGATCGGCGGCCCGGTTCAGGTTGACCTTGGTCTCGATGGCGTCCAGCGCGCCCCGCGCGGCCAGCGCGACGGCGGGCGGCGCGCCGATGAACCGCTCGAAAATCACATGCGCGGCCAGCGCCGCGTCGATCTCGGCGTCGGTCGCAACGGCGGCGACCCTGCCGGCCTCGGCCAGCCTGGCATAGGCGGCATCGCGGGCCGCCTCGGTATCCAGCTGGGCCACCCGGTAGCCGCCCACCGTGCCATCGCGCAGCTGGGCGACGAGCGCGTCGCGCTTGTCCGCCCGGGTGATCGCGGGGGGCGCGACCCCTGCGGCCACCAGCAGCGCATAGGCGTCTGCGCGGGGCAGGGCGCCGCCGCCCGGTTTCAGGGTGCGGGCGATGTCGTCGCCCTGCGGGGCCTCGGCGGCGAATTCGATCCTTGTGGCGATCAGCGGGTTGAGCGTGGCGCGCACATCGACGGCGGGATCGCCGGCAAAGCTTTCGATCGCGGCGATCCGGGCTGCGTCGTCTTCGTCAAAGCGGATGGTCAGCAGCCGTTCCAGCCGCGCCTTGCGGGTCCTGAGCGCGGCATCGTCCTCGGCCCCGGCGGCCTTGCGCAGCGCCGCCAGATGCGAGGCCTCCGGGTCGCGTTCGATGGCGTCGAGCGCGGTGGCCCGGGTGGCCGGATCGGGCGCGCTGAGCTGGAACTGCACCAGCGCCGCGCCGATCATGCCGCGAATGCCGGAGTTCGGCTTGAGCTGTTTATAGCCGTCGTCCGCCACCGCACCGATTTCGGTGTCGCCGGCGGGATCGAAGATGCGGATGGTGTCGCGGTCGATCTCTTCGGCAAAGACGAACAGACCGCTTTCCTCGTCGCGCCACATTTCCTTGGCCTGCCAGCGTTCCAGCACCCGCTGCGCCGCGGACAGCCCGCTGGCGGCCAGCGCGTCGATCGCCGGGCCGATGGTCTTGCGCGAGCTTTTGGCTATCACATCGCCATGCGCCTGCAAAAGCTCCTGGATCGGTGCCCCGGCATCCTGCGCCAGTGCGGGCGCGGCCAGCAGGCAGTTCAGGCAGAATAAAATATGTCTGATGATTTTGCTCATGCGTCACCCTGGGGAAGGCCGGGGGCGAAGGGCCGCCCCCGGTAGAACTCAGGTGTCACATCAGTAGTTCGACTTGATCTGGACGCAGGATTTGGTCTCGGTGTTGTACATCCCGCAGCCCAGATCCTTCCAGTCCGAGATCAGAACCGCCGATTCCGGCAGATAATCGGTCCAGGCGTCGCCCGGCACCTCGGTGGTCTGGCTGATGATGTCGAACTGGCCATCGTCCTGGATTTCGCCGATCAGCACCGGCTTGGCCAGGTGATGGTTCACGCCCATGACGGCGGTGCCGCCGGTCAGGTTCGGATACTCCTGCCCCCACATCGCCGCGCGCACCGCGTCCACATCGGTGGTGCCGGCCTCGGTCGCCGCGTTCACCCACATGTTGAAGCCGATGAAATGGGCCTCCATCGGGTCATTGGTCACACGCTCTTCGCCCATCTTCGCCTTCCAGGCGGCGATGAAGGCGTCATTTGCCTCGGATTCCGCCGACTGGAAATAGTTCCAGGCGGCCAGGTGCCCGACCAGGTTGGAGGTGTCGAGACCCGAAAGCTCCTCCTCGCCGACCGAAAAGGCGACCACGGGGATGTCATCGGCCGAAATGGCGGCGGCGGCCAGTTCCTTGTAAAAGCCGACGTTGGCATCGCCGTTGATGGTGCTGATCACGCCCACCTTCTTGCCATCGGCCCCCAGCGCCACCACGTCGGCGACGATCTTGGACCAGTCGGAATGGCCGAACGGGGTATAGTTGACAAAGATGTCCTCGGCCGGGATGCCCTTGGACTTCAGATAACTTTCCAGAATGTTGTTCGTAGTGCGCGGATAGACATAGTCGGTGCCCAGCAGCGCGAATTTCTCCACTCCCAGTTCCTCAAGGAAATAGTCGGTCGCCGGGATCGCCTGCTGGTTCGGCGCGGCACCGGTGTAAAAGACGTTCTTGGAGCTTTCCTCGCCCTCGTACTGCACCGGGTAGAACAGCAGACCGTTCAATTCCTCGATCACCGGCAGGACCGATTTGCGGCTGACACTGGTCCAGTTGCCGAACATCACATCGACATCATGCACGGTCAGCAGCTCGCGCGCCTTTTCGGCGAACAGCGGCCAGTCCGAGGCCGGATCGACCACCACCGCCTCGATCTGGCAGCCCAGCAGGCCGCCCTTTGCGTTCTGCTCGTCGATCAGCATCAGCATGGTGTCTTTGAGCGTGGTTTCCGAGATCGCCATGGTCCCCGAGAGCGAGTGCAGCACCCCCACCTTGATCGGGCAATCCTGAGCCAGCGCAGGCAGGCCCGCAGCGACGAGCGCGGCCGCCGCGGTCGTCATGAACAGTTTATTGGTCATCGCAGTGTCCCTCATTGTTGACGTGGGATAACCGTTGCCAGGGCGCCCAATGGCGCCATGATGCCCCCACGCATCCAGTCTGCGTAGTGCGGTGGTGCGATGCTTGACCGGCAGCATCACCGCACGCCACATGCCGTGCGGACAGCCCGCCGGCAGGGAATTGGTGGCACAGAATGTCGCAGTCTCAGGAGCAAGACTCGCGCAGTCGGCGCCTGGCTTCGTGAGGTGTGATTGATTATTGGGCGGTCGAGCCGTGACTGCCTGATTTCAAGTCATTCTGCGAGTGCGAAATGGGCGTCGTCGCCCCCTCTCTGTCATTCGCCCCACAGGGTAAGCCGCGCAAGCGCCGGACCGTGGGCTGGCGCTTGCGCGGCGCCCTTTGGGCTTGTTCCGCGCGGGGGCTTGGCTCAGAGGCTCGCCTCGGTCGGCGTCGGAGGTCTTGAGGGCGCTTCTCCAGACATACGAGGATGGCCTCTTGTGAGACCGGCGGTTACGGCTTTCACCTCCTGGCCGCGTTGCCCGCGCGGGTTGTCCCTACCACTTTGCGACGGCCCGCATTGCCACCGGCCCGGCCAGACTTGCGGTCCAGAGCGTCATCTCCGTGCCCTCGTCCTCGGCGTTGAGGGTGAAATCGCCGGTGTCGAAGATCGGTGACAGGCTGCGGAAATCGAAGGTCGCGGGCGCGGCCCCGCGCAGGTCGGCGGCGTATTGCGCCAGCAGGGTCGCCTGCATCGGCCCATGCACGATCAGCCCCGGATACCCCTCCTCGTCGCGTACATAGGGCGCGTCGTAGTGGATGCGGTGGCCGTTGAAGGTCAGCGCCGAGTAGCGGAACAGCAGCGCCGCGCTGGGAACGATCCGGCGCGAGGAGGCCCCCTGGGGTGCGGGCTCCGGCTCGGACGTCGGCCCGGACGTCGGCTGTTTGCCCGGGGCCTCGGCGGCGCGATAGACGATATCCTGCCGTTCGGTCAGGGCGGGGCGACCGTCGCTCTCCACGTGGTGGGTCACGGTGACGAAACACAGCGTGCCGCTGCGCCCCTCTTTCACCCGCACGTCCCCGATGACCGAACGGCGGCTGACCGTCTCGCCGATGCGGATCGGCCCGTGAAAGTCAAAGGCGCCACCCGCCCACATCCGTCGCGGCAGCGGAACGGGGGGCAGAAAACCGCCCCGCGCCGGGTGGCCGTCGGGGCCCAGTTCGGCGGTCGGCGCCGCCGGCTGGCCGAGGCAGAGGTGGATCAGCCGCGGCGCCTCCGCCCCATCCTCCAGCGGCGAGCTGCGGTCGAAGGTGGCGTTGAACCGTTGCACCAGCGCGCCGGTCAGCAGCTCCGACTGGCTTTCTTCCCGGCCGATCCAGCCGCGCAGGTGGTCAATGTCGATCTGCATGGGCTCAGCCCTCCCGTTTCTCAAGCGCCGGCACCGGGCCGTAGTCGCGCGCCTCATCCTGCCACAACGGGGCCGGGGCAGGGTAGGCCACCGGTCCCATCGGCGTCTCGACGGTGATGCGGCGCAGATGCGGATGCGCCGACAGCCCGGCCATGTCGTTGACCGTGGCCAGCGCCACATTGGCCTGAAGCAGGGCGTCGATGGCCGCGTCGCTGTCGCGGCGGGCAAAGCCTTCGGCCACCAGCGCATCGGTCTCGGCACGGTTGGCGACCCGGTCCACATTGGTGGCAAAGCGCGGGTCGCTGCCCAGCTCGGGCTGGCCGAGGAACCCGGAGCAGAGGGCCCGCCACTCCCGGTCGCTCTGGACCGAGATCAGGATCTGCCGCTCGTCGCGGGCGCTGAACACGCCATAGGGCGCGATCGAGGGGTGCGCCATGCCCACCCGTTTCGGGCTCTTGCCGCCCTCGTGGTTCAGCAGCGGCACGGTCAGCCAGTCCGCCATCACGTCGAACATCGAGACCGAGATATTGGCGCCGCTGCCGGTGATCCCGCGCCGGATCAGCGCCTCCAGGATCGCCGAATGGGCGGTCGCCCCGGTGGCGATATCGACGATGGAGAGCCCCACGCGCGCGGGTTCCGTCGGGCCGCCGGTGATCGAACAGAGGCCGGATTCGGCCTGGATCAGCAGGTCATAGGCCTTGCGGTCGGCCATCGGGCCGCCCTCGCCATAGCCCGAGATCGAACAGGTGATGAGGCGTGGAAACGCCTCCTGCAGCCGCTCGAACGAAAACCCCAGCCGCGCCAGTGCGCCGCGCTTGAGGTTCTGCACCAGCACGTCGGCCTCGCCCAGCAGCCGCTCCAGCTCTGCCTTGCCCTCTGGCGAGGTCAGGTCCAGCGCGGTGGAGGTCTTGCCGCGGTTCAGCCAGACGAAATAGCTCGATTGCCCGGCGGCCACGTCGTCGTAACCGCGGGCGAAATCGCCCTCCGGCCGCTCGATCTTGATCACCTCGGCGCCGGCATCGGCCAGCCGCGAGGTGGCAAAGGGCGCCGCCACCGCCTGTTCGATGGCCACCACCTTGAGCCCCTCCAGCGGCAGGGCCATCAGAACGACCTCGGCAGGTCGAGGATATGTTCGGCCACATAGGACAGGATCAGGTTGGTCGAGATCGGCGCCACCTGATAGAGGCGGGTTTCGCGGAACTTGCGCTCCACATCGTATTCGCAGGCGAAGCCGAACCCGCCGTGGAACTGGATGCAGGCGTTCGCCGCCTCCCAGCTTGCCTTGGCGGCCAGGTATTTGGCCATGTTCGCCTCTGCCCCGCAGGGCAGGCCGGCGTCGAACAGCGCGCAGGCCTTGTCGCGCATCAGCCCTGCCGCCTCGACCTCGATATGCGCCTCTGCGATGGGGAACTGCACCCCCTGGTTCTGGCCGATCGGACGGCCGAAAACCACGCGTTCGCGGACGTAATTGCTGACCCGGTCGATGAACCAATGACCGTCGCCGATGCATTCGGCGGCGATAAGCGTGCGCTCGGCGTTCAGCCCGGTCAGGATGTATTTGAACCCCTTGCCCTCTTCGCCGATCAGGTTCTCCTCGGGGATCTCCAGATTGTCGAAGAACAGCTCGTTGGTCTCGTGGTTGACCATGTTGAGGATCGGCCGCACGGTCATCCCCGATTTCATCGCCTCCTTGATATCGACCAGAAAGATCGACAGCCCCTCGGATTTCTTCTTCACCTCGGCCAGCGGCGTGGTCCGCGCCAGCAGGATCATCAGGTCGGAATGCTGCACCCGGCTGATCCAGACCTTCTGACCGTTGATGACGTATTTGCCGCCCTTCTTCACCGCCGTGGTCTTGATCTTGGTGGTGTCGGTGCCGGTGGTGGGCTCGGTCACGCCCATCGACTGCAGCCGCAGCTCGCCGCTGGCGATCTTGGGCAGGTATTTCTGCCGCTGCGCTTCCGAGCCGTGCCGCACCAGCGTGTTCATGTTGTACATCTGGCCGTGACAGGCGCCCGAATTGCCGCCCGAGCGGTTGATCTCCTCCATGATGACCGAGGCCTCGGCCAGCCCGAGGCCGGAGCCGCCGTATTCCTCGGGGATCAGCGCCGCCATCCAGCCAGCCTGGGTCAGCGCCTCGACGAACTCTTCCGGGTAACCGCGCGCCTCGTCCACCTTGCGGTGGTATTCGTCCGGAAACTGGGCGCAAAGTGCGCGCACCGCGTCGCGGATATCCTGGTAGGGATCGGTCTGGGTCTGCTGCATGTCGTCCTCCTGGCGGTCGCCTTGTGCGCGGGGCGCGGTTCGTTTTGCTATGGCGGAGAAGGCGGACATAATGCAAATATCCAATTCCCCTAAGAGATATAACATTCCAGTATAAGTGTGCCGCGCGGATCGGAGGGCACGCTGGATCTCGGGCAGATGCGGTATTTCCTCGCCATCGTGGAAGAGGGGTCGTTCTCACGCGCGGCGGTCCGGGTTGGGGTCGCGCAGCCGGGCGCATGGGCTGCGCAAGATGCTCGAGGCCCGGCTGAGGGTGCAGCGAATCGCGCCGCACCCTGCGATCGAGGTGGACAGCTATGGCAGCATCAAGCGGCTGATCGAAAGCGGCTATGGCTGCTCGGTCCTGCCGTTCCACTCGGTGGCCGAAGAGGCCCGGGACGGACGCCTCACCGTGCGCCGCTTTGCCCGGCCGCGGCTGTGGCGCGGCGCCTATCTCGCCCAGGCCACCGCGCGCCGTAAAGCCCGTGCCGCCAGCGTGGTGGGCGCGATTTTGAAGGATCTGGTGCAGGAGCTGATCGACGCGCGCATCTGGGCCGGAGCCCGCCGCCCGGGGGCCACGGGCAAGGGCGGTCAGGCCGGCCAAAGGTGACGTAAGGTAAAGTGGTGGCAGGCGACCCCGCTCTGCGGTATAGAGCGCGCCACCGCGGGGCCTGCGTCCGGCGGTTCCGACAGCGATAGGGTATGACCCGCCATGAACATGCGACCCCGGACCCGCTCCGCCGCTCTGGCCGTTCCTGCGCCGGCAGGTGGGCTGATCCTGCAGCAGATCTCGCTGCGGCTGGGCGGCCGGCAGGTGCTGGACGGCGTGAGCCTGACCGCCGCCGAGAGGCGCATCGGCATCGTCGGGCGCAACGGGTCGGGCAAGACCACGCTGGCTCGCGTGATGGCCGGGCTGATCGCGCCGGACGATGGCCGGGCCGAGGTCTGCGGCATCGACGTGGCCAGGGACCGGCGCGGCGCGCTGGGCGCGGTGGGCATCCTGTTCCAGAACCCGGATCACCAGATCATCTTTCCGACGGTGGAGGAGGAGATCGCCTTTGGCTTGACCCAGATGGGCCGCTCCCGGGCCGAGGCGGCGGCGGCCACCCGCGCCATGCTCGACCGCTTCGGCAAGGGGCACTGGGCCGGGGCGGCGACCCATAGCCTGTCGCAAGGGCAAAAACAGCTGGTCTGCCTGATGGCGATCCTGGTGATGGAGCCGGGGCTGATCGTGCTGGACGAGCCGTTTTCCGGTCTCGACATCGCCACGCGGATGCAGCTCATGCGCTGTCTCGATGCGGTCGAGGCCACGGTTGCGCTGATCACCCATGACCCGGAGCCGCTGACCGGGTTCGACCGGGTGATCTGGCTCGAGGGCGGCAAGGTGATCGGTGACGGCCCGCCGGACCAGGTGCTGGACCGGTTCGGGCGGCAAATGCGGATCTGGGGGGGACAGGATGATCTCTCTGACCTGCCCGGTTGAGACCTGGGCCCACCGGCGGCCCGCCGGGTTGAAGCTGGCGGCGTTGTCGCTGGCCACCGCGCTGCTGTTCGCGACCGACCGCCCGGCGATCCTGGGTGCTGCCGTTCTCGGCGTGGCGGCGCTCTATCTCAGCGGCGGCGCCGGATTCTTTCGCGCCGGGCTGAGCAACCTGCGCCTTTTGTGGCCGTTCCTCGTGCTGATCGCGCTCTGGCACGGGCTGTCAGGCCAGATCGCGGCGGGGCTGGCGGTGGCGCTGCGGCTGGTGGCGGCGCTGGCGCTGGCCAATTTCGTGACGATGACAACGCGGCTGTCGGACATGATCGAGGTGCTGAGCCTGCTGCTCGCCCCGTTTCGTCGCCTCGGCCTCTCGACCCGGGCGCTGGAGCTGTCGATTGCGCTGGTCATCCGCTTTACCCCCTCGATCGCCGACAAGGGGCGGCTGCTCGGCCTCTCGTGGCGCGCCCGCTCGCCGCGGCGTCCGGGCTGGCGCATCGTCATGCCGATGGCCGCGCTTGCCATCGACGACGCCGAACAGGTGGCCGAGGCCCTTCGTGCGCGCGGCGGGCTGGAGCCGCCCGGCGCCAGATAATCACCAACCAAAGGGAACACTGTACAAATGGAACGCAATATTACCCTGATCGCGCTGTTCGCCGCGCTGATCGCCGGTCTCGGGCTGATCCCGAAACTGACCCTCGCCTTCGGCGTGCCGATCTCGGCGCAGAGCATGGGCGTCATGCTCTGCGGCACCATCCTTGGTGCCCGGCGCGGCGCGCTGGCGGTGCTTCTGTTCCTGGCGCTGGTCGCCCTCGGCCTGCCGCTTCTGGCCGGCGGGCGCGGCGGGCTCGGCGTCTTTGCCGGACCGACGGTCGGCTTTCTCGTCGGCTGGCCGGTCGCCGCCTTTGTCACCGGGCTGATCGTCGAGCGCTGGCGCGCCGGCGCGCTGGCGCTGACGGCCTCGGTCGCCTCGGTCATCGGCGGGATCGCGGTGCTCTATGCCTTCGGGGTGGCCGGAATGGCGATCATGCTCGACAAGACGCTGGTCGAGTCCGCCCTGCTGGTGACCATCTTCATCCCCGGCGACGTGATCAAGGCGGTTCTGGCCGGGCTTATCACCGCCACGCTGGCCAGAACGCGCCCGGCCAGCGTGCTGTCGCGCGGCTGAACCTCATCCGGTCACGCCGGGCCGGCCGCCCGGCGTGACCGCTCTGTCCTTTTTTGCGGCTGCGGTGCGACCCGGCCGAGGCGCGGCCGGCGATCGGTCCCGACGCCTCAGGTGCCCTTGAAATAGGCCTGGGTGCCGCGCGCCTCGACGGATTCGGCGATCCGGCGCAGCCCGTGGATATAGGCCGCCTCGCGCATCGATATATCCATCTCGTTGTGCAGCGCCCAGACCGCCTGGGTCTCGGTGGCCATGGTGGCTTTGAGATGATCGCGCACCCGCGAGCCGTCCCAGTAGAAGCCCGAGCGGTTCTGCACCCATTCCAGATGCGACACCGTCACGCCGCCCGAATTGGCCAGGATGTCGGGCACGATGATATGCCCCTCCGCGGTCAGGGCGGCGTCGGCGTCCGGCGTAACCGGGCCGTTGGCCATCTCCAGGATGATCCGCGCCTTGATCCGGCCGGCGTTCTCCATGGTGATCTGCCGTTCCAGCGCGGCGGGCACCAGCACGTCGCAGTCAAGCTCCAGCAGCTCCGCATTGCTGATCTCTCGGGTCTCGCCGTGGCCCTTGGCGCCCAGAATGCTGCCGTTCTGCTGCTTGTGCTCCATCACCGCCAGCGGGTCGATCCCCTCGGGGTCGTGGATCGCACCGCCGGAATCGCTGACCGCGATGATGCGGTAGCCGTCCGCGTGCAGCAGCTTGGCGCAGTGAAAGCCGACGTTGCCGAACCCCTGGATCGCCACCGTTGCCTTGGCCGGATCGAGGGTCAGCGAGGCCTCCAGATGGCGCAGCGCGAAATAGCCGCCGCGCGCGGTCGCGTCGATGCGCCCGGCGGTGCCGCCAAAGGCGATCGGCTTGCCGGTGATCGCGGTCGGCAGCGGCTCTCCGGTGATCGAGGCGTATTCGTCCGACATCCAGGCCATGACGATGCCGTTTGTGTACATATCGGGCGCCATAATGTCCCGATCCGGTCCGATGAAGGCCGAGAACGCCTCGATATAGGCGCGGCTCAGGCGCTCCAGCTCGGTCGGCGACAGCGCCTTGGTATCGACGCAGACGCCGCCCTTGCCACCGCCAAAGGGCAGGTTGGCCACCGCGCATTTGAAGGTCATCCAGAACGCCAGCGTCTGGATCTCGTCCAGCGAGACATTGGGGTGAAACCGCACGCCGCCCTTGGTCGGCCCGCGCCGGTCGTTATAGCGGCAGCGCCAGGCCGGAAAGGCGCGGCGGCAGCCGTCGTCCATCCGGATCAGCAGGGTGACCGCGAGCGTCTCGCGCGGCGATTTCAGCTCTTCGAAGACATCGGGGTGGATGTTGAGCTGCTCGCAGGCCAGACGCAGGTTGGCGCGCGCCTTGTCCAGCATCGCGCCGTTGGTTGCCACGGGGGTCTGCGGGACTGCCACTTCGGTCGTCATCGCCTGTCGCTCC
The DNA here is from genome assembly GCF_004358185.1 of Antarcticimicrobium luteum. Lineage (GTDB taxonomy): Bacteria > Pseudomonadota > Alphaproteobacteria > Rhodobacterales > Rhodobacteraceae > Antarcticimicrobium > Antarcticimicrobium luteum. The sequence continues at coordinate 71,749 of NZ_SMUV01000063.1, forward strand.
TTTGTCCGATCCTGCGCCTGCGTCTCTCCGCGCCAGTGTTAGGCGAGTTTTCCGTTCCGGTCCATCGCGCGCTTTGTCCCGCACCGCCGCCGCGAGGCTCCCGGGCGGCCGGTGCGGATCCTGGAGGCAGGCCCCGCATCGGCAGGGCGGGCGGGTTTTCCGCACTGCGGCAATCCGGGGCTGGATTCCCGGGCCGATCCCTGATTGACTTGGCAGGACCGCGGGGCGCCGGACAGGCACGGACCCCGGCACCTGCGGGACCCTGGCGGAGCGTGCATGAACACAGATCTGCGACAATCCGAGCCTGCGCAAGACGCCGACAGCCGGCCGGGCGTCCGCGCCCGGGTCATCCGTATCTCCGGTCAGGTGATCGAGCTGGCGCTGGACGGCCCGCCGCCCCGGTCGCAGGATCTGTTCATCGGCATCGACGATCCGCAACTGCGGGTCGAACTGGCCGCCTTTCCCTCCGAAGGGGTGGCGCGCGCGCTGATCCTGTCGGCGGGTGAGCCGGTCAGGCTGGGCGCGCGGCTGCGCGGCACCGGCGGCGGGATGCAGGTGCCGGTCGGGCGGGCGACGCTGGGGCGGATGCTCAACCTCTTCGGCGAGGTGATCGACGGCGGTGCGCCGCTCGACTCCGCGCCGCGCCGTCCGATCCGCAACGCGCCGCCGCCGCTGAAGCACCGGCGCACCCATTCGGAGATCTTCGAGACCGGGATCAAGGCCATCGACCTGCTGTGTCCCATCGAGCGGGGCGGCAAGGCCGGGCTGTTCGGCGGCGCCGGGGTGGGCAAGACCGTGCTGATCGCCGAGATGATCTATAACATGTCGGGCGCCTATCAGGGGGTCAGCCTGTTCATCGGCATCGGCGAACGCTCGCGCGAGGCCGAGGAGTTCCACCGCGAGATGGACGAGGCCGGGGTGCTGGACAACACCGTGATGGTGTTCGGCCAGATGAACGAACGCCCGGCGGTGCGGTTCCGGGTTGGTCATGCGGCGATGTCGATCGCCGAGCATTTCCGCGACGAGCTGAACACCGACGTGCTGGTGCTGATCGACAATATCTATCGTTTCGTCCAGGCCGGGGCCGAGGTTTCGGGCCTCCTGGGGCAGCTCCCCTCGCGGGTGGGTTACCAGCCCTCGCTCGGCACCGATATCGCCGAGCTTGAGGAGCGGATCTGTTCCACCGCCTCGGGCGCGCTGACCTCGATCCAGGCGGTTTACGTTCCGGCCGACGATTTCACCGACCCGGCGGCGACCCATGTGTTCGGGCATCTGTCCTCCTCCATCGTGCTGTCGCGCAAGCGCGCGGCGCAGGGGCTCTACCCGGCGGTCGATCCGCTTGAATCGGCGTCCAAGATGCTGACCCCCTCGGTTGCCTCTGGCCGCCACCTGGGGGTGGCGCGGGCGGTGCGCCGGACGCTGGCCGATTACGAGGGGCTCAAGGACGTGATCGCCATGCTGGGGCTGGAACAGCTTTCGGTCGAGGACCGCCGCACCGTCGCCATCGCCCGGCGGCTGGAGCGGTTCCTGACCCAGCCGTTCCGCGCCACCGAACGGTTCACCACCGCCAAGGGGCGCCGGGTGACGCTGGACGACACGCTGGAGGGCTGCGAGCAGATCCTCGCCGGTGCCTTCAACGACCGTCCCGAGCGGGCGCTTTATATGATCGGGGCCATCGATGAGGCGGAGGAGGGATCATGACGATGCCGCCGGACAGCATGGCGCTGGAGCTCTCCGTTCCGGGGAGCGACCTGGTCAACGCCACGGTGCGCAAACTGGCCGCAGAGGGGGCGCAGGGCGCCTTCGTGCTGCTGCCGCGCCATATCGACATGGTCGCCGCGCTGAAGCCGGGGCTACTGTCCTATGTGGACATGCAGGGTCAGGAGCATTTCCTCGGCATCGACGAGGGCACGCTGGTCAAATGCGGCCGCGATGTGCGGGTGGCGGTGCTGGGCGCCTTCGTCAGCGACGATCTGGCCAGCCTGCGGGACGAGGTGGCGCGCCAGTTCCTGACGCTGGACGACAGCGAACGCGCGGCGCGCACCGCGCTGGCGCGGCTGGAGGCCGGGGCGATCCGCGGCATGATGGAGTTCGAGCGATGACGCGCGGCGAGGGGGGCGCCGACGGGCTGGAGCGGACCATCGCCCGCAAGGCCCGGCAGCATGTCCGCGCCCGGCGCGAGGGGCGGCACACGGTCTGGTTCGGGGTCGGCATGTTCGGGCTGGTGGGCTGGGCCGTCGCGGTGCCGACGCTGGCCGGCGTGGCGTTGGGCCGCTGGCTGGATGCCCGGTTCGCCGATGGCCCGTCCTGGACCATCATGGGGCTGCTGGCGGGGGTGGCGCTGGGCTCGCTGAATGCCTGGTGGTGGGTGCGCCGAACCGGGTTGCGGCAGGACTATGCGGCGGATGATGTGGAAAACGATGTAAAGGAGACCGGGGATGACGGCTGACAATTTGCTCGACCTTGCGCTGGGCGCGATCACCGGCGCGGCGCTGGGCGCGCTGCACATGATCTGGCTGTGGCGCGCCTCAAGGCAGTTGCGCCCGGACGGGACCGGGGCGCTGACATTGGTCGGCGGCGCGGTGCTGCGGCTGGCTCTGGTGCTGGCGGGGTTCGCCGGGCTCCTGGCGCTGGCGACGCAGCCGGCGCTGGCGCTGGCGGGCGCGCTTGCCGGTTTCACGCTGGTCCGCGCGGCCGCGGTGCGCCGGGCGCGGCGGGGATAGGGCCATGCAGATCACACCGGACAGCCAGATCGTCTTTTCCCTGCCGCTGGGCGCGCTGGGCGTCTGGGACATCCCTGCCACCATCGTCAACACCTGGATCGTGATGGCGGTGCTGGTGATCGGCGGGCGCATCGCCACCTGGCGCACCGACCGGCCCGGCCCGGCGGCGACGCCGCTGTCGCGCTGGCGCATCGGGGTCGAGATGGTGATCGAGATGATCCGCGCCCAGATCCGCGAGATCGGCGGCGGCGACCCGGGCCGCTACCTGCCATTCATCGGCACGCTGTTCCTGTTCTCGCTGGTGTCCAACCTGATGGGGGTGATCCCGGGCTTTCTGTCACCCACAGGCTCGCTCTCGACCACCGTGGCGCTGGCGCTTTGCGTGCTGGTGGCGGTGCCGATCTATGGCATCGCCGACAACGGGCTGCTGGGCTATCTGCGCCGCTATTTCGAACCCACGCCGCTGATGGCCCCCTTCAACGTCATCGGCGAGCTGTCGCGCACCATCGCGCTGGCTGTGCGGCTTTACGGCAATGTCATGAGCGGGACGGTCGTCGTCGCCGTTCTGCTTGCGGTGGTGCCGTTCTTTTTTCCAGTCCTGCTGCAGCTTCTGGGGCTGCTGACCGGGGTCGTGCAGGCCTATATCATCGCGGTGCTGGCGATGGTCTATATCGCCTCGGCCAGCGGCGAAGAGCCGGGCGCGGCCGAGAACCAGATACACCGCAAGGAAACCGGCGCGTGACGCGCCCGAACCCGAAAGGACGGATCGCATGGATGCACTGACCCTGATCGCCACCGTTTCGATCATCACCGCCGGGCTGACCATCGCCATCGGCTCGATCGGCCCCGCGCTGGGCGAGGCGCGCGCGGCGGCGCAGGCGCTGCAGGCCATCGCGCAGCAACCCGACGAGGCCAATACCATCACCCGGACGCTGTTCGTCAGCCTCGCGATGATCGAGTCGACGGCGATCTACTGTTTCGTGGTGGCGATGATCCTGCTTTTCGCCAACCCGTTCTGGACCTGGGCGATCGAGGCGGCGGCACAGGCAGCGGGCGCGGGGGGCTGACCGGTGCAGATCGACTGGCTGACGGTCGCGGCGCAGATCGTGAACTTTCTGGCGCTGGTGCTGCTGTTGCGCTGGGCGCTCTACCGGCCGCTGGCGCGCGCGCTCGCGGCGCGGGCCGAGGCGGTGCGCCAGCGCCTGGACGAGGCCGAGGCGGCGCGGGCCGGGGCCGAGGCCGCCGCCATCGCCCATACCGAGGCGGTGCTGGCGCTGGAACAGTCGCGCGAGGTCCGGCTGGAGCGCGCCGAGCAGGAGGCCGAGGCGAAACGCGCCGAACTGGTCGAGGCCGCCAAGGCCGAGCTGGCGGCGCGCCGGGCCGCCTGGCAGGCGCAGCTGGAGGATGAGAGAGCCGCCTTTCTCGACCGGTTGCGGCTCCGCGCCGGCGCCGGCTTTGTCCGCATGGCGCGCAATATCCTGGCCGAGATGGCCGATCAGGATCTGGTCGACCGCATGGCGCAGACCTTTGCCGGCCGCCTTGCCGGGCTGGAGGCGGCCGACCGCGCCCGATTGCGGGCCGCCGCCGATGCCGGCAAGCGGCCTGAGATCCTGTCGTCGCTGCCGCTGTCCGATGCCGCCCGGCGCAAGGTCGCGGCGGCGGTGGGCGGTCTGTTGGGCGGTCCGGCCGAGCCGGTCTTTGCCGAGGATGCCGATCTGTCCTGCGGGCTGGTGCTGCGGCTCGGATCGCAGCGGGTGGGCTGGACCATCGCCGAGCATCTGGACCGCTTTGCGCAGGACGTCGAGCAACTGCTCGACGCTAGCGGCGGCAAGGGGGACGGATGACGCTGAAGGATCTGGCAGACAACCTGTTCGACCGGCTTGACCACGCGGCCGGGCGTCCCGTCGATCTGTCGCGTCAGGAGCGGGGCGCGGTCAGCCGCGTGCTGCACGGGGTGGTGGAGGTCACGGGGTTCCACGAGGCGCTGTCGGACGAGGTGATCGAATTCGACGGCGGCGCCAGCGGTCTCGCGCTGGATCTGGTGCCGGGGAAGGCCGGGGTGGTTCTGTTGCGCGATCCGCAGGGGCTGCGCCCGGGGCAGGGGGCGCGGCGCACCGGGCGGGTGGCCTCGGTCCCGGTGGGCGAGGCGCTGCTGGGCCGGGTGGTGGATCCGCTCGGCGTGCCGCTGGACGACGGGCCGCCGCCGGCCGCCGCGCGGCTGTCCCCGATCGAGGCGCCGGCGCCCCGGATCATGGACCGCGCGCCGGTGACCCGGCCGCTCCAGACCGGCATCAAGGCGGTCGATGCGCTGGTGCCGATCGGCCGCGGCCAGCGCGAGCTGATCGTCGGCGACCGCCAGACCGGCAAGACCGCGGTGGCGGTGGACACCATCCTCAACCAGATCGGCAGCGGCGTGATCTCGGTCTATTGCGCCATCGGTCAGCGCGGCGACGCCACCGCGCGGGTGATCGCCCGGCTGCGGGCGGCGGGGGCGATGGAAAACTGCGTCGTCGTGGTCGCCGGCGGCGAAGAGCCTGCCGGGCTGCAATATATCGCCCCGTTTGCCGCCACCGCCATCGCCGAGGGGTTCATGCGCGCCGGCCGCGATGTGCTGATCGTCTTTGACGACCTGACCCGCCATGCCCGCGCCTATCGCGAGCTGTCGCTGCTGTTGCGCCGCCCGCCGGGCCGCGAGGCCTATCCGGGCGATATCTTCTATCTGCATTCGCGGCTGCTGGAGCGCGCCACGCAGCTGCGCGAAAGCGCCGGCGGCGGCTCGCTCACCGCGCTGCCGATCATCGAGACCCAGGCGCAGAACCTCTCGGCCTATATCCCCACCAATCTGATCTCGATCACCGACGGGCAGATCTATCTTTCGCCGATGCTGGTCCGGCGCGGCCAGATGCCGGCGGTCGATGTGGGCCGCTCGGTGTCGCGCGTCGGGGGTAAGGCGCAACTGGCCGGCTACCGCGCCGTGGCGGGACCGCTGAAACTGGCCTATGCGCAGTTCGAGGAACTGGAATCCTTCGCCCGCTTCGGTGCCAAGCTCGACGAGGACACCCGCGCCCAGCTCGCCCGCGGCCGCGCCGTGCGCGAGGCCCTCAAGCAGGACGAGGGCGAGCCGATCGGAGTGGCGAGCCAGATCGCGCTGCTGCTGGCGGTGTCCGAGGGGCTGCTCGACGGCTTTGCGCTGTCCTATTTCGGCCCCGTGGCCGAGGCGGTGATGGCGGCAGTCGCGGAATCGCCGGCCGCACAGGACGTCGCCCGCGGCCTGCCGCTGGAAGGGGCGCGGCGGGCGGAATTGCTGGCGGTGATCCGCGCCGCGCTGCAAGAGGTGCAGGATGGACACGCTTGAGGATCTGGGCCGCCACATCGAGGTGGCGGAAGACCTGCAATCGGTGGTCCGCACCATGAAGGCGATCTCGGCCGTCGGCATCCGCCGGCACGAGGCCGCCGAATGGGCGATGCGGCAGTATCTGGAAACGGTCGAGATGGGCCTGCAGGTGGCCCTGCGTGCGGGGCCTGCGGCAACGCTCACGCCTGAGGGTGGCGGCGGCGATGGCGAGGTCGGCGTGGTTCTGATCGGATCGGAAATCGGTCTTTGCGGCGGCTTCAATGAACGGCTTGTCTCTTTCGCGCTGGACCGGCTGTCCGCCGCCGGGATCGCGGTCGGGCGGCGGCGGCTGCTGATCGTCGGCAGCCGCGCCGAGGCCAGTTGGGGTGCGGCGGGCGGCGAGCCGCCGGCGCATCTGCAGCAGGCCCCCGCCACGGTCGAGGCGCTGGCGGGCACGGTCAACTCCGTGCTGACCCGGCTCGATCATTGGCGTGCGGGCGGTGTGGCGCGCCTGGGGCTGTTTCACCAGCAGATGGGCGGCCCCGAGGGCAGCGCGCCGGTCGAGGTGCGGCTGTTGCCAATCGACCCGGACTGGCTGAAACGTCTGGGTGCGCGCCGCTGGCCGTCGCGGCGGCTGCCGGTTTGCCAGGGGCCGGTCGGCGCGGTGACGCGCGGCCTGATCCGGCAATTGCTGTTCGCCCGCGTCTTTGGCGCGGTCCTGCAATCGCGCGCCGCCGAACATGCCGAGCGTCTGACCGCCATGCAGGCCGCCGAGCGCAGCATCGGCGACAAGATCGACGAGCTGCGCAAGACCCACCAGCTGCTGCGCCAGCAGGTCATCACCGCCGAGCTTCTGGACATCATCGGCGGTTACGAGGCCGCCGCGCGGCGCCCCGGGGACGAGGGTTTCGCCGGGGCGTGAGGCCGCAACCTCCGCCGCGCCGCAGCAGGGATGCCGCGGGCCGGAGCCGGCGGATGCCAGGGCCGGCCAGGAAATTTTCTTGCGCGCATTTTTAAATGATGAAACAAATGGCAAAATGTCCAATATTTTTGCGCAAGGATAACGATGGTCTTCGGACGGGACGCCAGAGAGGATGAAACCGTTGTGGCCATGCTGGCCTCGGCGGTGCGGCGCGATATATCCTTCGGCGCGTTGCAGCCGAACCAGAAGCTCAAGATCGAGGAACTGCGCCAGCGCTATGGCGGGTCGAACCATTCGATGCGCGAAACCCTGCGGATGCTCAGCGCCGAGGGGCTGGTGGAGGCCACCGCGCAGCGCGGCTTTCGCGTCACCTCGGCGACCGAGGACGATCTGCGCGACATCCTCATGGTCCGTGCCGAGATCGAGAAACTGGCGCTGGGCCTGGCCATCGCCCATGGCACCGTCGCCTGGGAGGGACGCGTGATCGCCGCCCACCATGCCCTGCGCAAGGCCGAAGAGGCGGTGCAGACCACCCCCGACGATCTGACCGCGCTGGAATGGGACGAGGCCTGCCGCGCCTTTTCGGCCACTCTGATCGAGGCCTGCGGCAGCCCGCGCCTGACCGATCTGCAGCGCAAGTTCTTTGACCAGAGCCGGCGGTTCCGGCTGGCGCTGCTGCGCGAGGGGATGCTGGATTTCGGCGCCCGCGAGACGCGGCAAAAGGCGCTGCTGGATGCCGTTCTGGCCCGGGACGCGGGAACCGCGATCGCGGCGCTGGAGCAGGAAATCGAAGCCGAACTCAGATCCGGGGGCGAGTCCCCTGAAACTGCGACCGATCAATAGGGAGGAAACCATGATCACACTGAACCGCCGCAAGGCACTGGCCCTGATGGGGGGCACCGTCGCCGCATCGGCCCTGGCCGCCCCGGCCATCGCCGCCAACCGCAAGATCAAGGTGGGCGCGCTGCGCTTCACCTCGCATTCGGGCAGCTTCATCGCCGTCGAGCGCGGCTATTTCGCCGAGGCCGGGCTGGATGTGGAACTGACCTTCTTCCAGGCCGCGCAGCCGATGGCGGTGGCCATCGCCAGCGGCGACATCGACTATGCCGTCACCGCGATCTCGGGGGGGCTGATCTCGCTGGCGCAGAAGGGCGCGATCAAGGTGATCGGCGGCGCGCTGGCCGAGGAAGAGGGCATCGACGGCCAGCAGATCCTGGTCTCCGACGCCGCGTTCCAGGCCGGGATCGACCACCCGTCGAAACTGAACGGCAAGAGCTACGGCGTCACCCAGACCGGCTCGTCGTTCCATTACGTCGGCTCGCAGATCGCCAAGGCCGAGGGGATCGAGCTGTCGTTCAAGCCGCTGCAAAAGGTCGGCGCGGTGATCGGCGCGCTGAAGTCGGGCCAGATCGACGCCTGGAACATCGTGCCCCATATCGCCAAGCCGCTGGCCGGCTCGGGCGCGGTGCACATCATCGGCGCGGTGCAGGATTATATCCCGAACTATCAGGTCACCACCGTCTTTACCTCGGCCAAGAACGCCGCCGACGAGCGGGCGACGACGGAAAACTTCCTCGCCGGGTTCTCCAGGGGCGTCGATGACTACAACAGCGCGATGATCGACAAATCCGGTGGCGAGGCCGGCGTGAACGAGATGGTCGATCTGATTCACAAATATGTCTACACCGACCGCCCGCGCGAAAAGGCGGCACCGTCGATCATCAACGGCACCATGCGCCTGAACAAGAACGCCGCGCTGAACATCACCTCGGTCAAGGATCAGCTCGACTGGTTCAAGGCCGAGGGGCTGGTCGACGGCTCGGTCACCATGGAGACGCTGGTCGATCCCTCCTACGTCGAGACCATCGGCTGAACCATGCCCATTTTCCGGGGCGCGGCGCGATCCGCGCCCCGGATCTGATTTCGGAGACTGCAATGGACATCAGGCTGGAGGCGATCAGCCATTCCTACAAGGAATTTGAGGTGTTGCGCGACATCACCCTCGACATTCCGGCGGGAAAGATCGTGTGTATCGTCGGCCCCTCGGGCTGCGGAAAATCCACGTTGCTAAGGCTGATCGGCGGGCTTGAACGGCCCGGATCGGGCCGCATCCTTCAGGTTGGCGCACCGCCCGAGAACTGTCTCAATCCTCTGACCTACATATTCCAGGATTTCGCCCTGCTGCCCTGGCGCAGCGTGCGCGGCAATATCTCGCTGGTGCTCGAGGATCACCGTATCCGGGGCGCTGAGGCGCAACGCATCATCGACGACGTGCTGGCGCGCACCAAGCTGACCGATTTCGCCGCCGCGCTGCCGAAACAGCTGTCCGGCGGCATGAAGCAGCGGGTGGCCATCGCCCGCGCGCTGGCAGTGAACCCCGCCGTCATGCTGATGGACGAGCCGCTCTCGGCGCTGGACAGCCAGACGCGCGAGCTGTTGATGGACGATCTGGTCAGCCTGTGGACCCGCCAGCCGTTCACCGCGGTCTATGTCACCCACAACCTGCACGAGGCGGTGCGGCTGGGCCATTCCATCGTCGTGCTGTCCCGCCGCCCGGGCCGAATCTGCGAGATCGTGCAGATCGACACCCCGCTGGAGGCGCGCCAGATGGGCGATCCCGACCTCGACATGAAACAGAAATACCTGTGGCAACTGATGCGCGACGAGGCCCGCGCGGCGGATGCGGAGCTGCTCAATGTCTGATGTCTCGCTGACTCCGCCGGCCGCCGGCGCCGCCCCGACCCGGACCATCGCCTTTCGCGGCGGCGGTTTTGCCCCCCGCTCGCACCGCTGGATCGGCATGGCGGTCTTCGTGGTGCTGATCCTGATCGCCGAATGGGGCACGCGGACCGGCTGGATCACCGCCCTGACGCTGCCGCGCCCGTCGGATGTGCTGAAAACATTCGGCGAGCTTTACAGCTCGGGCCTGCTCTTAAAACATCTGGGTCCGTCGCTGTCGCGGCTTGCCGTGGGCGCGGCGCTGGGCGCCAGCGTGGGCGTCTGCGTTGGCATCCTGATCGGGCTCTTCTCCTACATCCGTTCGGGTCTCGTGCCGCTGGTCGCGGCGCTGTTCCCGATCCCCAAGATCGCGCTGCTGCCGCTGTTCGTGATCTGGTTCGGCATCGGCGAGGGATCGAAATACGCGCTGATCGCTTTTGGCACGTTTACCCCCACGGTGGTCGCCACCTATGGTGCCGTGGACAACGTCGACCGCACGCTGATCCGCATGGGCCAAAGCTTCGGGCTGTCCTGGTTCTCGATCGTGCGCAAGATCGTGCTGCCGGGGGCGATGCCCGGCATTCTGTCGGGGCTGCGCATCAGCCTGGCGATCGCCATCATCCTGCTGGTCGCCGCCGAGATGCTGGGCGCCGAGTACGGCATCGGCGCCTATATCCTTCAGGCCGGCTCGCTCTATGATCTCGAGCGTCTGTTCGCCGGGGTGGTGATCCTGTCGCTGCTGGGGGTGCTGGTCAGTACCGTGATCGGCGCCATCGAACGCCGCGTGCTGGGGTGGAGAACATGAGCATGGGCGATTACGACGTGATCGTCGCGGGCGGCGGCACCGCCGGCACCGCCGCCGCCATCGCCAGCGCCCGCGCCGGGGCGAAGACCCTGCTGCTGGAGCGGCACGGCTGCCTGGGCGGCGCGGCGACGATGCGCAACGTGCTGACCTTCTGCGGGCTCTACACCCTGGGCGAGACGCCGCAGATGGCGGTGGGCGGCATCGGGGCCGAGGTGATCGCGCGGTTGCGCGCCCGTGGCGCGGTGACCCCGCCGCAGCGTTTTCGCGGCGTTTTCGCCGTGTTCGATCCCGAGGCGTTGAAGCGCGTCTTTGACGAGATGGCGACAGAGGCAGGGGTCGATCTGCGCTTTGGCGCCCTTGTCACCGGCGCGGCGCGTGACGGCGACCGGATGTCCGGGCTGACTGTTGCCGATCATGGCGGCTCGCACCAGGTTGCCGCGCGCGCCTTTGTCGATTGCACGGGCGAGGGCGACCTGGCCGCCCTTGGCGGTGCCGCCACCCGGTATGGCAACGACGGCGCGGTCAATCTCGGCACGCTGGGCACACGGTTCGGCGGCATCCCCGCGGGGGTCACCATCACCGCCGACCAGATCGCCGCGGCGGTGGCGGCGCAGGGGTTTGCCCCCGGCAGGGTGACCAAGGACCGCTGCGTCATCGTGCGGGTGCCGGTGTCGGGCGACATGGTGCTCTATCTCGCCTCGGCCGACTACGACCCGCGCGACGCCCTGTCGCTCAGCCGGGCCGAGGTCGACGCGCGGCGGCAGGCCTGGGCCTATCTCGACGCGATCCGCACCATTCCCGGCTGCGAAACCGCCTATCTCGCCTCGACCGGCCCGGAGATCGGCACGCGGGAGTCGCGGCATCTGACCTGCCGCCACCATCTGACCTGGGACGAGATCGCCGCGCGCAAGGACTTCGACGACTGCATCGCGCTGGGTGCCTGGGGGGCGGAGTGGCATGATCGCGCCGACTTCAAGAGCAGCTTCGACTACCCGCCGGGGAAGTCGGCCTATGAGATCCCGCTGGGCTGCCTGCACTCGGTCGATACCCCCAACCTGTTTTGCGCCGGGCGGCTGGCCGACGGCGACCGCAAGGCGGGGGCGGCGATCCGGGTGATGGGCACCGCCATGGCCACCGGCCAGGCCGCCGGCATCGCCGCCGCGCTCACGGCGCACGGTCGGTTCGCGCCGGAGGCTGTGCGCGACACCCTGCGCGCATCGGGCGCGCTGCTGGAGGTCGAGGCGTTGCAGCCGGCCTGAGGCCCCCTTGACAGCAGGGGGGGCAAATCGGTGTTCTGCGCAGGCGGGCCCTCCGGGCGCGGACACCGGACCACCCACCAGCAACAAGGCGGACGCGATGCCTCTCACCCTTTCCGACATCCTCGCCGCCCGGCAGGTCATTCACGGCGTGGCCGATGCCACGCCTTTCGTGCCGTCGCCCTTCATGACGGCGCAGGCCGGGCAGGAGGTTCTGCTCAAGCTGGAGAACATGCAGCCGATCGGCGCCTTCAAGCTGCGCGGCGCGATGAACGCGGTGATGGCGCTGCCCGGGGACGCCCCCGGCGTGACCTGCTGTTCCACCGGCAATCACGGGCGCGGCGTGGCCTATGCGGCGGCGCGGCGCGGGCTGCGGGCGGTGATCTGCATGTCGGCGCTGGTGCCGCAGGCCAAGGTCGACGGCATCCGCGCGCTGGGGGCCGAGGTGCGGATCTGCGGCACCAGCCAGGACGAGGCGCAGCAAGAGTGCCTGCGGCTGGTGGCGGCGGAGGGGCTGGTCGAGATTTCCCCGTTCGACGACGCCCGCGTGATCGCCGGGCAGGGCACCATCGGGCTTGAGATGATGGCGGCGCGGCCCGATCTGGACATGATCCTGGTGCCGCTGTCGGGCGGCGGGCTGGCCGCCGGGGTGGCGTTGGCGGCGAAATCGGTGAACCCGGGCGTCCGGGTGATCGGCATCACCATGGACCGGGGCGCCGCGATGCACCTGTCGCTGGCCGCCGGCCACCCGGTCGAGGTCGATGAGGTGCCCAGCCTCGCCGACAGTCTGGGCGGCGGTATCGGCCTGGAGAACCGGCTCAGCTTTGCGCTCTGCCGCGCGCATCTCGACGGCACCGTTCTGGTGAGCGAGGAGGAGATCCGCGACGCCATGCAGGTGCTGTTCTACGAGGACAGGATCGTTGCCGAGGGGGGCAGTGTCGTGGGCCAGGCGGCGATGCTGGCGGGCAAGCTGCCGGCGCCAAAGGGGCCGGTCGGCACCATCGTCACCGGGCGCAACCTGGACATGGCCCTGTTCCACCGGCTGATGGCGGGCGAAGACGTGACGCTGGGCGATCTGGTGCTGAAGGGGAAACGCTATGGCGCATGATATCCGTATCGTCACCGAGACCGAGCTGCGCGGCGCGGTCCGGCTGGACCTGACCGCCGTCAACGTGATCGAGCGCGCCTTTGCCGCGCTGGCCTCGGGGCGCGTGGTGATGCCGCCGATCCTGTCGATGGAGCTGGCCGAGGCGAATGGCGAGGTGGACGTCAAGACCGCCTATATCCCCGGTTTCGACGGCTTCGCGATCAAGGTCAGCCCGGGGTTCTTCGACAACCCGAAACTCGGCCTGCCCAGCCTCAACGGGCTGATGATCCTGTTCTCGGCGAAAACCGGGCTGGTGCAGGCGGTGTTCCTCGACAACGGCTATCTGACCGACATCCGCACCGCCGCCGCCGGGGCGGTCGCCGCGCGTCATCTCGCCCCCGAGGTCGTCGAGACGGCGGGGGTGATCGGCACCGGGGTGCAGGCGCGGCTGCAGATGCAGGCGGCGCATCTGGTGCGCCCGTTCAAACGGGTCTTGGTGCATGGCCGCGATGCGGAAAAGGCGGCGGCCTGCGCCGGGGATCTGGCGCGCAGCCTGGGCATTCCCGCCGAGGTCGCCCCGGACGCCGCCGGGATGGTGGCGCAAAGCCAGCTTGTCGTGACCACCACGCCGGCGCGAGAGCCGGTGCTGATGGCCGACTGGCTGCATCCCGGGCTGCATGTCACCGCCATGGGGTCCGACCAGATCGGCAAGACCGAGATCGAGCCCGAAGCGCTGGTACGGGCCGACGCCTATGTCTGCGACCGGGTCAGCCAGTGCGAGGTTTCGGGCGAGCTGGAGGCGGCACTGGCCGCCGGCCTCTGGACCCGCGGCACGCCCGCCGAACTGGGCGAGGTGATCGCGGGCAAAAGGTCCGGGCGGCAGGCGCCGGAGGATATCACCATCGCCGATCTGACCGGCACCGGGGCGCAGGACACCGCCATCGCCAGCCACGTGATGCAGACCATCGGTGATATGGGCACGCTGATCCGCGCCTGATACAAGGCGCGGAGGAGATGTTTTGTCTCCCCGCCCGCATTCTGATAGGGGCGGGGGGCCCCGGGTCCGGGGCGCGGCGATCCCTTCGGAGAGGCGAGGCGACATGACACGACCCGACGCGCGCGACATCGAGATCCTCAAGGTGCTGTCCGAACAGGGGCGCATCACCAAGGCGGCGCTGGCCGACCGCGTCGGCCTGTCGCCAACGCCCTGCTGGAACCGGCAGAAGAAAATGGAGAAATCCGGTTTAATCGAAAGCTACAACGCGAGGATAGATCTGAAAAAACTGGCGCCGCATGTCACCGTCTTCGTGGCTGCGGAACTTTCCGATCATACCGCCGCCAGTTTCCGGGCCTTCGAGGCATCGGTGGCCGGATATGACGAGGTGGTCGGCTGCTGGGCGCTGGGCGGCGGCTATGACTACCTGCTCCAGATCGTCACCCGCGACATCAACGCCTATCAGCGCCTGATCGACGAGATGCTCGAGGCGCGGATCGGGCTGGCGCGGTACTTCACCTATGTGGTGACCAAACCGGTGAAGTCGGGCGGCATGCCGCCGCTCGATCTGCTGATGCGCGAAGAGGAATAGTCTCTTCCGGGCGCGCGCGGAGAGGAATCGTCTGCCCCCGGCGCCATATTCGGTCTCGATCATTTGCTTGCCCATGCCATCGTTCCCGGGAAACAAGGGAGTCACTGGCATGTCCGACACGGCAATCTCCGCGCGCAGGGACATTACCGACAAACGTCTGCTGCGCAGCTTTTCCTATATCGGCGGCAAATGGTGCGCCGCCGCCTCCGGCGAGACCTTTGCCGTCACCGACCCGGCCAGCGGCGATTTCCTTGCCGACGTGGCCAGCCTGTCGGCCGAGGAGAGCGCCGGCGCGGTCGAGGCCGCACAGGCCGCCTTTGCCGAATGGTCCGGCCTGCTGCCGCAGCAGCGCTCCGAGATCCTGCGCCGCTGGTTCGACCTGATGATCGCGCACAAGGAGGATCTGGCCCGCATCATGGTGTTGGAGCAGGGCAAACCGCTGTCCGAGGCGCGGGGCGAGATCGACTATGCCGCCGCCTTCGTCGAGTATTACGCCGAAGAGAGCAAACGCCCGAATATCGAAGGCGTGACCAGCCATTTGCCCGACGCCGAGGTCGAACTGTGGCTGGAGCCGATGGGCGTCGTCGCGCTGATCACACCGTGGAACTTTCCCGCCGCCATGCTCACCCGCAAGGCCGCCGCGGCGCTGGCCGCGGGCTGCACCGTGGTGGCGCATCCGGCCTCGGAAACGCCGTTGTCGGCGATCGCGCTGGCCGAACTGGCGGAACGCGCGGGGATGCCTGCGGGCGTGTTCAACATCGTGACCGGGCGCGCCAGCACGGTGGTACCGCCCTGGACCTCCAGCGCGCGTGTGCGGGCGCTCTCCTTCACCGGCTCGACCGAGGTCGGGCGCATCCTCTACCGTGACTCGGCCGCGACCATCAAGAAACTGGTGCTGGAACTGGGCGGCCACGCCCCGGTGATCGTGTTCAAGGGCGCCGATCTCGACGAGGCGGTGGCCGAGACCATCAAGGCGAAATTCGCCACCTCGGGTCAGGACTGCCTGGGCGCAAACCGCATCTATGTCGAACGTCCGATTTACGCCGAATTCTGTGCGAAATTCACCGAAGCCACCCGTGCCCTGACCCTTGGGCGGGGCATGGACGACCCCGACATCGGCCCGCTGATGAATGAAAATGCGGTGATGAAGCAGGAGGCCCATGTGGCCGACGCGCTGGAAAAGGGCGCAACGCTCGCCTGCGGCGGCAAACGCCATGCGCTGGGGCCGCTGTTCTACGAGCCCACCGTGCTGGCCGACGTGCCCGACAACGCCGCAATCATGCGCGAAGAGACCTTTGGCCCGGTCGCCCCCATCACGCCCTTCGACAGCGAGGAGGAGGTGATCGCGCGCGCCAATGACACCGAATACGGTCTGGTCGCCTATGTCCATTCGATGGACCCGCGCCGGATCTATCGGGTCAGCCGGGCGCTGCAATACGGCATGGTGGCGGTGAACCGCACCAAGGTCACCGGCGCGCCGATCCCGTTCGGCGGCACCAAGCAATCGGGGCTGGGCCGCGAGGGGGCGCGGTTGGGCATGCAGGAATTCATGGAGATCAAATACGTCTGCCGCGACTGGGCCTGAGCCGGCGGTGCGCTGAAACAGAAGAAAGGGAAAGACATGCTGAAAAACGATCAACTGGAACAGTGGGACCGCGAGAACTTCTTTCACCCCTCGACCCATCTGGCCGAATTTGCCCGGGGCAACGTGGCCCAGCGGGTGATCACCGGCGGCTCCGGCTGCCATATCGAGGATCGGGACGGCAACCGGCTGCTGGATGCCTTTGCCGGTCTCTATTGCGTCAACGTCGGCTACGGCCGGCAGGAGATCGCCGAGGCCATCGCGGCGCAGGCCCGCGAGTTGGCCTATTACCACGCCTATGTCGGCCATGGCACCGAGGCCAGCATCACCCTGGCCAAGATGGTGCTGGACCGCGCCCCCGATAACATGAGCAAGGTCTATTTCGGCCAGTCCGGCTCGGACGCGAACGAGACCAACATCAAGCTGGTCTGGTACTACAACAACATCCTCGGGCGGCCCGAGAAGAAAAAGATCATCAGCCGCTGGCGCGGCTATCACGGCTCGGGGCTGATGACCGGCTCGCTGACCGGGCTGGAGCTGTTCCACAAGAAATTCGACCTGCCGCTGAGTCAGGTGATCCACACCGAGGCGCCCTATTATTTCCGCCGTGACAACCTCGATCAGACCGAGGCGCAGTTCACCGCCCATTGCGTGGCCGAGCTTGAGGCGCTGATCGAACGCGAGGGCGCCGACACCATCGCCGCCTTTATCGGCGAGCCGGCGCTGGGCACCGGCGGGCTGGTGCCGCCGCCCGAGGGCTACTGGCCGGCGATCCAGGCGGTGCTGGACAAACACGACATCCTGCTGATCGCCGACGAGGTGGTGACCGGCTTTGGCCGCCTGGGCAGCATGTTCGGGTCGGACCACTACGGCATCCGCCCCGACATCATCACCATCGCCAAGGGGCTGACCAGCGCCTATGCGCCGCTGTCCGGCTCGATCGTGTCGGACAAGGTCTGGAAGGTGCTGGAGGACGGGACCGATGAATACGGGCCCATCGGCCATGGCTGGACCTATTCGGCGCATCCCATCGGGGCGGCGGCCGGGGTGGCCAACCTCAAGCTGATCGACGAGCTGAACCTGATTCGGAACGCGGGCGAGACCGGCGCCTATCTCAAGCGGGTGCTGACCGACGCGCTGGGCGATCACGCCCATGTGGGCGAGATCCGCGGCGAGGGGCTGCTCTGCGCGGTGGAGTTCGTCAAGGACCGGGGCAGCCGCAGCTTCTTTGAGGCCGGCGACAAGGTCGGCCCGACCGTGGCCGCCAAGCTGCTGGACGAGGGGGTGATCGGCCGCGCCATGCCGCAGGGCGATATCATCGGCTTCGCGCCGCCGTTCTGCCTGACCCGCGCGGAGGCCGACGAGATCGCCGGCAAGCTGATCAAGGCGGTGGCCGCTGCCGGGCTATAGGCCAAAGGGATCGCGCCGCATCGCGGCGCGGTCCGGTTCCGCGACCGGCGGGGGGCTGTCTTTCTGATCAGAAATCCCCGCCAGTTGCCTGGAGATGCTGGGTTTTTCCATTTATCCACAGGGCTGTTCGTGGTTTCGCGCCAAAGCTGAAATCAACCTTTGTCGTTTCCGCCAAAATCCTGCAGAATAAATAAAAAGCAATTTTTCGGTTGTCGGGCCAGGGGGCCGGTGAAATGAAAACAGGAATTGTTGTGATGGTTTTGTCACTTGCTGTCGCGGGATGCGGGCAGCGCTATGCCGACGCGTGGTATGCGCGCAAGGCGCAATGCTCGAATGGCGATTTCACCGCCTGTTCCGAGATCGGCCATCAGGCCCGTGCCGCGCAGGGCGGCACCACGCTGGAGCAGTCGCCCGCGTTTCAGGGTCCGCTGTCCACCCCGATCATCGACTGAGACCGCTGTCACCGGCGTGACGGAAAAACCTGTCACCGGCACGACAGAAAAAAGGGGCGCGCCGCAGCACGCCCCTTATCCGGGTTGGTCCGTCGCAATGGCCCTCAGTCGCGCACCCCGGCAAAGCGGGTCTGCCAGTCCTCGCGCTCGTCGTCGGTGATCTTGCGAAAGAGGTTGTCGGGTACGGTAAAGACGTGGCCGGCGGGCAGGGCAGAGAGGGCCTCGGCGACATCGCCGGGCCAAGCCGCGTCCTGCGCCCCCATCGCCTCCAGCATTTGCGTTGCCGCACCGGGGATGAAGGGCATCGACAGCACCGCGTAAAGCCGGATCAGGTTCAGCCCCAGCCGCACCTGTGCCGCCGCCTGCTCGGGATCCTCCTTGAAGGTGGCCCAGGGCGCGGCGGATTGCAGGTATTCGTTGCCGGCGACCCAGATCGCCCGCAGCTCCTGCGCCGATTTGCGCACCTCCATCGCCTCCATATGCCCCTCATAGGCGCGGATGCGGGTGGAAAGCTCTTCGATCAGGGTCTGTTCCCGGTCGCCGTATTCCCCGCCTTCCGGCACCGCCTCGCCGAACTTGGAGCGGCAGAATTTGGTGATCCGGCTGACGAAATTGCCCAGCACATCGGCCAGATCCTTGTTGACCGAGGTCTGGAAGTTTTCCCAGGTGAACTCGGCGTCCGAGCTTTCGGGCGCATGGCTCAGCAGCCACCAGCGCCAGTAGTCCGCCGGCAGGATCTCCAACGCCTGATCCATGAACACCCCGCGTCCGCGCGAGGTGCTGAACTGTCCGCCGTCATAGTTCAGATAGTTGAACGACTTGATGAAATCGACCAGCTTCCACGGCTCGCCCGAACCCAGCATGGTGCAGGGGAAGCTGAGCGTATGGAACGGCACGTTGTCCTTGCCCATGAACTGCACATAGCTCACGTCATCGGCGCCCTTGTCGGTGCGCCACCAGCGTTCCCAGTCCGCGCCCTTGCCGGCCTCGACCCATTCCTTGCCGCAGGCAATGTATTCGATGGGCGCGTCGAACCAGACGTAAAAGACCTTGCCGTCCATGCCGCTCCAGGGGGCGCCGTCGAATTGCACCGGAATGCCCCAGTTCAGATCGCGGGTGATGCCGCGATCCTGCAACCCGTCGCCGTCGGTCAGCCATTTCTTGGCGATCGAGGTGGTCAGCAGGGGCCAGCCTTCGCGGGTGTCGATCCATTCCTCAAGCTGATCCTTCATCTTCGATTGCAGCAGATAGAGGTGCTTGGTCTCGCGCATTTCCAGGTCGGTGGCGCCCGAGACGGTTGAGCGCGGGTTGATCAGGTCGACCGGATCGAGTTGCTTGGTGCAGTTGTCGCATTGATCGCCGCGGGCGTTTTCAAAACCGCAATTGGGGCAGGTGCCCTCGATATAGCGATCCGGCAGAAACCGCCCGTCGGTGGGCGAATACATCTGGGTTTCGCTGCGTTCCTCGATCAGGCCGTTCTCGTACAGCTTCACGGCGAGATGCTGGGTCAGGACGTGGTTCTGCGGGCTGGACGAGCGGCCGAAATGATCGAAGGACAGATGGAACCCCTTGGCGATCCCGGCCTGCACCTCGTGCATCTCGGCGCAATAGTCGGCGACCGGCTTGCCGGCCTTGGCGGCGGCCAGTTCGGCGGGCGTGCCATGCTCGTCGGTGGCGCAGAGGAACAACACCTCATTGCCGCGGCCGCGCTGGTAGCGGGCATAGAGATCGGCGGGCAGCTGCGAGCCGACCAGATTGCCCAGATGCTTGATCCCGTTGATGTAAGGGATTGCCGAGGTGATGAGAATTCGTGCCATTTCGTTCGTCGCCTTGCTGACTGCGCGGCGTGTGTACCTCAGGCATGCGGGGGCGTCACCCCCTGTCGTCATCGGCTTTCGTCACCCGGCGTCGTCCTTGTCGTCGCCGGTGTCGCGCTGGCGCCCGGTCAGCCGCCCGATCAGGAACGAGGTGCGCGGGCTGTAGACATAGGGGGTCCGCCGCGCCGTCGGCCGTGCCCGCATGCGCCACAGGCCAAAGCCGACCAGCAGCAGATGCGCGATCGAGATCAGCGTGAACATCGCCGACGGCCCGTAGGCGTCGATCAGCAGCGAGGCGACATAGGGTGCGGCGATGGCGCCGAGCGCAAAGTAGAACATCAGTGCGGCCGACAGCTCCACCCGCTCGGTCACCTCGGTGAAATCATGGGCATGGGCGGCCGAGACCGAGTAGATCGGAAAACTCATCAACCCGAAGAGGAAGGCCGCCCCCATCACCCCCCAGGTGCCGCTGTTCTCGGCCAGGATGGTGACCGCCGACGTGCCTATGGTCGCGGCCGACAGCCAGATCAGCACCCAGCGGCGGTCGAACTTGTCCGCCAGCCAGCCGACCGGGTATTGCGCCAGCGCGCCGCCCAGAACCCAGGCGGCGAGAAAGGTGGCGATCTGATCGGTGCTCAGCCCGACCTCGCGGCCATAGACCGGCCCGACCATGCGGAAACTCGAGGAGGACAGCGCGGCGACCAGCACCCCGGCCACCGCCAGCGGCGAGCGCCGGATCGGCAGCCCGGGCCGCAGCCGCGGCGCGGCGGGGGTGTCGGGCTGCTGGACCCGCGTCAGCGTCAGCGGCAGCAGCGCGGCACAGCACAGAATGGCCAGGAAATTGTACGAAATATAGCTTGCCGGTTCGAGCACGCCAATCAGCAGCTGCGCCACCAGCGAGCCGGTCATGTCCACCACCCGGTAGACGGCCATGGTGCGCCCGCGGCTCTCGTTGGTGACCTTGGCCTGAAGCCAGGCCTCGATGATGGTGTAGCAGCCGGCGATGCACAGGCCCGTCGCCACCCGCATGATTGCCCAGGCGGTGGGGCTGACCACCAGCATATGCGCCAGCAGACCGATGGCGCCGGTGGCGGTAAAGGCGGCAAAGGCGCGCGAATGGCCGACCGTGCCCATCAGCCGCGGCGCCCACCAGCAGCCGATGAAGAAGCCCAGGAAATGCGACGAGCCGAGGATCCCGATCTGCGCGGTGGAGAATCCCAGCGTCAGCCCCGAGAGCGCGTCGAGCGGGCTGACCCCGCCCGATGACAGCTGCAGCAGAAGAACCGAGAGGAACAGGGCAGAGAAGGATATGATCAGGCGCATGACAGGGCCACAATGCCGCACCCCTCCGCGGTGTCGAGTGGTTTTTCGGATTTCCTGTCGCGGACGGGCGGCGCGGACGGGCGGCGCGTACGGGTTTCCGGGGGCGGGTCAGCCGCCCGCGTGCTCCCCGTGTCCTCCGTGCTCCCCGTGTCCCTCATGCCGGATCGCGTCCAGCCCGTCGCGGCCCGGGGCCAGCGTCCAGGCCCCGGGGGGGGCGGTGCGGGCACGCCGCCGCTCCAGGCGCCAGCGGCGCGCGGCGTCCGCATGGGCCGGGGCCATGTGCCAGCGGCTCTCGATTCCCTGCGCGCCGCCATTGCCGGGGGTCAGCAGCAGTCCCAGCGGCGCCGTGCCCCGCTCTGCTCCGGCCCCGGTCTCTGCCGCCAGATGCAGCCGCCGCACCGGGGTCAGCGCCGGCGGCGCGGGCAGCTCGGTCACCACCAGCGGCGCCGCGCCCGCGCGCAGCGCCTCCTCGGCGCACCACAGCAGATCCTGCGCCCGGCGCGGATGCACGAAGAGGAACCGGCCCGGATCGGCCCATTCCGCCATGCCGTCGGGGTTCAGCGCCGCGCGTTCCCAGCCCGGGGCGATCCACAGCACCGGGCCGGTGCTGTGGCCGGCCAGCCACAGGGCAAAGGTCCAGCGCGCGGGGCCGCAGACCTCATGCGCCCGGGCGCGCGACAGCGCGATCCCGTCCCGCAGCACGAGTTGCGGGCGCTTGCGCTCGGGCGCGCGGGTGAGCAGGTGAGTCGGCATGGGGAAAGTATAAAATGTTCACCCAATGTTCTCAATCCGTCCTGTGCGCTGGCGCCCGGCCGTCAATCCCGCGGCCGGGTTTGCCGAACAGATGAACAGTCGGCCTGCCGCGCGGGCGTTCGGTCCCGCTTCGGGTTGCTCCCGGCGCCCCAGCCGTTAGGGTCCGTCCGAGCCAAACCGAGGACACCCCATGAAGATGAACCCGCTGGGCCGCACCGGCCTGACCGTATCCGAACTGTGCCTGGGCACCATGACCTTCGGCACCCAGACCTCTGAGGCAGAGGGGCACGCCCAGATCGACCGGGCGCTGGCCGACGGCATCAACTTCATCGACACCGCCGAGATGTACCCGGTGAACCCGGTCAGCAAGGAGACCGTCGGCCGCACCGAAGAGATCATCGGCACCTGGAACGCCGCCAATCCCGCCCGGCGGGGCGATTTCATCCTGGCCACCAAGCATTCGGGCGAGGGGATGCAGCACGTCCGCGACGGCGCACCGATCAGCGCCGCAACGATCCCGCAGACGATCGAAGCCTCGCTGCGGCGGCTGCGGACCGAATATATCGACCTCTACCAGTTCCACTGGCCGAACCGTGGCAGCTACATGTTCCGCAGGAACTGGAGCTATGACCCCTCCGGCCAGAACCGGGAGGAGACTCTGGCCAATATGGAGGCCTGTCTGGACGCCCTGCAAACCCAGGTGGACAAGGGAAATATCCGCCACTTCGGCCTGTCGAACGAGAGTGCCTGGGGCACCGCGCAATGGTTGCGGCTGGCCGAGCGGACGGGTGGTCCCCGCGTCGCCTCGATCCAGAACGAATATTCGCTGATGTGCCGGCTCTATGACACCGATCTGGCCGAGCTGAGCGTCAACGAGGATGTCGGCCTGCTGGCATTCTCGCCGCTGGCCGCCGGACTGCTGACCGGGAAATACCAGGCCGGCGCGGTGCCCGAAGGCTCGCGCATGTCGCTGGTGCCGGAGTTGGGCGGGCGCAAGGGGCCGCGCGCCTTTGCGGCGGTCGCGGCCTATCTTGAGATCGCCGAACGCCACGGGCTGGACCCGGTGCATATGGCGCTGGCCTGGTGCCGCACCCGGCCGTTCATGGCCTCGGCCATTTTCGGCGCGACGCGGATGGAGCAGCTGGACCGCGCGCTGGGGTCGGTCGAGGTGGTGCTGAGCGATGCGGTTCTGGCCGAGATCGACGCCGCGCACCGGGCGCATCCGATGCCCTATTGAAGCCCGCCGCCGCGGCCTGTCGCCGGCGCGCATTGTCGAAGAGCAGAACGGATCAGGGCGCGATCCCGAGCTGTCCGCGGGCGGCGCGCAGGGCGCGCGCCGACTGGCCGTGGGCGGCGCGAAAGGCGCGGGAAAAGCTGGATTGCGCGCCGAACCCGGTGGCCAGCGCCACATCCATCAGCGTCATGTCGGTATCGGTGACCAGCCGCAGCGCCTCGGTCAGGCGAAGCCCGAGGAAATGGGCCTGCGGCGTCGTGTTCAGCCGGGCGCGGAACTGCGCCTCAAGCGTGCGGGGGCTGGTGCCACAGCGGTGGGCGATCGCGGCGATCGGCAGCGGCGCGTCGAGCGTCTGTTCCATCAGCGCGCTGGCCCGCTGGGTCAGCGGCGAATGGCGCGGATCGCCGCCGGCGCGGCGCTGAGCACGGGCCGGATCGGCCGGGCTGTCGTGGATGAAAAGTCCGGCGACCCGGGCCGAGAGCGCCGCGCCGTGGCGGGCGCGGATCAGGTGCAGCATCATGTCGATGGCCGGCAAGGCGCCGCCGCAGGTCATCCGGGGGCCGTCGATATGGAAGCGGTCCTGCAGCACGCGGACCTCGGGGAAACGGGTGGCGAGGCGCTCCAGATCCTCCCAATGGGTGGTGGCGCCGCGGAAGTCGAGCAGCCCGGCGGAGGCCAGCAGCCAGGGGCCGCCGTCGATGCCGCCGACGGTGGCGCCGGTGGCGGCGATCCGGCGCAGGCTGGCGCGCAGCGCCGGGGTGTCGTGGCGGTCGATGCCGAAGCCCGCGACCACCAGCAACAGATCGCAGCGGTCGAGCCGCGACAGTGCCTCGCCCGGCACGTCGATGCCGCTGGTTAGCCGTGCGGGCGGGCCCTCGGCGGTGATATAGCGCCAGTCGAACAGCCGCCGCCCGGCCAGCCGGTTGGCCGCGCGCATCGGATCGACCGCGGCGGCAAGCGCCAGCATGTTGCTGTCCTCCAGCACCAGGATCGCGGTTTTCAGCGGCGCATCGGCGGGGGCAAAGATGTTTTTTGCGGATTTCATCAATTTTTCTGCGTATCACGTAAATATTCAGGGGCCAAGCCGCGTCATGCTTGCCCCGAACCAAAGGAGGGCGCGAAATGCCGCTTGCCATGAACCGCGAGGTTTTCATCACCTGTGCCGTCACCGGATCGGGTGGCAGCCAGGACCGCAGCCCGCATGTGCCGCGCAGCCCCGCCCAGATCGCCGAGAGCGCAATCGATGCGGCGCGCGCGGGCGCGGCGGTGGTGCATTGCCATGTGCGAGACCCGGAGACCGGGGCGCCGAGCCGGAAACTCGAATATTATCGCGAGGTTACCGAGCGCATCCGCGAGGCGGAGGTGGATGTGGTCCTCAACCTCACCGCCGGGATGGGCGGCGATATCGTCTTCGGCAGCCCCGAGCGGCCGTTGCCGCTGAACGAGGCCGGCACAGACATGGCCGGCGCGGCGGAGCGGGTCGAGCATATCGCCCAATGCCTGCCGGAGATCTGCACGCTGGATTGCGGCACGATGAATTTCGCCGAGGCGGACTATGTGATGACCAACACGCCGGGCATGTTGCAGGCGATGGGCCGGATGATGACCGCGCTGGGGGTGAAGCCGGAGATCGAGGCCTTTGACACCGGGCACCTTTGGTATGCGAAACAGCTCGTCAAGGACGGTATCCTCGACAGCCCCGCGCTGGTGCAGCTTTGTATGGGAGTGCCCTGGGGCGCGCCGGACGACCTCAATACCTTCATGGCGATGGTCAACAACGTGCCCGACGACTGGACCTTTTCCGCCTTCGGGCTGGGGCGCAACCAGATGGCCTATGTCGCCGCCAGCGTGCTGGCGGGCGGCAATGTGCGCGTCGGGCTGGAGGATAACCTTTGGCTGGGCAAGGGGGTGCTGGCGACCAATGCGCAGCTGGTTGAACGCGCGGTCGGGATCATCGAGAACATGGGGGCGCGGGTGATCGGACCGCAAGCGGTGCGCGACAAGCTGGGGCTGGTGAAACGGGCACCGGCGGCGCTGTGACGCGGCTGGATCGAACGGGACAGGGAGAACCGGCATGAGCAAGGTGGCAACCATCCTCGGCGGGGGCGTGATCGGCGGCGGATGGGCCGCGCGCTTCCTTTTGAACGGCTGGGACGTGCGGGTCTTCGATCCCGATCCGGAAGCAGAGCGCAAGATCGGCGAGGTGCTGGCCAATGCGCGCCGCTCCTTGCCGGGGTTGAGCGATGTGGCGCTGCCGCCGGAGGGGGCGTTGAGCTTTCATTCCGACATGGCCGAGGCGGTCGCCGGGGCCTCCTGGATTCAGGAGAGCGTGCCGGAGCGGCTGGAGCTGAAGCATAAGGTGCTCACGCAGGTGCAGGCGGTCTGCGATCCGACCGCCGTGATCGGCTCCTCCACCTCGGGGTTCAAGCCCAGCGAATTGCAGCAGGGCGCGGCGCGACCGGAACAGATCGTCGTCACCCATCCGTTCAATCCGGTCTATCTGCTGCCGCTGGTGGAACTGGTGGCGAGCCCGGCCAACCCCGCCGACAGGGTGGCGGGCGCCAAGGCCACGCTCGAATCCCTCGGCATGTTCCCGCTGCATGTCCGCAAGGAGATCGACGCCCATATCGCCGACCGGCTGCTGGAGGCGGTCTGGCGCGAGTCGCTCTGGCTGGTGAAGGACGGCGTCGCCACAACGGCGGAGATCGACGAGGCGATCCGCATGGGCTTTGGCCTGCGTTGGGCGCAGATGGGGTTGTTCGAGACCTACCGCGTGGCCGGCGGCGAGGCCGGGATGAAACATTTCATGGCCCAATTCGGCCCCTGCCTGCAATGGCCCTGGACCAAGCTGATGGATGTGCCGGAGTTCACCGAGGAGCTGGTCGATCTGATCGCCGGGCAGTCCGACGCGCAATCGGGGCATATGAGCATTCGCGAACTGGAGCGGCAACGCGACGACAACCTTGTCGGCATCCTGCGGGCGCTGAAGGCGCAGGGCTGGGGCGCGGGCGCCGTGCTGGGCGCGCAGGATGTGCGGCTGAAGGCAGGCAGCGACCTGACCGGCTATGCCGAGGAGATGGGCGATGTGTCCCAACCCATCGTCACCCTGCGCCGGGCGGTGCCGCTCGACTGGACCGATTACAACGGCCACATGAACGAGAGCCGGTATCTGCAGGCCTTTTGCGATGCCTCCGACCGGTTCATGGAGCTGGTGGGTTGCGATGCCGACTATATCGCCTCCGGCGGCAGCTATTTCACCGCCGAGACGCACATCCGCCATCTGGCCGAGGCCCATGCGGGCGATGTGATCGAGGTGCGTACGCATCTGCTGATGGGGCAGGGCAAGAAAATGCACCTCTTCCACACCATGTATCGCGGCGACGAAGCGGTGGCGACCGGCGAGCATATGCTGATCCATGTCAGCCTTGAGACCCGCCGCTCATCGCCGCCCTCGGCGCGGATCGAGGCCAATATGGCGCGGATCGCAGCGGCGCATGGCGCGTTGCCGCTGCCCGAGGGGGCGGGCCGCTTTATCGGGGCGCCGCGGTAGGGGGCAGGTTCACCGGAACGGACGCCTCTGTTTCGGAACCGTTCAAGTCTGTTCCGGCGCTTGCGCGTCTCTCGGCGATAGCATGGCAATCGCCTGCCGACAGTACATTTCTTTGCAATGCACGTGAGGCGGCCTGCGGCCTTGATTCCGCGCACTGGGGGGCGGGGCTCCCTTAGCCGATCTCGGCGCGCAGGCGCCGCAGGTGGGCGGGCAGGTCGCGGGTGGTGAATACCGCCTCGCGCACCAGACGGTCGAAATGGCGGGTGAAGACCTCGATCCGATCGCGGTCGCGGAAGGCGAGGTAATGGCTGCCGGCGTAGAAAACGCAAAGCAGCGGGCCGAAGATCGTCACCGGCGCCGAGTAGAGGCGGCGGGAGTCGAACAGATAGAGGCGCAAGCGCGGGTAAAGCTGTTCGGCGAGATCGAGAAAGCGGTCGATCTGCGCGCGGCGCAGGGCCGCCGGGATGCCGCTGTAATAGCCGGCGGCCCGGGCGAAACACTCCAACTCGTAGAGCGGCAGCGCGATCTCGTAGTCCGATTGCGAACTGCGCATCCAGTTGAGCCGGTCCTCCGAGGCGCCGATGGCCTGATCGGCGGTGCGGCCCAGATGCGGGGCGTATTCCCATTCCAGCATGGCGCGGGTCTTAAGCATGTCGGGCAGGGCGGCGGGGACGTGGCGGATCTTGTAGCCCGCCGCCTCCCGGTGCCAGTCAAAGATCTGCTGGTCCACCAGCGCGCGGGGCGCTTCGCTGAGCGACAGGCTGGCCGAGAGCAGTTGCGCGGCGCTTTCGGGGCGATCCGAAAGGCTGAGCAGCCAGTCGGCGGAGACCCCGAGGGCGGCGGCGCAGGCGCCGACCACATGGGCATTGGGCAGCCGCGCGCCGGAGTCGGTGAGAAGCTGCGAAATGGTCGAGCGGTCGACGCCCACGGTGCGGGCCAGCGCGCTCTGGCTCAGGTCCGCCTGGCGCATGGCCTGGGCCAGACGATCACGGAATTGGCGCGCGCGCAGGCGCTTGTCGACTTTTACCGGCATATGGTGATAAATAACGCAATATGTGAGTTTTGTTAATCAAATTCCGAATGGTCACATGCCGCGCCGCAGCGTTACCTGTTCCCATCACGAACAGACGGAGACGGCATGGAAACGCGCAAGCGATCGTTGATCAAGGCGGTGATCTGGAACCTGATCGGGCTGGCGATGATGGCGGCGGTTGGGCTCGCCGCCACCGGGTCGGTCGCGGTGGGCGGCACCGTGGCGGTGATCAATACCGCGCTGGGGCTGGTCCTCTATCTGGTCTATGAACGGGTCTGGGCCAATATCGGCTGGGGCCGCCATGTCTGAGCCGCGCCTGCCTGGTCCGACGACGCCCGAATGGGGCACCTTCGCGCTGATCCTGGGCTGTTACACGCTCTGGCTGGCGCTGCTTTTTGTGCCGCTGCCGTTCTGGCTGACCGGGCCGCTTCTGGCGTTGGTGCTGGCGCTGCATTCCTCGCTGACCCATGAGGTGCTGCACGGGCACCCGTTCCGCGCGCGCGCCCTGAACGAGGCGCTGATGGCGCTGCCGCTGACGCTTCTGATCCCCTATGGCCGGTTCCGCGATCTGCACCTGGCCCATCATCTGGATGCGCGGCTGACCGACCCCTATGACGACCCGGAATCGAACTATCTCGATCCGGGCGTCTGGGCCGGGCTGCCGCGCTGGCAGCGGGCCGTTTACGCGGCGAACAACACCCTGTTGGGCCGGATCCTGCTGGGTCCGGCGATCGGCCAGTTGCAATTCATGGCCGAGGATTGGCGGCGGCGGGATGAACGGGCGGTGTGGGGCGCCTGGGCGCTGCATCTGGCGGGGCTGGCGGCGGTGCTGTGGGTCGTGGCGCGCTCGCCGCTGCCGCTCTGGATCTATCTGGCGGCCGCCTATGGCGCGCTGGGGGTGCTGAAGATCCGCACCTTTCTGGAACACCGCGCGCATGAGCATGCCCGCGCCCGCACGGTGATCGTCGAGGATCGCGGCCCGCTGGCGTTTCTGTTTCTGAACAACAACCTGCATGTTGTTCACCATATGCATCCCAAGGCGCCCTGGTATCGGCTGCCGGCGCTCTACCGGGCGGGCAGGGCGCGCTATCTGGCCTGCAACGGGCAGTATGTCTATCGCTCCTACGGCGAGGTGCTGCGCCGCTATCTGCTGCGGCCCAAGGATCCGGTGGCGCATCCGCTCTTCCGCGCGCGCTGAGCCCGTGCCATAGGGGAGCGATGACCTGGGTCTTCATCTCCATCGCGGCGGCGGCGTTCCAGACGCTGCGCTTCATGCTGCAAAAGGCGCTGAGCATGGGCACGCTCTCGGCGGGCGGCGCGACGCTGGCGCGGTTTTTCTATTCCGCGCCCTTCGTGGTGGCGCTGGCGGCGGGATACTGGCGCTGGGGCGGAGCGCCCTGGCCGGGCTATTCGGGGGCCTTCTGGGCCTATGCGCTGGTCGGCGGGCTGACGCAGATCCTGGCGACCTGGTGCGTGGTGGCGCTGTTCGCGCATCGCAATTTCGCCGTCGGCATCACCTTCAAGAAGACCGAGGTGGTGCAGACCGCCGCCGTCGGCTTCGTGCTGCTGGGCGATACCGTGTCGGCCCCGGGACTGACGGCGATCGTGCTGGGGCTGATTGGCGTGCTGGTGCTGTCGGATGGCTCCGGCGGGGCCGGGATCAAACGGTTTTTCAACCGCGCGGCGGGGCTGGGGCTGGTGTCGGGGGCGTTCTTTGCCGTGTCCGCCGTCTGTTATCGCGGCGCCACGCTGGAGGTGGCCAGCGCGGATGCCTTTCTGCGCGCGCTGCTGGCGCTGGCGGCGGTGACGCTGAGCCAGGCCGTCGGCCTGTCGCTCTGGCTGATGTGGCGCGAGCCGGGCGAGGTCACCCGGGTGATCGCCGCGCGGAAAACCGCCGTCTGGATGGGGATCACCGGCATGGCCGGATCGCTATGCTGGTTCACCGCCTTCACGTTGCAGAACGCCGCCTATGTCTTTGCCGTCGGGCAGATCGAGGTGATCTTTTCCATCGCCGCCTCGGTGCTGTTCTTCAGCGAAAAGATGGCGCGCAAGGAACTGGCCGGGATCGGGCTTCTGACCCTCAGCATCCTGGGGCTGGTGCTGATCGGGTAGGGGCGGAGAGGGGGCGCGGGCCATCGGGCGGCGTCTCGAAAACCTGAAGCGATGGCGCGTTGCCGGCCGTCCGAGCTATGCACGCCAGCACGGAACAGGCCCGAAGGGCGCCGCGCAAGCGCCGGACCGTCCCCGCGGTCAGGCGCTTGGTCAAAGCTTGCGTACCATTCGTATGTCGTCCGGATTCGGCTGGGATAAAGCGCGCCGATCAGAGGTCGCAGCGCCAGCCCACGGTCCGGCGCTTGCGCAGCTCGCTCTGCTGGTTGAATGGCGGATGTGGCCAGCGATATCCCATCGTTTCGGGTTTCTGGATGCCGCCTTAGATCTCAGCCGTCGTGACGGATCGCATTGCCCGAGACGGGTCCGCGGCCCCCCAGCTGCAGAAACAGGCTTTCTTCCTCGCCGTTGCGGAAAAAGGGCACCGTGGCGGGCGGGTCGAAATCATGCGCCCGCGCCGCGACCTCGGCCAGAACCACCTCGGTGATGAAGGGCAGGTCGAATTTCCGCACCTCGTTCAGCGGGATCCACTGCAGATGCGAAAGCTCGTCGCAGGCATGGGTGAAATCGTCCGGATCGCCTTGGATCGCGCCGGCATCCACCAGAAAGAACCGCGCATCGAACCTGCGCGGCCGGCCCGGAGGGGTCAGCGCGCGGAACACGAATTGCAGCGCCTCGGCCGAGGGCACGTGGCCGGTTCCGGCAAAGCTCTGCCAGTCGGCGGGCACCTGGCCGGGCCAGCTGCCGGGACGGCCGAGCACCAGGCCGGTCTCTTCCCACAGCTCGCGCACGGCGGCGGCGGCCAGCGCGTTCTGCATGCCGGATGGGGCGTTGTCCGCCAGCCGGTCGTGGCACACCGGCGGCAGCGGCGCGGCCAGCGGGATCCGGGCATCGTCGGGATCGACGGCGCCGCCGGGAAAGACGAACTTGTTCGGCATGAACGCCGCCTGTGCGCCGCGCTGGCCCATCAGGATGGCGGGTTTATCCAGCCGGTCGCGCAGCACGATGACCGTGGCGGCGTTGCGGATCGCGGTCTTGTCCTGTGTCTTGGTGCTCATGTCCCGTCCTGTGTGTTGTGTCGGAAGGGTCAGGCGGATTCGTCGAACCCGTGCATCCGCCGGGCCCATTGGAAGGCCACGACCGCGCCCTTCAGTCTGGGCAGAAGGTAAAGCGAGAGGGCGAGGCAGCCAACCGCAAAGATCGAGAACAGCACCATCGGGCTGGGGCGGAAGGCTTCGAACACGATCAGCAGCAGCGGCGCCATCAGGTGGCCGACGATCAGGATGGTCAGATAGGCCGGGCCGTCGTCAGCGCGGTGGTTGCTCATATCCAGTCCGCAGACAGAGCAGCTGTCGTTGACCTTGAGATAGCTGTGCAGCACCGCGCCCTCGCCGCAGTTGGGGCATTTCCCGCGATAGCCGCGGAACAGCGCGTTCCCCAGCGGGCGGTCGGTTTCGGCAGGTGCGGCGATGGTCTGATCGGTCATGGGTCTCTCTCGGTGATTGCGGTCAATCTGGGGTTTCTGCGGGCAAAGAAAAAGAGCGATGCGATATATTGCGTCCGGATGTCGCAAATTTCGGACGATAAGAAAATGACAAAATTCTGCGACGGATTTTGCTCGGGGCGGCGTTTGAAGGGTATGAACGGCGGCGAAGGGCCGTCGCGCAGCGGAAGGAAGACAGATATGAAACATCGCCATTTCATCGCAGGGGCGGTTCTCGCAGTGGCCGCATTGGGCACCGGGGCCGTTCTGGCGCAGGGTCAGGGACAGATGCCCGGTCCGATGGGCGGCATGGGTATGCATCAGCGTCCCACCTTCGAAGAGCTGGACACCGACCAGAACGGCACCGTCACCGCAGAAGAGATGATGGCCCATGCCAAAGGCAGGTTCGATGCCGTCGATACCGATGGCGACGGCAAGCTGAGCCTGGAAGAGATGCAGGCCCAGGCGCGCCAGCGGGCCGATGCCATGGCCGCGCAGATGCTCACGCGGATGGACCAGAACGGCGACGGCGTGGTCACCTTTGACGAAATGCCGGGCCAGCGCCGCGAAAGCCAGATGGAGCGGATGTTCTCGCGCGCCGATGCGGACGATGACGGCGGCCTCAGCAAGACCGAGTTCGATCGGGCCCACGCCCGCATGAGTGAGCGGATGGGGGGCCGGATGGGTCATCACAAAGGCAATCACATGGGCATGCGCGACGGCAGGATGATGGGCGAATGCGGCATGAAAGGTCAGATGGGCGGCATGCAGAAGGGCCAGATGGGCGATTGCGACGGCTCCGGTCGCCAGCGGATGCAGGGTAACAACTGATCCGGTGGCCCGCGCCGGGACCATAACCGGCCCCGGCGGCCTGCGCGGCGGATCTGCCGCGGCGCCCGGTGACCTCGCACCCGGTGACCTCGCGCCCGGGGAGGATGCGGAGGCCGCGCTGTCCGATGACGCGCTGGTGGCGCTGTTCGCCAATGGCGACGAGCGGGCGGCGCGGAGGTTGACCGCGCGGCTGGGTCCGCGAACCTTTTCGGTCGCCCTTCGGGTTCTGGGCGACCGCGATGAGGCCGAGGACGTGGCGCAGGAGGCGATGATGCGGCTATGGCGCATGGCGCCGGACTGGCAGCCGGGGCAGGCCCGGGTGTCGACCTGGCTTTACCGGGTGACGCTGAACCTGTGCATCGACCGCAAAAGGCGCAGCAGGCGGGCCGGTGCGTTGCGGCTGGACGATGTGCCCGATCCGCCCGATCCGGGCCGGAGCGCACCGGAACGGATGCAGGATGGCGCGCGGGCGGATGCCTTGCAATCGGCGCTGATGAGCCTGCCCGAGCGGCAGCGTCAGGCGGTGGTGCTGCGCCATATCGAAGAGCTCTCGAACCCCGAGATCGCGGGGATCATGGAAATCAGCGTCGAGGCGGTCGAAAGTCTGACCGCCCGGGGCCGGCGGGCGCTGGCTGCGGCCCTGGCCGGGCGGCGCGACGAACTGGGGTATAGCGATGGCTGAGACAGATACAGAAGACGCCATTCTGGCGGCCCATTTCGCCGCGGCGCGGCGCATGGTCGGGGCGATGCCGGCGGAGCTGGAGGCACGGATCCTTGCCGATGCGGCGCAGGTGCAGGCCGGGCGCACCGCGCCCGGCCCGGCCCGATCCGCCGGGGCCGGGCTGATGCAGCAGTTCCTGCGGGTGCTGGGCGGCTGGCCGGCGATGGGCGGACTGGCGGCGGCTTGTGCTGCCGGGGTCTGGATCGGCGTCGCGCCGCCCGACTTTCTGCCCGATCCGGTCGGGCTGATGGTTCAGGGCGACACGGATGTGAATCTGCTGGACAGTTACGCGCTGTCCTCGGTGCTGCCGGAGGAAGGGTAAGATGACCGATATGACCGATCGCAAACCGCCCCGGATGCGGCCTTGGCTGCGGGTCCTGCTGGGGATCTCTCTGGCGCTGAACCTGGCGGTGGCGGGGCTGGCCATCGGGGCGGCGATCCGTTTCGGCGGGGCGCCCGAGGGCGCCCGCCCGCCGCTGCCGCTGGGGGCCATGCTGTATCGTGAATTGCCGCGCGAGGACCGCCGCGCCCTGCGCGACAGCAGCTTCGGTCCGCGAGAAGAGCGGGCCGAGCGTCGGCGCGCGGATGCCGCCGAACTGGACGCGGCGCTGCGCGCGGTGCCGTTCGACAGCGCCCGCGTCGAGGCGTTCCTGGCCGGGCAGGCCCGGCGGCATTCCGACCTGGAACAGGCGATGCGGGCGGCCTGGCTGCGCCAGGTCGCGGGGATGAGCGACGCCGCGCGCGCCGCCTTTGCCGACAGGCTCTCCGAGGCGATGGTGCATCACGACCGCCACCACAGTCGCTAAGCGGCTCTGTCCCCGGTCCTCAGACCAGTGCCGGGGCGACAGCGATCCGGTTGCGCCCGGCGCTCTTGGCCGCGTAGAGCGCCCGGTCGGCGCGGCGGATCAGGGCCTCGGCCGGCTCGTCGCCCGGCGCCGCGGCGGGGCCGATCGCCAGGCCGATGCTCAGCGTCACCGACACCGGCGCGGCAAGGCCCGGCGCGCGGACCGGCTGTTCCCCCAACTGGCGGCACAGCCGCGCGGCGAGATCTGCCGCCGCTTCTGCCGCCGCCTCCCGCGCGGTGCCGGGCAGTACGATCAGAAACTCGTCGCCGCCATAGCGCGCGATCATCGCGCCCGCCGGCAACGCGGCGCGCAACCGCTGTGCCGCTGCGGTCAGCACCGCATCTCCGGCCGGGTGGCCGTGGTGGTCGTTGACCCGTTTGAACCGGTCCAGGTCGGCCAGCATCACCGCCACCCCCTCCGTCCGCCCCGCCGCCGCGCGCAGCGCCCCGGCCAGATAGGGTAGCGCATGGCGGCGGTTGTAGAGCCCGGTCATCGGATCGTGCAGCGCCGCCCGCAACCCGTCCTGCACGGTGGCGCGCTGCCGGTCGGCGCGGGCCCTGCGCCGGAGTTGCGCGGCCAGCCGCAGGGCCAGTTCGGCACCGTCAAAACCCGGGGCGGTGACGTCATGCGCGCCGCGGTCCAGCGCCTCGGCGGCGAGCCGCGCGTCGCCCGCCGGCGGCACCGCGATCACGGCCATGTCGCGCGTCGCCCCGGCGGCGCGCAGGCCGGCCAGCAGATGCAGCATTCCGGTCGCACGGGGCGCCGACAGCTCGATCACCGCCGCGTCGGCGCAGGGCCGCTGCGGCAACAGCCGCCCGCCGGCGTCGATTGTATGGCAGACGATCCGGTGCGCCGGCGCATGCCGGGCCAGTGCCCTGTGCCAACTGCGGGCGGTGTCCGCCGTCCCGGTGATGAGGGTGACGCGGGCCCCGGAGGGGCGCGCCGTATAGCTGGCGGCGGCCTCCGACAGCCCGGCCACAGCCGCCGCGCCGCCGCCCAGGTCCAGCCCCTCGGAGCTGTAGCCGGCGCGGATCAGGCTGCGGATCCGGGCCTGCATCAGCCGGTCGTCGACCGATGGGCAGAGCGCATCGTCGATCCCCGCCGCCAGCGCGCGCAGCCGTGCGGCGCGGTCGTTCTGGGCGGTGAGCGCGATCATCGGCACCCGCGCCAGTGCCGGGTCGTCCCGCAGCCGCGCCCGCAGGTCCGGCGCGTCGCCGCCCGGCAGGGTCATCGCCGCCAGGATCAGGTCGGGCCGGAGCCGCCGGGCCATCGCCATCGCGTCGGTCATCCGCGTGGCCATCACCACCCGGTACCAGGCGGCGCCGAGCTGAAACTCCAGCATCAGGCGCCTTGTGGCGTCGGCATCCGCGATCAGAATGGTTGCGTGCAAGGGCGGGCCGCCTTTCGTCCGGTCCCGGCATCCCGCGCCGGGGCGTAATCATGGCAGAATTGTGGCGACGGATGGTTAACATCCGGTTTCGCGCGGCCGGCGCACTGGTGGGCTCCGCGCATGAAAAAGCCCGGCGCCACAGGGGCGCCGGGCCGGATGTCGCAGGGACGGGCCGGATCAGGCGGCGGCCTTGGCCTCCGGGTTGAAGCGGCCATAGAAGGTCTGGCCCTTTTCCGCCATCTCGCGCAGCAACGGCGGGCAGGCGAAACGCTCGCCATAGGCTTCGGTCAACTGATCGCAGCGTTCGGCGGCATAGGGCGTACCGATGATGTCGATCCAGCTCAGCGGGCCGCCGGACCAGGGGGCAAAGCCCCAGGCCAGGATGGCGCCGACATCGCCCTCGCGGATGTCCATCAGAACGCCTTCCTCCAGCGCGCGGACCGCTTCCAGAACCTGCGCGAACATCAGACGCTCCTGCACCTCGATCAGGTCGGGCTGCGGATCGGCCAGCGGGTATTTGTCCGCCATGCCTTTCCAATAGCCCAGCCGCTTGCCCTTCTCGTCATAGTCAAAGAAACCGGCCTTGGACTTGCGCCCCAGACGTCCTTCCTCCTCCATCCAGAAGATCAGATCGTCCGACGGGCTGTCGGGATAGGCATCGCCCATCGCCGCCTTGGTCGCCCGGGCGATCTTGGCCCCCAGATCGATCGAGGTCTCATCCGTCAGCTGGATCGGCCCCACCGGGAAACCGAGCTGCTGCGCCGCATGGTCGATCAGCACCGGGGACACGCCCTCGGTCACCATCCGCATCGCTTCGTTCATGTAGGGAATGATGCAACGGTTGCAGTAGAAGAAGCGCGCATCGTTGACCACGATCGGCGTCTTGCGGATCTGGCGCACGTAATCCAGCGCCTTGGCCACCGCCCGGTCACCGGTTTCCTTGCCCTTGATGATCTCGACCAGCAGCATCTTTTCCACCGGCGAGAAGAAGTGGATGCCGATGAACTGCTCGGCCCGCTTCGACGCCTTGGCAAGCTCGGTGATCGGCAGGGTCGAGGTGTTGGAGGCAAAGATGCAGTCCTCGGGGATGATCGCCTCGACCTTTTGGGTCATCTCTGCCTT
Organism: Antarcticimicrobium luteum; assembly: GCF_004358185.1. Taxonomy (GTDB): domain Bacteria; phylum Pseudomonadota; class Alphaproteobacteria; order Rhodobacterales; family Rhodobacteraceae; genus Antarcticimicrobium; species Antarcticimicrobium luteum. The sequence goes on from NZ_SMUV01000063.1 coordinate 107,835, forward strand.
GACGCCGGGATCCTCGAACACCGCCTCGATGATCAGATCGCAGCCCTTGAGCGCGTCCAGATCCGGGGTGGCGGTGATCAGCGACAGCATCGCCTCTTTCTTCTCGGTCGTCACCTTCTTGCGGGCGATACCCTTGTCCAGATAGGCCTCGGTATAGGCCTTGCCGCGGTCGGCGGCCTCCTGGTCGCGGTCGATCAGCACGACCTCCAGCCCCGCCTGGGCCGAGACCAGCGCGATGCCCGCGCCCATCATGCCGGCGCCCAGCACGCCCAGTTTCTTGACCCGCTGATCGGGGATGTCCTTGGGCCGCACCGCGCCCTTCTCCAGCGCTTCCTTGTTCAGGAACAGCGACCGGATCATCGCGCCCGAGGAGGGGTTCATCAGCACATGGGTGAACCATCGGGCCTCGATGCGAAGGGCGGTGTCGAAGTCGACCAGCGCGCCCTCATAGACCGCCGACAGCAGCGCCTTGGGCGCGGGAAAGGCGCCCTTGGTCTTGGCCGAAACCATGGCGTTGGCGCCGACAAAGGTCATGAAGCCCGCCGGGTGATAGGGCGCGCCGCCGGGCATCTTGTAGCCCTTTGCATCCCATGGCTTGACGATGTCGGCGTCCTTGGCGGACAGCACCCATGCCTTGGCGGCGGCGAGCGGATCGGCGACCACCTCGTCGATCAGGCCGGCGGATTTCGCCTTGGCGGGCTCCACCATCTTGCCCTCGAGCAGGAAGGGGGAGGCGCCCATCGCGCCCAGCTTGCGCACCAGACGGGTTGTGCCGCCGGCACCGGGGAAAATGCCGACCATGATCTCCGGCAGGCCGATGCGGGCCTTGGGGTTGTCGGCGACAAAGATGCGGTGGGTCGCCAGCGGCAGCTCCAGCCCGATGCCGGCGGCGGTTCCGGGCAGGGCGGCGGCGATCGGCTTGCCGCCCTTCTTGGTCTTGGGGTCCATGCCGGCCAGTTCGATCTTCCGCAGCAGCGCGTGCATCTGCATGATGCCGTCGAAGAGGCCGCGCGCCGGATCGTCGCCAGCGTCATCCTTCATCTTGGCGAGGATGTTCAAGTCCATGCCGCCTGCGAACGACCCCTCCTTGCCCGAGGTGATGACGATGCCCTTGACTGCCTCGTCGGCCAGGGCGTCGTCGATGCAGGCCTCAAGCTGCTGGAGCCCCTCGATCGACATCACGTTCATCGACTTGCCCGGCACGTCCCAGGTGAGGGTGGCGACGCCGTCGGCGTCCTTGGTCAGGGTGAATTCTGCCATTGTCCTGTCTCCTGTTCCGGCGCTCACACGCGCTCGATGATGGTGGCTGCGCCCATGCCCGACGCGATGCAGAGGGTGGCCAGGCCCACCTCTTTGTCCTGACGCTCCAGCTCGTCCAACACGGTGCCGATGATCATCGCCCCGGTGGCGCCCAGCGGGTGGCCCATGGCGATGGCACCGCCGTTGACGTTGACTTTGTCGGCATCGACGTCGAAGGCCTGCATGAAGCGCAGGACGACGGCGGCGAAGGCTTCGTTCACCTCGAACAGGTCAATGTCGGAGATGCTCATGCCGTTATCGGCAAGGATCTTTTCGGTCACCGGCACCGGGCCGGTCAGCATGATGGTCGGATCGGTGCCGATCTTGGCGGTGGCCCGGATGCGCGCGCGCGGCTTCAGACCGTATTTCTCGCCGAATTCCTTGTTGCCGATCAGCACCGCGGCGGCGCCGTCGACGATGCCTGAGGAGTTGCCGGCATGGTGCACGTGGCTGATCCGCTCCAGATGCGGGTATTTCAGCATCGCAACCTTGTCGAAACCCGGCATCTGCTCGCCCATCATCTGGAACGAGGGGTTGAGCGCGCCCAGGGACTGCATGTCGGTCTGCGGCCGCATGTATTCGTCGCGGTCGAGGATCGCCAACCCGTTCTGGTCGCGCACCGTGATCACCGATTTGGCGAAGCGGCCCGCGTCCCAGGCCGCCTTGGCGCGGCGCTGGGATTCGACCGCCAGCGCGTCCACATCCTCGCGGCTAAAGCCGTATTCGGTGGCGATGATGTCGGCCGAGATGCCCTGCGGCACGAAATAGGTGTCCATCGCCAGCGTCGGGTCGACGGCGATGGCGGCGCCGTCGCTGCCCATGGCGACGCGGCCCATCATCTCGACCCCGCCGGCGATATAGGCCTCGCCCGCGCCGCCCCTGATCTGGTTGGCGGCCAGGTTCACCGCCTCCATTCCGCTGGCGCAGAAGCGGTTGATGGCGAGCCCGGGGATGGACTCGTCCAGATCCGAGGCCAGCACGGCGGAGCGGGCCAGACAGCCGCCCTGTTCCATCACCTGGGTGACGTTGCCCCAGATCACATCCTCGACCGCGTGACCGTCGAGGTTGTTGCGCTCCTTCACCGCGTTCAGGGTCAGCGCGGAAAGCCGCAGGCTGGTCACCTCGTGCAGGGCGCCGTCCTTGCGGCCCTTGCCACGCGGGGTGCGCAGCGCGTCATAGATATAAGCGTCTGTCATGGGTGGTCTCCTTATGCGCGGTCCGACGGGGTGCCGGGCATCAGATCATAGGGGTGTTTCCAGCCGGGCTGTTCGGAAAGCCGGGTCAGCCAGGCGTCGATATGGGGCCACTCGGCCCGCTCGAACCCGAAGGGTTCGGGGTAATAGAGATAGCCGCAGCAGCTCAGATCGGCATTGGTCACGCCGTCGCCGACGATCCAGTCGCGGCCCTCCAGATGGTTGTTCAACACCGCATAGGCCGCCTTCAGACGGCCCTGCGAAAAGGCGATCACATCCGGGTTGCGGTGCTTTTCCGGCAGGAAGTTCATCAGGAATCGGGTCATCCCCGCCTGGCTGCTGAGTTTGTGGTTGTCCCACAGCACCCAGCGCAGCACGTCGTATTTCTCTGCCTGGGTGGCACCGCCGAACTTGCCGGATTTGTCGGTCACATATTGCTGGATCGCGCCCGACTGGCTGAGGCGGAAATCGCCGTCCACCAGCGCCGGAGCCTCACCCATTTCGTTGACTTCGGTGCGGTATTCCGGCGTGCGGTTGGCGCCGTTGAAGAAGTCGACGAACACCGGCTCCCAGTCCAGCCCGCTCAGCTGCAGCGCCAGCGCCGCCTTGTAGGAATTGCCGCTTTCTCCGAAGCAGTAGAGTTTGATGGTCATCTTCTATGCCCTCCCCAGGCGCGTTTGGACGGTGTTGGATTTGAGTATTTGGAACGAGAAGAAGCAGCGGCCGCCAGCGCCGGGTAACCCGTGGTTAACCCTGATCGGCGCATCCTGCCTCCGCGGTACAGGCTGGAGAGCCGATGACCGCACGAGGAGAAGCCCCGCCGTCCCGCCCGGCCGCCCCTCGGTGCGGTCAGCGCCGGATGGCGGGGTGGACCCGCGGGATTCTTCTTGTTCGAAATACTCCCGCCGGAGGCATCCGCGATCGGTCTCCGGGCGGCGCGTTGCAGGATCATTTCCCCTTCCGTCATCCCGTCACCGTTTCCGCGCGTCCAGCTCGGCGTTGAACTGCCGCAGCCGGTGGGCCAGACGCTCCTCGTCGGTGACGGCGTCGAAATTCTCGAACAGAAAGGACAGCGCCTCACCTTCGTCCAGCCCCGCCTCGGCGGCAAAGGATTTGAGCCGCCGGTATCCGTCCTCGGTCATGGCGACCGGGAAGCGGCGGGTCAGGCGGAATCGTTTTGCCATCGGCTCTCCTCTCTGCTGTCGGTCTGGGGGGCCGGGACACTCGCCCGGCCCCCCCCGAATGGGTCAGAAGCTGGTGGCGTCGAGGCCCATCACCGTCTCGGCGCCGCTTTCGATGCGGGTCAGGTGCAGGGCGGTGGCGGGCAGGCGGCGCGCCATGTAATAGCGCCCGGTCATCAGCTTGGTCTCATAGAATGCCGCGTCCGTGGCGCCGCCGGCCAGCGCGGCGCGCGCCGCCTTGGCCATCCGGGCCCACATCAGGCCGAGGCAGACATGGCCGAACATATGCATGAAATCATAGGAGCCGGAGAGCGCGTTGTTGGGATTCTTCATGCCGTTCTGCATGAAATACATCCCCGCCGCCTGCAGATCCTTGGAGGCCTTTTTCAGTGGCTCGATGAAGTCGCGGTCGTAGGCCTCGTCGCTGCCGGAGTTCTCTTTGCAGAAGCTTTTGACCAGATCGAAGAAGGCCATCACATGCTTGCCGCCGTCCTGGGCCAGCTTGCGGCCGACCAGATCCAGCGCCTGCACGCCGTTGGCGCCTTCGTAGATCATCGCGATGCGGGCGTCGCGGGTGTACTGCGACATGCCCCATTCCTCGATATAGCCATGGCCGCCATAGACCTGTTGCGCCTGCACGGTCATGTCATAGCCCTGATCGGTGAGGAATCCCTTGATGACGGGCGTCATCAGCGATACCAGCCCGTCGGCCGCCGCGTCGCCGCCGCGATGGGCCTGGTCGATCAGCGTCGCGCCCCAGAGGATGAAGGCGCGGGCGCCCTCGGTAAAGCTTTTCTGATCCATCAGGTTGCGGCGGATATCGGGGTGCACGATCAGCGGATCGGCCGGGCCGTCGGGATTCTTGGTGCCGGTGACGTCGCGGCCCTGCAGCCGGTCCTTGGCGTAGATCACCGCGTTCTGATAGGCGGCTTCGGCCTGGGCCAGGCCCTGCATGCCGACGCCGATCCGGGCCTCGTTCATCATGGTGAACATGGCGCGCATGCCCTTGTGCGCCTCGCCCAGCAGATAGCCCACCGCGCCGTCGTAGTTCATCACGCAGGTGGAGTTGCCGTGGATGCCCATCTTCTCCTCGATCTTGCCGACCGAGACGGCGTTGCGCTCGCCGAGGCTGCCATCCTCTTTCACGATGAACTTGGGCACGATGAACAGCGACACGCCCTTGATCCCCTCGGGGCCGCCGGGGATCTTGGCCAGCACCAGGTGGACGATGTTCTCGGCCAGGTCGTGGTCGCCGGCGGAGATGAAGATCTTCTGACCCGTCACCTTGTAGCTGCCGTCGTCCTGCGGTTCGGCCTTGGTGCGCATCAGGCCCAGATCGGTGCCGCAATGGGGCTCGGTCAGGTTCATCGTGCCGGTCCATTCGCAGGACACCATTTTCGGCAGATAGGTCTGCTTCTGCTCGTCCGAGCCATGCGCAAGGATGGCGCTGGCGGCGCCGTGGGTCAGGCCCTGGTACATGGTAAAGGCCTGGTTGGCGGAGGAAAACATCTCGCCCACCGCGGTGCCGATCACATAGGGCATGTTCTGCCCGCCATATTCCTCGGGCATGTCGAGGCCGGGCCAGCCGCCCTCCTTGACCTGTTCGAAGGCGGCCTTGAACCCGGTGGGGGTATAGACCACGCCGTTTTCCAGCCGGCAGCCCTCGGTGTCGCCGACCACGTTCAGCGGGTGCAGCACGCCGGTGCTGATCTTGCCGGCCTCCTCCAGGATGGCGCGGGTAAAATCGGGTTCCAGCTCGTCATAGCCGGGAATGTCGCTGCCGGTCAGGTCGAGCACATCGTGCAGGATGAACTGCATGTCCTTGGTGGGTGCGGAATAGCTGGGCATTTCTAGCCTCCCTCAGAATGTCGCTACAGGTGCGTTGGGTCAGGGCAGGCGGTCCTATTCGGCCGCCTTGCGGGTGTCCGTCATTGAGGCGATCACGCGTTCGCCCCATTTGAGCTGCTCTTTCAGGTCGGCGATCGCCTCGTTCAGCTCGTCGCGCTGGTGCTCCATGTCCGTCAGCCGGTCGCGTGCGATCTCATAGGTGCGCGACAGCTGGGTAAGCTGCTGATCGCCCACATAATAGAGATCGAGCAGTTGACGGATCTCCTCCAGGCTGAAGCCAAAACGCTTGCCGCGCAGGATCAGCTTCAGCCGCGCGCGGTCGCGGCGGGTAAACAGCCGCTTCTGCCCCTCGCGCTGGGGGAACAGAAGCTCTTTTGATTCGTAGAACCGCAGGGTGCGTGGGGTGACGTCATAGGCGTCGCACATCTCGCGGATTGTCATCATCTTTTCGGTCATCTTCGGTCTCTCGACGTCGGCTTCGGGTGCATCGTTCTGGAACAGAGGTGCGTCCTCGCTGGACTGTATACAACAGGCAGTTGACGTTAACGTAACCTGGACGTTACGTCACTCTTGGGGATGACGTTGGATCATTCCGCGGGGTTGCGGGCAGAGGGCGGAAAACCGCCGTACCCAGCGCCGTGGCGCTGTGTCTTGTCATGAAATTAAAGGGATTGGCGCGTTTTCTTGCGGCTCAGGTCAGGTTGCGAAGGATCTCTTCGCGCAGCTGCGCCAGTTCGCTCAGCGCCTCGTCGATCTGCGTGCGCTGTTCGTTGAGCGCCTTGGTCTGGCGGTCTGCCATCTCGATAAAGGCCTCAAGCTGCGCCTGGGTGCCCTCGCTCTCGTAGATCAGCAGCCACTGGCGGATCTCTTCAAGCTGGAAGCCGAACTTGCGGCCGCGCATGATCAGGGTCATCCGCGCCCGCTCGCGGTTGCCGTAGAACCGGGCCCGTCCGGCGCGCTCGGGGTTCAACAACTCGATGTATTCGTAATAGCGAAGGGTGCGCGGCGTCACGTCGAATTCGGCGCACATTTCCTTGAACGACAATCGCTGATCGGACATTCCGTTTCTCCCACGCGGCGCAACTTATGGCGACCGCGCGGCAAGCGCAATGCCCCGGGGCTTGCCCTTTGGGCGCGGGCCGGATCATAAAGGCGGGCAACCGGGACAGGAGCATGCTCAGTGGTGGACAAGGTCAAGATTGCGCGGCAATTCATCGAGGCGATACCCCATGCCCGCGCGCTGGGGATGGAACTGACCGAGATCGGTGACGGGCGGGCTGTGATCACAATGCCCTATGACGAACGCCTGATCGGCGATCCCGAGACCGGAGTGATCCACGGCGGCGCGGTTTCGGCGATGATGGATACCTGCTGCGGCGCGGCGGTGATGAGCCACCCCTCCGCCCCCGGGGCTACCGCCACCATCGATCTGCGCATCGACTATATGCGGGCGGCCACCCCGGGCCAGCGCATTACCACGACGGCGAACTGCTATCACATCACCCGCAGTGTGGCCTTTGTACGGGCGACGGCTGTCGATGACGACACCGACCGCCCGGTCGCCGCCGCCACCGGCGCCTTCACCGTGGAGAAACGCTGATGGCCCGTCCCCGCCCCGAACCCGTCCAGGTCGTCAAGCAACGCCGCGACGCCGCATTGACGGCGCTGGTCGATGGTGTGCCCTACAGCCGTTTCCTCGGGATTGAATTCGACCGCCGCGGCGACGAGTTGACCGGGGTGATGAACTTTGACGAAAAGCTGATCGGCAACCCGTTCCTGCCGGCGCTGCACGGCGGCGCCACAGCGGCCTTTCTTGAGGTGACCGCGATCATCACCCTGGGCTGGTCGCAACTCTGGCCGCAGATCGAGACCGGCGCGCTGGACCCGCAGGACATGGCGGCAGGCCGGCTGCCGCGGCTGCCCAAGACCATCGATTTCACCGTCGATTACCTGCGCTCGGGGCTGCCGCGCGATGCCTATGCCCGGGCCACGATCAGCCGCTCGGGGCGGCGCTATGCCTCGGTCCATGTGGCGGCCTGGCAGGATCATCACGACAAGCATTACGCCCAGGCGACCGGCCATTTCCTGATGCCGCAACCGGTGGTGCCGGACGGAGGCGCATGACCGGGCAGACCGCGCCGCGCGAGGAGATCACGCACCGGCGTATCCTGCGCATCGCGGTGCCCATCGTTCTGTCCAACATCACCGTGCCGATCCTTGGCGCCGTCGATACCGGGGTGGTGGGACAGATCGGCCTGCCCGAGCCGATCGGCGCGGTCGGGCTGGGGGCGATCGTCCTCTCGGCGGTCTACTGGGTGTTCGGTTTCTTGCGCATGGGCACCGTCGGGCTGACCAGCCAGGCGCTGGGCGCGGGCGACCGGGGCGAGGTGGCCGCGCTGCTGACCCGGGCGCTGCTGATCGGCGTGGCGGGGGGCGCAGCGCTGATCGTGGTGCAGGTGCCGCTGTTCTGGGCGGCGTTGCGGGCGGCGCCGGCCACGCCCGAGGTCGAGGCGCTGGCCACCGGCTACATGCGCATCCGCATCTGGTCCGCCCCGGCGGCGATCGCGATCTATGGCATCACCGGCTGGCTGATCGCGCAGGAGCGCACCCGCGCGGTGCTGGCGGTGCAGCTGTGGATGAACGGGCTGAACGTGGTGCTGGACCTGTGGTTCGTGCTGGGCCTCGGCTGGGGCGTGTCAGGCGTGGCCTTTGCCACCTTTCTGGCCGAATGGTCCGGTCTGGCGCTGGGGCTGTGGTTCTGCCGCGCGGCCTTTGCCCGGCCCGAATGGCGCGACCCGGCGCAGGTGTTCGAACCGGCGCGGCTGAAACACATGATGGCGGTGAACGGCGACATCCTGATCCGCTCGCTGCTGCTGCAGGCGATGTTCGTCAGCTTCCTCTTCATCGGCTCCGGCTTCGGCGATGTCACGCTGGCGGCCAATCAGGTGCTGATGCAGTTCCTGACCTTTTCCGCCTTTGCGCTCGACGGCTTTGCCTTTACCGCCGAGACGCTGGTGGGCCAGGCGCTGGGCGCCCGGGCGCTGGGCCGGCTGCGCCGCGCCGCCGTGATGAGCGGTACATGGGGGCTGGTGATCGTACTGGCCCTGTCGGCGGTCTTTGCCCTCGCCGGGGGCGCGATCATCGACCTGATGACCACCGCGCCCGAGGTACGGCAGGCGGCGCGCGGATTTCTGCCCTATGTGGTCGCCGCCCCGGTGCTGGGTGTGGCGGCCTTCATGCTGGACGGAATCTTCATCGGCGCCACCGCGACCCGGGACATGCGCAACATGATGGCGGTGAGTTTCGCGGTCTATGTCGCGGCGCTGGCGCTGCTGGTGCCGGCCTTCGGCAATCACGGGCTATGGCTGGCGTTGCTGATTTCCTTCGTCGCGCGGGCGATCACACTGGGCCTGCGCTATCCGTCTCTGGAGGCGCGGGCGAGTTAGGGCGATGTTCGGATTGTGTAATTCCGCGTTTTCGGGATTGGTTTAATTTAGGTTTTTAAATAGTTAATTATAATTACAAAAATTTTTCTAATAGTCGATTCCCCTACAGGGATACCCACGGAAATATCGCAAAAAGACTAGTTGCCCTGCGGCCGGAGAAGTTCCAGCAGCTTTTCCGGCGGCCGGCCGATCACCGCGCGAGTGCCGGAGATTGCCAGCGGGCGTTCGATCAGCACCGGGTGTTCCGCCATCGCGGCGATCAGGTGGGCGTCGTCGTCGGTCTTGCTGAGGCCCAGCTCTTTGAAGAGCTTTTCCTTGGTCCGCATCATCTCCGCCGCCGGCGGATTGCCGAGGGCGGTACGGGCGGCGGCAAGCTCCGCCGCGCTGGGCGCGTCCTCAAGATAGGGGCGCACGGTCACTTCGCCGCCGCGCTCTTGCAGCAGTTTCAACCCCTCGCGCGATTTCGAACAGCGCGGGTTGTGCCAGTATTCGATCATAACCAGTCCTCCCGGTTGGTGCCGACGGCCTCGGCCACGCTTGCAAACCCGTCGCGCTCCAGCAGCGCGTCCAGCCCGGTGGCGATCTGCGGAACCAGGCTCATGCCCTGATAAACCAGCGCGGTGTAAAGCTGTACGGCGCTGGCGCCGGCGCGGATCTTGGCATAGGCCTCCTCGGCCGAGGAAATCCCGCCAACCCCGATCAGCGGGATCGCCCCTTCGGTCAGGGCGCTCAGCCGGGCCAGAACGCGGGTGGATTTCTCGAACAGCGGCGCGCCGGACAGACCGCCGGCCTCGCCCCGCAGGGCGCTGGTCAGCCCGTCGCGCGCCAGCGTGGTATTGGTGGCGATGATCGCGTCGACCCCGGTCTCGCGTGCCGCCTCGGCGATGTCGGCCAGTTCCGCCGCGCTCAGGTCCGGGGCGATCTTCAGGAACACCGGGATCGGCCGGGCCAGCGCGTCGCGCGCCGCCATCACACCGGTCAGCAGCGCCGAAAGCGCCGCCTTTCCCTGCAAATCGCGCAGCTTTTCGGTATTGGGCGACGAGACGTTGACTGTGGCGAAATCCAGATGCGCGCCGCAGCAGGTCAGCACCCGGGCGAAATCGCCGGCGCGGTCCTCGCTGTCCTTGTTGGCGCCCAGGTTGAGGCCGATCACGGCCTCCTTCGGGCGCCGGGCCAGCCGCGAGGCGATCGCCTCCATCCCCTCGTTGTTGAAGCCGAAGCGGTTGATCGCGGCGCGGTCCCCGGTCAGGCGAAAGAGGCGCGGCTTGGGGTTGCCGGGCTGCGGCCGGGGGGTGGCGGCGCCGACCTCGACGAATCCGAAGCCGCAGCGGGAGAGCGGGCCGAGCACCTCGGCGTTCTTGTCATAGCCCGCCGCCAGCCCGACCGGGTTGGGCAGGTCGAGCCCGGCCAGCCGACAGCGCAGCCGCGGTGAGGTGACCGGGCCGGGGCCGGGCACCAGACCCATCTTAAGCGCCCTGATCGACAGCCCGTGCGCCACCTCGGGATCGACCCGGTGCAACAGCGCCAGCCCGGCCTTTTCCAGCAGGTTCATACCATCCGCTCCGGAAAGCGATGCGCACCGTCCATCAGCGGCAGCGGCTCGGCCCAGACGACCTCCGACAGGCGCAGCGCGCGGAAAAGATGCGGGAATTTCGCGCCGCCGCGCGACACCTCCCATCTCAGCGCCGCGCCCATCGTTTCGGCCTCGCAGGCCAGCAGCATCAGCCCCTCTTGCCCGGCGAAATGTTTTGCGGCGGTCTCGGCGGCCTGCTCTGCCGTCGAGAAATGCACAAAGCCGTCGGCCAGATCGACCGGGGCGCCGGTGGTCTCGCCAGCCTGTTGCAGCGCCGCCCATTCGTCGGCGCGGAATATCTTGTAAATCAGCATGGATGCGTGATGCCCCGGCGGGGCTGCGGAATCAAGCGCGATTGGCGCAGGGTCAGCGCGCGGGAGGCTTTGACAGGGGGCGATTTGCGGCGCAACATCGACGGAAAATAGCCAACCGGGAGTTGTTTCATGATGATGCGTTTTCTCACCCCCTTTGCCGCGCTGGCGCTCGGTGCCGGGGCAGCCTCGGCCGACTACAGCCTGACGATTCTGCATACCAACGATTTTCACGCCCGGTTCGAGCCGATCAGCAAATACGACAGCGGCTGCTCGGCCGAGGACAATCAGGCGGGCAAATGCTTTGGCGGTTCGGCGCGGCTGGTCACGGCGGTGGCCGAGGCGCGGGCGCGCTCCAACAACTCCATCCTTGTCGATGGCGGCGATCAGTTCCAGGGCACGCTGTTCTATACCTATTACAAGGGCAAGGTCGCCGCCGAGATGATGAACAAGCTCGGTTATGACGCGATGACCGTGGGCAACCACGAATTCGACGACGGCCCCGAGGTGTTGCGCGGTTTCATGGATGCGGTGCGCTTTCCGGTGCTGATGTCGAATGCCGATTTCTCCGGCGAGGAGATGCTGGCGACCAAGCTGCTGAAATCCACGGTGATCGAGCGGGGCGGCGAAAAGCTGGGCCTGATCGGGCTGACGCCGCAGGACACCGACGAGCTGGCAAGCCCCGGCCCCAACGTGCAGTTCACCGACCCCGTGCCGGCGGTGCAGGGCGAGGTGGACCGGCTGACCGCCGAGGGCGTCAACAAGATCATCGTGCTGAGCCACTCAGGTTACCGCGTCGATCAGCGCGTCGCGGCGGGGACCACCGGCGTCGACGTGATCGTCGGCGGGCATTCCAACACCTATCTCAGCAATGTCTCGGACCGCGCCGCCGGTCCCTATCCGACCATGGTCAACGGTGTGGCCATCGTCTCGGCCTATGCCTATGGCAAGTTTCTGGGCGAGCTGAACGTCACGTTCGACGACGCGGGCACGCTCATCGAGGCCAGCGGCGAGCCGCTGATCATGGATGCCGGCGTGACCGAGGATGAGCCGACGGTCGGACGGATCGCCGAGCTGGCGCAGCCGCTGGACGAGATCCGGCAAAAGGTGGTCGCCGCCGCGGCCGCCCCGATCGAAGGTGATCGCGGGGTCTGCCGGGTGCAGGAATGCGCCATGGGCAACCTTGTGGCCGACGCCATGCTGGCGCGGGTGGCCGATCAGGGGGTGACCGTCGCCATCGCCAATTCGGGCGGCCTGCGGGCCAGCATCGATGTGGGCGACGTGACCATGGGCGAGGTGTTGACGGTGCTGCCGTTCCAAAACACGCTCTCGACCTTCGAGATCAGCGGTCAGGGTCTCATCGACGCGCTGGAAAACGGCGTCAGCCAGGTCGAAGAGGTGGCGGGCCGCTTTCCGCAGGTCTCCGGCATGACCTTTGCCTGGAACCCCGCCGCGCCGGTGGGGGCGCGGATTTCCGAGGTGATGGTGGCCAGCGAGGACGGCTATGTGCCGATCGACCCGGCGGCCAGCTATCTGGCGGTGACCAACAACTATGTGCGCAATGGCGGGGACGGCTACAAGATGTTCTCGGGCGAGGACAAGAACGCCTATGACTACGGGCCGGACCTGGCCGATGTCACCGCCGAATACCTGGCCGGGCAATCGCCCTATCAGCCCTATACCGACGGGCGGATCACGCGGAAGTAGGCGCCGGGCCTGGGGCCGGGGCCGTTGTCCCGGTTCCTTACTCCTCCAGCCCCGGCCAGAGCGCCGGGTCGAGCCCGGCGATGAGGGGGGCCAGCGCCTCTTGGTGCTGGCGCCAGGCGCCGACTGAATTGCGGTGCACCGGCTGGCGCAACTGGCCCGCGCTGAGGGTCAGCACAGCGGCCTCGGTCTCCTCCGGCCGGGCCATCTGCGGCACCCAGTCCAGCCCGCAATACCCGGCCAGCCGCCGGCTCGCCGCCTCGGGATCGGCGGTCATCTCCTCATAGGAGAGATCCAGGATCTGGCCGGGCAGCAGCCGGTGCCAGAACGCCATGAGTTCGGCATAGAGGTTGAACCGATGCGCCATCGCGCGCAGGTCATAGGTATAACTCAGCGCGCTGCCCGAGAAATGGCCGCGCCACATCGACAGCGCCACGTCGCGCGGGTCGCGGCGCAAATGTACGAAACGGGCGCCGGGATGGACGGTTTTCAGGAACCCGATCAGCCGGTAATTCTCGGGCATCTTGTCGGTATAGGCGGCAACGCCCCGGGGCAGGGCGGGCAGCATCTGCCGCTCGCGCTCGAGGACGTCCGCGACTTCGGTGGCGCCAAAGGGTGTGCCCGCCTCGATCAGCGGATAGAGCAGCCGGCCCGCGATGATCTGCTCGCCCAACGGATGCACAAGCGGATGCGCGCCCAGCATCGCCTCGGCCAGCGTGGTGCCCGAGCGTGGCAGGCCGAGCACATAGACCGGCATCACCGGCTCCTGCGCTGCGCTCGCCTCTGGTGGGGCGGGGAAATAGGCCATGATCGCATCATTCAGCGCGCTGTCGCGCTGCGCGTCATAGGGCAGAGCGCGGGCCATGTCGCGGTTGGCGTCGGCCAGATGGCGCGCCTCGGTTTTGACATCGGCGGCCTGCTGGGCGATCCGGGCCAGCGCGAAATTCAGGCTGGCGCGGTCCCGATGCCGCGACCCGGCGTGTTTGAGGGCCGCCCGTGCCGCCTCGGAGAGCGCGGCGTTCTCTTCGCGGCCTTGCAGTGCGGCCAGGTGTTCGATGGCCTCGGCGTTCTGCGGGTCCAGCACCAGAACCCGGCGATAGGCCTCCTGTGCGGCGGCCCGGTCGCCGGTTTCCACATAACTGGCGGCAAGGCGCAGATGCGCGCCGACATGGGATGGGGCCAGGTCCACCGCCCGCCGCGCCGCGTCCAGCGCCGCGTCGTAGCGGGTCTGGCGCGCCAGCGGCAGGCTGATGTTGATCAGCGTGTCCACGTTGGTGGGGTCGAGCGCCAGCGCGGCCTGAAAATCCTCCAGCGCCAGATCGGTCAGGCCCAGCGTGTTACGCAGCACCCCACGCAGATTGTAATTGCGTGGCTGTTTCGGGGCCAGTGCCACCGCGCGCGCGGCCGCCGATTCGGCACCTTCGGTCTGGCCCAGGTTGGCCAGCGCCTGCGCCCTGAGGTATTGGGCGCCCTCGTCGCCGGGATCGTTCGCCACCATCCGGTCGAGCAGGGTCAGCGCCTTGTCCGCCATGTCGAGCAGAATAAGGGTTTGCGCCATGTTGCGCTGGGCGTCGACGAAATGGGGGTCCAGCCGGATCGCCTTTTGAAACATTGCGATCGCCGCGCGTTGCTGGCCCGTGCCGCACATGGCAAGCCCCGCCAGATTGGGAAAATGCGGATCCCTCGGGTGTCGCGCCATCGCCGCCTTGGCGGTTTTCAATGCGGCCTTGTACCGTCCCTGCTGGAGTTGGACCCGGGTCAGGGCGAAGGGGTTTTGCTGGGGCATGGCAGGATACTCTTGAACCGGTCCGACGGTGTTACATAACTGTTACGACACAGGCGACAACGTCTGTCGCCGGAAAAGGGCGAAAAATCGCCCGCGCCGGTCCCTTTGATGCCCGGCCTGCGAGCGGCGGGAGGACAAAATGTGCGGACGATTTGCGGTCACCCTGCCCAGCGACGCGATGGCACGGCTGTTCGCGGCGCAGCCGGCGAACGATCTGCCGCCGGTGCCGAATTTCAACGTCTGCCCGACCAATCAAGTGCATGTGGTCCGCGCGGGCGAAGCGGGGCGGCGGTTGCTGCCGATGCGCTGGGGGTTCCTGGCGCACTGGTACAAGAGCGCCGCCGACGGCCCGCTGCTGATCAATGCGCGGGCCGAGACCCTGGCGGAGAAACCGGCCTTTCGTGCCGCCTGCCGCGGTCGCCGTTGCATCGTGGTTGCAAACGGGTTCTACGAGTGGACCAAGACGGATGAGGGCGCGCGCCTGCCATGGTACATCTTTCGCCGCGACGGCGCGCCGCTGGCCTTTGGCGGTATCTGGCAGGACTGGAGCGGGCCCGACGGGGCGGTGCCGACCTGCGCCATCGTCACCACCGCCGCCAATACGGCATTGTCGCCCATTCATGACCGGATGCCGCTGGTGCTGGAGCCCGCCGACTGGCCGCTCTGGCTGGGCGAGGCGGGCCGGGGCGCGGCGCGGCTGATGCAGCCCGCGGGCGAGGCGGCGCTGACGTTCCACCGGGTGGGCCGCGCGGTCAATTCCAACCGGGCGACCGGCGCCGGGCTGATCGAACCGCTGAACGCGGAGTGAGCGGGGGGCGGTCAGCCCTGCTGGCGGGTGGGCCGCAGAGCCGGGGCCTTGAGCGGCGCGCGGCTGTGGACGTTGCCGGCCATCGTCGCCTTTTTCAGCAGCGCCAGAAAGGTTTCGGCCTCCTGCGCGTCGAGCCCGGCGAGGATGTCGGATTGCAGAGCGGCCACATGCGGCCGTGCCTCTGCCAGCAGGGCGGCGCCCTCGGCGGTCAGCGCCAGTTCCTTGGCCCGCCGGTCGTTGCGCGAGATGGTGCGCCGCACCAGCCCGCGCGAATCCAGCCGGTCGATCACCTTGCCCAGCGTGGCGCGGTCATAGGCGACCAGCCCCGCCACCGTCGCCTGATCGATGCCGGGATGATTGCGGATGGCGCTGAGCGCGGCATATTGCACCGGCGTCAGGTTCAGACCGGCCTGCGCCATGCGCTCCATGAAGAGCGCCACGGAAATCTGGTTCAGCCGCCGGACAAGGTGCCCGGGCATGGTGTGGATATCCATGTTACCTCCGGTTGTGCGCGCCGGATCGATGATGGCTGTTGCTCCGGGGCTTTGCAAGTAAGCATATAATGGAGGCTGCGGCTATTTTGGCCGCCGGGGGCTGTGGCGCTTTCCCTTGCCCGCGCGGCGCGGTAGAGGAGCCTATGGCGAAGGAATTTCACAGGCTGTCCGATCTGCTCGAACATGGGTTCGATACCGTGATCGACGTGCGCAGCCCGGCCGAATACGCCGAGGATCACGTGCCCGGCGCGATCAACCTGCCGGTGCTCGACAACGAAGAGCGCGCGCGGGTCGGCACCATCTACAAACAGGACAGTCCGTTCCGCGCCCGCAAGATCGGCGCGGCACTGGTGTTCCGCAATGCCGCCGGTCATATCGAGACCGCGCTGCAGGACAAGCCGGGCGGCTGGCGTCCGCTGGTCTATTGCTGGCGCGGCGGCCAGCGGTCGGGTTCCTTCGCCTGGATGCTCAGCCAGATCGGCTGGCGCGCCGAGAGCATCAAGGGCGGCTATCAGACCTATCGCCGGCTGGTCTATGGCACGCTCTACGAGGGGCGGGTGCCGCACCGGCTGGTGCTGCTCGACGGCTATACCGGCACCGCCAAGACCGATCTGTTGCACATCCTCGACCGGCGCGGCGTGCAGATGCTGGACCTGGAGGGGCTGGCGGCGCATCGCGGCTCGCTGCTGGGCGAGATGGCCGAACCGCAACCCAGCCAGAAGGCCTTTGAGACGGCGCTGGCGGTCGCGCTCAGCCGGCTCGATCCGGCGCGTCCGGTGGTGGTCGAGGCGGAATCCAGCAAGGTCGGCGAACGGATGGTGCCGCCCGCGCTCTGGGCGGCGATGAAGATGGCGCCACGGATCGAGGTCGAGGCGCCGTTGGCGGCGCGCACCGCCTATCTGGTGCGGGCCTATGACGATATCCTGTCCGATCCCGACCGTCTGCGCGCCCGGCTGGACGGGTTGCGGGCCCATCGCGGCCACGCCGTGGTGGATGGCTGGTTCGAACTGATCGCGGCGGGTGACAAGCCGGGTCTGACCCGCGCGCTGATGGCCGAACACTACGATCCGGCCTATGCCAAGTCACGCAAGGCGATCGGGGCCGAGGTTCTGGCCCGGGTCACCTGCGAAAGCCTGGATGGGCCGGGACTGGAGGCGGCGGCGGCCGAGATCGAGGCGGCCGTGGAAGGTTTTGGCCGAGGGCTTTGATGTCTGACGTCCGGGCGAGGCGGGCCAGCGCGCGATGCACGCCCCGCCGCAGTATCCTGGCAGAGAAGAAGAGGCGGGGCGGAGACGCTAGATCAGGCTCAGGCGCGGCGCGCCTGCGGTGATTTCCCCGATCCGGGCGGCCTCATGTCCGGCTGCGCGCAGCCGGGCGACCAGAACGCCCGCCTGATCCGCCGCCACGGCGGCGAGCAGCCCGCCGGCGGTCTGCGGATCGAACAGCAAATCGGTGCGCGGGTCTGCGGGCAGCTCCGGCGCCAGCGCCTTGTTGTCCGGGTAGAGGGTCGAACGGTGGCCGTCCCGCGACAGCGCCAGCGCGCCCGCCATCAGCGGCACCGCGCCCAGATCGAGCGAGGCGGCGACGCCGGAGGCCTCGCAGATGTTCAGCAGGTGACCGGCGAGGCCAAAGCCGGTGACATCGGTCATCGCATGCGCCCCGGCCAGCAGCCGCGCCGCGTCTCCCTGCGCCTGTGTCATCAGGCCATAGGCCGCCGCCACCCAGTCGCCGCGTGCCGCCCCCAGCATCTCGGCCGCCATCAGCACGCCCGAGCCGATCGGCTTGGTCACGATCACCGCATCGCCGGGGCGCGCGCCCGACAGCGTGATCGGGTCGCGGTCCAGCAGGCCGGTGAGGGTGAAACCGATGGTCAGTTCGTCGCCCATGGAGCTGTGGCCGCCGGCGATCGCGGCTCCTGCATCGTTCAGCACCTCTCCGGCGGCGCTCATGATCTCGGCCATGGTGCGGGCCTGCAGGCTGGGGGTCATGCGCGGCAGGATCAGTGTGGCGGTGGCGGCCTGGGGCTGCGCCCCCATCGCCCAGATGTCGCCCAGCGCGTGGACGGCGGCGATCCGCGCCATCAGCACCGGGTCGGCGGTGACCGCGCGCAAATGGTCGGTGGTCATCACCTGCCGCACCTCGCCCATGGTCAGGAGCGCCGCGTCGTCGCCCGGCAGCGCGGTGATGTCGGGCCGCGTGACGGCGGGCAGGGTGGCAAGCGCCGCGCGCAGCGCCCCGCGCCCCAGCTTGGCGCCGCAGCCGCCGCAGAGCGGCTTGTCGCCGGGCATCTCCTCCAGCCCGGCGGCGCGGATGCGCGGTGGCGCGGGCGGCTGCATCGCCGGCAACGCGCGGAACCTGTCCATGAACTTGCGGTCGATCCGGTCCTTCCAGAGCCAGATCAGCGGGCCGGAGAACGGCAGTCCGAACCGTTCGCCGAGGGCCGATTTGCCGCCCAGAGAGATCAGTTTCAGGTAATCTTTCTGTGGGCGATAGCGGCGCGGCGGCGGGTCGCCGGCCAGCGCGGCGCGCAGGTTGGCGAAAAGGATCGGTGCCTCGCGCACCGCATAGACCCCGGCCTTGGGGCGCGGGTCGAAGGACAGATGGGCGCAGTCGCCGGCGGCGAACAGGGCCGGATCGCTGCTGCGCAGATGGGCGTCGACGGTGATGAAACCGTCATGAAGCGTCAGCCCGCTGTCGGCGATCCAGCGATAGGCGCGCGCGCCCGCGGCCCCGGTGGTGAACTCCGACGGGACGATGGTGCCATCGACCAGAACGACGCCCTCTGCAGCGACCTCGGCAACCGCCATGCCTTCGCGCAGGGCAATGCCCAGCCCCTCGGTGGCCGCGCGCACCCGCCGCGCCGCGCCGGGGCCGAGGGCGGAGAGGGCGCGGGCGCTGTCGATCAGGCTCAGCTCGGCGGGCCTGCCACGGGTGTGCAGGGCATGGGCCATTGCCATGATCAGCTCGGCGCCCGCGACGCCGCCGCCGATCACTGCGGCCCGCGCCGGGCCCTCGCCGGAAAGATACCCCTGCCAGCGCGCGGCAAAGGGGCCGAGCGGCTTGGCCGGGATGCCGTGCGCGGCAAAGCCGGGCAGGGCCGGCATGTCCGAGGTGATGCCGACATTGACCGAACAGATATCATAGGCGATCGGCGGGCGGCCGGGCACATGCACCAGCCGGGCCTCGGGGTCGATCCCCTCGCAGGCGCCCAGAACCACCCGCGCCCCGGCGAATCGTGCCAGTTTCACCAGGTCGATATCCAGCGCGTCGCGGTCGTAGTGGCCGGCGACGAATCCGGGCAGCATGCCGGAATAGGGCGCGGTCGGACCGGGATTGATCACCGTCACCCGGGTCCCGGGCAGCGGCCGCATTCCCCACATCCGCAAGAGCAGCGCGTGGCTGTGCCCGCCGCCCACCAGCACGAGATCACGGGTCAGGGGGGAACTTGGCTGATGCAAGGTGCGCTCCTTCAGGCCGCGGATCAGCCGCGGCCGCTCCCGGGCTCTTCCGGCGGGACGTCATGGGTCGCCCATGTCTTGTCCTCTCCGGCCGGCGGCAGGGTATCGGGCGTCTCATGCCGGTGGATATGCGCCTTGGCAATGAAATTCGCCGTGATCGGCGCGGTCAGGAACAGGAACAGCGTGATCAGAAGCTCATGCCAGGACAGATGCCCCTCATGGGCATAGGCATGGACCATCGAGGCGATCAGCACGCCGCCCACGCCCAGCGTCGTCGCCTTGGTCGGCGCGTGCAGTCGCGACATCGGATCGTCGAGCTTGATCAGCCCGAACGAGCCGACCAGCCCGAAGATGCCGCCGACGACGAGGAAGACCGTGATCAGAAGATCGAAAACCTGCTCCATGAAGCGCCCCTATTCGATGATGTTGCCGCGCAGCATGAAGCGCGCATAGGCGACGGTCGAGACGAACCCCAGCATGGCAATGATCATCGCCGCCTCGAAAAAGATCTCGGTCCCGTTCGCCAGCCCGTAAAGGATCATCAACGCAATGGCGTTGATTACCATGGTGTCGAGCGCCAGCACCCTGTCGCCGACGCCCTCGGCGGTGGCGATTTTCCAAAGGTTCATCAGAAAGGCGAGGCCGAAACAGGTGGCAGCGAAATAGACGGCGTATTCGATCATTGGAAAATCTCCATCAGGCGGCGCTCATAGCGGTCCTTGATCTCGTCGCGCACGGCGTCCGGGTCCGGCGCGTCCAGGCAGTGGACCAGCAGGAAATGCCCCTCGGCCGAAAGATCGGCGCTGACCGTGCCGGGGGTCAGGGTGATGGTGCCGGCCAGCACGGTGATCGCCTCGGGGCTGCGCAGATCCATCGGAATGCAGATCCAGGCGGGGCTGCGCTCGGCGTTGCGCTTGAACAGGACGATCCGGGCGACGGCGATATTGGCCACGATGATGTCCCAGATCGCGATCGCGATGTATTCGGCGATCTTCAGCGGATGCCGCAGCTCGGGCCGGTCCGGCCAGTAGGGGCGCGTGAGAAAGGGGATCACGATGCCCAGCAGGAACCCGAACAGCAACGAGTTCAGCGAATAGCTGTTGACCAGCAGCAGCCAGACCAGCGTCAGCAGGCCGGTCAGCAGCGGGTGCGGGAAGATCCGGGAAAACAGCCTCATGATCCGGGCCTTTTCAGAACGGTTTCGATATAGTCCGCCGGCGCAAAGAGCTGTGCGGCGGTCGCCTCGGTATAGCGCATCACCGGGCCGGCCAGAACGGTCAGCACCACCAGGGCCACCAGCAGGGCGAAGACCGGCACAAAGGCCAGCCCCGGCACCGGTTCGGGGGCCAGGTCGGGGGCCACCGGGGTGCCGTCGTCCTCGTCCGTCATCGCCTCGGGCGGCAGCACGCTGCGGTCATGCGATTTCCAGAACAGGATGCTGCCGGCACGGGCCATTCCGACGATGGTGATCAGCGAGGTTGTCAGGATCACCGCCCAGATGGTCCAGACCTGGGAGTTGGCGCGGGCGGCATCCATCACCAGCAGCTTGCCGACGAAACCCGACAGCGGCGGCATCCCGGCCATGGCAATGGCGCCGGCAAAGAACAGCGCCGCGATCAGACCGCTTTGCGGCATCGGCGGGGTGGGGGTCAGACGGCCGCCGCGCCGCTCCAGCACCAGATCGGCCACCAGGAACAGCAAGGCCGCGGTGAGGGTGGAGTGGATGGTGTAATAGAGCGCCGCCGCCGCCGCCTGCGGTGTGAACAGCGAAATGGCGATCAGCAGCGTGCCCATCGAGGCGATCGCCGAAAACGCCACCAGCCGCCCCAGCTCGCGCGCGCCGAGGATGCCGATGGACCCGGCCGCCAGCGTCAGCAGCGCGGCGGGCAGCAGCCAGTCGCCGATCAGACCCTCGGTCACCGCCACATCCGGGCCGAACACCAGCGTGTACATTCGCAGGATCGCGTAGGCGCCCACCTTGGTCATGATGGCAAAGAGCGCCGCCACCGGCATCGGCGCATTGGCATAGGAGGCCGGCAGCCAGAAATGCAGCGGCAGCACCGCCGCCTTGATCGCGAAGACCAGCAGCAGCAACACTGCGCCGACCCGCAACAGCGCGGTATCGTCCGCCGGCAGCTCGGCCACCCGCACCGCCAGATCGGCCATGTTCAGTGTGCCGGTCACCGAATAGAGCGTGCCGAGCGCGAACAGGAACAGGGTCGAGCCGAGCAGGTTGTAGACCACATATTGTACCCCCGCCCGCAGCCGGGTTGCACCGCCGCCATGGATCATCAGCCCGTAGGAGGCGATCAGCAGAACCTCGAAAAAGACAAAGAGGTTGAAGGCGTCGCCGGTCAGAAAGGCCCCGAGGATGCCCATCAGCTGAAACTGGAACAGGGCATGGAAATGCCTCCCGCGGGTGTCCCAGCCCGACCCGATGGCGTAAAGCACCACCGCCAGCGCCAGCAGCGTGGTCAGCAGCACCATCATCGCCGACAGCCGGTCGAGCACCAGCACGATGCCGAAGGGCGCCGGCCAGTTGCCCAGCTCATAGACGGAAATCGTTCCGTCCATCGTCTGGGTCAGCAGCACCAGCGCGATCAGGTTCAGCGCCACCACCGAGGCGACCGAGAACACCCGTTGCAGGTCGCGGTGATAACGGATCACCATCAGGATGAAGGGCGCGACCACCGCCGGCAGGACGATGGGGGCAATGATCCAGTGGCTCATGCGTCGTCTCCCCCGTTGCCGGCCATGTCGATGTGGTCATCGCGCGCCGCCAGATAGGAACTGAGCGCGATCATCACCACCACGGCCGTCATCCCGAAGGAGATGACGATGGCGGTCAGCACCAGCGCCTGCGGCAGCGGATCGGTATAGCTGGCGTCCGCGTATTTGCTCAGGATCGGCGGCTGGTTCAGGGCCAGCCGCCCGGTGGCGAACAGAAACAGGTTCACCGCGTAGGACAACAGCGACAGTCCGATGATCACCGGAAAGGTGCGTTGCCGCAGGATCAGGTAGATGCCGCTGGCGGTCAGGATGCCGACCGCGCTGGCCAGAAGGATCTCCATCTGTTCAGTGCCCCTCGATTGTCTGGGTCGCGTCGTCGCGCTCGGGGTTGATGTCCATCGGGTGCTCGCTGGCGATCCCCGGTTGCCACGCATAGCGCGCCAGGCTCTGCAGCGCGAGCAGCACCGCCCCCAGCACCGCCAGGAATACGCCCAGATCGAACAGCGCGGCGGTCGCCAGCTCGAACTTCTCCAGATAGGGCGGGTGGACATAGCCGAAGGCGCTGGTCAGGAACGGCAGGCCGTTGAACCAGGCCCCCATGCCGGTGACGGCGGCCACCAGAACGCCGGTGCCGATGATGCCGTGATAGGGCAGGCGCTGGCGGTCGGTGGCCCAGGAAAAGCCCGAGGCCATGTATTGCATCACCACCGCGATGGCGGCGATCAGCCCGGCGATAAAGCCGCCGCCGGGCATGTTGTGCCCGCGGAAAAAGATATAGGCCGCCACCATCAGCGCGATCGGCATCATCACGCGGGTCGCCACCACCATCATCAGCGGGTGAGAGTCGCCGGCCAGCGGGGACCATGGTTTGCGGTTCAGCAGGCGTGCGCGCACCCGGCTGCCCAGTACGGCCTCGGTGATGGCAAATATGATGATCGCGGCGATGCCCAGCACGATGATCTCGCCAAAGGTGTCAAAACCGCGGAAATCGACCAGGATCACGTTGACCACGTTGTTGCCGCCGCCGCCCTTGTAGGAATTGGCCAGGTGGTATTCCGAGATTGACGGCAGGACGAAATCGCGGGTCATCAGCGCATAAATCAGGCCGCCGACACCCAGGCCCGCCACCACCGAAATCGCCACGTCGCGGCTGCGGCGTCCCGGGCTGCTTTCGCGCGGGGTCTGTTGCGGCATGAAGTTCAGTGCGAGCAGCAGCAGGATGATCGTCACCACCTCGACGGAGATCTGTGTCAGCGCCAGATCGGGGGCCGAGAGATAGTTGAAGGTCATCGACACGATCAGCCCGGTGACCCCGATCAGCACCAGCGCCAGCAGCCGGTTGCGATGGAAGGCGACGACGCTGAGGGTCGAGCCGACCAGGCAGATCCAGCCCAGCACCGGCATCGCGGTGACCGGCAGCGGCGCCCGGGTTTCCGGCCCCAGCGTGCCGGAGGCAAAGGCGTAATAGGCGATTGCCAGCGTGAAGACGAGGAAGATCGCCGAATAGCGGGCGAGCGAGCCGTTGTGCAGCCTGTCGCTGAAGCGCCGGCTGGTGCCGGTGGCGGCGCCGACGATGGCGTCAAAGATCGCCTTGGCCTCGGGCCGCGGCAGGTTGTTCCAGATCCCCAGTGCGGCGCGATGGCCCCCCAGCAGCAGCGCGCCGCCCAGCACCGCCGCGACCGACATGTAGAGCGCCGGCGTCAGCCCGTGCCACAGCGCCGGGTGGAAATACACATCCGCGCCGGTCACCGCGTTGGCGGCCGCCGTCACGATGGGGGTGGCGATGACATTGGGAAACAGCCCGATCAGCACCACCAGCACCACCAGCACCGCCGGCGGCAGCCACAGACCGGCGCCGGGGTCATGCGGCAGGGTGGGATAGTCGTGCCGCCTGGGGCCAAGGAAGACATGCGCGATATAGCGCAGCGAATAGGCCACCGAGAACAACGCCCCGAACACCGCCAGCGCCGGCACCAGCCAGGGTGTGCCGGCCCAGATTGCATGGGTGGCCTCCTCCAGCATCATCTCCTTCGACAGGAAGCCGTTGAAGGGCGGGATGCCGGCCATCGACAGCGCGGCAACCCCGGCCAGGGTGAAGGTCAGCGGCATCAGGTGGCGCAGGCCCCCCAACTGCTTGATGTCGCGGGTATGGGCGGCGTGATCGACGATGCCCGCGTTCATGAACAGCGCGGCCTTGAAGGTGGCGTGGTTGACGATGTGGAACACCGCCGCCACCGCCGCGGCCTTGGTCCCGAAGCCCAGCAGCATGGTGATCAGACCCAGGTGGCTGACGGTGGAAAACGCCAGCAGCGCCTTAAGATCGTCCTTGAAAAGCGCGATCACCGCGCCCAGCACCATGGTCACCAGCCCGGTGGTGGCAACAAGGTAGAACCACAACTCGGTGCCCGACAGCACCGGCCACATCCGCGCCATCAGGAACAGGCCCGCCTTTACCATCGTGGCCGAGTGCAGATAGGCCGAGACCGGGGTCGGCGCCGCCATCGCGTGGGGCAGCCAGAAATGGAACGGGAACTGCGCCGATTTGGTGAAGGCGCCGATCAGGATCAGGATCAGCGCCGGCGCATAAAGCGGCGAGGCCTGGATCAGATCCTTGTTCTGCAGGATCACGCTGAGGTCATAACTGCCGACGATATGGCCCAGGATCAGCATGCCCCCGATCATCGCCAGCCCGCCCGATCCGGTGACGGCCAGTGCCATGCGCGCGCCCTGGCGCCCCTCGGGCAGGTGTTTCCAATAGCCGATCAGCAGGAAGGAGGACAGCGAGGTCAGCTCCCAGAACACCAGCAAAAGCAGGATGTTGTCGGACAGAACGATACCCACCATGGCGCCCTGGAACAGCAGAAGATAGCTGTAGAACTGCCCCATCGGATCCTCGCGGCTGAGGTAGAACCGCGCATAGGCGATGATCAGCAGGCCGATGCCCAGGATCAGTCCGGCGAACAGCAGCCCCAGTCCGTCGAGGTGAAAATTGGCATTCAGCCCCAGATCCGGCAGCCAGTCGAGCCGCGCCGAGACGGTCTCACCGCGCAGGACGGCGGGGGCGTGCAGCACGAGGCCGATCAGCGCCAACAGGGTGACGGCGCCGGTCGAGGCGGCGGCGGCATTGCGCCCGGCACGGATCAGCAGGGCGGGAAACACGGCGCCGAGAAAGGGCAGGGCCGCGATCAGGAACAGGGACAACGGCAGTCTCCAGCTGTAACGGGCGAATTACGGTTTCATCTTGCCTACGGAAATTTGGGTCGCTGTCCACCCCCGGCAAGGTCAGGAATGCACAGTTTCGGCCGCGAACTGGGGAATTTCCGAAAATCCGCAGTTTCTGCGGTCTCCGCGGCCTCTGCGGTCAACCGGCAGGCATGGCGGGTCGATCCGGCCGGCGGGTTCCCAGGAACGCGTGCATCCGTCCCAGCGCGCGGCGGATATTCTCCTCGCTGTTGGCGTAAGAGATGCGGATGAACCCCTCGCCCAGGGTGCCGAAGTCCGGCCCGCCGATGGTGGCGACGCCGCTGTCCTCCAGCAGGGCGGCGGCCAGCGGTTTCGATTTCCAGCCGGTGGCGGCGATATTGGGAAAGGCATAGAACGCGCCCTTGGGCACCGCGCAGGTGACCCCAGGCATCGCGGTGAGCAGCTCGACCACCACGCGGCGGCGGGCATCGAACGCGGCGACCATCTCGGCCACAGCGTTTTGCGGGCCGGTCAGCGCCGCCAGCGCGGCATATTGCGCCGGTGTATTGACGCAGGACCAGGCGTTGACCGCCAGCTTGCGCGCCTTGTCAAAGAGCGTTTCGGGCCAGACCGAATAGCCCAGCCGCCAGCCGGTCATCGCATAGGTCTTGGACCAGCCGTTCAGAAGGATCAGCCGGTCGCGGATCTCCGGGTAATCCAGCAGGGTGACATGGGCCTCGCCGTCATAGAGGATCTGGTCGTAGATCTCGTCCGAAAGCACCGCCACCTCCGGATGCTCGGCGAGCCCTGCGACCAGCGTGTCGATCTCCGCCTTCGGGGTGACACCGCCGCAGGGGTTGGCCGGGGAGTTCAGGATCAGCAGCCGCGTGCGCGGGGTGATCAGCGACAGGGTTTCCCCGGCGGAGATGGCGAAACCGTTTTCCTCGCGCACCGGCACCGGCACCGGGGTGGCGCCGGTGAATTCGATCATCGAGCGGTAGATCGGGAAACCGGGGTCGGGATAGAGGATCTCGGCACCGGGCTCGCCGAACATCAGGATGGCGGCGAACATGGTGACCTTGCCGCCGGGCACGATCATCACGTTGTCCGGGTTCACCTCAGCGCCGAAGCGGCGGTGAAGGTCGGCGGCGACCGCCGCGCGCAGCGGCGCGATGCCCTCGGCGGCGGTATAGCCGTGCCGGCCGTCGCGCATCGCCTTCACCGCGGCCTCGACGATATGCGGCGGCGTTGGGAAATCGGGCTGGCCGATGCCGAGGTTGATCACATCCATGCCCTGTTCGGCCAGCGCGGTCGCGCGGGCGAGCACGGCGAATGCGTTCTCCTCGCCGATTCGGTCGAAATTTGCGACAGTCTTCATGATGCGCCTCCTCCCCGGTCGTTCTGTTGTTTCTTTTTGCGGGATCGAGAGGGAAACCTCAATCGGATGTCCCGTCCGGCGTTCACGCCGGGCTGCGCCAGCCTGCCCCAGGCAGGCGCGGCCCCCGGTTCATTTCTTGTTCCGGAGGGACAGAGGGCTTTTTCAGCCGCCCTTCAACCGCATCATCAGCACCACTTCGCTGTCCGGGCTGACCGGCTCGGTCAGGCTGGAAGCTATGACGCGGCCGTCCACCACCACCGAGACGCCGGCATCCAGCGTCGGGCCCAGCGCCGGGTAGTCCCGGCGCAGGGCGTTGAGGATCTCACCGACGGTGCGACCCTCTACCTCGACACTGTCCCGGCCCTCGACCAGCGGGCGCAGGCCGGACCAGAGCGCGACATCAACCATCCACCGCGCTCTCCAGCGCCTCGAGGATGCGCGAAGGGCGCATCGGCAGTTGCCGCATCCGTACCCCGGCAGCGGCCGAGACGGCGTTGGCGATGGCCGCCAGCGGCGGGCAGATCGAGGTTTCGCCGACCCCGCGCACACCGAAGGGGTGGCCGGGGTTCGGCACCTCGACGATCACCGTGTCGATCATCGGCAGGTCGGAGGCCACAGGAATGCGATAGTCGAGGAAGCCTGCGTTCTGCAGCCGCCCGTCCTCGCCATAGATGTATTCCTCGTTCAGCGCCCAGCCGATGCCCTGCGCGGCGCCGCCCTGGAACTGCCCCTCGACATAGGTCGGATGCACCGCCTTGCCGGCGTCCTGCACCACGGTATAGCGCACGACCGAGGTCTTGCCGGTCTCCGGGTCCACTTCGGCATCGACGATATGGGTGGCGAAACTGACGCCCGCGCCCTCGGGCGTGGCCTCGAAATGACCGCAGATCGGCCCGCCGGTGGCGCCCATGGTGGCGGTGATGTCGCCGATATGCAGCGGTTCGAACTCGCCGGCATTTGGGCCCGACGGCTTGGCATAGCCGTCCTCCCAATAGACCGCATCCTCGGGGATGCCCCATTTCGCCGCCGCCCGGGCGCAGAGCTTTTGCACCGCATCCTCGGCCGCCTTGATGGTGGCCAGGCCAGAGGCATAGGTCACCCGGCTGCCATGGCTGATCTCGTTATAGCCCAGCGTGGCGGTGTCGGCGATGGTCACCCGGATATCCTCGTAAGGGATGCCCAGCACCTCGGCCGCCATCAGCGCCATCGAGGCGCGCGATCCGCCGATGTCCGGTGTGCCGACCGCGACCTGCGCGCTGCCATCCTCGGAAAGGGCAAGCGAAACAGCGGTTTCGCCGCCATGGTTGAACCAGAACCCGCAGGAAATGCCGCGGCCCTGACCCGGCTTCAGGGGCGCCGAATAATGCGGATGCGCCTTGGCGGCCTCCAGTGTCTCCACCAGCCCGATGCGCGGCCATTTCGGCCCGAAGCTGGCGCGGGTTCCCTCGCGTGAGGCGTTCTTCAGGCGGGTGTCGATCGGGTCGAGCCCCAGCTTGTTGCAAAGCTCGTCGATCACCGATTCCACCGCAAAGGCCGCCATTGGCGAACCCGGTGCGCGATAGGCCGCCTGTTTCGGGCGGTTGGTCATCACGTCATAGCCCACCTGATGCACATGCTTCAGGTCATAGGGCGCAAAGGCGCACATCGCCGTCATCTCGCAGGGCGCACCGGGGAAGGCGCCGCCCTGCAGCCGGAAGGTGCCCTGCGCGGCGGTGATGGTGCCGTCCTTCTTCATCCCGATCCTGACGTCCATCGAGGTGGACGAGGTCGGGCCGGAGGCCTTGAACACCTCTGCCCGGGTCATCACCAGCTTGACCGGGCGGTTGGCCTTGCGCGACAGCGCCAGCGCGACGGGTTCGATGAAGACGGTGGTCTTGCCGCCGAAACCGCCGCCGATTTCCGAGGCGGTGACGCGCAACTGGCTGGTCTCGACATCCAGCAGCGCGGCGCAAACCTTTTGCACGTACCAATGGCCCTGGGTGCAGCACCAAAGCTCGCCCTTGCCGTCGGTGCCCAGCGTGCCGAGGCAGGCATGCGGTTCGATATAGCCCTGATGGGTCGCCTCGGTCAGGAAATGATCCTCGATCACCAGATCGGCTTCGGCGAAACCGGCCTCCACATCGCCGTGGCCGCTTTCGTAGTAGCGCACAATGTTGGGGTGCAGCCCCTCGGGCACGGAGGAATCGGCGGCGCCCTCGCGGATCACCGGCGCGCCCGCCTGCATGGCGGCATCCACATCGGTCACATGCGGCAGGATCTCATACTCGACCTCGATCGCCTTGACCGCGTCGCGCGCGATCAGCGCCGAGGTGGCGGCGACGGCGGCAACGGCATGGCCGTCATAGAGCGCCTTTTCCCCCGCCATGACGTTTTCGAGGATGTTGCCGAACTCGCCCTCGATGCCGGTGGCGAAATCGGCGCGGGTGACCACGGCCTTGACCCCCTCCATCGCCTCGGCTTTGGAGGTGTCGATCTTCACGATCCGCGCATGCGCATGCGGGCTGCGCTTGATCGCGGCATGCAGCATGCCCGGCGCATAGGCGTCGGCGCCGAACTTGGCGCGCCCCGTCACCTTGTCCAGCCCGTCGGGGCGGTCGGGGCGGGTGCCGACGTATTTGAAACCGGTTGTTTTCGAGCTGTCCAGCGCCATCACGAGGCCTCCCGCATTTCGGCGGCCGTGTCCATCACGGCGCGAATGATCTTGTCATACCCGGTGCAGCGGCAGAGGTTTCCCGCCAGCCAGTAGCGCACCTGCTCTTCGGTCGGGTCCGGGGTCCTTTCCAGCAGCGCCTTGGTGGCGACCAGAATGCCCGGGGTGCAGATGCCGCATTGCAGGGCGGCATATTCGATGAATTTCCTTTGCAGCGGATGCAGCTCCTCGCCCGTTGCGATGCCCTCGACGGTGCCGATCTCCTTGCCCTCGGCCTCGACCCCCAGCATCAGGCAGGAACAGACCAGCCTTCCGTCGACGGTGACCGAACAGGCGCCGCAATCGCCGGTGCCGCAGCCTTCCTTGGCGCCGGTCAGGTTCAGCCGGTCGCGCAACACGTCCAGCAGCGTTTCGCGCGGATCGCAGAGAAACTCGACCTCGTCGCCGTTCACTTTGGTGGTGACATGCGTCTTGCTCATGCCTGGTCTCCTTTCGCGCGGGTATAGGCGATCTGGGCGGCGCGCCGTGCCAGTACGCCGGCGGTATGGGTGCGGAACTTGATCGTGCCGCGCTTGTCGTCGATCGGGTTGCAGCTGGCCTCGGCCAGATCGGCGAGGGCCTGGAGCGCATCGTCGTCCAGCGTCCGGCCCACCAGCGCGTCGGCTGCGGCATGGACCACAACGGCGGTGGGGGCGACGGCGCCGAGGACCATGTGCGCCTCGGTGATCACATCGCCCTTCACCCGCAGGTTCACGCCGCAGCCGACCACGGCGATGTCCATCTCGGTCCGCGGGATGAAGCGCAGATAGGCGTCGCCGCCGTTTTCCCCGCGCGGCGGCAGCGTCAGCGCGGTGATCATCTCGCCCTTTGCCAGGCTGGTCTTGCCGGGGGACACGGGGATCTCTTCCACCGCGACCTCGCGGCTGCCGTCGGGGCCGGTCACCGTCGCCACCGCGCCGGCGGCGATCATCGCGGGCACTGAATCGGCGGCCGGCGAGGCGTTGCAGAGGTTGCCGACGGGCGTTGCGCGCCCCTGCACCTGGGTCGAGCCGATCAGGTCCATCGCCTCGACCACGCCGGGCCAGTCGCGGACCAGCTCGGCATGTTCGCTCATCTCGGCGCCGGTGACCGCCACGCCCAGGCGCCAGCCGCCGGCCCCGGTGCGGGTGATGTCATGGGTGCCGGGGATCGCCTTGATGTCGATCAGCGTGTCTGGCGTGACGATGTCGGACCGCAGCTGGACCAGAACATCGGTGCCGCCGGCAAGGATGCGTGTGACCCCATCGGCCCCGGCGGCGAGTGCCACGGCCTCCTCGAATGTGGCGGGTTTGTAGTACTTCATTGGCAGTCCTCGCGATTGGCTGGGGCCGGTCATGGCATGGCTGGATCGGTGCCCGACCGCGCTGAGTCATGGGGGCACCGATCAAGGCTCTTCGATGTGGGACTTTATCGCTTATGAGATCCGACGCAACCAGTGCGTTGCACGCCGCGGCGCGGGGCGCAGAGCCAGAATGGCGATCCCGATGCTGAGCAGCGCCTGTACGGCGACAAGCAGGGGGGAATGCGCAAATCCGACGGCCGCCAGCGCCGACCAGAGCGCGACGCCGAGGTTCAAGGCGCTGGACCCCAGCGCCATCAGCGTGCCGCGGCGGTGGTCGGACAGCCCGGCCAGATAGGTTTGCAGCGCAGGCGCGCCGATCCCGCCGACCAGCGCCCAGGCGGCCATGAAAAAACAGGCCGCCGGCAGCCCCAGCGGCAACGCGAAGAGCGCGACGATCGCCGCGAGGACGCCGCAGAGGCAAAGCCGCATCAGCTGCCGCCCGTCGCGCGCCAGCCCGATCACGCGGGGCATCAGAAGGTTGCCCAGCAGCGTGAGGGCGCCGAACCCGGCGTAGACCAGGCCGACAGTTTCGGTCTCCAGCCCTGCGAGGCCGCGCAGACGTTCGCCTGCCAGCGCATAGATCCCGACCGCGCCGCCGAGCCCGAGTCCCATCGCCAGAATCGCCCCCAAGGCGCCGGGGATGAAGACGGGACCGGTGGATGCCGCATCCGGGGTCCGCGACCCGCCGTCGCGAAGCAAGGTCAGGCCGGGCAGGGACAGCGCGGCGGCGAGGGCGAGGCCGGCAAAGGCAATCTGCCAGCCGAACAGCCCTGTGACCCAGGCGCCGTACGCGGGCGCCAGGATGATGCCGCCGGTCAGCCCGGCCTGCACGGCGGCGATCTGGGCGGGCGCGCGGTCCGGCCCGCTATCGGCGGCGCAGGCAAAGGCCACCGGCAGTATTCCGGCGGCGCCGATCCCGGTCACGACCCGGGTGGAGAGGGCGAGCGCGTAGCCCGGCGCCAGCGCGGTCCCCAGCGAGCCGAGGCAGAACAGCGCGGTCGCCGGCAGAAGAACCGCGCGCCGCCCGTGCCGGTCCGACAGTGCTCCGAAGACGGGGGCCAGCAGCGCCAGCGGCAAAGCATAGGCGCCAATGAACAGCGTGACGCGCTCGGGCGCGACGCCCAGATCGGCACCGATGGGCGTCAGGAGCGGGCCAAGCAGGAATTCATCGCTGCCGACGAGGAACGCGATCAGGAACAGCAATACGGGGGTCGGGGTCATGTCCGGGGTCTTTCCTTTCGTTGTTGGCATTCGAAAGGGTCCCGCGGAATTGCGCGATCCGCTCCAGCGTGGTCCGCCGGCGGGCCTGCAGATCGGTGATCAGCCGGTCGATCTGCGACAGCTTGTGCTCCAGATCGGCCAGCCCCGCCTCGCAGGCGCCGGCGCCGTCGTCGCTCAGGCAGGGGGCCATCGCCAGCACCTCGCGCGTGGAAAAGCCGGTGGCGATCATGTCGCGGATGCGGCCGGCCCGGCGCAGGTCGGCCGGGCCGTAATGGCGGTATCCGTTGGCGTCCCGCGTGGGCGTGAGCAGGCCGGCCTGTTCGTAGTGGCGCAGGCTGCGGGGGCTGACGCCCAGATGCGCGGCGGCTTCCTTGATCTGCATGGTCGGTTCCCTTTCCCGGAAGGCACTACCCCCTTGACATTAGTGTCAGGGTCAAGCGGTTTCATCGGGAAAACGCGAAAATTCTGCCGCCGATCCAGGGCCGCAGCGCCGCTGCCCGGGATCAGTTGGACGCGGTCGCCGTCGCCGGGCGCATCACCGCAAAGAGTTCGGCCACCTTGATACCGAACTTGCGCATCTCCGAGCGGTTGAGGATGGTCCCGTTCTCACCCAGATAGAGCCAGTCCGTCACCGAGAGCACATGGCCGCCCGCGTCGGCGGGGAGCCGCAGCCGGTAGGTCATGCGGATGGCGGCGCCCGATACCTCGCCCCGCGCCACGCCGATCACGTCGGCGGCAGTGGCGGAAAAGCGCCCGTCCTCGCCCAGCCGCAGATCCCAGGCCCGGTCCTGCCGGGCGCCGGTGGAGTAGAGAAAGGATTCGCTCAGCCGTCCGCTGGCGCCGTCCCAGGCACCGTGCATCCGCGCGGTAAAGCGCGAGGTGACCCGCCCGGCTGGGCCAAAGATCACCCCCTCGCAGGTGAGCGGGCCGTTCAGGCTGCGGCGCAGGTCGATCGCCGGCCCGGTGCCGCGATAATCGCGTGGCCGCTGCGCCCCGAAGGACAGCGCCCGGCGCGCGATCATCGCCAGCAGGATCAGCGCCAGCAGGATCAGGGGGGCATGGGTCATCGGTGTTCCTCCGGTCGGGCCGGCTCAGCCGGTCAGATCCCCCGGCGCGGGGGCGGGGCGGCGGCGATAGCGGGCGCCCTTGAGCTTCAGTTTCAGCGCCTGCCAGTGGATCAGGGCGATGGTGCGCAGCGCCCCGAGGGGCCGGCGCAGGAAGGCCCGGATCAGGCCCGGGCTGGTGGCGGGTCGACGCGGGCCGGAGAGGGTGGCGATCACCCCCTGGTCGCCGTTCACATGGCTGATCCGGATGGCGATCCGGTCGGGCCGGATGTCGAAGCGGAAGCGATAATCGCCCGCCACGTCCTGAAACGGCGAGACATGCAGGCGCTTGGGCCGGTCCATCCGCGTCTCGGCGGTGATCGGGGCAAAGCCGGGCCGGTGGCACAGATAGCTGTGGCGGTCGCCGAACGGCGTGCTCACCTCGCAGATCACCGCGGCCAGAGCCCCGCCGCGCCAGGCCAGCCAGAAGCTGACCGGGTTGAACCCGTAGCCGAGAAATCGCGGCTGTGTCAGGAGTTCGAGACGCGCATCCGCCAGACCGCGTTCGGCCAGAATATCGCGCGCCCAGCCGGCGCCGCGCCCGGATCCGATCGGCCCGCCGTGGTCGCGGTCATGCACCGCCGCCAGGTTGAGCCGGTTGCGCGAGAACAGCCAGGGGCCGCGCTGCGCCGCGGGGTCGATCAGCAGGTAATCGACGCCGTAGCGAAAGGCGTTGGCGATCCCGCCCCGCCGCGCATGGGTGGTGGTCCCGGCGATATGGTCCGGCCAGCGGGTCATGCCGCCTGCGGCGCCTTGCGGCCCTCGGGCGTTCCCTCCAGCGCCCGGGCGATCCTGACCGCGCTCAGAACCCCGTCCTCGTGAAAACCGTGGCGGGTATAGGCGCCGGCGAACCAGGTGTTGTTCTGGCCCTGCAGCCCCGCCAGCGCCTGCTGCGCGCGCAGTGCGGCATGGTCGAAGACCGGGTGACGAAAGGTGGTCTGGTCATAGATCAGCCGCTCGTCCACCGGCCGCGCCGGGTTCAGCGAGACGAAGAGCGGATCGCGCTCGGGAATGTTCTGCAACCGGTTCATCCAGTAGGTGACGCCGATCCGGTCCTGTGACAGGCTGGCGTCGGACTGGTAGACCCAGCTTGACCACACCGACCGGCGCCGCGGCATCTGGCCGGTGTCGCGGTGCAGGATCATGTGATTGTCCTGATAGGTGAGGTTCGACAGCGCCCCGCGCTCGGCCGTCGTGGGCCGCGCCAGCAGACGCAGCGCATCGTCCGAGTGACAGGCGAAAATCACCTGATCGAACCGCGCCCCGCCTGCCTGCCCGGTGCGGATGGTGCTGGTCGTGCCGTCGCGGATCACCGCCTGCACCGGGGTGCCGGTGCGGATCGCAACGCCGCGGGCGCGCAGATGCGCCTCGAGCCGGCGGACATATTCGACCGACCCGCCGCTGACCGTCTTCCACTGGTGCTGGTTGCGTACCGAGAGCAGCGCGTGATTGCGAAAGAACTGCACCAGACTGCGGGCCGGAAAGGCCCGGATACGGTCGGTGGGGGTGGACCAGATCGCGCCGCAGAGCGGCGTCAGGTAGTAGTCCTGGAACCAGCGCCCCAGCTTCAGCTCGTCCATAAGCTCGCCCACCGTGGCGCTGTCGTCCTGCGCCATCGGTTCGGCCAGTGCGTTGAAGCGCAGGATGTCGCGCAGCATGCGGCCGAATCCGGGCCGCAGCAGGTTGCGGCGCTGGGCGAACAGCGCCGACAGCGTCTTGAGCCCGTATTCGATGCGGCCATTGTCGATGGTGGCGCCGAAACTCATGTCGCTGTTCACGGTGGGCACGTCCAGCGCATCGAACATCGCGGTCAGATGCGGGTAATTGGCCTCGTTGAACACGATGAACCCGGTATCGACCGGCTGATCGCCGTTCCGCCCGGCGGTGACGGTGCGCGCATGT
Organism: Antarcticimicrobium luteum; assembly: GCF_004358185.1. Lineage (GTDB taxonomy): Bacteria > Pseudomonadota > Alphaproteobacteria > Rhodobacterales > Rhodobacteraceae > Antarcticimicrobium > Antarcticimicrobium luteum. Next base: position 142,484 of record NZ_SMUV01000063.1, read on the forward strand.
CCGCCCAGCCGCTGCGCCGCCTCATACAGCGTCACCGAGTGATGCGGCGCCAGTTGATAGGCCGCCGCCATACCGGAAATGCCGCCGCCGATGATGGCCACTTTCTGCGCCTTGATCCGTTCGTCGTGAAAACTCATGCCGCCCCCTGATCCGCGTTACATGACCCGGTTACGCCGGCAGTGCCGGGGCGGATCATTTTTCCTGCCGGCGGATCATTTTTTGATCCGGTTGATTTCTGACCGCGTATTCGGGTTATGCTGATGGAAATCGACCCCCTTGTCAGGCCGTCTGCCCCGCGCACATCCCGTGCGTCCGGGCGCGCGGGGAAAGAACGCAACACGGTGCGAGCCGATCCAGAGATGTCCGAGCAGACCCGGTGGATGCTCGCGGTGCGCGATCACCGCGATCGCGCCGCCTTTGCCGCGCTGTTCGATTTTTTCGCGCCGCGGCTCAAGCGTTTCGTCATGCGCGGCGGAATGGGATCGGGCCAGGCCGAGGAGATCGTGCAGGAGGTCATGCTGACCGTCTGGCGCAAGGCGGCGATGTTCGATCCCGAACGCGCCCAGGTCTCGAGCTGGATCTACCGCATCGCGCGCAACCGGCAGATCGACAAGCTGCGGCGCGAGAACCGGCCGCTGCCCGAGGTCTTGGCGCATGATCCTGGGACCGAGCCCGACGCCGGTCAGGTCGTCGCGCTGGAGCAGGAGACGGTGCAGCTGAAACAGGCGCTGGGCAAACTCAAACCGGAACAGCGCGAGATGATCGAAAAGGCCTATCTGGGCGAGCTGACCCATCAGCAGATCAATGAACAGACCGGCCTGCCGCTCGGCACCATCAAGTCCCGGATCCGCCTGGGGCTGGAGCGGCTGCGCCACGAACTGAAGGCGATGCGAGACGAATGAGCACGATCACCCATCATATCCCCGAGCCGATCCTGGCGGCCTATGCGGCCGGCGCGCTCGACCATCCCTTTGCGCTGGTGGTGGCGACGCATCTGTCGCTCTGCGACGCCTGCCGCGCCGACGCCGAAGCGCATGAGGCGGTCGGCGGCGCCCTGCTGGAAGAGACCGCGCCCGAATCCCTGTCGGCGGCCTGCAAGGCGCAGCTGATGGAGCGGCTGGACGCCCCCCATGCGCCCGAGCCGGTCTATCGCCGCTCCGGCGTCTATCCCGGCCCGGTGATGGAGGCGCTGAAGGGCCGCCCGCCGCGCTGGAAACGGCTGGGCGGCGGCGTCCGCCAGACCATCCTGAGCGCCGGGCAAGGCGGCAGCGCGCGTCTGCTCTACATCCCCGCCGGCCAGGCGGTGCCCGATCACGGCCACAACGGTCTGGAACTGACGCTGGTGCTGCAGGGCAGCTTTTGCGACGAAACCGGCCGCTTCGGCGTCGGCGACGTCGAGATCGCGGACGACACTTTGGAACATACGCCGGTGGCCGGGGCGGGGGCCGATTGCATCTGTCTGGCCGCCACCGACGCGCCGCTGCGGTTCAGCAGTCTGATCCCGCGCCTGCTGCAACCGATCTTCCGGATCTGAGCCGGGCAGGGGCAGTCAGCCCCCCAGCGTCCGCGCGATCAGCGCCGCAACCTGCGGGTGCTGACCCAGCGGCGGCAGCAGCGGGCCGGTGAACCCGGCCGCCTGCAGCGCCTGCGGCACGTCCTCGCGGTAATGGCCGCCCTCGGCGGCGAAAAACGGCAGGCAGAGGCTGCGCGCCGGTAGTCCCCGCGCGGCATCGGCCAGAAAGGGGATCTCCTCGACAAAACCGTAGAGCGGCCCGCGCCCGGGCCAGAGCGCGACCAGCGCCGCGCCGAAATCCCGTGCCGCCGCCGCCGCGCGCGGCCCGCGCGCCGAGCCATGGGCGGCGATCAGGAGCGCGACCTCCGCCGCCTTCCAGCCCCGCGTCGCGCAGGCCTCTTCCAGGTGCTGCGCCGCCAGCGCGGGCAGACGCGGGTCGCGCCCCAGCGGCGCCAGCACCCGCGCCGGGTGCCCGCCCAGCCGGGCGGGCAAGGTTTTGCGCACGAATATCCCGTCGGCCATGAAGAAAGGGTAGATCGCCCCGCCGGGCGCCAGCCGGGCCAGCGCCGCCGCCAGCGCGCCCGGCGCGGCCAGCGTCGCCGCGCCCAGCGCGCC
>NZ_SMUV01000003.1 GCF_004358185.1 Antarcticimicrobium luteum
CTGCGACGCCGGGCCGAACCGCTGCCGCCGCTGCCCGATCCGGTCCGGCGGTTTCGCCCGGTGCCGCAGCGCCCGGATGCGCGCGCGGTGCTGCTGGCGGGCCGGGTCTGGTCGCGGCGGCGGCTGCGCGCGGCGGCGCGGGCGGAACGGGCGGCGGGAAATCGCGTCACGGTGTTCCGTTTTTCGCCCACCGCGCTCTATCACCGCGTCGCCTTCAGCGGCGACGGGATCTGGGAACAGACCGGCGGGCTGTTCGGAAAAAGCGACCGCAGCCAGCCGGCGATCCGGTTTTGGTCCTTCGCCGGCCGGGTCCGCGACGAGGCCGCGCGGGTGCGCCGGGTGCGCGGACTCGATGCCGGAACGTGCTCCAAACCGCACAGACGCAAAAAAATGGGGCGATGGGTCGAAAAATCGGCCCCTGGGCCATGTTCCCGTTGAGGTTGATATGCCATCACGCGCCTGATTGGTGCGGCAAGAAGGTTTTGAGGATTTCATGCGCAAGAAAGTGACGAAGGCGATTTTTCCGGTCGCGGGTCTTGGGACGCGGTTCTTGCCGGCGACGAAGTCGGTGCCGAAGGAGATCATGACGCTGGTGGACCGTCCGCTGGTGCAATACGCGATCGACGAGGCGCGGGCTGCGGGGATCAAGGAATTCATCTTCGTGACGTCGCGGGGCAAGTCGGCGCTGGAGGATTATTTCGACCATTCTCCGATGCTGGAGCATCAGCTGAAGAAGGCGGGCAAATCGGCGCTGCTGGAGACGCTGCGGGCGACCAACATGGACTCGGGCGAGATCGCCTATCTGCGCCAGCACAAGGCGCTGGGTCTGGGCCACGCGGTGTGGTGCGCGCGGCGGCTGATCGCCAACGAGCCGTTTGCGGTGATCCTGCCGGACGATGTGATCGCGGCGGAGAAATCCTGTCTGGGCCAGATGATCGAGGCCTATGAGGAGACCGGCGGCAACATGGTGGCCGCGATGGAGGTGCCGCCGGAGAAGGCCAGCGCCTATGGGGTGCTGGACGTGGCCGAGGACATGGGCTCGGTGGTGCGGGCGCGCGGCATGGTGGAAAAGCCGGAACCGGGCACGGCGCCGTCGAACCTGGCGGTGATCGGGCGCTATGTGCTGGCGCCCTCGGTGCTGCGCAACCTGAACCGGATGCGCAGCGGGGCGGGGGGCGAGATCCAGCTGACCGACGCGATCGCCGAGGATATCGCGAACGATGTGCCGGCCTATGGCTACCGGTTCCGCGGCCAGCGGTTCGACTGCGGCTCCAAGGCCGGGTTCCTGCAGGCGACGGTGGCCTTCGCGCTGGCCCGCGACGACCTGCGCGAGGAGCTCTCCCGCTATCTCGCCGAGGTCGTCCAGATCGACAAGGCCGCAC
>NZ_SMUV01000052.1 GCF_004358185.1 Antarcticimicrobium luteum
GTGCGGCCTTGTCGATCTGGACGACCTCGGCGAGATAGCGGGAGAGCTCCTCGCGCAGGTCGTCGCGGGCCAGCGCGAAGGCCACCGTGGCCTGCAGGAACCCGGCCTTGGAGCCGCAGTCGAAGCGCTGGCCGCGGAACCGGTAGCCATAGACCGGCACGTCGTTCGCCAGATCCTCGGCGATCGCGTCGGTCAGCTGGATCTCGCCCCCCGCCCCGGTGCGCATCCGGTTCAGGTTGCGCAGCACCGAGGGGCCCAGAATGTAGCGCCCGATCACCGCCAGGTTCGACGGCGCCGTCCCCGGCTCGGGCTTTTCCACCATGCCGCGCGCCCGCACCACCTGGCCCATGTCCTCGGCCACGTCCAGCACGCCATAGGCGCTCGCCTTCTCCGGCGGCACCTCCATCGCGGCCACCATGTTGCCGCCGGTCTCCTCGTAGGCCTCGATCATCTGTTTCAGGCAGGGCGTCTCCGCCGCGATCACGTCGTCCGGCAGGATCACCGCGAAGGGCTCGTTGGCGATCAGACGCCGCGCGCACCACACCGCGTGGCCCAGACCCAGCGCCTGGTGCTGGCGCACATAGGCGATCTCGCCCGAGTCCATGTTGGTCGCCCGCAGCTCCTCCAGAAGCGCCGTCTTGCCCTTCTTCTTCAGCTGGTGCTCCAGCATCGGCGAATGGTCGAAGTAATCCTCCAGCGCCGACTTGCCGCGCGAGGTCACGAAGATGAATTCCTTGATCCCCGCCGCCCGCGCCTCGTCGATCGCGTATTGCACCAGCGGACGGTCAACCAGCGTCATGATCTCCTTGGGAACCGACTTCGTCGCCGGCAAGAACCGTGTCCCCAGACCCGCGACCGGAAAAATCGCCTTCGTCACTTTCTTGCGCATGAAATCCTCAATTCAAATACTGTCCCCCGCCCCGGCGGTACCAAAATCTCCCCGCCGGGTTCCCGATGTGTAGCCCCCGGCCCGCCGCGACGCAATCGCCCCGCCCGCGGGCCCGGCCGGGTCGGCCTTTTCCCGCCCGCTCAAAACCCGCTCACCGATCCCGGCGAAACAGGTTTCCGATGGTCTGGAACACCAGGTCGAAATCGTAGCAGACGCCCTGATGGCGCTGATAGATCAGGTCCAGCCGCGCCTTCATCGGCACGCAGACGCGGGAATAGACGGCGTCGGTTTCTTCCGGCGTCTCGCAGCGCGCCAGCAGCGCCGCCTCGTGCCGGTGATAGGCGATCGAGGCCAGCCCGGTGACCCCGGGGCGCGATTTGAGCACCTCGGCGTAGATCTCCGGGTGGCGCTCGACATATTCGCGCAGCGGCGGGCGCGGCCCGACAAAGCTCAGATCGCCGCGCAGGATGTTCCACAGCTGCGGCAGCTCGTCCAGCCGCCGGGCGCGCAGCCAGACCCCGGTGGGGGTGATGCGCGCCGCCTTGTCGCCGCCCGAGACCCCGGTATCGGTCTGCACCACGCGCATGGTGCGCAGCTTCCACAGCATGAAGGGCTCATCCACCCCCTTCATCCGCTCGGCCACATAGAACAGCGGCCGCCCCTCTTTCCACAACAGCCAGAGCAGCAGCCCCAGCAGGACGGGTCCGAGGATCCCCACCAGCAGCGAGGCGAAGACCAGATCGAAGATGCGTTTGCGCCAGGTCATGGGGCCGGCTTTTGCGCCAAAGCCCGCCATTCGGCAACCAGCTTCTCCGCCGTCCCGGCCGCCGGGTCGAGGGCGACCAGCCGCCCCAGCGCCGCCACGTCCAGCGCCACCTCCGGGATCGCCCCCGCCGGTGCCGGGCGCGGCGTCCAGACCAGACCGGCCGCGTCGAGCAGCGCGCCCATCTCCACCGTGCCGGGCGCGGCGATGTTGAGACAGCCCGGCAGATCGCCGCGCCGCGCCGCGCGGCCGGCCAGGGCCGCCAGCACATCCGCCAGGCTCGCCGGGCCGATATAGCTGCGCCGCGGCGTGCGCCCGTCGGCGAAGCGGTCAAGCGTGAAACCCGGCCGCCAGCCGCCGAGGATCGCATCGGCCCCGGCCACATTGCCGATCCTGAGCGATGTGACGGGAACGCCCAGCTCCGCCCCCAGGGCGGCGGCGCGGATCTCCATTTCCGCCTTGGCGCGGCCGTAGTCATTGACCGGGGCAAGCCGGGCGGCTTCGGACAAAAGCCCGCCCTGGGCGCCGTAGACGGCGGCCGAGGAGGCCAGCAGCACCGGCGCCCCGGCCCCGCTGTTTCCTTTTGCGCCGGCGCGCACCGCGGCCAGCCCCAGGGCGGCATTATCGCCCAGATCGGCCCCCCGCGCGGCCGCCGCCGGGGTGACGCCGGCCAGGCACAAAATCGCTGCCGCCCGTTCCGCCGCCGCCGCCAGCGCCGCCGAATCGCTCAGCGGGTCGAGCCGCAGCCAATCCGCGCCCTGGTCCGCGACCCGGGGCGTGGATTGGGGCGCGGATTGGCCGGTTTGCGCGTCCGGGCGGGCCTGCCACAGCCCCTGCCCCGCGGGCCAGCGCCGGCGCAGCATCGCGCCAAGCCGCCCGGTGGCCCCCAGCACCAGAATCCGCGGAAAATCCATCTTCGTTCCTCCGCACCTTGCCGTAACGGTTGACCGCCCTCAGGCTGGCAGTATCTTGCACCCGGGAAATTGCAACGGTTTTCCAACGATACGGATTTCCCTGAACGGACAGGCCCCAGGCATATGCGCACAGCTCTCAACCTTCTCGTGATCCTGGGGCTCGTCGCCCTCACCGCCGGCTGCACCGCCCGCGGCCGGCTGCCCGGCGGTGCCCCGGTGCGCGAAGAGGTGCTGCGCCAGTCCTCCGACGAGACCCCGGAGTTCGCCGTCTACGAGGTCACCCGCGCGTTTCTGCCGACGGTGGCGCAATGGCCGGCCACCGGGCCGCAGGAACGGCTGGGCTGGATCGGCACCAGCCGCGGCCCCGGCACCCAGATCATCCAGCCCGGCGATCTGCTCACCATCCGCATCTGGGACAGTTCCGACAATTCGCTGCTGACCGCGCCCGAGCAGAAGGAGACCAGCCTGGAGGCGGTCAAGGTCGCCGCCAACGGCACCATCTTCGTGCCCTATGTGGGCGACATCACCGTCACCGGGCTGACCCCGGACCTGGCCCGGGCCGAGCTGCAAGGCGCGCTGGAGGCAATCGTGCCCTCGGCCCAGGTGCAGCTCAACATGGCCGAAGGGCGGGCCAATTCAGTCGATCTGGTCGGCGGCGTCGGCCGCCCCGGCAGCTATCCGATGCCCGACCGCAACTATACCGTGCTCGGCCTGCTGGCCGCCGGCGGCGGGGTGAACGAAAGCCTGGTCAACCCGCAGATCCGGCTGATGCGCGGCGGCGCCATCTACGGCACCTCGGTCGACACGCTGCTGAACAATCCCCGGCTCGACACCCGCCTGCGCGGCGGCGATCAGGTCTTCGTCGAGGCCGACACCCGCTATTTCCTCTCCTTCGGGGCCTCGGGCACCGAGGATCTGCACCGGTTCCGCAAAGACGATGTCTCGGCGATGGACGCGGTCGCGATCATGGGCGGGGTGAATGACAGCAAGGCCGATCCGCAGGGGCTGCTGGTGCTGCGCGAATATCCCGACACCGCGGTGCGTCCCGGCCAGCGCGGGCCGCGCCAGACGCGGGTGGTGTTCACCGTCGATCTGACCAGCGCCGACGGGCTGTTCTCGGCGCGCAACTTCCTGATCAACCCGGGCGATCTGGTGGTGGCCACCGAATCGCCGATCAACGACGCGCTGACGATCTCCAACATCATCGGCAACTTCTTCGGGGTGTTCAGCCGCGCCGGTGTGCTCTGACCGGAACCGGGGCCGGACCGGGCCCCGGTCCGGCGTTTCGTCTCAGCCCAGCAACCGGGCCAGATACTGTCCGTAGCCGTTCTTCTTGAACAACTCGGCCCGCGCCGCCATCTCCTCGGCCGAGATCCAGCCCTGCTGATAGGCGATCTCCTCCGGGCAGCCGGTCTGCAGGCCTTGGCGTTTTTCCAAGGTGCGCACGAAATTTCCGGCATCGAGCAGGCTGCCATGGGTCCCGGTGTCGAGCCAGGCATAACCGCGGCCCATCCGTTTCATGGTCAGGAGGCCGTCGGCCAGATACAGTTCCAGCAGCGTCGTAATCTCCAGCTCGCCGCGGTCCGACGGGCGCACCGCACGGGCCCGTTCGGGCGCGCTGCCATCCAGGAAATAGAGCCCGGTCACCGCATAATTCGACGGCGGCACCGCCGGCTTCTCGATAATCGCCCGGACGGCGCCGTCGGCGTTGAAATCGACCACGCCATAGCGCTCCGGGTCCGAGACGTGATAGCCGAAGACGGTGCCCCCCACGGCCTGCCGGTCCGCCTCGGCCATCAGGTCCGGCAACCCGTGGCCAAAGAAGATATTATCGCCCAGCACCATCGCCGAGGGCGCGCCGGCCAGGAACTCCTCGGCCAGGATATAGGCCTGGGCCAGACCGTCGGGGCTGGGCTGTTCGACATAGGTGAGCGAGATGCCCCACTGGCTGCCGTCGCCGAGGCTGCGTTCGAACTGCGCGCGATCCTGCGGCGTGGTGATCATGCAGATCTCGCGGATCCCCGCCAGCATCAGCACCGAGATCGGGTAATAGATCATCGGTTTGTCATAGATCGGCAGCAGCTGTTTCGACACCCCCATGGTAATCGGATAAAGCCGCGTGCCGGAACCGCCGGCAAGAATGATACCTTTGCGTTTGGTCATGTGACTGCGTCCAACTCCTTCAGAATACGTGCCAACCCGGCCTTCCAGTCCGGCGGGTCGATATTGAAATCGCGTTGGATCCCGGTGCAATCGAGCCGCGAATTGAGCGGCCGGCGCGCCGGGACCGGATAATCGGATGAGGGAATGCCGCTGACCGCCACCGCGCGGCCCGCCTGCGCGAAAATTTCGCAGGCGAAGTCCTTCCAGCTGACCGCCGGGACCCCGCCGTAATGATAGGTGCCCCCGGCCTGGCCGCCGCCCATCGCCGCCGCCATCTTCAGCAGGGTGGCGGCGATATCGGCCGCCGGGGTCGGCCCGCCGATCTGGTCGTCGACGATGCTCAGCGCGTCGCGGGTCTCGGACAGCCGCAGCATGGTCCGAATGAAATTGGTGCCATGCGCCGACACCACCCAGGAGGTGCGCAGGATCGCGTGGGTGCCGCCGGCGGCCCGCACCCCCTCCTCGCCCGCCAGCTTGGAGCGGCCATAGGCGTTGAGCGGCGCCACCGGTTCCTCGGGCCGCCAGGGCGCCGTGCCGGAGCCGTCAAAGACGTAATCGGTCGAGATATGCAGAAACGGCACGCCTTTTTCGGCGCAAGCCCGCGCCATGGCCGTGGGGGCGGCGCCGTTGATCACCGTGGCAAGCGCCTCGTCCTGCTCGGCCTTGTCGACGGCGGTATAGGCGGCGGCGTTGATCACCGCGGTGGCATCGCAGGCGCGGATCGCTTCGCCGCAGGCCGCGGGATTGGAGAGATCGGCCTCGGCCCGCGACAGGAACCGCGCCTCCGGCGCCAGACGCTGCAGTTCGCGCGCCACCTGCCCGGTCTGGCCGAAGACGAGCAGGCTCACGCCGTCACTCCCAGCCGCTTGCCGACGCCGGCGCGGTCCTGCAGCGCCCGCCACCAGGCCTCGTTGCCCAGATACCACTGCACGGTGCGCCGCAGCCCCTCCTCGACCGTCACGCTGGGCCGCCAGCCCAGCTCGTCGCGGATGCGGGTGGGATCGATCGCATAGCGCGCGTCATGGCCCGGCCGGTCGGTGACGAAACTGATCTGATCGGCATAGGAGCCCGCCGGTTTCGGCCGCAGCTCATCGAGAATGCCGCAAAGCGTCTGCACCAGCTCCAGGTTGCTGCGCTCGTTCTCGCCGCCGATGTTGTAGGAGCGGCCCACCCGCCCCCTTTGCAGCACGGTCAGCAGCGCGTCGGCGTGATCCTCGACATAGAGCCAGTCGCGCACGTTCGAGCCGTCGCCGTAGATCGGCAGCGGCTTGCCCGCGAGCGCATTGAGGATGATCACCGGGATCAGCTTTTCCGGGAAGTGATAGGGCCCGTAATTGTTCGAGCAATTGGTCAGGACGACGGGCAGCCCATAGGTCTCGTGCCAGGCCCGCACCAGATGGTCGGAGCTGGCCTTGGAGGCCGAATAGGGACTGCGCGGATCGTATGGGGTGTCCTCGGTGAATTTCACCGATCTGTCGGCGGGCAGCGAGCCGAAGACCTCGTCGGTCGAGATATGGTGGAAGCGGAACCCCTCCGGCCGGCCCTTGTCCTCCCACAGCCCGCGGGCGGCCTGCAGCAGGTTGTAGGTGCCCATCACGTTGGTCTCGATGAACACGCCGGGCCCGTCGATCGAGCGGTCCACATGGCTCTCGGCGGCCAGATGCATCACCGCGTCGGGGCTGTGCCTGGCGAAGGCCGCCTCCACCGCCGCGGCGTCGCGGATATCGACCTGCTCGAAGGCATAGAGCGGGCTCGCGGCGACGCTGGCGACATTGTCGAGACAGGCGGCATAGGTCAGCGCATCGAGGTTGACCACCTCATGGCCCTGCGCCACGGCCTGGCGCACCACCGCCGATCCGATGAAACCGGCCCCCCCGGTAACAAGAAGTTTCATGATGTCTTACCCTTCAAAAACGAACGGGCTGTCGAACGCCGCAAAGCTCTGGGCGGCGGCATCCTTGCCCGACAGCATCGCATCGCCGGTGAGACCCCAGTCAATACCGATATCCGGATCGTCGAAGCGCACCGCCCCGTCGCACTCGGGCGCGTAGTAGTCGGTGCATTTGTAAAGGATCTCGGTCTCCGGCTCCCGGGTGACAAAGCCGTGCAGAAAGCCCGCCGGGATCAGCATCTGTTTGCCGTTCTGCGCGCTCAGCTCCACACCGAACCAGCGCCCGTAGGTCGGGCTGCCGCGGCGCGCATCCACCGCCACGTCATAGAGCCGCCCGCGCCCGCAGCGCACCAGCTTGGCCTGAGCATGCGGCGGGGCCTGGAAATGGAGCCCGCGCACGGTGTTCGGGGCGGCCGACAGCGAATGGTTGTCCTGCACGAAATCCAGATCGAGCCCCTGTTCGGCCATCCGGCGCCGATTCCAGCTTTCGGAAAAGAACCCGCGGGCGTCGCCGAACCGGTCAGGGATCAGAATTTTCAGGCCGGAAATAAATGTCTCTTCAATCTGCATGGAATTCAAACTCTGTTTCAGTGTCACCGCCCTCAGCGCCGGGGCCGGGAGCGGGCCAGCGCCCCCCCGCATCGCACCGCCGGTCTAACGATCTGGCGTCACGAGGCCAACTTAAAACATTCACCGTTCCCGACGTTTCCCCACCCAGCCCAGAAAGGCCGCGTCGGGGCTGCGCAGCCGCGGCGCGCCGGAGCGCGCCCAGACCGCGCGCCAGTCGGCCTCCAGCGCATAGACGTCCCAGCCCGGCATCAGCACCCGCGCCCGCTCCAGCGCCGCTTCGCTCAGCCGCGGCGGGGTCGCCGGCGCCTCGATCATCCGGTCCCTGGGGGTGAAGCGGATCAGGTCGCCGTCGAGTTCCTCCATCGCGTAATCGGGCAGATGATCGGCCGCGATCATGTCGCGCAGCATGCGCCGGAACACCCGGCGCGGGCTGGCCGAGCCGGATTTCTTCAGCAGCGTCTCGACCGAGACGGTCCAGCCCTCCTGCCGGCCGCAATGCTTGCGGGTCAGCTCGTAGATGCGCCGCTCCAGCGGCTTGCGCAGCCGGAAGTAGTCGCGCGACAGCGTCAGCACCGATTTCGACAGCACCGCGCGATAGAGCCAGTCGCTGAGCGTGACCGAGACCGAAACCATGCGCCCGCCGCGCGTCTTGCGCACGATCTCCCAGGCCTCGATCAGGCCAAAGCCGCTGGTGGTCTCCTGCGCGCCGGTAACGATATTGGTGGTGATGCGGGTGCCGGCCAGCCGCTCAAAGGCCTCGCGCAGCCGCCGGTAGGCATCCCCCGAGGTCTCGCGGTTGGTGGCCATCAGCAGATCATGCGCCTTCAGATGCAGCGTGCGGCTGACCTGCCGGCCGGCGTTGATCGCCGCCATCAGCTGGCTGATGCAGAAGATCAGGATGTCCTTGTCATGGATCGTGGCCAGCCCCTTCACGCTCGGGGTCACGGTGATCTCCACCCCGTTGTGGGCATAGGACAGGATCCTCCGGTCGGGCCGGGTGGCGAGCGAGAACAGCGGATGTTCCATGCTGGCCAGATCGTCCTTGGGAATCGCGTCGAAGATATCGCAGAGGAAGAAATCCCCCTGCCGGTGACGGTCGGGCAACAGCCCCCCTGCCCCGCTGCTGATCGCACTGCTCATGGTCGGTTTCCGACTCGCGTTTTATCGTGGTTTCAATGACGCCCAGCCTAGGGTTATCCACAGGCTGCCGCAACGGGGGTTCGGAATCGGATGATCGGGGGTTCAGAGTCGGATCATCGGGGGTTCGGATTCACAACCGCCCCCAGAGATCGCCGAAAGCCCTTTGTCAACAGCGTCTTATCTGGCAGGCTGTGACTGCGTAACTATAAAATAACACAAAAATAACAGAGCAAAAAAATCAAGACGCCCGGCTCCCCGCCCGCGCGCCCGGAGCCCACCCCCTGAATTTGCTTAGAAAAAAAGGTATTGTGCGCCTTTTGCTTCCATGTGCGGCGTTTTGTGATATTCTGCCAAAAACACGGCATATCGAGCGGTTTTCTTTATGGCAAAAGACAGCGCGGCGCTGCCGCCCTATTTCAACATCGATCCCGACGCGGCGCTGGAGGAGCTGGACAGCGCCACCGACACCGCCGGTTTCGCCGCCATCGCCGAGGCCTGCGCGCGGGGGCGGGCCGATCTGGCCAGCCGGGGCATGGACGAGGCCGGGCGCAAGCAGCTGCGGCTGTTCTCCACCTGGGAAATCACCCGCTATCTGATCCCGGTGGCCAGCGCCCATTTCCGCCGCGTGCTGAAACAGAACCCCGAGCTGCCGCAGGGCCGGTCCGAGACCGAGGGCGGCGCCAAATGGTTCTCGCTCGACGAGGTGCTGCGGCTGCGCGCCTTCTTCGCCGCGCAGGGGTCCAAGGCCAAGAACTACCTGCCCTACCGCCCCGAGGGGCTGCCGGCGAAACTCGTCGCGGTGGCCAACTTCAAGGGCGGCGTCGGCAAGACCTCGACGGCGGCGCATCTGGCGATGTCGGCGGCGCTCGACGGCTACAGGGTGCTGGTGATCGATCTCGACAGCCAGGGCTCCATGACCTCGATCTTCGGCGGCACGGTCGAGGATGAATGGCGCACCGCCTTTCCGCTTCTGGCCCGCCACTACGGCGAGCATCTGCGCGCCGACAACCAGCGCCGGCTCGACCGGGGCGAGGCGCCGCTGCCGCTCGACGATACCCTGGGCGCGGCGATGGACATGACCGCCGGGGACGTGATCCAGTCCACCCATTGGCCCAACATCGACCTGATAGGCGCCCAGTTGAACCTCTACTGGGCCGAGTTCCAGATCCCGGTCTGGCGGATGCAGGCGCGCGGCTGGAAGCTGTGGGATGCGCTGACCGACCGGCTGGCGGCCGACGGGGTGCTGGAGCGCTACGACGTGGTGTTCATCGACACGCCGCCGGCGCTGGGGTACCTGACCATCAACGGGCTGGCCGCGGCCGACATCCTGCTGGTGCCCTTCGGCGCGTCCTTTCTCGAGTTCGATTCGACGGGGCGCTTCTTCGACATGCTGCATTCCACCTTCGCCTCCATCGAGGAGGGCGAGAACATCGCCGCCCGCGCGCTCGGCCGGCCCGGGCTGGCCTTCGAATGGGACGCGGTGCGGGCGGTGATCACCCGGTTCGACGGCGCCCAGCAGGGCGAGCTCTCGGCGCTGATCCAGGCCTATCTGGGCCGCACGCTGTCGCCGCACCGGCAGGATTTCACCGCGCTGATCGGCCAGGCCGGCGAGCAGGTCTCGGGCATCTACGAGGCCGATTACCGCGATTTCAACCGCGAGACCTACGCCCGCGGCCGCGAGACCTTCGACGAGACCTATGCCGCCTTCAAACGCCTGCTGACCGGTGTCTGGCGGCGCGAGGAGCGGGCAATGCGAGAGGCCGAAAAGGCAGAGGCCGCCGCGCGCCCCGTTGAGCCGGGCTTAACCGCAAGCTGACACAGCCGGCGCGACAAGGAGACAGGACATGGCGAAACGCAGGCGACTGACCCCGGCCCAGGCCCATTACCTCGAGTCCGCGCCGGTGCGCCTCACCGGTCCGGGAATCGGCGCCGACGCGGGCACCGCTTCCGCCCCGATCGCTCAGGTCAGCGGCGACGCCTCGGCGCGCGCCGCGCTGGCCGATCTCGCCGCCGAAGTGGAGGCGGCCCGCGCACAGGGTCTGATGCTGGAGCTTTTGCCGCTCGGTGCGATCGACATCGGGCATCTGGTGCGCGACCGCATGGTGCAGGACGAGGACGAGATGACCGCCCTGATGACCAGCCTCGAGGCGCGCGGCCAGCAGACGCCGATCGAGGTGGTCCGCCTGCCCGATCCGCAGGGCGGCCGGACCCACGGGCTGATCTCCGGCTGGCGGCGGCTGACCGCGCTGACCAGACTCTATGAACGGACGAACGACCCGCGCTTTGCCTCGGTCCGCGCGCTGGTGGTCGATCCCGGCAGCGCCCAGGCGGCCTATGTGGCGATGGTCGAAGAGAACGAGATCCGGGTCAACCTCAGCCATTACGAGCGCGCCCGCATCGCCCTGCGCGCGGTGGAGGAGGGCGTCTACGACAGCCGCCGCGCGGCGCTGCTCAGTCTCTACAACGCGGCGCCGCGCGCCAAACGCTCCAAGATCGGCAGCTTCATGGCGCTGGTCGAGGCGCTGGACCCGGCGCTGCGCTTTCCCACCGCGATTCCCGAAAAGCTGGGGCTGGCCCTGACCCGGGCGCTGACCGAGGATCCGGGCCTGGCCCCGCGGCTGACTGCGCGGCTCGCTGCGGCGCAGGCAGGCAGCGCCGAGGCGGAACTGCGGATCCTGGCAGAGGCGGCGGCTCCCCCTGCCCCGGTCCTGAGCCCCGAAGTGCCCGCCGAAGTTTCTGCCGAAGCATCCGCCGAACCATCCCCTGATCCGCGCCCCGGGACGGCCCGGGAAAAAGACTCTAAATCAGGATCAGAGACAGATATCAGCGACACCTATACGGGGCCGCTGCCCTCTGCGCCGCGCTCGGTCCTGGCCGCGCCGGGGGTGCAGCTGAGGTTTGACCGCGCCCGCGGCCGGATCGACCTGAGCGGCGAGGGCGTGGATCAGAGCCTGTTCGAGGCGCTGCAGCTCTGGCTCGCGCAGCGGGACGACTGACAGGTCAGACTCTCTGCCGTTCTGTTTCGCGCGCGAAACCTTTTGCGGTCATGTCCCCGGAGACGGGATTTTGCCGTGAAATCGGTGGCCGAAAATAGGTCAGTAATAATTACCTATTGTTTCGTGCGCGAAACATCGCATGCCCCATCTTCCGGGCTGTCTCCTGTGCCCCGGCGGCTCACAGCCGGTAATAGTCCCGGTACCAGGCGACGAAGCGGCGCAGCCCCTCCTCCACCCCGACCTTCGGCGCATAGCCGGTCAGCTCGGTCAGAAGCCGGGTATCGGCCCAGGTGGCCGGCACGTCGCCGGGCTGCATCGGGTGCATCACCATCGACGCCTCGCGCCCGCAGGCGGCCTCGATGGCGGCGATGAACTCCATCAGCGCGGTGGGCTTGCTGCCGCCGATATTGACGATGCGGAACGGCGCCACCGGGCTGAGGCTGTCCTGCGCCGAGACCGGCGTGTTCCCCGGCACCGCCCCGGCCAGCCCGAGGATGCCGTCCACCAGATCGTCGATATAGGTGAAATCGCGCTGCATTTTCCCGTGGTTATAGACGTCGATCGGCTCGCCGCGCAGGATCGCGCGGGTGAACTTGAAATGCGCCATGTCCGGCCGGCCCCAGGGGCCGTAGACGGTGAAGAAGCGGAACATGGTGGTGGGCAGGCGATAGAGATGGGCATAGGAATGCGCCATCGCCTCGGTCGCCTTCTTGGTGGCGGCATAGAAGGACATCTGCGTATCCGCCTTGTCCCGCTCGCCATAGGGCATGTCCGTGTTGGCGCCATAGACCGAGCTGGTCGAGGCCAGCAGCAGATGCCCGGGCGGATGCGCCCGTGCCGCCTCCAGAAGCTCGAAGGTGCCGATCAGATTGGCCTCGACATAGTCGCGCGGCGCCTCGATCGAATGGCGCACCCCGGCCTGGGCGGCCAGGTGGATGACCAGGTCTGGCGCCGCGTCCCGCATCAGGGTCTTCAGCCGGCCGGGATCCTCCAGCCTGCCGATCACCGGGGTGAAGTTCGGATCGGTTTCCAGCAGCGCGTGACGCCGCCGCTTGAGCTCGACGTCATAGTAATCGGACAGGCAATCGAGCCCGGTCACCTGCCAGCCCTGGGCCAGCAGCCGGGCGCAGAGATGATAGCCGATGAAGCCGGCCGAGCCGGTGATGAGGGCGCTGCGCATGGCGCCTTGGTGGCGCAGCGGGGCGCGGCTGTCAAACAGGTTCGGCGGCGGCGGATCCGACGCGGATTTGACACCGGCGCCGAATTGTGAGTTTTGCGGCGTCAATGCCTGGTCCCGATAGTCAAAACCGGTCCCTTCAGGCAGGCAGGCAAGCAAGAGGCGCACGCCCCGTGAGTGAAGAGCAGATCCGAGAGCCCCAGAGCCTGGTGGCGGTGGTGGTCACCTACAACCGGCTGGACAAGCTCAGGGCGGTGCTGGCGCGGCTGCTGGAGAGCCCGCAGGCCGAGCTGCAGGCGGTGGTGGTGATCGACAACGCCTCCACCGACGGCACCGGGGCCTGGCTGGCGGCACAGCCCGACCCCCGGCTGGTGGTGATGACGAGCGCCGAGAACCTGGGCGGCGCCGGCGGCTTCGAGACCGGCATGCGGCTGGCCTCCGAACGCTTCGATCCCGACTGGATGGTGGTGATGGACGACGATGCCCGCCCCGCCCCCGGCGCGCTGGCCGCCTTTCACGCCGCGGACAAGACCGGCTGCGACGCCGTCGCGGCGGCGGTCTATTTCCCCGACGGGCGCATCTGCGAGATGAACCGCCCCTCGCGCAACCCGTTCTGGCACGGGGGCGCCTTCCTGGGCACCCTGCTGCGCGGCCGCGGCGGCTTTCACATCGCGCCGGACGATTACCGCGGGGAGGGGCGCTGGGTCGATGTCGCCTCCTTCGTCGGGCTCTTCGTGTCGCGCGCCGCCATCGGACTGGCGGGGTATCCGGACGGGCGGCTCTTCGTCTATGGCGAGGACGGCATTTTCACCCTCGCGCTCAGCAAGGCGGGCGGGCGCATCCGGTTTGCACCGGCCATCGCCTTCGAACACGATTGCTCGACGCTTCAGGGCGGCCAGTTCCGGCCGCTGTGGAAGGTCTATTACTATCACCGCAACCTGTTGTTCCTCTACCGCATGGCGGCGGGGCGGCTGTTCTGGCCGGCGCTGCTGATGGTGCTGCCGAAATGGCTGCTGAAACTGTGCCACCATCCGGGCGAGCGGATCACCTTCCTGCGCCTGCTGGGCCGGGCGGTGGCCGACGGGCTGCGGGGCCGGGCGCACCGCCCTCATGGAGAGGTGCTGGCGCTGGCCGGGGCCGCGCTCCCCGGCGACTCGCCGGGCGGGGAGCCTAGCGGTTCAGAATCTCGCGGTGATAGCGCCCCATCAGGATGAGCCCCATCGCCAGCAGGGCGAGCGAGACCCCCAGCACGTAGACATGGCTGACGTACGAGGCGGTGTAGGTGGCGTAAAAGCCGGTCCGCATCAGCCCGGTGATATGCAGCAGCGGGTTGTACCACAGGATCTCCTGGGCCAGCGGTGGCATGGTGTCGTAGAGAAAGAAGACCCCGGAGGCGATGAAGAGCGGCCGGGTGATGATCGACCAGATCGTCTCCCACAGCGGAAACAGCCCCATGATGGCGCAGTTCATCATCCCCACCCCCAGTCCCAGCAGCATCGCCAGCCCCATCGCCTCGACCGCCGGCGGCAGGTTCAGAACGGTGCGGCTGTCGATCACCGCCAGAATGCCGGCGATCAGCAGGATGGTCACCAGAATCCCGGTCAGGCTGTTGAGCAGAAACCGGGCCAGCACCGCGTCGAGCCAGGTGACGGCGGGGTATTTCAGCAGCGGCTTGGAAAAATTGATCGCCTTGCCGATCGTGTTTGCCAGTGTCTGATACAGGTCGAAAGGCATGTAACCGGTGGCGTAGAACAGGATGAAACTGGTTCCCAGCGGCGGGGTGCGGATCACCAGCGAGAAGCCCACGCTCAGCACCAGGATCGCGCCCAGGGGTTCCAGGATCGCCCAGGCATAGCCGCCCGGGGTGCGCCCATAGCTGGTGGACATTTCGCGCAGGATCAGCGCGAACACCGTGCGCAGCGTCGCAAAGCGGCGCGGGCCGGCCTGGGCGGGGGGCGGCGCAGAGGGCTGGGCGGGGAGCGCCGGGGGGGGCAGGGCGGCCATTGAAAAAGCGTTCCGATACTGGCGTTTATCCTGGCTGTTATGTAAGAAACAGGAAAGAAGATCAAACGGCTTCGCGCCGGGACAGGCCGCCATGAACGACAAGACATCCCTTGCCGATCCGTCTTCGGAGGCAGAGGCTCCTTCGGAGCTCGACATGCCCGCCGGGGCGCAGGCCCTGGCCCGCGCGAAACCGGGCGGACGCACAGGCCGGAAAACCGGCCGGAAAAACGCCGGAAAGGCGGGCAAGTCGGGGATGGCGGCCGAGCCCGCCCCGGTGGCGGTGCAGCCGATCGCGCGGCCGGCCCGGCTGAAGAAACGTCACTGGGGGCTGCTGGCCAGCTTCGTGCTGATTGTGCTGGCCCCGCTGGTGGCGACGGTCTTCTATCTCTGGACCCAGGCCAGCGATCAGTACATGTCGACCACCGGCTTTACCGTGCGCAGCCAGGAAAGCGGCGGCGCCACCGAGCTGCTGGGCGGGCTGGCGCAATTCGCCGGCGGTTCGACCGCCTCGGACAGCGACATTCTCTATGAATTCATCCAGAGCCAGGAGATGGTCGAGGCGGTCGATGCCCGGATCGACCTGCGCGCCCATTACGGCGCGCCCTGGCCCGGGGACTGGGCCTTTGCGCTCTGGCCCGACGCCACGCTGGAGGATCTGGTCTGGTACTGGCAGCGCATCGTCGGCATCTCTTATGATTCCGGCACCGGGCTGATCGAGGTGCGGGCCCAGGCCTTCGATCCGGAAATCGCCCGGGCGGTGACAACCGCCATCCTGAGCGAAAGCCAGGACCGGATCAACGCGCTGAACAACCAGGCGCGCGAGGATGCGATGCGCTATGCCCGCGACGATCTGGACAAGGCCATCGCCCGGCTGAAGGGCGCGCGCGAGGCGCTGACCCGGTTCCGCACCCGCACCCGGATCGTCGACCCGGCGGCCGATATCCAGGGCCGCATGGGGGTGATGAACAACCTGCAGCAGCAGCTGGCCGCGGCGCTGATCGAATACGACCTGCTGCGCGGCACCACCGGCGACACCGATCCGCGTCTGACCAAGGCGCAGCAGCGCATCGACGTGATCCGCGACCGCATCCGGATCGAGCGGCAGACCTTTACCAGCGAGAACACCGATACCGGCGCGGTGGGCGAGGATTACCCGACCCTGATCGCCGAGTTCGAGAGCCTGAACGTGGACCTGCAATATGCCGAGGAAACCTATCGCGCGGCGCTGACCGCGCTGGAGGTGGCGCGCGAGGACGCCGCCCGTCAGAGCCGCTATCTGGCCACCTATATCAAGCCGACCCTGGCGCAGGAGGCGGAATATCCCCAGCGCGGGATCCTGGCCGGGCTGATGGGGCTGTTCCTGCTCTTGATCTGGTCGATCGGCGCCCTGATCTATTACTCGATCCGCGACCGGAGCTGAGCGCGGCAGAGGAGAGCCTGGGGGCATGATGAGACAGAAACCTGCGCCGCAGAGTCTTTCGGGCCTGGCGCGGCACGCCGCCGCCGGTCCCCGGCGGGCCGGAAGGGGGCGCCGGTGATCCGGTTCGAGCACCTCACCAAGAGCTTCCGCCTGCGCGGCGAGCGCAAGGTGGTGATCGACGATCTGAACCTGACCCTGCCCACCGGCAAGTCGCTGGCGCTGCTGGGGCGCAACGGGGCGGGCAAGTCGACGCTGCTGGAAATGATCGCCGGCACCATGCGCCCGGATTCGGGCCGCATCGTCACCGACGGCTCGATCTCCTGGCCGGTGGGGTTCGGCGGCTCGTTTCACAAGGATCTGACTGGCGCCGAGAACGTGCGCTTCATCGCCCGGATCTACGGGGTGGACACCGACGGGCTGCTGGATTTTGTCGAGGATTTCGCCGAGCTGGGCAAATTCTTCTACATGCCGGTGCGCAGCTATTCCTCGGGGATGAGATCGCGGCTGACCTTCGGCGCCTCGATGGGGATCCATTTCGACACCTATCTGGTCGACGAGGTGACCGCGGTGGGCGATGCCAGCTTCAAGCGCAAGAGCCGCGCGGTCTTCGCCGACCGGATGCAGACCTCGAGCGCGATCATGGTCAACCACTCGATGGGCCAGATCCGGCAGTTCTGCGATGCCGGCATCGTGCTGGAGAACGGCCAGATGCAGTATTTCGACGACCTCGAGGAGGCGATCGCGGTGCATGAGGCGATCATGGCGGCCTGATACGGCGCCCCGGCGCCCCGGCCCCGGCCGCCGTTGCATTTTCATCGCCGCCCGCGCGCCCCGTGCCGGCGCGCGGCGATCGGGAGTTGCGCCGCCGATCCCGGCTCCAGTAAGAGGGCGGCGGCGCGGCCGCCCCGGCGGCGTGCGCCGGCAGATCACCGGCAGATCAGAGGACACCGACACATGCAGGACCAGGCCCCCCCCCAGGCAGTGACCACCTTGCAGAGCCTGATCTGGCCGGAACAGGGGATCTGCACCGAACGCGATCTCTATGTCCGCCTGAGCGGGCCCGCGGGCCTGTCGGAGCGCCGCCACGAGCTGCGCTTTGCCGTCGGCGGGCGGGCGCTGTTCGACACCTGGTTCAACCTGTTCAACATCGGCAAGTGGCGGCAGCAGTGCGGATTGCGCGATCTGCGCCTGGCGCTCGAGGGCGAGGGGCGGTTCGAGCTGGCGGTGATGCTGGCCTTTCCGCACCGCTCCTGGGAGCGGATCTGCAACGATGTGATCACACTCGATCCCGAGGCGCCCTTTGTGCTCGACCTGTCACCGCTGCTGGACCTGGAGGCGGGCCAGGGGGTGATCTTCTTCGAGCTCATCGCCCTGGAAGAGGGGCGGCTGAGCGGGGCGCAGTGGCAGACCGCGGAGGCGCCGCGGCGGACCCCCGAGCTGATGCTGTCGATCACCACCTTCAGGCGCGAGGCGGCGGTGGAGCGCACGGTGCGCCGCTTCGAGACCTATATCGCCGCATCGCCGCTGAGGGATCACATCCGCCTGACCGTGGTCGACAACGGCCAGAGCGTAGAGATCCCCGAAAGTTCCCATGTGACGGTGATCCCGAACGAGAACCTGGGCGGGGCAGGGGGGTTCTCCCGCGGGCTGCTGGCGGCGCGCGACAGCGGGGCGAGCCATTGCCTGTTCATGGATGACGACGCCTCGGTGCATATGGAGAGCCTGGACCGCACCTGGCGGATGCTGGCCTATGCGACCGATCCGGCCACCGCGGTGGCCGGCGCGATGATCAACGCCTCGCACCGCTGGGCGATCTGGGAGAACGGGGCGCTGTTCGACAGCCGCTGCCTGCCCCAGCACATGGGCACCGACCTGCGCAATACGGGCCAGAGTTTCGCCATGGAATTCGACACCACCGGGCCGGCGCCGGACAAGCTCTATGGCGGCTGGTGGTATTTCGCCTTTCCGGTCGACAGGGTGGCGCATCAGCCGTTCCCCTTCTTCGTGCGCGGCGACGATGTCAGCTTCAGCCTGGTGCATGAGTTCAACATCGTCCGGCTCAACGGCGTGGTCTCCTTCCAGGACAGTTTCACCGACAAGGAAAGCCCGCTGACCTGGTATCTCGACCTGCGCAGCCACATGGCGCACCACCTGAGCCTGCCGGAGATGGAGATCGGCGCGCTGCGCACGCTGAAGATCGCGGTCTGGTTCTTTCTGCGCAACCTGCCCAGGATGCATTACGAGACGCTGGCGGCGATCAACTTGGCGCTGGCGGATGTGATGAAGGGGCCCGAGTTCTTCGACGCCAACGCCGACATGGCGCAGCGCCGCGCCGACCTCAAGGCGCTGACCAGGCAGGAGGCCTGGACGGCGGCGCCGGGGCATCTGCCTGAAGAGCGGATCCGTAGGGCGCCGCGGGGGCGGCTAATGCGGACGCTGATGAAACTCACCCTGAACGGCCATCTGCTGCCGTTCTTTTCCCGATGGGGCGGTCGCATCGTGCTGCGCGCCGAGGATCGCGGCAAGGTCGGCTGGAGCTGGGGCGCGGCCGAGATCACCTATCTCAGCGCCGATCGGCGGCAATGCTATACGGTGCGCCATTCCAAGCGGGCGTTCCTGCGCGAGGCCGCCCGGTTCACCGCGCTGGCGCTGGCCTTCCTGCTGCGCTATCCGCGGCTGCTGACACGCTACCGCAAGGGCTATGAGCAGATGACCGGCGAGGGCTACTGGCGGGCCAAGCTGAGGATGGAAGGGGCCGGGGCGGAGGGGTCCTGAGGGGCATCTTCGCCCGTATCAGAGCCTGAAAAAGACTCTGAAAAGGGTCTGCGAAGACACGAAGACACCGGGGGCGGCCGACCGCCCGTGTCACGAAAGGCGCATGAAACCTATTTCGCCTGCGCCGCGCGCGCCTTTTCCTTTTCCTTTTGCTTTTCGTGATCGGCGATGATCCCGGCGATCAGGGGGACGATGTAGTCCGTCATCAGCCGGTCGCTGTCGGCGGGCAGAGCCATCCTGGCCAGCGGCGCGTCCGGCCCGGGCAGGGGGTCGGAGAACAGCGTATCGCGGTCGAAATAGCGCTGCGCGATGGCGCGGTTGCCAGCCTCGTATTCCGCCATCAGGGCCGTCCGCTGGTCATGCGGCATCAGCCGCTCGGACTGCTTCGATCCGCCGGTCAGGGCGCGGTCGATCTTGGCGCAGACGGCGGTCAGCCGGCCGCGGTAGCCGGTCTCCGCCGCGTCCAGCGGCAGGCGGCGCATGAATTCCGAGATCTGCGGTGAAAAGCTTTCGTTGATATGGGCCGCCGGCGCGAATCCGGTGCGGTCGGTCAGGCCGATGCGGTCGCAGAAGGCCTCGATCGGGCCATCGGGCATCTGCCCCTTCTCGTGGATGTTGAGGATGATGTTGTCGCGCCCGAACAACCCTTCGAGATGGCGCACATAGCGGTCGTAGTGGATCCAGTGGAAATCCCCGCGCATGTCCATGAACTCATCGAAGGTGCAATGGCTCAGCTTCTCGTTCCACTGCCACTTGATGTTCTGGAAGAACCAGCTTTCCAGCCAGATGTCCTGACGGCGCAGGGTGAAGACGACCTTGACGTCGAAGCTGTCGCGGAACTTGGCCAGCACGCCCAGGTCGCGGCGCATGCAGATATCCTCGTCGCTCAGGATCAGCGTGTGGATGTCCTGCGGCTGCTTGTCGGCGCGCTCGGTGAGGATCCGGGCGACGTTTTCGACCTTCCGGGTCCCGTTGAAGATCTGGTTCATCAGTTTCAGGTGCCGGCGGACCTTGAGCGGGTAGAAAAACCCTTTTTGTTTCAGCGGCTGGAAATTTTCGAAAAGAAAGGCTTGCAGGGCCGAGGTGGCGGTTCGGTGGGCGCCGATGTGAAGAATGAGTCTACGTGTCAACTTGAAGGCCTCTGGTCACTTGAATTCGCGGAACGCGGCCGCGTCCTCTTGACCGGTTCCTTACCCCCATTTCCGGGGAAGGATCAAAGCAAAACATGTCTGACCCGCCGTGTTTCCGGCCCCTGCGCCCCCGCGCATCGCCGGCCGGAGCACCCGGATCAAAGAAGGGTGGCGGCGCCGGATCGCATGCACTAAGACCGGCATGACTGCATTTCCAAGGCCGGCCATGATCAAGACCCTCGTATTTCACATCGGCGACCCCAAGAACGGCTCCTCCTCGATCCAGAAGGCGATGCAGGCAAGGGCCTGCCGGTCCAAAGGGGTCCGCTATGTCAGCCAGCCCGAACTGAACGCCAGCGCCCTGGCCAATGCGATCAACCCGAACAAGGGCACGCCGGAGAAGCGCCTGACGCGGCGCCGGAAGCTGTTCTCGGAAAAGGCGGAATGGGCCCGGACCAATGACGCCGATCTGGGTCTGATCTCGGCGGAATTCTTCAGCTCGGTGCCGCCCAAGGCCCTGATCAAGGCGCTGGATGAATTCATGCCGCAATATACCGATACCGCGCGGATCATCGCCTATGTGCGCCCACATGCCGGGCGGGCGCTGTCGGGCTATGCGCAGCGGGTCAAGACCGGCACCGAGCTGGGCACCCTGGATCAGAGCATCGCCGGTCAGCGCGAACGCCGGATGCTGAAGTATGCGCCGCGCTTTCTGCGCTGGCATGAGGCCTTCGGCGACCGGTTCACCCTGCGCCCGTTCCTGCGCGAAGAGATGCGGGACGGCGACGTGGTCAGCGATTTCTTTCATACCGCGTTGCAGGGCGCGCCCTTCAGCCTCGAGGCGATCCCCAGCACCAATGAATCGCTCGCGCTCGAAGAGGTGGCGGCGATGCGGCGGGTACAGGGGCGTCTGGTCGCCGACGAGGTGCCCGACTTCCTGCGGCTGTCGCTGGGCGGCGCCATCGGCCGCGCCCTGGCCGGGCAGCCGCGGCGGTATCGGACCAGGATAGTGTTGAGCCGCGCCCATGCGCAGGCGCTGCACGCGCTGTTCCTCGAGGATGCGCAACAGCTGGATCAGGTGTTCTTCGGCCGGTCGCTGATGGTGGCGGCGCTGGAGGAGGCGGTCGGGACCGGCGCGGCCGAAGGGCAGAGCCTGGAGCCGCTCGATTATTACTCCGAGGCGCAGCTGCAACGGATGGAAGACATCGCCGGCGAGATCGCCGCGCTGGTCAAGGCCGAGCCGCGGGGCTGGCGGCTGGAGTATCAGCGCCGCACCGGCCAGCGGCAGGACCGGATCGAGGACCAGAAGAAGCCGCAGGTGCTGCGTCAGAACGCGGCCCGGGTCTGGACGCTGCTCGACGAGCTGGTCAGGGAACTGGCCCCGGCGACGGGGACGACTGAGGAATAGACGCCCGGGGGGGCCGGGCGCGGGAACGGGGACGGATTGCGATGAATTTTCTCATGGTTGGCGCGGGGCTCTCCGGCGCGGTGATCGGGCGGCATCTGGCCGAGGCGGGGCATCAGGTCACCGTGGTCGACAGCCGGAGCCATATCGGCGGCAATTGCCATACCGAGCGCGACGCGGACACCGGGGTGATGGTGCATGTCTATGGGCCGCACATCTTTCACACCGACGACGCGGAGGTCTGGGAGTATGTCAACGGGTTCGAGACCTTCCTGCCCTACAAGAACCGGGTGAAGACCACCTCGCGCGATCCCGAAGGCGAGCTCGGGGTGTTCTCGCTGCCGGTGAACCTGCACACCATCAACCAGTTCTTCCGCAAGACCCTGCGCCCGGACGAGGCGCATGATTTCATCACCGGAGAACAGGCCGATACCAGAATCGCCGATCCGCAGACCTTCGAGGAGCAGGCGATGCGGTTCGTCGGCCGCGACCTCTACGAGGCCTTCTTCAAGGGCTACACGATGAAGCAATGGGGCTGTCACCCCTCCGAGCTGCCGGCGAGCATTCTCAAGCGGCTGCCGGTGCGCTTCAACTACGACGACAACTATTTCTTTCACAAGTTCCAGGGCATGCCCGAGAACGGCTATACCGCGCTGATCGGCAAGATCCTCGATCATCCGGGCATAACGGTCCATTTAGAGACTGTTTTCGACCGGAGCCAGGCCGGCGATTATGACCATGTGTTCTATTCCGGCCCGCTGGATGGCTGGTTCGGCTACGAGCTGGGGCGGCTGGGGTATCGCACGCTGGATTTCGAACGCTTCACCTATGAAGGCGATTACCAGGGCTGCGCGGTGATGAATTACGGCGAGGTCGATGTGCCCTATACCCGGATCACCGAGCACAAGCATTTCGCCCCCTGGGAAAGCCATGAGGGATCGGTGCTCTACCGCGAGTTCTCCCGCGCGGCAGAGCCGCAGGACATCCCCTATTACCCGATCCGCCAGGTCGCGGAAAAGGCGCTGCTGTCCGACTATGTGACGCTGGCCGAGGCGACCTCCGGCGTCACCTTTGTCGGCCGTCTGGGCACCTATCGCTATCTCGACATGGACGTGACCATCCGCGAGGCGCTGGACACCGCGCGCCGGTTCGTCGCCTGTCTGGACAAGGGCGAGACGGCCCCGGCGTTCTTCACGGCGCCGCTGTGAGGCGGGGGCGGACAGCATGATCGTATCCGACACGGAAAAATTCGTCTTTATCCACAACCCGAAATGCGGCGGGATGAGCAGCCACAACGCGCTGCTGAAATATGACACGCGGGACAATTTCTTTTTCGAGTGGAAGACGGTGAATGACGCCGGCAAGGTCATCGACATGGCCCATATCACCCCGTTTCAGATGCGCAGGTTCTTTCCCAAAGCCTTCCGCGAGGTGCGCGATTACCTGAAGTTCGCCTTTGTCCGGAACCCCTATCACCGGTATCTCTCGGCGGTCTCGCAGCATCTGAAACTGGGCACACCCCATATGCGCGCCGCGGTGCTGGCCGATCCGGAGGCCTTTTATCGGGTGGCGGCGAGCTTTGCGGTCACTGCCCTGCAGCCGCATCCGGTGGAGAACGATCACAGGCTGGTGCATTTCCGCCTGCAGTGCAATTTCGTCAATCTCGACGGGCACCGATGGGCCAACCACGTGTTCCGGCTGGAACACCTCGAGAGCATGCAGGGCACGCCGGTGGCGGGCTGGTTGCCGGACATGGCGCGGCAGCGGGCGAACCCGACCGAGGGGGGCGCGGTCGCGGACGGCTATGAGGTGGCGCGGCTGGGCTCCGAGGCGATCGCGGCGCTGAACGAATTCTACGCCCGCGATTTCGAGGCCTTCGGCTACGACCGGGTGTGAGGAACGGCGGACCGGTGCCTCAGTCGGTGCCTCTGTCGCCGCCTGAGGCGTCGTCGGGGTGGCTCCTGGAGAGCATGTCGGCAGAGGTCCGGGCCCAGGCGGTGACCTGACGCATCTGGCCGGCATCCAGATGCCGGGCCGCGTCGATCGCCTGCGGCTCCGGGATCGCGCCCTCCAGGGCCCGGCGCAGGGCGGTCTGCATGGGGCTGTCGGTGAAGAAGTCCCGGTCCAGCGCGGCGGCATCCTCGTGATAGGTGGCGAGCACGTCTTCGGCGAGGCTGCGGTGCAGGGCCAGCCTGGTGCCGCCGGGGTGAGCCGGGCTGGTCAGGGCCTGGGCCAGTTTCAGGCCGAACCGTTCCTGCAGCCGGGGCGGCAGGCCAAGGTCGCGGGTGGTGAGGTGAAAGTGCCGCACAACCGCCAGATCCTCCAGTGTGGGCGAGCTGTTCTTCTCCGCCGCCGGCGCCAGGGAGAACGGGCGGTCGTCCAGGATCTGCTGGAAGAAGTCCGCCACCACATCCGAGCGGAACAGAAGATCGCGGATCATCGGACGCACCGTCAGGCGGCTGCCGAAGACGTCGCGCCATTGCCACAGTCGCGGATGATAGAAAAACCCCCGCTGGTGGGGGCGGTTCAGCGTTCTGGTCTTGCGGTGCAGCTCTTCGAGGTCGCCCAGAAACAGCCCGTGTTTGACGCGTTCGGCATAGCCCGAGATCAGCCGCTCCGCATGTGGGCGCACATAGAAGACGATCCGGACGTGATCGGCGAAGTCCGGGAAATATTCCCGGATGCAGGCCTCCAGGGCCCGCGGGTCGACATATTCGAATTTCTCCGCGGAGATCACGGTGACATCGGCCCCGATGGTGCGCATGTGGTCGGCGACGCGGGTGAATTGCTTGTGTTTCCTGCGTCTCTTCGTCTTCGACGGCAGCAGCGCGTCGGCGAGGGAGCCGTGCTGGCCGCGGGTCTTTTCGGGCCCTTCTTTCGGGCTGATGCCGGGGTAGAGGATGCTGCAGCCGGCGCAGTCACAGCTCTTGCTTGCCAGAGCCGACTGGATCGCCGTGCTGCCGCCCTTGAAACTGCCGGTGTGGAAGACGAGCCTGGGGTGCATGGGGGGCCTTTCCGAGGGCGGTGAAGCAGCG
Organism: Antarcticimicrobium luteum; assembly: GCF_004358185.1. Taxonomy (GTDB): domain Bacteria; phylum Pseudomonadota; class Alphaproteobacteria; order Rhodobacterales; family Rhodobacteraceae; genus Antarcticimicrobium; species Antarcticimicrobium luteum. Next base: position 24,273 of record NZ_SMUV01000052.1, read on the forward strand.
GCCGGGTCAGGACCGGTGCGAAGGGGGGGACAGCTGTGCGATCAGCCGCAGCAGGTCTTGCGGGTCGAGGGACGGGGGGGCCAGCCGCGCCGGGCGGCCCTGGGGCACGGGCGGGAAGAACGCCTCGACGGCGATGCCGCTTCCTGCCAGCGCGGTGGCGTTGTCGTCGTGAAAATGGGTCCGCAGGATCTCGGCCTGTTCCGAGGAGAGCTGCATTTTCCGTCTGGTATCCGCCGCCGCCAGAAGATGGCTGAAGGTGGCGGCCAGTTTCCGGGCCTTGACCCGCGGCAGGGCGGCGGCCTGCGTCCCGGACTCGAGCAGGTTGAGCTGGCGCATGAATTCGACGGCGCGGTAATCGAGCCCCTCGTTCTCGGGGGGCTCGGGGGTCATGGCGGCGGTGTCCGCGCCGATCGTCCGGAGAAAGTCGAAGAACAATTCCCCCTCGGGCCAGACCTGCGGATCGAAGGGCCGCACGATGACCTTCTCCGACCCGAAGACGGCGCGCCAGGGGGCCAGCCTGCGGCCGAAATAGAGATCCTTCGCATCGGCATGGTCGGCAAAGTCGAACGGCCGGGTGCGCCCGGCCTTGATCCCCTCCTGATAGGCCGAGAGGAAATAGGCGTCCTGGCGCCGGATATAGGCGATGACGGAGATATCGAAGCCGGGGAACTGCCGCTTCAGCCAGCGGATCTTTTCCTGCCCCATGGCGGTTTCGCCGAACCCTTCCGAGGAGAGGAGCAGCGTCTCGAACGCGCCGTGCTCGAGCCGGCCTCGCAGGGTCGGAAAGGCCTCGGTCAGGGTTGCCCGTTTTTTCGGCACCAGCCAGGACAGGGTGCGCCCGGGCACGGCGGCGGCCAGCGGCGCATGCTGCCAGCGCTGCATATAGGGGGCCTGCGGATCGTAGGGGTAGAGAATGCCCTGCTCTGCCAGCGCGCCGGCATTGCGGGCCAGGGTCTTCTGCAGGCTGGTCGAGCCGGTCTTGTTGAAACCGATGTGAAGAAAAAGCCGTTTCAAGTCCGACCTCCTAGTCTCGGGAAATCCTGGCGGACGCCGTGGCCGGCGGGGACATGCGGGTCCGGCTCTGCGCGGAACCGGGGGCAGTCCGGGTTCTGCGGGCGCATTGTGTTTTCATGTCCGTCTGGGGGGCCGCTGAGTGTGTCAAGGGCGGTCTGCCGGTCCGGCAGGGGGGGAGACGTGGCTGCGGACCCATTCCCAGCTGTCGTCAATCCCGTCCTGCAGGCCGATCTCGGGGGCCCAGCCGATCTCGCTTCGGGCGCGGGTGATGTCGAGCACCACGCGCGGCACATCGAAGCTGCGGCCGGGTTTGTAGATGGGGGTGACCGGAGCGCCGCCGGTGGCCCGCACCGAGCGGTTGATGGCCTCGACGATCTGGTTGACCGAGGTGCCTTCGCCGCTGCCGGCATTGAAGCAGCCGGTCACCTCTGACAGGATCGCCTTGACACACAGCCTGGCGAGGTCGCGCACATGGATGAAATCGCGTACGACGCTGCCGTCTCCCCAGACCTCGATCGGCTCGTTGCGGGCGATGCGCCACAGGTGGGTTCCGATGATCCCCTGGATGCCGGTATGGCCTTGGCGCGGCCCATAGGGGTTGGAGGCGCGCAGGATCACATGCTGCAGCCCGTGCAGCTTGTGCTCCATGAAAAGGTAATTCTCGATCGCGACCTTGACGATCCCGTAAGAGTTGATCGGGTGCAGGGGGTGGGTCTCGGCGACGGGGTCCGTCTCCGGCACACCGTAAACAGTGCCGCCGGAGGAGAGGTAGACGAGTTTGCGGATATCGGTCGCGCGCATCATCTCGAGCAGGCGGACGGTGGCGATCAGGTTGCCGGTGATGTCGGCGACCGGATTGAGATTGGCGGTCGAGGGCACCGTCGTGCTGGCCAGGTGGATGATCGCCTGCACGCCGTTTGCCGCCTCGTAGAGCTGGGTCGTGTCGGCCAGATCTCCCATACGATAGTCGACACCGGGGACCGGGGGGCGGAACCTCTCCGGCTGGCGGTCATATACACGCACCTGCAGCCCCTGCGCGACGAGGTGATCAATCACGTGCGACCCTATGAAGCCGCAACCTCCGATCAAGAGTACTTTCACCGCCAATCTCCGAAAATAGTGAAGCCGAAGTTGCCCAATTGTTACCCGCCTCAAAGAAGTTGAATTCTAAAAAAACATTCTCAGAGCACCAAACATAGGAGGCTGATGATATCAAGTGGACAGCCCTTGGCAGGGGAGATACCAACGCCGCGACAGAGGGGAAAGGTCGTCTTTTTATGTTTTCTCGAATTGTATTTAACGAGAGCCGCTCATGTTGATCGTGACCACAGATGCCCTGCCGGGAGATCTGAACCACTCGGTGGGAGACCTGCCGGAGAAGACGTCCTGGCGGGGTCTCAAGGCGCTGGTGATTTTGCCGGATGCAGGTGTATCGCGCGACACGGCAGAGACCCTGAGCAAGGATTTTTTCATCATCGAACATCTGCAGCGGCCTGCGGGCAGCAGCGACATTCTGTGCGATGCGCTGGGTTGGCTGCGGATGGCCTGGCGGCAGGCCGACGGGCCTCTGCTCTATCTCGACCGGCCGTTCGACGCGGCCGAACTGGAGGCGCAGGCCGACCGCGGCTGGACCCGGGTGCACGATGTGGAGGCGGACCTGTCCGCCGATGGCCGGCTCGGCCTGCTGCGGCTGGGGCGGATGGTGGCGACCAGCCCGCTGTTGCCTGAGTTTATCGAGTTCATGACAGGGCGCGCGGTCGGGGACGCGATGTTTGTCGACCTGCTGCGTGACACATTCGTTTGGGACGACAACGCATGATTGATCTGGATCGCATCTGGCAGAAATACGCGGTGGTTGCCGGGGTTTTCGAGGACCGCCCCGATTTCCGCTTCGACCCGGAACGATACGGCGACCAGGTTCCCGATCTGGCCGGGGATCCCGAGGGCCTGCGCCAGCATTTCGAGGACCAGGGCCGGGCCGATGGTCGTCTGCCGACGTTTTACGCCGAGATTCATGAGAAAACCCCTGAAATAGACACTGTTCTGGCCGATCTTGTCATCGATCCGGATCTCAGAACCGCCATCTCCGAGGGGCAGCCGGACGCGTGCCACCTGGCCTGCGAGATCATTCACCTGGGCGATCCGGTCGATGCCCAGGTGTCAGATTTCTCGATGAGCCAGTACTGGGAGGACCATATCGATATCGGGCGGGTCAAGATGGATCCGCTGCTGCATTACCTGCTTTATGGCGCGGCCGAGGGCCGGACCACGCTGGGCGATCTGCGCGAGCGGTTGCGGCACGGACGCGGCCGCTATTCCCCCGACCGGCCGACCTGCATCATCGCGGTGCATGAATTCTCCCGCACGGGGGCGCCGGTCGTCGGGCTCGATCTGGTGCGCGAAGCGGCGCGCAGCCACAATGTGATCGTCCTGTCCCGGCGCGACGGGCCGCTGCTGGAGGATTTCCTGGATCACGCCTGCGAGGTGCTGATCACCGACCAGCCGCTGAAGGAATATGGTTTCTATTCCGAAGAGATTTTCTCGAAGGTCGAGTTTGCCATTCTCAATTCGGTGGAATGCTATGTCTTCGTGCCGCTGCTGGTGGCGCGCGATATTCCGTTCCTGGCCTATGTGCATGAATATGTCGAATATACCTTTCCGGCCTATAAATCGACCTTCACGGCGTTGTTGACGGATCTTCTGGTGTTCTCCTCGGAGCATGTGCGCGACAGCTGGGCGGGGCGGCTGAAGGACATCGAGTTCGACCTGGCCCGCGACACGGCGGTGCTGCCGCAGCGGGATTTTGCCATCGGCGGGGTCGGCGCGGCGGATAAGGCCGAGGCGCGGGCGCGTCTGTCCGAGCTTGTCGGGCGCGATCTGTCGGAGGCGCGGCTGATTTGCGGGGCCGGCCACCTGCAATGGCGCAAGGGCACGGACATCTTCGCGATGGCGGCGCAGATCTGCCGGTCCCGCGATCCCGATACCGTGTTCCTGTGGATCGGCGACGGGCTGAACTTCGAGGATATGCACTTTGGCGCCTGGATAAGCTATCATCTGGGCCAGATCGGCGCCGACGATCCGGCGGGCAACCTGTTCCTGCTGCCGGCCGGCCCGGCCTATCCCGATGTGCTGGCGGCCTCGGATGCGATGTTCGTCTCCTCCCGGCTCGATCCGCTGCCGAACGTGGTCTTCGACGCGCTCGACCGCGGCTGCCGGATCGTGCAGTTCGAGGGCGCCTCGGGATTCGGCGATCCGGTCTACCGCGCCTCGGATCATTTCACCGCGGTCGAATACGGCAATCCGGAGGCCGCTGCCACGGCGCTCCTGGCGCTTCCGCGCAAGGAGGCCACCGCCGAGAAGACCGCGCCGCCGCCGCGGCCGAAGCTGTTCGCGCGGCTGCGCGACGCGCTGTACCAGCGACTGGCGCAGCAGCGCTATTTCGTCCGCGGGGCGAGCGAGATCGCCGTGCCGGTGATCTTTGCCGCAGAAGACGACGACTCACCGCTGCGCATCCGCGAGCGCGAGAAGATGCTGCGCTATCGCCGCCGGCTGATCTGGCGCGATCTGACCGAGGTGGAGGAGGAGCTGGAGCGGTCCGACAACTGGATCCACCGCAACTGCCGGGTGGCGCCCTTTGGCACCGTAACCGCCGCGGAGGTGCCCGATTTCTCGATGCACATTCACGCCTATTACACCGACGATCTGGCCGAGGATATGCAAAGCTATCGCGCCTACCACCTGGCGCAGCGGATCGTGGTGACCACCGACAGCGAGAAGAAGGCCGACGAGATCCGCACCATCATGGGCGTCGAGGGGCTGGACCCCGAGGTGGTGCTGGTGCCGAACCGGGGCCGCGACATCCTGCCGTTCATGGAGCTGTTCCATGAGGGCGGCGCCGCCGGCAGCGATGAGATCTGGTGCCACCTGCACCAGAAGAAGTCGCTCTCTACCAGCGATAGGGGGGACATCTGGCGGCGGTTCCTGATGCGCATTCTTCTGGGCGACGCGTCGCGGATCTCGGGGGCAATCGCGCGGATCGGCGAGGCGGGGACCGGACTGGTCGCGCCCTTCGATCCCTATCACGTCCCCTGGAACGCCTCGCGCGCGCTGCTGCCCAAATTCGCCGACCGCCTGCCGGGGCCGATGCCGGGCAATCCGCTGCTGTTCCCGGTCGGAAACATGTTCTGGACCCGGCGCCCGGTTGTGCTGGCGATGAACGAGGTTTTCGGGCAGAACTACCCCTGGCCCAACGAGCCGATCGCCAATGACGGAACGGAATTCCACCTGATCGAGCGGCTCTGGCCCGCGATGGCCGCCCATCTGGGGATGGAGGCGGTCTTTGTGCACAAGTTGGACGAGCAGAGGGTCTGAGGCTGAATGGAAGTCATCCTGCATATTGGCATGGGGAAAACAGGGACGTCTTCCATTCAGACGGCCTTGGCGAATAGCGGGGGGCAACTCGCCGAAAGGGGGTACAGCTATCTGGGGATGTGGTTCGACCTTATCGAGCCGCGCTTTCATGGAATCGCGGGGCAGGGCGCCTTCTTTCAGTCTGCGCCGGAGGAGATGAAGGATCACGCCCGGAAATTCCTCGCCGCCCTGCGGGAAAAGGCGGCACAGAGCGGGGTGAACCGTTTTATCCTGTCGAACGAGGACATTTATGCGGGGGTCTGCCAAATCGCGCCCTTCGTATCCGAACTGAGACAGCATGCTGCGGTCCGCCTGATCGCTTATGTCCGCGATCCCTATGAGTGGCTGCCTTCCGCCTATAGCCAGTGGGCAATCTTTCACAAACTGCATCCCGGCAGGATTCAGTCGTATCAGGAGTTCTCCCGCCATATCGTGAAGGTCTATTCCGGGTTTCAGCTCTGGGAAGCTGATTTTCACGACATCCTCACCGTCCGGCCCTTCATGAAGTCCGGCAATGTGGTCGAGGATTTCTCCGCGGTTCTGGGACTGCCGCTCGAGGTTCCGGAGCAACGGATGCTGGAGCAGATCGACGTGGCCGAGGGCGTGCTGCGTGCCATTTACAATGACAGGCTGCGGGACGGCGTGGTTCCTGAGGTTTTCCAGAACGCGTTTCGCGGTGTTAATTTCAGCAAAACGCCGAGGGTCGAGGAGATTCTGGACCGGTCGTTCTCTTATCAGGACACCGGGCAGGTCATCCTCGAAAACAAACATCTGTTTGAGTTCATAAATGAGAAATTTAGCATTGATTTCACCCGGCAGGTTCATACGCCGCCGGCGCCGCCCGATGCCGCGGCGGCCAGAGAGCGTTTGCTTGAGCATGTTCTGCAAATCGTGGTGCAACAGGCCGACCGGATCACGGAGCTTGAGCGGGCCGTCACCCGACTCCAGAACGAACAAGTAAAGCCATGATGAAAATCTGGATGAAGCACCGGCCTCTCCAGGCATCGCTCAGCTATGGAAAATAATATGACATCCCGTAAATCGACTAAGGCCAAAGGTTCCCGCCGCGGCCGCTCCCGCGCCCCCGCCCGCACCGCCCTTGTCGTCCTCGGCATGCATCGCTCCGGCACCTCGGCCCTGGCCGGGGTTCTGGGGCATATGGGCGGCGATCTGCCGAAGGATCTGATGGGGCCCGCCGACATGAATGCAAAGGGTTTTTTCGAATCCAACCGCATTACCGGGCTCAATGACAAGCTGCTCGCCTCCGCCGGGTATACCTGGTTCAGCCTGCCGCGGTTTCCGGCGACCTGGTTCGCCTCGCCCAAGGCGGATGAATTCCTCGAACAGACGGTGGAGGCGATCGAGGCCGAATACGGCCGGTCTCATCTTTTCGTGATGAAGGATCCGCGTCTTTGCCGTCTCATGCCCTTCTGGCAGCGGGCCCTGTCCGATGCGGGATGCCGCCCGGTCTATGCCTGCATCCACAGGCATCCGCTTGCGGTCGCGGCATCGCTGGCCCATTGGGCCAATTATGAACAGGGGTATGGTCTGCTGCTGTGGCTGCGCCATGTCCTCGATGCCGAGGCGGAAACCCGCGGCAGTCCTCGCGTCTTTACCTCTTATGACCGGCTGATGACCGACTGGGGGCAGGAGGTCGAGCGAATCGGGTCCGGGCTGGACATCGCATGGCCCCGCGACATTGCGACGGCCGCCCCGTCTGTGAACAGCTTTCTGAGCGACAGCCTTCGCCATTTCTCGAATGGCGATCAGGCCATTCAGTATAGCCACAGTCTGCCGGAAAGAATCGAAGAGACCTTCTCGATTCTGGAATCCTGGGCGGCCGGGGGGGAGGACGCGGCAGACCATGAAACCCTGGACAGGATCCGTTCAAGCCTTGATCTGTCCGAGTCTTCTTTCGTGGGGGCGGTGTGCCGGGGGCAGGAATTGCGTCTGCATGGCCAGCACTTGCAGCGGCAGATCGAGGAGCTGTCCGGTGAACTGGAGAAGGTCAGAGCGCAATCGCAGTCTCATGCCGTCAATCACGCCACCGAACAGAAAAGCCGGGGCGCCGCTGAGCAGAGGCTGAAAGAGGTCTCCGAGGCCCTGGAGCAGACGCGTCTGGACGCCAGCGGTCTCGGTGAAAGGATGGCGGCGGAACTGGCGGCCCGAACTGCAGCCGAACAGGAGGTGGAACAGCTGGCCACCGCTTTGGCGGAAAGCAGGGGCGAAGGTCACAGATTGAATGCCCACGTCCAGGCGGTGGAAGCTGAGCGGGCGGATCTGGAAACTGCCGTCGAGAGCCAGCGGCAAGCCCTAACCGAGGCGGAACAGGCCAATCATCACCTGCAGAGCGCCCTGGCACAACGCAGCCAGGAGGCGGAGGACCTCCACCGTCAGCATCTCGGGGACCGCGAGAAAATCGCCGGCCTGGAGGCCGCCGTCGCCGCGGTCCGGAAGGACTACGAGGATGTCACCAGGCGCGCGGACCGGGATGCCGAGCATCTGCAGGACATGACCAGGCGCTACGCGTTGATCATGCAGGACCGGCTGAATGAGCGGCTGAACCGCAGCGATCCCGGTGAGAAGCTGGCCGAAATGGAGAAGAAATTCAATCTGCGGCTGGAACAGCTGTCGGAAGAGAACGACAGCTTGCGCGGCCGGCTCGATGAGACCCGGCGCCTGGCCGAGGAAGACAAGCGTGCGACATCCGCCGAACACGAGCGGATACGGGGACAGTACGACGCGCAGCTCAGGGATCTCGAAGCCGAGCGCGAAGAGCTGCGCGCCCGTGTCGAGCAGGAGCGGACTGACCTGGGGGGCAGGATCAGCGAACTTGAGCAGTATGTTCAGGCACTTCTGCAGAGCACCTCCTGGCGCGTTACCGGACCTTTGCGCCGGGTGTCCCGGCTGCTGCGTAAATGACCGGACGTGGACGTGCCGCCGCGCTGGTCGCGGCGGCGGCCTCCTAGTGTCTGAGCCGGTGGCCGAGAATCTCCTGCACGCGCTCGGGATCCGGAACCTCGCCGAGGAAATCGAAGATTTCCGTCACATAGCTTATGCCGGCGGCGAATTTCTCATACTGGATGGTAAAGCAGCATTCGGGATGGCTGACTGAAAAACTGCGGAAAAGCGTTTCCGCGCGGCTCAGGATGCTCTCGATTTTCGCCGCCGGGAGCTTGCTCCACCAACTGGAATTGGCGACCGCCGCATGATCGCGGGTCTGGAACAGGAACCGGCTGTTCGGAAACGCTCTTCTGAGGGTTTCGAGGTGAGCGGTGAAGAACGCCGGATCTTCGTGAAAGCGGATTTCCTTGAAGCCGCAGACGCGGCACCCCGGCCCCGGGCGGAGAACCTGGTTGACGAACATATCCATCAGCGCGCGTTCCATCGCATCGGGATCGACGTTTTCGGCCCCGTACCAGGGATCCTTGGCGGTCCCGAGGATGTCCTGCAGGAAGCTGTGCCGCCCGGCCTCCGGCTTGAGAATGTCCTCTCGCCGCCAGACGTAATTCTCGTTGTCCCGCACGTAACTGGACACCTTCGACAGGAAATAGGTCAGATTCCCGTTTTCCCCGCGGATGCAGTAGCCGGGGATGGAGTTGAGGAGCCGTTGAGTCAGGGTCGAGCCCGAGCGCCCGTAGGTGACCAGGAAAACATAGCCCTCCGAGGGCGCGTATAGGGTCGGGTAGAGGGGGGGGCCCATCGGTACTCCAGTCTGTCCTGTGTGTCTTGCGATCCGGCCGGGGGGCAGGTTTCAGGCCTCCCCCCCAGTCTTGCCGCCTGTCTTGCCGCCTGTTTTGCCCGCGCGGCGTCTCAGGCCGGGACGCGTCTGGGCGCGCGCAGCCTGGTGATCAGATCCTCAAGGGCCGTGATGTTCCGGTCCCATTGCAGGTTTCGGGCGTGGGCCACCGCGGCCGCCGCCATATCGATGACGCGGGCTCTGTCACCGGCCAGAGTCTTCAAAAGGGCTTCGGCCTGCTCGACATAGGAGTCCTCCGCCAGCAGGAAGCCGTTGCGGTCATGCAGGACGACCTCTTCGATCGCCCCGACATCGGTGGCGATCACCGGCACGCCGTTGGACATGGCATCGATGATCGCCAAGGGCAGCCCCTCGTAGCGGGACGGGTGGATCAGCACATCCGCCCAGGCGAGGGTCGCCCTCACCTGGGCGCTGTTGTAGAGCGGCGGCTCGACCTCGATGCCGCTGGCGCTGGGGTAGACGTGCTCCTTGCCGGTGACGATCGCCTTGCCGATGATCCGCCATTCGACCCAGTCCCCCTGCGTCCGGTCGATCAGCCTGATCAGGCGGTCCATCCCCTTCTGGTACTCCAGCCGGCCGAGGAACAGCGCCCGAAGCGGACGCTCCGCTTCGTCCGCCGGGTTGCGGGCCGCAACCCGTTCGGCAACCTGGTCCAGATCCGCCGTGCGGGTCAGGATACCCGGTCCGTTCCGCACCTTGACCAGTTTCTCAGAAGGGATGCCATTGCGGTGGAACCAGTCGGCGAGTTGTTGCGAGCAGGTCAGGATGGCCTCGCAGGCGTGTTCGAAAGCCAGGCTCTGGAGCGGGTAGCCGACGGGCTGGCCCTCACTCGTCAGCTCGAGGATGTGCTGGTGGTCGAGGCACAGGACGCCGGCGCGTTTCAGGTCGCCGGCGAGGTTGTAGAAATCCGAACTGTGGCAGTTGATGGCGACGTCGATCCCCTCGAACAGGCTGGCCGCGATACGGGCCTCCTTCCTGCCGAGTTCCGCGGCGAGAAAGGTCCCCAGGTAGGGGCCGCGCGCGAATTTGGTCAGCGCGTCGGAATGGTACCAGCTGATCGTCCTGAAGGCGGAACGGAACTCGTCCGGGATGTGCATGTTGCCGGAGCCGAGGCAGACCAGATGGCAGTCATAGAGGGTTCCGGGCAGCGTGTTGGCGATCTGATAGGCGACGCGCTCCACCCCTCCGAAATCGGCGATCGGCACCACAAAGGCGATCTGCGTCCGGCCGGCGTTCTGCACCGGCCGGGCGATCTGGACCGAATCCTCGCGCTCGGGGTCGAAGCTGCGGACCCGCCCTTTGCGGTTCTTCGGGCCATTGGTTTGGGGAACCCAGAACCGGGCCTCCCCGGAATTGTAATTGTCATCAAAGATCTTCAGGCCCACCGAGGCGGCAAGAAGGGTTGAATCCCCGAACGTTTCATCGCGCCCGGACCCGATGCGTATTGTCCGGAGCGAGTGCTTTGGCTTGGGCGCGGCCGTGCAGATGGAACTGAACCACTGGCTGCCCTTGTCCCGGCTGATTTTCGACAGGACTTTCGCGGATATCATGGTCAGGTCGGGCGGCATCTGCGCGCTGCCCTTGGCCGCGATCTGCTCCGCGTCGAAGGACAGCCCGATCTCCCTGTTTTGCTCCAGTCGCAGGGAGGCGGCCTTGGCGCCTGTCTCCAGGCGTTGTTCCAGATCCCAGACCGCCCAGGGCAACAGACCTTCCGTCTCGAGCGCGGACAGCGCCGGCCGGCTGGAGAAGAGGATCTTTCCGGGAAACCCGTAGGCGCCTTGCTTTTCCCGCCACCGGTAGAAATCCTCCTTGAGGCGGTCCAGGGGGAAGGTCTCGAAGTCGGTCCGGGCCTCGTTCAGATAACAGGCCCCCTCCGGCGTGATCAGGGCGAATTTCGCCTCGGGATCATCGTCGCGGTTCCGGGTCAGATCGCGCGGGCGATCGAGCCAGCGGTGTTTCGAGAGCATATACGCCCGGATCTTCTGATCCGAGCGTATGGATTCGCGCAACATGCTTTCCGGGCGTTGCCGGTATCTGAAATCGATCCCGGGAAGATACTGACCGGTCACAAACCCCGCATCGATTGCCGAGAACCAGAAATCCCAGTCCTCGTAGCCGTGTTTCATCGCCTCGTCGTAGCGGACCCCCGCGTCGAATACCCGCCTGCGGACAAGGCTTCCGGCCTCGCAGATGTTCAGCTCGGCGTGCAGGGCGGTATTGTAGCGGCCCTGCATGCTGCACATGTTGTTGAGGCCGATCATCTTGATATCGGGATAGAACCAGTCCGCCTCGGGATGCGCGTCGAGGGCGTCGAGCATGTTGCGGACGGACCGCCGCGAGAGGCGGTTGTCGGCGTCGAGAAAATAGATCCCCTCCAGATCGGGCCACGTCGCCAGGGCCACGTCGATCCCGGTGTTGCGGGCGCCACTGAGTCCCTGGTTGGTCTGCCGGATATAGCGGAACGGAACCGGGGCGGCGGCGGCGGCGGCCAGCCCGGCCCTGTGGCTGGACGCAAATGGGCAGCCATCGTTGACCAGGACGATGCCGTATCTGTTTTCGCCGTTCTGATCGAGCGCGCTGGCCAGCGCCTCCCAGACCAGCCCCGAATGCTTGAAGAGTGGTATGACGATGGCAAGGCGCGGCGGGGTGGAGGGGCGGCCGGGATCACTCATGAGAGACTGATCCTTGCAACCGAGGCCCAGGCCCAGGCCGGCGATTTGTCGTCGGCCATGCGGGTGGCCACGACAATGCGTTTCAGCCCGTCGGACGGCAGATCGGGGGCGGCGTTGGCCTCGACCCATTCCAGGGGGTCGACACGATGCCACGGCCCCAGATAGCGCAGGAGGTCGTCGTCGGGGGCGGATTCGGGCGCGAGGCCTATGGCGACCTCGACCGGGTTGCAGTCCTTGTAGGCCAGATGGAACAGACCGGTCACCCGGTTGATCCTGCCGGCTTCGATCCCGTCGACGACGGCGGTGACCGGCGCGCCGGCGACCGGGTGGACCGTGATCAGCCCCTCGGCCTCCTTGATTGAAACGATCATGGCAGGGGCTGTTTCCGGTTTCTCCCCGACGAACCGGAGGCTGGAGAGCTGCCCCCAGGACAGATCGCCGCGCAAGGTCTTGCCCATCGCGGTGTCCGGCGCCGTGATCCCGTCCAGCTTGTCGACGGTGACGCTGGGATGGGTGAGGGCGCCGGGCTCGGCCTTCCAGACCCGCATTGCGAGCGGCGCCGGCAGCTGGGTGCCGTTGAGGACAACCCGGGCTTCCGGCAGCGGGTTCGGGCGGCCGAGCGCGAGGGCGGGGGCATGGGCGTCCTCCCCGGTCCAGTGCAGATAGATGTCGGCCATTGCGGAATCGTCCAGGAGCGCGCGGGGGAAGCGGAAGGCGTTCCAGCCGGTTCCCAACTGATCCGCTGAGAGGCTGACGGAGTGCTGTATATCCGTATGCCGAAGTCCGAGCGTGAGCACCAGGTCGCCGGCGCCGCCATGGTCCGGGACATCGGGTATGTAAAGCTCGATTTCAGACAGGCCCATGGGCTGGCCGGGCAGCATCTGGCTCAGGGCGTTCTGCTCCGGCGTCGGGCGGACCGTGGCTGCGGTCGGCTGGACGCGGCCGGCGACGATACGGTTGGGCGCGCGGACGGCACCATGGCGGCGCACCAGGGTTTCAAAGCGCTCCAGCAGCGTCTGGTAGTCCACCCGCACGCGCGCGAGATTGAGCTCTGCCGATCCCAGGGCGGCGAAAGCCCCGGCCGCGAGCGTCAGGCTGCGGTCCTTCAGCCAGGCTTCGAAATCCCGGGGCGCCTTGCCCGGCGGCACAACCCAGATCCCGGCTTCGGTGTCGAAATCCCGGTCAAAGCGGGTGAGAGCCGCAGCAAGGTCGGCCCGGCGCGCCGGTGTGGAACAGATCGCGCCAAGACAATAGAGGTTTGGGGACGCCGTGCTGGATCGCGCTTCGCTGGATCCCTCCGGCGCGGGAACGGTTTGCAGCGCGCCCCGCGCCTCTGCTACGAGCGGGTGAAGGAGAGGTTTCTCCTGTTCAAGACAATAGAGAAAGAACGCGCCGGATTCTGCCAAAGCCTACCTCTTGGAAAAATGCTTTTGTAAAGGGGTGCGGGGTCGGTTACGTGCCACAATCGATTTCGATCTTTTGAAAGTTTTAGGAGGGCCTTCGTGCCACGCCACAAGAGGTGATTAGAGCAGATAGACGGTCGTTTCAACTGAGCTGAACGCTTTGCTCCGGCGATCCCGGCCGCCCCGCCTTGACATCCACTCCCCGGCAGGCTTTCGAAGACCCGTGTTCGGACAAAGAGGTATTCCCATGCTGCAAGACGCCGTGCTCATGCCCGGGCTCGAGATCAGGATCGACTTTTCCGGCCCCAACGGGTTTGTCCGGCTGCTCGATGCGGAGGCGCAGCATCTGCTGCTGAACATGCGGTTTTCGGCGCCCGACGGGATGCTGTATCTCAATACCCAGACCGATGGCGTCTGGGGCAAGCCGGAACAGATGCCCCTGCCCGAAAAGGAGGGGCCGGCGCGCCATAGGGTGTTTTTCAGGCTGACGGATGTGCTCGAGATCTGGAACGCCGAGCACAGGCACCGGTTCGAACGCTTTGATGCCGGGGTGGCCGGACAGGTCCGGTTCAGCGTGTTCAGGAACGCCGTCAACCCGGGCGAGACGCTGAAGCTGTCGGTGCCCCGCCCCGAGGAGATGGCGGCGCAGATCGCCGCGCAGGTGGCGATGCGGCGTCTGGACATGCTGGAGCGGAAACTGCAGGACGGGGCTGGCGGCGAGCCGGCCGGAATCTGAGCGCGCAGAGGGCGGGGATATGACAGAACTGGAAGCCGGGCAGGGCGCGCCGGAGTGTTTGGCCACGATCGCGATCTGCACCTACAACCGCATCACGACCCTGCCGCGCACGCTGCGGTCGCTGCAGGCGCTGCGCGGCGATTTCACCTTCGAGGTGCTGGTGGTCAACGGCCCCTCGACGGACGGAACCACGGAGTATCTCGAGACCTGCCCGGGGGTCCGGGTGCTGCAGAACCCCGAGGTCAACCTGTCGGTGTCGCGCAATATCGCGATCGCCAACGCCGCCGGCAGATACATCAGCTTCATCGATGACGACGCCATCCCCGAGGCCGACTGGCTGGAGCTGGTGGTGGCGCGGCTGGAGGCCGATCCGGGCCTGTCGGCTCTGGGCGGGTTCATCCGCGATGCCGACGGCATCAACTATCAGGCCCGCTATGTCACCTGCGATGCGCTGGGGCGGACCTATTTCGGCGACGATCCCGATTACGTCGCGCTGCTGTCGGGCGATGTGCACACCTTTCCCAGCCTGACCGGGACCAATGTCACCTTCCGGCTGGAGGATCTGCGCCGGATCGGCGGGTTCGACGAGGTCTATGCCTATTTCTACGACGAGACCGACGTGAACAAGCGGATGGACGATGCCGGACTGCGCGCCGAGGTGCTGCCGCAGGCGGAGATCCATCACAAATACGCCCCCAGCCACCTGCGGACCGAAAAGAAGGTGGCCACCAACATGTACCCGATTGCGAAAAGCACGGCCTATTTCGCGATTCGCCATGGCGGCCCCGCGCTTGGCTGGACGGCGGCGGTGGAGCGGCTGCAGAGCTTTTACGCCAACGAGTTCAAGTGGAAGGTGGAAACCCTGGCGGCCGGCAATCTGAACCATACCGGGTTCCGGGCGCTGATGAACCAGACCCGGCGCGGGATCATCGACGGCATCGACGCCGCGATGGAGGCGCTCGAGGCCGGCACCGGGACAGGCACCGGGACAGGCGACGGGGCCGATCCGCAGGCCCGGCTGGCGCGGCATGCCGTGCCGGCGCCGGCGGTGCTGCGGCGCGCCAACGGGCCGGACCGCGATCTGCTGCGGCTGTGCATGTTCTCGCAGGACCACGGGTTTGCCCAGCAGGGCGGCATCGGGCGCTGGAGCAACCTGGTGGCGCGCGGCCTGGCCGAGCGGGGCCACGAGGTGACGGTTCTGGGTCATCTGGGGCGCCAGCGGCCGCAGGAATTCTGCGATTTCACCGAACACGGCTACTGGAGCCACAACCTGGGCCGGTTCGAGCGCGAGGCCGGGCAGGAGCGCGACTGCCTGGGGCTGCCGGCGATCGCCGCCAATGCCTCCAAGCGGATGCTGTCCGAGATCGAGCGGATCCAGCCGCGCCGGCGGTTCCAGGTGGCCAGCTCGCCGATCTGGGATGTCGAGGGCGCGGCGCTGATCGCCGCCGGCACCCTTCCCACGGTGCTGAGCCTGCACACCTGCACCGGGCTGATCCTGCCGTCGAAACCCGAGTGGCGCGAGAACGAGGAATTCTATCGCAACCACGTGCTGCGGGTGATGAACGCCGAGATCCAGGCGCTGAAGCGCTGCCCGATGATCCTGGCCAACTCCACCGCCATCCTCAGGGATATCTCCGGGGTCTACGGCATGGACCTGTTCGACCGGCCGCATGCGGTGGTGCCGCACGGGCTGGCCGATATCGAGGCGCCCGGGGGGCTGCTGGAGGCGCGCCAGGCGGCGCGGGCAGAGGGCGCGCCGCTGCGGGTCCTGTTCCTGGGGCGGCTGGAGACGCGCAAGGGCATCGCCCATCTGGTGCCGGCGCTGCACCGGCTGCTGGAGACGCATGAGGACGTCGTCGTCGACCTGATCGGCGCCAAGGTCGACGAGGAGAATTTCAGGCTGGTCAGGGATCTCTGCGCCGCCTGGCCGGAGCGGGTGGTCTGGCACGGGTTCCTGGCCGACGAGGAGACCGACGCGCTGATGCGGCAGGCCGATATCTTCGTGGCGCCCTCGCTCTATGAATCCTTCGGGCTGATCTATATCGAGGCCGCGCGCTATGCGATCCCCTCGGTGGGCTTCGCCGTCGGCGGCGTGCCCGAGGTGGTCGAGGACGGCGCCGACGGGCTGCTGGTGCCCGAGGGCGACGAGCGGGCGCTGTGCGCCGCGCTGTCGCGGCTGGTCGGGGACGACGATCTGCGCGACCGGATGTCGCGCGCCGCGCGGGCCGGCTTCGAGGCGAAATTCGGCTATCAGCTGATGGCCGAGCGGCTGGAGCGGGTCTATCGCGACACCAT
The DNA here is from genome assembly GCF_004358185.1 of Antarcticimicrobium luteum. Taxonomy (GTDB): domain Bacteria; phylum Pseudomonadota; class Alphaproteobacteria; order Rhodobacterales; family Rhodobacteraceae; genus Antarcticimicrobium; species Antarcticimicrobium luteum. The sequence continues at coordinate 40,563 of NZ_SMUV01000052.1, forward strand.
CGGAGGAGAGCCGGAGGCGTGACGGACGGGGGCCGCCCCGGGGGGGGGGGCTGTCAGTCCAGGCTGTCCACGTAGTAGGCGGGTATCTCGCCTTCCTTGACGAGGGTCTGGAGGGCGCCCCGCACCTGCGGGAAATTACTGATGGTCTCTGACATTTTATCGCGCTGTTTCGAAAGCTGCGGCTGCAGGTCGAATCCTTTCGAATCGATCCGCAGCATTTTGGAAATATCGGTGAAAATCCGGGGCCGGAAGCTGCCGTCTTCGGTGAACATGTCCTCATAGACGAGGGTCAGCTTGTTTTTCATGGTCTGGGTCTGTTCGAGAAAATAGGTGTCTTGGGCCATTTCCTGCTGCAGCTTCAGGCCCAGGGTCACCGGGCTGATGAACACTTCGACCTTCTTTTTCTCGCCCGCCCCGGCGGACAGTTCCCACTGGTTTGTCTTCAGGGCGACGCGTTCGGAGACCAGCAGTTTCAGCTTGTTGCGCCGGATGATCTGGATGACGCGGGCGTTCTTTGCGGCCAGATGCTGCAGCAGGGCATTCTCCGGGCGCCCTCCCTTGAAGGTGGTCCCGAAGGACAGCGTCATGTTGTATTTGAGATCAATGATATACCGCTGCGAGGGCGGGTCATTCTTTGATACCTGCTGCAGGGTTTCGGTCAAGATCTGCAGCCACTTGTTGTGTGCGCCTTGGGGTAGATCCTGATTCAGCCTTTTGCAGAGTTGACTGTAGAACCCGTTCTGATGCGCGGGGTGCATGATCTCTCCCAAATCATGCACTTGGGGATGGCTCGCCAGGCTCCGGCGCAGGACGGTGGTTCCGGATCGCTGTCTTCCAATCAGGAATACACAACGTTTTAGCAAGTCTTCCAAGCCTGTCACCCTTTCCGCTGCCCGTCTTTGGATCCTGTTGCCTGCCTCACTCAGCATCGTGAACAGGTCAAGCCTTTTGAGGAATTTTCTGCGCTGGGATCTGTCGGTCTGGAACCGTGGCGGCCATCCCCCTGAAGGCTATCCCGACATTAGACCATGAACGACCTGGTGCGGTTCTTTATCCCGTGCAGCATGTCCGGGTCTCCGGGGATTGCTTTTGGCGGGAGAATCGGGGGCGATGTCATTTAAGTCTCAGTCTCGGCGTCGGACCGTGTCAGCAGGGCAAGCAGCCGCTGGATTGCCTGTCGCTGAAACCGCGTCCGCATATTTTCTTTCGGGTACATGGAAAAATCTAGGGAGAAGGCTTCGTCCTCGGCCTTCAGCCGCCGGAACAGGGCCTGATTGTCGGCGTGGAAATGAGCGTAGAACCGCTCGGCCTGTGCCCGGCTAGAAATATAGCGCAGGGTGCTGTCGTTCTGGAGGACAAGCTGGTCCTTGAGTCGTTCGATGCCGGCTGGATCGGGGTTTTGTGTCAGGGCGTTGTAATTCTGCAGGATGATCTGATTGACGGCATCCAGGCTGACATGCTGCCGCTGGACCATCTGATAGGCCGCGGCATCGAGCCCGAGGATGCCGCAGAAGGTCCGCACTGAGTTGAAGCCCGCGCGGGAGGGCCGTTCGGGAAAGCGCCGCAGGATCACGTTCGCGTCTCCGACCGCGTCGGCCCAGAGCCCGATGTTGTGGGCGTAATCGTAGTAGGGAGGTGTGGTGAGTTGATCGACGGTCGGAAGAATCTGAACGGCCTGGCTGCCGCCGAGCACGAAGCTGTAATAGCGACTGGACGCCATCAGATCCTGCCGCCGGGTGAGCACGATGATCCTGAGCTCTTTGCAGAAGGGGCGCAGCAGATCGACCACCCGGCCGACCTCGCGGGCGGTATAGAGCCGGGAGAGATCCTCGGAGGAGATCACCCCCACCTGCGCGGCGGAGTCCGAAACCTCCCGGCTGAGCGCGGCCGCGACCCCGGCGCGGTAGGCCTCGACGCTGCCGCTTTTGTGAGGCGCGCGCACCGACGTCACCGAAATGTCCCCCGACCCCTCGTCGAAGGCATAGGCGGCCAGGGCTTTGTGGTTCTCGCGGCCGAGGGACCGGGGGGTGAAGATCCCGGCATCCCGCAGGGCGTCGCGGTTGGCGTGCAGGAAACTCTGGATCGAGGTGGTGCCGGTCTTTTCCTGACCGATGTGGAGGTAGAGCGTCGAGAACATATCGTGTGGATCCTGCTGGGCCGGCAGACCGTCCGGCTCGGGACGCCTTAGCAATTCGGGCCCGCTTTGCCCAGTGGGGCGCGGCGGGACGGGGCGGGGCGGGGAAATCCGCCCGGTCTTCGGCTTGCAACGGCAGGTGGGGCATTTTATGCGGGGAGGGCAGAGGCAGGAGACGAATTCATGGACGCGACGCAGACGCTGCTCACCAAGATTGCAGAGGCCTTCGAGGCCGGCGCGAAGCCCTTCGCGGCGCAGAATGCGCGGCTGGCGGCGCTGGGGCGTGACGTGGCTCCGGTTGAGACCCCGGAGCCGCGCCATGAGCTCGCCCCCGGCATCTGGCTGGATTTTCTGGCCGGAAGCGGCGTGGTCACCGCGGTCGGGCCGGCGGAGACGGGCGAGGGGCTGCGGCTGCAGCTGTCCGACCGCGGCGACAGCCCCTGGTATTCGCTGTCCTACGATCTGGCCCCCGAAACCCTGCAGGACGCCCGCTATCTGGGCCATTTCCTGCGCTGCGACAGCGACGGGCCGGCGCGCTTCCGGGTCTGCCTTCGCCACATGCTGGACGAGGGGTTCCGCGATGTCTTTGCCCGCGACCTGGTGGTGCTGACCGGGGGAGAGCAGGAGGATCTGGTCTTCATCCGGCTCGATCCGGAGCTCATGGCGCAGACCCGCGCGGCCGAGGTGCTGTTCTTCTTCGAGGGCCGCAGCTTCGACGTGACGCTGCGCGCCATCGAAGCGCTCAAGATCTGACGGGCGGCAGGCCGTGATCGCGCGCAGCTACAGTTTTGTCATCCCCGCCTATAACGACCGGGACGGGATCGCGCGGCATCTGGAGTATTTCCGGGGGGTGGCCGATCCGGTGCAGCTGGTGATCGTCGACGATTGCTCCGAGGACGACACCGCCGATCTGGTCGCCGCCGCCGAGATGCCTGATCACGTCGAGATCACCTATCACCGCCAGGCCGAGAACGGCGGCCCGGCGGCGGCGCGCAATACCGGGCTGGGACTGGCCACGCGCGACTATGCGATGTTCCTCGACGCCGACGACCTGCTGGCGCCCTGTTTCTTCGACGTGATGCGGCTGGCCCCCTTCGGGCCGGGGGTGGATTTCGTGATGTTCAAGCATCACCTCAGCACCCGTGCCGATCTCCGCTTCACCTACGACATGCATCAGGTGGACCGGGTGTTCTTCAGCCGCGATCCCCACAGCCCCTTTCCGGCGCAGACCTTCCGGCTGAAGGAGCGTCCGGGGGCGCTGGCGACGGTGAACTTTCCCTGGAACAAGCTTTATCGCCGCGCCTTCCTGCAGCGGGCCGCGATCACCTTTCCCGACCTGCGCATGCATGAGGACATCGCCCCGCATTGGCAGAGCTTCCTGCGCAGCGAAAGCTTCGGCATCCTCTACTGGGCGCCGCCGCTGCTGACCCATTACGAGATCCCGCATGCCGACCGGGCGACGCAATATGTGGGCGAAAAGCGCATGGACGTCTTCGCCGAACTGTCCCGGATCGAGGACGAACTTCTGGCCCATCCCGACGCCGGGGTGCTGCAACCGGTTTTCGCCGACTTCTGCGACAACCTGTTCGGCTGGCTGACCGGCCCGCTCTGCGCCGCGGGCGACGACGCGGCGCGGCTGTGGCAGGCGCAGTACCGGGAGGCGGTCGAGGCCTTCTGGGAGGCGGCGCAGACGCCGCGCCCGGGAGAGACCGCATGACCCGGATCAGCGCCATCATCACCACCTATAATGTCGAGGCCTTCATCGCCACGGCGATGCAGTCGGTGATCGACACCGGCTTCGACGATCTAGAGCTGATCGTGGTCGACGACGGCTCCACCGATGCCACCCGGCAGGTGGCCGACGTGATCGGCGCGGCGGCGCCGGCCGGCCGGGTGCGCTATGAGCCGGTCTATTTCTCGCGCAACACGCCGGGCGGCGTGGCCAGCGCGGCCAATGCCGGGCTCGACCGGGCCAGCGGCGAGGTGGTGATCTTCGTCGACGGCGATGACTGGGTGCTGCCTCATGCGCTGCGCCGGGCGACGGCGCTGCATCTGGGCAAGGCGCCGGATGTGACGGTCTGCGGCTGCAAGGAATACTGGAACGACAGCGGCGCCTACACCCGCTATCCCGAGGCGCAGGTCTGGAACACCCTGCCCGAGGCGCGCAGCCTGACGGCCAGGCGCGAGGCGGTGCTGCGGCTGGCCCCCTTCCCGTGGCGCAAGATCTACAGCCGGGATTTTCTGGAGCGCCACCGCATCCGGTTCCCGGTGGGGGATTTCTTCTACGAGGACAACCCCTTCCATTGGGAGACGACATTGCGGGCCGAGCGGTTTGCCTTCTTCAGCCCGGTCACCCATGTCCACCGCATGGCCCGCGCGGGCCAGACCGTTTCGGACATGGGGCTGAAGCCGTTGAAGATCTTCGAACACGCCGAGACCATCCGCGGCCATCTGGAGGCGACCGGGCAGGACGCGGCGCTGCGCGCGCGCTATCTGCACTGGCTGATCGAGCATGTGCTGTGGTGCTGCCGCCACGTGCCCGCGCATGGGCTGAACCAGGTTTTCGACCGGGCGCGGGCCGATCTGGCCGGGCTGCCGGAAGATGAATTCTGGACGCGTCTCGGCGAGCAGCCCCGCAACACCGTCGAAATCCGCCGGCTCACCGCCATCTACCTGGGTGACCGGCTGGGATTTCTGCGTGAGTTCTGAGGCCGTCTTGCGGCCGCTGCGGTTCCAATCGCAACCCGGCGGTGTCAGGATGGCCGCAGCCATGGGAGACAGAGCATGACCAAGCGCGCCCTTATCACCGGGATCACCGGTCAGGACGGATCCTATCTGGCCGAATTTCTGCTGGAGAAGGGCTATGAAGTGCATGGCATCAAGCGCCGCGCCTCGCTGTTCAACACCCAGCGGATCGACCATATCTTTCAGGATCCGCATGAAAGTCACGCCCGGCTCAGGCTGCATTACGGCGATCTGACCGACAGCTCGAACCTGACCCGCATCCTTTCGGAGGTGCGCCCGGACGAGGTCTACAACCTCGGCGCGCAGAGCCATGTGGCGGTCAGTTTCGAGGCCCCCGAATATACCGCCGACGTGGATGCCATGGGCGCGCTGCGGCTGCTGGAGGCGATCCGCTTTCTCGGGCTGGAGAAGACCACGCGGTTCTATCAGGCCTCGACCTCGGAACTCTACGGGAAGGTGGCAGAGACGCCGCAGACCGAAACCACCCCCTTCCACCCGCGCTCGCCTTACGCGGTGGCCAAGATGTATGCCTACTGGATCACGGTGAACTACCGCGAGGCCTATGGCATCTATGCCTGCAACGGCATCCTGTTCAACCACGAGAGCCCGCGCCGCGGCGAGACCTTCGTCACCCGCAAGATCACCCGGGGGCTCGCCAATATCGCCCAGGGCCTCGATTCCTGTCTCTACATGGGCAATATCGACGCGCTGCGCGACTGGGGCCATGCCAAGGATTACGTGCGCATGCAGTGGATGATGCTGCAGCAGGAGGCGCCCGATGATTTCGTCATCGCCACCGGCAAGCAGTATTCGGTGCGCCAGTTCATCCAGTGGAGCGCCGGGGAACTGGGGATCGCGCTGCGCTTCGAGGGCGACGGCGTCGACGAGATCGCCGTGGTCGAGGCGGTCAGCGGCGACAAGGCGCCGGCGCTCAGGCCCGGCGACGTGGTGCTGCGCATCGACCCGCGGTATTTCCGCCCCGCCGAGGTGGAGACGCTGCTGGGCGATCCGTCGAAAGCCAGGGCAAAGCTGGGCTGGGAGCCGGAGATCACCGCGCAGGCGATGTGCGCCGAGATGGTGGCCGCGGATCTCGAGGCGGCGCGGCGCGCCCGCATCCTGGCCGATCACGGCTACAGCGCCCCGATGTCGCGGGAGGACTGAGGCGATGGGGGCGAGGGGCCGCCTGCTGCTGACCGGCGGGACCGGCATGGTGGGGCGCAACATCCTGGCGCATCCGGCGGCGCGGGACTGGACCGTCCTGGCGCCGGGCAGCGCCGAGCTGGACCTGACCGATGCCGGCGCGGTGACGGATTTTTTCGACCGGCACCGCCCCGACATGGTGATCCATGCCGCCGGCCGGGTCGGCGGCATCCAGGCCAACATGGCGCATCCGGTCGCCTTTCTCGACCAGAACATGACCATGGGGCGCAATGTGGTGATGGCGGCGCATCGGGCCGGCGTCCGGCGCCTGCTGAATCTGGCCTCGACCTGCATGTATCCGCGCGCCGCGCCCAACCCGCTGAGCGAGGAGATGATCCTGACCGGAGAGCTGGAGCCGACCAACGAAGGCTATGCGCTGGCCAAGATCATGACCATGCGGCTGTGCGACTATATCCGCCGCGAGGATGCGCAGGCGCAGTACAAGACGCTGATCCCCTGCAACCTCTACGGGCTCTATGACACGTTCGATCCCGGCCGCTCGCATCTGGTGCCCGCCATCATCCACAAGGTGCATGAGGCAAAGACCCGGGGCCTCGGGTCCGTCGAGATCTGGGGCGACGGCACCGCCCGGCGCGAATTCATGTTCGCCGGCGATCTGGCCGATGCGATCTGGAAGGCGGCCGCCGGGATCGAGGCCCTGCCCGGGGCGATGAACATCGGGCTGGGGCACGATCATGCGATCAACGACTATTACGCCGCCGTGGCCGGGGTGATCGGCTGGGCCGGCATCTTCACCCACGATCTTTCCAGGCCGGTGGGGATGAAACGGAAACTCTGCGCGACCACCCGTCAGACCGCCTGGGGCTGGACGGCGCCGACCACGCTGCGGGACGGCCTCGCGCAGACCTACCGCCATTACCTGGAGCATTACGCCGCATGAGTGTTCTCTATCCGCTTGCCACCTCGTCCTGGGATCAGGAGGAATATGACGCGCTGCAGCGCGTGATCGCCTCGGACATGTATTCCATGGGCCCCGAGGTCGCCGCCTTCGAGGCGGAGTTTGCCGCCCATTTCGGCTCGAACCACGCGGTCATGGTCAATTCCGGCTCCTCCGCCAACCTGCTGATGATCGCGGCGCTGTTCTTCACCGGGAACGAAACGCTGAAACTGCGGCGCGGCGACGAGATCATCGTGCCGGCGGTGAGCTGGTCGACCACCTACTTCCCGCTCTGCCAATACGGGCTGAAGGTGAAATTCGTCGATATCGACCTGGCGACGCTGAACTACGATCTCGACGCGCTGGCGGCGGCGGTCAGCGACCGGACCCGTGCCATCATGGTGGTCAACCTGCTGGGCAACCCCAACGACTTCGACCGGATCGCGGCGATCACCCAGGGCCGCGACATCGTGGTGGTCGAGGACAATTGCGAAAGCATGGGCGCCACCTTCAACGGCGGGCAGGCCGGCACCTTCGGGGTGATGGGCAGCTATTCGGCCTTCTTCTCGCATCACATCTCGACGATGGAAGGCGGTATCGTGGCGGTGGACGACGAGGAGCTCTATCATGTGATGCTGAGCCTGCGCGCCCATGGCTGGACCCGCAATCTGCCCAAGTTCAACCATGTGACCGGCGAGAAGAGCGACGATCCCTTCGAGGAGAGCTTCCGCTTCGTGCTGCCGGGCTACAACCTGCGGCCGCTGGAGATGTCCGGCGCGCTGGGGCGGGCGCAGCTGAAGAAGCTGCCCGGGCTGATCGCCGGGCGCCGCGCCAACGGCGCGCTGCTGCAGGCGCAGCTGGGCAACCATCCCAGGTTCATGATCCAGAAGGAGATCGGCCAGAGCTCGTGGTTCGGCTTCAGCCTGGTGCTGCGCCCGGGGCTGGACCTGGACCGGCGCGAGGTGGTGCGCGAGCTGAACGCGGCCGGCTTCGAATGCCGCCCGATCGTGGCCGGCAATTTCGCCAAGAACGAGGTCCTGAAATATTTCGACTATGAAATCCACGGGCCGCTGAAGAACGCCGACTATATCGACGCCAACGGGCTTTTCGTGGGCAACCATCATTATCCGATTCCCGAGGCGATCGAGGCGCTGAGCCGGATCTGAGATCGCCCGGACATCACCCGCGCCGCGGCCGGGACATGATTTGGAAAAGGTATGCTTTGAAATGACAGATTCTGTTTCGCCGATGATCACCCCCATCCTTCTGTGCGGCGGCTCCGGCACCCGGCTCTGGCCGCTGTCGCGCAAGAGCTATCCGAAACAATTCGTGCCGCTGGTCGGGGACAGGACGCTGTTCCAGGCCTCGGCGGCGCGGCTCTCGGGGGAGGGGTTCGCGCCGCCCGTGGTGCTGACCAATTCCGATTTCCGCTTCATCGTGACCGAGCAGCTGGCCGGGGCGGGCATCGATCCCGGCGCGGTGCTGATCGAGCCGCAGGGGCGCAATACGGCGCCGGCGGTGCTGGCCGCCGCGCTCTGGCTGGAAAAGAGCGATCCCGAGGGGCTGATGCTGGTGGCGCCCTCGGATCACGTGGTGCCCGACGCGCCCGCCTTCCGCGCCGCGGTGGCGGCCGGGGTGCCCGCCGCCCGTGCCGGCCAGCTGGTGACCTTCGGCATCAAGCCGACGCATGCGGAAACCGGATATGGCTATCTTGAGCTTTCCGAGGATCCCGGCGATTTCGCCGCCCGGCCGCTGGCGCTGAAACGGTTTGTCGAGAAACCCGATGCCGCCCGCGCCGAGGACATGGTGCAGGCCGGCAGCTACCTGTGGAACGCCGGCATCTTCCTGTTCGCGGTCAAGACCATTCTCGCCGCGTTCCGCGCCCATGCGCCGGAGCTGATCGCCCCGGTGCAGGCGGCGCTGGAGCGGGGGCGGCCCGACCTGGGCTTCTTCCGGCTCGACCCGGAGGCCTGGGCGGGGGCCGGCGACATCTCGATCGACTACGCGGTGATGGAGCGGGCGGCGAACCTCTCGGTGGTGCCCTTCGCGGCCGGCTGGTCCGACCTCGGCGGCTGGGACGCGGTCTGGCGCGAGACCGGGCCGGACGCCGCCGGCGTCGTCACCACCGGGGCGGCCACCGCGATCGACTGCGAGAACACGCTGCTGCGCTCGGAGGATGCCAGCCTCGAGGTGGTGGGGATCGGGCTGAAGAACATCATCGCGGTGGCGATGCCCGACGCGGTGCTGGTGGCCGACGTCTCCCGCGCCCAGGACGTGAAACAGGCGGTCGCCGCGCTGAAGGCGAAACAGGCCAAGCAGGCCGAGTCCTTTCCCAAGGATCACCGCCCCTGGGGCTGGTTCGAGACCCTGGTGCTGGGGGACCGCTTCCAGGTGAAGCGGATCCACGTGCACCCCGGCGCGGCGTTGTCGCTGCAGAGCCACCACCACCGGTCCGAGCACTGGATCGTGGTCGAGGGCACCGCCAGGGTGACGGTGGACGATGAGGTTAAACTGATCAGCGAGAACCAATCGGTCTATATCCCGCTCGGCGCGGTGCACCGGATGGAGAACCCGGGCAAGGTGCCGATGGTGCTGATCGAGGTGCAGACCGGAACCTACCTCGGCGAGGACGACATCATCCGCTATGAGGATGTCTACGCCCGGGGGTGAGCACCTGCCGGCGCGAGGAAAGAGCTGCGCTTGGCGGTCCAACTGGCAATGCCTGCGCCACAAGGTGCTGGAACGCATCTACATCGGCCGCCGCTTCCGCAACGATACCGAACGGTCGGAAAAGCTGTTCGAGATGTACACCAAGATGACGACGAAGGTGGCAGCGTGAGCGAAATTGACAGTAAGCGATGGGGTGGACGCCCCCCGGCGGCATCGAATGTGCCAAGGTGGGTCTGCGATGAACCACAAAGGAGGACGGTCACATCATCAGAGCCTCTTCAATCCTCTACAGGCCGTAATCGCGACCGGCATCGTCGCGGTCGCGCCCCCGCTCCTCGGCGCGCTCGAAAGCCTCGATCCGGGTCCGGTAGGTGGCGGCGGGTTCGCTGTCGCGGCCGGCAATGTCATCACCGGCATCCACTGCGGCGATGGCCTTCAACTCTGAGAACACGGCTTGTCGCAGACCGGGGTCTTCGATGCGGTCCATAAGCGGATCGATCCGGCCAGCGGCCAGCTGATCCATATCCCCGTCGCGCAGGTCTTGCCGCACTTCGGAGATCAGCTTGTCCAGCGTCGCGATGTCGGCAAGGCGGCTGCCTTGCCCCGCGTCGAGAATGTCCTGACGCGCCAGATCCGCCAAAAGATCACGATCCATGCGCAGCCCCGCAAAAACATCACGCGCGCGCGCCTGCAGATCGCGCTCCATGCCAAGCCAGTCCGCGCGCTCCTGGGCGTCCACTGGACGTGACGCTTCGAGTTGCGCCTCGCTGCGATGGGGTGCGATGAAACGGGCAGCAACTTCTTCGATGCTGCTTCCCGCCTCCTCAAGCCTTGCCTCCATCGGCGCCAAAGCCCGCGACAATTCCGCTCGGAAACTACCCAGTGCAGCACCGGCCTCAGCCGAGAGCGGATTGCCCTCCTCTCCTGCCCGTGCCGCCAGGCCCACGATCCCCTGCACACTGTAGGGATCGCGCTCCGGCGACACCGGTGAATAATAATCCGCAAGAAAGTCGCGGCCCAGAAGCGTGCCCATTTCGCGGGCCTGCCCGGCAAAGAGCCGTTCCAGTTCTACCTTCTCGGCACCGGGCGCCATGTCCTGAATGGCGCTCCAGGCGGTGTCGGCCTCAGCCTGCAATGTCTCGCGGGCGGCGATCAGACGACCGATCACATCCGCTCCGGCCACGGGGATATCAGCCCCTTCGGCAAACCCTTCTTTCACCGGCAGTCCTTTCATCAAGTTGTTGGCGGCATGCTGTGCTCCCTCCGCGATGCGTCCGAGCCATGCATTCGGAGAGACGTCGGCCCCCACGCTCATCCCGGCAAGCTGTGCCAGCTGCCGATACCCCTCGGCATACCCACGCATCTCGGCCTCTCGCAGAGCGCGGCTTGCAGGATCCAGCGGCGCCACCACAGGCTCCCGCTCCTCCTTGCGGGCCGCCTGCAAATCGGTGTCCCGTGGCGCGTTTTCCATGATGCCGCGCGACAGGCGGGAAGAGGCGTTCAGCACCAGCCCGTGCTCACCCGCGATCTGCGCATGCAACTCGCGCATCATGTCATAGCTGATCTCGGAATGACGGCTAATCGAGAGGAACTTGCCATCCTCCATTCCCACCTTGTCGACAAGAACATGGGCATGCACGTGGTCGGTGTTGCAGTGAAGGGCTGCCACATACCGATATCGATCCCGGTAATCCCCGCCAAAGACCTCCTGCGCCCACTCGCGCGAGATAGCTTCCGCCAACTCCGCCTCGGTTCCCTTGGGAAAGGACAGGATGATGTGATCGGTGTGACCCCGTTTAGGGGCACCGCACCAGGATGCGCTCCAATCGGCAATGACACTTTCCATGCCACGCTCGCCAAAGACACGGTCGATGCCGATCTGGTTCGACCAGGCTGCGACCCGCGCCTCGTCGCGCAGGATATACTTCATCTGTCGGCGTAACTCTTTGGGCGAATGACACCCGCCAGCGCCAACCCGCTTCACCACGCTTTGCGGCACCCGCAGCGCGTTCCAGGCTATCACCGTAACGGCCCCGCCAGAGGAACCACGCCGACGGCCCGACGATACGCGCGCTTCTCCTGCCATGGCAGCAGACCGCCGCCCCACATGAGGCAATATCTCGCCCAATACCACCTGCTGGAGGGTGCGTGTTTCAGCCATCGTACTGACCCTCCCCGACGTCCCGAAGATCGGACACCCGGACAAAGGCCCCGCGCAATGAGGCCGCACGCAAGGCCTGCACCGCCCGGGCCACCTCTTCGGCCCGATCCGCAAGCCGACCGACCAGTGCCGCGTCGCGCGTGTTCCACCGCAACTTACCCGCATGGGCAAGCTTCAGCATCTGCACAAGGTTGCGCGCCAGGGCATTGAGCTGACTGGTTGACGTCTTGAGCGCTACAACCTCGTCCCGGCGAAACGCGACAATGCCGGATGACAGACGGATCATGTGCCGGAGCAGACCCGACGTGGTCATGCCCGTCTCGGCCACCAGCGCCTCGAATGCTTCGGCCTCACGGGCGGACACCCGAACCTGCAGCACGCGGCCCTTTGTTGTGCGATCCGTCACCACACCGCGCGCCCGCACCCGGGCGACAGTGGGCCTGGAGCAGCCCACACACACGGCGATCTCGGCATCGCCAAGCCCTTGAGCGGCAAGCCGGCGAACCTCTTGTCGGGCTGTGGTGGAGAGGCGTTTGGACATAGGCGGCAAGATTTATCTTTAGATAGTTTTTGTAAACACGAAAACTCTAATGAGTCGCCGCACAAGTTTTGTCATACACAATACCGTTCCTGTCAACGTCCCTACGGTCCGTTGTCGCACCTTCGGTGATCAGCACGCAGGGCCTTGGCCATACGTGCTGCAAACCCCGCGCGACAACGAACAGACCGGAGGGACACCGCTTCCCCGCGCCGCGATCCGGGACCCTGTCCCGGATCCTGAACAGGCGCGGGAATCACGTCGGCGCAGCCGACACAACATCGTTTCATTGGCGTTGAATGCTGCGAGGGGATTATCCCGGGAAGAGGGGAAGACCTTGTGGGGTTGGAACGCCTGCGCGGCACCATGCGTCATCCGTTGGTGCCGACGCGAATGGTCGAGGATCATTCGCCAAACGCCATAAGGCCCGTGCGACCCAACACCCTGAAGGTTTAGGGCATCACTGGATGCATTGGCGCAACCGCGCGATGGCGCAAGCCATGCATGCCGCAACGCCTCTTTGCATGCATGCTCGATTGACCGAACGCGTACGCGGATGATTGCAGCAATAGTGCATCGGCTCAACAGCGGTCCGTCTTTCTGACCCAAGGGTTGAACACCTGTATCGCACAAGGTCTGGACGCCATCCCGAGGCGGCGACCTGCTGATCGGCGGCAGGGGCCGTGACCGCTTCGTTTTTGGCGAGGATCACGGCGACGACTATATCGCCGATTTCAACCCGGGCCAGGATCAGATCCGGTTCAGGATTTCGGGGCTCAGTTTCGACGATCTGGAGATCCGCGCGGTGGACGACGGGACCGAGATCGACACCGGCGCCGGCACAATTCTGCTGGACGGGATCGACGCCGACGATCTCGACCCCGCGCATTTCCTGTTCTCGTAAGGGGACGGCCCCCTTATTTTGCATAACATGGATTATGCAGCACCGCCTGAGAGGCGCCGCCGCACCGCGCCCCTCAGGCAGCGCTGCGGACGCTCTGCACGATGCGGTCGAGCACCTTGTCGAGCAGAACCATATCCTCGGCCTCGCCCATCACCCGGATCACCGGTTCGGTGCCGGATTTGCGGATCAGCAGCCGGCCGCCCGCGCCCAGGGCCTTTTCGCCCGCGGCGATCGCCGCCTGCACCGCTTCGCTCTCCAGCGGCGCGCTCTGCGGGGCAAAGCGGATATTGACCAGCTTCTGCGGCACCGGCTCGAAGACACGGGCCAGTTCGCTCGCGGTCTTGCCGGTCTCGACCATCGCGGCAAGGAACTGCAGCCCGCCGATCAGCCCGTCGCCGGTGGTGGCGTAATCGCTCAGCACCAGATGGCCCGACTGCTCGCCGCCCAGGTTGAAATCGCCCGCGCGCATGCGCTCGACCACATAGCGGTCGCCGACGCCGGTGCGCTCCAGCCCGATGCCGCGCGCCTCCAGGAATCGCTCCAGCCCCAGGTTGGACATCACCGTCGCCACCAGCGCGCCGCCGCGCAAACGCCCCGCCTCGGCCCAGCGGGAGGCGATCAGCGCCATGATCTGGTCGCCGTCGGCCACCTTGCCGGTCTCGTCCAGCACGATCACCCGGTCGGCATCCCCATCCAGGCAGATGCCGACATCGGCGCGGGTCTCGCGCACCCGCCGGGCCGCCGCCTCCGGGTGGGTCGAGCCGCAGTCGGCATTGATGTTGAACCCGTCGGGCTCCACCCCCATCGGGATCACCTCGGCGCCCAGTTCCCACAGCACGGCGGGCGCGGTGCGATAGGCCGCGCCATTGGCGCAATCGACCACGATGCGCAGCCCGTCGAGCCGCTGGCCGGCCGGAAAGGTCGTCTTGGCATATTCGATATAGCGCCCGCGCGCGTCGTCGAACCGCTTGGCCCGCCCGATCGAATCGGGCCGCGCTGGGGCGACGCCGGCGTTGAACAGGCGGGTGATCTCGGCTTCGGCGGCATCCGACAGCTTGAACCCGTCGGGGCCGAAGAACTTGATCCCGTTGTCATGGGCCGGGTTGTGGCTGGCCGAGATCATCACCCCCACATCGGCGCGCAGCGAATGGGTCAGATAGCCCACCGCCGGGGTCGGCACCGGCCCCAGAAGAAAGACGTTCATCCCCGTCGAGGTGAAGCCCGCGGTCAGCGCGGTTTCCAGCATGTAGCCCGACAGCCGCGTGTCCTTGCCGATCACCACCCGGTGTTCCTGCTTGTCGGTGCGGAAATAGCGCCCCGCCGCCGCCGCCAGCCGCAGCGCCGCATCCGCGGTCATCGGCCAGGTATTTGCCTGCCCGCGCACCCCGTCGGTGCCGAAAAGTCGCTCTGCCATATGTTCCTTGCCTTTCGCCGGTCCGGCCCGCGGCCACTGTCTCCGGCGCCTCCGGTCTATACGTCTTGGACCCGGACGCCAAGTTGCAGAACATGCGGCCCCCAAAAGGAACGGGCGGGAGGCTGTGGCCCCCCGCCCGTGTCAGGCATTGCGCGTTCAGGCCGCGCCTCAGACGAAGAGGTCGCCGTCCGAGAAGCTCAGGCTCTCGATGTTGAACAGCGTGTCGACATCGCCGTTGGCCAGATCGGTGACGATCCAGGAGCCGCCGCCGTTGTTGACCACGTCGAAATCGGCCTGGGCGCCGCCGAATTCGGCCACGTCGTTGCCGCCGCTGCCGTCCATCGTGTCGCTGCCGGCCCCGAAGAGGAAGGTATCCCCGCCCAGACCGCCGAACAGCGTGTCGTCGCCGAAGCCGCCGTCGAGCGTGTCGTTGCCCTTGTTGCCGATCAGCGTGTCGTCGCCGAAGCCGCCGAGCAGCGTATCGCCACCCTGCTGGCCGGTCAGCGTGTCGCTGCCGGCGCGGCCGGCCAGGACGTTGTCGCCGTCATCGCCAATCAGGATGTCGTCCTCGCCCGTACCGATCAGGTTCTCGATCCCGGTCAGGGTATCGCCATTCGCGCGGCCGCCGCTGCCGGTGCCGTCCTCCAGGCTCACGGTGACGCCCTTGGGCGAGTCGGAGTAATCGGCGGTGTCGATCCCGTCGCCCCCGATCAGCGTGTCGGCGCCGATATTGCCGGACAGCCGGTCGTTGCCGGCGCCGCCGTTCAGCGTGTCCTTGCCGCGGTTGCCATAGAGCGTGTCGTCGCCGTCCAGCCCGAGGATGGCATCGGCGATGGCAAACCCGCTGATGGTGTTGGCGCCGGCGTCGCCGACGAGATAATCGGCACCGGCGGTGCCGGTGATCCCGGGCGTCGAGAAGCGGTTGATCAGCAGGAAGTCCTCCAGCCCCAGCGTCTCGGTCACACCGGAGAGCAGCGCCACCTCATAACCGCCCAGGCTGACATGCAGCCCGTCCGCCCCGACACTCTGCGAGACCAGCTCATAGAAGTTGGTGTCGGTCACGCCCAGGTCGATCAGGCCAAGCTCGTCCTCGCCGGCCTGGAAATCGGTGACCGTGCTGCTGGCGATCCCGGTGTAGTTGTTGGTCACGCCATAGGACAGAACGAAGAGGTCATTGCCGGCGCCGCCGGTCATGGTGTTGTCGCCCTGACCCACGAGGTAATCGTCACCGGCCGCGCCGGTGAGGGTCTCGCCCGCGCCGCTGATCGCGATTTCCTCATAGCTCATGACCAGCTCGGTGTTGTAGAGCGTGGCCGGCTTGATGTCGCCCTTCACGTAGAAGGCCACATCGAAGTTTTCCGTCATGTTCAGCCCGTTGACCGAAACCGTGTCGGACGCGTTCTGCCAGCCGGCGCTGATCGACAGCGGCGAGACCGCGGTGCCCCAGTCGAGCAGGTTGATGACGGTCTCGGTGTCCTCGCCGACCTCGTATTTCACCTGGTCCTTGGTCGGGTTCGCGGTGACGCGCGGATCGATCGGCATCACCACGCCGGGCAGGTCCTGGCCGTATTTGTCGGTCTGCAGGCGCCAGCGCGGCCCGGTGACATATTCACCGTCCCCGTCCAGTTCGGCGGTGAAGGGCTCCCGGTCCATGGTGGTGTACCAGGCGTTGGTAAGACCGGTGTCCAGATCGGCCGAGGTCGCGCCGATCTGGGCCAGCAGCGAGTCCTCCACCAGCCCCGGCAGCGAGGCGTCCTTCAGCACGGTGCCGGCCGGGTAGAAGGTGCCGTCGCCGGCATAGAAGCCTTCGGTCGAGAGCCAGTTGCCGTCCGCGTCCACCTCATAGGAGGGAAGCTGGCCGATCGCCGCCTCGTTCTCGAAATCCTCGGGGCGGATCTGGTCGTTGGGGTTGTTGGTGATGGTGTGGCGGGTGACCAGCTCGGCCGCGGTGATGCGATAGAGCGGGATCAGACCGTCCGACCCGTCCGGCGCCGACCATTCATCGGGCAGCGGCATCTCCACTTCCATGCGGACATCGTTGGGCCGCTTGACCATGTTGCCCCAGCGATAGAGCAGCTTGCCGTCGTCCTTCAGCGTCACCGAATAATCGTCGCCATAGGCGATGTTGTTCTGGATGGTGCTTTCGTTCGGCGTGAGGATGTCGCGGATGCCCGCATCGGCGCCATAGCCGTTGAGGCCGCCGTCGATCAGGTCCCATTCGCCGTCGCCGTCCAGGTCGACCGCGCCAACCTCGATCGCGGTGCCGGGGGCGGTCACCGTGAGCGTGTCGAAGCTGTCCGCCACGCCGTCGCGGTTGAAGTCGATATCGTCATGGGCCACGGTGCCGCTGCCGACGGTGTCGATCGCGCGCTGCAGCGCCTCGGAGAGCTCCTTCACGTAGTAATCATGCATGAGGCCGGGATTGCCCGCCTCGTCCAGATCGATCATGCGCAGATCGTCGTCCAGAGTATAGACCGCATCCGGATCGTCGGGATAGTACTGGTCCGACAGCACCTGCTGCATGACCGAGTAGTGCTCGGTCGAGGCCTTGACCGAATTGCCGCCCAGACCGGCCAGCCAGGTGCCCAGCAATGCCGGCGTCTGGAAGGTGTCGGTAGGCGCGTCGGAGATGACCAGGCCCAGATGCTCGCCGCCCTCGCCGCTCAGGTTGCCGACCCAGCCCTCGGTATAGAGGCCATCGCGCACCTTTTCCTCGGCGCCGCTGAAATCGGTCACGTAAAAGCCGAATTCGGTGTCGATCGGGTTCAGCGTCACCCCTTCCTTGGTGACCTGCGAGGTGCTGTAATCAATGATCGACGGGGTGTCCGCGATGGTGGTGCCATCGAACCCGCCGGAAATGTCATCAATGCTGAAAACGTGGGTTACTGAGTAATCAGGCGACGTATTGAGAACTTCATCAGCCATAAAAACTTTCCTCCTCTGGCGCGCACCGCGGCCTGAAACCCGGGCGTCGGCCTATGTTGCGGCAATCCTGCATCCTTTGCCCCCTCCCCCCACGCACGGGGTCTCATCGCCAATTCGGCCGGGGGTAGAAACATCTACACAATTGCATATGAATACCATCGAAGGTTGAGGTAAAATGATTCAAATCAAAAAACCTTCCTTCGGCGGAAGTTTGCTCAACGCCGCGGGAATACGTCCCGCCGGACGCCGAATTCCAGACCCCGGAATGCCGGGATTTCTGTCCGGATGAGGGGCCTCGGGCGGCCCCCGGGGCGCAGCGCCCGGCGGGGCGGCAACACCGCGACACCGCAAAAGGCAGGCCGGATGCGGCCTGCCTTCATGTCTTTCACATCGACCCCCGGAGGGGCCGCACCGGATCAGTTGCCGGTGGTCGTGGTGGTGGTGGTGGTGCCGCTCTCGTCGTTGTTCGAGAGGATCAGGCCCAGACCCAGAACGCCAAGACCGATCCCGGCCAGCGTGGTGGTGGTCAGGGTGGTGCCGTTGACAACAACGGTCTGCTGAGCAGGCGGCGTGGTTGCCGGCGGCGTGGTCTGAGCAACGGCGGCGGTCGACAGGCCAAAAGTGGCGGCGACCAGGACGGCAATCATCTTCTTCATAATTCAAAACCCCTTTGGCTGATTTAAACCGAGTTGTAGCGCAGTTCCGGGATCGGATCAACGCGCGGCATCGTCCCCGGCCCTCCGCAGGCACGATTTTCTTTCAACGGTAACAACCCTGTGCCTATTTTACCAGCCGGCGCAGGCTCAGGTATCCCAGATGCGGCCCCGCCCATTGCCGCGACTGCCAGACGAGGCCGGCGCGCGGATCGGTCCAGTAATCGTTCACCACCCGGCCGCCGCCGCCCGTGCAGCGCTGCTGCAGGTGGCGGGTGGCGTGGCGGCGTTCGACGATCTCGATGGTCTCGGGGCCCAGATCGACCAGATCGCAGCTCAGCGCCAGGGCGGTCTCGCGGTAGTCGAGGTTGCGAATCATCTGCCGGTGCGCGCCGCCGCCGTCCGGGCCGGGGCGGGCATCGGAGACCCGCACCGCGCTGGACAGAAGATCGCCGCCCAGCCCCCGCGTGGCGATCAGCACGCCGCCGCGCAGGCTGATGGTGACGTTGCTGTCCTCGGTGCTCCACTGTTCGATCCGGCCGGGGCTGCTGTCGGTCCGCTCCAGCGTGCGGAACAGAAAGGCCCAGTCGCCGCGCCGCTCCACCGTCACCTCCAGCACCGGCACCTGAACCTGCTCCAGCGCCGCGCGGGTGAGCGGCGGGCGCGCCGGGGCCTCGGTGCGGCGCACCTTGCCGGCGATCGCCCCGGCCGAGGTGCGCGCCGCGTTGAGCAGCTGCAGCTGCGTCGGCGGCGCGTCGGTGCCGCGGCTACAGCCCGAAACCGCCAGCAGCGCCGCCGCGGCCAGCGCCGCGGACCGCAGCGAAAGACCTCTCAGGTTCATTCCCAGACCCTCGCCCATCCTGCCTCCAGCCCGGCGCGATGCGCCGTGCGCACCTGATCGTACAGCCGGCCCGGCACATAGACCCGCTGGGCACCGTCGCGCTGCACCGGCCGGATCGTCAGCCCCAGCCCGGCGCGGCTGGGCTTGCCCAGCAGCGAGCTCAGCGGGATGCGGAACCGGATGCCCTTGTCAAAGGAGCCTTCGCCGAACCGTGCCGCCGAGACATTGGTCTGGCTGAAGAAACCGCCCAGGCTCCAACCGTTGGGAAAGGTGCGGTCGACCGAGAAGGTGGCGCCGATATCCCCGGCCAGGTAGCGCCCGACATCGACCTGCGCCTCATAGCCGCCGCCCAGGTTCAGATAGGCCGAGGCATGACCGGTGAGCACGTCGTAATTCTGAAAGCCGAAACGCTGGTCGTAATCGCGCTGGACCACGTAGTTGCCCTCCAGCCCCAGCCCCAGCCGGCTGCCCACCGGTTTCCACAGGATCTCGCCCGACAGCCCGCCGAACATCGACTCGAAATAGCCCGCGGTGAGCCGCGCATAGAGGTTGCGGCCCGGCCGCCATTGCCGCGCCACATAGAGGTTTTCCAGCGTGGTGGCCTCCTGCGCGTAGATCGTGGTGTCGGTGCGCACATGCGGCAGCACCGAGTTCGACAGCCGCCCGTCCTTGATGTTGCCCCAGACCCGCTGGCGCAGCTTGCCCGAGATCCGCCAGCCCGGCGCCGGGCGCCAGGTGGCGCGCAGGTCCACCCCGACGTCCAGCCGGAACGGCAGCGAGGGGTCGAAATAGGAGGGCGAGGTGTAATGCGACAGCGACCAGTTGAAATCGGGATACAGCCCGGCCCCCGGCAGCGCCTCCGGCCCCGGCCTGCCCGCCGCATCGGCAAAGCCGGTCACCGTCAGCAGGGCGGCGCTGCTGCGGGGATCGAATTCCAGCGCCTCAAGGTCCGAGCGCCGCAGGATCACCGCCGAGAGCGCCATGCCGTCGGCCACCGGCACCAGCCGGAAGGTCTCGACCGAGGCCGGCATGGTCGCCGCCAGCGCGCGGGCAGCGCGGCCCAGGGCGGCGGCATGGGCGGTATAGCGCGGGTTGCGATAGCGCAGCTCGGCCGTCTCGGCGCCGACCTCCAGCGATTCGAGCACCAGCCCGTCCCGCTTGAGCAGCTCGGTCAGCCGGTCGCGCAGGCCCGGCACCGTCCCGCGGCTCTCCGCCCAGGTGGTGTCCCAGCTTTCCGGCGGTCCGGCCCATTGCGCGCGCGGCTGCACCGGATAGGGCGCGGGCACCACCAGCCGGCGGGTCGGGTAGCGCGGGTTGAGCTGGATCTGCGCCGCCACCCCGATCTCGGAGCCGTAAAGGTAATAGGCGCCCAGCCGGGTGTGCCGCTTCCACTGGTATTCGACCCCAAAACTGAACGGCGAGCGCCGGTTGAACAGCGAGGCGGTCTGCGTCTCGGTGACGTAATCGTCCGAGGAATATTCCAGCTTCAGCCCCAGCTTGTCGTTGGGGCGCCACTCGATCCCGCCGAACAGCGCGTAGGGTCCGCGGAACCACTGGTCATAGGCCGGCTCGCCGCCGCGGCTGGTGGCACCGGAAAAGCGCGGGCGCGTGCCCAGCGCCCCGATGCTGTTGTAAGAGCCCAGCCGCCCCCAGCCGATGCCCCCCGTCACCATCAGCCGGCCGCCGTCGCGCGCCGGCCCGCCCCAGGACGGGGTGCGAAAGCGCTTGCTGGCGACGATGTATTCCGCGCCGAACAGGCCGGTGCCGCTGAAATCCTGCAGCCCCAGGGCCACCTGCGGCAGATAGCGCCGCTCGCGCCAGAGCCGGAACCGGACGTCGAAGTTGCGGTCGTAATAGGTCTTGAAGCCGAACAGGTTCAGATCCCGCATGCCGTGATAGCGAAAACTCGCCGACATCCAGGGCGTGACCTGGGCGGTCAGGGTCATCCGGGTCTGGCCGGCGAAACTCGAGACGGTGGTGGCGAACTGCCCGTCCGGCATCATCTCGGCCGAGGGCATGTCGATGCCGCCGGGCGAGCCGTAGAAGTTCAGGCTGGCCGCCGGCAGCGGGGTGAAGCTGGGCTCGGCCGATCCGGCCTCGGGCGGCAGCGCGCCGTCCTGGACCGGGCTCTGGTCCTCCACCGGGTCCGCAACCTGAGCGGTGGCGGCGCCGGCCAGCAGAACGGCCAGCAGCACGGGCGCCGCCGCCGCCCGCATCAGGGCGGCCCCGTATCGGCGAAAAGGGCGAATCGGCAGGGGCATGGTGTCGGCCTGTTGCAGCGGTCCCGACGGGTTAGACCACAAAGCCGCGAAGCGGATCAACGCCAACCGTCCGCAGCCGGCCCCGGTTGCCCCCGGGCGCGGCTTTGGGGTGACATCTGCGCCCGGACTCACAGCCGCCGGCGCCCGGCCTCGCTGTCGGCATAGCCCTCGACCCAGCGGGCGATCACCGCCCGCGCCGCCGCCTCGTCGCCGGCGGCCAGCGCCTGGCGCAGCCCGCGCAGCACCCCCGCCACCTCGATCTCCGAGAGGTGGTCCTCGCGGGCGCAGAAGATCTTCGGATAGCGGGTGCCGATCAGATCGCCGTTCAGCGTCAGCTCCTCCTCCAGCTTCTCGCCGGGGCGCAGCCCGATGATCTCGATCTCAATATCGCCGTCGGCATTGGCCTCGTCGCGCACGCTGTAGCCGGCGCTCTCGATCACCTGGCGCGCCAGCTGCAGAATCGGCACCGGCTTGCCCATGTCGAGCACGAAGACCTCGCCGCCCTGCGCCCCGGCGCCGGCCTTGAGCACCAGCTGCACCGCCTCGCGGATGGTCATGAAAAAGCGTTTGACGGCCGGATCGGTCACCGTCACCGGGCCGCCGCGGCTGACCTGTTCCTGAAACAGCGGCACCACAGAACCGCTTGATCCCAGCACATTGCCAAAGCGCACCATGGCGAAAACGGTCCGGTCATAGCGGGAGGCCAGATCCTGCACCACCAGCTCGGCCAGCCGCTTGGAGGCGCCCATCACATTGGCCGGCCGCACCGCCTTGTCCGAGGAGATCAGGATGAACCGCTCCACCCCCGCCCCCGCCGCCGCGCGGGCGAGCGTCCTTGTGCCGAAGACATTGTTGGCCAGGCCCGGCAGCGGGTTGGCCTCGACCAGCGGCACATGCTTGTAGGCGGCCGCATGCAGCACCACCTGCACGCCGTGATCGCCCAGCACCTTGCGCACCTGGCGCGGATCGGTGACCGAGCCCAGCACCGGCACGATCTCGATGCCCATCCCCTCGGTGAGCTGGGTCAGCTCCTGATGCACGGTATAAAGCGCCAGCTCCGACAGCTCGTAGAGCACCAGCCGCGACGGGTGGCAGCCCAGCAGCTGCCGGCACAGCTCCGAGCCGATCGAACCGCCGGCGCCGGACACCAGCACGCTGCGCCCCTCATAGCTCTGACAGGCCTCCTGCAGCCCGGTATCGGTGGATTTGCGCCCGAGGAAGTTCTGCGGCGCCACCGGGGTCAGCTTGTCGATCAGCGCCTCCTCGCCGATCAGCTGGGCAAACGAGGGCAGCACCTGCACCTCCAGCCCCATCTTCTGCAGCCGCCGGGCGATCTGCGCCTGCTTCGGCTGGCTCAGCGAGGGCATCGCCAGCACCACCCGGTTGATCCGGCGCGCGCGCACCAGTTCGGCGATGCGCGCCGGCGGATGCACCGGCAGACCGGCCAGCAGCATGCCCTGCAGCGAGGTGTTGTCGTCGACGAAGGCGACCGGATCGATGCTGTCATGGGCGCTCAGCGCCTGGGCCAGCTGGGTGCCGGTGGTCCCCGCCCCGTAGATCAGCACCCGGCGGCGCGGCTCGGCCCGGCGATAGATCGCGGTCACCACCTGCAGCAGCACCATCCGGATCGCCACCGCGAAGATGAAATAGCACAGCCCGAAGATCACATGGGTGCCGGCCGGCAGCCCCAGCCCGGCGATCCAGGACAGCCCCGCCAGCGCCCCGGCGATCCCCGCCGCATAAAGCGCGGTCAGGCCGATGGCAAAGCGCTCATAGGCTTTCAGCTGGATATTGGGCAGGCCCAGCCATTTCGATAGCGCCGCCGCGATCAGCAGCAGATAGGGCAGCACCGGCAGGCTCGCCCGCAGCGTCTCCAGCGCCGAGGCGGGCAGCACCTGCACCGCATAGGTCAGCAAAAGCGCGACCGGAATCAACGCAAGGTCGATGCCCAGGAACACATAAGCCCGCTGACTGCGCGACAAGGCGCTGAGCAGTTTCAGCATGTATCGCCACTCCCCGGACACCGCATCCTCATGATCGAAATCTGCTTACGTTCCAAATGTGCGGTGCCGCCCGAATCAAAGGGCCGCCCCGGTGGGCGCACCCTTCGCGCGGTTGATAATCATGATGATTATCAACCCTTTTATCCGAATGTCAAAACCAGGCTGGCGGAACCCCGCCGGGCTATTTCTCGTAGTGGCCGTTCTGGTGCCATGCCCAGGCGTCGGCGATCATCCGGTCCAGCGTGGAGCGCCGCGGCGTCCAGCCCAGCTCCTCCTCGGCGCGGACCGAACCGGAGACCAGCTTGGTGGCGTCGCCGGCCCGGCGCGGACCGGTCTCGAAGGGCACCGCGCGGTTGGTCACGCTGCGCGACTGCTCGATCACCTGCATCACCGAAAACCCGCTGCCGGTGCCGAGGTTGAACACCCGGCTGCCCTTGCCCGCCTGCAGCCATTTCAATCCCAGCACATGGGCATCGACCAGGTCGCAGACATGCACGTAATCGCGGATGCAGGTGCCGTCCGGCGTGTCGTAGTCGGTGCCATGCACGGTCAGCGCCGGCCGGGTGCCGTCGATCGCCTCCAGCATCACCGGGATCAGATGGGTCTCGGGGCGGTGGTGTTCGCCCACCTCGGTCTCCGGATCGGCGCCGGCGACATTGAAATAGCGGAAGATCACCGCGTTCAGCCCATGGGCGGCGCCGAAGTCCCGCAGGATGTCCTCGACCGCGCGCTTGGAGGCGCCATAGGCGTTCAGCGGCTCCTGCGGGGTGTTTTCGTCCAGCACCACATTGTCATGCTCGCCATAGGTGGCGCAGGTCGAGGAGAACACGAAATCCAGACAGCCGGCCGCCGTGGCCGCCTCGATCAGGGTGAGCGAGCCGGCCACGTTGTTGCGCCAGTAGCGGCCCGGTTCGCTCATCGCCTCGCCGACCTGGCTGAGGGCGGCGAAATGCATCACCGCCGCCGGCCGGTATTCGGCGAACACCGCGTCCAGCCGGGCGCGGTCGGACAGATCGCCGCGCTCGAACGGGCCGAACTTCACCGCGTCCTGCCAGCCGGTCACCAGATTGTCGTAGGTCACCGGCGTGTAGCCGGCCTGTTTCAATGCCTTGCAGGCGTGCGAGCCGATATAGCCCGCGCCGCCGGTCACCAGAATATTGGTCACGTCTTGTCCCGTCTTGCTTGTCTACTGTGCGGCCTTGTCGATCTGGACGACCTCGGCGAGATAGCGGGAGAGCTCCTCGCGCAGGTCGTCGCGGGCCAGCGC
>NZ_SMUV01000037.1 GCF_004358185.1 Antarcticimicrobium luteum
CTTGCCCATCTCATTCGCCGCCCGCATCACACGGATCGCTATCTCGCCTCGGTTCGCTATCAATATCTTGCGGAAGTCGGACATGGGCACCTCAGGTTCGGCTTTGCATTGCACCGCGGCTCGCGGCGGTTTCGGCATGGCTATACGGGTTGGGCAAGCCTGGCCAGATTGGTTGCGCTATCGGCTCGGGTCAATCGGCGGATGCGGGCGTCACGCCGATCGGTTCGGGCAGATCGGCCAGGTTTTGCACGCTGATCTGGCCCATGTTGGCCTCCATGTCGCGGGCGAGAATATCGATCAGATGGGCGGGGCCGCGCGGGCCGAGGGCGGCCAGCGCGAAGTGGAAGGCGCGGCCGAGCATCACGAAGTCGGCGCCAAGCGCGAGGGCGCGCAGGATGTCGAGGCCGCCCTCGATGCCGCTGTCGAAGAGCAGCGGCAGGCGCGTGGCGGCGCGCAGGGCCGGGAGCAGCTCAATCGCGCCGGGGGCGCCGTCGAACTGGCGGCCGGCGTGGTTGGAAATCCAGAGGCCGTCGACGCCCGCGCGTTCCAGCGGTTCGGCATCCTCGGCGCGCAGCACGCCCTTGATCAGGAAGGGGCCGTCCCAATTGTCGCGCAGCCATTTCACATACTCCATATCGGGGGATGTGCGCAGGAGATACCCAATATGTGCCGTGGGCGGCAGGTTGAGATCGCTTTTGGTGTATTTGTCGAGCGTGCGCATCCGCGGCAATCCGCGCCGCGCCGCCATGCCCATCGCCCAGGCCGGCCGCGCGGCGATCTGGGCCAGAATCCGCGGCGTGAGGCGCGGCGGCTGGGTCAGGCCGGAGCGGGTCTGGCGTTCGCGGCGCGAGGCGACGGGCACGTCGGCGGTGAGCACCAGCGTGGTGAATCCGGCGGCGCGGGCGCGGTCCAGAAGATCGGTGCGAATCTCCGGCTTTTTGGGCGGATATAGTTGAAACCAGGCATGCGCCCCTAGATGTTGTGCCAAATCCTCGGGGCTCTGGGCGGCGACGGTGGAGAGGGTATAGGGCAGGCCGGCCTTGGCCGCGGTTCGGGCCAGGTGGCCTTCGGCATCGGGCCAGATCAGGCCGGACATGCCGATGGGGGCGATGCCGAAGGGCAGGGGGAATCGTTGCCCCAGCAGCGTGACCGAGAGGTCCGGCGCCTGCGGACCCTGCAGAATGGCGGGCATGAATCCAAGCGAATCCAAGGCCTTGCGGTTCCGGGCCTTGGTCGCCTCGGTGCCGGTGCCACTGTCGAGATATTCCCAGACGAATTTCGGAAGCCGCGCCTTGGCGCGCCACTTAAGGTCCATGACCCCGGGATAGGTGCTGTGCAGGTCCATGCGCCGTATTAGCCGGAGCGCGGACGGATTTGTCCAGATGCGGCGATGCGGCAAGGGCGGAAAATGGGGAATTTCTGTATCGTTTTGTACGGTTTCGGATCCTGACGACGGGGTCTGAAAGGGCGGATTGGGGCGTTCGAGGCCGATTTTGTACGGTTCGGGGGGAGGCGAGCGGATTTTCGACCGGCGGGGCGGGGGGAGCGCGGCGCGGCGGATCGACCGGCGCCTCGACATGTCGGGGCGGCGCGGCTACCGTTCGGCGGATCACAGGCCGGAGGTCCGGCCGTTCCGCCTGGAGTTTGACATGTCCACAATGCCCGATATTGCCGCCGCCGAGCACGAGCTTGCCGAGATTTTCGAAGACCTTCATGCCCATCCCGAGATCGGCTTTGAAGAGACCCGCACCGCCGGGATCGTCGCCGAGCGCCTTCGGGCCTGGGGCGTGGACGAGGTGCACACCGGCCTCGGCGGCACCGGGGTGGTCGGCCTGATCCGGGGCAAGGGCGCGGGCAACCGCTGTGTCGCGCTGCGGGCGGATATGGACGCGCTGCCCATCGAGGAGCAGTCGGGCCTGTCCTATGCGTCGCAAAACGCCGGTGCGATGCATGCCTGCGGTCATGACGGGCATACAACCATGCTGCTGGGAGCGGCGAAATACCTGGCCGCGACACGCGATTTCGACGGCACCGCCATGCTGGTCTTTCAGCCGGCCGAAGAGGGGCTGGGCGGCGCCCGCCGCATGCTGGCCGAGGGCCTGTTCGAGCGGTTTCCCTGCGATGAAATCTATGGCATGCACAACAACCCGATGGCCGAGCCCGGGCAGCTGTCGCTGATCAAGGGACCGGCGATGGCCGGGGCGCAGTTCTTTGACATCACGGTGCGCGGTCAGGGAAGCCATGCCGCCATGCCGCATCAGTCGCGCGATGCCCTGATGATCGCCGCCGCGCTGGTCGGGCAGGTGCAGACCGTGGTCAGCCGCAACGTTCCGGCGACCGAGACCTGCGTCGTCTCGGTGACGCAGATCCACTCCGGCTCGGCCTATAACGTGGTGCCGGGCGAGGCGCGGCTGTCCGGGACCATCCGGTATTTCAACGATGCGATGCGCGATCTCACGGAGGAGCGGATCGCGGCGCTGTGCCAGGGGGCGGCGGTGGCCTATGGCGTCGAGGTCGAGTTCGACAGCCGCAACATCTTTGACGTGCTGGTCAACGATGCCGATCTGTCAGACGCCTATATGGAGGCCGCGCGCGATGTGCTGGGCGCCGAGAACGTGAGCGAAAAAACCACGCCGGTGACCGGGTCGGAGGATTTTGCAGATATGCTCAAGGTGGTGCCGGGGGCCTATTGCACACTTGGCCATTCCGGCAGCACGCCGCTGCACAATCCCGGGTTCGTGCTGGGCAAGGAGATCTTGCCGGTGGGGGCCTCGGTTCTGGCGCGCATCGTCGAAAAGCGTCTGCCGCTGGGGCAGTAGTGTCCCGGTCGGCCCGCGCCTGCGTGCCGCCCTTTGGTGCGGCTTGGTGCGCCCGGTGCAACGCGCCTGACGGGCCGTTGCACCGACGCGCCGGGGTCCGGCCCTAGTCGTCGAAGACGGCGGCGAATTCCAGCCGCAACTCGCGTTTCAGGATCTTGCCGCTGGCATTCTTGGGCAGGCCGTCGCGGATCGACAGGTGCTTGGGCGTCTTGAAATGGCTCAGCGCCTCGCGGCAATAGGCGTCGAGTTCTTCCACGCTCAGGGTTTCGCCCTCTTTCGGGACCACCACCGCTGTCACCGCCTCGATCCATTTGGGGTGGGGCACGCCGAACACCGCCACCTCGGCGATCTTGGGGTGGCGGAAGATGGCCTCTTCGACCTCGCGGCTGGCCACGTTCTCGCCGCCGGTCTTGATCATGTCCTTCTTGCGGTCGACCACATAGAGATAGCCGTCCTCGTCGAACCGGCCCAGATCGCCGCTGTGGAACCAGCCGCGCCGGAACGCCTCGGCGGTTTTTTCCGGGTCGTTGTAATAGCCCAGGATCAGGTGCGGGCTGCGGTGCACGATCTCGCCGATCTCGCCGGTGGGCACGTCCTGACCCTCGTCATCGACGACGCGGGTTTCCACGTTGAGGCCGGGTCGGCCGGCCGATCCCAGCTTGGTCAGTTGCTCCTCGGGGCGCAGGATGGTGGCGCAGGGGGCCATCTCGGTCTGGCCGTAGAAGTTGTAGAGCCGCATCGCCGGCAGCCGCCGCATCAGTTCCTCGATCACCGCGGTCGGCATGATCGAGGCGCCGTAGTACCCCTGCGCCAAGCTGCTGAGGTCGCGCCGGTCGAAATCGGGATGGCGCAGCAGGGCGATCCAGACCGTCGGCGGGCAGAACAGCTTGGTCACCCCTTCGCGTTCGATGGTGGCCAGCATGGCGGCGGGGTCGGCGCCCTCGTGCAGGATGCTGGTGGCGCCGAGATATAGATCCGTCGTCAGGAAACAGTCGAGCTGGGCGCAATGGAACAGCGGCAGGCAGTGCAGCTCGATGGCGTCGGGGCGCATCTCGCCATCGGCGATGACGGTGACATACTGGGCATAAAGCGCGCCGGAGGTCAGCATGGCGCCCTTGGGCCGGGATTCAGTCCCGCTGGTGTACATCATCTGGATCGGATCGTCGGCGGCGACGTCGACCCAGGGCTCCGAGGTGTCGGGGTGGTCGAACAGCGGCTCGACCGGATTCCAGTTGCCGGAGACGGGCGCGCCGGAATGGGCGATGGAATAGAGCAGGTCCGGGCCGCCCTCGATCAGTGCCAACGCCGCCTCGGCGGTCGCACAGAGCGTATCCTCGCAGATCAGCGCGCGGGCGCCGGAATGGGCGAGGATATAGGCCACATCCTCGGCGTTCAGCATGAAGTTGATCGGCGTCGCCACCGCGCCGATGCGCGCCAGCGCAAAGCGCAGGATGACGAAGGCGCGGTTGTTGTGGGTCAGCAGCGCGACGCGCTCGCCCTTGGCGATGCCGCGGGCGGCCAGCGCGTTGGCGGTGCGGTTCACCACCTGATCCAGATCGCGGAAGCTGTCGCGGTGATCGCGGAACGCGAGGGCGAGTTTGCCCGGAAACCGCGCCGCGCTGCGCCGCAGCAGATCGCCCAGCTGCTGGCCCCGGGCGCGTTTGATCGCGGCGGCGAGTGTGTCTGTTGCCTGTGTGGTCATGAGATCCTCCCGGCGGGAGGACACCCCCGTCCGGCGGCGATGTCAAACAGTTTGCTCCGGCCCCGGCCGGGACGGAGGGCCGTGCCCCGGGGGGCGGGGAAATGACGCTGCGCCGGGCGCGGGACAGCGACCGGGAAAGGTGGCCGGGGAAGGGCGGCCGGCCCCGCGGTCAGGTGCCGGGGGTGCCGCCCTCGCCGATGTCCCAGAACAGCCCGGCCATGAGGCGCAGAGCGTCGCGGCAGACCGGTTTCAGGACATGCTCGTTCGGGGCGTGCTGCGAACAGGCGCGGTAGGAATGTGGAATCCAGATCGTCGGCAGGCCGAGCACATCGGCGAAGGCGTCGTTGGGCAGCGAGCCGGCGAGGTTCGGCAGCACATGCGGCGGTTTGCCGGCGCTTTGTTCCAGCGAGGCGCGCACGTAATCGACCCAGGGATGATCGGGGTCGAGCCGGGTGGCGGCGAAGGAGCCGCGTTCGTGGCTTTCGATCTGAACCTTGCCGAACCCGTGGGCGTCGAGGTGGCGGCGCAGCGCCGGAAGCATCTCGCCCGTGTCGGTGCCGACCACAAAGCGCAGCTGGCAGGTGGCCCGCGCCGAGGCCGAGATGGCGTTGACCGGGGCCTCGGGCACGCCGCTTTTCATCGCCAGGATGGCAAAGCTGTTCCAGCCATAGACTCGCTCGGCCGGGGTCAGGCTCTCCTCGCCCCAGTCGAGGTCGATGTCCGGCCCGTCGCCGCCTTCGAGCGGCAGGGGGCGCAGCGCCGCGCGCACCTGGTCGGTCAGGCTGTCGGGGCGCCATTCGGGGATGCGGATCTGGCCGCGCGCGTCGGTGATGGTCGAGAGCGCCTGGGCCAGGATCATCGCCGGATCGGCCAGCAACCCGCCCCAGTTGCCAGAATGATGCGCGCCCTCGCGCAGATCGACGGTGAGATCGAAGGTCAGCCCGCCGCGCGAGCCCATGAACATCGTCGGCGTTTCCGGTTGCAGGCGGGGGCCGTCCGAGGCGATCAGCACATCCGCCGCGAGCCTGTCCTTATGGGCGGCGAAAAAGGCGTGCAGCCCGGGCGAGCCGGTCTCCTCGCTCATCTCCAGCACGATGCGGGTGTTGAAGCCGAGGCTGCCGCGGGTTTCGATCACCGCCTCGAGCGCGGCGAGGTTGATCAGGTGCTGGCCCTTGTTGTCGGCGCTGCCGCGGCCATAGAGGCGGTCGCCCTCCTCGACCAGTTTGAAGGGCTCCAGCCCCTCGCGCCACATGCCGTGCTGGGCGCGGATCACGTCGCCGTGGCCATAGGTCAGCACCGTCGGCAGGCCGTCGCCCTCGTGGCGCTCGCCCACAAGGAACGGGCCGCCGCCGGGGACGGGGTTGTCGAACAGCTCGCAGGTGAAGCCCAGCCGTTCGAGCCGGGGCAGCATCGCCTCGACCAGATAGCGGCGCAGCTCTGGCGCGGCGTCGGGGTTCTGGCTTTCGCTGGGATAGGCGACCAGATCGGCCAGGTCGGTCTGGAACCGGCCGCCGTCGAAATAGCGGGTGATGGCCTCGATGGCGGATTGGCGGGACATGGATCAGACCTCTTGCGGCTCGGAAATGGCATCGCCCCAGGGCGACATGATCTCGGTGCAGCCGGAATTGCGGCCCTGGCGCCGCATGACCCCGGCCGGGCAGGCGAAGGCATAGGGAAACAGGGTGCGGCGCGCGGTGCGCACCTCATGTTCCTGTGCCAGCTCCTGCGTGACCTCGGGCGGCAGGGTTTCGTCGGCGATGACGAAGGGGCCGCCCGACACGTCGATGCGGGGATGGTGAAAGGCCGCGCCCACGTCCATGCCGAAATCGGCGACGAACCCCGAAAGCTGCGCCACCGCCGAGACGATCTTGCGCCCGCCGCTGGCGCCGAAGGCGAACATGGTGTCGCCGGGCGCCTCGCCGATCACCGGGCAGACGTTCATCAGGCACCGCTTGCCCGCGCCCAGCGAATTGGGCCGGCCCTGGACCGGGTCGAACCACATGATGCCGTTGTTCATCATGAAGCCGGTCGAGCCGGAGACCACGCGCGAGCCGAAGATCGACAGCAGCGTCTGGGTCTGTGCGACCATGTTGCCGTGACGGTCCACCACCGAGAAATGGGTGGTGCAGCCGGGCGCGTCCGGATGTTCGCTGTTGTCGCCCATGCCCGAGAGCCGCGTCTGATAGGCGGCCTTGAGCCCGCGGGCGTAGGCGGCAAAGGCGGCGCCGTCCGGCAGCGCCGAGGTCAGCGGCGTGCGGGCGGCGACGCTCATCGCCTCTTGCAGGGTCGGTCCGGCGGTCAGGCCCGGCACCGCGTGCAGCCGCGCAGCGCGGTAGTCGAAGCTGAGCGCGGGGTGAAACTCGGCCCGGTAGGCGCGCAGGTCGTCATGGGACAGGCAGCCGCCCTTGGCCTGAATGTCCGCCGCCATCGCGGCGCCCAGATCGCCGTCATAAAGGGCGCGGGCGCCGCCGCGGGCGATCTGGTCCAGGCTGTCGGCCATTTTCGATTGATCGAGGCGCTTTTCGGCGATCGAGGTCCAGGCGCCGATGGTCGGCCACTGGCCGTCCTCGAGAAACAGCGCGGCGGCGTCGGCATCCTTGGCCAGCTCGCGCGTGCAGGAGGCGATGATCAGCGCGGCGAACCAGTCGACCAGCATTCCCTGCCGCGCGTGCGCGATGGCGGGGGCCAGCAGTTCGGCCCAGGGCATCCGGCCCCAGCGCTCATGCGCCTGGCCAAGGCCGTCGACGACGCCGGGCACCGCCACCGCGGTGGCGCCCTGAACGTTGCGGTTGTCGACCACCCCTTCCCAGGGAAAGAGGTCGCCCGCCACCCCCTGGCCGGACAGCGGATAGTCGGCCGGGTTCAGCGCGGCGGGCGCGCGCATGCCGTGGTTGAGGGCGATCGCCTCGCCCTTGTCGGCGCGCCAGAGCATCATCGCGCCGCCACCCGCCGGGCCGCTCATCCAAGGCTCCAGCACGCCGAGCACGAAGGAGGTGGCGACGGCGGCATCGACCGCATCGCCGCCGGCGGCCAGCACATCGGCCCCGGCCTGGGCGGCCAGACTGTGCTGGGCGGCGACGACGCCGCCCTCGGTTTCGATGACGGTCTTGGTGACGGTCTGGGTCCGGGAGAGGGAGGCGCTCATGATGTTATCTCTGGAACATTTCGGTTTCGGGATCGTAGAGGTGGCATTCGACAAGGCCGTCGCCGCTGGCGACCGGGCGCGGTGCCCGCGCGGCGCAGAAGGCGGTCGCCGAGGCGCAACGCGGATGAAAGGCGCAGCCCGGCGGCGGATTGATCGGGTTGGGATAGGCGGCGCCCAGATGGGTGTCGGGCACGCCGAGACCGGGTTCGGGCGTCAGCACCGAGTCGAGCAGCGCCCGGGAATAGGGGTGGCGCGAGGCGTCGAACAGGGCGCCTGTTTCGGCCTCTTCGACGATCCGGCCCAGGTACATCACCGCCACCCGCGTCGCCAGATGCTCGACCACGGCGAGGTTGTGGGAGATGAACAGATAGGTCAGTCCGAATTCACGCCTGAGCTCGCCCAGAAGATTGAGGATCTGGCTTTGCACCGAGACGTCGAGCGCCGAGGTCGGCTCGTCGCAGATGACGATCTCGGGTTTCATGATCAG
This sequence comes from Antarcticimicrobium luteum, assembly GCF_004358185.1. Classification (GTDB taxonomy): domain Bacteria; phylum Pseudomonadota; class Alphaproteobacteria; order Rhodobacterales; family Rhodobacteraceae; genus Antarcticimicrobium; species Antarcticimicrobium luteum. The sequence goes on from NZ_SMUV01000037.1 coordinate 8,154, forward strand.
GGCGCGGGCGATGGCGACGCGCTGGCGCTGGCCGCCGGACATCTGGCTGGGATAGGTGTTCATCACCCGGGCCGGCAGACCGACCACATCGAGGATCTCGCGCACCGCCTTTGTCTGGCTGGCATGGTCGCCGATTCCATGCACCCGCAGCGGCAGGGAGATGATCTCGGCGATGGATTTGCGCGGGTTGAGCGAGCTGTAGGGATCCTGAAAGATCGGCTGGATGCGGCGGGCGAGTTTCAGCCGGTCATGGCTGCCGATCGCCTCGCCGTCGACCAGAACCTCGCCGCTGGTGGGCGCCTCCAGCCCCAGCAGGATCTTGGCCAGGGTGGATTTGCCGCAGCCGGATTCGCCGACCAGGCCCAGCACCTCGCTGCGGCCGAGCGTCAGGTTCACGTCGTTGACCGCCCGCAGCGGTTTGCGCGCGCCCATCAGCCCCTGTTTGACCGAATAGACCTTGGAGACGCCGCGCAGTTCCAGAACCGGCGTGTCCGGTTTCGACATCGCGTTCATGCCGGGGTCTCCTCGTCTTCGCGGTGGCCGTGCGGGTGGACGCAGCGGAACATGTGGTCGGCCTCGCCGCGGTGGGGAATGGCGCCGTGGCAGGCGGCGACGGCATGGTCGCACCGGGTGCGGAAGACGCAGCCGCCGATTTCGCCCACCAGCGAGGGCACGATGCCGGGGATGGTGCCCAGCGGCGCGCCGCGCGCGGTCCTGCCGGGCAGCGGGATGCAGCGCAGCAGCCCGCGCGTGTAGGGGTGGGAGGGGGCGTTGAAGATCGCCCCGGCGCTGCCGGTCTCGACCAGCTCGCCGGCGTACATCACCGCCACCTTGTCGGCGACGCGGGCGACCACGCCCAGATCGTGGGTGATCAGGATCATCGCCATGTCCATCTCGCGCACCAGATCGACCAGCAGCCGCAGGATCTGTGCCTGGATCGTCACGTCGAGCGCTGTGGTCGGCTCGTCCGCGATGATCAGCTCGGGGCCGCACATCAGCGCCATGGCGATCATCACCCGCTGGCGCAGCCCGCCCGAGAGTTGGTGCGGATACTGGCCGAGGCGGCTGGCGGCGGCGGTGATGCCGACCTTTTCCAGCAGCTCCACCGCGCGGTCGCGGGCCTGCTGGCGCGAGACGTTCCGGTGCAGCAGCAGCGCCTCGGCCAGCTGATCGCCGATGGTATAGGCGGGGTTGAGCGAGGTCATCGGCTCCTGGAAGATCATCGACATGCGGTCGCCGCGCAGGGCGCGCATCTGCCGTTTGCCGGCGCGGGTCAGGTCGATGCCGTCAAAGTCCATCCGGTCGGCGCGGCGGTCGATCCGTTTGCCCAGAAGGCCCATGAGCGCCAGCGAGGTCAGCGATTTGCCCGAGCCGGATTCGCCCACGATCGAGAGCACCTCGCCGCGTTGCAGCTCGAAGTCGATGCCGCGCACCGCGTGCAGGGTGCCGCCGCCGACCGGGATGTCGATGTTGAGGTTGCGGACGCAGAGAAGCGGTTCGCTCATGGTCAGCTCCTGTTCTCGGGGGCCGTGACGTCGCGCAGCCCGTCGCCCATCAGGTTGATCGCCAGCACCAGCACGAACAGCACCGCGCCGGGGATCAGCACCAGCCAGGGTTCGAACAGCATCATGTTCTTGCCCTCGCTGACCATCAGGCCCCAGCTGGGCGTCGGCGGCTGCACCCCGAGCCCGAGAAAGCTGAGCGCCGCCTCGAGCAGGATGGCGTGGGCCATTTCCAGGGTGACCACGACGATCAGGTTGTTGACGATGTTCGGCATGATCTCGGACAGCAGGATGCGCGGCGTCGAGGCGCCGATGGCCTGGGCCGCCGCCACGTATTCGCGCCCGCGCACCTGTAGTGTCGAGGCCCGCATGACCACGGCGAAGCGGTCCCACAGCAGCAGCCCCAGCACCGCGATCACCACGGTGAGCGAGCCGCCGAGGATCGCCACCACCGCCAGCGCGACCAGCACCACCGGCATGGCGAGGCGCACGTTGATCAGAAAGGTCACGACGGCGTCGACCTTGCCGCCGAAATAGCCGGCGGCGACCCCCATCGCGGTGCCGATCACGCCGGAGATCAACGCGGCGATCCCGCCGATCATCAGCGAGACCCGCGCGCCGTAGATCAGCCGCGAGAGATAGTCGCGGCCCAGGTGGTCGGTGCCCAGCGGGTTCTCCCAGGTGCCGCCCAGGAAGACCGGCGGCTTCATCCGCGCCACCAGGCTCTGGGCATAGGGGTCATGCGGGGCGATCACGGGCGCCAGGATCGCCACCACGGCCAGGATCGCGACGACCGCCAGCCCGAAGATCAGCCCCTGATGGCCAAAGACGCGCTTGCGCAGAAGCTGGCCGGGGGTGGGGCCGGTGATTTCCTGCAGGAGGGGATCGGACAGATCGCTCATCTCAGCTGCTCCTCATGCGCGGGTCGAGCCATGCGTTGAGCACATCGGCGAGAAAGGTGAAGACGATGTAGAACATCGAGAAGATCAAGATCAGCGCCTGAACCGTCGGCAGGTCGTTGCGGCCGATGCTTTCCCAGGCGAGATAGCCGGCGCCGTGCAGCGCAAAGATCGATTCCACCACGATCGAGCCGCCGAGCATGAACCCCATCTGCACCGCCGCCAGCGACACCACCGGGATGATGGCGTTGCGCAGGGCGTGTTTGAACAGGACCTGCACCTCTGGCGCGCCCTTGGCGCGGGCGGTGCGGATATAGTCCGAATTGAGCACCTCGAGCATCCCGGCGCGGGTCAGGCGCATGATGGCGGGCATGGCGTAATAGCCCAGCACGATGGTGGGCATGATGAAGTGGCGCCAGCTCGCCGCGCCCGAGGGCGGCAGCCAGCCGAGCTTGATGGCGAAGACCACGATCAGGATCAGGCCGAACCAGAAACTCGGCATTGCCTGACCCGCCACCGACAGGAACAGCGCGATCCGGTCGATCAGCGAGTTCGGGCGGATCGCCGCGGCGACGCCCAGCGGCACCGCCGTGACCAGCGCGAAGGTGATCCCGCAAAGGCCGAGCAGCATGGTGACGGTCAGCCGCTCGGCGATCAGCGTGGCGACTGGCAGCTTGAAATAATAGCTTTCGCCGAAATCGCCGCGCAGCGCCGAGAACAGCCAGTCGCCGTACTGGACCAGCATCGGCCGGTCGAACCCGTAGAGCGTGCGCAGCGCTTCGATGTCTTCGCCGCTGGCGCCTTCGCCGGCCAGCGCGGCGGCCGGATCGCCGGAGAGGAACAGCAGCGAAAAGCTGATGAACGAGACGGTAAAGGCGACGAGAACGGCCAGTCCGAGACGTTTGAGGATGAATTGCAGCATGATGTTTCCTTGCGCCGGGCGCGCGCCGGGGCGTCAGGGTACCTGTGGCAACAGGCGGCAGGCGGGAACACCGCGGCGCGAGCGGGCGCCGCGGTGTCCGGGTCGGATCAGTTCCAGGTCATGGTGGTAAAGCGCAGAACCTCGTCCGGGGTCGGGGTGTAATTGACGCTCTTCTTGAACACGTAGTTGGTGTTGTAGCTGAAGAGCGGCGCCCAGTAGGCCTGATCGGTGATGCGTTTCAGCGCCTTGCCGTAGAAGTCGATCCGCTCGGCCGGATCGGTCGAGCTGTCGGCGACGGTGAGATCGGCCAGCACCTGATCGTCGCGCGCATCGTCGAGCGAGCCATGCTTGAAGAACTGGCTGACCATCGCCGAGGCGTCGTTGATCGAGTAGCTGCCCCAGGTCAGGAAGGACAACGGCACCTCGCCCTTCATGTTCAGCTCGCGCAGCGCCGAGTATTGCAGCATCTTGAAGTCGGTCTTGATGCCGACCGCGTTCAGATAGGAGGCGATCGCCTCGGCATAGTCGCGGTTGCGATAGGCGTAGAACTCGGTGGTGAAGCCGTCGGCATAGCCGGCCTCGGCCAGCAGCGCCTTGGCCTTCTCGGGATCGTAGTCATAGGAGGTGACATCCTGCACGCAGCCGAACTGGCTGGGGAAACAGGGGGTGTTGATCACCTTGGACGAACCCTTGAGCAGGTTGTCGACGATGGCGTTGCGGTCGATGGCATGGTTCACCGCGCGGCGGACGCGGACGTCGGTGAACGGGTTGGGGTCCATGGTCGAGCGGCCGGCGGCATCCATCGAGATATAGCCCACGCGCATCGTGGATTCGTTGGCGACGGTGAACTGGTCCATGGCGCTGAGTTTCCCGGCCTGGTCGGCGGGCACCTGCCAGATCAGGTCGAGGGTGCCCGAGAAGATCTCGGCGATCTGGGTGTTGACGTCCGGCACGGTGCGGATGTCGATGGTCCTGATCGCGGGCTGGCCCTTGGGGCTGTCATGGTAGGCGTCGTTCTTTTCCAGCACGAAATGCTGGCCCGGCACCACCGAGGTGACCTTGTAGGGGCCGGTGCCCACCGGCTTGAGCCCCATGCCCGAGGGGCCGGCCTCGGCATAGTATTCGTTGGGATACATCGAAACCGGCCCGGACAGGAATTCGATCGCCGCCGGGAATTTTTCCTTGAGATGGATGCGGACGGTGTAATCGTCGATCTTTTCGGCCGATTTCATCCAGTTGACGTTGCGCTGGGTCTTCACCCCGTTGGCCGGGTCGGCGACGAAGTTGACGGTAAAGACCACGTCGTCGGCGTTGAACGGCTCGCCGTTGTGAAAGGTGACGCCCTCGCGCAGCTTGAACTCGAGCGTGGTGTCGTCAACCCAGCTCCAGGAGGTCGCCAGGTTGCCCTTGTATTCGTTGGTCGCCGGATCGCGGTAGATCAGGCCGTCCCAGACCGCGCGTTGCATCACAACGCCTTCGCGCGACGAGTTGAAGTAGCTATCGACGTTCTCCAGCTCTTTTGTGAAGGCGACGTTGAGCGTGTCGTTGGCCTTGTCGGCCAGCGCCGGAACGCCGGCGGCGGCAAAGGCCACGGCGGCGAGCGTGGTTGCGAGTGAAAGGTTCTTCATCGTTTCCCCCTTGTTGGGCCCCGATCCGTGCCGGGGTTTGCGGTCTCAATTCCTGTTGTCAGCGGTATCGTATTATAATACCTTGACGCGCTATATGATATTGTAAGCCTGCCGAATCCGGTGCCGTCAATATTTTTCTGACCTGTTGGGGGGGGAGTTTTGGGCCGGACGGAGAAACCCAAGCAAAATACGCTCTATGTCGGATCGCTGGCCAAGGGGCTGCGGCTGCTGCGCGCCTTCGACGAGTCGCATACGGAGCTGTCGCTGTCAGAACTGGCCGCGCGGTCGGGTCTGGACAAGAGCGCGGCGCAGCGGCTGGCGAATACCCTGCATCTGGAGGGGATGCTGGAAAAGGATGCCACGACACGGCGGTTCCGCCCCTCGCACGCCTGGCTGGGGATGGCCTATGCCTATTACTGGTCGGACCCGCTGGTCGCGCAGGCGATGCCGAAACTGATCGAGTTGTCCAAGCTGATCGGCGAAACGGTCAACATGGCCGAGCTGTCGGGCGATCATATCATCTATGTCAGCCGTCTGCCCTGCAAGCGGACCAGTTTCGCGGCGACGGTGATCGGCCGGCGGCTGCCGGCGCTGTCGACCTCATCGGGGCGGGTGATCCTGTCGACCTTTCCGCCGGAGGAACGGGCCGCGGCGGTGCGCGACTGGCCGCTGCGCAGCTACACGCCGCATACGACGCTGGACCGCAGCGAAATCGTGCAGGCCGTGGAGCAGGCGGTGCGCGACGGCTATGCGATCGCCCGCAGCCAGATGTTGCCGAACGAGATCGCCATTGCCTGTCCGATCCGCAATCCCGAGGGGCGCGCCCTTGCCGCGGTTCAGGCCTCGGTCTCGGCGCTGAGCTGGAGCGAGGAGCGGATCCGGGCCGAGATCCTGCCCGCGCTGCAGGACACCGCCCACGCCATCACGGCGAAGCCGCAGCGGTAGCGTCCGGGGCCCTAGGGGCAGGGCGGGGCGGTCAGAGCACCTCGCCGCCGTCGATCACGAGGGCCAGCCCGGTGACGAAGCTGGACCGGTCCGAGGCCAGATAGAGAATCCCCTCGGCGATGTCCGCGACCTCGCCCCAGCGCCCCATCGGGACGGTCTCGGAGACATAGGCCTCGAGCGCCCCGCGGCCGCCCATCTGGGTCTCGAACCCGGCGTTGAAGGGGGTGTCGACAAAGCCGGGGCAGAGCGCGTTGAAGCGGATCTTTTCGCGCGCGTAATCCGCCGCCATCTGTTTCACCATGGCGACGGCGGCGTGTTTGGTGGTGGCGTAGGACACCATGCCCCGGTCGTACTGGCAGCCCGAGTTCGAGGCGGTGACGATCACCGAGCCGCCGCCCTGCGCCCGCATATGCGGGATCACCGCGCGCGCGACGACGAAATGCGCCCGCACGTTCAGCGCCCAGGCCGCGTCCATCTGCGCCGGTGTCACATCCTCGGCGCGTCCCTCGATCTGGATGCCGGCATGGCTGTGCAGCACGTCGATGCGGCCGTGGTTTGCGGCCACATGGGCGATCTCGGCCTCGACCGCGGCATCGTCGCGCATGTCCAGCCCGCGCGCCTCGCCTCGCCCGCCCGCGGCCTCGATCTCGGCCAGCGTCCCGGCGGCCAGATCCTCGCGCAGATCGGTCACCACGACGAAGGCGCCCTCGCGGGCCATGGCCACGGCACCGGCACGCCCGATCCCCGATCCCGCCGCGGTCACCAGTGCGACACGGTCTTGCAACATTGCTGTCTCCTGCATCTGAATTATCGGCGCTGCTGCGCCTGCGACCGCCGCAACAGAAGCTGCGCGACGATCAGAACGGTGAGCGAGGCGGCCATGACCATGGTGCCGATCGCGTTGATCTCGGGGGTCACGCCGCGCCGGATGGAGGAAAAGACGTAGATGGGCAGCGTCGTCTCGGCCCCGGCGACGAAGAAGGCGATGATGAAATCATCAAAGCTGAAGGTGAAGGCGAGCAGGAAGCCCGCGAGGATCGCCGGCAGGATCTGCGGCAGGGTCACCTGGCGGAAGGTGCCGAAGGGGGTGGCGCCCAGATCGTTCGACGCCTCGATCAGCGCCGGGTCCAGCGTTTCCATCCGGCCGCGCACCAGCAGCACCACCAGCGACATGGTGAACAGCCCGTGCGCCCCGATCAGCGACCCGGCGCCCAGCGACAGTTTCCAGCCGGTCGCCGCCTCGAGCCAGGGATTGACCAGGCCAAAGACCGACACCAGCGCGATCAGCGTGGCGATGCCGATGACGATGCCGGGGATCATCACCGCGATCTGCACCAGCAGATCGAAGGTGGCGCGCATCCGCCCGCGCATGCCGGTCAGCGCCAGCGCCGCCATGGTGCCCACCAAGGTCGCCAGCAGCGCCGACAGGAAGGCGACGCGGACCGAAGTCCAGAGCGCCTCCATCACGAAGGGATTGTTCAGCGCCCGCCCGTACCATTGCAGCGAGAACCCCTGCATCGACGAGGCCGAGCGGCCCGCCGAGAAGGAGAACAGCGCGATGATGCCGATCGGCAGATAGAGAAAGGCGTAGACCGCCAGGGCATAGAGTCTCATGGGTATCTCACATCAGGCCGACATCGTCGCGGCTGGCGCCGAAGCGTTTCACCGCGCGGGTATAGAGCGCGACCGTGATCAGCATGATCACCACCAGCGCCACCGCCACCGCCGAGCCGAAGGCCCAGTTGCGCGATTGCAGGAACAGATCGACCAGCGCGTTGCCGACAAAGAACACCTTGCCGCCGCCCAGGATCGCGGGGATCAGGAATTCGCCCATCAGCAGGATGAAGACCAGCATCGATCCGGTCAGAACGCCGGGCATCGACAGCGGCAGGGTGATCTGGAGAAAGGCGCGCCAGGGCGGGGTCCCGAGATCGGCGGCGGCCTCGAGCAGGCGTTTGTCCAGCTTTTCCAGCGCCACGTAGATCGGGAAGACCATCAGCGGAAGATAGCCGTAGACGATCCCCACCAGCACCGCGAAAGGGGTGTTCAGCAGCCGCACGTCATCCAGGCCGATCTGCGCCAGCAGCGCCGGGATACCCTTGCCGCCCAGCAGGAAGATCCAGGCGTAGGAGCGGATCAGGATCGAGGTCCAGAACGGCACGATCACCAGCACCAGCAGCATGGTCTTCCATTTCGGGCTGACCCGGACGGCGAGGAAATAGGCCAGCGGATAGGCGATCAGCAGCGAGGCCACCGTGCCCAGCGGCGCCAGCGTCATGGTGTTGCGGAAGGCGGCGAAGCGCGCCGGGAGATTGGCGTATTGCTCCAGCGTGAAGCCGGGGGCATAACCGCCGATCGCGCTGCGTTCGCCGAAGGAAAAGATCAGGACGACGGCCAGCGGCAGCAGCAGCAGCGCCGCATACCAGAGCCCTGCCGGTGTCAGCAGCAGCGCCCGCGCCCGGAATTGGGTCATGGCCATCGTCCGTTTCCTTTCTTAGAGCCGTCAGGCCGACTTGAAGCGCGCCATCAGCTCGGCGCGGTTCGGGTCGGTCAGAGTCACCGCCGCGCCGAATTCCAGCGGTGCGAGGGCTTCGGCCGCCGGATAGAGGATCGGGTCGTTCAGCAGTTCCTCGGGCAGCAGCGCGTTGGTGCGGCTGTCGGCGACCGGATAGCCATGCGCCAGCGACTCGCGCGCGTTCACCTGCGGGTCGAGCAGGAAGTTGATCAGCGCATAGGCGGCCTCTTTGTGCGGCGCGCCCTTGGGGATGGCGTAGAAGTCCGACCAGATCTCGCCGCCCTCCTTGCCGAGCGCGAAGCCGATTTCGGGCATGTCGCTGTTCATCTGCTTGCCGTCGCCGGTCCAGCACATGGTCAGCCAGGCGTCGCCGTTGCGCATCGCCGGCTGGTAGTCGGACGAGATCGCGTAGAGGTGGGGCTTGACGTCGATCAGCAGCTTTTCGGCCTGGGCCAGTTCGGCGGGGTCCACCGAGTTGAAGCTGAAGCCGTGATAGACCAGCGCGTTGCCGATGGTGGTGAGCTGATAGTCATGCACCATGGCGCGGCCGTCGAACTGATCCCGGGCGCCGTCGAAGAAGGTTTTCCAGCTGTCGACCACGCCGCCGGTCTTGTCGCTATTGAAGGCGATGCCGGTGGTGCCCCAGTTCTTGGGCACGCCATAGACGACGCCGTCGATGGTGCCGGCGTCGGCAAAGCGGGAATCGAAGGCGGCGGGGTCGTAATTGGGGATCTTCGACAGGTCCAGCGGCTCGATCAGACCCGCCTCGACATAGGTGGGAACGGCATAGTTGGTGGGAACGAAGACGTCCCAGCCCGAGCCGCCGGCTTGAATCTTGGCCAGCATCTCTTCGTTCGAGCCGAAGACATTGACCTGGGTATAGGCGCCGGTGGCATCGGTGAAGGCGTCGAAGTTGGCCGGATCGTGGTAGTTCGGCCAGGTCGCCAGCACCACGCGGTCGCCGATCTCCTGCGCGCGGGCGCGGGTCGGCAGCAGGCCGGGCATGGCGCCGCCCATCACCGCCATCGCGGTGCCGAGGCCGGTGACGCCGAGGAAATGACGGCGGGTCACGGAGCCCTTTTCATAGCGCCGGAGTTCTTCCATGAACGCCTTGCGCGAAATCGGTTTGGTGTCGTTTTTCATTTCGGGTTTCCCTTGTTGGACTTGCAGAGTTGGACTTGCACGGGTTCAGTCAGCTGTCGGCGGCGAGAACGAGCCCCGTCTGCTCTGGCCACAGAACATGGACATAGGCGCCCACGTCGTGCCCGCCGGCGACTCTTTCGGCCGCTCGCGGGGCGTTGACCTGCAAAGTGCCGATGCCTTCGGCGGTCAGCAGGTATTCGGTGTGATCGCCCAGAAAGGTGCGATGGGTGACCATCGCCGGCAGGGCGGCAGTGGCCGCAGGCGTCGGGTCGCTCCGCCGAACCAGGCTCAGCGCCTCGGGGCGGATGGCGATGTCGACGTGGGTCCGGGTATCGTCGGGTTCGTCCTGCACCAGGACATGAACGCCGTTGCCGAGCGCCGCCTGCGCCCAGCCGCTGTGGCGGGCGGCGATCTGGCCCTCGACGATATTCGCCTTGCCGACGAAATCGGCCACATAGCGGCTGCGCGGGCGGTCGTAGAGATCCTGCGGGGTGCCCACCTGAATGATGCGGCCATGGCCCATGATGCAGATGCGGTCGGACATCGACAGCGCCTCTTCCTGGTCGTGGGTGACCAGAACGAAGGTGATCCCGAGGCTGCGTTGCAGGTCCAGCAGCTCGCGCTGCATTTCGCCGCGCAGCTTGGCGTCGAGCGCGGCCATGGGTTCGTCGAGCAGCAGGATCTTGGGCTCGTTTATGATCGCGCGGGCCAGCGCGACGCGCTGCTGCTGGCCGCCCGACAGCTCCCATATGCGGCGCTGGGCGAAGTCGTCCAGCCGCACCGTCGCCAGTGCCCGGATCACCCTGTCGGCGATCTCGTGTTTCGGCAGCCGCGGACGGCGCTGGCGCAGGCCGTAGCCGACATTCTCCGCCACCGTCATATGCGGGAAGAGGGCATAGTGCTGAAACACCATGTTCACCGGCCGGCGATAGGCGGGCATGCCGCCAACCTCGCGGCCGTCGATCAGAACCTCACCCTCGGTCGGGGATTCGAAGCCGGCCAGCATCCGCAGCGCGGTGGTCTTGCCGCAGCCCGAGGGGCCGAGAAACGACAGAAACTCGCCCCGCCGGATCCGCAGGTCAATACGGTCGGCGGCCAGAACCTCGCCGAACCGCTTGGTCGCGCCGACGAACTCGGCCACGGTCTGCCGGGTGTCGGTCGGCGATTGGGTCATGTCGTGATCCTGAGTCATCGTGTTTCCCGCGTCGGCATATCCATCCAGCATGGGTTACCTTATTTCTGTTGCACCAAAAGGCATATGCCGTATCCTGATAAAAAGGTAAAAAATAAGCCATGAGTTGTATATACCACAAAGGGCATAGATGGCGGGGAAGTTTCAGATAAGGGATTGGGCCGAAGCCACCGCCGAGGTTGTCGCGGCCTTGCAGACGCCGGATTTCGCCCGGGCGCTCACGGCGGCGATCCGCAGCGTCGTCCCGTTCGAGTTCGCGGTGATCTTTGGCTATTACCGGGACAGCCGACCGCTTGATATATATGACGATTTTCCTGGGGCGAAGCGCAGGGTGATGGTCGACGACTATCAGGAGGGCCCGTATCTGCTGGACCCGTTCTATCTGCACTCGCAGGCGCCCACAGTCTCGCGCCTGGCGCGGTTGCGCGATCTGGCGCCGGACCGGTTCTATCAGGCGGAGTATTTTCGGAATTACTATGTTCAGACCGGACTTGCTGAAGAAATAGGCTTTATCGTCGATGTCGGCCGGGAGGTGAGCGTGGTGATCTCGGCGATGCGCGAGACAAAGGCGTTCTCGGCGCGCGAATTCCGCGAACTTCAGGCCATCTTCCCGTTTGTCGAGGCGGCGGCGCGGCGCCACTGGTCCGGGCTCATCGACGAGTTTTCAGAGCGGCCGCCGTCGCAGGGGCCGCGCCTGCCGCAGCTGATCGACGACGCGTTCCAGCGCCTGGGGCGCAATCTGCTGACCCCACGCGAGTCCGAGGTGGTGGAATACATCCTCAAGGGCCATTCGGCCGAGGCCACCGGGCGGGCGCTGGGGATCGCGCCGGGGACGGTGCGCATCCACCGCCGGAACATCTATGGCAAGCTGGGCGTCAGTTCCCAGGGCGAGCTGTTCTCGAACTTCATCTCGTCGCTGGAGGATCTCGGTCACGGCTGACGGCGGGGGCGCGGAGCGCGGCCAGGCAGGCCTCGGCCGCGCGGGTCGTGCCCGGGTGCGCCTTCATCTGCCGCGAGATGCCGGCCAGATGCGCGGCCATCGCATCATCGTCCAGCAGCGACAGGATCGTCGCGCGCAGATCCTCGGGCGTCCAGTCGGCCCGGTGCATCCAGCGGCCGGTCCGGGTTGCCTCGGCCCGCTGCGCGTTGTCGTGACCGTCCCAGCAATAGGGCATCACCAGCGAGGGCACCCCGTGATAGAGCGCCTCGCAATAGCTGTTGTTGCCGCCGTGGTGGATGAACAGCGCCGCCTGCGGGACGACCGAGGGCTGCGGGAACCAGCTGCCCAGATAGACGTTGTCGGGCACTTGGTCATAGGCCTCGAGAAAGCCGCCGACATTGATCAGGAACCGCGCCGGCAGGGTGGCGAAGACGTCGATCATCCGCTTGATCAGCCCGGTGTCGATGGCGCCCAGGCTGCCGAAGCTCATGTAGATCAGCGGCCCGTCCTCGACCGGCATCGGCGGCGGGTCGAAACGGGTTTCCGCGCGCACGCAGCCCTCGAGAAAGACAAAGCGGTCCGCGGGCAGCGGCTCGGCCCGGTCATAGCGCACCGCCGAGGGTGCCAGGATCAGGTTCAGCGTCTCGGAGGGTTCGAGAAACAGGCCGCGTGGCAGCGGCGGCAGCCCGCGCGACTTGCGAAAGGCGTTGTAGCGGGCGTGGCTGGCGCGGGTGTGCCTGAGATAGGCCTTTTCGAAGGCCCCGCGCGCCCCGGTCTGTTCCGGCGGGAGGCCGGAGAGATAGGGCGGCACGTTCGGGTCCGGCAGCTCGGTCTCGGCGCAGGAGACGATCCGCACCCATGGGCAGCCGGCATTGGCGATGGCCGGGAACATGATCACGTTGTCGAGCAGGATCAGGTCGGGCTGGATGCGGTTCAGGATGTCGGTCAGGCCCGGTTCGGCGGCCTCGACGGTGTCGACGATAGCCTCCCACGTGGGTGCGACGTAGGTCGGCAACTGGTCCATCGGATCCAGGTCGAAATGCGGAAGCTGGGTATTGATGAAGCTTTGCCAGTAATCCTCGATGGCCTGGCTGGTGCTTTGCGCCTGGGCTGGCAGGTGAAATTCCTTGAACCCGTATTCGGCGAAGACGCCGGTAAACCCCGGATGGCAGATGAAGACAGGCGTGGCGCCGAGGCGGCGCAGTTCCTGGGCGATGCCGACACAGTTCAGCGCCGCGCCAAAGCTCGCTTCGGGGAACAGGGCGATGGTCGGGGGGCGGTTCATACGCGCGTGGTCCTCATCAGCGGCGGGATGCCGCGGTTGGCCGCCTCGGGCCGGCGGATCCGTGAGCGCCGCAAATGGAGCACCATCTGATCGGCTGCAAGGTCGAATTGGCTGCGTTCCAGGCTGTCCAGAATTTCCAGATGTTCCTCGAGCGATTGTCTGAGGCGGAAGTCGGGGACCGAGCGGTCCTTTTGCGTGGCCCGGCGCAGCCGGTGGTGGGCCAGCAGCGTGCCACGCAGGAATCGGTTGCCCGAGCATTCCGCGATAAAGCCGTGAAACTCGGTATCGACCCGGTGAAACCCGGCCGCCACGATGCGGCCATGGCCGGTGCGGAGCATCTCCTCCATCTGCTGTCTGAGTATCCCGGCGCGCTGATTGTCGAGGCTGAACCCGGGGGCGAGAATGGCCTGCGGTTCGATGGTGAGCCGCATGGCGAGGCTCTCTTCGATGGCGTTCGGGGAATCGAGCAGCGGCTGAAATGCCCAGGATCGGCCCGGCAACTGGGCAACGATCCCGTCACGGGACAGTATTTTTAACGCATTTAGTACAGAGTTTCGCGTTGTGCCATATCGGCGGACAAGGGCGCTTACGGATTGAACATCGCCGATCCGCCGCTCGGCCCGGTCCGACAGGATGCGCGAGGCGAGGGATTCATCGAGATCCTCAAGCCGTCTGATCGCCGCGGTGATCTGATCGGCCTGCGCGATCGCCAGGAAATACCCCTCCTCCTCGCGCCAGCGGATGAATTCGTTTTCCTCCAGTATTTTCAATGCTGAACGGATGGGGGTGCGGGAGACGCCGCAGGCGTCCGACAGGCTTTGTTCGGGCAGGTGGTCGCCGGCGGCCATGCCGCGCTCCAGCGCGACGCTCAGGATCTGCTGCGCGAGGAGAAGGTGGTTCTGTCGCGCGTTGCGTCTGGTCTGTGCCATGGTGACGGGTCCGGGCCTGTTGTTCGGGGTGTCGGCGGCGGGAGAAGGGGAAAAACACCGAATACAAGTTGACGTAGTTTTTCGCTCAATAATACTGGAAACCACAGCGGTCAGCAAGAACCGCACCCCACAAAGCGCATCGCGGCCCGGCGGCAGGGCGATGCCCCAACAGATAAGCGGAGGTTCTCAATGATCCGACACAGACACGCCGTTCGCGCCCTGCTCGGCGCCAGCTTTGCCTGCTGCGCCACAGCGCTTTGGGCCGAAGGCCTCGTCGTTTCCAACTGGGACGGCTACATGGCGCCCGACGCCATCGACAGCTTCAACGCGGCCACCGGCAACGAGGCCGAGCTGGTGCTGCATGCCACCAACGAAGAGATCATGGGCAAGCTGATCGCCTCCAAGGGCAAGGGCTATGATGTGGTCTTCGTCTCGTCGCCCTTTGCCGAGGTGCTGCACAACCTGGGGCTGGCCGAAGACCTCGACCATGCGAAATTGCCCAACATCGCCAATCTCTACCCCCAGGCGACCGAACTGGCGCATGACAAGGGCAACGCCTTTTCGGTGCCCTATGCCTGGGGCACGACCGGCCTGTGCTATCGCTCCGACCTTTTGGCCGAGGCGCCGGACAGCTGGATGGATATGCTGGCGCCCAGCGAGGACGTCGCGGGCAAGACCACCATGCTGGCGACCGACCGCTGGCTGCTGGGGGCGGGGTTCCTGGCCAAGGGCTATTCGGTGAACGAGACCGATGCCGGCAAGCTGGCCGAGGTCCGCGACCTTCTCATCGACGCGAAAAAGACCCTGCTGGCCTATGACGACACCACGTTCTACGCCAAGCTGGTTTCGGGCGAGGCCGAGCTGGTCCATGCCTGGGACGGCTGGTGCAACTATGGCATCGCCGAGAACGCGGAGATCAAATACGTGATCCCGAAAGAGGGCTCCGACCTCTGGGTCGACACCATGGTGATCCTGAAGGGGGCCGAGCACAAGGACGCGGCCTATGCTTTCGTGAACTTCATGCTCGATCCCAAGAACCACGGCTGGGCGGCCGAGAACATCCTTTACAAGGTGCCGAACAAGCCGGCGATGGAAACGCTCTCGGCCGAGTTCCTGGCTAGCTTCCCCAATATGGACATGTCGCCCGATGCGCTGCTGGCCTTCGAGCAGCTGCGCGACGTGGGCGAAGCGCAACGGGCCTATGCCCGCACCGTGTCCGAGATCAAGGCCGCGAACTGAGGCCCGGGTAGCGGGTTTCGGCCCGGCGGACGATCCGCCGGGCCGGGCCGATCCAATGACAGCAAACCGCGCCGCCGCATCCGGGCCTGCCCGATGTGGGCGCGCGCAGAGTATCGCAATGACCGACCGCAAACCGCTCTACCTGATGTCGCCGGCCCTGGCCTGGCTGACCGGCTTCATGGTGATCCCCTGTTTGCTCGTCCTGGCGCTGGCCTTCTTCCGGCGCGGCATCTACGGCGGCATCGAATATACCTTTACGCTGGAGAACATCGCGCTGGTGTTCGACCCGCTCTATGCCCGCATCTTTCTGAAATCGGCGGGCATCGCCGGCCTTGCGGCGGTGCTGGCGGTGATCCTGGGCTATGCCGCCGCCTATGCCATCGCGGCGATGCCGCGGCGGCGGCAGCCGATGCTGCTGTTCTTCGCGGTGCTGCCGTTCTGGTCGAACTATCTGGTGCGCACCTATGCCTGGATCGTGCTGCTGAACCGCGAGGGGCTGATCGCGGCCGTGGCCCATGGACTGGGGTATGACGGCGAGCTGCCCAAGCTGCTTTATACCGAAAGCGCGGTGGTGGTCGGGCTGGTCTACAACTACCTGCCCTTCGTGATCCTGGCCTGCTATGCGCCGCTGTCGCGGCTCAATCCCGAGATGTCCGAGGCCTCGCGCGATCTGGGCGCCTCGGGCTGGACCACCTTCCGCCGGGTGGTCCTGCCGGTGACGGTGCCGGGGATCGCCACCGGCTTTGTCTTTGTCTTCGTGCTGTCGATCGGCAATTTCGTCACCCCCGCGCTGCTGGGGGGCGGCCAGTTCCAGATGATCGGAAATCTTGTCTATGCGCAGTTCCTGACGGCGAACGACTGGCCCTTCGGGGCGGCGCTGTCGATGGTGCTGATCGCCATCATGATGGGGCTTCTGACGCTGCAGACCTTTGCCACCGAACGCGCCTCCGGCGCCCGCAGGCAGGAGACCTAGGATGCACGGCGGCCCGGACAAACGCCTGATGCTGCTGATCCTCTCGGTGGTCTTCGCGTTCCTCTATGTGCCGATCTCGGTGCTTTTCGCGCTGTCCTTCAACGAGGGCGGGCTGCCGACCGCCTGGACCGGGTTTTCGGTCAAATGGTACGGCGAGCTGGCCCGCAACGGCGAGATCATGCGCGCGGCCTTCAACACCCTTGTGGTGGCAACCGTCTCGACGCTGCTTGCGACGGTGCTGGGCACGCTGCTGGCGGTCGGGGTCGAGATCCGGCGCCGCAAGGGGCGGTTCCTTGAAACCATCATCTTTGCGCCGATGATCATCCCCGACATCGTGCTGGCGATCGCGCTGCTCAGCTTCTTCTCGCTGCTCAACGTGACGCTGGGGCTGCACACGATCATCGTCAGCCATGTGGTGTTCAACCTGGCCTTTGTCTGTTCGGTGGTGCGGGCGCGGCTCAAGACATTCGACTGGTCGATTGTCGAGGCCTCGCAGGATCTGGGCGCCTCGACCGTGGTGACGCTGTGGCGGGTGGTGCTGCCGGGGATGCTGCCGGCGGTGATCGCCGGCGCGCTGCTGGCCTTCACGCTGTCGGTGGACGAGTTCATCATCGCCTTTTTCACCGCCGGGGCGGGGCGCGAGTCGATCACCCTGCCGATGCAGATCTTTGCCATGATCCGGTTCGGCGTCACCCCTGAAATCAACGCGCTCGCGGTCATCGTGATGACGGTCTCGGTCGCCGCGCTCGCCCTGTCGCAACGGCTCAATCGCGGAGGACTGCCGGGACAATGACCCAGCCGCTGTTGTCTATTTCCAATATCGACAAGCATTTCGGCACGCTGAAGGCGGTCGACAATGTCAGCCTCGATATCCGCGAGAACGAGTTTTTCGCGCTTCTCGGCGCCTCGGGCAGTGGCAAGACGACGCTGTTGCGGATGCTGGCCGGGTTCGAGGTACCGACCGGCGGGGCGATCTATCTGGACGGCAAGGACGTCTCGGCGATCCCGCCGAACCGGCGGCCGGTGAACCTGATGTTCCAGTCCTATGCGCTGTTTCCGCATATGACGGTGGCGCAGAACATCGCCTATGGGCTGGAGATGGAGCGGCTGCCGCGGCGCGAGATCGCCGCGCGGGTCGAGGAGATGCTGGGCGTCATCCAGCTGTCGCAACTTGCCGGGCGCAAGCCCGATCAGCTGTCGGGCGGGCAGCGGCAGCGGGTCGCGCTGGCCCGGGCGCTGGTGAAACGGCCGCGTCTGCTGCTGCTCGACGAGCCGCTGGGCGCGCTCGACAAGAAGCTGCGCGGCGAGATGCAGCTGGAACTCAAGCGCATCCAGCACGAGTTCGGCATCACCTTTGTCGTCGTGACCCACGATCAGGAGGAGGCGCTGGTGATGGCCGATCGCATCGCCATCCTGAGGGACGGGCGGCTGCTGCAATGCGGCTCTCCGCGCGAGATCTACGAAACCCCGCAAAGCCGATTTGCCGCGGATTTCATCGGGGTGATGAACTTCCTGCCGGCGCGGGTCGGCGGCGGCGTGCTGCTGGCGCAAACCGGGGTGCCGATTGCCGCCGATCTGCCGGAGGGGCTGGCCGAGGGGGCGGAGGCCGTCGCGGCGGTGCGGCCGGAGCGGCTGCACCTGGGGCAATCGGGCGCCGACAACAGCCTGACCGGCACCATCGGCGCGATGGCCTATCACGGGCTGGACCTGCAACTGCACCTGACGACGCCGCTGTCGCCGCAGCCGGTGATGGTGCGCCTGACCGCCGACGCCGCCGAGGGGCGGCCGCTGTCCATCGGCGACGAGGTCACGGTCGGCTGGTCGGCCAGGGACACGCGGGTGTTTCCCGCCTGAACACGGACAAGACAAGACGCAAGGATCGGGCCGACGAAACGGCCCCGCCACAACAGAGGAGATCACGATGGAACAAAAGACCTTTGCCTTTTTCCCCGAGGCGGCCTTTGGCCCCGCGCTGAATTCTGTGGGGATCGCCCAGGCGGTGGAACGCAGGGGACACAAGGCGGTGTTCCTCTCGGATCCCGGATTTGTCGAGGTTTATCAGGGCTACGGCTTCGAGGCGCATCCGGTCAGCCTGTCCGAGCCGATGCCGCCCGAGCAGATGGCCAAGTTCTGGGAGGATTTCATCAACGGTCATATCCCCAATTTCCGCAAGGCGCCGATCGATCAGATCGACAATTACGTCAAGGAATGCTGGGAGGCGATCGTGGACAGCGCGAAATGGGCCGAAAAGGATCTGCCCGGCATCCTGGCGCGGATCAAGCCCGACGTGATTTCGGTCGACAACGTGATCCTGTTCCCGGCGATCAAGCAATTCGGCGTACCCTGGGTGCGCATCATCTCCTGCTCGGAAAACGAGATCGAGGACGAGGCGATCCCGCCGCACCTGTCCGGCATGGCCGTCGGCGACAAGGCGGGTCATGCGGCGTTCCGCGCCAAATTCAACGAGGTGATCGGGCCGATTCACGAGGATTTCAACGCATTCCTGCAGGCGAACGGCGAGGACCCCTATCCGCTGGGGCAGTTCTTTGAGGCCTCGCCCTATCTGAACCTGCTGCTGTATCCCGAGCCGGTCATCTATGAGCGCGCCGTGCCGCTGGACCCGGCCCGGTTCCAGTATCTGGAAGGCTGCGTGCGCCAGGACGAGCCCTATCAGGTGCCCGAGTTCGAGATGAACAACGACGGGCCGCTTTTGTACATTTCCTTCGGCTCGCTCGGCGCTGGCGATACCGATCTGCTCAAGCGGCTGATCGCGCTGGTGGGCAAGACCCGCTATCGCGCGCTGGTCAATGTCGGCGACTACAAGGATCAGTATGACGACATTCCGGGCAATGTGATCATCGACAGCTGGTATCCGCAGCCCTCGGTCATCCCGCAGGTCGATGCGGTGATCCACCACGGCGGCAACAACTCGTTCACCGAGTGCCTCTATTTCGGCAAGCCGGCGATCATCATGCCCTATGTCTGGGATGGCCACGACAACGCGATGCGGGTGCAGGAGACCGGGCACGGTTTCCGCTCGGACCGCTATGAGTGGACCGACGAGGAGATGATCGCAAAGATCGAGGCCTGCCTGACCGATACGGCGATGGCGGCGCGGCTTGCCGCCACGTCGGCGCACATGCAGGCGCAGAACGGTCAGGAAAAGGCCGCGCAACTGCTTGTCGATCTGGCGGAGGGGGCGGCGTGAGCAACCTCACCACCATGTCGGCGCCCCATATCCACGCGGCCGGGACATACGATGATCTGGTCGATTGGGGGCCGCAGCCGGACATGATCGAGGGGCAGTCCCACTCGACCGGGCGGCTGCTCCACAAGGGGCCGGGCAATTCGCCCGAAACCGGCATCTGGGTCTGTACCCCCGGGCGCTGGCGGCTGTCGGTGCCGCGCGACGAATTCTGTCATTTCGTGGCCGGGCACGCGTTTTACCGGCGCGACGGCAGCGACGAGGTGATCGAGGTGACGCCGGGAACCTGCGTCCTCTTCCCTGCCGGCTGGCGGGGCGAGGCCGAGATCCGGCAAACCATCCGCAATATCTATATGCTGGCCTGAAGGGACACCAAGTGAAGACACCCGTGATGCACAACCCGCTCGAGATCACCGATGTGGTGGACTGGGGCGTGATCCCCACCATGATCGAGGGCACCTCCCATACCTCGGGCAAGCTGCTCTACAAGGGGCCGGAGGGCGAGAGCGAATGTGGTCTGTGGATCTGCACCCCGGGCAAATGGGACTGCCACGTCACCCGCGACGAATTCTGCCATTTCCTCGAAGGGCGCTGCACCTATGTCCACGAGAGCGGCGAGGTGATCGAGATCACGCCCGACACCGCCGCCTTTTTCCCGCAGGACTGGAAGGGCGTCTGCACGGTGCATGAGACGGTCAAGAAGGTCTATATGATCCGATGACCGGCGCCGGCACCGACATTCAGGCGCGGCCGGCTTCAGCCATCGCGCCGCCGATCGCGAGCTTTCTGGCGCGCCACGGCCATGCCGGGCAGCCGCTGGAGCCGCTGGCCGGCGACGCCTCGGCGCGGCGGTATTTCCGGCTGCCGGGCAAGGGGCTGCTTCTGATGGAGGACCGCAGCGACCCGGTGGGCTTTGCCGCCTATCTGCGGCTGTCTCGGCATCTGCTGGCGCTGGGCCTTTCGGCGCCCCGTGTGCATGGCGCCGACCCCTCGACCGGGCTGGCGCTGGTCGAGGATTTCGGCGGTGGCACCTATTCCACCTGTCTGGCCGGGGGGGCGGACGAGGGCGCGCTCTATCGGCTGGCGGTCTCGGCGCTGCTGCATCTGCATCACGACGCGCGGGCGGCGGCGGTGTCGCAGCCGGGCTATGATCTGGACACGCAGCTTGCCGAGATCGACCTGTTTTCCCAATGGTTCGCGCCGGCGGTGGCCGGACCGGGGTTCGATGGCGGCGCCTTTGCGGCGCGGTTCCGGGCGCTGTGGCGCGCCGCGCTGGCGCCGCAGGCGGCGCGGCGCGACACGCTGATCCTGAGGGATTTTCATATCGACAACCTGATGGTGCTGGCGGACCGCGACGGGGTGCGGCGCTGTGGGCTGCTGGATTATCAGGATGGGGTGATCGGCGCCTGCGAATACGATCTGGTCTCGCTGCTGCAGGACGCGCGGCGGGATCTGGCGCCGGGGCTGGAGGCCGAGCTGCTGTCGCTCTACATGGACAACGCGCCGCAGCACCTTGGCGCGGTAGAGGAAATTCGTGCCCGCTATGCCCTGCTGGGCGCGCAGCGCCATACCCGCATCGCCGGCGTTTTCCTGCGCCTGAGCCAGCGCGACGGTAAACCGCGTTATCTGCGGTTCCTGCCGCGTGTGCTGCGGCAGCTTGAAACGGCGCTGGGCGCGGCGGGGCTGACGGAAATCACCGACCTGCTGAGCCGTGATCTGCCCGGCTGGCGCGCCGAAGGGGCGCGGATCGCGGCACAGGCAGAGCAACAGAGAAATGGAACGCCCGATGTCTGAAACGATCTCTCCCCGCTACTATCTGGCCCCCGAGTTTCACCTGAGCCGGGGGGCGCAGCACGCGGTGATCGACCCCGCGACGCTGGAGCAGGTCGGACTGCGCGCCGAGGTGACCGACGGCGAGCTTGACCAGATCCTGACCCGGGTGAATGCGGCCCAGAAGGGCTGGGCGCGGATGGACGCCAAGTCCCGGGCGCAGCATCTGCACCGGCTGGCCAGCCGGATCGAGGCGGCGGATATGACCGATTGCGCCATCCTGATGAGCCGGGAGATGGGCAAACCTTATCCAGAGGCGATCGGGGAGGTGGCCAATTGCGCGCCCGTCTTTCGCTATTTCGCCGAGATGGCGCGCGATGACGCCGGCAAGATCGCCGGCACGACACAGGCGGGATCGCTGCAATACGCGCGCTACGAGCCCTATGGGGTCTCGGCGCATATCATGCCGTTCAACTTTCCCATCCTTTTGATGTGCTGGACGGTGGCGGCCTCGCTCGCCGCCGGCAACGGCTGTGTGATCAAACCGGCCGAGGCGACGACGCTGTCGACGCTGGAGTTCATGCGGGTGTTCGACGAGATGCCCGAAGGTCTGATCGCCTGTATGCCGGGCGGCGCGGCGACGGGGCGCGCACTGGTCCAGAGCGAGCGCACCCACGCCGTCGCCTTTACCGGATCGGTCGCGGCGGGCAAGGCGGTGGCCGCCGATGCCGCCGCGCGGATGAAACCGGCGGTGATCGAGGCGGGCGGGTCGGACCCGATGATCATCACGGCCCATGCGCCGATTGACATCGCCGCCGCCGGGGCGGTGACCGGCGCGTTTCACATGTCCGGGCAGGTCTGCACCTCGACCGAGCGGATGTATGTGGTGGACAGCGTGCACGATGCCTTTGTCGCGGCCTTCGTGGCGGAGACACAGCGGCTGCGCATCGGCAACGGGCTGGAGAAATCCGAGATTGGTCCGCTGGTCAGCAGGCCCGCCCTGGAGAAGGTCGAGCGGCTGGTGGCGGATGCGGTCGGCAAGGGCGCGACCGTCGCCTGCGGCGGGCGCCGTCCCCAGAGCGATGCGCCGGGCTATTTCTATGAGCCGACGATCCTGACCGGCTGCACGGCCGGAATGGACATCCTGACCGAAGAGGTGTTCGGCCCCGTCGCCGCGATCGTCCGGGTGCCGGATTTCGACACCGCGCTGGCGATGGCAAACGACAGCAGCTTTGGCCTCGGCGCGTCCATCTTCACCACCGATCTGGCCGAGGCGCATGAGGCCGCAGAGCGGTTGGAGGCGGGGATGGTCTGGGTGAACAACCCGATGATCGACAATGACGCGCTGCCGTTCGGCGGGTGGAAGAACTCCGGCCTCGGGCGGGAACTGGGGCGGGTCGGGCTGGATACCTTCCGCCGCTCCAAGATGGTCATCCTCGATCACCGGCCGGTGCGGCACGAGTGGTGGTATCCCTATCCCGACGAATGGTTCCTGGACGCGGGCGGACGCAAGCACGTCTGAGGCGGCGCCGGGTCCGGGCCGCCGTCGCGCCGCCCGGCGCCGTCACGCCGCGCCCGCCGTCGTCGCGCCGCGCGTCCGGATCGCGGCGCGGTCAATCTTGCCGTTACCC
>NZ_SMUV01000055.1 GCF_004358185.1 Antarcticimicrobium luteum
ACCCAGTCGGCGCCCTGATCCTCGATGGCGCGGATCTCCTGCCCGAAGTTGGCGAAATCGGCGGACAGGATCGACGGCGCGATCTTGATGGAACGGTCGAAGCTCATCTCATGCATCTCCACTTGGCCTGACCTGCATATAGGCCGCCTGCGCCTCGGACGGTAGGGGCGAATCGACCCGCAGGGGCGCGAATGGCCGGTCCGCCGCGTCATGAAACTTTCATCCCCCTGACACATACCCTTTGGACAGGCGCGATAGGCGGACCCGGAGATGAAAAGGGGTGGCCCGTGCTGCGTATCGAGAAACTGACCAAACGGTTCGGCGAAAATACCGCGGTGGACGCGGCGAACCTGCATATCGACAAACCGGCTATGGTCGGCATCATCGGGCGGTCGGGTGCGGGAAAGTCCACGCTGTTGCGGATGATCAACCGGCTGGCCGACGCGACCGGGGGGCGGATCCTGTTCGAGGGCCGCGATGTGACCGGCCTGACCGGCAAGGCCCGGCGCGCCTGGCAGTCCGACTGCGCGATGATCTTTCAGCAGTTCAACCTGGTGCCGCGCATGGACGTGGTCTCGAACGTGCTGCACGGCACGCTCAACCGCCGCTCGACGCTGGCCACCATGTTCAACCTTTTCCCGACCGGGGACATCCATCGGGCCATCGACATCCTCGACCGGCTGGGCATCGCCGCGCATGCCCCGAAACGGGCCGAGGCGCTCTCGGGCGGGCAACAGCAGCGCGTCGCCATCGCCCGCGCGCTGATGCAGGATCCCCGGATCATCCTCGCCGACGAACCGATTGCCAGCCTCGATCCGATGAACGCCCAGACCGTGATGGAGGCGCTGCGCCGCATCCACGAGGAGGACGGCCGCACCGTCATCTGCAACCTGCACACGCTAGATACCGCCCGGCGCTATTGCGACCGGGTGGTCGGCATGCGCGACGGGCGCATCGTGTTCGACGGGCTGCCAGAACAGCTGACAACCGGTGTGGCGCGCGAAATCTACGGCGCCGATGCCAGTTTTTCCGAGTCGGCGACCTCGACCGAGATCGCGGCGCTGGACGCTCCGGCGCGTGGCGCGCTGCGCGAGGCCGAGGCGCTGATCTGACCTGCGAATTTCCACGCCCGGGCCGATGGGGGCCGGGTCCAACAACCTGGAGACACCAAGATGAAGAACCTGCTTGCCGCCATCGTGGCGACCACCGCCCTGACCGCCCCGGCCTTTGCCGAGGGCATCAGCGAATTCCGCATCGGCATCCTGGGCGGCGAGAACGCTCAGGACCGCATGAACAATAACGAATGCCTGCGCGCCAAGACCGAGGAGCTGCTGGGCGTCGAGACCAAGCTGTTCGCCCCGGCCGATTACAACGGTGTGATCCAGGGCCTGCTGGGCGGCACCATCGACATGGCCTGGCTGGGCGCCTCGGGCTATGCCAAGACCTGGCTGTCGGATCCCGAAGCGGTCGAGCCGGTTCTGGTCAAGGTCAACACCGACGGCAGCTACGGCTATTACTCGCTGGGCTTCGCCCGCAAGGACAGCGGCATCACCTCGCTGGAAGATGTGAAGGGCAAGGTGTTCGGCTTTGGCGATCCGAATTCGACCAGCGGCTTTCTGATCCCGTCGATCGAGATCCCGCAGGCCATCGGCGCCACCATGACCTCGGGCGATTACTTTGGGGAAGTGAAGTTCACCGGCGGTCACGAGCAGACCATCGTCGCGGTCAACAACGGCGACGTCGATGCCGGCGTGACCTGGGCCGACGGCCTGGGCAACTGGGAAGACGGCTATAACTCCGGTGCGTTGCGCAAGGCCGTGGACGCGGGTCTGGTCGACATGAACGACCTGGTGCAGATATGGAAATCCAAGCCGATCCCGGAGGGTCCGGTGGTGCTGCGCAAGGCGCTGCCCGAGGACGTGAAGGTCAAGATGACCGGCCTGATGGCCTCGCTGAAGTCGATGGACGCGGAGTGCTTCTATGGTGTGGCGGCGGGCGAGGCCAAGGGCTTCATGCCGATCACCCACGACGCCTATGAGGTGATCATCGAGGCGCGCCGGCTGAAGTCCAACTGATCCAGACCATCCTTTCTGCGGGGCCCGGCATTATGCCGGGCCCCGTTTACCGAACCGGGGGCACCCAAATGGCCGATCTCACCGCCGATCCCGCAGGGGTTTCGGACATTCGCAGCGCCTACATCGAGATGACGCGGCGCAAGCGCGTCTATGGCGGGTTGCTGCTGATCCTCTTCGTGGCCCTGATGGCTGCCGGGTTCCGCACCGCCGACGACCGCAACGCCGGGAATTTCCGCGACGGGATCGCCCATGTCTTCGATTACCCCGCCGAGGTGCTGAGCGAGGCCGCCGAAAAGGCCGCGCAACTGCCCGGTCACATCGTTCACTTCTTTCCCGCGCTGGTCGAGACGTTGAACATCGCCGCCGCCTCGACCCTGATCGGGGCGTTGCTGGGCACGGTGCTGTCACTGCTCTCGACCCGCGGCCTGGCGCGCTGGCCCATGCTGATCCCGGTGTTCCGCCGCCTGATGGACATCTCGCGCGCGGTTCCGGAGATCGTCATCGCGCTGGTGCTGATCTTCGTGCTGGGCGGCGGCCCGGTGCCGGCGATGATCGCCATCGCCATTCACACCTCGGGCGCGCTGGGCAAGCTGTTTTCCGAGGTGAACGAGAACGCCTCGCTCAAGCCCGTCGAGGGGTTGCAGTCGGTCGGCGCGAACTGGACCCAGCGGATGTACCTGGGCGTGATCCCACAGGTCGGCCCCAACTATGTCAGCTATGCGCTGCTGCGGTTCGAGATCAATATCCGCGCCTCGGCCATCCTCGGCTTTGTCGGCGCCGGCGGCATCGGATACGAGCTGCGCAACTCCATGTCCTGGGGGCAGGGGCGTTATGACGAGGCGGCGGCGATCTTCATCCTGCTGTTCCTGACCATCGTGATCGTCGATCAGCTCTCCGGCCGCCTGCGCGACCGCCTGACCCATGGAGCCCGGACATGACCGTATTCGCAACAGATCCCGGCGCCGAGGGGCTCAAGGCGCAGGCCGACCGCCTGTTCGCCCGCAAGCGGCTGATGAATTTCGGCCTGCCGATTCTGGTGCTGACCTATCTCGCTTACGTGATCTTCGCCTTCGACGTGCCTGGCCTGTATGAGCGCGCCAGCCTGGAGAATGCCCGCACGTTGGTCGCCGACAGCTACAGCTACAAGACCCATGTCACCCGCGACAACCGCAACGGCGTGGTCAGCGTCGCCATCGAGGGAGAGCGCAAGGGCAGCTACCCCGAGGGCACCGGCCCCGACTGGGTGGCGCTGGGCGAGACCACGGTGATCGACCTCGGGAACGGTCATATCGTACGGTTCGGCCCCGAAATTGTGGAATATGACATTCCTGGTTATGGTCTGGTTCGCGCCACCCCCAGCCGCAGCGCCGGTGTGGAGGCCGAACTGCGGTCTGGCGCCGTGCCCGACTGGATCAACCAGTCCAGGAATCGTCTGGCGATCAAGACCGACGCCGGACGGCTGACCGTGACCCGCAACCGCGCCGAGGTGTTCCGCTATTTCACCGGCTGGGAACTGTTCTGGTTCACCCTCGACAGCCCGTATCACGGGATGGGGCCCGTCCCGCTGCTGCGCCATGCGTTCTCGGGCGAGGCCGGTGCGATCTGGTCGGATTTCTGGAACAACGCCATGTGGCGGCATCGGGACGTGGCCTGGGCCCTGTTCGAGACCATCCTGATGGCGTTCCTGGGCACCATGGGTGCGGGTCTGGTGGCGCTGCCGGTGGCGTTTCTGGCCTCGCGGAATTTTACGCCGCTGCGCAGCGTTCGGTTTGCCATGCGCCGGCTGTTCGATTTCCTGCGCGGTGTCGATGCGCTGATCTGGACCATCGTGCTGGCCCGCGCCTTTGGCCCCGGGCCGCTGACCGGCGCGCTGGCGATCCTGGTCACCGATACCGGCACCTTCGGCAAGATCTTTTCCGAGGCTCTGGAGAACATCGACGAAAAGCAGATCGAGGGCGTCGCCTCCACCGGGGCGAAACCGATCCAGCGGTATCGCTTTGGCGTGATCCCGCAGGTGACCCCGGTGCTGCTGAGCCAGCTGCTCTATTTCCTCGAATCCAACACCCGCAGCGCCACCATCATCGGCGCGATCACCGGCGGCGGCATCGGCCTGCTGCTGACCCAGGCGATCATCACCCAGAAGGACTGGGAAGAGGTCGCCTATTACATCGTGCTGATCATCCTGATGGTGATGGTGATGGACTGGTTCTCGGGCTGGCTGCGGCGCAAGCTGATCGCCGGCAGTGAGAGCGGGCACTGAGGCGGCCGTCTTCCGCCGCCGGCGGGAGTATTTGGGCCGAGAAGAAGCAGGGGTTTGCCCTGCTTTTTCGTTATGCGCGTCACAAAATGTTCACGGCAAAGAAATTGCCGTCGGCGGCGCGGGTGGATATGATTTGTCTAGTTGTATGAAATTCATAGACAAGTCGAAAGGCTTCCCTGATGCCGCGCCTCAGCCCCACGGACCCCGTTATCCATCCCGATTGCGAGGTGGTGAACACCACCTTCGGCGCCTATTGCGAGCTGGGCCGCGGCAGCCGGGTGCAGAATTCGGAGTTTCTGGATTACTCCTATACCGACCGCTCGACCGATATCGCCAATGCGACCATCGGCAAGTTCGCCAATATCGCCAGCTACACGAGGATCGGGCCGACCGATCATCCGCTGCACACCGCCAGCCTGCATCATTTCCTGTATCGCTCGGCGGATTACTGGGACAATACGGAATTCGATGAGGGCTTTTTCGCGCATCGCAAGTCGCGCCGGGCCACCATCGGCCATGACACCTGGCTGGGCCACAATTGCATCATTAAGCCCGAGGTGACGGTGGGCGACGGCGCCGTTGTGGCCTCGGGCGCGGTGGTGACCAAGGATGTGGAGCCCTATACCATCGTCGCCGGCCTGCCTGCCAAACCGATGCGCCGCCGCCAGCCGCCTAAAATCGCCGAGCGGCTGATCGAGCTGGCCTGGTGGGACTGGAGCCACGATCGGCTGCGCGCCGCGCTGCCCGATTTCCGGGAGATGAGCGCCGAGGCGTTTCTGGAGAAATACGCCTGATCGAGGGCTTGCCCGGCGGGCGGCACGGATCTACCTCTGGTTCATGTCCGATCCCGACCTTTCACTTCATGCCCGGTCCGGCCTGCCCGAGGCGCTGCGGGTTCTGGTCGAGGAGATCCCGCGCGACGCCTGGCAGGCGCATCCCGATTTCGGCGGCCTTGTCGCGTTCTGGCTGGAGCGTCATCTCCTGTTCCGCCGCCTGCTGGCGACGCTGGAGGCGGATGTGCAGGCGTTGATCGACGGCCAGATCCCGTTCGAGGTCTATGCGCCGCGGCTGTCGCGGTTAGGCGGGCTGCTGGTGAACGAGCTGCACGGTCATCACCAGATTGAGGATCAGCATTATTTCCCTCTTCTCGCGCGGTTCGATCCGCGGATCGGGGCCGGTTTCGACCTGCTTGACGCCGACCACCAGGCTCTGGACGGGCTGTTGAATGACATGGCAACGGCCGCGAACGCGGCGTTGGCGGGCGGTGCGCCGGGACGTCTGGCCGATCATCTGGACGGATTCGGGCGGATGCTGCACCGGCATCTGGAGGACGAGGAAGAGATCGTCGTGCCGGTGATCCTGAAAACGGGCTTCGGCGGGTAGGCGCGGCCGCCCTCAGGCGCCCTCAGGCACCGTCCACGGTCAGGGTGACCCGGTCGCCCGCGAACCAGGTGCGGCCATATTCCACCGGCGCGCCGTCGGCGTCGACATTAACTCCGACGGTGCGCAGGATCGGGGCTCCCTCGGCCACCCGCAGGTGCAGGGCCTGGGTCGCATTGGCCTGTTTCGCGGTGATCCGGGTCTGCTGCCGCGTGTAGTCCGCGACCCCGCAACGGGCCAGCGCCTCGGTGACAGAGCGGGTCTCGCTCAGCGCGTCCCGCAGGCCCGGAAACCGCTCGCCGGGAAAGGTGCTGCGGAACAGCGCGATGGGCGCGCCATCGGCCAGCGACAGCCCGTCGTAGACCAGCACCGGATCACCCGGAGCGAGCGCCAGCGCATCGGCCTCGCGCGCGTCGGCGGCGCGGGCATCCAGCGACAGCAGCTTTTTGGCGGGCAATTGACCGCCGGCGGCGACATTGCCATGGAATCTGACCCGCCGCCCGATCGGGTAGTCGGTGGGGCGGGCGGCGACGAACACCCCGGCGCCGCGGCGCGCATGCACCAGCCCCTGATCGGCCATTTCCGCCAGCGCCCGGCGCACCGTATGCCGGTTGACGCCGAATTTCGCCGCCAGCTGCGCCTCGGTCGGCAGCCGGTCGCCGGTGGCATAGCGGGCCTCGGCGATATCGGCGGTCAAGGCGATGGCGATGGATTTCCAGAGTGGGGTGCGGGCCATGTCATTAAATCTTCACAACGCGGTGGATTGCGCCCGAGGGATGGGCGGGATAATATTTGTATAGTTGTATAGTGAACATAGACAACCCGGCCAAGAGGCATTCATGGCGATACAGAAAAAAAATGGCACCGAAGCCGAGATCGAAACCGAAACCGGGGCTGAAACCGGCGCCGGGCAACAGGCGCGGCGCGGGTGGATGAGCCTTCTGGCCCGAGCGCCGGAAACGCTGCTGCTGGCGCTCTGGTCGGGCTACGGCGCGAGCCCGTCCTTCGACTGGCTGCGCCGGCCGGAAACCGGGGCAGTGATGGTGCGGGGCCGCATGGGCGGCACCGGCGCGCCCTTCAATCTGGGCGAGATGACGGTGACCCGCTGCGCGCTGACGCTACAGGATGGCACGGTGGGACACGGCTATGTTCAGGGGCGCAGCAAGGCCAGGGCAGAGGCCGCCGCGCTGATCGACGCGCTGATGCAGACCGGGGCCGCGAGCGCGGTGCGCCGAGCCATTCTCGACCCTCTGGCCGAGGCGATGGCGACCACGCGCGAGGACCGCGCGGCCAGGGCGGCGGCGACCAAGGTCGATTTCTTCACATTGGTGCGGGGAGAGGACGGATGAGCGTATCGCTGAACAGGGCCTATGGCGGCGGCTTTGCCGATCCGGCGGTCGACTCGGCCCGCGCCTTTCGCGCGGCAATGAACGTGATGGCCAAACCGGGCGAGATCCGCGATCTGGACTCCGCCCAACCGCCTGCGCCGCTGTCCGCTGCGGCAGGCACGCTGCTGCTGACGCTTTGCGATCCCGAGACCGGCGTCTATCTCGCCGGGGCCTGCGACACGCCCGAGCTGCGCGGCTGGCTCGCCTTTCATACCGGCGCGCCGGTGGTGGCGGCGGCGGAGGCCGATTTCGCGGTTGGTACCTGGGCGGAGCTGATGCCGCTCGACCCGTACCGTATCGGCACGTCGGAATACCCCGACCGCTCTGCCACGCTGATCGTCGAGATGGACGCACTGGAGCAGGCGGGTGCCACTTTGCGGGGACCGGGGATCAAGGACAGCGCCACGCTGTCGCTGCCCGATGCGGCGGCGCTGGCGGGCAATGCGATGCTCTATCCGTTGGGGCTCGATTTCTTCTTCACCTGCGGCGGCAAGGTGGCCGCGCTGCCGCGCAGCACCGCGATTTCGGAGGGCTAGGCGATGTATGTTGCAGTCAAGGGCGGCGAACGCGCCATCGAGAACGCCCACGCTTGGCTGGCCGAGGAGCGCCGCGGCGATACCTCGGTCGCCGAGCTGGCGGTCGCGCAGATCCGCGAGCAGCTCTCGCTGGCGGTGAACCGGGTGATGGCCGAGGGGTCGCTCTATGACCCCGATCTGGCGGCGCTGGCGATCAAGCAGGCGCGCGGCGATCTGATCGAGGCGATCTTTCTGATCCGCGCCTATCGCACCACCCTGCCGCGCTTCGGCGCCACCAATCCGGTGGAGACCGGCAAGATGGCCTGCGACCGGCGCATCTCGGCCACCTTCAAGGATGCGCCGGGCGGGCAGGTGCTGGGCCCGACCTTCGATTACACTCACCGTCTGCTGGATTTCAAACTGACCGCCGAGGGCGAGGTGCCGGAGGCGCCCACCGCCGAGCCGCGCCATGAGCCGACGCCGCATATCACCGAGTTCCTGCAGGGCGAGGATATCATCCAGCGCGAGCCGGAAAGTGAGGCCACGCCGGGCGATCTGACGCGCCAGCCGATGTCCTATCCGTCGGGCCGCGACATCCGCCTGCAATCGCTGACGCGCGGCGACGAGGGCTTTGTTCTCGGCCTCGCCTATTCGACCCAGCGGGGCTATGCGCGCAACCACGCCTTTGTCGGCGAGTTGCGCATCGGCACCGTGGCGGTCGAGATGGAAATCCCCGAACTGGGCTTCGCCATCGAGATCGGCGAGGTCGAGCTGACCGAATGCGAGACGGTGAACCAGTTCGCCGGCTCCAAGACCGAGCCGCCGCAGTTCACCCGCGGCTACGGGCTGGTGTTCGGTCAGACCGAGCGCAAGGCGATCTCGATGGCGCTGGTCGACCGGGCGCTGCGCTGGCGCGAGCTGGGCGAGGACGATCTGGGCGCCGCGGCGCAGGACGAGGAATTCGTGCTGTCCCATTCCGACAACATTCAGGCGACCGGGTTTCTGGAGCATATCAAGCTGCCCCACTACGTCGATTTCCAGTCCGAGCTGGAGCTGGTGCGGAAATTGCGCCGGGAGGCTGGGGTGGAAGAGGTCCGGGAGGCGGCGGAGTGATGCGCGCCGGGGAACAAGTGAGCCAATTGAACGAAAACTCGCGGGCTGAAAGGACCAGCCATGTCTGACTACAACTTCGCCTATCTGGACGAACAGACCAAGCGGATGATCCGCCGGGCGATCCTCAAGGGGTTGGCGGTGCCGGGCTATCAGGTGACTTTCGCCAGCCGCGAGATGCCGATGCCCTATGGCTGGGGCACCGGCGGCGTGCAGGTCTCGGCGGCGACGCTGACGCCCGAAGATACCTTCAAGGTGATCGACCAGGGCTCCGACGACACCACCAACGCGGTGTCGATCCGCAAGTTCTTTGAAAAGACCGCCCGGGTCGCGGTGACCGAAGAGACGGAAAAGGCCAGCGTCATCCAGACCCGCCACCGCATCCCCGAGGCCGCGCTGACCGAGGATCAGATCCTGGTCTATCAGGTGCCGATCCCCGAGCCGCTCAGGTTCCTCGAGCCGCGCGAGACCGAGACGCGCAAGATGCACGCCCTTCAGGAATACGGGCTGATGCATGTGAAGCTTTACGAGGACATCAGCCAGCATGGCGCCATCGCCACCTCCTACGCCTATCCGGTGAAGGTGTCGGACCGCTACGTGATGGACCCCTCGCCGATCCCGAAGTTCGACAACCCGAAACTGGAAATGGCGGCGATCCAGCTCTTTGGCGCGGGGCGCGAACAGCGCATCTATGCGGTGCCGCCCTGGACCCCGGTGGTGAGCCTCGATTTCGAGGATTACCCCTTCGAGGCGACCAAGGCGGATCATGCCTGCGATCTCTGCGACGCCGAGGACAGCTATCTCGACGAGGTGATCCTCGACGATGCCGGCAACCGGATGTTCGTCTGCTCCGACACCGATTACTGCCGCGCGCGGCGCGAGGCCGGCCATGTGGGCCGTTTGGGCGAGGAGGCGGCGTGATGCATGGTACTGAAAAATTCTTCGAAGAATTTTCCCCGGAATTTTTGAAAATTCCGGGCGATGAAACCCTCTGTCGGGAGGAAAACCAATGACGCCGCTGCTGCAAGTGAAGGGCATCGAAAAGCGCTACGGCGCGCGGATCGGCTGCGCGGATGTGAATTTCGATCTCTACCCCGGCGAGGTGATGGGCATCGTCGGCGAAAGCGGCTCGGGCAAGTCGACGCTGCTCAACTGTCTGGCGGGGCATCTGGCCCCCGATGCCGGGCAGGTGATCTTCGACACTCGTGCGGACGGGCCGGTGGATACCGTCACCATGTCGGAACCCGCGCGCCGGATGCTGGGGCGCACCGACTGGGCCTTTGTCCACCAGCACGCCCGCGACGGGCTGCGCATGAACGTCAGCGCCGGCGGCAATATCGGCGAGCGGCTGATGGCCGTGGGCGCGCGCCATTACGGCGATATCCGCGACCGTGCGGTCGACTGGCTCGACCGGGTCGAGATCGCCGAGAACCGGGTGGACGATCGCCCCAGCGCGTTCTCGGGGGGGATGCAGCAGCGGCTGCAGATCGCCCGTAACCTGGTGACCGAACCGCGTCTGGTTTTCATGGACGAGCCCACCGGCGGCCTCGACGTCAGCGTTCAGGCGCGGCTTCTGGACCTGTTGCGCGGGCTGGTGCGGCAGATGGGGCTGAGCGCGCTGATCGTCACCCATGACCTCGCCGTGGTGCGGCTTCTGGCCGACCGGCTGATGGTGATGAAGGACGGCCACGTGGTGGAAAGCGGCCTGACCGATCAGGTTCTGGACGATCCGCAGCATGCCTATACCCAGTTGCTGGTTTCGTCGGTGTTGCAGGTGTGAGGGGCGGGATATGAGTATTTCAGCACAGAAGAAGATGCCGATGATTGAGCTGTCCGGCGTGGCCAAGAGTTTCGTTTTGCACAATCAGGGCGGCGCGGTGATCCCGGTGATGGCGGGCGCCGACCTCAGCGTCGCGCCGGGCGAATGCGTGGCGCTGACCGGCGCCTCGGGCGCGGGGAAATCCACGCTCATGCGCATGATCTACGGCAATTACCGCGCCAATGCCGGCCGGATCATGGTCGGCGGCACCGACGTGGCCAGCGCCGAGCCGCGCGAGATCATCGCGCTGCGCCGCGAGGTGCTGGGCTATGTCAGCCAGTTCCTGCGCGTGGTGCCGCGGGTGCCGACGCTGGATGTGGTGGCCGAACCCTTGCTGGCGCTGGGTGTGGCAGAGGAGAGCGCGCGGGCGCGGGCGGCGGAGCTGCTGGCGCGGCTGAACATCCCGGAGCGGCTGTGGCCCTTGAGCCCGACCACTTTCTCCGGCGGCGAGCAGCAGCGGGTCAATATCGCCCGCGGCTTTGCCCATGACTACCCCGCGCTGCTGCTGGACGAGCCTACCGCCAGCCTCGATCCGGTGAATCGCGCCGTGGTGCTGGAGCTGATCGAGGCCGCCAAGGCGCGCGGCGCGGCGATCGTCGGCATCTTTCACGACGCCGAGGCGCGCGCGCGGGTCTGCGACCGGGAAGAAGACGTGTCCGTGTTCACCCCGCAGGCGGCGGCATGAGCGATCCGGCCTCCCTCGCGCCGATCATCGCTGTCGTCGGCCCCTCTGGCGTCGGCAAGGACAGCGTGATGCAGGCGCTGGCCGACCGCGATCCGGGGTTTCGCATTCAGCGCCGGGTGATCACCCGGCCCGCGGATGCGGGCGGCGAGGAGTTCACCGGCGTCACGCCGGAGGTCTTTGCGCGGATGCAGGCGGCCGGCGATTTCGCGCTGAGCTGGCAGGCGCATGGGCTGTCGTATGGAATCCCGTCCGAACTGTACAATCTGCGCCGGGGCGCGCGGGCGGTGCTGGTGAACCTTTCCCGCGCGGTGCTGGGGGAGACGCAGGAACGGTTCGGCGATCTGATCGTTCTGTCGCTCACCGCCGCGCCGGAGGTGCTGGCGGGCCGTCTCGCCGCGCGCGGGCGCGAGGATGCGGCCGAGCGCGCGCGGCGCCTCGACCGTGCCACGACGCCGCTGCCCGAGGGGCTGCGCCGGGTGATCGAGGTGGACAACAGCGGCCCGCTGGCCACCACGGTCGACACCGTCCTGGCCCGGCTTCAGCCGGAAAGCGTGTAGCGGTGGATCAGATGAAAACGCCCCGCCGCATCCTCGCCCATCAGCGCCAGATCGTCGATCCCGAAGGGGACCGGCAACAGCGGCCCCAGGTCGCGCGCCAGCGCCGCCTCGACCGTGCCGAGCGCGGGCTTGGCAAGCTTGCCCGACAGGGTGATGTGAAAGCGGAACTCGCCCATCACGTAAGGATAGCCCCAGCGTGCCAGATTCTCCTCCTGCGCCGGGCTCAGGCCGGCGGCGCGGCGGCGGGCCAGCTCGGCCTCGGACGCCGGGGCGCGGAAAGGGTCCAGCGCCTCGACCGCGCGCGCGGCCAATGCGTTGAGCGCCTCGGTCCCGCCCAGCGGGCGCAGCGCCAGGAACCGGCCCAGACGCGCCAGCGCCAGCCCGTCGAGGCGCAGCGGCGCGAGCATGGCGCAGAGGTCGGCGCAGGCCACCTCCAGCTGGGCGCGGGTTTTCCCCTCGGCCAGCCGGAACGGCGGCTTGAGGGTGGCGTGCGCCCCGTATTTGCGTGGGGTCGCGGTGATCTCCTCCACCGGCAGCGGCAGGCCGGCAACCGCCGGGTGCGGCACCTCTGCCCCGGCCTCCATGTCCCAGCCCAGCCAGCCGGTGGCAAAGCGTCCCCATGCCGCCTCGGCGGGCGGGGCATAATAGATGGCGTAGCGCTGAAATTCCATGTCGGCCTCGGCTGGCTGTTCCGTTCCTCAAATCATGCGATGCTCAGATGACAGAAGAATTATGCCTTGCCAATGCCACCCTGGTCCTGCCCGGCGAAACCCGGATGGGAAGCCTCCGGGTGGTCGACGGAACCATTGCCGCGATCGAAAGCGGCAGCGCCGTGCCGCGCGGCGCGGTGGACTGCGGCGGCGACTATATCGCGCCGGGGCTGATCGAGCTGCACACCGACAATCTGGAACGGCACATCCAGCCGCGCCCCAAGGTCGACTGGCCGCATGCCGCCGCGCTGATCGCCCATGACGCCGAGCTGGCCGGCACCGGCATCACCACCGTGTTCGATGCGCTGCGGGTGGGCTCGATCCCGAGCGGCAAGGGGCGCTATCTGAAATATGCGCGCGGGCTGGCCAGCGAACTGCTGGAGTTGCGCGCCGCCGAGGCGCTGAAAATCAGCCATTTCCTGCACCTGCGCGCCGAGGTCTGCTCGGAAACCCTGCTGGAGGAGCTGGCCGAGTTCGGCGCGGACGACCGGGTCGGATTGGTCAGCCTGATGGACCACACCCCCGGCCAACGGCAGTTCCGCGACATCTCCAAGCTGGAGGCCTACATGAAGGGAAAGCACGCGATGAGCGATGACGATTTCCTTCAGCATGTCGCCCAGCTCAGGGCGCTGCGCGACAAGGTCGGCGACACCCACGAACACGGCGCGGTCGCCGAGGCGCGGCGCTTTGGCGCGGTGCTGGCCAGCCATGACGACACCACCGAGGCGCAGGTCGGAACCTCGGCGGGTTACGGCATCCGCCTGGCGGAGTTTCCCACCACGGTCGAGGCCGCGCGCGCCTGCCGCGACCACGGCATCGCGGTGATGATGGGGGCGCCGAATCTGGTGCGGGGTGGCTCGCACTCGGGCAACGTCGCGGCGGCGGAGCTGGCGGAGCTTGATCTGCTCGACATTGTGTCGTCGGATTACGTGCCGTCGGCGCTGCTGTTCGCGGCGGTGCGTCTGGGCCAGCTGTGGGGCGATATGGCGCGCGGGCTGTCCACGGTGACACAGGCGCCGGCGCAGGCGGTGGGGCTGGGCGATCGCGGCACGCTGGAACTGGGCAGGCGCGCTGATCTGGTCCGGTTTCGCCTGCGCGGCGACGTGCCGGCGCTGACCGGGGTCTGGTCGAAGGGGCAGCGGGTGGCCTGAGGCCGCCCGGCGGGCGGCACGCTCTGCCTGCCGCGTCTTCTCTTTTCAACGACGGCCGCCGGAGGCCCGCGCCGCGGGCGGGTGTTGCCAAGCTCAGGCGCGGTAGAACAGGTAGCGGTCGGGCGCGATGGTGTCCGGCCCGGTGAGCTGCTCGAAGCCGACCAGCGGCTGGCCCGAGACGATCAGCCCGCCGGGCTGCATCACGGCGGCGATCAGCGGCGACAGGCGGGCGGCCTCTGCCACGTCCTTTTCCTTGATGCCAAAGCCGAAATCGTAGTGCGCCAGCGCGATGCGGGCGCCGGTTTGCGCCAGTTTGCGCAGCATCGGTTCGGCCTCGCCCTGCAGGAAATCCGCCTCTGGCGGGGTGCAGGAGGGGTGGCATTGCAGCACCCGGTCGACCACCCAGATGCGCCGGTCCGGCAGGATCTCGCGCAGATGGTCATAGGTGCGGCCGTTGCCGAGGCCCAGATCGACCACGTCGCCGGGCAGGACGGCGATCTGTTCGGCCGCCCAGTTCAGCCCGTCGCGCTGGGCGGCAAGGCGGCGCAGCATGGAATCCAGTCGGCTCATGGGGTGTCCTTCGGTTCGCTTGAGGCTGTCCAGGGGGTGACCGGCCCGGCGCGCAACCGGCCCAGCAGGGCGCGGGTGAACGCCCAGATCGCCGCGTCATGAACCAGGTGATGGGTCAGCAGGCCATAGGGTTCGCCGTTGTCGGTGTGTCCCTCGCGCCGGTCGGCGAGCTGGGCGGCCAGTTGCGCGATCAGCGCGGCGGGATCGGTGAGGGAACGGCTGCCGTGCCAGTCGATCGGGTCGAGATGGGTGTTCACCTGCACCAGTCCTGGCGCGGCCTGTGCCGATTTTCGCGGCGTGAAGGTCGAGATTGCGGCATAGCCCAGCCCCGGCAGCGCCGGCAGCAGCTCCGGCGCGATCCGGTTCCAGGGCGGCACGAAGACCGGCCGCAACGCCGGGCCGAACAGCGCGCGCAGCCGGGCAAGCCCGTCGCGCGCCTCTTTCGCCATCACGGGCAGCGGGCGGTGGGCGCCGAACTCGGCCTTTTTCGCGCCCTCGGGGGCGTGGTTCCGATGCGCCCAGCCGTGGACCACCGGGATCAGCCCCGGGTGCGCCCTGACCGCCCCGGCCAGCGCCGGGTCGGCAGCGGCGGGGATCACCGCCAGATGCACCGGCAAGGCCACCTCATCAGCCAGCGCGGTGAGTTCGTCCAGCGCGGCACTGGGGGCGATGGCGTCGTCGTCGCGCCACCACAGCGGCAGCGTCATTCCCGCCTGTCGCCAGCGGTCAAACTCCCGGTCGAGCGGGGTCCAGTCCCAGGTCATATGCGTGCCTTTGCCATGTCTGTGGCGATTGCCACGGATTGCGCCGCGCCGTCAAACCTCAAACCGCTGCCCCGGCGGGGGCCGGCGGCGAGAACCCGGTCGAGCGCCCCGGCCAGCGCCTCGGCGGTCAGATCGCCGCTGCGCAGCACCTCGATTGCGGGAAGGCCGGCAAGGCTGGTCGCGCGCAGGCCCTGTTCCACCTCCTTGCCGGCGTCGAAGGGGATCAGCACGGCGGGGGTGCCGGCCTGCAGCAGGTCCATCGCGGTGTTGTAGCCGCACATGCTGACCGAGGCGGCGGCGCGCGGCAGCGTCCGGCGGAAATCGGGGCGGGCCGGTTCGACGGCAGCGTTGGCGGGGGCCTGGGCCTGCAAATCAGCCAGCAGGGCGGGATCGTTGCCGCCCACCAGCAGACGCCAGCGCAGGGCGGGGCGCAGGGCGGCGGCCGTCAACGCGGCGCGGTAGAGCGGCCCGCCGACGGCGCCGCCGCCGGCGCTGACCAGCACCTCGTCCGCGCCCAGACCCTGGGGATGCGGCGCGGGGGCAGGGGGGGCAACATAGCCGGTATACCGCAGCTTTTCCGCCAGCGCGGGGGTGACGGGCCAGCTCTGCTCCAGCCGGGTCGCGTGGTCGTCGGAGTGGACCAGAACGGCGTCATAGTACCGCATCACGATCTCTTCGGTGCGCTGCGCCTTGGCCGGTTTCGACGGCGGCGCCAGGATGTCGCGGATCGAGGACAGCACCACCGGGCGGCGGCGCTGGTCCTGCGCGGCCTCCAGCAGCGACAGGAACTCGCCCGCCAGCGCCCGGCGGCCAAAGGGGTAAAGCTCGGTGATCAGGATGTCGGGGGCGAACTCGGTCAGCGCGTGGCGCAGGGCCACCATGCGGGCCTCCAGGTAGCCCGCGCCGGCCGCCTGCCCGTGGTCGTCCAGCAATCGGGCGAAATCCACCCCGTCCGAGGCCAGCGGGGGCAGTTGCAGCCAGCCGAGGTGACCGGCGTCCAGATGCGGCGCTGGGCGGCCGCCGGAGACGACCAGCACCTCATGCCCGGCGGCGTCGAAGGCATGGGCCAGCGTCAGCGCCCGGCTCAGGTGGCCGGTGCCGAGCAAGTGGGTGACCACGATCATCGCCTTCATGCCGCCTCCCCCGCCGGGAGCAGGCGGATCGGCTCGCCCTCCGGCATCAGGGTCTCGCCGTCGATCATCAGGACATAGAGCCGGTTGCGCTTGATCCTGAAGGGGGCGGGGCCGTCGAAATCCCAGCCGTAAGCGCGGGCCAGCAGCACCCGCATGATGCCGATGTGGCAGACGGCGAGTGCATCGCGGTCGCGGCGGGCGAGCCAGCGGCGCAGCCGGGTCCAGACCTCGCCCGGGCTTTCGCCGCCGGGCGGGCGGTAATCCCAGCCCCAGTCCTCGATATGACGAAAGCCGCTGCCGGGCGTGGCGAGCAGGTCGAGGCCGCGCTTGCCCTCCCACACGCCCCAGTTCATCTCGGTCAGCTCGGGCGCGGTGCGGGGGGCGCGGCCGGCCACCAGTTTGGCGGTTTCGGCGGCGCGTTTGAGCGGACTTGACCACAGCTCGGCCGCGTCCCAGGGGGTGGGCAGGCGCTGGGCGGAAAGCTCGGCGCGGGCGGCATCGTCGAGCGGGATGTCGCTGGCGCCCTGAATGCGGCCCATGCGGTTCCATTCGGTGTGGCCGTGGCGCAGCAGGGCGAGGCGGATCATGCGGCGCTCTCCAGCAGCGGCGCGACGGCGGACCAGAACCGTTCGGTCGCGGCGGCGCGCAGATGGGCGCGGGCGATCATCGTGCGCCCTTGCGCGCCGCAGTCCCGTCGCAGCCCGGGGTCGGCGAGCAGGGTGGAGATTTGGGCGGCGAGCGCCGGCGCGCCGTCCTCGGGGGCGGGGTAGTCACCCGGCAGCAGCACGTCGCGGACGCCGGGGCGGTCCTGCGCCACCACCGGAAGGCCCGCCGCCTGCGCCTCAAGATAGACCATGCCGAAGGCCTCGTTGACGCCGGGCCAGACAAACAGGGACGCGCGCTGGTAGGCCCGCGCCAGCGCGGCGCGGTCGAGCTGGCCGAGGAAACGGACGCGGGCGCCAAAGGGGGCCATCAGCGCCTCGACCTCGGCCCGCGCCGGGCCGTCGCCCGCGATATCGAGCCGCCAGTCGCCGGTCAGATGCGCCAGCGTCTGCGCCAGGATTTCGTAAGAGGCGAGCTTGTCGCCCGCCCGCATCATCCCGGCGGTCAACATCGGGCCACTGCAATCGGCGGCGGGCGGCAGGGTCTCGGCGGGCAGGAAAGGCGGCAGGTGGATCAGCCGCTGGCCGGGCGCCTTGTGCCGGTCCAGCGTGATCAGGTCGTTGGCGGTGAGGTAGAAGATGACCCGCGCGGCATCGCAGGCGGCCTCGGCGGCGCGGGCGAAATCGGTCCAGGGACCGGTCAGCCGTTTCCTGGCGCGGGTGGATTCAATCTGAACGTAGGGCAGACCCAGCGCGGCGCAGGTTGCGGGGCCGATCAGGTCGGGCGCCTTGTAGTAGTTGTGATAGGTGACCCAAAGGGCAATATCCCGGCCCGCGAGGGTTCCTGTCAGCCGCGCCACCTCTACCGCCGCCGCCCGCCGCAGCTCTGCCTGCCGGGCTGGATCACCGGCCTTTTCGTGCAGCTTCAGCTCCGAGACCACCTCGACGTCTGCGCCTGTCGCGCCGATGGCCGCGATCAGGTTGCGCGCCATTTCCCGGTCGCCCGAGGGGATCGGATCCCCGGGCGGTTTCATCGGCGCATAAAAGGCGATGCGGGTCATGGGGCTGGATCGCCCAGCATGGTGCGCAGCCGGGCGGCGAGGCGGTCGATGCCGGGCTGCATGGCGAAGTCGTCGATCAGCCGGGCGCGCGCCGCCTCGGCCATGGCCCGTGCCCGGGCCGGGTCGCGGGCGAGGGTTTCGATGGCGGCGGAGAGCTCTTCGGGATCGTCCCCGGCCAGCAGGCCATGGGTGCCGCTCTCGATGAATTCCGGGATCGCCGCCACGGCGGTGGAGATGATCGGCAGCAGTTGCGAGGCCGCCTCCATCAGCACATTGGGCAGCCCGTCGCGGTCGCCGTCCGCAGCGATCCGGCTGGGCAGCACGAAAAGGTCGGCGGCGCGCATCGCGGCGATCACCTCGGGCTGGTCGCAGGGCCCGCGCCAGTCGATCCGTGCGGCGATGCCCGCCGCCTGCGCCTGTGCCTCCAGCGCGCCGTGCAGGGTGCCGCCGCCGATATGGGTCCAGCGCCAGTTCAGATCCTCGGGCAGAAGCGCCAGCGCGGCGATCAGCCGGTCGAACCCCTTTTTCTCCACCAGCCGTCCGACGGAGAGCATGTGCAGCGGATCGCCCGGCGCGCGCGGCGGGCGCGCGGGCGGGGCAGGAAACCGGCCGAGGTCCAGCCCGTGATAAATCAGGTCGACGCGGGCCGGATCGTCGGCCAGCTCGCGCAGGTGGCGGGCACCATAGGCGGTGCAGGTGGCGCCGAACACGGCCGCATGGGGGCCGGCGAGTTTTTCGCGCTTTTCCCACTCGGGCGAGGTCCAGATGTCCTTGGCGTGGGCGGCAAAGCTCCACGGCAGGCCGCGCATGATCGCGGCATAGCGCGCGACGGAGGAGGGCGTGTGCAGGAAATGGGAATAGAGCCCGCGGGTCTCCTGCGGCAGTTCGGTCGCCAGCACGCAGGCCTGACCGAACCGGCGCACCCGGTTGCGGGTGCCGTCGCGGCGCAGATCGGCGCGCCAGACCTTGTAGGCCTCGGCGTAGCCCGGCAGGGCGCGGGCGGCGGTGCGGGCGCGATTGAGCCGCGCGGGTTCGTCGAACAGGTATTCGGGCAGGTAATGCACCTTTCCCCGAAGCCGGTCATGCAGCGGGTGGCGCTTGGTGTCGGTGGGGTGACGCAGCGACCAGATGTCGAAATGCAGTCCGGCCTGTTCCAGCGCGACAAGCTCCTGCGCGATGAAGGTTTCCGACAGCCGCGGCCAGCCTTTCACCAGCACCGCCAGCGATGGCGCGGCGCTCATTCCGCGGCCTGTCCGCGCCGTTCGGCCAGAAGTACGGCGACACGCCCGGTCACGTAGTCGAGCCCGCCCAGAAGCCCCTCGTGCATCGCCTGTGACGGCAGCGGCTGGTTCGGCAGGTCGCGGATGGCGCGGATCATCGCCTCGGGCGTCAGCCCGTCGCGGCCGTTCTCCAGCATCCGCACCAGACCCAGCTCCTCGGCGCGGCTGGCGCGGATCCACTGTTCCAGTCTTGGCAGGGTGCGCGGCACGATCACCGCGCGCTGGTCAAAGGACAGCACCTCGCAAAAAGTGTTGTAGCCGCCCATGCAGACCACGCCCCGGGCAAGGGCAAAGAGCGACTCGATCTGCGATTCGAAGCCCACCGTGCTCACCCGCCCCTTCAGCCGCGCCACGCGCGCCTCGAAATCGGCGCGGGTTTCGCCCGACAGGAACGGGCCGTAGACGATCACCGCCCGCGGCGCCAGGGTCGCGTCGCGCTCATAGGCCGAGAGCACGAGGTCGACCATGAATTCGCCGTCACCGCCGCCGCCGGGCGTGATCAGGATATAGGGGCCTTCCTCGGGCGGCGGGCCGGAGGGGCCAAGCTCGCGCCGCAGATAGCCGGTCCAGTGCATCCGCGCGCGCACCTCGGGGCCGAGGTCGAGTCCGGCCACCGGATCGTAGAAATCGCGCTGCCCATAAACCCAGATCTCGTCGTAATAGGTCCGCATGGCCTCGACCGCGCCCTTGCGCGCCCATTCGGCGGCCAGCAATTCGGGGTCGTCGAGCACGTCGCGCAGCCCCAGCACCAGCCGCGCGCGGCCCGCCGTCTGCAGGCAGTCCAGCGTCGGCAGCAGCTCGCCGCGAAAGCCCGAGGGTTCCTTGTCGACGATCAGGATGTCGGGATCGTACTGGCGCGCCGAGGTTTCGATCAGCGCCGCGCGCAATTCGGTGATCTCTTCGATGTCCATGCCCAGGGTCTGGGCGACATAGGATCCGTCGCTGCGCTTGGTCACGCCGGGCAGGCGGATATGATCGACGCGGCGCGGAAAGGCAAAACGCCCGGCGACCGGCGAGCCGGTCAGGATCAGCGCCGAGGCGGCGGGATTTGCCCGGGTGATCGCGCCGGCCAGCGCGCGCGAGCGGCGCAGATGGCCCAGCCCGTAGGTGTCATGACTGTAGAGCATGACACGCGGCGCACGGTCGGTGCGCTGCGCCTGGCTCTGGAATGTCATGCCGCTCATCATGCTGTCAAAGCCTCAGGTCCGCGCCCGATTTGCCGAAAATACCCTTGATATCATACAGAACCGCGCCCGGTTTGCCCAAGGCTCGAATTGCCGCGCTGCCCATCTCGACGAACTCCCTGTGCGCAACGGCGACGATGACGGCATCATAGGCACCGCAATCCGGGGTCGTCACGGGGGAAATGCCGTACTCCTCCGCGACCGATTGCGCATTGACCCAGGGGTCGTAGACGTCCGGTTGCAGCGAATAGGCCTCCAACTCGGACACGATATCGGCGACGCGGGTGTTGCGGGTGTCGGCGCAGTTCTCCTTGAAGGTGAAGCCCATCACCAGCACCCGCGCCTGCGCCAGATTGGCGCCGCGCGCCAGCAGCGCCTTGATCAATTCATGGGTGACGTGCTTGCCCATCTGGTCGTTGATCCGGCGCCCGGCCAGGATCACCTCGGGGTGATAGCCAAGCTGTTCGGCGCGGTAGGTCAGATAATAGGGATCGACGCCGATGCAGTGGCCGCCCACCAGCCCGGGTTTGAAGGGCAGGAAATTCCACTTGGTCCCTGCCGCTTCCAGCACCTCCAGCGTGTCGAGTCCGAGGCGCGAGAAGATCAGCGAAAACTCGTTCACCAGCGCGATGTTCAGATCGCGCTGGGTATTCTCGATCACCTTGGCGGCCTCGGCGGTCATGATCGAGCCGGCCCGGTGCAGCCCGCCCCGGACCACCGGCGCATAGAGCGCCGCCACCCGGTCGAGCGTCTCGTCGTCCTGGGCCGAGATGATCTTGACCACGTTCTCCAGCGAATGTTCGGCGTCGCCGGGGTTCACCCGCTCGGGCGAATAGGCAAGCTTGATGTCCCGATAGAGGGTCAGGCCGCTGCCGGCGGCCAGCACCGGGCCGCAGACCTCTTCGGTCACACCGGGATAGACGGTGCTTTCCACCACCACCAGCGCGCCGGGCACAAGATGCGGCGCGATCGCCCGGCAGGCCGCGCGCAGCGGCTCCAGATCCGGGGTCTTGGCATCGGTGATGGGGGTGGGCACGGCGACGATGAAGGCGGTGCACCCGGCCAGATCCGCGGTATCGTCGGAAAACCGCGCCCCGGCCGCGGCCAGCGATGTCTCCGACACCTCGCCGTTGCGGTCCTGGCCGTGGCGCAGCGCCGCGATATGGGCGCTGTCGGTATCGAAGCCAAGCGTGTTGTGGCCGGCTCGGGCCAGCGCCACAGCAAGCGGCAGTCCGACATAGCCCAGACCCAGCACCGCGATCTTGTCCTGATTGCCTTGCTTGGCCATCGCCCGTCTCTATTCCGTCCGCCCGCGCGGGCCGCTGGTCCGCAAGTACCATATGGCCTTTGCGGCCATGCCCCTACTAGTGAAATCGCACCCGAATGCAAACAGGTTTCTGCCGGGCATGAAATCCTTTGGCGCCGGGGCCTTTGCGCGTTTGCCTTGGCAATTGCGCTCTTGTAGCCTGCGCCAGACGCATCGGGCCGGGACCAAAGCCATGACCAAGACGCTGTTTCGCCTGCTACTGGTCCTGTCGGTGCTGGTTCTGACGCCGGTTCCGGCGCCCGCGCAATCGGTCCTTTCGCTGGGAACAGGCGCCGCGTCCTCTTCCGGGCAGGACACCGACAAGCTGGCCGAGGCGCTGA
The DNA here is from genome assembly GCF_004358185.1 of Antarcticimicrobium luteum. Lineage (GTDB taxonomy): Bacteria > Pseudomonadota > Alphaproteobacteria > Rhodobacterales > Rhodobacteraceae > Antarcticimicrobium > Antarcticimicrobium luteum. Next base: position 21,892 of record NZ_SMUV01000055.1, read on the forward strand.
AACAGGCGGCCGAGGCGGGGGTCGGCGTCGTGGTGGTGGATGCCGGCGGCGCCCTGGTCGGCACCGTGCCGGACCAGGCCCCGCCGGTGGAGCCCGCCGCGGGCGAGGCGATGATGGAGGGCGCCTCGTCGCTGATGAAGGCGCAGGCCCGGGTCAAGACCTTCCGCCAAACCCTGCGCGAGCGGCTCGACGCGCTGCCCAATTCCCTGAACGAGGTGCGCTATATCCTGCGCGCCACCAGTCCCGACGGGCGCATCATGACCTATGTGGAGGTGCTGCTCTGGAACCTCCTGTTCCTCGGGATCGGTTACCTGTTCGCACGCTTTGTCTATGGGCCGAAGATCGCTGGCCGGTTCGTCATTCCGCGGGTGAAGGAGGCCCCGCAAGGGTACCTGGAAAAGATGCCCTTCCTGGTGTTCCGCTTTTCCGCGGGGGTGATCGGATCGCTGTTCGTTCTGCTGATCGCGCTGATCCTGGGGGCGCTGATCATCCGATACCCAGACGATCTGTCGATCCAGTTCACCACGACGGCGATCCTTGCCAGTTTTTTTATCGCCCGCAGCGTGTCGGATCTGTGGCGGATGATCCTGTCGCCGTTCCTTGGCCAGTACCGGATGCCGCATTTCCCTGACCGGGACGCGCGGCACCTCTATTACTGGGCGACGGTGCTGATCGCCTTCAACGTGACCTCGATCGTGTTCAGCACCTGGATCGCCGATTTCGGCCTGAACTATAACGTCTACGCGCTGCTTTATGGGGCGCTGACGCTGGTGGCGACGCTGGGCAATGTGCTGATGCTGCTGTGGAACGGGCGGGCGATCACCAGTGCGATCCGCGGCGGCCGCGCACCGGCCGACATTCCCTGGCTGACGCGCAGCGTTTCCTATGCCTGGGCGCCGGTGATGATCGGCTATTTCATCGTTGGCTGGTTGCAGCTGTCCTTTGATCTGGTGCTGGAACAGCCCACCGGCATCCCGCCGATCGTGGCGGCCTATTCCAGCTTTGTCGCCATCATCGTGGTCTATGGTGTGATCAACTACGGGATCGAGCATTATTTCGCCCGCGCGCGCAGCCGCGAGGCGCTGAATGAGGGACTGGCCGAGGCCGAGGCGCGCGAGGCCGACGGCGGCATGCCGGCGCCGGAGCGTCCGCGCCACGCCATCGCCACCTATGAGGCGCTGGCGCGCCGGGTCTCGGGCATTCTGGCCTTTGTCGCCGGGGTCTATGCGCTGGTGCTGCTCTGGGACAGCGACAACCGCGTGATGTCTAACCCGGTGGTGGGCAACCTGCTGGATGTGACCGTGATCCTGTTCATCGGTTACATCGCCTATCACCTGTTTCGTATCTGGATCGACAGCCGCATCGCCGAGGAAAGCGGCGATGACGCGGCCGCCGAGCTGGGCGATGAGGGCGGCGCGACGGGGGCGAGCCGGCTGGCGACGCTGCTGCCGCTGTTCCGCGGCGCGATCCTGGCCGTCGTGGTGGTTTCGGTCGCGCTGATCGCGCTGATGGAGCTGGGCATCAACGTCAGCCCGCTGTTCGCCGGCGCAGGCGTGGTGGGCCTGGCCGTGGGCTTTGGCGCGCAGACGCTGGTACGCGACATCTTTTCCGGCGCGTTCTTTCTGTTCGACGATGCCTTTCGCAAGGGCGAATACATCGATCTGGGCGAGGTGAAGGGGACGGTGGAAAAGATCTCGGTCCGCTCGTTCCAGCTGCGCCACCATCTGGGCGCTCTGCACACCATCCCGTTCGGCGAGATCAAGGTGCTGAGCAACTATTCCCGCGACTGGGTGATCATGAAGCTGCCGCTGCGGGTGACCTATGACACCGACGTGGAAAAGGTCCGCAAACTGATCAAGAAGCTGGGGCAGGAGTTGCTGAGCGATCCGGTGATCGGCGACAATTTCATCCAGCCGCTGAAATCCCAGGGCGTGATCGAGATGCAGGACAGCGCCATGATCATCCGGGTGAAATTCATGACCAAGCCGGGCGATCAATGGCTGGTGCGCAAGAAGGTCTATGAGGATATTCGTGAGCTGTTCGCCCGCGAGGGCATCAGGTTCGCCCACCGCGAGGTGACCGTAAGGCTGGCCGGGGATCAGACCGGAGAGGCGACGCCGGAGCAGAAGAAGGCCGCCGTGGGCGCGGTGCAGGCCGCGATAGACGAGGACATGCTGGACGAGGACGGCGGCCACGGCGACGACCGGTAGGGGCGCGGGGGCGCTTGCGCGTCTCTCGGCGATTGCGTGCAATGCAATCGCCTGCCGACAGTGCATTGCTCTGCGATGCACGAGAGGCGCCCTGCGGGCTTGATTCCGCGCTGGGGTGCTTAGCTTGGAGGGCGGCTCAGAGGCTTATGCGGACCGCTGCATCTGTCCCATATGCGCCGCCAGCATCTGCCACAGCGCCTGCGCATGGGCGCGGGGGACATGCAGACAGAAGCGCTCCTCATTTTCCCAGGGGTAGAGAAAGGCCGAAAGCCCGAACATCTGTCTCGCCACCGAGCGGGAGGGCCGCGCCAGCGACACCTCCGTCCCCCTCCGGCAGAGCGCCAGAGCCTGCGGTCCCTCGATCCGGAACACCGCATAGGCGTCGCTCACATCGGTCACCGCCTGCACTCCGTCCCAGCCCTCTTCCCGAGCGGGGCCGTCCACCTCCAGCACCCGGTCGCGGCGCAGGCAGAGGGTATAGGGCGCGCCCGTCACCACATCCGGCCAGCCTGCCCCCGGCATCCGCGCCAGCACATCCGGCGCGCTGATCAGCAGTTGCCGCGTCGGCCACACCCGCGCCACGGTCATGCCCATGCCGGTCAGCGGCTGGCTGTCATCCGGCGGCGCGTCCCATTTCCGGCTGTCGTCACGCATCGAGCCGCCCTCCTTCCGGGTCCAGCGCGCAGGGCGGCGCGACGGTCGCGGTGCGGACCTGCCCCATATGCCAGACGGTGACGGTTTCGCCCTGCCGCGCCGCGCCGCGTTCCAGCAGCGCCAGCGCGATGGGGCGGTCCAGCGTCGGGCTGAAATAACTGCTGGTGATGATCCCCTCCGATCGCGGCCTGTCGCCGGTCACCAGATGCGCGCCGGTCGGCAGGGTTGGCGAGCCTTCGGGCGCAGTCAGCCCGACCAGTTGCCGACGGTTCGGGTCATTGGCCGCCTCGGTATGCAGGCCCCGGTCGCCGACGAAGGCGCTCTTTTTCTTCAGTCGCGGAATGCCAAAGCCCAGATCCTGCGGCATGGTCTCGCCATCGGTATCCTTGCCGACGACGATAAAGCCCTTTTCCGCCCGCAGCACCGAGAGCGCCTCGATCCCGATTGGCCCGGCGTCATGCTGCGCCCCGGCGTCGATCAGCGCGGTCCAGAGATCGGCGGCTTTCGTGGCGCGCAGCGACAGCTCGAAACTCACATCGCCGGTGAAGCTCACCCGCGCCACGCGCAGCGGGCTGCCCGCGAAGTCGCTCTCGCGCAGGGTCATATGCGGGAAGGCCGCACGGGTCAGGTCCAGTGGCAGCCCCAGCGCGCCGACGATCTCCCGCGCCTTGGGGCCGGTCACCGTGACCGTCGCCCAATGTTGCGTCGCGTCATGGACAAAGAGGCGGTCCGGATCGTTGCCGTCCTGCCGCCAGCTCTCCAGCATCGCCTCGACGCCATCGACATGGGCGGACGAGCAGGAGATCACGAACCGCTCCGGCCCCAGCCGGGCGATCACCCCGTCGTCATAGATCGCGCCGCTTTCGGTCAGCATGAAGCCATAGCGGATATGGCCCGGCTGCAGCGTGGCGATGGTGTTGTAATAGATGAAATTGACGAAAGCCTCCGCATCCGGCCCCATCACCTCGATTTTTCCGAGCGGCGAGCCGTCGAAGATCCCCGCGGTTTTCCGCGCCATCAGAACCTCATCCCGCACCGCCTGATCGGCCGGTTTCGGCCCGTACCAGCCGGGCCGCAGCCAGCCGCCGTATTCGCCCAGCGCCGCGCCCGCCTGCCGGTGCTGCGGCTCCAGAACCAGCCGTTTCAGCGGGTTCAGAAGCTGCCCGCGCCGCGCCCCGTGATAAAGCTCCAGCGGAACCGGCACGAAGGGCGGGCGGAAGGTGGTGGTGCCCACCTCTGGAATCGGTTTGCCCTGAATGGCTGCCATCGCCGCCAGACCGGCCATGTTCGAGGTCTTGCCCTGATCGCCGGCCATGCCGAGGGTGGTGTAGCGCTTCAGATGCTCGACCGAGATGTAGTTTTCCCGCGCCGCCAGTTCGACGTCCTTCAGCGTGACGTCGTGCTGGAAGTCGATCCATTGCCGCCCCTTCGTCCCCGGCTCGGGCCAGAGCGGACGGATGGAATAGCTGTTGCCAGTGGGCGCAGCGGGCTTGCCCAGAGCCGCCGCGCGGGCCTCCGCCAGCGCAGGCTCCAGATCGAATGTGCCGTTCGCTGCGCCGATGGCCATCATCCCTTGCGGAGCAGCGCCGGGGACGAAGGCGGATTTTTCGTCGCTCCAGTCCAGCTTGCCGCCCGCGTGGCGCCACAGGTGCACCACCGGGGTCAGCCCGCTGGAGACCAGCAGCGTGTCGCACTCGAGGCGCTTCTCGCCCATCCGCACCCCGCTCAGACGCTTGCCGCCGAGGGCGCGGATCGGGCCTGCGCCCGGGTCGGCCTCGGTCACCTCGGCGCCTGCCGCGCGCAGGGCCTCGATTGCCGCCTCCCCCGCGCTGTTGTTGGACAGCACCGCGATGCGCCGGCCCACCAGCACGCCATAGCGGGTCAGATACTCGGCGGCGGCTTGAAGGGACATGACCCCGGGGCGGTCGTTGTCGGCAAAGGTCATGGGGCGGTCGAGCGCGCCGGTGGCCATCACCACGCGCCGCGCCCGCATCCGGGTGAGGCGCGGCGCGCGGGCGAAACCGCGCTCGGTGGCCAGCCCGACAAGTCCGTGATCGTAGACACCGAAGGCGGTGGTGCCCGTCAGGATGCGGCCACCATTTTTGGCAATGGTGGCTCCTTGCTCGGTGACCCACTCCGCCCGGGCTTTGCCCTCGACCGACTCGCCGCTGCGGTAAAGCCCGCCGCCCAGCTCGGGATGATCCTCGACCAGAACAACGTCCTGCCCGGCCTCTGCGGCTGCGCGCGCCGCCGCCAGACCGGCCGCGCCGCCGCCGACCACCAGAAGATCGCAGGCGTCATGGATCTGATCGGCGACGTAATCGGGGATTTCCTTGCCGTCGAGCGCGCCAAGGCCCGCCATGCGCCGGATCGAAGGCTCGAACAGGTGCCAGTCGGGCCAGATGAAGGTCTTGTAATAGAACCCTGCCCCAAGCCAGCGGTGCAGCAGGTCGAGCCCGCCTTTCACGTCGCGCCGAGCGCTGGGCCAGGCGTTGACCACGCGGGCCTCCATGCCCTCGACCAGCGGCGTTGTGGTGGCGGGACAATTTGGGATTTCGTTGCCTTCGAGCGCCACATCGAAGATCGCGTTCGGGTCGTCGAACCACGCCCCCCAGACGCCGCGTGGGCGGTGGTACTTGAAGCTGCGCCCCAGCACCCTCACCCCGTTCGCCAGCAGCGCCGAGGCCAGCGTGTCGCCGGGATGGCCGGTATAGGCGCGCCCGTCGAAGCGGAAACGCAGGGTGGTGCCCCGGTCGATCAGCCCGCCGCTCTCTGTTCGCCGCCCGGTCATGCGCCCGCCTTTCGGAACGCGGTGGTGCCGAGCACCTCCATGCTCACGCTGTCGCGCTCCATCACGAAGACTTCGCGGCAGGGCAGGTGCATCCAGACCTCGCGCACCCGGCCCTTGTCGTTGCGCCGGTCATAGAGGTAGGCGGCCCAATCGGCTTCACTGACCGCGCCCGTGGTGTCGGGCCGGGTCTTGCCGGCCTCGGCCGCGAAGTGAAATTCCCGCTCGTCGCGCGGGCCGCAGAAGGGGCAGGGGAACAGCTGCATCTTATCCTCCTAATGCGCGATGCCGGATGCCGCGCCCTCGTCGATCAGGTGGCCGCCGGCAAAGCGGGCCTTGTCGAAGGGGCGGGAGATTTCGTGGTGCGCGCCGGTGGCGAGCAGATGGGCAAAAAGGTAACCGCCCGCCGGAATCGCCTTGAACCCGCCGGTGCCCCAGCCGCAGTTGACGTAAAGCCCCTCGACCTCCGATGGCCCGATGATGGGGGAGCTGTCGGGGGTGACATCGACGATCCCGGCCCAGTGGCGCAACAGCTTCACCTTGGCCAGCATCGGCGCCATCTCGATCAGGCCGCCCAGCACATCCTCCTGCACCGGCAGGTTGCCGCGCTGTCCGTAAGAGGGGATGCGGTCGAGTCCGCCGCCGATCACCAGCCCGCCCTTGTCCGACTGGCTGAAATAGGTGCCATAGGCGGGAGAGAAGGCGACGGTGTCGATCACCGGCTTCAGCGGTTCGGAGACGAAGGCCTGCAGCGCGTAGGACTGGATCGGCAATGTGTAGCCCGCCAGTTTCGCCAGCACCGAGGAATGGCCCGCCACCGCCGCGCCGATGCGATCCGCGCGGACCTCTCCCCTGGTGGTGGCGACACCCACGGCGCGGCCGGCCTCGGTGATCACATCCGTCACCTCGCAGTTCTGGATGATGTCGACGCCGAGCTGGTCGGCGCCGCGCGCCAGACCCCAGGCCACCGCATCGTGGCGCGCGGTCCCCGCACGGCCCTGCCAGGTGGCGCCGTGGATCGGGTAGCGGGCGTCGGGGGCGAAGTTCAGCAGCGGCGCGCGCTTGCGGACCTGATCGGCGTTCAGAAGCTCGGCATCGGTGCCGTTGAGCTGCATCGCGTTGACCTGGCGGGCGGCCATTTCCATCTCCGGCTCGGAATGGGCCAGCACCAGCATTCCGCGCTGCGAGAACATGATGTTGAAGTTCAGCTCGCGCGACAGGGTTTCGTAGAGTCTGACCGACAGATCGTACAGTGCCGTGCTGGCCGGATAGTAGTAGTTCGAGCGGATCACCGTGGTGTTGCGCCCGGTGTTGCCGCCGCCGAGCCAGCCCTTTTCCAGCACCGCCACATTGGTCACGCCGTGATTTTTCGCCAGGTAATAGGCGGTGGCCAGCCCGTGTCCGCCGCCGCCGATGACGATCACGTCATAGCGCGGTTTCGGATCGGGCATGTGCCAGGCCGGGGCCCAGCCGCGATGGCCGCGCAGCCCCTCGCGCAGCAGGGTCAGGGCGGAATATCGCTTGCTCATGGTGTCCCCGTGGTCGCCCGGTCGAGTCTCTCCCGATCCGGGTTGAGCATAGGCGGGTGCTCGATTACGTTCAACTGTGTACATAATTGCGAGAAAAAGGGGGGGCGTGGTGAGCGACGGCGGCAGGAAACGCGGGCGGGGGCCCGGGCGCACCACGCGGGAGGACTGGCTGCGGGTGGCGCTGGAGGTGCTGGTCACGGACGGGATCGACGGGGTGCGGGTGCTGGATCTGGCGCGCAAGCTCGATTGCGCGCGCTCCAGTTTCTACTGGTATTTCGAGAATCGCGATGCGCTGCTCGACGCGCTGCTTGCGCATTGGCAGTCGACCAACACGCGGGCGTTGGTGGAGAGCGCCGGGGCCCCGGCGGAGACGATAAATTTCGCGGTGGCGCATCTGATGGCGCGCTGGGTGGGGCCGGGGCAATTCGACACCCCGCTGGATCTGGCGGTGCGCGACTGGTCGCGGCGGTCGGCGCGGGTGCGGCGGGCGGTGCAGGCCTCGGATGCGGCGCGGATCGCGGCGATTGCGGGGATGTTCGCGCGGTTCGGCTATCCGGCGGCGGAGGCGGAGGTGCGCGGCCAGATCCTGTATTTCCATCAGTTCGGATATGACGCGCTGGACCGGCGCGAGGATTGGCAGACGCGGCTGAGCCGGAGCCGGGATTACCTTTATTGCCTGACCGGCGTGGTGCCAAAAGCCGAAGAGGTGGCGGCGTTGAACGATGAGGTCAGGGCGGCGTTGCAGGGACGGTGAAGTCCGGCGCTAGCGCGTCTCTCGGCGATTGCATGCAATGCACGAGAGGCGCCCTGCGGCCTTGTTCCGCGCAGGGGTCTTATACCCATAGCCAGTGCCCGCCCGTGGTGCAGGGCGGGGCGTCGCTCAGCTCTCGTAGGGGTCCAGCGAATCCCGCAGCCCGTCGCCGAGGAAGTTGAAGGCCAGCACCACCACGATGATCGGCAGCATCGGGATCGCGGTCCAGGGATAGATCTCGATCGAGGCGAGGTTCTGGGCGTCGTTCAGCATCACCCCCCAGCTCACCGCCGGCGCCCGCAGCCCGAGCCCGAGGAAGGACAGCGCGGTTTCCCCCAGGATCATCGCCGGGATCGACAGCGTCGCCGAGGCGATCAGGTGCGACATGAAGTTGGGCAGCAGGTGCTTGCGGATCACCCGGCCGGAGCTGGCCCCCATCATTTCGGCCGCGCGGACATATTCCTCTTCTCTCAGCGACAGGAATTTGGCCCGTACCGAACGGGCCAGCCCCGGCCAGTCGAGAATGCCGAGGATCACCGAGATGATGAAGAACACCGCGACCGGCCCCCAGTTCGACGGCACCGCCGCCGACAGCGCCAGCCAGAGCGGCAGTTCGGGCAGAGAGCGCAGAATCTCGATCACCCGGTTGATCACCCAGTCGATCCGCCCCCCGAAATAGCCCGCGACAGAGCCGAAGCTGATGCCCAGCACGAAGGAGACGGTGATGCCGATCAGACCCACGGTCAGCGACAGTTGCGCGCCATAGAGGATGCGGCTGAACACGTCACGCCCCAGGCGGTCGGCCCCCCAGAGGAACAGCGTCGCCCCCTCCGGCGCGCAAAACAGATGCGTGTCGCTCTCGATCAGCCCGGCCAGCCGATAGCTGCCGCCGGCACAGAAGAACTCCAGCGGCATCGGGCGGGTTTCGTCGGCCAGGAATTTCCACTGAAAGGTTTCCAGATCCGCCTCGGCCACGATGGGATAGACGAAGGGGCCGATAAAGGCGCCCTCGTGAAAGAAATTCACGCTCTGCGGCGGCGCATAGAGATGCTCGGACAGCCGCTCGTTCGGGGTATAGGGCGCGATGAACCCGGCAAAGGGCAGCATCAGGTAGCTGAGCAGCAGGAAGATGCCGGAATAGAGCCCCAGTTTGTGCTGGCGGAACTTGCGCCAGATCAGCAGCCAGTTGGGCGCGTCGAGATCGCGCCGCTCGAGCTGCTGGATGCTGGCCTGCGGATCATAGGGGGCGTCGTCGACATAGCGTCCGTCGGGGAGTTGGGTCATGCGTCGCGCCCCTCGTATCGGATGCGCGGATCGAGCAGGACCAGCAGCACGTCGGAAATCATCGTGCCCATCAGTGTCAGCAGGGCGACGAACATCAGCACGAAGGCGGACAGGAACTGGTCCTGGGTTTTCAGCGCGGTCAGCAGCGTCGGGCCGATGGTCTGCAGCCCCAGCACCACCGAGACCAGGACCGAGCCCGAGACCATCGCCGGCAGCAGGTTGCCGATGTCGGCGACGAACGGGTTGAAGGCCACCCGCAGCGGGTATTTCGCCAGCATCCGGCTGGGGCTCATGCCCTTGGCGATGGCGGTCTCGACATAGGGTTTGCCCAGCTCGTCCAGCATGTTGGCGCGCAGCCGCTGCATCATCGCCGAGGCGCCCGAGGTGCCGATGACAAAGGTCGGCACGATCAGGTGGATCAGGATCGACCTGGCCTTGTCCCAGCCCATCGGCTGCCCCTCGTAGGCGGGGTCCATCAGCCCGCCGATCGGCAGGTTGAAATACTTGTGCCCGTAATAGAACAGGATCAGCGCCAGCAGGAAGTTCGGCGTGGCCAGCCCCAGATACCCGACGAAGGCCGAGGTGTAATCGATCCAGGTTTTCGATTTGGCCGCCGCCAGAACCCCCAGCGGCAACGCCACTATATAGACGAAGAGCACGGCGGCGAGGTTGACCAGCACGGTCAGCCACAGGCTTTCGCCGACGATTTCGGACACCGGCTGGTCAAATTCGAAGGACCAACCGAAATTGCCCTGGATCAGGCCGGAAAACCCGTTGGGGCCGGGCATGAAGCCGACCCAGATCATGTATTGTTCCCAAAGCGCGCGGTCGAGCGCGTATTCCTTGCGCAGGAACTCCGCCTTGGCGACGCCGGCCTCCTGGCCGCTGGCCCGCAGCTCGGCGATCTGGTTGCTGAGGTAATCGCCCGGCGGCAGGTTGATGATCACGAACACCAGCACCGAGACCACCAGCAGGGTCAACAGCATGGTGGCAAACCGATAGATCGCATAGCGCAGGATAAGCATTCGCCGCCCTCGTCAGCCGCCGTCGGCGAAAAAGAATTCATCCGGCCGGTGGATGCCGAAATGTGCCCCCGGATCCCAGGCCCAGAGGCCCTTTTCCGGGACGTTGCGCAGCCGTTTGCTCACCACGATGGGCTGCGGTGCCTCGGCCAGAATACCGATGCCATAGACCTGCTCGGCATGGATTTCCAGCATCTCGCGCCAGGCTGCGCTGCGCTCTTCGTCGGTGCTGGCCTGTTCCCAGTCATGCGCCAGTTCCATCAGCCGTTGCGCCGGTTCCATGTCGGGCGGCTCGCCCGCCTCGCCGCCGGTCTGGTAGTATTGGCCCCATTTCGGCCAGGCCAGAAACTCCTGCTGCCGCGGCGCCAGATAGTCGGGCGAGGTATAGGGCTGCGGGATGCCATTGTCCCAGCCATACCAGACCGAGGCCATCGAGGTGCCGGCGAAGACCCGATTGCGCAGGATGTCGCGGTCGAGCGGGCGCATCACCAGCTTGACCCCGATTTCGCGCCAGGTATCGGTGATGATCTGCAGCGCGTTCTCGACCTCCTGCCGCTCGCCGGCGGTTTCGATCACCAGCTCCATCCGGCGCCCGTCGGGCAGCAGGCGGGTTCCGTCGCCCTGGCGCTGGTCGAGCCCGGCGGCGTCCAGCAGCGCGTTGGCCTGATCGGGATCATAGGCGGCCCAGGCCGCGCGCAGCGCCTCGTCGAAGAACGGGCTGTTCGGCAGCACCGTCATCGCGCCGGGTTTGGCCAGCTTGAAATAGAGCGCGCGGTTGATCGTGCCGCGGTCGATGCCCAGCGACAGCGCCCGGCGCACCCGGACGTCGCGCAGCACCGCGCGCCAGACCGGATCGTTGTAATTCAGGTTGGGATAGATGGCGATCTGCGACGCCACGCCGGTGGGCCAGAGCAGCGTGCGGTAGGTGCCGCCATCGGCCTCGCCCTTGCGCAGGATCGAGATGTCGCGGAAATCCAGACCGCGGCCCTGCAGATCGGCCTCGCCGGCGTTGGCCTTGGCCGCGACCAGGCCGCCGGCGACGATCTCCATCTCGACCACGTCGATATAGGGCAGCTGCACGCCGTTGGCGTCGATGCGGTGATAGAACGGGTTGCGCACGAACAGGTGGCGGATCTTCTTGCCCGAGGTGGCGTTCATCCAGGGGTGCAGGGTGGGCAGCGCGCTGTTGTCGAACTTGTACATATTGTCGAGCTTGTTGTGCAGCGCGGCCCAGCTTTTCACCCGGGCGTCCTTGACCGCTTCTTTCAGCGTTTTGGGGTCGGCGTATTTCACATGATATTGTTTCAGGAAATGCGCCGGCCGGAAAATGAACGGCGGCCGCGCCTGGGCCAGCGTCTGCAGGAAACTTGGGTTGGGCGCGCTCCACCGGAAAACCACTGTGGTCTCGTCGGGGAAGCTGACCTGCGGCAGCTGGCCTTCCACGCGCAGGAAATCGGGCGGACCGGCGGGGCTGAGCGCGGAGTTGTTGGCGACGTCGTCCCACCAATAGGCGAAATCGGCCGAGGTGAAGGGGGCGCCGTCCGACCATTTGTGCCCAGGGCGCAGATGCAGGGTAAAGGTGCGGTTGCCTTCGTTCTCGAAGCTTTCCAGCAGGTCCGGGGCAAGGTTGTAATTCTCGTCATACCCCACCAGCCGGGCATAGCCGTAGACCACCATCTGGCGGATGTCCTTGCTGCGCGTGACCATGGTGCGCAGGGTGCCGCCGGGGGTTCCCAGCGCGCGGCCCCTTGCCTCCAGGTCCACCACCAGCGGCGTTTGCGGGATCCGCTCTTGGACCGGGGGCAGATCGCCGGCGGTGACCTCCTCCTGCCAGAAGACGCTTTCCTGCAAGGGGGGCAGGGCGGCGGCGGCCAGCGGGACCAGCGCGGCGGCCAGCGCGGCGGCAGAGAACAGGACGAACCTGCGGGGGCAGTCAAACATTGCAACGTACCTTGTGGCCGGGTTCCAATTCGGTAAGCGACGGTATCACGGTCTGGGAAAAACGAAAGGCGTCGGGCCAGCTCTCGGGGGCGCCGGCGCCGAGCGCGACCAGCTTCAGGTCGATGGGCCGGTCGATGTCCGGGGTTGGCTGGGCGGCGATCAGCGCCTTGGTATAGGGGTGTTTGGGGTTGTAGAACAGCGTATCGGGGGGGGCCTGTTCGACCACCAGACCCTGGCGCATCACCGCGACCTCGTCGGCGATGCGGGCGACCACCGCCAGATCGTGGCTGATGAACAGATAGGACAGGCCCATGCGGTCGCGGATGTCCTCGAGCAGCGTCAGGATCTGTTCCTGCACCGAGACATCCAGCGCCGAGGTCGGCTCGTCGCAGACGATCAGCGAGGGGTCGAGCATCATCGCCCGCGCGATCGACAGGCGCTGGCGCTGGCCGCCGGAAAAGGCATGCGGGTAACGTTGCAGCATGTCGCCGCTCAGCCCGACCTGTTGCAGCATCGCGGCGGCGCGGTCGCGCCGCTCGGCCCGGGTGCCGATGCCATGAATCTCGAGCGGTTCGGTGAGCGCGTCGAGCACCCGCATCCGCGGCGAGAGCGAGGAATAGGGATCCTGGAACACCATCTGCGCCTCGCGCTGGAAGGCGGTGCGCTGGGCGCGGGTCATGGCGTGCACCGTGACCGCGTCGCGGTTCGGATCGGGACGGAACAGAACCTCGCCCCCCGGATCGGGCGGTTCGGCCCCCAGCGCGATGCGCGCCGCCGTGGTCTTGCCCGAGCCGCTTTCGCCGACGATGGCGAGGGTCTTGCCGCGCGGCAGCTTCAGATCGATGCCGCGGCAGGCGTGGATCTGGATGTCGGGTCGCCAGGCCGAGCCGGCGCGCATCGTATAGGTCTTGGAGACATGTTTCAGTTCGAGGATCAGATCCTCTTTGTCCAGCGGCGGGGCCGGCGACGCCTCGGCCGGGATCGAGGGCGCGGCGTTGAACAGCTGTTTGGTATAGGGGTGCGCGGGCGCCCGCAGCACCGCCTCGGCGGCGCCGGACTCCATCACCGCGCCGCGATGCATCACAACCACCTGTTCGGCCATGTTGGCGACCACGCCAAGATCGTGGGTGACCAGGATCAGCCCCATGCCGGTTTCCCGCTGCAGATCCTTGATCAGCCCCAGAACCTGCGCCTGGGTGGTCACGTCGAGCGCAGTCGTGGGTTCGTCCGCGATCAGCAGATCGGGCTTGGCCACCATCGCCATGGCGATCATCGCCCGCTGGCGCATACCGCCGGAGAGCTCGAACGGGTAGGAGCGGAAGGCGCGCTCGGGGTCGGGGAAGCCGACCCGTTCGAAGGTATCGAGCACCTGGCGTTTGGCGTCGCTGTCCGAGGCGCCGCGATGCAGCCAGAGCACCTCGCTCACCTGGTTGCCGATCCGGTGCAGCGGCGAGAGCGAGCGCATCGGCTCCTGAAAGATCATCGAGACCTGGTTACCGCGCACATCGCGCATGCGCCGTTCGCTCAGCCCGGTCAGATCCAGCGTCTTGCCGCCGGTATGCAGGCTGATGCGGCCGCTGCGGATCTGCGCGACGCGCGGCAGGATTCGCAGTACGGCACGGCAGGTCACCGTCTTGCCCGATCCGGATTCGCCAACCAGCGCCAGCGTCTCGCCGGGGTTCAGCGCAAAGCTGACGTCGCGGACGACCGCCTCGCCCTTGCCAAAGCCGATGCTCAGATTCTCGACTGACAGCAGGGGGGGCATTCAGCGCCGCCCGCCCGGATTATCTTTGTTCAGCCGCAATCTCTTACCCCCTGCAGGTGCCTTTGGCGTACCTTCGCGTGACGGCGGCCAACTAGTCAAACCCCAATTGCCGGTTTCGCCCGGCTGTCACCAATGCCCGCCGCCTGCGGGACACAGGATGACGATACCGGGCTACACATTGGGCCGCGCATTTGGCATGAGGGGGCAGTCATCGCCGCAAGGAGCCCCCCGGATGAGCCGACTGGATGTTTTCATCGACCGCATGGTGTCGCAGCGCGCCTGCCTGGATTTCGCCATCGCCGAGACCGCCGCGCTGCCCGGGCCGGTGTTCGAGCTGGGCCTGGGCAACGGACGCACCTATCATCACCTGCGCGAAAAGGTGGCGGGACGCGACATCTACGTGTTCGAGCGCGCCATCGCCTCGCACCCCGATTCGACGCCGGACGAGGCCTTCGCCATTCTCGGCGATGTGATGGCGACGCTGCCGCAGACGCTGGCGCGCTTCGGCCCCACCGCCAGCCTGATCCATGCCGACCTGGGCGGGCATAACCTGGCCAAGAACGATGCCTTTGCCCGCAAGGTCTCGCCGCTGATCGAGCCTCTGCTGGCCAAGGGCGGGCTGATGGTCTCGTCGGACCGGATGTATTTCGATGCGCTGGAGGACCGGCCGCTGCCGCCGGGCGCGGTGCCGGGGCGCTGTTTCATCTATCGGAAATAGGCGGCAGAACGCCCGGCGCCGCATCGTCGTGCACCCTGTCGCCACCCCGGCGGCGCGCGCGCCCTTGCCGGATCGTCCCGGGGCCGGTTTAACGGAACTGTCACTCGCGCACGGTAGCCGGGGTGAGGACAGGACAAGGAGGCCGAGGCGATGACGGCAACGCCCATTCATAATGTGCCCTTCGACCAGCTCGAAATCGGCATGGAGGCGGCGCGGACCCGCACCCTGCGGGCCGAGGATCTGTTCATCTTTGCCAGCAGTTCGGGCAATGTGAACCCGATGCACCTTCCCGACGAGGACGGCGACGGCGACGGCAAGCCCGAGGCGGTTGCGCCGGGGATGTGGGTCGCCTCGCTGATCTCGGCGGTGCTGGGGTGCGATTTGCCGGGGCCGGGCACGCTCTATCACAGTCAGACGCTGCGGTTTGTCGGCCGGGCCCATGCGGGCGACACGCTGACCGTCCGGGTGCGGCTGACCGCAATGGCGCCCGACCGGCTGGTGACATTCGACACCTGGATCGAGAATGAGACCGGCGTCCGCATCCTGGAGGGCGAGGCGCAGGTCTTTGCCCCGGAAAAGGCGCTGAGCTTTTCCGCCGGGGATCTGCCGGGGCTGACGCTGCAGCGGCATGTGCATTTCGACCGGCTGCTGGCGATGGCCGAGCCGCTGCCGGCGATTCCCACCGCGGTGGTCGCCCCGGAAAAACCCGATGCGCTGGCCGGTGCGATCCTGGCCGCCGAACATACGCTGATCGATCCGATCCTGATCGGCCATGCCGAGCGCATCGCCGAGGCGGCCGCAGAAGGGGGGATCGACCTGACGCCCTATCGCATCGTCGATGTGCGCGATCACCGGCTGGCGGCGCAGGAGGCGGTGCGCATGGTGCTGGCGCATGAGGCGGCGGCGCTGATGAAGGGGCATCTGCACACCGACATCCTGCTGAGCGAGGTGGTCAAGCGCGACGGTGGGCTGCGCAAGGGCGGCCGGCGGCTGAGCCATGTCTTCGTGATGGATGTGCCGGGGCTCGACTACCTGCTGATGGTCACCGACGCGGCGATCAACATCGCCCCCGACCTCGCCACCAAGGCCGATATCGTGCAGAACGCCATTGATCTGGCCCTGGCGCTGGGCATCGAAGAGCCCCGGGTCGGCGTGCTGTCGGCGATCGAGACGGTCAATCCCGCGATCCCCTCGACGCTGGACGCCGCGGCATTGTCGAAGATGGCCGAGCGCGGCCAGATCACCGGCGGGCTGGTGGACGGGCCGCTGGCGATGGACAACGCGATCAATCTGGGCGCGGCGGCGACCAAGGGCATCCGCTCGCTGGTGGCGGGACGGGCCAATATCCTGGTCGCGCCCAATATGGAATCGGGCAACATGCTGGCCAAGGAGCTGACCTTTCTCGCCCATGCCGAGGCCGGCGGCGTGGTGATGGGCGCCAAATGTCCGATCATCCTGACCAGCCGGGCCGATGACGACAAGGCGCGGCTGGCCAGTTGCGCGGTGGCGGCGCTGGCGGCGGAGTTCGCGGCGAGGGCGGGCGGATGAGCGTGATCCTGACGCTGAACGCGGGCAGTTCCTCGATCAAGTTCGGGGTGCATGAGACCGGCGACGAGCCGCCGTTGCTGACCTCGGGGCAGGTCGAGAACCTGGGGCCGCTGGCGCGGCTGAGCCTCGCCGGCGCGCCGGTGCAGGAGATCGGGCCGGCTGATCACGGCGTGGCGTTGCAGGCGATCCTGCGGGCGGTGACGCCGGTGCTGGAGGGACGTGAGGTGCGGAGCGTCGGTCACCGGATCGTGCATGGCGGCAAGAGCTTTGGCGACCCGGTGGAGCTGACATCCGGGGTGATCGACCAGTTGCGGGCGCTTGAGCCGCTGGCGCCGCTGCATCAGCCGCATAACCTGGCCGCCGTGGACGCGGCGCGCACGGCCTTTCCCGAGGCGCTGCAAGTGGGGTGTTTCGATACCGCCTTTCATCGCGGCCACCCGTTCGTCAACGACGCCTTCGCGCTGCCGCGCCGGTTCTACGATCAGGGCGTGCGGCGTTACGGGTTTCACGGGCTGAGCTATGATTACATCACCTCCTGCCTGAAGCGGGACTGGCCCGGGCTGGCAAAGGGCCGGGTGGTGGTGGCGCATCTGGGCAATGGCGCCTCGATGTGCGCCATCCGGGATGGCCACAGCGTCGGCTCGACCATGGGGTTCTCGGCGCTGGACGGGCTGCCGATGGGCACCCGCTGCGGCCAGCTCGACCCGGGGGTGCTGCTGTACCTGATGGCGCAGGGCATGGGCGCGGCCGAAATCGAGCGCATCCTTTATCACGACAGCGGCCTCAAGGGGCTGTCCGAGATCAGCCACGATATGCGCACCCTGCTGGCCAGCGACGATCCGCGCGCGGCCGAGGCGGTGGAATACTATGTCTTTCGCATCCGGCGCGAGCTGGGGGCGATGGCGGCGGTTCTGGGCGGGCTCGACGGCGTCGTCTTTACCGGCGGCATCGGCGAACATGCCGCGCCAATCCGCGCCCGGGTGATCGAGGGGATGGGGTTTCTCGGGCTGGATCTCGATACCGGGGCCAATGCCAGCGATGCCACCCGCATCGGCACCGGCCCGGTCGAGGTGCTGGTGATCCCCACCGACGAGGAACAGGTGATCGCCCGTGCGGTGAGCCGCGCGCTGGCAGGGTGAAGGGACGTCCCGTCACCTTCGCATGAAGGGCTTATCCCGGCGTCGCCGCGCGTCTATCCTGCCCCGAACAGGAGGAGACGCGCATGATTTTCTATGATTGTTCCACCGCGCCCAACCCGCGCCGGGCCCGCATGTTCATCGCCGAAAAGGGGCTGGCGATCGAGACCCGCGACATCTCGATCGCCAAGGGCGAGCAGTTGTCGGAGGAGTTCCTCAAGGTCAATGCGCGCGGCACGATCCCGGTGCTGGTCACCGACGACGGCACGGTTCTGGCCGAGAACCTCGGCATCGCCGCCTATCTGGAGGCCGCTTTCCCCGAGCCGCCGCTGATGGGTGTCAGCCCCGAGGAAAAGGGGATGGTGATGATGTGGAACGCCATTGTCGAGCAGCAGGGCGGGCTGCCGATCGCCGAGGTGCTGCGCAACACCAGCCCGCACATGAAGGGCCGCGCCATCCCCGGACCGCTGGATTTCGAACAGATCCCCGAATTGGCCGAGCGGGGCCGCGCGCGCGTCGGCTTTTTCTTTGACCAGCTGGAGGAGCGGTTGCAGCAAAGCCCCTATCTGGCGGGGGACACCTTTTCGCTGGCCGATATCACCGGATTTGTCTTCGTCGATTTCGCCCGGGTGATCCGAACACGGATTCCGGAGGGCAACGCGGCGACGCTGGACTGGTTCGAGCGGATCAGGGCGCGGCCGAGCGCGGCGCTCTGACCGCGCCCGTTTTCCGGGGCCTTAGCGCAGGCGCTGGAGCGCTGCCTCGGCGTCGCGACGCGCCTGTTGCGCCGCCTGCATCCGCACCGGGCCATAGCCGCGGATGTCCATCGGGGCGTTGAGGATGGCGGTGCATGCCTCTGCGCGCTCGGGCGCATAGGCGGCGGCGACCCGGTCGAGCGCGCCCTCGTACCAGGCCAGCAATTCGCGGTGCAGCCGCGCCTCGGCGTGGTGGCCGAAAGGGTTGAGTGCGCTGCCGCGCAGGCCCTTCATCCGGGCCAGCAGGCGGAAACCCTTGCCCATCCACGGCCCGAACCGGCGTTTCAGCGGGCGTCCGCGGGCGTCCTTGCCGCGGGACAGCAGCGGCGGGGCGAGATGGTAGTGCACCTTGAAATCGCCGTCGAACTGCTGGTTCAGCTCGGCCGCGAATTTCGGGTCGGCCATCAGGCGGGCGACCTCGAACTCGTCCTTGTAGGCCATCAGTTTGAACAGGGATTTGGCCGCGGCGCGCAGCATATCCTCCGGCGCACCGGGGCATTCGGTGCGGAATTTGTCCAGTTTTGTACGGTAGCGGGTGGCATAGGCGGCGTTCTGGTATTCCTCCAGAAACCCTGACCGCCGGTCGATCATCTGCGCGAGCGTTTCCGGTTCGGGCCTGTCCTCGTGATAGGCCGCCGCCAGCTTGTCGGGCGCCGCGGCCAGAATTCGGCCGATGGCAAAGGCGGTGCGGTTGGCCTCGATTTGTACGCCGTTCAGCCCGATCGCCTGGTTCAGAGCCTCGGCGCTGACCGGCACCAGCCCGTTTTGCCAGGCAAAACCCAGCATCATCACATTGGCGAAGACGGACTCGCCCAGCAGCTTTTCGGCGGCCGCGTTGGCGTCGAGGGTGGAGAGGTTGTGCGCACCCACGACGCCCGCGATCACCTCTTCGCGGCGGTCCACCTTGAGCTGCGCGTCGCGGTGCAGCACCAGATCGCCGGTTGGCATCTCGGCCCGGTTCAGCGCCATTTTCGTGCCCTTGCGGTAATGCGCACTGGCCTTGGAGGCGGAACTGACGACGATGTCACAGCCGATCACCGCATCCGCCGCGCCCGGCCCGATGCGCACCTGGTTGATCGCCTCGGGGCTCTTGCCCAGGCGGATGTAGCTGAGCACGGTGCCGAATTTCTGTGCGAACCCGGTGAAGTCGAGCACCGAGCTGCCCTTGCCCTCAAGATGCGCGGCCATGGTGATCAGTGCGCCGACGGTGACGACGCCGGTGCCGCCGACCCCGGTGACCAGCAGATCAAACGGGGTGTCGAGCGCGGGCAGGTCGGGGGCGGGCAGGCTGCCCTCCAGCCCAAGGAAATCCAGATCGGCCGCCGCGCGCTTGCGCCGGGTGGCGCCCTCGACGGTGACGAAGCTGGGGCAGAAGCCGTTCAGGCAGGAAAAATCCTTGTTGCAGGAATTCAGGTTGATCTTGCGCTTGCGGCCCAGCGGGGTTTCGCGCGGCTCGACGCTGAGGCAGTTGGAGGCGATGGAGCAATCGCCGCAGCCCTCGCAGACCAGATCGTTGATCCAGGCGAACCGCTTTGGGTCGTCCATCGTGCCGCGTTTGCGCCGGCGGCGTTTCTCGGTGGCGCAGGTCTGCTCAAAGATCAGCACGGTGACGCCCGGGATCTCGCGCAGATCGCGCTGCACGGCGTCCAGCTCGGCGCGGTCGTGAAAGCTGGTGCCGGCTGGGAAATCGGCGCGGCTGAACTTGCCGATGTCGTCGGAGATCAGCGCGATCCGGCTCACCCCCTCGGCGCGGCAGGTCTGGGCGATGCCATGCACGCTGACCGGCCCGTCGACGGGCTGGCCGCCGGTCATGGCGACGGCGTCGTTATAGAGGATCTTGTAGGTGATGTTGGTGCGCGCCGCCACCGCCTGGCGGATGGCGAGGCTGCCGGAGTGATACCAGGTGCCCTCGCCCAGGTTCTGGAAGATATGCTTGCCGCCGGTGAACTTGCTGGCCGCCACATGCGGCACGCCCTCGCCGCCCATCTGGGCAAAACCGTAGGTGTCGCGGTTCATCCAGCTTGCCATGACGTGGCAGCCGATGCCGCTGGCGGCGCGTGAGCCGTCGGGCACTTTGGTCGAGGTGTTGTGCGGGCAACCTGAGCAGAAATAGGGGGTGCGGGTGGCGCCTTTGACGTTCAGCAGCGTGGGCGGGGTGTCGGTGAGCGCCTTGGCCTTGGCCGGCAGGCCCTCTTCGGGGAAGAAACGGTCGAGGCGCGCGGCCACGATCGGGACCAGCATCAGCGGGTCGAGCTCTCCGGTCCAGGGGATCAGCGGGGTGCCCTGGCTGTCGTATTTTCCGACCATCTTCTCGGGCTTGTGGCCGGGCCAGTCGTAGAAATATTCCTTGAACTGGCTCTCGATGATGCCGCGTTTCTCCTCGACCACCAGCACTTCGCGCTTCTCCCGCACGAAGTTCAGCGCGTCGCGGCGGGCCAGCGGCCAGACCATGCCGACCTTGTAGATGTCGATGCCGAGCCGGCGGCAGGCGGGCTCGTCCAGGCCGAGAAGGCGCAGCGCCTCCATCAGGTCCAGATGCCCCTTGCCGGTGGTGACGAAGCCGAAGCGCGCGTCGGGGATGTCGTAGACCGCACGGTCGATCGGGTTGGCCTCGACAAAGGCCTCGACAGCGTGGAGCTTGGCGTGGATGCGGGTCTCAATCTCGGCGCTGGGCAGGTCGGCGGCGCGGACGTGCAGGCCCCCGGGGGGCAGGTCGATCTGGGGCAGGGTAAAGGCGCGGTCGGGTTGCAGGGTGACCGAGCGAGCGGATTCCACGGTTTCCGAGATCGCCTTGAACCCCACCCAGGTGCCGGAGAAGCGCGACAGCGCCAGCCCGTATTCGCCGTATTCAAGATATTCCTCGACCGAAGCCGGGTTCAGCGTCGGCATGAACCAGGCCATGAAGGCGACGTCCGACTGGTGCGGCATGGAGGAGGAGACGCAGCCGTGATCGTCGCCCGCCACCACCAGCACACCGCCCTTTGGCGCCGAGCCATAGGCGTTGCCATGCTTCAGCGCGTCGCCGGAGCGGTCCACCCCCGGGCCCTTGCCGTACCACATGGAAAACACGCCGTCGTATTCGCAATCGGGATCGAGGCTGGCCTGCTGCGCGCCGAGAACGGCGGTGGCGCCCAGATCCTCGTTCACGGCGGGCATGAAGGTGATGCGGTCGGCCTCCAGCCGTTTGCGGGCACGCCAGAGTTCCAGATCGAGGCCCCCCAGCGGTGAGCCGCGGTAGCCGGAGACGAATCCGGCGGTGTTGAGCCCGGCGTCGCGGTCGCGGCGGGCCTGGTCCATCATGATCCGCGCCAGCGCTTGGGTGCCGGTGAGGAAAACGCGGCCGGAGGTGAAGTCGTAGCGGTCGTCGAGCTGATAGGTGCGAAACGCGGTTTCGGGGCGGGTCATGGCGGATTTTCCTCGGCGGATTCGGCTAGAAAGGGATCATGGCCCGCCGGAGCCGGAAAAATGTTTCATATTTCATGGGTTTTGGTGATTTATCGGTTAGACTTCCCAAAATTTACGGATTTCTGAAATAGGGTGTCACGCGCATGGAGCTGGATAAACGGGATCTCCACCTTCTCAGGCTGTTGCAGGAGGATTGCCGCAGATCAAATGCCGACCTGGCCGAGGCGGTGGGCATGTCGGCCTCGGCCCTCTGGCGGCGGGTGCGCGCGCTGGAAGAGGCCGGGGTGATCGAGCGCTATGGCGCGGTGGTGAACCCCGGTGAAATGGGGCTGGGGTTCGAGGCTATCGTGCATGTGCATCTGACCCGGCACGACCCGGACAGGATCGTCGAGTTCATCCGCGCTGTGGAGGCGAGCCCGGAGGTGCAGGAATGCTATGCCACCACCGGGCAGGCCGACTATCACCTGCGGGTGCTGTGCCGCGATCTGGAGGCCTACAACCGGTTTCTGGAGGGGTTCCTGTTCCGCCTGCCGGCGGTAAGCAGTGCGCAGACCAATGTGGTGCTGCGCACGATCAAGCGGAATCGGCCGGTTTCCCGGTAGGTATTGTTTCCAGGGTGAAAACGATCCCCGCTTGCTTTGGCTGTTGTGGAGGCTCAGGCGGTGTGGGACGATGCTAGGCCATTGTTAACCGAATTTGCTTGCCTCAGCGACTGCCGTTGCGTGAAGATGTGCGCAAAGTACAGATTATTTTCCATAGTTTGGCCCGCATTGGGGGGGCAGAGACTTGAAATTGCGCAGGGTCTCTTTATGGTTCGGGTGCCGCCGGGTTCCGGCGATGATTGCGCTTTGCGCGGCGGGGATCGCCCTGTCGCTGCCCGCCGCGGCCGAGACAGACCCGATCGACGCCCCGCCCGAGATGGTCCGGTTTTCCGACGGCGACACCATCCGCGGCATCGTTGGGGAATATCTGCGCGATCCCGATCTATGGCCGGTGGTGCTGGCGTTGAACAATATCGCCTCGCCCGCCGATCTGGTGCCGGGGATCAATCTGGCGCTGCCGGTGCGCCAGGTGTTTGCCGCCGACAGCGCGCTTCTGACCTCGTTGCAGGCGATCCAGAGGGCCACCGCCGAGGGGGCGCGGATCTTTGCGCCGACCGAGATCGGCAGCGCCATCGAGAGCCGCGACACGGCAATGTCCCACCGCGAGGAGGGGGCATGGCGGCAGGTGGTCAGTTTTGCCGGGGCGGCGACCGGCTATGCCGAGGAGGCGCTGGATATCTCGATCGCGCAGCGCGACCGCGCGGCCGAGGCGGTGGTCTCGGACGTGCAGGGGCGGGTCGAGGGGCGTGCACCGGCCGAGCCGACCTGGTCCAACCGCGCGCTCGATGACATTCTGGTGGAGTTCGAGCGGCTGCGCACCCTGTCCAACTCGACCACCCAGGTGACGTTCCGCGATCTCAGCCGGCTGCGGCTGAACCCCAATTCCAACGCCACCATCCAGCGCATGCGGTCCGACCCGCTGACCGGCGGCGAGGTGACCAAGGTGTCGCTGGCCGAGGGGGATTTCTATGCGCTGCTGAACCAGCTTTCGGACAAGACCGCGTTCGAGATCGAGGTGCCGGGGGTGGAGACGACCACCAATTCGGCCGATTTCTGGATCAAGAACGATGCCAGCGGCGCCCGGTTCGTCAATTACGACAGCCCCGGGCTGGAGATTGCCCGCGACGGCGACACCATCGTTGTGGGCCAGAACGAGGGTGTCGTTCTGACCGGCGCCGGGGCGCAGCGGGCGCAGGTTCTGGACAGTCCGCTCCTGGCGGCGCCGGCGGTGGGCGAGGTGATCTATACCGCCGCCGCCACATTGGACTGGGAGCCGGAGGAGGGCGCCGAGGGCTATTGGCTGGAGGTCGCGGCAGACCCGGGGTTCAACCAGATGAAAGTCACTGAATGGGGAATCCGCGACAGTGGTTTCCTGGCCGAAGGGCTGGCGCCGGCGCGCTATCACTGGCGGGTGGCGGCGCTGGACAAGCTGGGCCTGCCCGGCGCGTGGAGCACGCCGCGCGATTTCACCCTGCGGGTGGATGAGACGCCGCCGTTCCTGACGCTGCTGTCGCCGGCGGGGGACACGATCCTGACCGCGCCGCAGGTGGAGGTGCTGGGCGCCTCGGAGCCGGACGCGCGGCTGACGCTGAACGGCGCGCCGCTGCAGGTGGCGGGCGACGGCAGCTTTCTGGCCGCTCTGGCGCTGGCGCCGGGGGTGAACGCGATCACCGTTGCCGCGACCGACCCCGCAGGCAATGTCAGCACCCGCAGCCTGAACGTGGTCTATCGGCCGGCGGCGGCGGTTGAGATCACCCTGTCGGACAGTATCCCGCGGGTGGCGGGCGCGCTCGCCGCGCGCTCGGACAAGCTGTCGGTGATGGGGCAGAGCACCGGCGAGCCCGGCGCCGAGGTGGTGCTGCGGGACGAGGCCGGGGCGGAGGTTCTGCGCACCCGGCTGACGGCGGATCGCAGCGTCAGTTTCACGGTGCCGGTGGACGAGGCGCCGCGCGGGTACCGGATCGAGGTGCTGGCGCCGGGCGGCGCCGTCGAGGGCACGCTGGATTTCGCCGCGCTGAGTGACCGGTTGCCGCCGGAGATTTCCCTGGACCTGCCGCTGCCGCGCGCAACCGGCGAGGATCTGGTTCAGGTCAGCGGGCGCGCCGGCGACGCGGTGCGGCTGCAGCTGGACGGGACCGAGGTGCCGTTGACCGATGGCGCCTTTGACCTGACGCTGATGCTGAAGCCGGGCGAGAACGCCTTTGAGCTGGTGGCCAGCGACGCGGTGGGCAATGTGGCGGTGACGCCGCTGCGCACGCTGTACGATATCGAGCCGCCGGAGATCCTGCGCGTCGATCTGGGGCGCAGCCAGGGGCCGGACGGACCGATCGAGATCGTCGCCGAGGCGCGCGACGCCAGCGGGCTGCGCCAGGCGGCGCCGTTCCTGATCTCCATCGGCGGCGCGGAGGTCGAGGGCTTTCTGCGCTGCGACAGCGCCAGCGGCATCTGCCGCGCCAGCCTGCCGCCCGAGCCGGGCGCGCTGGAACTGATCGAACTGAGTATCGAGGATTACGCCGGGAACGCGGCGTTCGAGTAAGGACTGGCCGGCCGCCGCGCGCGGACCGGTAACGGAGGGTGAAGAATGCGGATCGCACGGATGTGGACGGGGGTGCTGCTGGGACTGGCGATGCTGGCCGAGGCAGGGATGGCCCAGGCCCAGGCGGTCGCCGCGGAAGAGGGACTCTTGGTGGTCTACGGCCGCCGCGCGGCCAGCCGCGAGGGCGATGTCGACCACCGCGAGCAGATCTTCTTCAGCCTGCCCGCCGATCTGCGTGACCGCGTCTATCTGCGACTTTACGATCCCGAGACCGGCGGCACCGGCGATTTCACCTATGGCGGCAGCGCCGATTCCGAGACCACCTATCGGCTGTTCGGCGGCGAAGGTGCCTTTACCGCGGCCGAGCGCCCCGAACCGGCGGCGGACGGAGGCCGGGCGGAGCGGATCGACTTTGCGCCGGTGACCGGACCGGGCGAGTTGCTGAAAGAGACAAGCTGGCGCAACGAGCCGGAGGCGGACGGGCGCTGGGTCACGCTGACCGCGCTGCGCGCCCGTCAGGGCGAAGTGGTGGGGGAGCGCGCCTATTTCCGCCTCGATGTGCAGGGGACCGAAGGCAACGACGGCAACAGCTATTCGCTGGGCGTCAGCCTGGTGCGCGACCGTGACCGCCCGCCCGAGGGGCTGGAGATCTTTTCCTATCGTCCGACGGTGCGCTGGGCCGCCTCGAACCCGGCAACCTGGGTGCATCTCTCCCATGCGGGCGGGTCGCTCACCGTGCAGAGTTTCGATGGCGCCAATGGCGAGCTGGCGATCGTCAGCGATTTCACCGATCTGCCGTTGCGGGTTTCGGGTCAGGATTTCTGGACCTCGGACAGTGTCGAAACCGGCGACAGCAATCTGGCGCTCAGCCTGCGCGGCGGGTTCGAAACGCCCAATGACGTGACGCTCGCGGTGTTCGATGCCGAGGGCAATCCGCTGCCCTTGCAGATGCCGCCGGTTCGCGCGCCCGACTCCGCGCGCCCCACGGTTCAGGCCAGCGCCCGGCCGCTGGCCGATTGCCGGTCTGTCGCCTTTGACGGCAGCGGATCGACGGCGGGCGGGCTGGTGTCCCACCTGTGGGATTTCGGCGATGGCAACACCTCGGACGAGGCGGTGATCGCCTATCGCTATGAGGCCCCGGGCCGCTATACCGCGCGGCTGGAGGTGGTCGAGGACGGCACCCGGCCGGGTCGCGGCGCGGCGCTGGCGCTGCCGGTGCATGTGCGCGACGCGCCGGTGGCGGTGCCGGGCCCCGATATCGTTGTGGCCCCCGGCCAGCCGGTCAGCTTTGACGGCAGCGGCTCGCAGCCCTCGGACAGCCCGATCACCCGCTATCGCTGGAGCTTTGGCGATGGCGTCACGGCCGAGGGCGCGCGCGCCAGCCACGCCTATGCCGCACCGGGACAGTACCGCGCCGTGCTGCGGGTGGAGGACGGTATCGATCATCCCTGCAACTTCGGGGTCGAGACGCGGCGGGTGGCGGTCAACTTCCCCCCAGTGGCCGAGGCGGGCGCCGATCGGCAGGCGGTGGTCGGTCAGCCGGTGATCCTGAGCGCCGGGGCGAGCTATGACATCGACGGGCTGGTCGACAGCTATGTCTGGGAGATGGGCGACGGCGCCCGCCTGGAGGGCGAAACCGTCACCCATACCTTTACCGCGTCGGGCACCTTTTCCGTGGTGCTGCGGGTCACCGATGACAGCGGCGTGGTGAACGGCAGCGCGCAGGACCGGATGACAGTCGTGGTGAATGCCCCGCCCGAGCCGCGCTTTGCGATCCCCGATCGCCCGGTCTCGGTGTCGGAACTGGCGGTGCTGGACGGCTCGGCCTCGACCGACGCGGACGGGCAGATCCTGTCCTATATCTGGGATTTCGGTGACGGGGCCACGGGCGAGGGGCAGGTTGTCAACTATGCCTGGACCCGGCCGGGCGCCTTTACCGTGACGCTGACGGTGATCGATGACAGCGGCACCGCCTCGGCGGTGCAGACCGCCTCGCAGGTGGTGCGGGTCGATGCCGCGCCGGTGGCCGAGGCCGGACCGGATCAGTTCGTGACCACCAGCGTGGTCCAGTTCGACGGCGGCGGATCCACCGACAGCGACGGCAGTGTGGCCAGCTGGACGTGGGATTTCGGCGATGGCGCCTCTGCCACCGGCCAGACCGCCGAACATGCCTATGAGCGGCCCGGCACCTATGAGGTGGCCTTGGTTGTGCGCGACGACAGCGGCGCGCCGCTGAACGTGGACCGTGACACCATGCGGGTGGTGGTGAACGCGACGCCGATCGCCGATGCCGGCCCGCCGCAGGTGGTGGCCCCGGGCGAAGATGTGGTGTTGTCCGGGCGCGCCTCGCTCGATCCCGACGGAGAGATCGCGGTCTATCGCTGGAGCTTCCCGGACGGGACCGGGAAAGAAGGCCCGCGGGTGGCGCATGTGTTTGATGCCCCCGGGTTGCAGCGGGTCGGGCTGACCGTGGCGGACGATTTCCGCGGCGGCGCGGCGCAGGACGATTCCGAGGTGCTGATCACCGTCAATGCCGCCCCGGTGGCGGTGGCCGGGCCGGACATGCTGATCGCGCCGGGCGACAGCGTGATGTTCGACGCGGGCCAGTCCTTTGACCCGGACGGGCGGCTAGTGGCCTATCGCTGGGAATTCGACGATCTGGGCAGTCCGCTGGACGCGCCGACGGTCGAGCGGGCCTATGTCACGCCCGGGGTCTGGTCGGCGCAGCTGATCGTCACCGACGACAGCGGTGTGGGCAATGGCACCGCGCGCGACGATGTGACGATCCGCGTCAACAATGCGCCGCTGGCCGAGGCCGGCCCGCCGGTGACCTCCGAGCGGCTCTATGTCGAGTTCGACGGCACCGGCTCCTCTGACGCCGATGGCGATGCGCTGATCCATCGCTGGGATTTCGGCGACGGATCGCCCCCGGTCTTTGGCGCGCGGGTCACCCATGTCTATCCGCACCCGGGGGTCTATCCGGTGACGTTGCGGGTGGATGACGGCACCGGGCTGGCCAATGCGCGGGCGATCGACGCCACCGCGGTGACGATCCGGGCCCGTCCGCTGGCCGAGGCCGGCGGAAACCGCGATGTCTGCTCGGGCGAGCCGATCCTGTTCGACGCCTCGGACAGTGTCGATCCCGATGGCGGTCTGCTGCTCTATTCCTGGGATTTCGGCGACGGCAGCGCCTCGGACCTGATAAATCCGACCAAGACCTATGAACTGCCGGGGGTCTATCCGGTGACGCTGCGGGTACGCAACGAGACCGGCACAGACTACGGCACCGATCTGGACCGGATCGCGGCGCTGGTGCGCGAGGGGCCGATCGCGAACGCGGGGGCCGATCTGAAGGTCTGCGCCAATGCCAAGGTGCGGTTCGACGGCTCGGGTTCGACCGATGCGGACGGGGCGGTGAACGCATTCAGCTGGACCTTCGGCGATGGCGGCACCGGCAGCGGCGACACGCCGGAACACATCTTTACCCGGCCGGGCAGCTACACGGTGACGCTGACCATCACCGGCGAGGCGCAGGGCGCCTGCAGCCCGCTGGATACCGACACGGCGCTGGTCGAGGTGATCCCGGCGCCGGAACTGCTGGTGGCGGGGCCGGAGAGGGCCGCGGTCGGCACGTCCGTGACGCTCAGGGCGCAGGTTTCCGAGTCCGGGGGCGGCACGCCGAAGAACTTCACCTGGGAGTTTGGCGATGGCACCACGGCGGAGGGGATCGAGGTCAGCCATGTCTGGGCCGAGCCGGGCAGCTACCGGGTGATGCTGCGCAGCGATCTTGAGGGCGGCGGCGAAGGCTGCGGCGCGCTCGAGGCGGTGCATCGCATTGTCGCCAATGCCGCGCCGGAGCCGCTGATCGACGGTCCGGCGGTGCTGGCGGTGGGGCAGGAGGCGCGGTTCGACGCCAGCCTGTCGGCCGACAGCGACGGGGCGATCCTGTCCTATGACTGGGATTTCGGCGACAACGCGGTGGCCAGCGGCGTACAGGCGGCGCACAGCTATGCGCAGCCGGGCACCTATGATCTGCGGCTGACGGTGCGCGACGATGCCGGCGTCGGGAACAGCAGCGCGACCCTGACCAAGCAGATCACGGTGCGGCCGGTGCCGGTGGCCAATCTGGATGCGCCGCCGCCGATCTGCCCGGCCGAGCCGGTGATCTGGCAGGTCGATGCCGCGCCGCAGACGCAGGTGCGCTGGGTGTTCGGCGACGGCCGGGCGGCCGAGGGGGCCGAGGTGCGCCACCAGTTCGACCGCCCCGGGCTGTTCCCGGTGCAGGTGACGCTGGACGATGGCGCCGGCCTGCTGAGCAGCCGCCGCTCGGAAGAGGTCTATGCCCGCGTCAACGCCGCGCCCTCGGCGCTGGCGGGGCCGGACCGGGTGGTCTGCCCGGGCGAGGCGGTGGTGTTTGACGCCGGCCCCTCGACCGATCTGGATGGCCAGCTCATCGGTTATGAGTGGACGTTCAGCGACGGTGTGACGCTGGAGGGGGCGCAGGTTGAGCGCAGCTTTGACGCCTCGGGCGCGCTGGAGGTGCGGCTGACCGTGCGCGACGACAGCGGCGCGGCCGCCTGCGATACCGGCAGCGATACCGCGCGCATCCTGGTCAATGCGCCACCGAGCGTCGACGCCGGGCCGGACCGCACGGTGCCGGTGGGCGCGGCGCACGATGTGGTGCGCTTTGACGCCAGCGGCACGCGCGATCCGGACGGGCAGGGCGTGCGGGTGAGCTGGCAGTTCGGCGATGGCGCCGGGGCCTCGGGCGCGGTGGCGCGGCACGGCTACGCTGCGCCGGGCGACTATACCGTGACGGTCGAGGCGCGGGACACCACCGGTCTGGTCTGCGGGGTGGCGCGCGACACGGCGTTGATCACCGCGCGGCCACGCGACGAGTAGCGCGCCGATGCGGTTCCCGCTGCGCCTCAAGTTCTTTGCCTTTTCCGCATTGCTGGCGGTGGCGCCGCTGGTGATGGTGGGGCAGAACCTGACGCAGCTGACCCGCGACGAGCTCAAGAGCGCGGCGAACGAGGATCTGACCACGGTCGCGACCGAGCTGCGCGGGGCCTTCGACAACACCTTCCGGGGGCGGTGGCTGACGCCGCTGATGGTGATCCGCAACGGCATCGACAGCGCCGAGCTGGGGGTGCAGCAAAAGGTGTCGCTGCTGACGCTGGGGCTGGAGGAGTTGCCGCAGGTGGTGGCGCTCCAGCTCTCCGTGCAGGGTTCCGACCTGCCGATCCTGGTAACCAACGAGGGGTTCGCGGCCAAGCTGGCTGCGGCGGGGCTGAACCCGGTGAAAACGCTGTCCACGTCCGCCGATCTGATCAAGGCGATCGGCGAGACCGGCCAGTTCGGCCGCCCGGTGGTTGGCCGGCTGGAGGAGACCGGGGACTGGATCGCCACGCTGGCGCTGCCGCTGGAGACGACGATCGCCGGGCGGCAGGTGACCATGGCGGCCAAGATCGAACTGTCGGTTCTGGGCGAAATGGTGCGGCGGCATCCCTTTGCCCAGCGCGGCGAGATCACCGTGATCGACCAAGCCGGGCGGCGGGCGCTGGGCGAGCGGCAGGATCTGCTGACCGTCCGTCAGATTGTCGCCTCGGCGCAGCCGCTGATCGTGGCCGGCGCCCGGGCGGATGCGCTGGAGCCCTATGTGCGCCCTGACGGCACCGCGATGCTGGCGGCCTATGCCTTTCCCGACTGGTTTCCCTGGGCGGTGATCACCGAGTTGAGCGAGGACAGCGCCTATGCGGTGGTCAACGCGATCACCCGGCAGATCCTGATCGTGGGGCTGGTGGGCTTTGTGATCGCGGGGCTGGGCGCGCTGATCTTTGCCCGCCAGCTGACCCGGCCGATCCTCAAGATCGGCGCGGTGGCCGAGCGTGTGGGGGAGGGCGATTTCGCCGCCCGCGTCGAGGGGGTGCGCGCCCGCGACGAGATCGGCGACCTGGCCGACCGGTTCAACCGCATGATCGGCGAGCTGGGCGAGCGGCTGGAGCTGATGAAGTTCGTCTCGCGCGGAACCGTTTCGGCGATTCAGAGCGCGCAGGAAAAGGGCATGCACAGGGGCGGCGAACGGCGGCGGGTGTCGGTCATCTTTACCGACATCCGGGGCTATACCGAGTTTTCCGAACGGGTCTCGCCCGAGGTGGTGATTGAGGCGCTGAACAGCTATTTCGACGTGCAGACCGGGATCGTCGAGGCCTTTGGCGGTGATGTGGACAAATTCGTCGGCGATGCGCTGGTGGCGGTGTTCGAGGGCGATGAGATGGAACGGCGCGCGGTCGGCTGCGCGGTGGAGATCACCGCCGCGATGGCGCGCCTGCTCGAGGAATATCCGGATTACAACCTGCATGTCGGCATCGGGATCGCCTCGGGCGAGGTGGTGATGGGGGCGATGGGGGCCAAAGCGCGGATGGATTTCACCGTGCTGGGGTCCACTGTGAACCTCTCGGCGCGGCTCTGTTCCAAGGCGGCGCCGGGGCAGGTTCTGGTCGATCAGGCCACCCGGCAGGCCGCCGAGGGGCTGGAGGGGGTCGGGTTCGACACCCTGGAGCCGATCCCGCTGAAGGGCTATTCCGCCCCGGTCCCGGCCTTTGCGCCGCACCGGTTGGGATAGCGCGGATCAGAACCCGGCGGCGAGCCGGTCGATCAGCGCGGCCAGCCCGGCGGGGTCCGCGAAAAACGGCGAATGCGAGGTGGGCAGCGAGGCGACCCGGTCGCGCGGCCAGTCCTGCACCATCTCGGCCTGATATTCCGGCGGGATCGCCTGATCGTTGGCGCAGCGGATATAGGCCTTGGGCAGGCCCTCCCACCGCGCGCTCAGGGTCAGCGGCGTGGTCTGCGGGCGCGTCGCCTGCGGGCAGAGCCGGGGCATCGCATAGGCGACCGCCTCGTCGGGGCAGTCGTGATAGAACAGCTCCGGCACCCGGTCGGCATCGAAGGTATAGGACAGCCCGTCCTCGGCCCGGCGTACCGCGGGCATCAGCGGCTGGCGCGGGCCGCGCTTGCGCATGTCGATCATCGACAGCCCCGAGACCGGCACATAGGCGCAGAGGTAGATCAGCGCGCGCATCCTGTCCGGCGCCGCCTCGCCCGCCGCGCTGATCGGGTAGCCGCCCCAGGAATGGCCGACCACGATGGTTTCGGGCGTGCTGGCGGCCAGGATGGCGTCGCGGCACCCCTCCAGCGTGACTTCCTCGATCGGGGTGGGATCGTCGCCATGGCTGGGCATGTCGATCGCCCGCGCGGTATGGCCAAGAGCCTCGAGCGCGGGGATCACGTCGCGCCAGCACCATGCGCCGTGGCAGGAGCCGTGGATCAGAAGGAAATCGGCCATATTGCTTGGATCCTTTCCGGTCAGACGTGACCGATCTGGGTGAGAAAACCGGTGAGCGCCCCGGCATAGGCCACGGGCTGATCGACGCAGGGCAGGTGCCCGGCGCCGCGGATCAGGTGGAAGGTCGAGCCGGGGATCAGATCGACGGTCTCGCGCACCAGATCGGGCGGGGTGGCGCCGTCGGCATCGCCGGCGATGCCCAGGGCGGGCAGGCGCAGCCCGCTGGTGGGGGTATAGAAATCGGTGCCACCGATGGCGGCGGCGCAGCCCAGATAGCCATCCAAGGGCTGGCGCGTCAGCATGTTGCGCCACAGCGCGATCTCGGCGCTTTCGCGGAATGCCTTGCCGAACCAGCGCTCCATGGTGGCGTCGGCGGCGCTGTCCAGCCCGTGGGCGCGGATCTGGGCGATCCGCTCGTCCCACATCTGCTTGGTGCCGATCTTGGCGCCGGTGTTCGACAGCACCAGCGCGCGGATCTGGTCCAGCCGCTTGACCGCCAGCCCCTGGGCGATCATGCCGCCGATGGAGAGGCCGACAAAGACGCAGTCGCGCACCTCCAGATGGTCGAGCAGCCGTTCGGCGTCGCGCACCAGCGCGCCCATCGCATAAGGCCCCTCGGGCATCGAGGACAGCCCGTGGCCGCGCATGTCGTAGCGGATGAATTTCAGCCCCTGCGGCAGCAGCGGCAGCACAGCATCCCACAGCCGCAGATCGGTGCCCAGCGAATTGGAGAACACCACCGGCGCGCCGGCGGGGTCGCCGTCGATCCGGTAATGCAGCCGGACGTCGCCCAGATCGGCTAATTGCATCCTCGCCCCCCTTGTTTGCGTCCCTGCCTTTTAGCCGCTTGTCGGGGCGGGGCAAAGGGGGCGGAAAAGGTCGGCAGGATCCGCGCCGCCGGGCGACAGGTTGCGCGGCGGGGCGGTCTGCCTTTCCGGCCTCAGACGATCAGAAGATCGCCGGTCAGCAGCGCGGGATCGCTCAGCCCCTTGATGGTCAGAACATTTCCGCCCCCCAGTGCGAGCACGGTATCGCCGCCGACGACGGCGGCGCTGTCGATCAGGTCAGAGACCGTGGTGCCCTCGTCCAGCAGGCTGCTGTAGATTCTGACCGTGTCGATGCCATCGGTGAAATCCGTGATGGTGTCGGAGCCGCCGCTGAAGTCGAAGAAATCCGCGCCGCCGCCTCCGGTCAGCAGATCGTCACCCAGCCCGCCGTCCAGCACGTCGGCCTTCTTGTTGCCCAGCAGGGTATCGTCGCCCTCGTCCCCAAAGAGCGTATCCTTGCCGCCCTTGCCCGACAGGGTGTCGTCGCCAAAGCCGCCGATGATCTCGTTGCGGCCGTCGGTCCCGATCACCTTTGCGTCGATGTCGCCGTTGAAGGCGAAATCCTCGAAGCGGAGCGCGGTGCTGTCGTCGATATTGGCGTCCGTCGATTTGAACTGCCCGGTCGCCATGTTGAAGGTCAGGGCGTCGGTCGCTGTGCCGTCATAAAAGGCCATCAGCATGTCACGGCCTGCGGCACCTTCCAGCCTTTTGAGGGCGTCGAAGGCAATTTCGACCTGATCGTTGCCCAGGCCGGCATCCACCACATCCGCCCCGTCGTCGGCGATGATGAAGTCGTCGCCAGCGCCGCCGAACAGCCGGTCGTCGCCGGCCCCCCCGACAATGAAATCGTTGCCGGCGCCGCCATAGACCCGGTCATTGCCGGCATCGCCGTAAAGCGAGTCATGGCCGGCCTCGCCGAACAGCCGGTCATTTGCGTTGCCGCCCTCGAGCGTGTCACCGTCGGTGCCGCCATAGAGCTTGTCCCGCCCTTTTCCGCCGGAGAGCTCGTCGCTGCCTCCGGCGCCGTTCAGAACATCCTTGCCGCCTTGGCCCCTCAGGATGTCGATGCCGTCGCCGGTGGTTATGACGTCGTCGCCGCCAACCTTGTCGATAAAGGTGAAATGCTCGATCCCGGTAAAGGACGTGGCATCGCCGTCGGTCGGTTGGAAATTGCCGTCATAACCGCCGCCGGCGCTGAGCGTCAGCGAATCCAGGATCACACCCCCGGGGCCGGAGACGAGTCTATAGGTCAGGCGGTCTTCGCCTGCGGTTCCTATGACCGTTTCCAGAACAGGCCCGTTTACGGTAAAATCAACCATTTCTCTCAGTACTCCCTCGGATCTGCCCGGTTTTTCCTGGCGCGCTCATCATGAATGGGGGGGACTGTACGCGCCTTGATCGGAATCAAACGGTTTCAACAAGTGGAATGCAGGCCGCATCATTCGCTCAGGGCGCGCCCTGCTCGGAGAAGCGTTCCAACGCGGCGCGGAACACGCCGGCATCGACATTGCCGCCCGAGGCCACCGCGATCACCGCATCGCCGGCGATCCGGTCGGGACGGAACAGGGCGGCGGCGAGCGCCACCGCGCCGCCCGGTTCGATCACGATCTTGAGCCGGGCGAAAGCCAGTGCCATGGCATGCAGCGCCTCGTCCTCTGTCACCACGAGGCCGGGGCCGCACAGACGCTTGTTGATAGGAAAGGTGATCTCGCCCGGTTGCGGCGTGATGATCGCATCGCAGAGTGATCCCGACAGCCGTTTGTTGCGCTCGATCTTGCCGGAGGCGAGGGAGCGGGCGGTGTCGTCGAACCCCTCGGGCTCGGCCGGGCGCACACGCAGGCCCGGCGCGCGGGCCTCCAGCGCCAGCGCGATGCCGGCGGTCAGCCCGCCGCCGCCGCAGGGCACCAGAACATCGGCCTGGCTCACGCCCTCGTCGGCGGCCTGTTCGGCGATCTCCAGACCGGTGGTGCCCTGGCCCGCGATCACCAGCGGCTCGTCAAAGGGCTTGATCAGCGTCAGCCCGCGCTCGGTCGCCAGTTTCGCCCCCAGCGCATCGCGGTCCTCGTTGGCGCGGTCGTAGAGCACCACCTCGGCCCCCAGCGCGCGGGTGTTGTCGATCTTCATCTTCGGCGCGTCGGACGGCATGATGATCACCGCCGAAACCCCGTGCAGCCTGGCCGCGTAGGCCACGCCCTGGGCATGGTTGCCGCTGGAAAAGGCGATGACGCCGCGCGCCCGCACCTCGGGCGCCAGCGCCGAGATTGCCGACCAGCCGCCGCGGAACTTGAAGCTGCCGGTGTGTTGCAGGCATTCGGGTTTCACCAGCACCCGGCGGCCGGCGATCTCGTCCAGAAACGGCGAGGACAGAAGCGGCGTGCGCCGCGCGTGGCCGGCCAGCCGCCCGGCGGCGGCCTCGATCATGTCGATGTTACTCATCTTGCGTCTTCCAGTAGGCGGCGGATCAGCGCCAGCGATTGCGGTTCGTCGAGAAAGGGGACATGGCCGCGGTCGGGCACCTCGGCCGAGATCATGCCGGGGTGTCGCAGGCGCATCTCTTCCAGCGTCTCATGGGTGAGGATGTCGGAATTCGCCCCCCGCAGCACGCCCAGCGGCATACCGCGCAGCGCCGCGAAGAACATCCACATGTCCGGCACCGCCCCGGTGGCGGCCTGTTCCAGCAGCGCCTTGTGCAGCTTGGGATCATAGCGCAGCTCCAGCCCGTCGCCGGTCGGTCGGTACTGGTATTTCGCCTGCCGGCGCCAGACCGTCAGGGGGACGCCGGGAAAGTCCCGCTCCATCGCGACCTTCAGATCGGCGGCGGCGGCGTCCAGCGTCTTTGCCCTGGGTTTCCTGCCGACGTAATCCATGATCCGTGCGATCCCCTGCGCGCCGACCACCGGGCCGATGTCGTTGAGGATCACGCCCGCCAGCCGGTCGGGGTGGCTCGCGGCCAGTGCCATCGCCAGCAGCCCGCCGCGCGAGGTGCCCAGAACGGTGACCCTGTCCAGTCCCAGATGGTCCAGCAGGGCGATGGCGTCCTGCGCCTCGCGCAGGACGTTGTAATTCATGAAATCGGGATCGAAGTCCGAGGCGCCGCGTCCGCGGCTGTCCAGCGTGATCAGCCGCAGATCGGTCAGGTGCGGCGCAAGAAAGGAGAAATCCAGCCCATTGCGGGTCAGCCCGGCGAGGCACAGGAGCGGCTGGCCCGCTCCGGCATCGGTATAGTGCAGGCGGATGCCGTCGCAGGTGGTGAAAAAACTCATGCCTGCGCTGCCAGCTCGGGGATCTGCGTGAGGTCGGTGAGGATGTGATCCGGGCGCCAGGGCAGGCGGTCCACCGGCTCGCCGCCGCGGTTGACCCAGGCGGTGACGAACCCGTAACCCGCCGCCGCCGCCGCGTCCCAGCCGTTGGAGGACACGAACAGCACCTGATCCTTGTCGCAGCCAAACCGCCCGCCGACCAGATCGTAGACCCGCGAATCGGGTTTGAAGACGCCGACACTTTCGACCGAGAGCACATCGTCGAGCAGCGCGCCGACACCCGCCGATTGCACCGCGCCGTCCAGCATGTCGGGCGAGCCGTTGGACAGGATGGCGGTGTTCAGCCCCATCTCTTTGAGCCGGGCGAGCATGCCGGGAACCTCGGGATAGGCGCCCAGTTCCCAGTAAAGCGCCAGCAGGCGGGCGCGCAGCTCGGCATCGCCGTCCAGCCCGGCGGCCTCAAGCGACCAGTCGAGCCCGTCCTGAGTGACCTGCCAGAAATCCGTATGGGCCCCGGTCACGGCGCGCAACCAGCTGTATTGCAACTGTTTCTGCCGCCAATGCGCGGCCAGCGCCGCCCAGCGGTCGGCAAGGGCGGGAAAGTCCGGCTCTGCCGCCGCCTGGCGGGCGGCGGCGGTGACATCGAACAAGGTGCCATAGGCATCGAAAACGGCGGTTGTTATGGGCATCAAAGGTTCCTTTCGCCGGCAGAGTTGCACAGAGGCCGGAACGGGAAAAGGGGCGACGCGCCGCAGCGCACGCGGATGTGTCCGGGCGACCGGCGGATCGGCCCGCCCCGGCGGCTGCCCGGCCCCTCGGGTTTACATCCGGGCATGAGCCTTTAGGCTTGGGGGCTCAAGTCACGCGAAATATCGGAGCATTCATGACGACAGTAAAAACCGGAGACACGGTCCGCATTCACTACACGGGAACGCTGAAGGACGGCAGCCGGTTCGACAGTTCCGAGGGGCGTGAGCCGCTGGAATTCACCGTCGGATCCGGCCAGATCATTCCCGGTCTGGACAGCGCGATTCCGGGCATGGCGACTGGCGAGGCCAAGACCGTCGAGGTGCCCTGCGACGAGGCCTACGGCCCGGTCAATCCCGATGCCCGGCAGGCGATCCCGCGCGAAGGCATCCCCGACGACATCCCGCTGGAGGTCGGCTCGCGCCTGCAGATGCAGACGCCCGACGGGCAGGCGATGCCGGTCACCGTGATCGCCACCGACGAGGCGACTGTGACGCTGGACGCCAACCACCCGCTGGCCGGTCAGGATCTGACCTTTGCCATCGAACTGGTCGAGATCGTCTGACCCCGCTGCCTGAGCGGCATGGCCCTTTGCGGCGCTCTGTGCTCAACTGCGCGGGGTGAACAAGGAGGCCGAGATGCCGTCACGTCTGGACGAGTTGCTGAACCGCCTCCGCGATCTTCAAGAGGCGGTTCAGGACGAGATCGAGGCCCGCCGCGCCGCCTTCCGCTACCGGGTTGAGCGCGGGCGGGTGGTGTTCGATGCGGACATGCGGCGGCGCCACCGCGAACTGCGCGAGGGATGGCTGAGTTTCCTGTCGCGTACCCGGCCGCTGGTGGTGCTGACCGCCCCGCTGATCTATGCGCTGATCGTGCCGCTGGTTCTGCTGGACATTTTCGTGAGCCTCTATCAGGCGGTGTGCTTTCGGGTCTACCGGATCGAGAGGGTTCGGCGCGCCGACTATATCGCCATCGACCGTCACCATCTGGCTTATCTGAACGGGCTGCAAAAGCTGAACTGCGTCTATTGCGGTTATGCCAACGGGCTGATCGCCTATGCGCGTGAGGTTTCCGCCCGCACCGAGGCCTACTGGTGCCCGATCAAACATGCCCGCCGGGTCGAGGATCCGCATGGGCAATATGGCGGCTTTGTCGAGTTCGGCGATGGTGAGGCGTTCCGTCGCGATTTGGCGCAAAGGGTTCGAGAGCGGGCAGGAGAAACGCCCGGCGACTGATCTGTGACCCAAGGTGGGGCCGGCGTTACCGCACATCTGTTTGCACGGGAATGGGCACCCATGCCCTACGACAATTTTGAAGCCGCAGAAATGAAACAGTGTGGCAGTCTGGTTCACGCCCCGGGCTGATACGTCTCTGCCCAATCGTAAAGCTGTGAAAGAATGGCGCCCAGGGCCAGTCCCTTTTCGGTCAGCGAGTATCCGACGCGCTGGCGGGCATCCTGTTTCTGCACCCGTTCGACCAGACCGCTGTCGAGCAGGTCGCGCAGTTGTTCGGCAAGGACCTTGCGGCTGATACCGTCCAGCGCACGCGTCAATTCCAGGAAATGAAGCTCGCCCAGGGTCAGACAATGCAGGATGCTGGCCTTGTGCTTGCCGCCCAGCGTCCTGAGCGTTTCCGCGACCGGGCACTCTCCGGTTTCGGGCACCGACCATGGCCTGATCTGAGCTGCTGTGTCTCGCACCTGTTCCCCTCGCGTTACAAAAAAGTACCTAATTGAGGCCCGGAAACCGCCGTGCGAACTACGGTTCCGGAACGCATCATAAAGACAAACAAGGCCAGGACGCTATGACAAATCCCCGGATAGAGACGATCCCCATGCTGCCCTTTGGGATGTTGAATG
Source organism: Antarcticimicrobium luteum (assembly GCF_004358185.1). GTDB lineage: Bacteria > Pseudomonadota > Alphaproteobacteria > Rhodobacterales > Rhodobacteraceae > Antarcticimicrobium > Antarcticimicrobium luteum. The sequence continues at coordinate 60,573 of NZ_SMUV01000055.1, forward strand.
CGTTTCTCCTGATCAAGGGAGACAGTGCAATTCTGGTGGACACCGGCCTTCCCAACTCGGCGCGGCGGGTCGAAAACGCCCTGAAGAAAAACGGATTGGGTTGGTCAAATCTCAGGCTGATCGTTCTGACCCATGCCCATATCGACCATGCCGGTTCCGCCGCCGATCTGCGGGACCTGTCCTCGGCGCCGATCATCGCGCATGAAGCCGAGCTTGCCTATTGCCAGGGCAGGACCCCGATTTTTCTGCCGACGCGGTGGTTCGGCCGGTTGTTTCGCATGACGGGCGCGATTCAGCGGCCATTCCGTTATTTCACGCCGGACCTGATCGTTTCGGGCGACGGGCACGATCTGTCTGATTACGGGATATCGGCGCGCCTTCTGTTCACGCCCGGCCATACGCCCGGGTCGCTCTCGCTGCTGCTGGAGAATGGCGGCGTTCTGGCAGGGGATCTGGCCGCGTCCGGGATACTTCTCGGCGGCATCGCACGGAAGAACCGGCCGATACAGCCGCCGTTCGAGGAATCCCCACGCCAAGTGGCGGCGTCGCTGCGACTTTTGTTGTCGCAAGGCTGCACGCGTTTCTTTCTTGGTCATGGAGGTCCGTTGACCGCGCGTGAAATCGACCGCCATATCCGCAATCTGGACGCAAAATCATAACGACCGCGGCCAAGACGGCGCGCCTGCGCGGTTCAGACCGGTCCGACGTTGGCCGCGCCGGGCCCCCGGCCTTACAGGTTTTCCGGCTGCGGCATCCCCAACACGTGATACCCGCCATCGACGCGGATGATCTCGCCGGTGGTAAAGGCCCCCGCCTCGGAGGCGAGATAGACGGCGGTGCCGCCGACCGCCTCAAGCGTGGCATTGGAGCCCAGTGGCGCGTTCTGATCGGTGAACTTGTAGGTCTTGCGCGCGCCGCCGATGGCGGCGCCGGCCAGCGTCTTCATCGGGCCGGGCGAGATCGCGTTGACGCGGATGCCGTCGCGGCCCAGATCGTTGGCCAGATAGCGGGTGATCGATTCCAGCGCCGCCTTGGCCACACCCATCACGTTGTAGTTGGGCACCACGCGGGTCGAGCCCTGATAGGTCAGCGTGATCAGCGTGCCGCCGTTATCCTTCATCAGCGGATGCGCCCGGCGGGCCACCTCGATGAAGGAATAGGCGCTGATGTCCATCGAGTTCTTGAAGTTGGCGCGGCTGGTGTTCAGGATCCGCCCCGTCAGTTCCGATTTGTCGGAATAGGCGATGGCATGGACCAGAAAGTCGATGCTCGGCCAGCGGTCCGCCAGCGCGTCGAAGGCCGCGTCGAGCGAGGCGTCGTCGGTCACGTCCACATCGACCATGAAATCCGAGCCGACCTGCGCCGCCAGCGGCTCCAGCCGTTTGCCGAAGGCCTCGCCCTGATAGGTAAAGGCGAGGTCCGCCCCGGCCTCATGCATGGCCCTGGCGATTCCCCACGCGATCGAGCGATCATTGGCGACCCCCATGATCAGCCCGCGTTTACCCTTCAATGAATCCGACATGTTCTGAATTACCCGTGAAATTTCGACAGGATCATGGATCCGTTGGTGCCGCCAAAGCCAAAGCTGTTGGTCATGACGCTGTCCAGCCCGGCCCCGGTCACCGTTTCCAGCGCGATTTCCGAAGGATCAAGCGCCGGATCCAGCGTTTCGACGTTGATCGAGCGCGCGATGAAATCGTTTTCGAGCATCAGCAGGCAGAAGACCGCCTCCAGCGCGCCGGCGGCGCCCTGGGCGTGGCCGGTCATTGATTTGGTCGAACTGATCGGCGGGGTCGTCCCCTGACCGAAGACGCGGCGCACCGCCTCGACCTCGCCGACGTCGCCGACCGGCGTCGAGGTGCCATGGGCGTTGATATAGCTGACCTTGCGGCCCTCGGGCAGGGTCTGAAGCGCCAGCCGCATCGCCCGTTCGCCGCCCTCGCCGGAGGGGGCCACCATGTCATGGCCGTCCGATGTGGCGGCAAATCCGGTCACCTCGGCATAGATCTTGGCACCGCGCGCGCGGGCGTGCTCCAGCTCTTCCAGCACGACGATGCCGCCGCCGCCGGAGATCACAAAACCGTCGCGGCCGGCGTCAAAGGCGCGCGAGGCGGTCTCGGGCGTGTCGTTGTATTTCGAGGACATCGCGCCCATCGCATCGAACAGGCAGGACAGCGTCCAGTCCAGTTCCTCGCCGCCGCCGGCGAACATCACGTCCTGCTTGCCCATCATGATCTGTTCGGCGGCATTGCCGATGCAATGCAGCGAGGTCGAGCAGGCCGAGGTGATGGAATAGTTGATGCCCTTGATCTTGAAGGCGGTCGAAAGGTTGGCCGAGATCGTGGACGACATGCACTTGGGCACGGCAAAGGGGCCGATCCGCTTGGTCGCGCCGGTTGTCAGGACGGTCTGATGCGCGGTCAGCAGGGCACTGGTCGAGGGGCCGCCGGACCCGGCGACAAGCCCGGTGCGCGGGTTGACGATGTCGCCCTCCTCGAGGCCGGCATCGGCGATCGCCTCGGACATAGCGATATGGGAATAGGCCGCCCCGGGCCCCATGAAACGCAGGGTGCGCTTGTCGACATGCTCGGTCGGGTCGATGTTGATCGCCCCGGCCACCCGGCTGCGAAAGCCATGTTCGGCCATCGCCTCGCTGGCGATGATGCCGGACCGGCCGGCCTTCAGCGCGGCGGTCACCTCTTCGGCGTTGTTTCCGATGGACGAGACAATGCCCAGCCCTGTAACGACCACGCGGCGCATGGCGTGCTCCTTTCCGTTTGGGTCAGCTTTCGGACAGCGCGACTTTCATGTCCTTGACCTGATAAATTACCTCGCCGTCGGCCTCGACCCGACCGTCGGCAACGCCCATGGTCAGGCGGCGGGTCTGAACGGCTTTCGTGAAATCGACGTAATATGTCAGCATCTTGCGATCCGGGCGCACCATTCCGGTGAGTTTGACCTCACCCACACCCAGAGCATAGCCGCGCCCCTGCCAGCCGCGCCAGCCCAGATTGAATCCGGTGAGCTGCCACAGCCCGTCCAGGCCCAGGCAGCCGGGCATGATCGGGTTGCCGGGAAAGTGGCATGCGAAGAACCACAGGTCCGGGTGAATGTCGAATTCCGCCACCACATGGCCCTTGCCGTTGGCCCCGCCATCGGCGCTGACCTCGGTGATGCGGTCCATCATCAGCATCGGCGGTTCGGGGAGTTGCGCGTTGCCGGGACCGAAAAGGTCGCCCCGGGCGCATTTCAACAAGTCCTCTTTGTCAAAACTGCTGGGGTACTGGGCCATGCTGCCGCGTCTCCTGCTTGCCGTCTGATTGCATCTGCGACCCTCTAGCATCGCGCCGAAGGGTCCTGCAAGTGCGCTGAGCGTCGCGGCGGCAGGGGGCGGCGGCGCTGCGGATTGCGGATGCGAATGAAAATCAATTGTATTTCGGCGCCCGACCGCCCTATATATACCGCCACGATGACGGACGAGGGCGGATAATGACGTCGGAAAGGTCGACATACGCCACCGACTGGCTGGCGCGGGCCGGGCTGCGCCCGACGCGGCAACGCGTTGCCCTGGCCGAGCTGCTGATCGGCGACGGGCAACATCGCCATGTGACGGCGGAAAGCCTGTTCGAGGCGGCCCGCCAGACCGGGGCGGCGGTGTCGCTGGCCACGGTCTACAACACGCTGCGCGCCTTTTGCGAGGCCGGCGTGCTGAACGAGATCACCGTGGACGGATCGAAAAGCTATTTCGACACCAACACCCACGATCACCCGCACTTCTTTTGGGAAGACGACGGCCGGCTGTCCGATGCACCCGCCGACCAGCTGGAAATCGCCCGCCTGCCCGACGCGCCCGAGGGGGCCGAGATCGCGGCGGTGGACGTGGTCATCCGGCTGCGCCGCAAATCCTGAGATCCGCGCCGCCGGTTCGGCGTTTTGCGCTTGAACCTTGCTGTGCCGCCGGGCCAGTCTGCGGTGGAAGGGAGCCCGCGCAATGATCCATCCGCTGTTGACCCAAGACGATATCGACACCTATCGGCGCGACGGCGTGGTGCTGGTGCGGGGGCTGTTCGCCGATCATGTGGAGACCCTGCGGGAGGGCGTGGCGGCCAATATGGCGTCGCCCGGTCCCTATGCCTCGAACAATGACAAGGCGGGCGAGACCGGGCGGTTCTTTGACGATTACTGTAACTGGCAGCGCATCCCCGAACTCGCCGAGGTGGTGAACGCCTCGCCGGTGGCTGGGGTCGCCGCCGATCTGATGGGGTCGCGGCGCGTGCAGATGTTCCATGACCATGTTCTGGTCAAGGAGCCGGGCACCTCGATGGCCACCCCTTGGCATCAGGACGGGCCCTATTATTTCGTCGAGGGTGAACAGACCGTCAGTTTCTGGTCGCCGCTCGATCCGGTGCGCGAGGCGACGCTGCGCTGTGTCGCCGGATCGCACCGCTGGGACAAAGAGGTTCTGCCGACCCGCTGGGTCAGCGCGGCAGGCTTTTTCCCCGACGAGGGGCAGTACATGCCGGTGCCCGATCCCGAGGCCGAGGGTATGCGCATCGTCGAATACGAGATGGCGCCGGGCGACGCGGTGGCGTTCAATTTCCGCACACTGCACGGCGCGCGGGGCAATACCAGTGATGGGCGCCGGCGTGCCTTCTCGATCCGGCTGGTGGGGGACGATGCGCGCTATGTCGAGCGCCCCGGCCCGACCTCGCCGCCGTTTCCGGGGCACGACATGACGCCGGGCCAGCGGCTGCGCGAGGACTGGTTCCCGGTGTTGCTGGACCGCAGTTAGGCGCGAACCTTGGCAGGGGGCTCTGCCCCCTCGGCCTGCGGCCTCAGCCCCGGGATACTTCCGGCCGGAAACAGACCGGGCGTCCGTGGCACTGCGGGGCGTTTAGAACCACTGCCCCGGTTCCATCAGGCCCAGATCCATCAATTGCCGAGAATGCCATTCGAACGGGGCGGACTTGTGCCAGAGGAAACTCTTGATGTCGAAGGTCGATCCGGGGTTGGACTTTAGCGCCTTGGCGGTGCGGAAGGAACACACCGCCGCCGTCAGGTTGTGGTGCCAGGGACAGGCATAGGTGTTGTATTCCTCATCGTTGAAGGTGTGGTCGGGACGCAGCCGCAGGCCCGGCCTGGCACGGAACAGCGCGATGCGGTCGATCTTGCGGCTGGTCTGGGGGATATGCTCCTCATATCGCCAGCGCAGCCCGCCGAAGAAATCGAGCTGCCGCTCTTTGGGGTGATTGTGATTGCCCGGATCGGGCCGGGCCAGCGCATAGTACCCCGATTTGTCCAGAAACGCCTCGTCCAGCGAGATGGCATCGGGATAGGCCGCCAAGTCGCCTGCATAAAGGTCGATCACATAGGCGAGCATGGCATCGCGCCGCTCTTCGGCGTGAAAGGCCAGCATCTCGCCCACGGTCCGGGTCTCGCAGAACGGGTAGAACAGGTATTCAGCGTTGTAGCCGTAATAGAGCCAGATGCCCGGCGCGGCCTCGATGACCTGGTTCACCGCGTCGAACACTGTTTGCGGCTGACTGCAGTCAAAGCTGATCCGGTGCACCCGGCCGGCCGGATCGGCGCTCTGGTCTGCCCCCGGTTCTCCGGCCAGATCTTTGGCCAGGTCTTTGGGCAGATCGAAGGCGGGCGGCATAAGGGCGAGCACCGCCCTGAACCCGCATTGCAAGTAGTGGCGCAGGGTGGTGTCCAGCTCGACCTCGTCCTCGACAAAGATCAGCGCCACCGGCCCCCTGGCCAGCGCCTGTTTGCCCTCTCTCAGAAAATCCTGCAGCGATGCGTATTCCATGACCCTGCCTATCCGCCGGTCGGCTGGCGTTTTGGCGCAGAGTCGGGTATTCGGGCCGTCATTGCAAGACGCCGGGCAAAGCCCTATGTCCGGCGACCGACCCCGTAGCCGCGAAAGCTGACCCGATGACCGCGCCGAAGAAACTCTATATCAAGACCTATGGCTGTCAGATGAACGTCTATGACAGCGAACGGATGGCCGAGGCACTGGGCGGACAGGGCTATGTCGAGACAAAGACGCCTGACGATGCCGACATGATTCTGCTGAACACCTGCCATATCCGGGAAAAGGCGGCGGAAAAGGTCTATTCCGAACTGGGCCGGTTCAAGGGGCTGAAGGCGGCGCGACCGGATCTGAAGATCGGCGTGGCCGGCTGTGTCGCCCAGGCCGAGGGCCAGGAGATCATGCGCCGCCAGCCTCTGGTCGATCTGGTGGTCGGCCCGCAAAGCTATCACCGTCTGCCCGAGATGGAGGCGAAGACGCGTGCCGGGGAAAAGGCGCTCGACACCGATTTCCCCGAAGAGGACAAGTTCGAGAAGCTGCGTGCCCGCCCCAAGGCCAAACGCGGCCCGACCGCGTTTCTGACCGTGCAGGAGGGCTGCGACAAGTTCTGCGCCTTCTGCGTGGTGCCCTATACCCGCGGCGCCGAGGTGTCGCGCCCGGTGGACCGGCTGCTGACCGAGGCGCGCGATCTGGTCGAGCGCGGGGTGCGCGAGATCACCCTGCTGGGCCAGAACGTCAATGCCTATCATGGGGTTGGCCCGGATGGCGCCGACTGGTCGCTGGCGCGGCTGATCTGGGCGCTGAACGATGTCGACGGGCTGGAGCGGATCCGGTTCACCACCTCGCACCCCAATGACATGGCCGAGGATCTGATCGAGGCCCACGCCGACTGTCCGAAACTGATGCCCTATCTGCACCTGCCGGTGCAGTCGGGCAGCGACCGCATCCTGAAACGGATGAACCGGTCGCACACCGCCGAGCAATATCTGCGGCTGATCGAGCGGCTGCGCGCGGCGCGGCCCGATCTGCACATGTCGGGCGACTTCATCGTCGGCTTTCCCGAAGAGACCGAAGCGGATTTCCGGGATACAATGGCGCTGGTCGAGGCGGTGCAATACGGCTCGGCCTTTTCGTTCAAATACTCCACCCGCCCCGGCACCCCGGCGGCCGAGCGCGCCCAGGTGAGCGAGGCGGAAAAGGACGACCGCCTGCAGCGGTTGCAGGCGCTGCTGACCCGCCAGCAGCGGGCGTTGCAGGACGCGATGGTGGGCCGCGAGGTCAGTGTCCTGTTCGAGAAATCGGGCCGTATGCCCGGCCAGATGGTGGGCAAGTCCGACTATCTGCACGCGGTGCATGTGGACAGCGACGCCATCGCCCCCGGCGATCTGGCGCGGGTCAGAATCGTCAGTTCGGGGCCAAATTCGCTGGCCGGAGAGCTGTCACGCTGAGCGGTCCCGCGCCGGCGCGGCGACGATTCGGCGCGGTGCACATCGCCAAATCCCCGGATCTCGGGATCCGTTTGTCTTGCAGGTTGAAAATGTTCCTGTGAAGGCTCGGAATTGTTTCAAGTATTAATCTAATTGTTGCGGAAAATTTGCCTATGTTTTCGGCGGTGTATGATGGCGTCAGTCTTTCGACCGATCTCAGCTTGCTGTCGGTCAGAATACGGCGGAGCATCAACGCGAACGAATTCTTTGGTTTCGGAGTAGTCCAATGAGATGTGTGATCCTTGCCGCGGCCCTATTGAGCGCCACGGCGTGCCAAGTGTCCGCAGAAGGCTACAAGCTTATCACGGACGGAAATACGCTGATCGTGAGCTGCTTCCGCGGCCCTTGGAAGGACGTGATCTGGGATCGTCCCAACTCCAACTTCATCGATAGCCTGATCGATTTCGGCTACGATTATCCCAATGCCCACGCGATCGCCGAGCGCCTTTGCCGCGACGACCACCTGGTGGGCAACAAGGCCGCGATGAAGGCCGAGATGATCCGTATTTATTACGAGTCGCCGGAAATCCGCGGCAAGACCCGCAAGCTGCGCTGATCCTCCCGGAAGGGGGCGCGCGCCGCGCGCCCTGCGATCATGCCGCCGCCGGTCCCGCGCGGCGGCCGGTTTTCGTTTCACATTCGTGAAAACGCGCCGGTCGTTTTTTCGATCACCCCCTGCATGGGTGCGGGGGACGCTCTGGTCGGAGCCTCAATATATGGAGGTTTTTTGCTTCACATGTATCGATTAGTTTCATAACCTTAGAGGAATAAAGGCGAAGTCGGCCCCGGTTATCGGGGGGCGGCGTCATTTTCGGGGGATCAAAGGTGACTACATCAAAGGTGATTGATTTAAGGGTCCAGCGTGCCCTGACCACGCTGGCCGCAGCGATTGCGCTGGCCTTCGCGTTCGCAACCATTGCGCAGGCCGGGACGAAAACCGTGATTGGGGAACGCTATATCCCGACCATCTGGGTCGATCCGGACGGCTGCGAACACTGGGTCATGGATGACGGCGCCGAGGGGTACATGACCCCGCATGTGCGCCGCGACGGAACCCCGGTTTGCCGCCGGGGCAACCTGTGCGGCACGATGCCGGCGGATCAGTTCTTTGCCACCGACAAATATTACATCAACGCCGCCGGCCAGCAGCGCCTGCGCGAGTTCTTCAACTCCGCCGGCGCGCGCGGTTATATCATCACCGGACATACCGACAGCCGCGCTTCGGACGCCTACAACATGCGCCTGTCGCGGAACCGCGCCAATTCGGTGGCCCGGGTCGCCCGCAGTGTCGGTGCGAATGTGGTCGATGTGCGCGGCTACGGTGAGCGCGATCCGCGGGTGCCCAACACCAGCGCCGCCAACATGGCGCAGAACCGCCGCGTCGAAATCATCTGCGTGCAGTGAGGAGAGAGACCATGAAGATCGTCAAGGCCATCGCACTGCTCGCCGCTGTCGGCACGCTCGCCGCCTGCGAGGCGACCGACAAGACCCGCGACCGCAACATCTTCGATACCAAGGATTTGAGCCAGCTCAAGGCCGGGATCTGGGTTGACCCGACCGGATGCGATCACTGGATCATCGACGACGGCGTCGAGGGATATCTGTCCCAGAGGCTGGACCGCAACGGCAAGCCGGTCTGCTCGGGTGCGGCGCCTCCGGGCGTGGCCACCGGACCGTTCAAGAAGGGCAGCGCGGTCGTCGATGCCATCTGATCCGACCGCGATCATTCCTACGGCCGTCCCATCCAGGGGCGGCCGTTTTTTGTTTCAAATCCGTGAAAAACGCGCGCTGCCGCTTGCGCGCTGTGGCCGATCTTGGCAGGCTTGTCTTACCGTTTGAAACAAGGAGAGCGGATTGGCCATTGGCGCCCTGACCCCACCGCAAGCCGAAAGCGCACCGCGCGAGGTGCTGATCGAATTTCCTGACAATCGTCTGCTGATCGACCTGTGCGGCGAATATGACCGCAACCTGGCCGAGATCGAGCGCAAGCTCTCGGTTCAGATCCTGCGCCGCGGCAACCAGCTTGCCATCATGGGCGAGGCGGCGTCGCAGGCACAGGCGGTCGAGGTGCTCAACGCGCTGTATCACCGGCTGGAGGGCGGCCGCGCGGTCGAGGCCGGCGACGTCGACCGCGAATTGCGGATGGGCAACGCCGAAGACAGCGCCCGGGACGGCGACCAGCTCGAGATGTTCAAGGGCGGCCCGATCGAGATCAAGACCCGCAAGAAGCTGGTTGAACCGCGCACCGACGCGCAGAAAGCCTATGTTCAAAGCCTGTTCAACAACGAACTGGCGTTTGGCATCGGGCCGGCGGGCACCGGCAAGACCTATCTCGCCGTGGCGGTCGGGGTGTCGATGTTCATCGGCGGCCATGTCGACCGGATCATCCTGTCGCGCCCGGCCGTCGAGGCGGGCGAAAAGCTTGGCTATCTGCCCGGCGACATGAAGGAAAAGGTCGATCCCTACATGCAGCCGCTCTACGACGCGCTGAATGATTTCCTACCGGGCAAGCAGCTTGCCAAGCTGATCGAGGAAAAGCGGATCGAGATCGCGCCGCTGGCCTTCATGCGCGGGCGCACGCTCGCCAACGCCTTTGTGGTGCTGGATGAGGCGCAGAACGCCACCACCATGCAGATGAAAATGTTCCTGACCCGCCTGGGCGAGGGCAGCCGCATGGTCATCACCGGCGACCGCAGCCAGGTGGACCTGCCGCGCGGCATGCCGTCGGGGCTGGCCGACGCCGAACGGCTGCTGAAAACAGTGGGCGGCATCAGCTTCAACTATTTCACCTCCAAGGACGTCGTGCGCCATCCGCTGGTCGCGGCCATCATCGAGGCCTATGAGGCGGACGTCTGAGGCCCTGTCCGGCGCCCGCCAATTCCTCTTACCGGCGCTCCTCCGGCGCGAACGGGCCGCGCCCGGGGCAGCAGGCCAGGACGGGGCTGGTCCCGTCGCGCCGACTGGCGTAAAGGCCGCGGCATGACCATCGATCTCACCCTGGAAGATCCCGCCTGGCGGGCGCTGGATCTGGACAGCCTGGCCAACCGCGCCGCCTGGGCGACCCTGACGCATCTCGGCCTCGACCCGGAGGTCTGCGAAATCGCGCTGCTGGCATGCGACGATGACCGTATCGCCGATCTCAACGCCGAATTCCGCGACAAGCCCGGCCCGACGAACGTGCTGAGCTGGCCGGCCGAGGATCTGGCCGCCGAGACCCCGGGCGCATCGCCGGACCTGCCGGAGCCGGATTTCACCGGAGAGATCGCGCTGGGCGACATCGCCATTGCCTATGGCACCTGCGCCCGCGAGGCCGAGGCGCAGGGCAAATCGCTGGCCGACCATGCCTGCCACCTCATCGTGCACGGGCTGTTGCATCTGCTCGGCTACGACCACATCCGTGACCCGGATGCCACTTTGATGGAGGCACTGGAGGTGGAGATACTTGGCAGATTGGGTCTTGATGACCCATATAGGGGGCAAGACGGGCCGTAACGGCCTTTTTCGGACAGGACCCATGGGCGACGACACAGACGATTGTTCTAACGCAGCGCAACGCGCGCACCCCGAAACCGATAGCCCCGAGGCCGGTGAAAAGACCGGATTTCTGGGCCGCATCCTTGAAGCATTCGCGCCGGGCGACGAGACAGCGCCGGCACAGACCAATGGCCAGGCGGTCATGGTTGAGCAACCGCGCGGCATGATCAACCTGCGCCGCATGCGGGTCGAGGACGTAGCGATTCCCACAGCCGAGATCGTGGCGGTGCCCGGCACGATCACGCTGGACGAGCTTGTGGCCATCTTCCGCGAAAGCGGGATGACCCGGATCCCGGTCTATGACGGCACGCTGGACACGCCGCTGGGCTTCGTCCACCTCAAGGATCTGGCGCTGACATATGGCTTCAGCTGCGATCAGGAGACCGCGTTCGATGTCACCGCGATGCTGCGGCCGCTGCTGTTTGTGCCGCCGTCGATGCCGATCGGCGTGCTGCTGACCAAGATGCAGACCGAGCGGCGGCATATGGCGCTGGTGATTGACGAATACGGCGGCGTCGACGGCCTGCTGACCATCGAGGATCTGATCGAACAGGTGGTGGGCGAGATCGAGGACGAGCACGACACGGACGAGGATCAGCTCTGGGTCAAGGAAAAGCCCGGCGTCTATATCGCTCAGGCCCGCGCCCCGCTGGATGAATTCGAGGCCGCGGTCGGCCGCTCGTTGACCAGCCACGAGGATGTCGACGAGGAAGAGATCGACACCCTCGGCGGTCTGGTCTTCATGCTGTCGGGGCGGGTGCCGACCCGGGGCGAGGTCGTGGTCCATCCCGACGGCGCGGAGTTCGAGGTGATCGACGCGGACCCCCGCCGGATCAAGCGGCTGCGCGTGCGGGTTCCGGACGCGGCGGAATGAAAGCGGCGGGATGACCCTTCTGTGCGATTGGTCGCTGCGCCGTCGGCTGCTGCTCGCGGCCGTGGCCGGGGCGGCCGGCGCGCTGGGGCTGGCGCCGTTCGGCCTCTGGCCGGTCACGCTGATCGCGGTGGCGCTGATGCCGGCGCTGCTGCTTTCCTGCGATACCCCGCGGGCGGCGGCGCTGACGGGCTGGGCCTTTGGCGCGGGCTGGTTCGCCCATGCGCTGTCGTGGATCGTCGAGCCGTTTCTGGTCGATCCTGACCGCTATGCCTGGATGGCGCCCTTTGCGCTGCTGTTTCTGGCCGGTGGTCTGGCGCTGTTCTGGGGCGGCGCCTTCTGGGTCGCCCGCCGCGCCGCCGGCACCTCCGCGGGCCGGATCGCGGCGCTGGTCGTGGCGCTGTCTCTGGCCGAGTTCGCCCGCGCTTTTCTGCTCACCGGGTTTCCCTGGGCCGCTGTGGCGCAGGTCTGGGTCGGCACGCCCGCCGATCGACTGCTGGCCTGGATCGGACCGCAGGGGCTGGCGCTGACGACGTTGATCGTTGCGGTGCTGCCCGGCTGGGCGCTGGCCCGGCGGGTGTCGGTGCGGGGCTGGGCGCTCTGCCTGTTGCCGGCCGTGGCGATGGCCGTCGCCGCGCTGGCGACCGGGCGACAGCCGCCTGTCGCGGGCACCGGCGCGATCGTCCGGGTGATCCAGCCAAATGCGCCGCAGCACCAGAAATGGGACCCGGCCTATATCCCGGTTTTCTTTCAGCGGCAGATCGCCTTTACCGAGGCCGATCCGCGCCCCGACCTGATCGTCTGGCCCGAAAGCGCGGTGCCGGTTCTGCTGGAGGAGGCCGCCCCGACGCTGGCCCGAATCGCCGAGGCCGCCCGGGGCGCCGATGTGGTGCTGGGCATCCAGCGCTTCGAGGGCCGGCGCGTCTACAACTCGCTGATCAGGCTGGACGGCGCGGGTGAGGTGGCCGGGCTCTATGACAAGCATCACCTGGTGCCCTTTGGTGAATATGTGCCGCTGGGCGATCTGGCCGCCGAGGCCGGGGTCTATGGGTTCGCCGCGCGTGAGGGGCAGGGATACAGCGCAGGGCCGGGGCCGCGCCTGCTGGACCTGGGGCGGCTGGGCGCCGCCTTGCCGCTGATCTGCTACGAGGCGGTGTTTCCGCAGGACGTGACCGGCACGCCGGAGCGGCCGAGGTTTCTGCTGCAGCTCACCAACGACGCCTGGTTCGGCACCCGCGCGGGCCCCTATCAGCACCTGGCACAGGCCCGGATGCGCGCGATCGAGCAGGGGCTGCCGATGGTGCGGGCGGCCAATACCGGGATCTCTGCCGTTGTCGGCCCGCATGGCGAACTGATCCGTTCGATCCCGCTGGGCGAGGCGGGCTATGCCGATGCGGAGCTGCCGGCGCCGCTGCCGCCTACGGTTTATGCGCGAACCGGCGACTGGCCTGTGTTCCTCCTGCTACTTATTGTCGGGAGTGCGCTTCTGGTGGTGCAATGGCGTCGCGGATCGCCTACATAGCGAATGACCGGCGCGCGCAGAGGGTGCGGATCCGGGCCTTAACGCTGTCACAACGGCTTCCTGACGTGGCAGGTAAAACACCAATGGAGCACTTCATGTCCCGCAAGAACTACATTTTCACCTCCGAGTCCGTTTCGGAGGGCCACCCCGACAAGGTCTGTGACCGGATTTCCGACGCCGTTCTCGACGCCTTCCTCGCCGAGGAGCCCGAGGCGCGCGTCGCCTGCGAGACCTTTGCGACCACGGGCATGGTTGTCATCGGCGGTGAGGTCGGCCTGTCCGACCAGGAACGGCTCAAGAACTACATGGGCCGGATCGGCCAGATCGCCCGCGACTGCATCAGGGATATCGGCTACGAGCAGGAGAAGTTCCACTGGAACACCTGCCATGTGCTGAACTTCCTGCACGAGCAGTCCGCGCATATCGCCCAGGGCGTCAACGCCGCCGACAACAAGGACGAGGGTGCCGGCGATCAGGGCATCATGTTCGGCTATGCCACCGACGAGACCGAGGCGCTGATGCCGGCGCCGATCCAGTATTCGCACGCCATCCTGCGCCGCCTTGCCGAGGTGCGCAAATCCGGCGCCGAGCCCAGCCTGCGCCCCGATGCCAAGAGCCAGCTCTCGGTGGTCTACGAGGACGGCAAGCCGGTCCGAGTGAACTCGATCGTGCTGTCGACCCAGCACGAGAGCGAGGATCAGACCAGCGACGATATCCGCGGGATCGTCGAGCCCTACATCCGCGAGGTGCTGCCCGAGGGCTGGATCACGCCGGAGACCGAATGGTGGGTCAACCCGACCGGCACCTTCGTGATCGGCGGCCCGGACGGCGACGCCGGCCTGACCGGGCGCAAGATCATCGTCGACACCTATGGCGGCGCGGCGCCGCATGGCGGCGGCGCCTTCTCGGGCAAGGATCCGACCAAGGTGGACCGTTCGGCCGCCTATGCGGCGCGCTACTTGGCCAAGAACGTGGTCGCGGCGGGGCTGGCAAAGAAATGCACACTGCAGCTCTCCTATGCGATCGGCGTCAGCAAACCGCTGTCGATCTATATCGACACCCATGGCACCGGAGTGGTGCCCGACGAGGTGATCGAGAAGGTGGTAGGCCAGGCGATGGACCTGACCCCGCGCGGCATCCGCGAGCATCTGCAATTGAACAAGCCGATCTATCAGCGGACCGCGGCCTATGGCCATTTCGGCCGCGAACCGGATGCCGATGGTGGGTTCAGCTGGGAAAGGACCGACCTGGCCGAGGCGCTGAAAAAGGCGGTCTGACCTGGTCAGCCGGCGCGCGTTTTCGCCCCCGTCCGGGAAACCGGGCGGGGGTTTTTTCGGGGCGGGCCGAAAACGGAGGTTTTGGCGCGGCCGGCGCGGGGACCGGAACGCGCGCGCTGCGCGGGCCTTCGGCGGGGTATTTCCGGCCGGAAAAAGAAGGGCGATTGCGACAGGCCGGACGGTGCAACCGCTTGCCCCACCGCCACCCAATCGCTAAACCGCGCGCCATGACGCAGCATCCAGACCGCCCCTATCGCAATTTCTACGGCCGTATCCACGGCAAGACCCTGAAGAAAAGCCAAAAGGCCTATCTTGACGAGGATCTGGCCGCGCTTTCGCCGGGTCCGGTGGAATGGGACGAGAACCCCGAGCGGACCCCGCTGGACCTGAACGCGCGGTTCGGGGGCGGGCCCGTGTGGCTGGAGATCGGTTTCGGCGGCGGCGAGCATCTGGTGCATCAGGCCGCCTCGAACCCTGACGTGGGGATTATCGGGGCCGAACCGTACATAAACGGGGTGGCCATGCTGTTGGGCAAGATCCGCCGGGCCGGGGTCAGCAACCTTGCCGTGCATCCCGGCGACGCGCGCGACCTGATGGACGTTTTGCCCGAGAACTCGATTTCGCGGGCCTTTCTGCTCTATCCCGATCCCTGGCCCAAGAAACGCCACCACCGCCGGCGCTTCGTCACGCAGGAGCATCTGGAGCCGCTGGCGCGGGTGCTGCGGCCGGGGGCGATCTTTCGCGTGGCGACCGACATTCCCGATTACGTGCGCCAGACGCTGGAAGAGGTGCCGAAGGCCGGGTTCGAGTGGCTGGCCGAGCGGCCCGCCGATTGGCGCGAGCCGTGGGACGACTGGATTTCCACCCGGTACGAGCAGAAGGCCCTGCGCGAGGGGCGGGTGCCGCATTACCTGACCTTCCGCAGGATCTGACGCGGCGGGCCGCGCCGATCCGCGCCAGATCGGGGCGTTTTGGAGGTGAATTGTACAGTTTGGTCCCGCGCGCCCCGATGGCCGGGCGACGGGGCGAAACACGTCATGGACGGCTGCGCCGTCATGCGCTACCCAAGCTTCGAGACAAGGGCCACAAGGAAGGAACCCGCGCAGATGTCCGCACATGGCACCCCGATCCCGATGAGCGCCAAGGCCGCCGGTCCGCTGAGCGGTGTGGCCGAGGTGCCGGGCGACAAGTCGATCTCGCACCGGGCGCTGATCCTGGGCGCGATGGCCGTGGGAGAGACCAGGATCACCGGGCTGCTGGAGGGTGAGGACGTTCTGGACACCGCCAAGGCGATGCGCGCCTTCGGCGCCGGGGTGACGCGGGACGATGACGGCACCTGGCATGTGCACGGGGTCGGTGTCGGCGGGTTTGCCGAGCCGGACCAGGTGATCGACTGCGGCAATTCGGGCACCGGGGTACGGCTGATCATGGGGGCGATGGCAACCTCGCCGATCACCGCCACCTTTACCGGCGACGCCAGCCTGACCAAGCGGCCGATGGCGCGGGTGACCGATCCGCTGGCGCTGTTCGGGGCGCAGGCGGTGGGGCGCGCGGGCGGGCGGCTGCCGATGACGATGGTCGGCGCGGCCGATCCGGTGCCGGTGCGCTATACCGTGCCGGTGCCCTCGGCGCAGGTGAAATCCGCCGTGCTGCTGGCGGGGCTCAATGCGCCCGGCCAGACGGTGGTGATCGAGAAGGAGGCCACCCGCGATCATACCGAGCGGATGCTGGCCGGTTTCGGCGCCGAGGTCACCACCGAGCAGAGTGAGGAGGGCCGGGTGATCACGCTGACCGGCCAGCCGGAGCTGGAGCCGCAGACGATCGCGGTGCCGCGCGATCCCTCCAGCGCCGCCTTTCCGGTCTGCGCCGCGCTGATCGTGCCGGGCTCGGACGTGCTGGTGCCGGGGATCGGGCTGAACCCGACGCGCGCCGGTCTCTTTACCACCCTGCGCGAGATGGGCGCCGATCTGACCTATGAGAACGAGCGCGAGGAGGGCGGCGAGCCGGTGGCGGACCTGCGCGCCCGCTACTCGCCCGACATGAAGGGCATCGCGGTGCCGCCCGAGCGCGCCGCCAGCATGATCGACGAATACCCCGTCCTCGCGGTGGTGGCGGCCTGCGCCAATGGCAAGACGCTGATGACCGGGGTGCGCGAGCTGCGGGTCAAGGAATCCGACCGCATCGACGCCATGGCGGTGGGCCTGCGCGCCTGTGGCGTCAGCGTCGAGGAGGGCGAGGACTGGTGGGAGGTCACCGGCCTCGGCGCCGGCAATGTGCCGGGCGGGGCGCGCTGCGCCAGCCATCTCGATCACCGTATCGCCATGTCCTTTCTGGTGCTGGGGCTGGCGGCGCAGAGTCCGGTTTCGGTCGATGACGGAAGCCCAATCGCCACGTCGTTCCCGGTGTTCGAGCCGCTGATGGCGGCGCTGGGGGCAAAGATCGAGCGGACCGGGGCGTGAGCCGCGCGCGGATCGCATACTGGGCGGTCTTTATGGCCGCGCTGGCGCTCTATGCCGCGATGGTCGGCGGGACGTTGCCGGCGATTGCGCGCGATGCGGGCGGGCTGACGCCGTTCGACATGCGCCCCATGGGCTATACCGTTGCCGAGGCGCGCGCCTTTCTTGCCGCTTTGGGCGATGAGGGCCGCGCGCTGTATCTGGGGCCGCAGCGCTGGCTCGATCTGGCCTATCCGGTGTTGCTGGCCATCGTTCTGATCGGGGCGGTTCGGATGCTGATCCGGCGGTTCTGGCTGCAACTGGGCCTGAGCCTTGCGGCGCTGGGCGGGATGGCCGCCGACTACCTCGAGAATGCCCGCGTGGCGGCCATGCTGGTGGCGGGCGGCGCGGTCGCCGATGAGCTGATCGGTGCGGCGAGCCGGGCAACCCAGCTCAAGGCGGGACTGACATCGCTGGTCATGCTGGCGGTCTGCGTCGCGCTGGCGCGGGCCGCGTGGAAGAGATGGAGGACGACATGAGCGAACCGTTTACGGTGGCGATCGACGGGCCGGCGGCCTCGGGCAAGGGGACGATCTCGCGGGCGGTGGCGGCGCGGTTCGGCCTTGCCCATCTGGACACCGGGCTGCTGTATCGGGCGGTCGGTGTGCGGATGCTGGACGGTATAGATCCGGTCGAGGCGGCGCAGGCGCTGACCCGCGCTGACCTGGCGGACGAGGGCCGGTTGCGCGGCGCCGAGGCGGCGCAGGCGGCCAGCAAGGTGGCCGTGATTCCCGAGGTGCGCGCGGCGCTGGTGGATTTTCAGCGCGCCTTTGCCCGCCGGGCAGGGGGCGCGGTGCTGGACGGGCGCGACATCGGCACGGTGATCTGTCCGGAGGCGGAGGTGAAGCTGTTCGTCACCGCCAGCGCCGAGGTGCGGGCGCATCGGCGGTATCTGGAGTTGCGGGCCAAGGGCGACGAGACCGCCGAGGAGGCGGTGCTGGCCGACGTGATCGCCCGCGATGCGCGCGACAGCGAACGCGCCGCCGCGCCGCTGCGCGCCGCCGGGGATGCGATTCGCATCGACACCTCGCATTTGAGCATCGACGAGGCGGTCGAGACCGCCACGCGGGTGGTCGGCGAACGATTGAAGCAGCGCTGAAGGAGCGGGACAGATGAAAAACCGGATCATGGGTCAGGGCGGCGCGGAGATATCGGCGATCGGAATCGGGGCGATGTCGTTCTCGAATTTCTACGGGCCGACCGACGAGGGGGAGAGCCACGCGATCCTCGATGCGGCGCTGGAGCTGGGCGTGACCCATATCGACACCTCGAACATCTATGGGGTGGGCAAGTCGGAGGAGGCGATCGGCAGCTTTCTCAAGTCGCGGCCCGGCGCGCGGGAGCGGTTTCATATCGCCACCAAGGCCGGCATCACCCGCGATGCCGAGGGCAACCGGTGCTATGACAACTCGGCGGCGCATCTGGAGGCGGAGCTGGACAAGTCGCTGGCGCGGATGGGCATCGACTGTGTCGATCTGATGTATATCCACCGCCGCCAGGCCGGAATGCCGATCGAGGAGGCGGCGGAAAACCTGGCCGCGCTGGTCAAGAAGGGCAAGGCGAAGTCAATCGGTTTTTCCGAGATTGCCCCCTCGAGCCTGCGGCGGGCGGCGGCGGTGCATCCGGTCGCGGCGGTGCAGTCGGAGTATTCGTTGTCCACACGCGCGCCGGAGCTGGGTCTGGTGCAGGCCTGCGCCGAACTTGGCACGGCGCTGGTGGCGTTCGCGCCGGTGGGGCGGTCGTTGCTGACCGACCACCCGCTGTCCCAAGAGGTGATCCCGGAACTGGGGTTCCTGAAGTCAAATCCGCGCTTTGTCGAACCGAACCTGAGCGCCAATCTGGCGATCACCGACCGGTTCCGAAGGCTGGCGGCCGAGATGGGCGCGCCGGCGGCGGCCGTCGCCATCGCCTGGCTGCTGCACAGGGGCGCGCATGTGATCCCGATTCCCGGTACCCGTTCGGTGAGCCATTTCCGCGAGCTGGTGGCAGGCTGCGATCTGGTGCTGACGGCGGCGGACATGGACCGGATCGAAGCGGTGCTGCCGGTGGGCTGGGCCCATGGCGACCGCTATACCGCCGATCAGTGGGTCGGGCCGGAGCGGTTTAGCTGAGCTGGCTTCGCCGGACAAACAAGCGCTGGCACTGACAAAGGCGCGACGCCGCGCCGGGCAGGGCCCGACCGCCCGCACCGGCGGGCGCCGCCCTGTGTTCCGGGCGTTGGCGTTGATGCATTTTCGGTGAGCTGTCGAGCGTTGCCCGGGCCGCGGCCCGGGCAAGCTGTCGTTTCACGCCCCGACCCGGTCCCGCAGCAGGCGGCGCAGGATCTTGCCGGAGGCGGATTTCGGTATCTCGTCCACCCGCTGCATCCGGCGCACCTGCTTGTAGTGCGAGAGCCGGCCGTCGAGATAGCCCTGCAGATCCTGCAGCGTCGGATCGGCGCCGGGGGCCGCGACCACAAAGGCCATCGGCAGCTCGCCCGCCTCGTCGTCCGGCACGCCGATCACCGCCACGTCGGCGACCTCGGGGTGGGTCAGGATCTCGGCCTCCAGTTCGGCCGGGGCGACCTGGAACCCCTTGTACTTGATCAGCTCCTTGAGCCGGTCGGTGACGTAGAGATAGCCGTCCTCGTCGAAATGGCCGATGTCGCCGGTCCGCAGCCATCCGCCCTCGACGATGGTCTCGGCGGTGGCCTGCGGGTTGTTCAGATAGCCCTTCATCACCTGCGGGCCACGCACCCAAAGCTCGCCGTCCCGGCCCAGCGGCAGATCCTGGCCGGTCTCGGGGTCGACGACGCGGCATTCGGTGTTGGAAATGGTCACGCCCGAGGCGCCGGGCCTGCCCTTGCCCTGGGGCGAGATATGGCTGACCGGGCTGAGCTCGGTCATGCCATAGCCTTGCGTCGCGTTGGTGCCCAGCCGCGCGCCCATCGCCTCGGCCACGTCGGCGCCCAGCGGCGCGGCGGCCGAGTTCACCTGTTCGACGAAGGAGAGGTCATAGCCCTCGACCAGCGGATGCTTGGCCAGCGCCAGCGCCACCGGCGGCACGATCCACAGCCGCGGGGTGCGGTGCCGGGCGGTCAGATCGAGGAACTGCTGCAGATCGAACCGCGGCATGGTCACCAGCCCGCCGCCGGCGGCGAGGTAGATGTTCATCAGCACCTCGAGCCCGTAGATGTGGAAGAAGGGTAGGAAGGCGACCGTCAGCTCGCCCGGGCGCACGTCGGCGGGAACCAGAGACTGGTCGATGTTCACGGTAAGGTTGCGATGGGTCAGCATCACCCCCTTGGGCAGGCCGGTGGTGCCCGAGGAATAGGGCAGGGCGACCACATGCCCGGCAGTGTCCACCGGCGCCTGCGCCTCGAGCGGTTTGCCCATCAGATCGGAGAGCGGCGTCGCGCCTTCGGCCGTGCCGATCACCACGATCTCGGTCACCCCGGTGCCCCGCACGGCCTCTTTCGCGGTGTCGAGAAAGGGCGCGACTGTGACCAGAATCTCGGCACCCGCATCGTTGAGCTGATGATTCACCTCATGCGCGGTATAGGTCGGGTTGATGGTGGTCACGGTGCCGCCCGCCCAGGCCGCGCCGTGGAACACCACACAGTATTCGGGAATGTTGGGCGCCATCAGCGCCAGCACCTTGCCCGGCGCCATCCCCCGTTCGGTCAGCCCGCCGGCCAGCGATTTCACCGCGCCGACGAATTGCGCGCCCGTCATTTCGCGCCCCGAGGGGCCGTCGATCAGGACGGTGCGATCCGGGTCGATGCCGGCGAAAACGCGTTCGGTGACCGAAAGCGTGCTGATTTCCACATCGGGAAACCGGCTATTGATGATTGTCATATGAAGTCCTCCCGGGGGAATTTCTACACAGGGCGGGGGCGTTGCCAAACGGTTTTCGGCCAGGCGGTGCGGCGGCGGCTGATAACGTGGCGCGCAGCCGCGCGGATGCGTCTTGCTCTTGCGTCACGGCCGGCAACCGCTTATAGAACCTCCGTCGACAAGGGCGAAAACGTCCGCAGATAAAGAGATCGAGCAGGGTCGGGATGCACCGGCCCTCTTTGTTTTGCGAGTCGCTCTGACCAACGAAACCCCAAGACCGGCGGAGACAACCGCGCGGCCGGAAAAATGTGAACGCAAAGGAAACCGAGACCCGAATGGCTCAGAACACATCCATGGAGGAATTCGAAGCCCTCCTGAACGAAAGCTTCGAAATGGACACGCCCAACGAGGGCTCTGTCGTCAAGGGCAAGGTCCTCGCCATCGAGGCGGGCCAGGCCATCATCGATGTCGGCTACAAGATGGAAGGCCGCGTCGATCTGAAAGAATTCGCAAATCCCGGCGAAGCGCCCGACATCACCGTTGGCGATGAGGTGGAAGTTTATCTGCGCTCGGCAGAGAACGCCCGCGGCGAAGCCGTGATCAGCCGCGAGATGGCCCGCCGCGAAGAGGCATGGGACCGTCTGGAAAAAGCATATGCCGACGACGCCCGCGTCGAAGGCGCGATCTTTGGCCGGGTCAAGGGCGGCTTTACCGTCGATCTGGGCGGCGCTGTCGCGTTCCTGCCCGGCTCGCAGGTCGATGTGCGCCCGGTGCGCGACGCCGGCCCGCTGATGGGCCTCAAGCAGCCGTTCCAGATCCTGAAAATGGACCGTCGCCGCGGCAACATCGTCGTGTCGCGCCGCGCCATCCTGGAAGAAAGCCGCGCCGAGCAGCGCGCCGAGGTCATCGCCAACCTGACCGAAGGGCAAACCGTGGACGGTGTGGTCAAGAACATCACCGAATACGGCGCCTTTGTCGATCTGGGCGGTGTTGACGGGCTGCTGCACGTCACCGACATGGCCTGGCGTCGCGTCAACCACCCGTCGGAAATCCTGTCGATCGGCGAGACCGTCAAGGTTCAGGTCATCAAGATCAACAAGGAAACCCATCGCATCAGCCTGGGCATGAAGCAGCTGCAGGAAGATCCGTGGGATCTGGTCGGCGCCAAGTTCCCGCTGGGTTCGGTCCACAAGGGCCGCGTGACCAACATCACCGACTACGGCGCGTTCGTCGAGCTGGAGCCGGGTGTCGAAGGTCTGGTCCACGTGTCCGAAATGTCCTGGACCAAGAAGAACGTGCACCCCGGCAAGATCGTTTCGACCTCGCAGGAGGTTGACGTCATGGTTCTGGAAATCGACCAGGCCAAGCGTCGCGTGTCGCTGGGTCTCAAGCAGACCATGCGCAACCCGTGGGAGGTCTTTGCCGAGACCCATCCCGAGGGCACCGAGGTCGAGGGCGAGGTCAAGAACATCACCGAATTCGGTCTGTTCATCGGTCTCGACGGCGACATCGACGGCATGGTTCACCTCAGCGATCTGAGCTGGGACGAGCGTGGCGAGGATGCGATCCAGAGCTACAAGAAGGGCGACATCGTCAAGGCCGTCGTCTCGGAAGTGGATGTGGACAAAGAGCGGATCTCGCTGTCGATCAAGGCGCTGGGCGGCGACAAGTTCGCCGAGGCCGTGGGCGGCGTGAAGCGCGGCTCGATCATTACGGTGAACGTGACCGCGATCGAGGATGGCGGCATCGAGGTGGAATACGAAGGCATGAAATCCTTCATCCGCCGCTCCGACCTGTCGCGCGACCGCGCCGAGCAGCGTCCGGACCGGTTCTCGGTGGGCGACAAGATCGACGTGCGCGTGACCAACGTGGACAGCAAGACGCGCCGTCTTGGCCTGTCGATCAAGGCCCGCGAGATCGCCGAAGAGAAGGAAGCCGTGGAACAGTATGGCAGCTCGGATTCGGGTGCCTCGCTGGGCGACATTCTCGGCGCCGCTCTGAAGGGCGACAACGACTGATCAGCGCTTTGCTGAGCTGAAACGGAGCGGG
>NZ_SMUV01000067.1 GCF_004358185.1 Antarcticimicrobium luteum
GGCCGCGCGCGCGGCGGCCGACGCGCCGGGCACCGGCGCCCGGGTCGGGCGGCTGGCCGGGCCGCCGACGCTGGAGATGACCGGGGTCACGGTGAGGCGCGGCGGGCTGCGGCACCCGCTGCCGGATCTTGCCATCGGCGCGGGCGAGAGCGTGGCGCTGCGCGGGCCGAGCGGGACCGGCAAATCGACGCTGCTGGATCTGGCAGCCGGTCTGCTGCGGCCCGGGGCGGGGCGGATCGTGGTGGCCGGTCAGCCGCTGGACGATACCACCGCCGACGCATGGCGCGCGCGGCTCGCCTTTGTGCCGCAGTCGGTGCATGTGCCGGATGTGACCCTGCGGGAGTTTCTGGACCCGCACGGGCAGGGCGCCGATATGGACGCGGCACTGGCCAAGGCGCGGGCGTCGTCGATCGTGGCGGCGCTGCCCGAGGGGCTGGATACCCGGCTGGGCGAGACCGGCGCCGGCGTGTCGGGCGGCGAGGCGCGGCGGCTGCTGCTGGCGCGGGCGTTCCTGACCGGGGCCGATGTGATTCTGGCCGACGAGCCGACGGCGGATCTGGATCAGGGCACCGCCGGCGCGATCATCGCGGCGCTGGCCGCCCTGGCGGGCGAGGGGCGCACGGTGATCGTGGCGACCCATGACGCGGCGCTCTGCGCGGCGATGGGGCGGGTGATCGATCTGGAGGGCGCGGCATGAGGGCGCTGTGGCAGATCCTGCGATTGCTCTGGGCGGCGGATCCCCGGGCGATGTGGCGCGGTGCGGCGCTGAGCGTCGTGGTGCTGATCATGGGCGCGGCGTTGCTGGGCCTGTCGGGCTGGTTCATCACCGCCACCGGGCTGGCCGGCATCGCCGGTATCGGCATCGCCTTTGATGTGTTCCGCCCCTCGGCCGGCGTGCGGTTCCTGGCGCTGGGCCGCGCGGCGGCCCGCTATGGCGAGCGGCTGTTGACCCACGACGCCACGCTGCGGGCGCTGGCGGCGTTGCGCATCACCCTGATGCACCGGTTGGAGGCCTGGCCGATCGACGCGCTGCGGCAGTTGCGCGGCGGCACCGCGCTGACCCGGATCACGGCGGATGTGGATGCGCTGGACGGGGTGGCGCTGCGGCTGGCCTTGCCGCTGGCGGCGGCGCTGATCACCCATGCGGCGGCCTTTGTCCTGCTGGCCTGGCTGGTGACGCCGGCGGTCGCGGCGGCGGTCGCGCTGGGCTATCTGGTCGGCGGATCGGTGATCCTGCTGCGGGTGGCGCTGCGCACCTTTGCCCCCTCGACCGAGGCCGAGGCGGCGATGCAGGCGCTGCGGCAGCGCGCCATCGGTCTGTTCCGCGGTCAGCGCGAGGCGATCCTGCAGGGGCTGCTGCCCGAGTGGCGCGCCCGGATCGATGCCGAGGATGCCCGCGCCCGCGCCGCGCAGGACCGGCTGGACCGGATCGACACCGGCGCCGGGCTGGCGCTGTCGGTGCTGGTCGCGCTGGTCACGGCGCTGGTGCTGGGCCTGTCGGGCGGGCTGATCGCATCCGGGCGGATCGATGCGGCGCAGGCGGCGATCGGGGTTTTCGTGGCGCTGGCGCTGGCCGAGACGGTGATGCCGCTGCGCCGGGGTCTGGCCGAGATCGGACGGATGCGCGACGCTGCCGCGCGGGTTCTGGCCGAGGCGCCGGCGGGCGCGCGGCCGCTCGGCGCGCAGGGTGCCGCGCCCGTGCCCGACCGCGCCGCCGGGCTTGAGCTCTGCGATCTGAGTCTGGCCCGGCCGGGGCGGGAGGTGCCGCTGCTCAGCGGGGTGAGCTTTTCGGTGGCGCCGGGCCGGATGCTGGCGCTGAGCGGCGCCAGCGGCACCGGCAAGAGCACACTTCTTGACGCGCTGGCGGGGATCGGCCCGGTGCGGAGCGGGTCGGTGCATGTTCTGGGTGCGCCGCTGGCGGACTGGCCGGAACCGGCGCTGCGGCGGCATCTGACCTTGCTACCGCAGCGCACGGCGCTTCTGGGCGGCTCTGTGCGGGACAATCTCGAGATCGCCCGCCCGGACCTGACCGATGAGGACGCCTGGGCGGTGCTGCGCGCCGTGGCCCTCGATCAGGTGATTGCCGCGCGTGGCGGTCTGGAGGCCGGCCTGGGCGAGGGCGGCGCGGGGTTGTCGGGGGGCGAGTCGCGGCGGCTTGCGCTGGCCCGGGCGCTGTTGCGGCACCCGGATATCCTGTTGCTGGACGAGCCCACCGAGGGGCTGGACGCGGACACCGCGCGGCGCGTGGTGGCCGGGGTCCGGGCCTATCTGCCGCAGGCGGCGATCGTGGCGGCGACCCATCGCAGGGTCGAGACCGAGCTCGCCGATTTTCATCTGGACCTTACGAATTTCGTTCAGAATCAGCGCGGGTCTTGACGCAGATCAAATCTGTGGAAGGCTCCTGCGTATAGTAAGACTTTAATGATGTATTTTTAAGGCAGGTATTCGTGACGTGATCGCGCCACCCAGACCTGCGCACCCAAACCGAGGAGATGCGCATCATGGAACTTGATGTCGTCGAGCTGTCTCGTCTGCAATTCGCGATGACAGCCATGTATCACTTCCTCTTCGTGCCGCTGACGCTGGGCCTGTCGGTCCTCGTGGCGATCATGGAGACGGTCTATGTGATGACCAACCGCCCGGTCTGGCGCCAGATGACGAAATTCTGGGGCACGCTGTTCGGGATCAACTTTGTGCTCGGGGTGGCCACCGGGATCACCATGGAGTTCCAGTTCGGCATGAACTGGTCCTATTACAGCCACTATGTCGGCGACATCTTCGGCGCGCCGCTGGCGATCGAGGGGCTGATGGCCTTTTTCCTCGAGGCGACCTTTGTCGGGTTGTTCTTTTTCGGTTGGGACAAGCTGAGCAAGACCGCCCATATGATGGTGACCTGGCTGGTCGCGCTGGGCTCGAACTTTTCGGCGCTGTGGATCCTGATCGCCAATGGCTGGATGCAGAATCCGGTCGGCGCGCAGTTCAACCCCGACAGCATGCGGATGGAGATGACCTCGTTCTTCGAGGTGGTGTTCAACGAGGTCGCGCAGGCGAAATTCGTGCACACGGTATCCGCCGGTTACGTCACCGCGTCGGTTTTCGTGCTGGGCGTTTCGGCCTGGTATCTGCTGAAAGGCCGTCACATCGAGCTGGCCCGCCGGTCGATCGCCGTGGCCGCCAGCTTTGGCCTTGCCTCGGCGCTGTCGGTCGTGGTGCTGGGCGATGAGTCGGGCTATTCGGCCAGTCACACCCAGAAAATGAAGCTCGCCGCGATCGAGGGCATGTGGGAAACCCATGCGGCGCCGGCGCCGTTCAACCTGATCGGTTTTCCCGACAGGGAGGCGCGCGAGACCCATTATGCCGTCTCGATCCCCTGGGTCATGGGGTTGATCGGCACCCGTTCGCTGACCGAGGAGATCCCCGGCATCAACGATCTGGTCGATATTGCCGAGGACAAGATCAAACGCGGCGTCATCGCCTATGACGCGCTGATGACGATCCGGGAACAGCGTGGCAATGCGCCGTCCGAGGCGCGGTTCATCTTCGAGCAGAACTCGGACGATCTGGGCTTTGCCTTCCTGCTCAAGCGTTATGTGGACGACCCGCGCGAGGCCACCGAAGAACAGATCAAGCAGGCCGCGGCGGATACCATCCCCGGTGTGGCGCCGCTGTTCTGGGCGTTCCGCCTGATGGTCGGGCTCGGCTTCAGCTTCATCGCGGTGATGGCCTATTTCGCCTTCATGGCCAGCTTCCGCGGCATGCGGTTCCCGCGCTGGTCGCTGTGGCTGGGCGTGATCATCATCCCGACGCCCTGGCTCGCCGCCGAGCTGGGCTGGTTCGTCGCCGAGTTCGGCCGCCAGCCCTGGACGGTCGACGGGGTGCTGCCCACCGCGCTGTCGGTGAGTCACCTCAGCGTCGCCGATCTGCTGATCACGCTGGCCGGCTTCGTCACCTTCTACACCATCCTCTTCATTATCGAGATGGGCCTCATGGTGAAATACATCCGCAAGGGCCCGACCGAGGACGTGGAGGAAACCGAAACCTGGATGGCGCGGCACGAACACCGTCTGCGCACCCATGACGGCAAGGGCCCGTTCGCGCCCGAGCCTGCGGAGTAAAGCCAATGATCCTGTTTGAACTGATCGATTTCGACATTCTTCGCGTGATCTGGTGGGTGCTGCTGGGCGTCCTTCTGATCGGGTTCGCCCTGACCGACGGGTTCGACATGGGGGTCGGCGCGCTGCTGCCCTTCGTCGGCAGGACCGACGTGGAGCGCCGCGTGGTGATCAACACCATTGGCCCGGTCTGGGAAGGCAACCAGGTGTGGTTCATCCTGGGGGGCGGCGCCATCTTTGCCGCCTGGCCGCCGCTTTACGCGGTCAGTTTCTCGGGCTTCTACCTGGCGATGTTCGCGGTGCTCGCGGCGCTGATCCTGCGGCCGGTGGGCTTCAAATACCGCTCCAAGCGGGACAGCGCGGCCTGGCGCAGCGGCTGGGACTGGGCGCTGTTCGTGGGTGGCGCGGCGCCGGCGCTGCTGTTCGGGGTTGCGGTCGGCAACGTGATGCTGGGTGTGCCGTTTTACCTGACCGAGGATCTGATGCCGATGTATGACGGCGCCTTTTACGCCAAGTTCCTGGGACTGCTGCGGCCCTTCGCGATCCTGTCGGGGGTGGTGTCGCTGTCGATGCTGCTGATGCATGGCGCGGCCTGGCTGACGCTGAAGACCGAAGGCCCGGTACAGATGCGCGCCCGGACCATCGGCACCTATGCCGGAATCGTGGCGGCGGTCGCCTATGCGCTGGCCGGCGTCTGGCTCGCCCTCGGGGTGGACGGTTTCCAGATCATCGGCGAGGTGGCGCCCAACGGCCCGTCCAACCCGCTTTATTCCGAGGTGGAGCGCGGCGGATCCTGGATGGCGGCCTACAGCGCCCGGCCCTGGATCATTATCGCGCCGATCATGGCCTTTGCCGGCATCGCGCTGGCGGTGATGGGGCTGCGCGCGGGGCGCGAGGTCTCGACGCTGCTGTGGTCCAAGATGGCGATCACCGGCATCATCTCCAGCGTCGGTCTCACGATGTTCCCGTTTATCCTGCCCTCGACCGTGAATCCCGACAGCTCGCTGACCGTCTGGGACAGCTCGTCCTCGCATCAGACGCTGTTCGTGATGCTGGTGATGGCGGTGATCTTCATGCCGCTGATCCTGGCCTATACCGCCTGGGTCTACAAAGTGCTCTGGGGCAAGGTGACCGAGGACGAGATCACCGGTTCCGGCCACAGCTATTAAGGAAGGAAAAAGACGATGTGGTATTTTGCCTGGCTGCTTGGCCTTCCTCTGGCCGCGATGCTCGCGGTGCTGAACGCGATGTGGCTTGAAATGCGAGAAGATGCGCGTCTGACTCAGGAAGACGGCAAAAGCTAACCTCTCCTGATCACGTCCCCGGGAGGGGTCAGACCGGGACGGGCGCCTTTCGGGGCGCCCGTTTCCGTTTCGGGCCGTGCCATGTGACGCCCCGGGCCCGGTCGGGGGGCAGAGCGTGCCGCCGGCCGACGGCAGCGCGGCCCCGGCGCGGGCAAATAACGGGATGTTCTGAAAAAGCACATTCAATATGCAAGTTTTTGATCTGGGTCAAAATCCGGCATTCCATCGTATGCAAAAAGTGCGATGTGAATTACAGGAATACGGACCACATGACCGACCAAGATCAGTTTTCCCCGTCCCGTCGCGGCTTTCTGGGTCTGGCGGCCGGGGCGGCCGCCCTTGCCGCCGCAGGCGCCGCACCGCCGGCGCAGGCGCAGGTGGCCACAAAGGCCCATATCGTCATTCTGGGCTCCGGCGCCGCCGGCACCGCGCTGGCCAACCGCCTGGTGCACCGCCTGGGCGGTGCCCGCATCACCCTGATCGACGGGCGCAGGCAGCACCTGTATCAACCGGGGTTCAGCCTGATCGCCGCCGGGCTCAAGCCGGCCGGCTATTCGGTCAGCCAGACCGCCGACTGGCTGCCCCCGGGCGTCGAGCTGAAACAGGATTATGCCGCCGAGATCGACCCGGAGGCAAAGACCGTCACCCTGCAAGGGGGTGAGGTGGTGCCCTATGATTACCTGATCGTCGCCACCGGGCTGACGCTGGATCACGACGCCATCGAGGGGTTCAGCCTGGATCTGGTCGGCACGGAGGGGATCGGCGCGCTCTATGCCGGACCGGACTATGCCGCAAAGACCTGGGCCGCGGCCTCCAGGTTCACCGAAGAGGGGGGCGTCGGCCTGTTCACCCGGCCCGCGACCGAGATGAAATGCGCCGGTGCGCCGCTCAAGCACACCTTCCTGATCGACGATATCACCCGCAAGGCCGGCAATCGCGGCAAGGCCGAGATCATCTATGCGTCCAACAACAATTCGCTCTTCGGGGTGCCGATCGTGTCGGAAAAGGTGCGCATGCTGTTCGGCGATCGGGGCATCGACGCCGCCTATTCCCATGTGTTGCGCGCCATAGAGCCGGGCAAGAAGCTGGCCACCTTCGACACGCCGGAGGGGCAGAAGGAACTGGGCTATGACTACATCCACGTGATCCCGCCGCAGCGCGCGCCCCAGGTGGTGCGCGACAGCGGGTTGAGCTGGGCCGACAAATGGGTCGATCAGGGCTGGGTCGAGGTCGACCAGCACAGCCTGCGCCACCGCCGTTACCCGGAGGTCTTCGCGGTGGGCGACGTGGCCGGCGTGCCAAAGGGCAAGACGGCGGCATCGGTCAAATGGCAGGTGCCGGTGGTCGAGGCGCATCTGGTCGCCCAGATCGCGGGCGATACCGCCGATGCCGCCTACAACGGCTATACCTCCTGCCCGATGATCACCCGGGTCGGCCGCGCCATGCTGGTCGAGTTCGACTATAACGACAACCTCACCCCCTCGTTCCCGGGGATCATCGCGCCGCTGGAAGAGTTGTGGATCAGCTGGCTGATGAAGGAGGTGGCGCTGAAGGCCACCTATAACGCGATGCTGCGCGGCAAGGCCTGAGGAGAGCGCCAGATGAAAGACCTGACATTCGGAACCCTGATCGCCGTCTTCGAAGAGATCTTCGGCCGCGGCCTGTTCTGGGCCATGCTCGCCGCCGCCGGGGTGATCACGCTGGCCTATGTTTACGTGCTGATCCGCGATCGCGCGGTGAGCTGGCGCAAGTTTCTCTGGGCGCAGCTTTCGATGCCCTTCGGCGCCATCGGCGCTGTGCTTTTCGTGCAGGCGATGACCCATTCGGGCTTTGCCGACATCGGCGGGCCGGTGGACGTGATCGTGCTGCTGACGGTCGCCGTGGCTGGCGCCATCGGGCTGGCGATCCTGGTCTATACGCTGGAATCGCTGATCCTGCGCAAGACCAGATCCGACGTCTGAGGCGATCCCGTGCGCGGTCCGCATGGGCGGCGCGCGAATCTGTTCCAAACCCATCCTGACAAACGGAGTTGCAAATGAAACGTGTACTGATCGCAGCCGCCCTCGCGGTGACCGCCCTGTCCGCCCCCGCCCGCGCCGAGGCCCCCAAGACCCTGGTGACCATCCTGACCGCGCCCGAGGCGCAGACCCAACTGATGGCGATGGTGCTGACCATGCAGGCGGCGCAACAGGGGGTGACCCCGCATATCCTGCTTTGCGGTCCGGCGGGCGATCTTGCCCTCAGGGACGCGCCGGAAAGCGCCACCGCCGGCCAGCCGCCCAAGAACATGAGCCCGCAGGGCCTGATGCAAGCGATCATGAAACAGCCCGGCGCAAGGGTCGAGGTCTGCGCGATCTACCTGCCGGGCAAGGGCGCCGATCCCTCGGTGCTGCTGGACGGCGTCGGTGTTGCCAAGCCGGGCGAGATGGCCGCCGCGATCATCGACGAAAACGCCCGGGTGATGGGTTACTGAGGCAGCCGCAGCCGCGCTGAACACTCAACCGCCGCGACCCGGGCCGCGGCGGTTTTTTCATGGCGGATCTCACGCCAGCGCCGCCAGCCCCATGTCGGCCAGCTGACGGGCCACCTGCACGGTGAAATCCTCCGGCTCGCCCGGCCGGGGCGAATACCAGAACACCGGCGCGTTGAGCAGGATCAGCACGCTGTGCAGCGCCACGGACAGGTTCTGGCGGCGAAACTCCCCGTGCTCCATGCCGGCGCGGATCACCGCGCGGAACAGATCCTCATAGCTGGCGTTGGCCGCCTGAATGCGCGCCTCCATCGCCCGGTCGGCGTCGGAGGCGGATTTGGCCTCGAGCCCGGTGTAATGCTGCATGACCACCTTGTGATAGGGCAGAGTCCGGAACACGGCAGCCACATGCGCCAACGCCATGTTGTGGAAATTCCGCCCCGGCGGCAGGGTGCCGTCGATCACCGGCGCAACCGCCTGCCGGGTGAATTTCGGGGCCTGCAACCGAACCGCCCCCAGCAGCGCACCCTTGGAGACGAAATGATGATAGATGCGGCCCTTGGTCGAGCCCAGGCTGCGTGCGATGTCGTCGACCGAGGCGACGCGGACCCCGAGCTTCATGAAACAGGCGGCGGCGGCGTCGAGGATTTCGCTTTGCGATTCTGAGAGGGTCTCTGACATCGGGCTCCGATGGATCTGGCGGCGATGCGCGCGGTCCCCCGGGAGCCTGGCACGGCCTGTGCGGGGGGAATTGCGGTCTACGGGTCTTCGTTTGGTGGGCCGGGGTGATAATTCTTGCTCTGGCGGCGAGTGTAAAGAAAGATTCTTGTGTTAAGACAATTGACAAGGCGGCGACATACCGCGTGGTATGTCGATAAGCTCAGGGTGCCGGATTCGTGAGAGGACGCGGATCCGCACTGTGGCACCGGGGAGGATGAGGCCGGTCCGCAGTGTGACGCCAAACGGGCGAGGGGAGGACAATTTGGACGTTTTGCAACTGCTGGTCAGCGGGCTGGCGAATGGCTGTGTGTACGGTCTGATCGCGTTGGGCTTTGTGCTGATCTACAAGGCGACCGAGGCGGTGAATTTCGCCCAGGGCGACCTTATGATGCTCGGCGCCTTCGTGACGCTGGGGCTGACCAACGCCGAATACATGGATCTGCCATTCTGGATCGCCGCACCGCTGGCGATCGGGCTGATGGCGCTGATCGGCTATCTGCTGGATCTGGTGATCCTGCGCCACCTGTTCGGCCAGAGCCAGACCGCGGTGGTAATCCTGACCATCGCCATGGGGTTCGTGCTGCGTTTTGTCGCCGGCGCGATCTGGGGGCATGAGCCGCAGACCCTGCAAAGCCCGCTGTCGCAGGGCGATTTCCAGGTTGCCGGCGTGGTGCTCGGGATGGCCGATCTGGCGGTGATCGTGGTCACGGTGCTGCTGACCATCTTCCTCTACCAGTTCTTCCAGCGCACCAAACTGGGGCTGGCGATGCAGGCCGCCTCGCAGAACCAGATGGCGGCCTATTACATGGGCATCCCGGTCAAGCGGGTTCAGGGCCTGATCTGGGGCCTGTCGGGCGCGGTCGCCGCCGTCGCCGGCATCCTGTTTGCCTCCAAGGGCGCCATCGACCCCAATGCCGGGCTGCTGGGGATCAAGGCCTTTGCGGCCGCGGTGATCGGAGGCTTCGGCAGCCTGCCGGGCGCCTTGGCGGGCGGGCTGATCGTGGGGGTGATCGAACCCTTTGCCTCGCGCTATCTCGCCGCCGGGTATTCGCAGGTCGCGCCCTATGCGCTGTTGCTGTTCGTTCTGGTGTTCCGCCCGCACGGCCTGTTCAGCCAGGTCCGCACGAAAAAGGTCTGACGCCATGCGCATCCATTTCAAGACATCCTATGAGAACGACATTCGTCTGTTTCCCGACTGGTGGAGTTTTCTCGTCTACGCCGTGCTGGTGGCCGGCGCCGTCATCCTGCCCTGGCTGCTGGACGATTTCTTTCTGGGCGAGGTCACCAATGTGCTGATCTGGGCGATCGCCGGCCTCGGGCTGATGCTGCTGACCGGGCAGACCGGACAGGCGAGCCTTGGGCACGCGGCCTTTCTCGCCATCGGCTGCTATTCCTGCATCATCCTGATGGAAAACGGGCTGCCGTTCCTGCTGGCCTTCCCGCTGGCCGGCGTGATCACCGGGGTGTTCGGGACGCTGTTCGCGATCCCGGCGGTGCGGCTGCATGGCATTTACCTTGCCATCGCCACCATCGCGCTGTCGGTGCTGGCCGATGACATCATCGTTCTGCTGGAGCCCTGGACCGACGGCGTCAGCGGCAAGTTCGCGCCGATGATCACCATTTTCGGGCTGGAGATCGAGCGATGGACCACGCCGGACCGGTTCTACTGGTTGGTCCTCGCGGTGACGATCCTGTGCACGCTGGCCTATCGCAACCTGCTGCGTGCGCCGCTGGGCCGGGCCTTTGCCGCGGTGCGCGATAGCGAGGTGTCGGCCACCGCGATGGGGGTGCACATCGCCTTTACCAAGGCGGCGGCGTTCGGCCTGTCCTGCGCGATCACCGGGCTGGCGGGGGCGCTGATGGGATTTTACGCGGGCGCCTTCAATAACGAGACCTTTTCCATCGTGATCTCGATCAGCCTTTTGATGATGATCGTGATCGGCGGGCTGGGCTCGATCCACGGGGCATTCTTCGGTGCCATCGTCATCGCCTTTCTGCCGCAGGCGCTGTCCATGGCCACCGACACCATCGGCGGCATGATCGGCGGTGGCAACGTGGCGATCCCGGGGCTGGAGACCGGCGTGTTCGGCGCCATCCTGATCCTGTTCATCCTGTTCGAGCCGATGGGCATCTACGGCCGCTGGCTGAAGATCCGCACCTGGTTCGAGCTGTTCCCCTTTGCCCGCAAGGACATGTTCAAGCGGCAGAAAAGCTACCTCAAGACGGAGCGTCTGAGATGAGCCTTTTGGAGATCAACAACGCCACGCTGAAATTCGGCGGCGTGGTCGCCGTCAACGACCTGAGCTTTTCGGTCGAAGAGGGCGAGGTCTATGCCATCGTCGGCCCCAACGGGGCGGGCAAATCCACCGTGTTCAACCTGATTTCGCGGTTCTACGAACCCTTTTCGGGCCAGATTGCGTTTGACGGACAGAACCTGCTGGATCGCCGCGCCGACGCGGTGGCCGATCTGGGCATCGCCCGGACGTTCCAGAACATCGAGCTTTTCGATCATGCCACGGTGTTGCAGAACCTGCTGGTGGGTCGCCACCGGCACCGCCGCACCAACATGATCGAAGAGATGCTGTTCACCCCCCGCGTCCGGCGCGAGGAGCACAAGCACCGCGAAGCGGTCGAGCGGGTGATCGATTTCCTCGACCTGCAGCCCTACCGTAACAAGATGATCGCGGGTCTGCCCTATGGCGTACGCAAGGTGGTGGAACTGGGCCGGGCGCTGTCTTCGGACCCGCGGCTGTTGCTGCTGGACGAGCCGGCCTCGGGCCTCTCGGTCGAGGAGACGCAGGACATGCGCTGGTGGATCGATGATATCCGCAAGCAGATGGGGATCACCGTCCTGATGGTGGAACATGACATGGGGCTGGTCTCGGGCGTGTCCGACCGGGTGCTGGCGCTGGCCGACGGGGCCAAGCTGGCCGAGGGCGCCCCGGCCGAGGTGCAGTCGGACCCGGCGGTGATCGCGGCCTATCTGGGCACGGGGGCGGTGTGATGGGGCAGACCGTTCTGGAAATCAAGAACCTGGAAAGTTTCTATGGCCCGATCATGGCGATCCGGGGCGTCAGCCTGAAGGTGGAACAGGGGCAGGTCGTGACCGTACTGGGCGCCAATGGTGCCGGCAAATCCACCCTGCTCAAGACCATCTCGGGGATCATGGAGCCGGAAAAGGGCAAGATCGTCTTTGACGGCGAAGAGATCCAGGGGCTGGAGCCGCACCAGATCGTCAATCGCGGCATCGTCCATGTGCCCGAGGGGCGCGAGGTGTTTCCGCTGCTGACGGTGGACGAGAACCTCAGCCTCGGCGCCTACACCCGGAACGATCGCGCCGAGATCGAGCGCGACCGCCAGATGGTGTTCGATTATTTCCCGATCCTGGCCGAGCGGCGCAATCAGGAGGCCGGGACGCTGTCGGGCGGACAGCAGCAGATGCTGGCGATCGGGCGCGGCCTGATGCTGCGGCCCCGGATCATGCTGTTGGACGAACCCTCGCTCGGCCTCTCGCCGCTGCTGGTGCAGGAGATCTTCGGTATCCTGCGGCGGCTCAACCGCGACGAGGGGGTGACCATGATGCTGGTCGAGCAGAACGCGCGCGTGGCGCTGGATCTGGCCGATGTGGGCTATGTGATGGAGATCGGCCGGATCGTGATGGATGGCACTGCAGACCGGCTGATGGAGAGCGAGGACATCAAGGCGTTCTACCTGGGCCATCAGGAACAGGGCCAGCGCGGTGAGCGCCGCTGGAAACGCAAGAAGACCTGGAGGTAAGGCGATGAACATTCAATCGACCGACCAGATCGAGGTCAACGGCGTGCGGGTCAACGCGGTGCCGGGCACACGTCCGGCGCTGGTGGATGATTGCGACACGGTGGTCAAGCTGTTCGCCCGGCGCTGCGCCGAGATGGGCGACCGGACCGCGCACCGCGAAAAGGATCTGGGCATCTGGCAGTCCTACAGCTGGCGCGATTACTGGGACCACGCCAAATGGCTGGGGCTGGGCCTGCGCGCGCTTGGGTTGCAGCGCGGCGAGGTGGTCTCGATCCTGTCCGAGGACCGCAAGGAATGGCTCTATGCCGATATGGGCATCCAATGCGTCGGCGGCATCGCCTCGGGGGTCTATACCACCGACTCGGCCAGTCAGCTGGCATATATCCTGAACGATTCGGACAGCCGGTTCCTGTTCGTCGAGGACGACGAGCAGCTCGACAAGTTTCTCGAGATCGAGGATCAGGCGCCGCAGGTGCTCAAGGTCATCATCCTGGAGAAAGAGGGGCTGCACGACCTGCGCCACGACAAATGCGTGTTTCTCGAAGATCTTTACGAGACCGGCCGCGCCTTCGAGGCCGAGAACCGCGGAGTCTTCGAGGCGGAGATCGAAAAATCCCGACCCGGCGACACCGGCCTGCTGATCTATACCTCGGGCACCACCGGCGCACCCAAGGGCGCGATGCTGAGCCAGGAGAATATCGTCGGCGCCATGGTCTCGGGCTCTCATGCGCTGCCCGCGCTGGCCAGCGATCAGCAGCTTTGTTTCCTGCCGCTCTGCCATATTCTGGAGCGCGACGTGTCGGTCTATTTTCCGCTGGCCGCGCGCGCCACGGTGAATTTCGCCGAAAGCCCGGAGACGGTGTTCGACAACCTGCAGGAGGTCTCGCCGGATCATTTCACCGCTGTGCCGCGGGTGTGGGAAAAGATCTATTCGCGGGTGCTGGTGCTGGCGCAGGAGGCAACGCCGGCGGGACGTCTGGCGTTCCACATGGCGCAAAGGGCCGGCGCAAGGCGGGCCGGTTACCTGCTGGCCGGCAAGCGTCCGCCGCTGGCGGTCTCGGCGTATTACGCGATCTGGGATTTCCTGGTGCTGCGCAACCTGCGGCGGATGCTGGGGATGGACAAGATGCGGCGCGGCGCCACCGGCGCGGCGCCGATCTCGCCGGAGTTGATCAAGTGGTACTGGTCGATCGGGGTAAGGCTGATCGAGGGCTACGGCATGACCGAGAACGCCGGGCTGGCCACCGTCAACCTGCCCGACGACAACAAGCTGGGCACCGTCGGCAAGCCGGTGCCGGGGTTCAAGGTACGCATCGCCGAGGACGGCGAGATCCAGACCTATGGCCTGAACAATTTCCAGGGCTACTGGCGCAACAACGAAAAAACCGCCGAGACCTTTACCGAGGACGGCTGGCTTCGCACCGGCGATGTGGGGCGGCTGGACGAGGACGGCTTTCTCACCATCACCGGGCGGCTCAAGGACATCATCATCACCGCGGGGGGCAAGAACATCACCCCGGCCGAGATCGAGAGCCGGCTGAAGTTCAGCCATTATATCGCCGATGCAGTGGTGATCGGCGACCGGCGCAAATACCTCAGCTGCCTGATCATGATCGACCAGGAAAATGTCGAGAAGTTTGCGCAGGACCAGAAAATACCGTTCAGTGATTTTGCATCGCTCTGCGCCGCGCAGGAGGTGATCGAGCTGATCGGCCGCGAGGTCGAGCAGGTCAACAAGGAGTTCGCGCGGGTGGAGCAGATCAAGGATTTCCGCCTGATCAACGTGCTCTTGACGGCGGAGGACGAGGAACTGACCGCAACCATGAAGCTCAAGCGCAGCTTTGTGGAAAAGAAGCACAAGGCGCTGATCGACGACATGTACTGAACAAGACGCGAAACGTACGTTTTTCTTAGGGAGGAAGACCATGAAGAAACTGACAACGGTCCTGGCCGCCGCGGCATTGGCCGCCGGTCTCGCCGGCAGCGCCGGCGCCGAGACCCAGGGTGTGAGCGATGACGAGGTGGTGTTCGGCTCGGTCAACGACCTCAGCGGCATCTTTGCCGCGGTGGGCGTGCCGGCGGTGAACGGCGCCAACCTGCGCTTTGACGAGGTGAACGCCGCGGGCGGTGTGCATGGCCGCAAGATCCGTTTTGTGGTCGAGGACAACGGCTATCAGATCCCGCGGGCGATGCAGGGCTATAACAAGCTGCTGAATCGCGACAAGGTGTTCGGAATGCTGCTGTCGCTGGGCACGCCGATGAACCTGGCGGGCTTCAAGCTGCTCGATCCCAAGGGCATTCCCAATGTCGGCCCGCTGTCGGCGGCGCGCGACATGCTGCAGGATCCGATGCACAACAAGTTCACCGGCTTTTCCAGCTACTGGGATCAGATCCAGGAGGGGGTGAAATACCTTGCCGCCGAGAAGGGGGCCAAGACCATCTGCTCGATGTACCTGCCCACCGATTTCGGCAAGGAGATCGGCGACAGCACCAAGGATGTCTCGGCCTCGCTGGGGCTGACCTTCGCGGGCGAGACCACGCACAAGCCCGACGAGCTTGATTTCGTCGGATCGCTGACCAAGCTGAAGGCGGCAGAGTGCGACGTGATCACCCTGGCGCTGGGCGTGCGGCAGGCGATCACCGTGGTCGGGACCGCCAAGAAACTGGGTTGGAACGACGTGATGTTCCTGAACACCTCGGCCGGGTTCCTTGCGGTTGTGGCCGCTGTGCCGGGCGGCGTGACCGAGGGGCTCTATGCCGCAGCCGGCTGGGTCGACCTGAAATCGCGCGCCGATGATCCGTCGGTCGCCAAGTTCATGGCCGACTACAAGGCCAGGTTCGACCAGGATGCCGGCGGCTTCTCGATGCTGGGTTATTCGGCGGCCGATACGGTGATCCGCGCGCTTGAGGCGGCGGGGCCGGACCTGACACAGGAGAGCTTCATCAAGGGGATGGAGACGCTGGATTACTATGACGCGCTGGCGGATGCGAAAATCACCTATGGCGCCGAGGATCATCAGGGCGCCGACGAGGTGGTGATTTCTGTGGTCGAGGGCGGTCAGTGGAAGGTGCTGAGCCGTCAGTGACGCGGGTGTCGTTTCACCTGGAAATCAGAACCGGCGCGGGGTCCGCGCCGGTTTTCTCGTTCTTGCCGCGCATCTTGTCCACCGCAACAGGACAGGCGGTATTGCTTTGCGGAACAGGGCGCTGGGCAAGTGAAGGGTGACGGGTGCTCAAACAAATTCTAATAGGCGTTACCGAAAACATGACTTGCAAGCGATTTTCGTTACACTAGACAGAGCGCAAGGCGCATTACCCTTTCGGGTAATAATATTTCGCTTGTGGAGGCAGGCGCAGAAGGAAAGAATAGGCAATATATTGCATTGCTGAGAAAGTAAGGCATTATATTGCCAGTATCTGGTCAAAGGGAGGAATCACATGACCAAACGGAGAAGTGTTCTGGGCCTGGTGGGCGGCGCTGCCGTCGCTGCGCTGGCGTCCGGGCTGATGGCGACCTCGGCGATGGCGCAAGAGGTTACGCTGAAGCTGCACCAGTTCCTGCCGGCGCAAGCCAACGTGCCGAAGCTGGTTCTCGATGTCTGGGCTGACAATGTGGAAAAGGATTCCGGCGGCCGGATCAAGGTTGACCGCTATCCCTCGATGCAGCTCGGCGGCAAGCCGCCCGAACTGCTGGACCAGGCGATCGACGGTGTGGCCGATGTGGTCTGGACCGTCGTGGGCTATACCCCCGGCCGGTTCCCCGGCACCGAGGTGTTCGAGCTGCCCTTCATGATGACCAACGCGCGCGCGGTCTCGCGGGCCTATTGGGAAATGTTCGAAGCGCACTGGAAAGACACCGATTTCCAGAACGTGCACATCCTCGGCACCTGGGTTCACGGCCCCGGCCTGATCCACTCGGCCGATCCGGTCGAGACCCCCGACGATCTGCAGGGCATGAAAATCCGCGGTGGCTCGCGTTCGGTCAACGCGCTGCTGACCGAGCTGGGCGCCACCCCGGTCGGTATGCCGGTTCCGGCGATCCCCGAGGGTCTGTCCAAGGGTGTGATCGACGGCACCACGATTCCGTGGGAAGTGACCTCGGCGCTGAAGGTGCCGGAGCTGGTGGAGAACCACACCGAGTTCACCGGCGGCGCGCTGTACACGCTGACCTTCGTTCTGGCCATGAACAAGGAAAAGTATGACAGCCTGCCCGACGACCTGAAAAAGGTGGTCGACGACAATTCGGGGATGGAGTTCTCGGTCTTTGCCGGTGGCACCCAGGCCGATTCGGATGGCCCTGCGCGTCAGATCGCCGAGGACATGGGCAACAACATCATCACCCTGGACGAAGAGCAGACCGCTGTCTGGCGCAAAGCCTCGCAGCCGATCTACGATGCCTGGCTCAAGGACATGAGCGACAAGGGCATCGACGGCCAGGCGCTGCTTGATGAGGCACAGACCCTGATCGCCAAATACACCCCGATGTACGCCAAGTAATCGCGTGTATTCCTAAGTAGCCGCGGCGGCCCTGTCGCCGCGGCTCATTTTTTCAAGACTGGCAAGAGCCGAAAGGGTAAGCATGCACGCGTTGTTCACCGGTCTGGCCCGGTTCATGGCGGTGTTGGGGGGGCTGGTTCTTACAGCGCTGATCCTTCTCACCTGCGTCTCAATCCTGGGACGAAGCCTGAACGGAATTCTCCACAGTGATTTCGTCATGGGGATCGCCCCGGACCTGGCGCATTGGCTGATCGACATCGGAATCGGTCCGGTCAATGGCGATTTCGAGCTGGTCGAGGCCGGCGTGGCCTTTGCGATCTTTGCCTTTCTGCCGCTGTGCCAGATCACCGCCGGACATGCCTCGGTCGACATCGTGGCCAATGCGTTGCCGCGCGGCGCCAACCGGTTCCTGCGGATGGTGACCGAGGTGGTCTTTGCCCTGGTCCTGATCCTGATCGCATGGAAGCTGGCCGACGGGATGCTGTCCAAGAAGGGCTATGGCGAGACCTCGTTTCTGCTGGAATTCCCGGTCTGGTGGGCCTATGCGGCCAGCCTGTTCGGGGCGGTGGTCGCGGCCATCGTGGGAACCTATATGGCTGTCGTTCGGGTGACCGAATTCCTGACCGGCCGCATTCTCGTCTGGGACGGGGTGGAGACTGATCAATGAGTACGCTTGAAGTCGGGATCGCATCCTTTCCCGCCCTGATGGTCCTGATCTTTTTGCGGGTGCCGATCGGGCTGGCCATGTTCGTCGTCGGACTGGTCGGGCTGGTCATCGTCGGCGGCGATACCACGATCGCCTTTGCGCGGCTGAAAAGCGAAACCTACACAACCTTTTCCAGCTATTCGCTGACCATCGTGCCGATGTTCCTGCTGATGGGGCATTTCGCGACCCTGGGCGGCATGTCGAACGCGCTGTTCAAGGCTGCCGAGGGCTGGCTGGGCCACCGCAAGGGCGGCGTCGCCATGGCCGCGATCGGCGCCTGCGCCGGGTTCGGCGCGATCTGCGGCTCGTCGCTGGCCACCGCCGCCACCATGGGCCGCGTGGCGTTGCCCGAGCTGAAGCAATACGGTTATGCCGGCGGGTTTTCGACCGCGACGCTGGCCGCGGGCGGCACGCTGGGCATCCTGATCCCGCCCTCGGTGGTGCTGGTGATCTATGCCATCCTGACCGAACAGAACATCGCCAAACTGTTCCTGGCGGCCTTCATTCCGGGCCTGATGGCGGCACTTGGCTATGTGCTCGCCATCTCGATCTATGTGCGGCTGTTCCCGGAGTCGGCCGGCACCCGGCCGCGGGTTCCATATGCCGAGCGGTTCGCCGCCCTGTTCAAGGTCTGGCCGGTGCTGCTGGTCTTCGGGATGGTTGTCGGTGGCATCTATCTGGGCTGGTTCACGCCGACCGAGGGCGCCGCAGTCGGCGCCGCCGGTACCGGTCTGATCGCCTTTCTCAATGGCGGGCTGACGCGGGTATCGCTGATCGACAGTTTCCATGTCACCGCCCGATCGACCGCGATGATCTTTTTCATCGTGCTGGGCGCGGGGTTCTACAATGGGTTCCTGGCATTGACCCAGGTGCCGCAGGAGCTGTCCAATTATGTCGTCAGCCAGGGCTTCAGCCCCTGGGTGGTGCTGGGGCTGATCCTGGTCTTCTACCTGGTGTTCGGGTGCCTGATGGACAGCCTGTCGATGATCCTTCTGACCATCCCGATTTTCTATCCGGTGATCAGCGCGATGGATTTCGGCCTGATCCACCTGGCCGACCTTCAGGCGGATGCGGCGATGGAGGTGCTGCGCAACGGCGTGCCCGAGGGTATGGCCTCGGACATGCTGGCGCAGATCAAATCCGCGATCGCCAGCGGTGCCGAACTGACCCGCGAGCAGATGAAGGCGCTGGACATCCGCGTGACCCGGGGCATGGCCAACCGGATCGAGACCGAGCATGTGGCGATCTGGTTCGGCATCCTGGTGCTGATCGTGGTCGAGGTCGGCCTGATCACGCCGCCGGTGGGGATGAACCTGTTCATCATCAACGCGATGGACCGCAAGACGCGGATGGTCGACACCTACAAGGCGGTGATGTTCTTCGTCGGCTCTGACCTGATCCGTGTGGTCATTCTGGTGGCCTTCCCGGCGATCACGCTGTTCCTGCTCAGGTAGGCGCGGCGACAGTCTGATACGTTCAGCCCGGTCCCCGGTTGGGGGCCGGGTTTTCTTTTCTGGGCCGTCCATGGCCCGGAATGCGCACAGAGGACCTGCACGGGCAAGACCCGCCGGGGCGGCCCCCGCGCGGCAGATAGTGCAAAATAATGCCAATTTCTTTGGCACTATCTTGCATATAAGTGCGGAAAATGCATGATACAGACAGCGAGTCCCGGCGCGGCGAGGAGGAATGTCGCCGCCGCCGGGGCAGGCAATCAGTGAGGGAGGAGACCCCATGCACGCATCGGGCAACGCGGCGATCTATTTCGTCGACCGTCATATCGGCGAGGGCCGTGGCGACAAACTCGCCTTTCGCGAGGCGGACGGCGCGAAACGCAGCCTGACCTATGGCCAGCTGGC
Source organism: Antarcticimicrobium luteum (assembly GCF_004358185.1). Taxonomy (GTDB): domain Bacteria; phylum Pseudomonadota; class Alphaproteobacteria; order Rhodobacterales; family Rhodobacteraceae; genus Antarcticimicrobium; species Antarcticimicrobium luteum. Next base: position 19,443 of record NZ_SMUV01000067.1, read on the forward strand.
CGAAGAGACCGCGCGCTTTGCCGGCGCGCTGGACCGCCACGGCGTCCGGCGCGAGGAGCGCGTGGCGATGATCGTGCGCGACCAGATCGAATTCCCGGTGGTGTTCTGGGGGTCGCTCAAGGCCGGCGCTATCCCGGTGCCGCTGAACACGCTGCTGTCCACCGATATCTACGAAGGAATCCTGAGCGATAGCCGCGCCTCGATCCTGGTGGTCTCGGAGGAGCTGTGGGATGTGGTCGCCCCCGCGATCTCGGACAACCGCTATCTGCGGGCGGTGCTGGTGATCGGCGACGCCCCCGAGGGCACCGAAAGCTATGCCGCCTTTACCGAGGGCGCCGAGCCGGTCCAGACCGTTGAGGCGCATGAGGACGAACTGGCCTTCTGGCTCTATTCCTCGGGCTCCACCGGCCTGCCCAAGGGGGTGCGCCATGTCCATGCCAGCCTCAAGGCCACCGCCGACACCTTCGGCGCGCAGGTTCTGGGTATCCGCGAGGAGGATACCGTCTATTCCGTGGCCAAGCTGTTCTTTGCCTATGGGCTGGGCAACGGCATGTCCTTTCCGATGTCGGTCGGCGCCACCACCGTTCTGTTCGGCGGTCGCCCGACGCCCGACGCGGTGTTCGACATCATGAAGACCGAACGCCCGACGATCTTTTGCGGGGTGCCGACGCTCTATGCCGCGGTGGTCGCCGCGCAGGAGGCCGCAGGCGGCAAGCCGGAGCATTCGATCCGCGTCTGCACCTCGGCCGGAGAGGCGCTGCCGCGCGAGATCGGCGAACGCTGGGAGCGGCTGTGGGGGGCCGAGATCATTGACGGCGTCGGCTCGACCGAGATGCTGCACATCTTCCTGTCCAATCGCCCCGGTGACATCGTCTATGGCACCTCGGGGGTCGCGGTGCCGGGTTACGAGGTGCGGCTGGTCGACGAGCACGACGAGGATGTGCCCGAGGGCGAGGTCGGCGAGCTTCTGGTGCGCGGGCCGTCCTCGGCCGACGGCTACTGGAACCGGCGGAACAAGTCGCAATCGACCTTTGCCGGCCACTGGACCCGGACCGGCGACAAATACGAACGCTCGGACGGGGGGCGCTATGTCTACTGCGGGCGTACCGACGACATGTTCAAGGTGTCCGGTATCTGGGTCTCGCCCTTCGAGGTGGAGCAGGCACTGGTCGAACATCCCGCTGTGCTGGAGGCCGCCGTCGTGGCGCGCGCCGATGAAAAGGGGCTGGACAAGCCGGCCGCCTATATCGTGCTGAAAGACGGCGCCGATCCTGCCGTGGCGGCCGAGCTGAAGGATCTGGTCAAGGAAAAGATCGGCATGTGGAAATACCCGCGCTGGATCGAGGTGGTGGAGGAGCTGCCCAAGACCGCGACAGGCAAGATCCAGCGGTTCAAGCTGAGGGGATCGGCGTAATGGCGCATCTGGACTGGTCCGAAACGCCAAAGACTCCGCTGGTGGTGAACGGCGTGACGCTGGAATACAGATGCCACGGCCCGGCGCCGGACCAGGCGCCGACCATCGTCATGCTGCACGAGGGGCTGGGATGCGCCGCGCTGTGGCGCGAATTCCCGGCGAAGGTGGCGGCGCGCACCGGCATGGGTGTGCTGGTCTATTCCCGTCAGGGCTATGGCCAGTCGGACCCGGTCGACCTGCCGCGCCCGCTGGATTTCATGACCCGCGAGGCCGTCGAGGTGCTGCCGCATGTGCTGGACCGGGCGGGGATCTCCCGCTGCATCCTGTTCGGCCATTCCGACGGCGCAACCATCGCCGCGATCTATGGCGGCAGCGTCGAGGATTTCCGTGTGCGCGGGCTGATCCTGATGGCGCCGCATTTCTTTACCGAAGAGATGGGACTGGCCGAGATCGCCAAGGCGAAAGAGGTTTTCGAGACCACCGACATGCAACAGCGGATGGCGAAGTATCACCGCGATCCCGAGGGGGCCTTTCGCGGCTGGAACGACGTCTGGCTCGATCCGGGCTTCAAGGCGTGGAACGTCGGCGAGGTGATCGACTATCTGCGCATTCCGGTGCTGGCGATCCAGGGCCGCGACGACCAGTACGGCACATTGGCCCAGATCGAGGAGATCGAGACGCGCTCCTATGCGCCGGTCGACACCGTGATCCTCGAAGATTGTAAGCATGCCCCGCACCTGGAGCAGCCGGAGCTGACGCTTGACGCCGTGGCGGAGTTTGCCGCCCGGCTGGAGCGGATCGAGGCGGCCGAGGTGGTGCCGGCCTGAGCCCGGTGGATTTCCCGGCCCCTCCGCACGCCTATGTGCCGGGTCAGACCCCCCGGCACCCGGAAGGCCTCTTTGACCGCCTGAGAAACACGGCGCGGCCGGGCATGACGCCTGCCGCGCTTGCCGCGTCGGATGCCTGGGGCGCCGGGTGGCAATATCTGCAACAGGGCTATTTCTGGGAGGCGCATGAGTTGTTCGAGCCGGTCTGGATCGCCCTGCCGCCCAATTCGCGCCAACGCGCCTTTGTTCAGGGTGCGATCCAGATCGCCAACGCCGCGCTGAAGGCCAGGATGGGCCGGCCGCGCGCGGTGCTGCGGCTTTGCGATATCGCGCGGGGCCACCTTGAGGCGGCGGGCCGGACCGGGGCCCGGGCGATGGGGGCCGACCCGGATACATTGCCGGAACGGGCCGAGCGGCTGCGGGCGGCGGCGAATCTGTCCCCCGGCGGAGATGCAGAATAGTGCAAAATAATGCACATACGTGGATTGCGATGTGCAGAAAAATGCAAGCAAATATCTAAATCATTGAAAATCAACAAAACATGATGCGCACTATTATGCATATACCTGTTTACCTGCGGCGGGGAATGTCATAAAGTGCATCCAAGACACGACCTTTCAGGAGCGCGACATGGCCAAAGTGATCGACTTTCAGACCGACCCCTCGAAGTACCGTCACTGGCGGGTCGAATACGATGGGGACATCGCCAATCTCTACATGGATGTGGACGAGAATGGCGGTCTCTTCGACGGCTATCAGCTCAAGCTGAATTCCTATGACCTCGGCGTCGATATCGAGCTGGCCGACGTGGTTCAGCGGATGCGTTTCGAGCACCCCGAGGTGAAGGTGGTGGTGATGCGGTCGGGCAAGGACAAGGTGTTCTGCGCCGGCGCCAATATCCGGATGCTGGGCGGGGCCGCCCATGCCCACAAGGTGAATTTCTGCAAATTCACCAACGAGACGCGCAATACCTTCGAGGCCGCCGAAGAGGATTCGGGCCAAAAGTACATCGCGGCCGTCAAGGGCGCCTGCGCCGGCGGCGGCTATGAGCTGGCGCTCGCCTGCAACTATATCATGCTGACCAACGACAGCACCTCCTCGGTGGCGCTGCCCGAGGTGCCGCTGCTGGCGGTGCTGCCGGGCACCGGCGGGCTGACCCGCGTCACCGACAAGCGCAAGGTGCGCCGCGATCTGGCCGATGTGTTCTGTTCGGTCGAAGAGGGGGTCAAGGGCCAGCGCGCCGTCGATTGGCGCCTGGTGGACGAGGTGGTGCCGAATTCGAAGTTCGACGAGGTGGTGCAGGAGCGTGCCCGCGATTTCGCCGCCAAGTCCGGCAAGGCCGCCGGTCTGGCCGGCATCGCGCTGAAGCCGCTGGAGCGCGCCATCGGCGAGGACAGCGTGACCTATTCGCTGGTCGAGGTCGCCATCGACCGCGCCGGGCGCAAGGCCACCATCACCCTGTCGGGCCCGGATGCCGATGCGCCCGCCTCCATGGACGAGGTGCAGGCCCAGGGCAGCGATGGCTACATGCTGCGGCTTGCGCGCGAGCTGGACGACGCGATCCTGCATCTGCGCCTGAACGAGCGCGAGGTCGGCCTGCTGGTCTTCCGCACCCAGGGCGACCCGGAAAAGCTGATCGCGCATGAAAAGCTGCTGATCGACAATGCCGATCACTGGTTGGCCAACGAGATCCTGAAATACTGGAAACGGGTGCTGAAGCGGGTCGATCTGACCTCCCGCTCGATGGCGGCGATGGTCGAGCATGGCAGCTGCTTTGCCGGGGTTCTGGCCGAACTGCTGTGGTCCTGCGACCGTGGCTACATGATGCTGGACGCCTTCGAGGGCGACAATCGCCCGATGGCCACCGTGACCCTGACCGAGGGCAATTTCGGCCTATATCCGATGAGCAACGATCTGACCCGGCTGCAGACCCGCTTTCTCGGCACACCCGAGACCGTCGATGCGCTGAAGGCCCGGATCGGCGAGCCGATGGACGCCGACGAGGCCGACAAGGCCGGGCTGATCACCTATGCCTTCGACGATATCGACTGGGAGGACGAGGTGCGTATCTTCCTCGAGGAGCGCGCCAGCTTCAGCCCCGACGCGATGACCGGGATGGAGGCCAACCTGCGCTTTGCCGGGCCCGAGACAATGGAAACCCGCATCTTCGGTCGTCTGACCGCCTGGCAGAACTGGATCTTCCAGCGGCCCAACGCGGTGGGCAAGGATGGTGCGCTGCAACGGTATGGCACCGGGGTCCGGGGCGATTACAACATGGAACGGGTCTGACCGACCAGCGGGGCGCGCCAGTGGCGCGCCCTTAGACATGGCGCCGCGGCATCCCGCGCGGGGCAAATTTTCAAGGGAGTGGACGAATGCTCGATCTGATCAATGTCAGCTATGACACGCAAATCCCCAACAATGTCGGGCTCAGCTCGGACAAGCGGGTTCTGAAGGCGCTGGAGAAATGGCACCCCGGCTACATCAACTGGTGGTCCGACCTGATCCCGCAGAACTTCCAGCAGTCGCTGGTCTATCTGCGCACCGCCGTTTCGGTCGATCCGAAAGGCTGGGCGAAATTCGACTATGTGAAGATGCCCGAATACCGCTGGGGCGTTCTGCTGGCCCCCCAGGTTGAAAACCGCACCATCCCCTGCGGCGAGCATTTGGGCGAGCCGGCCTGGCAGGAAGTGCCGGGCGAATACCGCAACCTGCTCAAGCGCCTGATCGTGATCCAGGGCGATACCGAGCCGGCATCGGTGGAGCAGCAACGCTTTCTCGGGCTGACCGCGCCGTCGCTTTACGACATGCGCAACCTGTTCCAGGTCAACGTGGAAGAGGGCCGTCACCTCTGGGCCATGGTCTATCTGCTGCACAAATACTTCGGCCGCGACGGGCGCGAAGAGGCGGACGATCTGCTGCTGCGGTCGTCCGGTTCGGAAGAGGCGCCGCGTATGCTGGGCGCCTTCAACGAGGAAACGCCGGACTGGCTGTCGTTCTTCATGTTCACCTATTTCACCGACCGTGACGGCAAGATGCAGCTGGAAAGCCTGGCGCAATCCGGCTTCGATCCGCTATCGCGCACCTGCCGCTTCATGCTGACCGAAGAGGCGCACCACATGTTCGTGGGCGAAACCGGCGTCGGCCGCACCATCCAGAAGACCTGCGAGGTGATGAAGGCGAACGGGATCGACGATCCCTATGACATCGACAAGATCCGCTCGCTGGGCGTGATCGACCTGCCGACGATCCAGAAAAAGCTGAACCTGCACTACACGCTGTCGCTGGACCTCTTTGGCCAGGAGGTGTCGACCAACGCTGCCAACGCCTTTAACGCGGGCATCAAGGGTCGGTACATGGAGCACCGGATCAAGGACGACCACAAGTTGACCGAGGACACCTACAAGGTTTGGGATCTGGTTGACGGCAATCTGGTGCAGCACGATGTCCCGGCGCTGACCGCGATCAACATGCGCCTGCGCGACGATTACAGCCGCGATGCCGCCGGCGGCGTGACCCGCTGGAACAAGATCATCGAAAAGACCGGCGTCGAGTTCGAGATGAAGCTGCCGCACGAGGCGTTCAACCGCAAGATCGGCGTCTTTGCCGAAAAGCTGTTCGATCCCGAGGGCAAGCTGGTCTCCGGCGCCGAATACGATGATGGCATCAAGAACTGGCTGCCGACCCATGCGGACGGCGACTTCATCCAGTCGCTGATGAAACCGGTCACCGAGCCGGGTAAATACGCCAGCTGGATCGCCCCGCCGAAGGTCGGTATCGACAACAAGCCGGGCGATTTCGAATACGTCAAGCTGCACATGGCCTGACGCCGACGTCACAGGACGGTCCGGGCCGCGCGCCCGGACCGGTTCGCCGCTGACCGCCGCAACGGTTTTGCGGAGACAAACGAAGACATGCTAGGCTGAGAATCGGACGCCCTTTTCCGGGACCCGGTCGGTTTCCCCGGTTCGACACGCGACGCATGTAAGACGGAGCCTCTGCCATGAACATCAGCAGGACCAAAGCCGAAACGCCCCGTTTGAATTCCCTGTCGGTCGAGATTTCTCAGCTGCACGGGCCTTGTGTCGGGTGCGAGGATTGCGTCGGCATGTGCATGGCGCTGATCGACGCCCTGGTTCTGCCGGACGTGATCCTGAGCAAGAAGCGCGAGAGCCAATGAACAAGCCGCTGAAACAGCACCTGATCGACCCCGAAATCTGCATCCGCTGCTACACCTGCGAAATGACCTGTCCGCTCGAGGCGATCGAGCATGATGACAACAACGTCGTGGTCGACGCGTCGAAGTGCAACTTCTGCATGGATTGCATCCCGGTCTGCCCGACCGGCTCGATCGACGAATGGCGGGTGGTGAACGATCCCTATTCGCTGGACGAGCAGTTCGAATGGACCGAACTGCCTGAGCAGGAGGATATTCAGACCGCCGGCGGCGAGGCCGAAACCGGAATGGAGGCGCTGGACGAGGCCATGGCCGCCCTGCTGGCCGACGCCCACGCCGGCGCCGGCGGCAAGGCCAAAGCGCCCGCCTCCGCCTCCAAGCCCACGGTCAACATGTACAACCTCGGCAAACCGGCCGAGGCCACGGTGCAGGGCAACTATCGCCTGACCGCCGAGGAGTCCGACAGCGACGTGCGCCATATCATCCTGGATCTGGGCGGCCTGCCCTTTCCGGTGCTGGAGGGGCAGAGCGTCGGGATCATCCCGCCGGGCACCGATGACGCGGGCAAGCCGCACCTGCCGCGCCTCTACTCGGTCTCCAGCCCGCGTGACGGAGAACGCCCGAACTTCAACAACCTTTCGCTGACTGTTAAGCGCGAGGAAAACGGGCTGTGCTCCAACTACGTCTGCGACCTGCAAAAGGGCGACAAGGTGCAACTGACCGGCCCGTTCGGCGCCACCTTCCTGATGCCCGAGGATTCGCAGGCGCGGCTGCTGATGATCTGCACCGGCACCGGATCGGCGCCGATGCGCGCCTTTACCATGCGCCGCCAGCGTACCGTTGGGGCGAAATCGGGCGGCATGGTGATGTTCTTCGGCGCCCGCACTCCCGACAGCCTGCCCTATTTCGGCCCGCTGAACAAAGTGCCGGAAAGCCTGCTGAAGAAACATCTGGTGTTCTCGCGCATTCCCGGTGCGCAAAAGGAATACGTGCAGGACCGCATGATGGTCGAGGAGGAGGCGGTCGCCGAGATGATCGCCGATCCCAACACCCATATCTATATCTGCGGGCTGCGCGGCATGGAGGAAGGTGTCGAAAAGGCGATGACCAATATCGCGGAAAGCATCGGCCAGCCCTGGGGGGCGCTGCGCGACACCATGCGCAACGAGGGCCGCTATCACGTGGAAACCTACTGAATGACCGAGGCAGGCCAGGGGGCGGAGGCACCGCCCCCCTTCGAGCATGAGATCCGCGTGACCTGGGCCGACTGCGATCCGGCCAAGATCGCCTATACCGGGCGGCTGCCCTATTTTGCGCTGGATGCGATCGACGCCTGGTGGGAACATCACCTGGGCGGCGGCTGGTATCATCTGGAGCTGGATCTCGGCTTTGGCACGCCCTTTGTCCATCTCAGCCTGGATTTCGTCTCGCCGGTCACGCCGCGGCACCGGCTGATCTGCAAGGTCTGGCCAAGCAAACTCGGGACCAAGTCGATCGAGTTCCGCGTCGAGGGCTATCAGGACGGCACGCTCTGCTTCACGGGGCGCTTCGTGAATGTCTTTGTCGTGTCAGCGACCTTTGCCTCTCAGCCGGCGCCGCCCGGCATTCGCGAGCTGGTGGAACCGCTGCTGCGGCCCTGATCCGCCGATTCCCCCAGTGACCCCGGAATCCGCAGGATAGTGCAGATCGTGTCCGTTTTACGGCAAAAGGGTTTGAACGCTGCGCTGGCCCGGTCTAGGTTTGTGCAATATTTTTCATAACCGACTGGTGGCATGACCGAAATCACCAACTTCCGAGGCGAGGCGACCCCGCAATCGCAGGCGACCCGGGTCGAGGCCGAGGTGTCGGCGCTGATCCAGCGGGTGGGCGAACGTGTGCGCCGCGCACGGGAACGGCGCGGTATCCCGCGCCGGGTGCTGTCGGACATGTCCGGCGTCTCGCCGCGCTATCTGGCGCAGCTTGAGGCGGGCGAGGGCAATATCTCCATTGGATTGTTGCAGCGGGTGGCCTCCGCGCTCGATCACCGGATCGAATGGCTGGTGGGCGAAGAGGATCCGTGGAACTCCGACGCGCTGCGGGTGGCGGACATGTTCCGCAGTTCCAGCACGGATGTGCAACAGGCAATCCTGCGCAAGCTGAACCCGGAGCCGGCCGAGGCGCTGCGCGGCCATCGCCTTTGCCTGATCGGCCTGAGGGGCGCGGGAAAATCGACCCTTGGCGCGCTTCTGGGTCAGGCGCTCAACATCCCCTTTGTCGAGCTGAACTCCGAGATCGAGGAACAGAGCGGCATGCCGGTCGAAGAGGTGATGGCGCTCTATGGGCAGGAGGGCTATCGCAAGCTGGAGGCGCAGGCGATCTCCCGCATCATCGCCACCCATGACAGCATGGTTCTGGCCGTCGCCGGCGGCCTCGTCGCCGAGCCCGAAACTTACAACCAGCTCCTCGGCCATTTTCACACCATCTGGCTCAAGACATCGCCCGATGAGCATATGGCGCGGGTGCGGGCGCAGGGGGACGAACGCCCGATGGCCGGCAACCCCGAGGCGATGGAACAGCTCAAATCCATTCTGACCAGCCGCGAGGCGCTCTATGGCCGGGCACAGGCGCAGCTCGACACCTCCGGGCAATCGGTCGAGGCATCGCTGGCGCAGCTATTGGCGCTGATCGAAGAGCGGAAGTTTCTGGGCTGAACATGGGACGCGCCCTGATCGTCGGTGCCGGACCCGCCGGGGTCACCGCCGCGCAATTGTTGATGCGGGCGGGTTACGACGTGGCGCTGGCCGAGCCGGATGCGGACACCGCCCGGCGGATGCGGGACATGCTGGCGCAGGCCGGGCTGGACTTGAGCGTGACCGACGGGCCGGGCGATCCGGCAGGGGCCGCCCTCACCATCGAGGCGCTGGAGGATGAGCCGGAGCAGCGGGCGCCGGTTCTGGCGCATCTGGCCGGCCGTTGCCCGGCCGAGGGCCTGTTGCTCTCCACCGCGCTGAGCGGACTGTCGGGCCGCATCATCGGCTTTCGCCTCTATACCCCCGCGCACCTGCGCAAGCTGGTCGAGATCGCACCCGGGCCGGATGCCGCCGAGGTTCAGATCGCCGCCGCCTTTGCCCTGGCCGGCGCGCTGGGGCGGCACGCCGTGCGCGCGCCGCATGACCGCCCCTCGATCGGCACCCGGTTGATGCGGCGGCTGTACGAGGCCGCCGACACCCTGCTGATCGAGGGCGCCATCCCGCATGAGCTGGACGAGGCGATGGTGGGCTTCGGCTGGGACATCGGCGTCTACGAGGCGCAGGATCTGATCGGGCTGGCCATCGCCTATGCCGACCGCAAGGCGCAGGCGGAGACGCGCGACCCGAACCGCCGCTATATCCCGATCCAGGACCGCATGGTCGAGGAGGGGCGGCTGGGCAAGGCCGCCGGCGTCGGCTGGTACCGGTATCCCGGCGGTGGCGGCGCGGTGATCGACCCGCTGGTCGAGGATCTGGTGCGCGAGGAGGCCTGGTTCGCCGGGGTGACCCCGCGCGCCTTCACCGCCGCAGAACTGCAGCAGCGGCTGGTGTTGGCGCTGATCCACGAGGGCGCGCTGATGCTGGCGGACGGCACTGCGGTTTCGGCGCGGGACATTGATACCGTCAGCCTCGCCGGGCTGGGCTTTCCCGCGCGGCTGGGCGGGGTGATGGCCTGGGCCGATGCGCGCGGCGCAGTTTGGGTGGCCGATGCGCTGGCGCGACTGGCAATCGAGGATGCGGCGGTCTGGACGCCGCCGGACCCGATCCTGGAATGTGCCGCGGATGGGACGCGGCTGGCGGAGTGGACAGCAGATGGCTCGGATAAAGGTGACTAGGGCCGCGCCTGCCCGGCGTAATCGCCGGGCGAAACATCGGGCTCGGGCCGCACGCTGGAAGAAACCGGTCGGAGCCTAACCCACAGATCCCGGTTCTCTGAGCCAGCCATCGGCAAAGTTCACCTCCGCCACCCCGGCAAGGCGGGCCACCCGCGCCAGTTCCGCCTCCAGCCGAGCCTGTCGCGGGCCGGTCCAGCGCACCCCCCGCTCGGGCCAGAGCGCGGTGACATGCAGCCGGTCCCGTCCCCGGTCCGCCTTCATGTCGATGCGGCCGACCATCCGCTCCCCCTCCAGCAGGGGAAAGACATAATAGCCGTATTTGCGCTTTGCGGCCGGCACAAAGATCTCGATCCGGTAGTCGAAGCCGAACAGACGCAGTGCCCGTGCCCGGTCGCGCAGCGCCGGATCGAACGGGCTGAGCACCCGTAACCGCCCCGGCGCCGGGCCAAGGCGGGCGGCCTCCTCCTCGATGTCCGGGCGGGCAAAGACCCGGCGTGCGCTGCCGTCGGCGCAGGTGATCGCCACCTCGACGATCTCGCCCCGCGCCTGCGCGGCAGCGCACCAGGCCTTGGCCTCTGCCGGGGTCACGATGTCCCAGAACGCCGCCAGTTCGCCGGGGGTGGCGAACCCCAGCCGGTCCAGCGCCGCGGTGCAGGCCCAGTCCAGGGTTTGCTCCGGCCCGGGGCGGGCGTGATCGGCCAGCAGCCCGGCGTCGATCACCCGCTCGGTCAGGTCATAGACCTTTCGGAACCCTTCGCGTCCGACGATGCTGAGCGTGCCGGAACGCCAGAGATATTCCAGCGCGGTCTTGGACGGGTGCCAGTCCCACCAGCCGGTGCTGCGCTTTTGCCCGTCGTTTCCGAGATCGGCGGAGGTGACCGGCCCGTGATCGCGGATATGATGCAGAACCGGCTCGAACTGGTCGTCGAACCGGTGCCCCTGCCAGTCGCGCCAACGGCGTTTCAGCCGCTCCGCATCGCGGACAAAGCGCAGATGCCAATGGGGAAAGAAGTCCATCGGGATCATCGCCGCGTCGTGGGTCCAATGCTCGAACAGCGCCCGGTCGGTTTCATAGAGGCGCGTCAGATGCCCGGGCCGATAGGCCGGGCGGCGCGAGAACAGGATCATGTCATGGGCGCGGGCGACGGTGTTGACACTGTCGAGCTGGACAAAGCCCAGCCGCCGGATCACCGTCAGCAGATCGGCGCCCTTGCCAGCGCCGGCGGGCGGCTCGCCCAGCCCGTGCCGGTGCAGGAACAGCCGCCGTGCGGCGCTTGTGCTCAGCCTTGGGGGCGCCATCGGCTCAGCCCCGCTTCAGCGTGTCGCCATAGCTGATCTTGGGGGTCAGCACGACCTGGTTCTCGACCTCGCGCGGGGGCGTCTCCAGACGCGCCACGATAATCTCGGCCGCCTTGCGCCCGATCTCCAGCCGGCAGGCGTCCATCGTCGCAAGCTGGCGCGGCAAACCCTGCAGCAGCTCGACCCCGTTGAACCCGGCAAGCCCGATCCGCCCGGGGATGTCATAGCCCTTTTCCAGCAGGTAGAGCAGCCCGCCAGCCCCGATCATGTCGTTGGAATAATAGAGGAAATCCAGATCCGGCGAGCGCGCCAGCATCTGGGCCGTCATCTCGCGACCCTTGGCCAGCGCCGATCCGCCGGAATAGAAGGCGCGATCCGCGATCTCGATCCCGTGTTTGGCCAGCTTTTCTGTGAACCCCTCGAAGCGTTTCCGGGCGCGGTGGTCCAGCGGCATCTTGGTGCCCATGAAGCCGATCCGGCGATAGCCCGCCTCGACGATCGCGCGGGCCATCTCGCGCCCGGCGCGGCGGTGCGAGATGCCGACCATCGCATCCACCGGCTTGCCGTCGGTATCCATGATCTCGACCACCGGAATGCCGGCCGCCTTGAGCATGGCGCGCGCGGCGTCCGAATGCTCCAGCCCGGCGATGATCACGCCGGACGGGCGCCAGGACAGGATCTCATAGAGAACCCGCTCCTCCTTTTCCGGCAGGTAGTCGGTGACGCCGACCACCGGCTGCAACTCGGTATCCTCCAGCACCCGGTTGATGCCGGTCAGCACCTCGGGAAACACCATGTTGGACAGCGACGGGATGATCACCGCGATCAGGTTGACGCGATTCGAGGCCAGCGCGCCGGCGATCTTGTTGGGCACGTAGCCCAGCGCCTTGGCGGCGGCGAGCACCCTGGCGCGAGTGGCCTCGGACACATCGCCGCGGTTGCGCAGCACGCGGCTGACCGTCATCTCGGAGACGCCTGACGCCTCGGAAACATCGCGCAGGGTAAGCGGGCGTTTGTTCTCAACCGTCACAGGTGACCCTTTTTGCCGGAATGCCATGACGTTACCGCGAAGAGACGATGCTGTTCAAGCGTATGCAAAACCGGTGACAAGCCGGAAAAACCCGTCTAAACAGCCCCGCGACGGCCCCGTGGCTCAACTGGATAGAGCAGCCCCCTCCTAAGGGGCAGGTTACAGGTTCGAATCCTGTCGGGGTCACCACTTTTCGACCGAACCCGGCGCGCCGCGGCGATTGCGTCCGCTTAGGTTCCGCTTGCCGCCCGTTCCACCAGCTTCAGGCACAGCCCGGTGGCGACGGCCATGTCCTGGACCGAGATCCACTCCAGCGGCCCGTGGATGTTCTGCATGCCCGTGAACAGGTTGGGGCAGGGCACCCCCATCTCGGTCAGCCGCGAGCCGTCGGTGCCGCCGCGGATCGGCACCGAAACCGGCTCGAGCCCGAGGTCGCGGCAGGCCGCCTGCGCCAGGTTCACCGGGGTCATGTCCTGTTCCAGCCAATAGCGCATGTTGCGGTATTGCGGGCGGATCTCGCAGGTGATGGTCGCGCGCGGCTCGGTCGCCTGCACCGCTGCGCAGACCTTGCGCAGCATCTCGCCGGTCTTTTCCAGCCCGTCGCGTTCGAAGTCGCGCAGGATCATCTTGATCTTCATCTGCGACGAGCCGCCGCTCATCTCGGTCGCGTGCCAGAACCCTTCCAGCCCTTCGGTCACCTCCGGCGTCATGGTGGCCTGAGGCAGCATCTCGATGATCTTCGAGGCGAGGTGAATGGCATTGACCATCTTGCCCTTGGCAAAGCCGGGGTGGATGGAGACGCCGGTGATCTTCACCTCTGCGGCATCGGCGGAAAAGGTCTCGTACTCAAGTTCTCCCACCCTGCCGCCGTCGAAGGTATAGGCGAAATCGGCGCCCAGATCCTTGGGCAGGCGGGAATCGACGCCGCGCCCGATTTCCTCGTCGGGGGTAAAGGCGATGCGGATCGGCCCGTGTGCGATCTGCGGGTTTTCCAGCAGGTGCCGCGCGGCGGTCATGATGATCGCCACCCCCGCCTTGTCGTCCGCCCCCAGCAGGGTCAGACCCGAGGCGGTGATGATGTCATGGCCGATCTTTTCCGCCAGATAGGGCGAGGCCTCGGGCGACAGCACCAGCGCGGGATCGTCGGGATAGGTGATCTCGCCGCCGTTATAACCCCTGATCACCCGCGGTTTCACGCCGCTTGCGTTGAACTGCGGCGCGGTGTCCACATGGGCCAGCAGGCCGACGGTGGGGCCGGGCACGGTGCCGGGGATGGTGGCCAGCACGGTGCCGTAATCGGTGAGCGTCACATCCTGCGCGCCGATCTCGGTCAGCTCGCCCTCCAGCAGCCGCAGGACATCGAACTGGATCTCGGTGCTGGGCGATGTGGGCGAATCCTCGTCGCTCTGGCTGTCTATGGCGGCATAGCGGGCAAGGCGCGCTTCCAGCTCCTGATCGAATGGGGTTTGCATCGGACCTCCTGTCTGTTGCGACAGAGAAGGGCGGCGGCGGGGGGTGAAGTCAACCCCGGGCCGGTGCCTGCCGATCCGCGCCCCGACCGGCCGCTTAGGATGGATCGGCGGCGGCGATCCCGAAACAGCGCACCGGATGCGACACGTTGCGCAGCACCGCCTCGCCCAACGGAATGCCGTCGGTGCATTCGGTGACGAAATCCTCCGACACAACGATCGGGTAGCCGCTGGATTTGCCGTAATCGCCCAACCGGGCGGCGATGTTGGCCGCATGGCCGATAACGGTAAAGTCGAGCCGCTCCCGCGATCCGACATTGCCATAGGTGACACCTCCGTAGGCGATGCCTATCGCGCTTTCGCAACGCGGATGGTCGCCGTCATCGCCGGTCTCGGCCAGCGCGGCGACGATGCCGCGCGCCGAATCCATCGCCTGGGCCCTTGCGATCGTCGAATCGTCGCCGGCGGGAAAGACGGCAAGCACGGCGTCGCCGATGAACTTCAGGACCTCACCGCCGTTGTCCTGCACGATGCCCGACACCGTGTCGAAGAATTGGTTGAGCAGCGTGATGTAGGAATGCCGCCCCAGGCTTTCCTCCAATCGCGTCGATCCGCGCAGATCGCAGAACATGATGGCGGCGTCGATCTCATCGCCATCGCCACGCCGGATCTGGCCGCCCAGCACCCGCGCCCCGGTGCGCTTGCCGACATAGGTTTCCAGCAATGCCTGAGCGGTCTCTTTCTGGCGGAACACCTCGTAGAACCGGCTGATAACGGCGGCGCATTCGAACACCTGGCCGAGGTTGGCGGTGGTAAAGCCTTCCGGATGATCGCTGGTCAGGGTCAAAACGTTGATGCTCCCGTCGGAGAACGGCAGCGGCATCGCCACGTAGTCGGTGGCGCCCTGTGCGCGCAGGTCTTGCAGGATTGGAAAGCTGATGGTGTAATTCGGAACGTCCAGCCGCTGGCGCACGCCGCCGCGCCCCTCGGCCACATGCCGTAGCGGGCTCTGTTCATACGCGTCGGCGCCGTGCAACTCGTAGGTGGGGGCAAAGGTGGTGATCTCCTCCTCGCCGTTCGTCCAGACATATATCTTGCCGACGATCTGCGGATGCAGCGACCAGATCAGAACGCTCAACCGCGACACGGGTATGCCGCCGCGCCGCATCTGCAGCGCCAAGGCGCGGGTGAACGCCTCGGGACCGGTCTCTTCCGAGGCGCTGCGCATCAACCAGTCGACCAGGGGGCCGGCGACATGGTGGTCATCCTCCACCTGCAGGACGTTCTCGCCGAGGTCGAGGTCGGTATAAGCGTCGGGCATGAAGGCGACATAGCCCTCCACGCCGGCACTTTCCGGCAAGCTGTCTTCATAGCTCCAGACCGCGTTGGCGATCCGGTCGCCGCCAACGGTGATGTCGCGGTAACTCGCCGTGCCCTTGAAGGGGCAGAAGGTCTGCAGCGAAACCGGCTCGGACAGCGGAACCCGCAGGTCTTCACGCGGAAAGTAGATCGAGGGCGACAGCCCGGTTTCGAACATCACGCGGGCGCGGGTGCTTGTGGCCAGCAGAACGCCGTCGCGCCAAACGGACACCGGCCCCTTCAGCGTTTGTACATCTATGCCGTACTCTCCGACATGCGATGGAACGTGGACGTTCACCCGATCTCCCCCTGATGCTCCGCCAACATGGGACATGGACGCTCGGTTTCCAAGGGCGGGGTCCCGATGCGATTGCCCCCGGGGACTCACACCATCCGGATCACATCCTTTTCGATCGCCAGCATGTATCCCCGCCGCGCGATGTTCTTGACCAGAAGCTCGCTCACCATCTGGTTGCCCAGCGTATCGCGCAGCCGCTTGATCCGCGTTGCCCCGGCGGCCTCCTCGCAATCGGAGGCATCGCGGCCCGAGATGGTCGCTTCGATCTCCGCCCCTGACAGAACCTCGTCATCCAGCCGCGCCTCGGCCAGAACCGACAGCGTCTCCATCGCCGCCGCGGTCAGCTTGAAGTCCATGTTGTTGAGATAGACGGTGTTCTCTTCCCGACTGATCAGCAGCGAGTTGACCTGGATACCGGCCCGTTCGATCTGCGCCATGCGCCGGTTGAGGCCAGCCAGCAGCACCAGGAACACCAGGGCGGCCACCATCATCGCGGTGGCAAAGACCAGCAGCACAAAGATGACCATGCGGTAGCTGGCCAGCGTGTCGGCAAAGGCGGTGCCCGACTGCGCGAGGATCTCCAGCAGCTTGATCTCGGTGCCGGTGGTCAGGTCGCTTTCGACGAACAGCCGCTCGACCCGCGCGTTGAAGGCATTGGCGTCCGGCAGGGTCAGCAGCAGGACCAGCCCGGCCCCCGCCAGAATCGCCACGATCGCCGCGATTCCGAAACCGACGATGCGGGTCCCTGCCCGCCGCGAGTCAGAACCGGAGATAGAAGCGTCCGGCATTGGCCTTCCTTCCTTCCAGCCCTTCGGGGCCGAACACTGACATGACGTTCAGCAAGGTCCAGCCGTTCTGTTGCAGACGGGCCGAAACCTCGGCCCGCGCCGATTGGCGGTCGCAGCCGCCGTTCAATTGCATCACGCCGTAATGCAGCTTCAGCGGGTTGTCGCGCTTGGCCTTGTAATCGGCAAAGCACCCGGCGGCCGAGGCCGGTACGGCCGACACGGCAGCCGCCGCGAGACCGGTAACAAGGGCGAGTGAGAGCAGGATCTGTTTCATGGGGCCATCCTGACCGCAGCGCGCCGGTTATTCAATAACCACAGGGCTTTGCCGCGGCTGTCATTCGATAACAACGGGCCGTTATTGCCTGTCCGGGCGCCGCGGGCCGAGGGTGGATGCATCACCGCCACGGGCTGCAACAGCCGCCGGCACCGAAACGGATCGCAATCACGAAAGGATCCCTCCATGACCCGCAAGGTTTTCTCGCACCGCTCCTTCATCGCCCTGGTCTCCGGCCTCGCGCTGGCGGTGGCCATCACCGGCGCAACCGCCGCCCCGGCCCGCGCCGACAATGACGCCGCACGCATCTTTGCCGGGCTTGTCGGGCTTGCCATCATCGGCGCCGCCATCGAGGACAGCCGCAACGACCGTACAACCGTCGTCCAGCAGCGCCGGGTGGTGGTGCACCAGCCGCCGCAGCATGTCTATCAGCCGCAACCCCGGACCTACTATCAGCCGCCGCACCGCTACCAGCATGTCTATCAGCAGCCGCGCCCGCGCTACTACGCGCCGCAGCCGCCCCGGCGCGAGGTGACCAAGATCGTCAACAAGAAGGTCGTCAACAAGCGCATCGTGCACGTCCACCGCTGACGCCGGCCAGACAGACAGCAAATTCGATAGGGCGGCCCCGTGGCCGCCCTTTTTTTCAACCCGGGGGAGTTGCAACCGGCGCGGCGATCGCATTCTATGCAGCCATCCTGATCCGGACAGGACCCCGCTTGGCTGCCGCGCCTCACCTGGCGCCCCAGCGGGGCCGCGCGCGACACCGTACGCGACCGACGCCACCCCCGACCGGGGCGGCGCGGGGGCCTGCCCGTTCAACCTCGACATGCATGGGCCGCGCAATGAAACCCAAGATTCTGACCACTCTGAAAACCTATACGATGCCGGATTTCGGCACCGACGTGCTGGCGGGCATTACCGTGGCGATGGTGGCGCTGCCGCTGAGCCTGGCCATCGCCATCGCCTCGGGGGCCGATCCGGCCACCGGGCTGGTCACCGCGATTGTCGCGGGGTTTCTGATTTCCGCCTTCGGCGGCAGCCGGGTGCAGATCGGCGGGCCAACCGGCGCCTTTATCGTGGTGGTCTATGGGGTGATCGCGGATCACGGCTATGACGGGCTGGTGCTGGCCACCCTGATGGCCGGGATGATTCTGCTGATCGCCGGCTATCTGCGTGCGGGAAACCTGATCGCCTATGTGCCCGAGCCGGTGATCAACGGGTTCACCATCGGCATCGGGGTGATCATCGGCACCAGCCAGCTGAAGGATTTCTTCGGCCTCTCGATGGAGGAGGTGCCGGCGGATTTCGTCGAGAAGATCCCGGCGCTCTGGGCCGCGCGCGACACGGCGGGATGGGAAAGCTTCGGCATCGGCCTCTTCACCTTGTTCGCGATCGTCGCGCTGCGGCGGCTGTTCCCGCGCTTTCCGGGGCTGATCGTGGCGGTTGGGGCGGGCTCGGCCATCGCCGCCCTGCTGACCCTGCCGGTGGATTCGATCTTTTCCCGGTTTGGCGCGCTGCCCGATACCCTGCCGATGCCGTCACTGCCCGATCTGTCCTATTCCCGGGTGATCGAGTTGTTGCCCTCGGCCGCCGTGATCGCCTTTCTCGCCGGGGTGGAATCGCTGCTTTCGGCGATGGTGTCGGACCGGATGATCGGCGGTCAGCACCGCCCCAATGCCGAGATCCGGGCGCAGGGCCTGGCCAACATCGGCTCGGCGCTGTTCGGCGGGCTGCCCGCGACCGGCGCCATCGCCCGCACAGCCACCAATGTGCGCGCCGGCGGCAAGACGCCGGTGGCCGGGCTGGTGCATGCGCTGACCATCCTAGCGGTGATGATGCTGGCCGCGCCGCTGGCGGGGTATCTGGCGATGCCGGCGCTTGCCGCGCTGCTGATGCTGACCGCCTGGAACATGAGCGAGCCGGACAAATGGCGCATCTACATGCGGGCGCGGGTGTCCGACCGGGTGCTGCTTTTGCTGACGCTGGTGCTGACCGTGATGACCGATCTGACCGTGGCGATTGGCGTCGGTGTTGCGGTGGGCCTCGCCCTGCGCTTGCGCCGGCGCAAGGTGCCGCCGGCCGAATGGCACACGCCGGACCGCTGAGCCCCCTTGCGCTGCCCCGCCCGCCGGGGCAGCAAGGGCGGCATGAATAGCCCCGATTTCAGCCTTGAGCAGGAATTGCGCGCACAGGGACACCTGCGCGTCGCCGGTGTCGACGAGGTCGGCCGTGGCCCCATCGCGGGGCCGGTGACCGCCGCCGCCGTGATCCTGGACCCGCAGGCGATCCCCGAGGGGCTCAACGATTCCAAGAAACTCACCGCGCGACGCCGCGAGGCGCTGGAACAGGCGCTGTGGGATTGCGCCGAGGTTGCCATCGCCCACGCCAGCGTCGCTGAAATCGACGAGATCAACATCCTGCGCGCCAGCCATCTGGCGATGGAGCGCGCGGTCGCGGCGCTGGACCCGCCTCCCGATTTCCTGCTGATCGACGGCAATATGATTCCCCGCGGGCTGACCCTGCCGGCCCGCGCCGTGGTGAAGGGCGATGCGATTTCGGTGTCGATTTCGGCGGCCTCGATCATGGCCAAGACCTGCCGCGACCGGCTGATGGTGGATTTGGCGCAACAGCATCCCGGCTATGGCTGGGAAACC
This sequence comes from Antarcticimicrobium luteum, assembly GCF_004358185.1. GTDB lineage: Bacteria > Pseudomonadota > Alphaproteobacteria > Rhodobacterales > Rhodobacteraceae > Antarcticimicrobium > Antarcticimicrobium luteum. Next base: position 38,879 of record NZ_SMUV01000067.1, read on the forward strand.
AACGCGGGATACCCGTCGAAAACCCACAAGGCGGCGCTCCGAAATCTCGGTGTCACCCCACACCATAGACGTTCATTCAAGCCGGTACACAATATCTTGTATCAAGATAATTCCATAAGTGATTGATTCAAAAAAGAAATTGACGGCGAATCGGGATTGACTCATCTTTACTGCCAATACGTGAGCGCACCAAAGCGCCGGGACAGAGGCAGAAAATGACGAAAACGAAATCCAAGAGCGCCGCGGCGCTCCCGCTGAATTCTATCCTGGACGGCGACTGCATCGAGGTGATGAACAGTCTGCCGGAGAACAGTATCGACCTCATCTTCGCCGACCCTCCCTACAATCTGCAGCTCAAGGGTCAGTTGCATCGCCCCGACAACAGCCAGGTCGACGCGGTGGACGATCACTGGGACCAGTTCGATTCCTTTGCCGCCTACGACAAGTTCACCCGCGAATGGCTCGCCGCCGCCCGCCGGCTGCTGAAACCCAATGGCGCGATCTGGGTGATCGGCTCCTATCACAATATCTTCCGGGTCGGCGCCGCCCTCCAGAACGAGGGGTACTGGATCCTCAACGACGTGGTCTGGCGCAAGGCCAACCCGATGCCGAACTTCCGCGGCAAACGCTTTACCAACGCCCATGAGACGATGATCTGGGCCTCGAAATCCGAGGGCGTGAAATACACCTTCAACTACGAGGCGCTGAAATCGCTGAACGAGGGCATCCAGATGCGCTCTGACTGGGTGCTGCCGATCTGCACCGGGCATGAGCGGCTCAAGGACGACAACGGCGACAAGGCACATCCGACCCAGAAACCGGAATCGCTGCTGCACCGGGTGCTGGTGGGGTCCACCAACCCCGGCGACGTGGTGCTTGACCCGTTCTTCGGCACCGGCACCACCGGCGCCGTGGCCAAGATGCTGGGCCGCGAATTCATCGGGATCGAGCGTGAGGAAGCCTATCGCAAGGTTGCCGAAAAACGCATCGCACGGGTGCGCAAGTTCGACCGCGACGCGTTGCAGGTCAGCGCCAGCAAACGTGCCGAACCGCGCGTGCCCTTCGGCCAGCTTGTCGAACGCGGCATGCTGCGCCCGGGCGAAGAGCTCTTTTCGATGAACAAACGCTACAAGGCCAAGGTGCGCGCTGACGGCACCCTGATCGGCGGCGAGGTCAGGGGCTCGATCCATCAGGTCGGCGCCGCGCTGGAAGGCGCGCCCAGCTGCAACGGCTGGACATACTGGTGTTTCAAGAAAGAGGGCAAGACCGTGCCGATCGACGTGCTGCGTCAGCAGATCCGCTCGGAAATGCGCGAGGCTTAAAACCCCTGACAAGCCCGGAATGACCGCCGGTGCCCGCAGCCGATCTTCGGCCATGCGCAAGGCACCGCACCTTGCCCCGCCTGTCTGGCGGGGCATTTTTTCCATAGCCTGCCGGCGCTGTCCGGCGGCGGTTCTGGTCTCATTCCGGTCGGCGCGGGGCGCGCCGGTGGCCGGTCCACACCGCTCACCACGCGCCTTTTCGCCATGCACCCCTGCCGTTTCGGGCGCAGGGCGGCTAAAGAAGGGGTATCCGCTTCACCATCCACGGGGACGCAGCAGATGACGGACAGCGCAGGCAGCCGGTTGCGATCACCGCGCGCGATCATGGCCGACCTCGATCCGGCCGCCGACAAGCCCAGCAAATACACAGAGGCCGCGCTGCGGCGGCACAAGCGCGAGGGGCTGGAGCTGGCGGTGCGGGCCCGCTGGGTCGCCATGGCGGTGATCGCGGTCTTGCTGGTCGGTCTCAATCCGCAGTGGGAGGTCCTGTATTATCACGCCATTCTGGGTCTGTTGGCGGTGAACGGCTGGCTGATCCAGCGGGTCGGGCGGGTCGGCCAGTCGCGCGCCGAACTGGTGCTGATCTTTGCCGATCTGGCGATCATGACCCTGGGCATGGTGTTGCCCAACCCGCTGAGCGATGACAGCCTGCCGCTGGCGATGCAGTACCGCTATGGCAATTTCATCTATTTCTTCGTGATCCTGGCCGCCGGCACGCTGGCCTTTTCCTGGCGCACCGTCATCGCCATCGGCACCTGGACCGCTATCATGTGGACCGCGGCGCTACTCGCCGCCTGGTGGCTGGTCATCCCGGTGCCCGAGCTTTCGGCGGCCGCGCAACGCGCCTTTGCCGGGCAGCCCGATCTGGCCGCCTGGCTCGATCCCAACGGGTTTCAGGTGCGGCTGCGGATGCAGGAGGTCGTGGTCTTTCTGATCGTCGCGGTCACGCTGGGGTTCTCCTCGCGCCGGTTCAACCGGCTGCTGGTGGACAATGCGGCGCTGGAACGCGAACGCGCCAACCTGTCGCGCTATTTCTCGCCCAATGTGGTCGACGAGCTGTCGCAGAACGACGAGCCGCTGAAACAGGTGCGCCGGCAGGAAATCGCGGTGCTTTTCATCGATATCATCGACTTCACCCGTTTCACCGCCGACCGCGATCCCTATCACGTGATCGAAGCGCTGCGCGGCTTTCACGCCAGGATGGAGGCCGAGGTGTTCCGCCATAACGGCACGCTCGACAAATATCTGGGCGACGGGCTGATGGCGACCTTCGGCACGCCGCTGGCAGGCGAGACGGACGCGACCAATGCGCTCGATTGCGCCCGCGCCATGATCCGGGTGATGGACGCCTGGAACGTCGAGCGCCGCCGCATGGGCGAGCCCGAAATCCGCGCCGGCATCGGCGTGCATTACGGCACCGCCGTTCTCGGCGACATCGGCGTCAACCGGCTGGAATTCGCTGTGATCGGCACCTCGGTGAACGTCGCCAGCCGGCTGGAGACGCTCAGCCGCCCGCTTTCGGCCCGACTGGTGATCAGCGACGCCCTGCGCGCCCGCGTCCTGGAAGAGACCGAAGACCCCGGCGATAGGCTGGTGGGGCTCACCCGCCGCCCCGACCAGACCATTCGCGGGATCGGGGAAAAGATGACGATCTGGACGCTGGAGTAAGCCCCGGGGCTCAAACGCTCCCCTTCGGCAACGGGTTGGCAGCCCTGGCATAGGGCGTCCAGTCGGTGATTTCGGGGTAATACATCGCCCGCCAGTGGCGCACGCGCGGGTTCATCATCCGGCGCCACAGCGGCGGGATCATCGCCGCAACCGTCATGATCGGATAGCCATAGGGAAGCTGCGGTGCCTCGGCCGCGGCGTAATTCTGCAACAGCGGAAACCGCCTGTCGGGTTTGTAGTGATGGTCCGAATGGCGCTGGAGGTTGATCAGCAGCCAGTTCGACGCCTTTTGCGCCGCGTTCCAGGAATGCTGCGGCAGGACATGTTCGTACCTGCCCTCGCCCAGGTGCTTCCGCGTCAGCCCATAGTGCTCGACGTAGTTGACCAGTTCCAGCTGCCAGACCGCCACGCCCGCCTGGATCAGGAACAGACCCACCCCGGCCCAGCCGCCCAGCAGACCGGCCAGCGCCAGCATCGCCGCCTGAAGGCTCCAGTAACGCCAGAACGGGTTGGCCGTATCGGTCCAGGACCGCCCCTTGCGCGCCAGCCTAGCCTTTTCGGCGCGGAAGGCCGAGATCAGGCTTTCCCTCAGCACCCGCGGATAGAACCGGTGGAACCCCTCGTTGTAGCGTGCCGTGACCGGATCGCGCGGGGTGCCGACATAGCGGTGATGCACCAGCAGGTGCTCGGACCGGAAATGCGAATAGAGCACCATCGCCAGCAGCAGATCGCCCAACAGGCGCTCGGTCCGGTTCTTCTGGTGCATCAGTTCGTGGCTGTAGTTGATCCCGATGGTGCCGGTGATCACGCCGACGCCGAAAAACAGCACGACCTTTTCCAGCACCGACAGATGCCCGCTGTGGGAAACGTACCAGATCATGCCGAACAGGGTCGCGGCCTGTAGCGGCACCCAGAGGCTGGTCAGGACCCGGTACCAGAACAAATCTTCCGCCGGCGTCTCCGGGTCCGCGTTTTCCAGGTTCAGCCCGGTCAGCCGGTCCAGCGCGGCGAACAGGTACCAGGTGATCAGCGGCAAAAGGATCACCGTCCAGCCGCCCTGAACCGCGCCCAGCCAGGCGACGGGGATCAGCAGGAACGAGATCCAGAAGGGCAGCGCACTCTGCCAGCGGGCCAGCTTTTCGGCGGGGATCATCGGCGACCTCGTCAGGTTGTACAAAACAAAGGCGATTCTACCCAATCCGCGGCGCTTTGCCCATGGGTCACGCAGCCCCGCCGCGCCAGAGGTCATAGGCCTTGCGCATCACCGTCGGCAGGTCGCTGGGCCGGAAGGCATCGCGGCTCAGAACCTCGCCCGCCGTCGGCGCCGCCGCATCGGGCAGCGGCGCGGTCTTCACCGTGAGGATCAGATGGAAATGGGTAAAGGTATGGCGCACCTCGCCCGGCAGCGTGGTCCAGTCCGCCTCAAAGGGCGGGCGGTCCTGCGGCGCCTCGCCCCAATCCGATCCGGGCCAGCCCAGCATCCCGCCCAGCAGCCCCTTGTCCGGCCGCCGTTCCAGCAGCAGCGCGCCGTCGCCGCGACGGGCCAGATAGACGATACCGCGCCGGGTCGGCTTGGGTTTCTTCGGCGTCTTCTTCGGCAGGCCCGGCGCCGTGCCCGCCGCCCGGGAGCGGCAGCGGTCGCGCAGCGGACAGATGCCGCAGGCCGGCGACTTCGGGGTGCAGATCGTCGCGCCCAGATCCATCACCGCCTGGGCATAATCGCCGGGCCGCTCTGCCGGGGTATGCCCGGCGGCGCGGGCCTTCAACTCGGGCTTGGCGGTGGGCAGCGGCGTTTCAATGTCGTGCAGCCGGGCCATCACCCGCTCGACATTGCCGTCCATCACCGTTTCCGGCCTGTCAAAGGCGATGGCGGCAATGGCGGCGGCGGTATAAGGACCGACGCCCGGCAGCCGCAACAGCGCGTCATGGCTGTCGGGAAAGCGCCCGTTCAGTTCACCCGTCACGAAACGTGCGCATTTCAACAGGTTGCGCGCCCGCGCGTAATATCCCAGTCCGGCCCATTCGCCCATCACGGCGCCATCCCCGGCCGCCGCCAGTGCCCCCACATCCGGCCAGAGCATGGTGAAGCGGTGGAAATAGTCGCGCACGGCGGCCACCGTCGTCTGTTGCAGCATCACCTCGGACAGCCAGACGCGATAGGGATCGGGCCGCACCCCCGCCGCCCGCGCCGCCGGACTGACCCGCCAGGGCAGATCCCGGGCATGGGCATCGTACCAGGCCAGCAGGTCGCCCGCGATGGGTTCGGGGTCGAACCCGCTTTCGAAATCGGAGTCACGCAATCTTTATCCGTCCGCCTTTCGGGTTTCGCTGGTACTCGGGTTCCTGAGGCATAGAATAACGCGCAGCAGATGGGAATCCATGCATGGCACCGCGCCGATCGACAACCCGGGGCTTCAAACGTACCGCGACGCTGCTGAACGAGCAGATCCGCCGCGCCGGCGAGAGCCGGGGCTTCGCCGTGACCCGGGTCCTGACCCATTGGGCCGAGATTGCCGGCCCCGACATGGCGGCGGTCTCGCGCCCGGTCAAGATCGGCTATGGGCGTGGCGGCTTTGGCGCCACGCTGACGGTCCTGACCACCGGCTCCCACGCGCCGATGCTGGACATGCAGAAGGATCAGCTGCGCGACCGGGTGAACGCGGTCTATGGCTACAACGCGATCAGCCGGGTGCGGATCACCCAGACCGCCCCCACCGGTTTCGCCGAGGGTCAGGCCCGGTTCGAGCGTCCGGAGCCGCCGCCGCCGCCCGAGCCGGCGCCGGAGATCTGCCGCGATGCCAGCGAGACCGCGGGCGCCATCACCGACGATGGTCTGCGCGCGGCCCTTGAACGTCTGGGCCGCAACGTTCTATCCAGACACAGACATTGAGAAAGGGGTACTGATGACCCGGAAACTTCCCGCGCTGCTCGCGGCTGTCCTTTTGCTGGCGGGCGCCTTCATCTTCGTCGACCGCCCGAACGGAGCCTCGGCCCCGCTGTTGATCGGCGCCGCCAATGCCGAGGAGACGGCACAGATCGATACCGCAAGCATCGCGGATATGGTCCAGGGCGCCGAGGATGCGCCGGTGACGATCATCGAATACGCCTCTTTTACCTGCCCGCATTGCGCGAATTTCCATGAGGGGCCGTACAAGAAGCTGAAGTCGGAGTATATCGACACCGGCAAGGTGCGCTTCATCTATCGCGAGGTGTATTTCGACCGCTACGGCCTCTGGGCCTCGATGATCGCGCGCTGCGGCGGACCCGAAAAATTCTTTGGCATCACCAACCTGATCTTCAAGGGGCAATCGGACTGGATCCGCGCCGGCGGCCCGACCGAGATCGTGGACGAACTGCGCAAGATCGGCCGCCTGGCCGGGCTGGAGAAGGACGGGCTCGAGGCCTGTCTGCAGGACGGCGCTAGCGCGCAGACGCTGGTCGCCTGGTACCAGCAGAACGCCGAGGCGGATGACATCACCGCCACCCCCAGCTTCATCGTCAATGGGCAAAAGGTGTCGAACCAGCCCTGGGACGAGTTCAAGGCGTTGATCGAGGCGGAGCTGGCCAAACAATGACCGCACCGCTTTCCGGCCTGAAGGTCGTCGAACTGGCCCGTATCCTGGCCGGCCCCTGGGCTGGCCAGACGCTGTCGGACCTCGGTGCGGAGGTGATCAAGGTCGAAAGCCCGGCGGGGGACGACACCCGCGCCTGGGGCCCGCCCTTTGTCGAGCGCGAGGGCGAGGTCTCGGCCGCCTATTTCCATTCGGCAAACCGCGGCAAGGCCTCGGTCATCGCCGATTTCACCGCCGAAGAAGGCCGCGAAAAGGTCCGGACGCTGGTGCGCGACGCCGATATCCTGATCGAGAATTTCAAAGTCGGCGGGCTGAAGAAATACGGACTCGACTATGACAGCCTGCGGCAGATCAATCCGCGGCTGATCTATTGCTCGATCACCGGGTTCGGCCAGGACGGGCCCTATGCCCACAGGGCGGGCTATGATTTCATCATCCAGGGCATGTCCGGGCTGATGTCGATCACGGGCGAGCCGGACGGCCAGCCGCAGAAATCCGGCGTGGCGATCACCGATATCTTCACCGGAATCTACGCGGTCACCGGCATTCTGGCGGCGCTGCATCAGCGCGAACGCACCGGGCGCGGCCAGCATGTCGACATGGCGTTGCTGGACGTGGCGGTGGCGGTGACCGCCAATCAGGCGATGAATTATCTCACCACCGGCACGCCGCCGGGGCGGATGGGAAATGCCCATATGAACCTGACCCCCTACCAGGTGTTCGATTGCGCCGACGGCCATATCATCATCGCCACCGGCAACGACGCGCAATACCGGCGACTGTGCCGGATCCTCGGGCTGGACGAGATGGCCGAGGCGCCGGAGTTCCTGCACAACAAGGACCGGATCGCCAACCGCCGGGTTATGATCGCCCGGCTCAACGGCGCCACCGCGCAGCGCTCCAAGGCAGATCTGCTCGCCGCCTGCGAGGCGGAGGGGGTGCCGGCCGGCCCGATCAACGACCTGGCCGAGGTGATGGCCGACCCGCAGGTGGTGGCGCGCGGCATGCAGATCGAGCTGGGCGGTGTGCCGGGCGTGCGCTCGCCGTTCAGATTCTCCGATTCCGAACTTTCGCTGCACCGTCCGGCGCCGAAACTGGGCGCGGACGACAAGGGCTAGGCGTCCGGCGATCCCGGCCGCGACAGGGCGATTTGCAAATACGGATGGCCTGCCCGCCGCACCTGGCGCAGAGGTCAGGGTGGCGGCGGTGCGGCTCTGCGCAGCAGGGCCCTGACCATCTCGCTCTCTTCCACCTGCAGCCGCACCGGCAGGGTGATTACCTTGCTGCGAAAATCCGGCGGCAGGCGAACGGCGTCCTTTTCGGTGGTCACCAGCTGCGCGCCCAATGCGCGCGCCTCGGTCTCCAGCCGGGCCATCAGCGCGCTCGACAGCGGCTGATGGTCGTCCAGAGGTTCGGCCCGGCGCAGATCGGCGCCAAGCCGGCGCAGGGTGGCAAAGAACTTCTCCGGCTGCCCGATCCCGGCAAAGGCCAGCACCGGCGTATCGCTCCAGTCCATGCCGGTCTGCAGCGGCGCCAGTTCGGCCCGGGCCCGCGGCACCGGGACCGCGCCAGACCAGATCCGGTCGAACCGTGCCTGTGCCTCCGCCCCGCCGATGGACAGAACCAGATCGGCCCGCGCCAGGCCGGTATCGACAGGTTCGCGTAGCGGACCGGCCGGCAGGCAGCGCCCGTTGCCAAAGCCCTGGGCGGCGTCGACCACGACGATCGAGGCGCTTTTTTGTACAGTCGGGTTCTGGAAACCGTCATCCAGCACGATCGCGGTGGCGCCCGCCGCCGCCGCCGCGCGGGCGCCGGCGGCGCGGTCTTTCGCCACCCAGACGTCGGCAAAGGCGGCCAGCAACAGCGGCTCGTCCCCGGTCTGGCTGGCGCGGTGGCGGGCCGGGTCGACCTGCACCGGGCCGGCCAGCCGCCCGCCATGGCCGCGGGTGACCACATGCGGCACATGGCCGATGCCGCGCAGCGCCTCGATCACCCAGATCACGGTCGGCGTCTTGCCGGTGCCGCCGACATTCAGATTGCCGACGCAGATCACCGGCACCCCGGGGATCAGGCCGGGTCCGCCACGCGCCAGCCGCCGGGCTGTGGCCCATGCATAGAGTGCGCCCAGCGGCGCCAGCAGCCGGGCCTGCCAGCCGGGCGCCTCGGGTGGGCGGATCCAGAAGTCAGGCGCGCGCATCGCGGGCCTCCTTCCGGTCCAGCAGATCCTGGATCAGCTCGATCAGATGATCGGTCACTGCGGCGCTTTCGGTGATGGTGTCCCAGCCGGCCAGCGCCATGGCGGCGGCATGATCGGGCGCCGAGAGCTGCACCACCGCCTGCGCCAGGGTCTCGGCGTCCTGTACGGCGCGGGCGGCCCTGGCCTGTGCCAGCCTGGCATAGGCCTCGGCGTGGTCCGCGATATTGGGCCCATACAGCACCGCCGATCCCAGCGCGGCGGCGGCAAAGGGGGCGTGGCCGGTGGCCCCCCCGGCCAGCGACCCGGCCATGAAGGTGATCGGAGCCATGCGATACCACAGGCCCAGATCCGAGCTGTCATCGCAGATCAGCAGTTGCACCTCTTCGCCTATGGGATCGCCGCCATGCCAGTCGGCAAACCGCAGCCCGGCGGCGCCGGCGGCCTCGGTCAGCGCGCCGGTCTCCCCCGGCTCGGCGGGAACCGCGACCAGCAACAGCCGGTGCTGGAACCGCAGGGCATCCCGATGGGCGGCCAGGACCGGCGCGAATTCCTCCGGTTGCAGATATGCGGCCAGCCACAGCGGCCGCCCCGAGAGCGCCTGTGCCGCCGCCGTCAGCGCGGTGTCCGGGCAGGGCGGCGGGCTGACCCCCATCAGCAGACGGGAATGCGCCTCGATCCTGGCCCCGGAAACGCCGAGGCGGCGCAGCTGCGTCGCGGCGGCGTCGCTGGCGGTCAGGATGGCGCCGAACCGCTCCAGGCAGGGGCGGGTGAGGTCGGTCAGCCATCCGGCGCGGCGGCGCGGCAGATCGCGGGCCTCCAGATCGGCCAGCACCATGACGGTGCCGCGGTCGGCGGCCAGACTGATCAGGTTGGGCATCAGATCCCCCCCGGTCCACAGGCACAGATCGGGTTTCCAGTGGTCGAGAAAGGCGCGCACCGCCAGCGGATGATCCGACATCACCGGCACCGGCACCGGATCGCGCCAGGGCGCGGCCACCGGAACCGAGGCATTCACCGTGATCAGCAGATTGACCTCGGGCCGCTGCGCCCGCAGCCGGGCGCCCAGATCGCGCAGCGCCAGGTGCCGCTCGGGGCTGGTGGCATGCATCCAGATCAGCGGCCCCCGGGGGCGCGGCGGCGGTGGATCCTGCACCGGCTGCGCCGTCCGCCAGGACAGCGCGCGATACATCGCCAGCCCCAGCGACAGCGGCATGGGCTCAGCCCAGCTCTTCGGTTGATGACGCTTCCTGTTCCTCGTCGCGCAGCCGGTGGATATGGGCGATGAAATAGCGCATATGCGCGTCGTCCACAGTGCGCTGCGCCTCGGCCTTCCAGGCGGCATAGGCGGACTCGTAATCGGGGAACATGCCGACGATATGGATGTTGTCGACATCCTTGAACGTGCTTTTCGACGGGTCGACCAACTCGCCGCCGAAGACCAGGTGAAGACGTTGGGTCATATCGGCATCCTTTCCGATGTTCGGGTGTCCGGGCTGCCGGCACCCTACGCCCTGTCGGTGTGGCGTCAAGGCGGGGCCGGGGCCGGATCGCGGCTCAGGCGGGGGCGATGTCGGGATCATGCGGCTCCAGCGCCGCGCTGAGCCGGGCATGCAGCGAACGGCCGGCGGCAAGCACGCCATTGACCTGCGGTTGCGGGTTGTTGAAGCGCAGCGGCGCACCGCGCCGGTCGGTGCAGACCGCGCCGGCCTCCTGCAGGATCAGATCGCCGGCGGCGATATCCCATTCCCAGCTGGGGCGCAGGGTCATCATGCCGTCGTAGCGCCCCTGCGCCACCAGCGCCATGCGATAGGCCAGCGACGGCCGATAGGCGCGGCGAAAGCCGGGCGCGGCCCCGGCGCGCCAGTGCCGGGCCTCCAGATTGGGACGGGTGGCCAGGATCTGTGCCTTGTCCAGATCGCGGCTTGCGCTGGCGGCGATCGGATCGCCGTTGAGGCGCGCGCCTGCCCCGCGCCCGGCGCTGTAGAGCAGATCGCACATCGGCAGATAGATCACCGCGGCGGTGACCTCGCCGCGCTCGGCGATGGCCAGGGCATGGGCCCAGGTCCGCTCTCCGGCGGCAAAGCTGCGGGTGCCGTCGATGGGATCGATGATGAACACCCGGTCGCGTTTCAGCCGCTCGCTGCCGTCCTCGCTTTCCTCCGACAGCCAGCCGTAATCGGGCCGGGCGGCGCGCAGCCGGTCCTCGAGCATCTCGTTCACCGCCAGGTCCGCCTCGGTCACCGGACCGGCGCCTTCGGGCTTGTCCCAGCGCCGCGCCTCGGGTCCGCTATAGCTGCAGGCGATCTCGCCCGCCGCGCGGGCGGCGTCGATCAGCAGGGACAGGTCAGGTTCCGGCAAGCGTCATTCCTTCGATCAGCAAAGAGGGCACCACACGGGACAGATAGGTACGCGCATCGTTGGCCGGAATGATCCGCAGCAACATGTCGCGCAGATTGCCGGCGATGGTGCATTCGTTGACCGGGTAGGCGATCTCGCCTTTCTCGACCCAGAGGCCGGCGGCGCCACGCGAATAATCGCCGGTATTGGGGTTGATGGTCGCGCCGATCAGAGAGGTGACCAGCAGCCCGGTGCCCATGTCGCGGATCAGTTCGGCGCGGCTGGCCTCGCCCGGGCTGAGCGCGATGTTCCAGGTGGCCGGCGCGGGGGTCGAGGAGACGCCGCGCGCGGCGTTGCCGGTGGGCGCCATTCCCAGTTGCCGGGCGCTGGCCAGATCCAGCGTCCAGCCGGTCAGCACCCCCTTGTCCACGATGGCGCGCCGCCGGGTCGGCAGCCCCTCGGCATCGAAGGGGCGCGAGCCGCCGATGCGGGGGCGATGCGGATCCTCGATCACCGACAGATGTTCGGGCAGCACCGGTTTGCCCAGATCGTCCTTCAGCCAGGACGAGCCGCGCGCCACGGCCGCGCCATTGGCGGCGGCCAGCAGATGCCCGATCAGCGACGCGGCGATGCGTTCGTCGAACAGCACCGGGAATTGCCCGGTTTTCGGCTTGCGCGCGCCCAGCCGCGCCACCGCGCGCTCACCCGCCAGCGCGCCGATCACCTCGGGGCTGCGCAGGTCGGACTGAAAGCTGCGGCTGTCGCCATCGTAATCGCGTTCCATCCCGGTGCCGGTCCCCGCGATCGCCACGCAGGACGTGGAGCGCCCTGTGCGCGTATAGCCGCCGGAAAATCCGTTGGTGGCGGCCAGATGCACCGCGTGCCGGCTGTAAGAGGCGCCGGCGGCCTGCACCTGGGCAACGCCCCCGATCGCCAGCGCGGCGGCTTCGGCGGCCAGCGCATCGGCCTGCAGCGCCGCAGGCGCCGGTTCGGGCGAAGGATCCTCGAGTTCGAGCGCGGCGGTGTCCCAGCCGCGGGCCAACTGGCCGGGGTCGGCCAGGCCCGCATAGGGGTCTTCGGGGGTTTCCCGCGCCATGGCGACGGCGCGCTCGGCCATGTCGGCCAGCGTTTCGGGCCGGCTGTCCGAGGCCGATACATTCGCCTGCCGCCGTCCGATCAGAACGCGCAGCCCGATGTCGGTGCTTTCCGACCGCTCGGCCTTTTCCAGTGTGCCGGCGCGGACATCGACCTCGACCGATCCGCCGCTGATGGCGATGGCGTCGGCGGCCTCGGCGCCGGCCTTGCGCGCGGCGGCCAGCATGGCGTGGCACAGCTCTTCGAGGGATTGGGTCATGGGCGCCCCTGTTTGCGAAAGTCCTGCCGTGAGGTAGCCCCGGAACGTCCGCGCCGCAAGGGAGCGGACGCAAAACGGGGCCGGCATGGACCGGCCCCGCAGCATGTCCCCCGGGGGGACAGGATCACTTCAGCCGTTGACCGTTGGCCAGGATCTGGCCCTGATCGTTGATCACGATCTCGGAATTCAGCGTATCGGGGCCGTCGCCCGGAACCGCCACCATGCTCATCATCATGCGCGCGCCGGTGGCGTCCTCGTCCGACATCAGCCCCATCTGGATCAGCCGGTCGATCAGCCCGTTGGCCCCGGACAGCGCGAGACTGGCCGTGCCCGACGGCGCCGGAATCCCGTCAAAGCTCTCCATATCGCTGTTGTCGAAGGTGAAGTCGCCGCTGCCGGTCAGCTCGGCGCCGGCGGCCGAGACCCGCAGCGCGTTGATCGTCAGCGCATGCAGCTCGCCCGGGGGGGTGTCACTGCCCTCGATCGTCTCGGCGATCGCCGGGTCGAGCAGATCGGCCAGCAGCCGCACCTTGCCGCTCAGGTCCACGATGATGGTCGCCGGATCGCGCGGCAGGATCGCGCCCGGATCGAAGATGCCCCAAAGCTGTTCGGGCATGGTGAAATCGGCAATGGTCAGCCCAAAGGCAAAGGGTTGTTGCGCCTCAGAGCTGGCCACCGGAATATCGAGCGCAAAGGCGGCCTTCTGCATGGCGATGGCGATGGGAAACGGCAGCTCGGCGGTTTCCATGGTGATCCGGCTCTGGTTCTGCGACACCTCATAGGCCAGATGCGCCGCATCCATGGCAACCGATGCCATGCCCCCTTCGGAGGTGGAGGTCACGGCGAATGCCTCACCGTCGCCGGTGCCCGACATATCGCCGTTCCCCGCCGCATAGGTGAAGGTGCCGTCGAAACCGAACCCGGCCTTGAGCATCTGCGGCAGGTCCGTCGCGTCCATCTGCAGCGGCATCGTCCCCGACCCTTCGAAGCCGAGTTTCTGCATGCTGCCGCGGAAGGTCGCGGCATCCTCGGATTCGGGATCGTCGAAGGCCATGTCATAGGACACGTCCGCCGCCTTCATGTCCTGCTCATAGTTGCGCATGTCGGTCAGCCGCATACGGGTGCTGCTGATCACGTTGCTCAGCGACGCGGTCATGCGCAGAACTTCTGGCGGCAGGAGATCGCCCTCGACCGTCAGGGTATCCAGCGCCACCGCGATCCTGGCGGCGGTATAGTTATAGGTCATGTCGTCGGGCGCGCCCGACACCACCATCGCGGCCCCGGTCTGGGTCAGTCCGATCACCGCCGTCACCTGATCGGTTCCGTCGGTCACGTCAAAGGTGAGCGGCATGCGCGCCGGCATCACCACATTGACGGTGCCATCGCCGTTCTCGGTGAACTCCAGCCGGTCGAGCAGGATCGAGACGGTGCCCTGGTCCTCGGGCATTTGCAGCGCCATGCTGAGGTCGCTGACCGTAAGCGTGCCGCCGGACATGCTTTCGCTGGCGGTGATCTGGTAACCTGCGGCGGACAGATACCCGCGCCAGTCCGACCAGACGTCCTGCGCGGCCAGGTCGGCGAGCGCGCCATTGGCCGCGCATGACAGGATCAGCGCCAGGGCGGATCCGCGCGAAAGGTAAGCCATCATGAAAATATCCTCCTGGAAAACTTTGCTCTATCGTCCGTCCTGCGCGGCGGGGCGTCAAGGGGGAAGCACTGGACCGGCGCGTCACGGCGCAGTACCACTTGGCCGACAGGAATGCAGGGGAGCGGTCAATGGACATGACAGGAAAAACGGTACTGATCACCGGCGCCAGCCGGGGCATCGGTGCCGAGGCGGGGCGGGTCTTTGCGGGTGCCGGCGCCAATGTGATTCTGCTGGCGCGCAGCGCCGGTGCGGTCAAGGCGCTGGCGGATGAGATCGGCCCGCAGGCGGTGGCGGTGGGCGCCGATGTCAGCCGCTATTGCGATGTCGAGGCGGCGGTGCAGACCGCGCTCGACCGCTTTGGCGGGCTCGACGTGCTGATCGGCAACGCCGGGGTGATCGAGCCCATCGCCCAGTTGGCCGAGGCCGACCCGGGCGACTGGGGTCAGGTCATCGACATTAACCTCAAGGGCGTGTTCTACGGCATGCGCGCGGCGGTTCCCGCGATGCGAAAGGCGGGCGGCGGCAGCATCCTGACCATCAGTTCCGGCGCGGCGCATAACGCACTGGAAGGGTGGAGCCACTACTGCGCCTCCAAGGCCGGCGCGGCGATGCTGACCGCCTGTCTCGACAAGGAGGAGCGGGCAAACGGCATCCGCGCCATGGGTCTGAGCCCCGGCACCGTGGCGACGCAGATGCAGCGCGAGATCAAGGCCAGTGGCGTCAACCCGATCAGCCAGCTCGACTGGTCCGACCATATCCCGCCCGACTGGCCGGCGCGCACGCTGCTGTGGATGTGCTCGTCCGATGCCGACGATTTCATCGGCACCGAGATTTCCCTGCGCGAAGAGGCGATCCGCCGCCGGGTGGGCTTGATATGATCCGGCTGGAGCAGGACGGCGGCCTTTGGATCGTTACCATCGACCGCCCGGAAAAGGCCAATTCGCTGACCCCCGAGATGCTGGAGGAACTGGTCCGCATCGCCGAGGCGGCGGGCGAGGCACGCGCGCTGATCCTGACCGGCACCGGCAAGGTGTTCAGCGCCGGCGCCGATCTGGAGGCGGCGAAAACAGGCCTGGCCACCTCGCCGCTTTGGGAGCGGCTCTCGGGTGCCATCGCGCGGCTGCCGGGCCTGACCGTCGCGGCGCTGAACGGCACGCTGGCGGGCGGTGCGATGGGCATGGCGCTGGCCTGCGATCTGCGCATTGCGGTGCCGACGGCCAAGGTGTTCTACCCGGTGATGAAGCTGGGGTTCCTGCCGCAGCCGTCGGACCCCGGCCGGATGATCGACCTGATCGGGCCGGCGCGGACCAAGATGATCCTGATGGGCGGGCAGAAGATCACGGCCGAGGAGGCCTGTGCCTTTGGCCTGATCGACCGGATCGTCGAGCCCGATGCGCTGATGGAGACCGCGCGGGACTTGGTGGCCGATACCTGCGCCGCCGATCCGGAGGTTGCCCGGGCGATCGGGGCGCTTTGTGCGCCCGGGGCTTGAGCCGGGCTCTAACGTTTGCGGCGCTTGCCCGGCACCTTCGAGCGGAAGCCGGGCGGGCGTTTGCCCACCCAGGCGATGAATTTGGCCAGCCGGGGGTGGGCTTGCAGCGCCGGGATGGTGGCATAGTCGCGGGCCAGTTCCGCCTCGGTCAGGGTGGCGTGGATCTCGCGGTGGCAGATATCGTGCAGCAGCACCAATGGTCCGCCCTTGCCGCCCTTCAGCTTCGGCATCAGGTGGTGCAGGCTTTGCGGCACACCGGGCGGGATAGGGCGGCCGCAGAGGGGGCAGATCGGATCTTGCATTGGATCTGGCAGCGGGCCGGTTGAACAGAGTGGATCGGAGGATCAGCGTGACCGAGAGCCGCACAGAGGACAACCCCCGCGCCTTGGTGGTGGGCGGCGGCCCGGCCGGGCTGATGGCGGCCGAGATGCTGGCGCGCGCCGGGATTTCTGTTCTGGTGGCCGAGGCGAAGCCCTCCATCGGGCGCAAATTCCTGATGGCGGGGAAATCCGGGCTGAACCTGACCAAGGATGAGCCGTTCGACGACTTCCTGCGCGCTTATGGCGATGCGGCCGACTGGCTGCGCCCGATGCTGGAGGCATTCGGGCCGGACGCGGTGCAGGACTGGGCGCGCGGGCTGGGGCAGGAGGTGTTCAGCGGCTCCACCGGGCGGGTGTTTCCGCGGGCGATGAAGGCCTCGCCGCTCTTGCGGGCTTGGCTGGCGCGGCTGGAGGGGCTGGGTGTGACATGGCGCACCCGCTGGCGCTGGACCGGCTGGGAGGGTGGCGCGCTGACCTTCGATACGCCGGAGGGCGCGGTGAAGATCACGCCGGGGGTGACGGTGCTGGCGCTGGGCGGGGCGAACTGGGCGCGGCTCGGCTCCGACGGGGCCTGGGCGCCGCTTCTGGCGGGGCGCGGCGTGGAGCTGACGCCCTTTGCGCCCGCCAACGCCGGGCTCTGCGTGGACTGGTCCGAGCCGATGCGCGCGCGATTCGGTGCGCCGATCAAGGGCGTGCGGTTCAGCGCCGGGCGGCTCGCCTCGCGCGGCGAGGCGGTGATTTCCGGGCGGGGGCTGGAGGGCGGAGGGATCTACCCGCTGACCCCGGCGCTGCGCGAGGGTGCGCCGCTGGTGGTCGATCTGCTGCCCGATCTGGATGCGGCGACAGTCACCGCGCGCCTTTCCCGCCCGCGCGGCAAGGCGAGCCTCGCCAACCACCTGCGCAAGGCGCTCGGGCTCGATCCGGCGCGGCTGGCGCTGGCGCAGGAATTCGGCCGCCCGCTGCCCGCCGACCCGGCGGCGCTGGCGCGGCTGGTCAAGGCGCTGCCGATCCGCCACGCGGGGCTGCGCCCGATGGACGAGGCGATTTCCACCGCCGGCGGCGTCGCCCGCGCGGCGCTGGACGACGGCCTGATGTTGCGCGTGCTGCCGGGCACCTATTGCGCCGGCGAGATGCTGGACTGGGAGGCACCGACGGGCGGCTATCTGCTGACCGCCTGCCTGGCCACCGGGCGCCGGGCGGGCCGCGCCGCGGCGGCCCGTCTGGGCGCGGGTTAGGGGCTCAGCCCTCGCTCAGCGCGCGCACCCGCTTGAACGCCTCGCGCCCGCGCATCGCCTTGGTATAGGCCAGCAGCCGCTCATTCTCGACCGGGAACTTGGCACCAAAGGCCCAGTTCAGGCAGTGCACGCAGATGATATCGGCTATGGTCATCTGCTCGCCCTGCAGGAACGGCCCGACGAACCGCTCTGCAAGCCGGTCGAGATTGCGGGCGAATTCCCACTTCAGGCTGCCCGAGACCTCCGGCACGCGGCGCTCCTTGGGCAGCACGAATGAGTGCCGCGCTGCGGTCCAGAGAACCGCGTCGAATTCGTCGAGGAGCGTATGCGTCAGCGCGTCCTGCCGGGCGCGCTCGACGCTGCCGGCGGGATAGGTCAGCTTGCCATGCTTGTCGGCCAGATAGGTCAGGATCGCCGTGGAATCGGTCAGCACCGCGTCGCCGTCCACCAGGATCGGCACCTTGCCCGAGGGGTTCAGCGCGCGCGCCGCCTCGCTCTGCGGTTTGGTGTCGTGGTATTCATAGGTTTCGCCCAGTTCCTCCAGCATCCAGAGCACGCGAAACGCGCGGCTGGCGACACTGCCATAGACCTTGTACATCGGTTTCTCCCTTTTTCCCTCGGGGGCACTTTCCGCTGGAGTGGGCCGGGCCGCAAGGGGCGGTTTGAGCCAGGTCAATCCGATGTTACCTTTGCCGTGTAGGGTTCCGCCGAAACCGGCAGGAGAGGGTGCGATGACCAAACTGACACGACGGCTCATGCTGATCGGCGGCGGGCTGACGGTCGCCGGTCTGGGCGCGGACGCGGCGTTGCAATTGCGCAAAGGGCCCTATGATGCGGCGCTGGCGCGGATGGGGCGGCCGCTGCCCGTCGCGCCCGGTATGGCCGATCTGGTCCGATATGCCACGTTGGCGGCGAACGGGCACAACACCCAGCCTTGGCTGTTCTCGGCGGGAGAGGGCGGCGTGACCGTGCGGCCCGATTTCAGCCGCCGGACGCCCGTGGTCGACCCGGACGATCATCACCTTTTCGCCAGTCTCGGCTGTGCGGCGGAAAACCTGTCGATCGCCGCCCGTGCGCGCGGGATGGGAGGGGAGGTGGAGGCATCAGCGCCTGACGCGGGGCTGCATGTCGACCTGACGCCGGGGACAGAGGAGCCGCAACCCCTGCTCACCGCGATCCCCGAGCGGCAGAGCACGCGGGGGCTCTATGACGGCAGCAAACTCGGCACCGAGGAGGCGGGGCGGCTGGTCCGGGCCGCCGCCGCGCATGGGGTCGAGGCGCTCTATCTCGATGCGCCGGAGCGGATCGAAGAGGTGCTGGCGCTGGTGATCGAAGGCAATACCCGGCAGGTGAACGACCCGGCGTTCGTGACCGAGCTGAAGGCCTGGCTGAGATTCAATCCGGTGCAGGCGGCGCAAAGGGGCGACGGGTTGTTCGCCGGCTCCTCGGGCAATCCGTCGCTCCCCGGCTGGCTTGGGCCGCGGCTGTTCGATCTGGTGTTCACCGCCGATGCCGAGAATGGGAAATGCGCTGAACAGCTGCGCTCTTCGGCCGGGCTGGTGGTGCTGGTCGCGCCCGAGGACAATCCGCGCGGCTGGGTGGCGGCGGGGCGCGCCTGCCAGCGGGTGATGTTGCAGGCGACGCTGGACGGGCTGAAATGCGCCTTTCTCAACCAGGCGGTGGAGGTGCCGGCGATGCGGGCGGAGCTGCGCCGCCTGCTGGGGCTGGGCGAGCGGCGGCCCAATCTGGTGCTGCGGGTGGGGCGCGGCCCGGCGCTGCCGAAATCGCTGCGCCGTCCGGTGGCGGAGGTCTTGCAGGGGTAGGGGGCTGTTTGCCGAGCATTGTTCGAAACCCCTGCCGCACTCCTCTGAGCTAAGCCCCCTGCGCGGAACAAGGCCGCAGGCCGCCGCGCAAGCGCCGGACCGTCCCCACGGTCTGGCGCTGTGTCAACGTAGGCGCATCGATCAGAGGTCGTCCGGATTTGGCTGCGATAAAGTGGTCCGAATTGCCGTTGCGAGCGCCGGCCCCCGGTCCGGCGCGTGCGCGGCTTGTTCTGTGGGTAAACGACAGCGCCTCGACGGTCTTATTGCGATCTATTACCGCCGCCCCAGCATCGCCAGCCGGATCAGTGCCCGTTCCATCACCGCCATGGCCGGTGCCGTCTGTCCGGCCGAGCGCAGATGGAGGTCGGTATCCGTGAGCAGGCTCAGCGCGGTTTCCAGATTGGCCGCGCCCCAGCCTTGCGCCTGTCGCACGATGCGGTCGCGCCGCTTGCCATAGACCGGCGGGCGCAACCGGTCGACGCCCGCCGCGGCGCCGCCGGGGTCGGAGGCGGCGGTATAGAGTGTGCGGAAATGGCGGGTGGCCCCGATGCAGAGCGAGACCGCGTTGGTTCCCTGCGCCTGCAACCGGCCGAGCAGCGGCCCGATCTCGCCCACGCGCCCCTCGGCCACCACGTCGAGCATGTCGTCCAGCGCCGCCTCGGTCGAGCGCGGCGCGCAGGCCTCGACATCCGCCAGCGAAACGGGGAGGTCGTCGGCGAATTTGTACAGCGCCAGCTTTTCGATCGTCTGGGCGAAATCCCCCGGCCCCAATGCGTTGGCCAGATCGGTCAGCGCCGCCATGGTGTCGCGCGGAATGTCGCGGAGGCCCTTTTCGGTCAGCGTCCGCTCGATCTCATCGCGCGAGGGGGGGGCGTCGTAAAGGCCGAGGGCAAAGGCATTGGGATGCGCCTCGAACGCCTTGCGCAGCCTGGAGGTTGCCTTGAGCGCGCCGGCGGTCACCACGATCTGCGCGTCGCCCGCGGCCCAGTCCGTCAGCGCGGTCAGGATCGCCGGGGCGGCGGCGTCGCCGGCGTCTTCGACAAAGACAGCGCGGGCCCCGGGAAAGAATCCGACCGCCTTGACCGCGTCGAGCAGCTGCGCCGGATCCTTGCGCAGGTCGCCCCCGGCAAGGCGGGTGAGGCGCATCTCTTCCTCGGCGCCCTCGCCCAGCAGCGCCTTGAGCAGGTTTTGCCGCTTGATCGCGACCCGCATCGCGTCGGCGCCATAGATCAGGATACCGGTCCTGTCCGGGTCGGGCCGGGCGAAATAGCGGTCCGCCTCGCGCGCAGACAGTTTCATTCCGGCAGGTCCGCCGTTGCGTAAAGACGGGTGACCAGCTGATCGGCGAGGATGGCCATCAGCCGTTCGCGCGCGTCGCGTTCGCCGGCGAGCGTTTCGACGGTGGTGCCGGTGGCGGAATAGCCGGTGAAGTTGCTGACCTGTCCCGAGGCCACCACCGTGCCGCCGTCCCGCGCGGTCAGAACATAGTCGAGTCGCCCCACCAGGCTGTAGCGGGTGGTCTCGTTGGTCGCGGTCACCGCCTGGCCTTCGGTTTCGGTGGCGAGCGTGTAGCTCAGGTCATAGGCCGGGGCCTGGGCGCGGCCCAGGCTGTCCTCGAGCCGGCGCACCAGGATGTACTCATCGGGCGAGTCGGGTTCCTGCACAAGAACAAGGCCGCGCAGCGCGCTGCCGTTGCCGCCGGGGCCGTAGACAGGGGTAAAGCCGCAGGCGGCCAGCGCCAGCGGCAGGATCAGCAGGCTTCTGCGGTCAAATGACGACATTCACGATCCGTCCGGGGACGACGATCACCTTTTTCGGCGCCGCCCCGTCCAGCGCCTTTTGCACAGCCTTCACCGCCAGCGCGGCTTTTTCAACCTCTGCCTTGTCCATATCCTTGGGCACGCTGATTTCCGCGCGCCGCTTGCCGTTGACCTGGATCGGCAGGGTC
Source organism: Antarcticimicrobium luteum (assembly GCF_004358185.1). Taxonomy (GTDB): domain Bacteria; phylum Pseudomonadota; class Alphaproteobacteria; order Rhodobacterales; family Rhodobacteraceae; genus Antarcticimicrobium; species Antarcticimicrobium luteum. The sequence goes on from NZ_SMUV01000067.1 coordinate 59,795, forward strand.
ACGGTGTCGTCGATCAGCATCGCCGCATCGGCCACCGGCCAGGGCGCGGTGGCAATCAGCCCCTCGCCGCCCAGCAGCGACCAGACCTCTTCGGACAGGTGCGGGGTCAACGGCGACATCAGCTGCGCCAGCGTCAATGCCGCCTGCCGCTTGGCCGCGCCGCCGGCCTTGGATTTGGCCAGGGTGTTGGTAAAGGCGTAGAGTTTGGCGATCGCGGCGTTGAAGCCAAAGCTTTCGACGCCGCCGGTGACATCATGGATGCACTTGTGCATCTCGCGCAGCAGCGCGGTGTCGTCATCGGTCGCGGGGGCATTGGCGTCGATCTCGGCGGCCAGACGCCAGACGCGCGACAGATGCTTGAACGCGGCCTCGGCGCCGGCGGCGGTCCACTCCACGTCCCGCTCCGGCGGGCTGTCGGAGAGGACGAACCAGCGCGCGGTATCGGCGCCATAGGCCGAGATGATGCTGACCGGATCGACCACGTTCTTCTTTGACTTCGACATTTTGGCCGAGGGGATGATCTCGACGGCCTCGCCGGTTTCCTTCAGATGGCCGTTCTCGACCTCTTCGGGCAGGTGATAGACCGGGCGCCCCTTGGCGTCGCGGGTCTGGTAGATCTCATGCGTCACCATGCCTTGCGTGAACAGCGCGTCGAAGGGCTCGATCGCCTTCTTGGGCAGGTGGCCGGTGATGTTCATCGCGCGGGCGAAGAAGCGCGAATAAAGCAGGTGCAGGATCGCGTGCTCGATGCCGCCGATGTACTGGTCGACGTTCATCCAGTATTCGGCCTCTTCCGCCACTGTCGGGGTCTTCGCGTGCGGGGCGGTGAAGCGGGCGTAGTACCAGGACGAATCGACGAAGGTGTCCATGGTGTCGGTTTCGCGCCGCGCCGGCGCGCCGCATTTCGGGCAGGCGCAGTCGCGCCAGCTTGGATGCCGGTCGAGCGGGTTGCCGGGGATGGAAAAGTCGATCGGCTTGCCGTCTTCGTCATAGGGCAGCTGGACCGGCAGGTTCTCTTTCTTTTCAGGCACGACGCCGCAGGCGTCGCAATGCACCACCGGGATCGGGCAGCCCCAGTAGCGCTGGCGGGACAGGCCCCAGTCGCGCAGGCGGAATTGCACCTTGCCTTGGCCCAGCCCGTTCTTTTCGGCCCAGTCGATGGTGGCGTCGATGGCCTCTTGCCCGGTCGCCACCTCGATGCCGGCGGGCTGGTCGATCCAGCGCACTTTTTCGGCTTTCGGCGGCACAAAGGCGGTGTTTTCAACCCGCGCGTCGCTGTCCATGGCGGTGAAGGTGTCGATCACCGGCAGGCCGTACTTGCGGGCAAAGTCCAGGTCGCGCTGGTCATGCGCCGGGCAGCCAAAGATCGCGCCGGTGCCGTAATCCATCAGCACGAAATTGGCGACCCAGACCGGCAGGGTCCGGTCGGGGTCAAGCGGGTGGCGCACGGTCAGCCCGGTGTCAAAGCCGCGCTTTTCGGCCTTTTCCAGCTCGGCCTCGGACGTGCCCAGTTTGCGGCAGTCGGCGTTGAAGGCGGCCAGATCGGGGTTGTCGGCCTCCAGCGCCCTGGACAGCGGGTGATCGGTGCTGAGCGCCATGAAGCTGGCCCCGGCCAGGGTGTCGGGGCGGGTGGTGTAGATCTCGATGCCGTCATGCCCGTGGACGGGGGCGGTCAGATCAAAGCTCATCTGCAGCCCGCGCGACTTGCCGATCCAGTTTTCCTGCATCAGCCGCACCTTGGCGGGCCAGTTCTCCAGCCCGTCGAGCGCCTCGAGCAGCTCCTCGGCCATGTCGGAGATCTTGAAGAACCACTGGGTCAGCTCGCGCCGCTCCACCTCGGCGCCCGAGCGCCAGCCCTTGCCGTCGATCACCTGTTCGTTGGCCAGCACGGTCATGTCGACCGGGTCCCAGTTCACCACCGCGTTCTTGCGATAGACCAGGCCCGCGCCCAGCATGTCGAGGAACAGCGCCTGCTGCTGGCCGTAATATTCCGGGTCGCAGGTGGCGAATTCGCGGGACCAGTCGATCGACAGGCCCAGCGGCTTCATCTGGCCGCGCATGTCGGCGATGTTGCCATAGGTCCAGTCCTTGGGGTGCCCGCCCGAGGCCATGGCGGCGTTCTCGGCCGGCATCCCGAAGGCGTCCCAGCCCATCGGATGCAGCACGTTGTGGCCGGTGGCCAGCTTGTAGCGCGCGATCACGTCGCCCATGGTGTAGTTGCGCACGTGGCCCATATGAATGCGCCCCGACGGGTAGGGGAACATCTCGAGCACATAGTATTTCGGCTTGTCGGCACTGCGCCGTGCGGTGAAGATCCCGGCCTTTTCCCAGGCCTCTTGCCATTTGGCTTCGATTTCAGCGGCAGAGTAACGCGACATCGTTGCGGTCCTTTGAATGAAAACGCCGGGTGAAAACCCGGCGTGGTCTTAATGCGGTTTGGGTTCGCTTTCTAGAGCCTCTTGTCGCGCACGCGCAACTGGCGGGCCCGGGTCAGGATCGCATCCTCGACCGCGCGGGCGGTGCCGGCGGCGACGGGGCGGCCGCCCTGGGTCTGCAGCGCCACCTTGAGCGAGCGGGCGTCCAGCGCCGGGTCGCTGATGTGCACGGTGGCGCGATAGGCGCGCCCGCCGCCCGGCGGGGTGCCATAGCCGGTGACGATCACACCGGTAAAGGGATCGACCGACTGCACCGGCAGAAAGCTGAGCACGTCGAGCGACGCGCTCCACAGATAGCGGTTCACCTGCACCCGCGTGTCGCCCTTGTTCGGGCCGAACAGATCCCAGATCGAGGACCGTTCGTAGTTGGTGGGCGCCGAATCCGGGTTGTGGGCGATGTTGCCGCCCGCCGTGGTCTCGCCCCCGACCTGGACTTTGCCCAGACCGCGCACGCGGCTGCAGGATGCCGCAGCCAGACAAAGGGCCAGAATCAAGACGATCTTGGTTGGGTTCTTCAGGAATGTCATAGGGCAGCCCCGGGGTTTTCCGCTCTGGCCTGTCCTACCCAACAGGGCCATGGTGGGCAAGGCTTTAGTGTGGCGGGGCCTGCGGGCATGGTTCGGCGCGCCCCCGCGCATCGGTTCCGGCGTTCCCTTGGCGCGATTTCCGGGGATGCGTAACAGGGTCGCGTAACAGGACTGTGGCAAAGCTGCACCATCCCGAACGACTTTGAACCGAGCCCGGACGCGGCCCTTGCCAAAATGGGCATGAAAGAGCGAAACCCCTTGCCATACCCACACCGGATTCCCCGGTTTGGGCGTATGAATTGAAAACCGAGGGAAAGACTATGAAAAAGGTTCTTTTCGCTACGACTGCACTGATCGCGACCGCGAGCATGGCTGCAGCCGAAGTGCGCATCAGCGGCTATGGCCGTTTTGGTGTCGACTACAACGACGCCAACGACCGTGCCGTGAACGGCGTGCCGAGCACCACCATCACCAGCCGTCTGCGTCTGCAGTTCGACATGTCGACCGAAACCGACGGTGGCGTGGTTCTGGGCGCCCGGATGCGTATGCAGTCCGAAAGCCGTGACAACGCAGCCGGCACCGGTGTGTGGAACGCAGCACGCTTCTACGCCAGCTACGGCGGCTTCACCCTGGGTGTGGGCAACATCATCGGCGCGATCGAAAACACGCCGGGCATGTACCTGGAAACCCGCACCGCGGGCACCGGCATTGACGGCGCTGGCTTCGTCTCGCTGGTCACCAACGTGAACAACGAATACTTCAACTGGGATGCGTACTCGTCGGCTGGTGCCGGTGCGAACGGCGTCGAAGTTCTGTACTCGTCGGGTGCCTTCAACGGCCACATCTCCTACTCGACCCGTAACGGCGCCATCGGCCTTGACCGCGCTGCTGTGAACGTGTCGTACACCTTCGGTGACTGGACCGCCGCTCTGGGCGCCCAAGACACCGACATTGCATGGGGCGACAAGGTCCTGGTTACCCTGCAGGGCGACCTGGGTCAGTACGGCGTCCGTCTGGCCTATGCCGACAACGAAGGCATCTCCAAGTGGGGCCTGTACGGCAACATGGACATCGGCGCAGCGTCGAACATCCTGGTTTGGGTCACCGACGAAGACGCAGTTTCGGCTGCTGACGTCCTGGCCGGCCGTGGCGACAACCGCGACACCGCTCTGCTGGACCGCGGCGAAGGTACCTCCTACGGTATCCACTACTCCTATGACCTCGGTGGCGGCGCTTCCTTCGAAGCCGGCTGGCGTGAGTCGTCGGCAGACAACACCACCGTTCAGGCTGGTGTGTACTTCAGCTTCTAATAGCTGTCGTCACGTCTGACGTGATTTGGGCAGGTCTTCGGACCTGCCCTTTTCTTTTTGGGGGCTTCCCGTTGCGGCCTTCCCTTTTGCCGCCAACTGGTGTTTTCCTGCCGCCAATACCGGAAAGAGGGGGCAGATATGTCGCTGGAAGAGATCAAATCCCGCATCGCCAAAGCCGAGACGCAGGCCGGGCGCGCGCCCGGCTCTGTCACGCTGATCGCGGTCTCCAAGGTGCAGCCGCTGGAGCGGGTGGAGGCGGTGCTGGACCAGGGCCAGCGCGTTTTCGGCGAAAACCGCGTGCAGGAGGCGGCGGGAAAATGGCCCGCCTTCAAGGACCGGTACGACGGGGTCGAGCTGCATCTGATCGGCCCGCTGCAGACCAACAAGGCGCGCCAGGCGATGGGCCTGTTTGACGCGATCCACTCGGTTGACCGGCCAAAGCTCGCCACCGCGCTGGCCCGGCTGGCGCAGGAAGAGGGCCACTGCCCCGACCTGTTCATTCAGGTCAATACCGGCGAGGAGCCGCAAAAGGCCGGCATCCTGCCCGCCGATGCCGATGCCTTTGTCGCCGAGTGCCGGGGGCTGGAGCTGCCGCTTCGGGGGCTGATGTGCATCCCGCCGGTGGAGGAGGAACCCAGCCTGCATTTCGCGCTGCTGGCCAAAATTGCCGCGCGCAACGGACTGACGGGCCTGTCGATGGGCATGAGCAGCGATTTCGAGACCGCCATCGCGCTGGGCGCGACCCATGTGCGCGTGGGCTCGGCCATCTTTGGCGATCGCAGCTACGGCTGACCCGCGCGGCGGCGCCGCCGCTCAGCGCGCGGTCACGATGACCCGGGTGCCGGGCACGATCCGGCCTGCCAGCCAGCGCAGATCGGCGCGGGAAAAACCGATGCACCCCTCGGTCGGGTAGCCCGGACGGCGCCACTGATGCACAAAGATCGCCGAGCCGCGTCCCGGCTGCGCCTCGGGCCAGTTCCAGTCGGTGATCAGCACCAGATCATAGAGCGGATCGGCCCGCCGCAGCCGCTCGTGGCTGCACCCGTAGGGCGCGCGCACCCAGGTGTTATAGGCCGCGTCGCCGCTGGCGTCCGACCACAGATCGCGGGGTCCGATGGGCTGCGCCCAGTCCGCCGGGCGCGGCATCCGGTCAGGCCGGTACAGCATCCCGACGATGTGATGGATGCCCGCCGGGGTGGCGCCGTCGCCCTCGCGCTTGTCGGCGGTGATGCCGCCCCTGCCGATGGAGCAGGGCAGGTGCCGCCCTCCAAAGCGCACACCCGTGGGGGTCAGCACGATGTCATGCGCCGTCACAGCAGATGCCCGGATTTCTTTGCCTTGGTCGCAAGGTAGCCCCGGTTATGGGCGGTTTCGCCGACCTTGAGCGGCACCCGTTCGGCCACGGCGATTCCGGTCTTTTCCATCATCGCGATCTTTTTCGGGTTGTTGGTCAGCAGCCGCACTGCCGAAAACCCCAGCGCGCGCAGAATGTCCGCGCCCAGGCGGAAATCGCGTTCGTCATCTTCGAATCCCAGCCGGTGATTGGCCTCGACGGTGTCGAAACCCTGATCCTGCAACGAATAGGCGCGCATCTTGTTGGCAAGGCCAATGCCGCGCCCCTCCTGATTGAGATAGAGCAGAATGCCCGCCCCCTCCTCGCCCATCTGCGCCAGCGCGGCGCGCAACTGCGGGCCGCAATCGCATTTCAGGCTGCCCATCACGTCGCCGGTGAAACAGGCCGAATGCAGCCGTGCCAGCACCGGTTTTGCGCGGTCGGGGCGGCCGATCTCGATGGCGTAATGCTCTTCCGCGCCATCCTCGGGACGATAGATGTGCAGCCGCCCCGCCTCGGACGCCTCGATCGGCAGGCGGGCGTGGACCACCTCGTTCAGCGGGCTGCGCGCGCCCAGATGCGGCACGGCGAGCTTGTGGATGATCCGGGTAAGGCCGTACTCGGCGGCGAACCCGGCGCCATCGGTCACCGGAACCACCACCACCGCGGGCAGCAGCCGCGCGCTCTTGGCCAGGGCGATCGCCAGCCGGTGCAGCGCCGCGCTGCCGCCGCGCTGGCTGCTCAGCGGCCCCTTCATCGGCGCGATCAGGTCGTCGGCGGGGTCGGCCACCGCCCGGATCCACTCAAGATCGGCATCCCCGGGGATCGCCACCCGCGCCAGATCGCCGTCATAGGCGCGCGCCTTCAGCGTGTCCGCCCGCCGTCCGGTGATCGCGATCACCGGCGCCCCCAGCGCGCGCAGATCGGCAAGCCGCGCCGCAGTCAGCGTTTCGGCCGCCACAGCCAGCGCCGCTTCGTCCTCGCCCTGCAGGATTACGGGCACGCCCATCCGCAGATCGGCCCGCGCGCGGGCCAGCAGTTCGTTGATGTCGGGCAGAAGGCTCATGTCACAAGATCCGGTCTTTCGTTGCGTTTTATCTAGGGGGTTTTGTCGGAATATGAAACAAATCCCGTGCAGCGGACACGTCAGCGTGAGCGGTTTGCAGCAAAACTTGCCCCCGGCCGTGGTCGGGCGCATCTGTGATCCAACGGACAGGAGGACGCCCGTGGCGCAGTTGAAAAAGATCTTGCTGGTGGACGACGACGAGGACCTGCGTGACGCGCTCAGCGAGCAGCTGGTCATGACCGAGGATTTCGACGTGTTCGAGGCCGGCGACGGACATGCCGCGATGGAGCGGGCGAAAGAGGCGCTGTTCGATCTGGTGATCCTCGATGTCGGCCTGCCCGATACCGACGGGCGCGAGCTGTGCCGCCTGATGCGCAAACAGGGGGTCAAGGCGCCGATCCTGATGCTGACCGGGCATGACAGCGACGCCGACACCATCCTGGGGCTGGATGCCGGCGCCAACGACTATGTCTCCAAGCCGTTCAAGTTTCCGGTGCTGCTGGCCCGCATCCGCGCCCAGCTGCGCCAGCACGAACAGAGCGAGGACGCGGTGTTCCAGCTTGGGCCCTATACCTTCAAGCCGGCGATGAAGATGCTGATCACCGATGAGGACCGCAAGATCCGCCTGACCGAGAAGGAAACCAACATCCTGAAGTACCTGTACCGCGCGACCGATGGCGTGGTGCCCCGCGACATTCTGCTGCACGAGGTCTGGGGCTACAACGCGGGGGTTACAACCCATACCCTGGAAACCCATATCTATCGCCTGCGCCAGAAGATCGAGCCGGACCCGTCGAACGCCCGGATCCTGGTGACAGAGTCCGGTGGCTATCGCCTGATGGCATGATCGGAAACGGAATTGACGCAGATCAAAGACGCACTGGCTGTGTATCTTTTATCTGAACCTACCCCGCGCATGTCCGGGTTATGACATGCACCTCCCTGTTGGACTTGGCCGGGCCTTTGCGCCCGGTCTTTTTTTGCGCGGTTCATTTTCAATCGGGCTTGTCGTGGCGGGGTCCGGCCCGCCGGGCGGCACCGGAATGCCATAGTGTTTCCTTTCAATCGCCCGGCTCGTCTGGCACTCCCGCCAGAGGTTTTCAGACGGCGGCACCATGAGCACCATGAGCGGATCCTACTCAGATTTTCTCGGCGCGCTACGGATGCGCGAATCCTCCGGCGACTACACGGCGGTCAATACGCTGGGTTATCTCGGCGCCTATCAGTTCGGCGAGGCGGCCCTGGTCGATCTGGGGTTCGTCCATCTCGACTCCAATGCCTTCGACAATGACTTCAGCGGCGGGTTCACCGGCAAGCTGGACGTATTTTCGGCCGACGATTTTCTCGCCTCGCCCGCGGCGCAGGATGCGGCGGCGCTGGACTGGATGCCGCTGATGTGGCGCTACATCGGGGCGGTCGGCCTGGACGGAGAGGTCGGCCACGTGGTCGATGGCATCCTGCTGACCGCCAGCGGGCTGCTGGCCGGGGCGCATCTGCTGGGCGCCGGCACGCTGCGGACCTGGGTGCGCTCGGAGGGCACGCTGGATCTGCGGGACGCTTACGGAACGCCGATCAGCGATTACATCGGGCTGTTCGGCGGCTACGAGATCCCCTTTGTCGCCTCATCGACCTTTGCCGGCGACGACACGCTGGTCGGCGACGACGCAGGCAACCGGCTGGCCGGCCGGTCGGGTGACGACACGATCACGGCGGCCGGGGGAAGGGATCGCCTGTTCGGCGGCACCGGCAGGGATACGCTCAAGGGCAATGGCGGGGCCGATACGCTCAAGGGCGGCGCCGGGCGCGACAAGCTGCTGGGCGGGCGCGGCGACGACAGCCTTGACGGCGGCGGCCACCGGGACCGGCTGAAGGGGCAGGGCGGCGACGACATCCTGACCGGCGGGGCTGGCGCGGACCGGTTCGTCTTTGCACGCGGCGGCGGCGGCGACACGATCACCGATTTTACCGACGATGTGGATGCGATCCGCTTCGTCCGGCTTGGCGATGCCGCGTCGATCTTGGATCTGGCCGTGCAGCTGGGCGACGATGTGCTGTTCGATTTCGGCGGCGACGACAGGCTGACCGTTCTGGACACCAGCCTGGGCGCGCTGGGCGATGACATCCTCGCCTGACCCTTGCCGCCCGCCCTTTGCCCGGTCGCACCCAAGCGCGCGCTTGAGCCGCGGCGCCGCAGGGCTTAGGTAGACGGAACCCCCTCAGCAGGAGCTCCGGAATGCCCTTCACCCTTGCCACATGGAACATCAACTCGGTCCGCCTGCGCGAGGGGCTGGTCTGCCAGCTGCTGGAGCGCGAGGCGCCGGATGTGCTCTGCCTGCAGGAATGCAAGAGCCCGGTGGACAAGATCCCCACCGAGGCGTTTCGCGCGCTTGGGTATACCCACATGGTTGCGCGCGGGCAAAAGGGCTATAACGGCGTGGCGATCCTGTCCAGGCTGCCGATCGAGGACGCGGGCGACATGGATTTCGCCGGTCTCGGCCATGCCCGCCATGTCGCCGCGCGGCTGGAGAACGGGGTGGTGATTCACAATTTCTATGTCCCGGCTGGCGGCGACAAGCCGGACCGCGCGATCAACGAGAAGTTCGGCCAGAAGCTCGATTACCTGACCGAAATGCGCGACTGGTTCCGCGCCGAGCAATTCGGCGAATCCATCCTGGTGGGCGATCTGAACATCGCCCCGCGCGAGGATGACGTCTGGGATCACAAGAAGCTGCTGAAGGTGGTCAGCCACACCCCCGTCGAGGTGGAGCAGCTGGCCGAGACGCAGGCGGCCGGAAAATGGGTCGACATCACCCGGGCGGACATTCCGGAGGGCAAATTGTACAGCTGGTGGTCCTACCGCGCCCGCGACTGGGACGACGCCGACAAGGGGCGGCGGCTGGATCACATCTGGGCCACCCCCGATATCGCCGGCGCCGGGCATGGCAGCCGCGTGCTGCGCGCCGCGCGCGGTTGGGAGCAGCCCAGCGACCACGCCCCGGTTTTCGCCGAATTCGACCTCTGAACGCGGGGCGCGAAGACGGCGGCGGGCAAAGGCGCCCTGGTTGCCTCTTGGTTTCTGCGCCCACAGCTTTCATATAGGGCGCAAGCACACAGCAGCGGAGAGCTGAAAATGATGGATATTCTTTCGGGCAACGGGGCGGCACCGGCCGCCGATCTGATCAAGGACTCAACCGAGGCCGCCTTCATGGCCGATGTGGTCGAGGCCTCGAAAGAGGTGCCGATCATCGTCGATTTCTGGGCACCGTGGTGCGGACCGTGCAAGACTCTGGGTCCGCAACTGGAGGAGGCGGTCAAGGCCGCCGGCGGCGCGGTGAAGATGGTCAAGGTCAATGTGGACGAGGCCCAGATGCTGGCCGGTCAGTTGCAGATCCAGTCGATCCCGACCGTCTATGCCTTTTTCCAGGGCCAGCCGGTGGACGGGTTTCAGGGGGCGCTGCCCGCCTCCGAGATCAAGGCGTTCATTGACCGGGTGATCGAGGCCGCCGGCGGTGAGTCGCCCGGCGGGCAACTGGACGAGGCCGTTGCCGCCGCCGAGGAGATGCTGGCCGAGGGCGCCGCGGTGGATGCCGCCCAGACCTTTGCCGCGATCCTGGGCGAGGATCCCAACCACGCCGCCGCCTATGGCGGGCTGGTGCGCGCCCATATCGTCGCCGGCGATCTGGACCAGGCCGAGGCGGTGCTGAACGGCGCGCCGGCCGAGATTTCCCACGCGCCCGAGCTTGAGGCGGCCCATGCTCAGCTGGAACTGGCGCGCCAGGCCGCCGATGCCGGACCGGTGGCCGAGCTTCAGGCTGCGGTCGAGGCCGATCCGAATAACCACCAGGCCCGGTTCGACCTGGCCAAGGCGCTGCACGCGCAGGGCGACGTGGAACAGGCGGTGGATCAGCTGCTGGAGCTGTTCCGGCGCGACCGTGACTGGAACGACGGGGCGGCCAAGACGCAGCTCTTTACCGTTTTCGAGGCGCTCAAGCCCAATGATCCCATCGTGCTGAACGGTCGCCGCAAGCTGAGTTCGATGATATTTGCCTAATCGGCGTTCGGGGCTAGACTCATCGCCATGATGCAAGCCGCCGATCTGCCGGACACCCTTTCGGTCTTCCCGTTGCCCGGGGCGCTTTTGCTGCCCCGGTCGCGGTTGCCGCTGCACATCTTCGAGCCGCGCTATCTGCAGATGCTCGAGGATGCGCTGAAAACGCCCGAGCGGCTGATCGGGATGATCCAGCCCAGCCCGTTGCCGGGCCGGCCCGCCGCGCTGCACAGCATCGGCTGCGCCGGGCGCGTCACCCAGTTTTCCGAAACCGAGGACGGGCGCTATATGGTCACCCTGACCGGCATGAGCCGGTTCCGTATCCTGAACGAGGTCGAGGGGTTCACCCCCTATCGCCGTTGCGCGGTGTCCTGGGACGGGTTCGGGCGCGACCTGGGCCATGAGGAACACGACCCCGGCTTTGACCGGGCGCGGTTCCTGAACCTGCTTGGGCGGTTCTTTTCGGCGCGCCAGTTAAACGCCGACTGGGACACGTTGAAAGAGGCCGAGGACGAATTGCTGATCAATTCGCTGTCGATGCTGCTTGACTTCACCCCCGAGGACAAGCAGGCGCTGCTCGAGGCGCCGTCGCTGGAGACCCGGCGCGAAACGCTGGTCACGCTGATCGAGTTCGCGATGCGCGGCGGATCGAATGAGGAGACTATTCAATGACCCAGACCCAGACCCAGCCCTATCGGGACCGGTCTCATCCCGTCTTTGACCGCCGGATGCTGGAGGCGCTGATCTGTCCGCAGACCCATACGACGCTGGAATATGACGCCGGAAATCAGGAGCTGATCTCAAAGGCCGCGGGGCTGGCCTTTCCGATCCGCGCCGGCATTCCGGTGATGCTGGTCGACGAGGCGCGCAAGCTCGACTGAAGCAGAGCGCCGCGTTGGAGCGCGGCCTCCGGCGGGAGTATTTGGGCAGAGAACAAGCAGGGGCGCGCCGGGTTTCCGGGGCGCCCGTTTCGTTTCAGATCGGCTGGCCCTTCAACAGGCGCGGCAGATCGCCGGTCAGGCCCGCCGCCTCGCGCAGGAAACCGCGGCGCAGGGCGGGGACCGAACCCACCAGCCCCATACCCAGGTCGCGGCCCAGCCGCAGCAACGGGTTGTCGTTCGAAAACAGCTTGTTGAAGGCATCGGTCGCCAGCGCCAGCGTGGCGGTGTCGAAACGCCGCCATTGCTGATAACGCTCCAGCACCGGGGCGGCGCCCATATCCTCGCCGCGCCGGGCGGCCAGGACCAGCACCTCGGCGAGCGCGCCGACGTCGCGCAGACCGGCGTTCAGCCCCTGGCCCGCGATCGGGTGCATCCCGTGAGCCGCATCGCCGACCAGCGCCAGCCGCTCGGCGATGAAGCTGTTGGCGACGGTCAGCCCCAGCGGATAGGCCCAGCGTTTGCCGGCCAACCTGATCTCGCCCAGAAAATCGCCGAAGCGGGGGCGCAGCGCGGCGAGGTAATCCTCATCGCTCAGCGCGTTGATCGCTTCGGCGGTTGCGGTCCGCTCGCTCCAGACGATGGAGCTGCGGTTGCCGGTCAGCGGCAGGATCGCCAGCGGTCCCGGCGGCATGAAGAACTGATGCGCGACGCCGTGATGGGGTTTCTCGTGCTCGATGGCGCAGACCAGCCCGGTCTGGCCATAGTCCCAGCCGGTGCGGGTGATGCCGGCGCGCCGGGCGGTGCCGCTGGAGCGCCCGTCGCAGCCGATCAGCAGCTTTGCGGTGAGCGTGCGGCCATCGGCCAGCACCACCTCGGCGCCGCTGTGGCCGGTATTCTGTTCCACGACGGTTCCGTCGACCTGGATGATGCCGGCCTCTTCGTCCAGCGCCTCCAGAAAGGCGCGGCGCAGGTGGCGGTCCTCGACCATATAGCCCATCGGGCCCTCTTCGATCTCGTCATGGTCGAAATGCAGAAAGAAGGGTGAGGGGCCGGCGCCCGCGTGGCCGTCGGTGACCTTGATGTCGAGCATCGGTTGCGCCTCACCGGCGATCCGGTCCCAGACGCCGATGGCCTTGAGCAGCCGTTGCGAGGCCAGCGCCAGCGCATAGGCGCGGCCGTCGAAACCGGCGTCCTTGCGCAGCGCCTCGGGCAGGGTGTCGATCAGGGTCACGCGCTGCCCCGTCCGGGTCAGCGCCAAGGCCAGCGCGGGGCCGTTCAGCCCGCCGCCCACGATCAGGATATCCGAGTCGGTTTTCATGCCCCGCAATATGACTGCCGCTTCGGGATTGTCCATGCGCGGCGCTGTCGCTACCGTCGCGCCAGCGAATGCACAGGGGAATGACATGCAGGACTGGCTGACGATGAGGGCGGGCGATCTGGGGCGCGGCATCGGGCGGGGCGAGATCGACCCGGTGGCGCTGACCCGGACCTATCTGGAGGCGATCGACGCGCACCCGATGACCGATCGCATCTATGCCCGCGTGACCCATGACCGCGCGCTGGCCGAGGCCGAGGCGGCCCAGGCGCGGGCGAAGGTGGGGCGGCGGTTGTCGGTGCTCGATGGCGTTCCGATCAGCTGGAAGGACCTGTTCGATACCGCGGGGGTCGTCACCGAGGCGGGCTCGGCCCTGCTGAAGGGCCGGGTGCCGGAGGCGGATGCGCCGGCTTTGCGCAATGCCACCGCCATGGGGCTGGTGTGCCTCGGCAAGACGCATATGAGCGAGCTGGCCTTTTCCGGGCTGGGGCTGAACCCGATCACCGCCACCTCGCCCAATGTGAACGATCCCAAGGGTGCGCCGGGCGGGTCGTCTTCCGGGGCTGCGGCCTCGGTGGCGTTCAATCTGGCCGTGGCCGGGATCGGCTCGGACACCGGCGGCTCGGTGCGCATCCCGTCTGCCTGGAACGATCTGGTGGGGCTGAAGACCACCTCGGGACGGCTGACGCTGGAGGGGGTGGTGCCGCTGTGCCTGAAGTTCGACACCGTGGGGCCGCTGGCCCGCTCGGTCGAGGATGCGGCGCTGCTGCTGGCGGCGATGGAGGGCGGGCGGGCGCCCGATCTGACCGGCGCGACGCTCCGGGGGCGGCGTCTGGCGGTGCTGAAGACGCTGGTGATGGACGATCTGCGCGAGGCGCCGGCGCGCGCCTTTGACGAGGCGGTGGCGCGGTTCCGCGACGCCGGCGCCGAGATCGTCGAGATCGAGGTGCCGGAACTGGCCGAGGCGCATAAGCTTTCGCCGGTTCTGTTCACCGGCGAGGCCTATGGCCTCTGGCGCGACGTGATCGAGGCAAACCCGGATGCCATGTTCGGCGAGATCCGCGACCGGTTCCGGTCGGGCCAGCAGTTTTCGGCGCCCGATTACGTCGCCGCCTGGCAAAAGCTCGAAGCGGCCCGCGCCGCCTGGACCCGGGCGACCGCAGGCTATGATGCGGTGATCTGCCCCACCGCGCCGATCCTGCCGCCCGATGTAGACCGGCTGATGAGCGATTCCGACTACTATGTCACCGAAAACCTGCTGACGCTGCGCAACACGCGGGTGGGCAACCTGATGGGGCTTTGCGCGCTGAGCCTGCCCACCGGCGTTCCCTCCTGCGGGGTGCAGCTGCTGGCCGCGCCGAACACCGAAGAGGCGCTGTTGCGGCTGGGCGCGGCGGCCGAGGCGGCATTGCCCTGAATGCGCCGGCCTGAATGCCACATTTCCCCGTCCGCACACAGGCTTAGGCTGGACGCAAGGGGCGCATCCCTGTAACCTTCGAGGAAACGGGACGCCAACGATCCCGACCTTGAGGCACAGATGATGGACTTTCCCGAGCGGTTTTCGAACCTGCCGCCCTATGCGTTTCCGCGCCTGCGCGCGCTGCTGGATTCTCACGAACCCGGCGGCGATGTGGTGCATATGACCATCGGAGAGCCCAAGCACGAATTTCCCGCCTGGGTGACCGAGACGATCGTGGAGCACGCGGCGGAGTTCAACAGCTATCCGCCCAACGACGGCTCGCCCGCCCTGCGCGCCGCGATCTCGGGCTGGCTGGATCGCCGCTATGGCGTTTCCGTCGACCCCGAGACCGGGGTGATGGCGCTGAACGGCACGCGCGAGGGGCTCTATAACGCCGCCATGGCGCTCTGCCCCGAGACGAAGAACGGCCAGCGTCCGGTGGTGCTGATCCCCAACCCGTTCTATCAGGTCTACATGATCGCGGCGATTTCGGTGGGGGCCGAGCCGGTGTTTCTGCCCGCCACCGCCGCCACGGGGCATCTGCCCGATTTCGGCGCGCTGCCCGAAGAGGTGCTGAACCGCACCGCGATCGCCTATGTCTGTTCGCCCGCCAACCCGCAGGGCGCGGTGGCGAGCCGGGATTACTGGGCCGATCTGATCGGGCTGGCCGAGAAATACGATTTCCGCATCTTCGCCGACGAATGCTATTCCGAGATCTACCGCGACGCGCCGCCGCCGGGCGCGCTGAGCGTGGCGCGGGACATCGGCGCCGATCCGGAGCGGGTGACCGTGTTTCATTCGCTGTCGAAACGATCGAACCTGCCGGGCCTGCGCTCGGGCTTTGTCGCCAGCGGGCCGCAGAGCATCGCGCGCATCAAGACACTGCGGGCCTATTCCGGCGCGCCGCTGCCGGGGCCGTTGCAGGCCGCCGCCGCCCGGGTCTGGGCCGACGAGGCGCATGTGGAGGAGAACCGCGCGCTGTATCAGGAGAAATACCGCATCGCGGATGCGGTCTTTGCCGATGTGCAGGGCTATCAGGGGCCGGAGGCGGGGTTCTTTCTCTGGCTGCCGGTGGATGACGGCGAGGCGGCCGCGCTCAAGGTGTGGACGCAGACCGGTGTGCGCGTACTGCCCGGCGCCTATCTGGCGCGCGAGGTGGACGGGCAGAACCCCGGCAAGGGGTACGTGAGGGTCGCCATGGTGGCCCCGAAGGATGAGTTGCAGCGCGGGCTGATCACGCTCCGCGACTGTCTTTATGGATAAGAACGGGCAGGACCGAGGGTAAGCATGGCATTTCAATCGCGCAGCCGGGATCCTCTGCTGGACAGCAACATGCAGGCGCTGATCGAGAAACGCGGCAAGGAACTGATCGGGATCGTCCTGATCTGTCTCGGGCTGGCGGCGGCGGCGATGATCGTCTCCTACACGCCGGACGATCCCAACTGGATGGTTTCGACCGATGCGCCGGTGCAGAACTGGCTGGGGCGCCTGGGCGCCTCGATCGCCGCGCCGCTGTTCATGGTGGTGGGCGAGGGCAGCTGGGGCATCGCGCTGGTGCTGGTGGCCTGGGGTTTGCGCTATGCGCTGCACCACGGTGAGGAACGGGCGATGTCGCGGCTGATCTTTGCCCCGATCGCCATCGCGCTGGGCGCGGTCTATGCCGCGACGCTGGTGCCGGGCGAGGCATGGCGCGCGACCCATAGCTTCGGCCTGGGCGGTCTCTTTGGCGACACCGTGATGGGTGCGCTGCTGACCTTGCTGCCGCTCGGCTCGCATTTCGCGGTCAAGCTGATGTCGCTGGTGACCGCGATGACGATGCTGGCGCTGGGGGCCTATGTGCTGGGCTTCACCCGGCCCGAGGTCACCCGTGTGCTGCGCTTTGCGATGATCGGCATCGTGATGGTCTATGGCGCCATTGTCACCCTGCTGGGCCGGGGCGCTGGCGCGGCCGCGCAGGCGGCGCGCGAACGCCAGGCACAGCGCGCCGAGCGGCGCGAGGCCGAGCGTCAGGCGCAGATGGCTTATGAGGCCGGGTTGGCCGAACGGGCCGCCGACGGTGCGGTGATCGAGGCGCCGGAGCCCGCCCTCCAACCCACTTTCCAGCCCGCCCCGCAACCTGTCGAGGAACGCGGCGGGTTCCTGTCGCGGATGCCGGCGCTGATCCGCCGGCCCGAGCCGATGCCCGAGGCCGAACTGGTCGAACCGGCCTCGGTCGCGCCGGATCAGGTCATGCCGGGCGATGACCGCATTCGCGCCAAGATCGCCGACGCGATCCGCGCCCGGACGCGGAGCGAACCCGCCGGCGTGCCGGTGGACGACCCCACGCGGCCGCTGACCAAGGGACGCGGGCGCGGCCCCGATCCACTGCTGCTGAGCGGCGAGCGCGGCATGGAGTTGCGGCCCGAGCCGCCGGTGACAGGCGCCCAGGCCGGGCTGCCGCCCGAGCCGCCGCTGACCGCCCCGGCGGCGCATGTCCCGCTGTCGGAGCCGATGGTGGTCGAAAACGGCCTGTCCGCGACAGCGGTCCGCGACCCGGGCGAGCCGGCGCAGGCCGCCGCCCTGGCCGAACCGGCACAGCGGGCCGCGGATCCGGCGCTGCCGCTGCGGGCGTCGAAACCCGCCGCGCCGCAGGTGCCGGTCGCCGAGCCGCGCAAGGTGGTCCAGAACGCGCCGAGAAAGGCGCCGGCGCCGTCGCGCCGCGCCCAGGAAGAGGTGCAGCCGGCGCTGGCCTTTGACGAGTCGCAGGTGGAGTTCGAGCTGCCGCCGCTGGGTCTGCTGACCAATCCATCCAATATCGAACGTCAGTACCTCAGCGACGAGGCGCTGGAGGAAAACGCCCGGATGCTGGAAAACGTGCTGGACGACTATGGCGTCAAGGGCGAGATCGTTTCGGTCCGCCCCGGTCCGGTCGTGACCATGTACGAGCTGGAGCCGGCGCCGGGCCTCAAGGCCAGCCGGGTGATCGGTCTGGCCGACGATATCGCGCGGTCCATGTCGGCGCTGTCGGCGCGGGTGTCCACCGTGCCGGGCCGCAGCGTCATCGGGATCGAGCTGCCCAACGACAACCGCGAAAAGGTGGTGCTGCGCGAGATCCTTTCCTCGCGCGATTTCGGTGACAGCAAGATGAGTCTGCCGCTGGCGCTGGGCAAGGACATCGGCGGCGATTCCGTGGTCGCCAACCTGGCCAAGATGCCCCACCTGCTGATCGCCGGGACCACCGGCTCGGGCAAATCGGTGGCGATCAACACCATGATCCTCAGCCTGCTTTACAAGCTGACGCCCGAGGAATGCCGGCTGATCATGATCGACCCCAAGATGCTGGAACTTTCCGTCTATGACGGCATTCCGCATCTGCTCTCGCCCGTTGTGACCGACCCGAAGAAAGCCGTGGTCGCGCTGAAATGGACTGTGGGCGAGATGGAGGATCGCTATCGCAAGATGTCCAAGATGGGCGTGCGCAACATCGAGGGCTTCAACGGCCGCGTGCGCGAGGCGCTGGCCAAGGGCGAGATGTTCAGCCGCACGGTGCAGACCGGATTCGACGACGAGACCGGTGAGCCGATCTTCGAGACCGAGGAATTCGCGCCCGAGGCGCTGCCCTATATCGTGGTGATCGTCGATGAGATGGCCGACCTGATGATGGTCGCGGGGAAAGAGATCGAGGCCTGCATCCAGCGCCTGGCGCAGATGGCCCGTGCCTCCGGCATCCACCTGATCATGGCCACCCAGCGCCCCTCGGTCGATGTCATCACCGGCACCATCAAGGCCAACTTCCCGACCCGGATCTCGTTCCAGGTGACGTCCAAGGTGGACAGCCGCACCATCTTGGGCGAGCAGGGCGCCGAACAGCTTCTCGGCATGGGCGACATGCTCTACATGGCCGGCGGGGCCAAGATCATCCGCTGCCACGGTCCCTTTGTCTCCGACGAGGAGGTCGAAGAGGTGGTGACGCACCTGAAACAGTTCGGCCCGCCCGATTACGTCGGCAAGGTGCTGGATGGCCCCGACGAGGAAAAGGCCGACACCATCGACGCGGTGCTGGGCCTGTCCACCGGCGGCAATACCGACATGGAGGACGCGCTCTATGACACTGCGGTGCAGATCGTGATCAAGGACCGCAAATGCTCCACCTCCTATATCCAGCGCAAGCTGGCGATCGGCTACAACAAGGCCGCGCGCCTGGTCGAGCAGATGGAGGACGAGGGTCTGGTCAGCCCGGCGAACCATGTGGGCAAGCGCGAGATTCTGGTGCCGGAACAGGAGTAGGGGCGGCTTACATTCGCCGCCTGCGCCCCTATGTTGAGCTCATGAAACAGATCCTTCTTGCCTGTGCGCTGAGCCTTGCCGCGCCCGCTGCCTGGGCGGCGGAAAAAATGCCGTTGTCGCAGATCTCGACCTATCTCAACGCGATGCGCACCGCGAAAAGCCCGTTCACCCAGATCAACGACGATGGCAGCCTGTCCACCGGAACACTCTATCTGAGCCGGCCGGGGCGGGCGCGGTTCGAATACGATCCGCCCGACAGCGCCGTTGTGGTGGCCGGTGCGGGCACCGTGGTGATCCACGATCCGAAATCGAACCAGCCGCCGGAAAGCTATCCGCTGAAACGCACGCCGCTGTCGATCATCCTGGCCGAACGGGTTGATCTGGACCGCGCCGACATGGTTGTGGCGCATGGATTCGACGGCACCGCCACGGTGGTGACGGCGCAGGACCCGGAGAATCCCGACTATGGGCGGATCGAGCTGATGTTCACCGGCGATCCGGTCGAACTGCGTAAATGGGTGATTCACGACGGCGGCGGCGGCCAGACCACGGTGATTCTGGGCACGCTGGAAACAGGCATCCCGCTCAGCGGCAGCCTGTTTCTGCCCTATTCGGGGTCCGACGGCGCCAAGGACCGCTGAGCGCCCACCTCAGTCGTACCTCAGTCGCAGGCCCGCAACTGCGCGCGATAGCTGTCGGCGCGCCGCTCCACATCCGCGGCCACGCGCAGCAGCCAGCTCTTGCCGTTGTGCGAGCCGCGGGAATAGCCGGTATGGCCTTCGTGATAGGCGAGGTACTGGTTGCGCGCATCGGTGAGCGAGATGCCGTTGCGCTCGTAGCTGCGGGTCATGTACCAGCCCATGAAATCGGCGGCGTCGCGCATGTCGTCCCGCTTGGCCCGGCGGCGCCCGGTGGCGTCCTTGTAGTCCTTCCAGGTGCCGTCCAGCGCCTGGCTGTAGCCATAGGCGCTGCTGGTCCGGCCCATGGGAATCACCCCCAGCTTGTATCGGAACGGGGTGCGGGCATCGGCGCGGAACTTGCTTTCCTGGTAAATGACGGCCATCTGAACATGCATCGGCACGCCATACTTGCGCTCGGTGGCGCGAAAGGCGCGTTTGTACTTCGGCCGCTGCGCCAGAATGCTGCAGGCATTGTCCAGATTCCGCGGTGGCGCCTTGTAGCCGCCGCCACAGGACGCCAGAAGCAGGACGATAATCAATGCGCTCAGAGGTCTGCTCATTTGCCTCATGCCTTTTTTTCAAGGATTTTAGCGCAAGTCCCGGTGGGATGAAATCCCATTCGCAAAGACGGCCCGATCCGATGGGACATGGCCACTGTCACGCCCGGGTTCACAGACTGTTTCTATGAAAATCCGGGCGCGGGGTTGGACAAGACTGGTAAATTACGGTTAAGAACGGGCGTTAGGGGCAAGAATGACGATGTTGAAGAGTCGCGCGAAATATCATCTCGGTCAGGTGGTCCGCCACAAGAAGCACCCGTTCCGCGGCGTGGTTTTTGACGTCGATCCCGAATTCGCCAATACCGAGGAATGGTATGAGGCGATCCCCGAGGAGAGCCGTCCGGTCAGGGACCAGCCGTTTTATCACCTGCTGGCCGAGAACGAGAACAGCTATTACGTGGCCTATGTGTCGGAACAGAACCTGGTCGCCGATTATTCCGGCGAGCCGGTGGACCATCCCGACATCCCCGAGATGTTCGGCCCCTTCCGCGACGGCGCCTATCCGCTGCATTTCCAGTTCAACTGAGCCGATCGCCGCCGGGTGCACCCCCCGAACCAGGCTGACCTGCGCGAAATCAAGCCCGAAGGGCGCCTTACGGCGCTTGCGCGGGCTGCTCTGTGGGATCACCGACAGCGAAAAGGCCGGGCATTTGGCCCGGCCTTCTGATTTCCTGCGGCTCAGTACCCCAGGGCGCAGCCGTCCTTGCGCGGATCGCTGGCCCCCTCGAGCACCCCGTCGGGACGGATGCGGATCGCCTGCGCGCCGCCGATCGGCGCATCGGGGATCGTCATCTTGTGACCCATGTCGGCCAGCTGCTGGCGGACCGCCTCTGAATAACCACGCTCGATCTTCATCGTGCCGGCATCCGAGAAGCTGCGCGGCGCGTCCAGCGCGGCCTGGAGATCCATGCCGAAATCGCGCAGGTTGCTGACCGCCCGGGCGTGGCCATTCGGCTGATAGGCGCCGCCCATCACGCCGAACGGCATCAGCGCGCCGTCGTCGTCGCGCAACATGCCCGGGATGATCGTGTGCATCGGACGGTTGCCGCCGGTCAGCTCGTTCGGGTGGCCCTCCTCCAGGGTGAAGCCGGCGCCGCGGTTCTGCAGCAGAATGCCGAACTTGTTGCTGGCGATGCCCGAGCCGAAGCCGTGATAGATCGAATAGATCAGCGACACCGCCATGCGGTCCCGGTCAACCACGGTGATATAGATGGTGTCCTTGTGCACCGCCTCGCTGACCGCGGCGGGGGCGTCCATGGCGCGGGTCATATCGATCAGCCCGGCCAGCCGCTCTGCGGTTTCGGGGGCCAGCATATGGTCCAGCCGCGCGGTGCGGTCCGGATCGGCGATGAAGCGGTTGCGCGCGTCATAGGCGAGCTTGGCCGCCTCGGCCTCCACATGGGCGCGCTGGGCGCCAAAGGGGTCCATGCCCGCGATGTCGAAATGCGACAGGATCTTGAGCATCAGAATGGCGGTGGCGCCCTGGCCGTTGGGCGGATGCTCGAACAGTTCGGCGCCGTTGTAGGGCCCCGAGACCGGCGTGGTCTCCAGGCAGCGGGTGGCGGCGAAATCCGCGGTTTGGTGCACCCCGCCCAACGCGTTCAGCGTGGCGCAGATATCCTCGGCCACCTCGCCGGTGTAAAAGGCGTCGCGTCCGTCCCGCGCGATCCGGCGCAGCACCTCGGCCTGACCCGGCGCGCGAAAGATCTCGCCCGCCTTGGGTACCCGGCCGTCGATCAGATAGGCGTCCCGCGCCGCGCCCTGCAGCTTGGCCGCCTCGTTGCCCCAGTCGAAGGCGACGCGCGGCGCCACCGGCACCCCCTCCTCCGCATAGTGGATCGCCGGGGCCAGGATGCGGTCCAGTCCGATCCTGCCGACGGTCTCGGACAGGTGACAAAACGCGTCGACCGCGCCGGGAACCGTGACCGCATGGGCGCTGTAGACCGGCACGGCGGTTTCGCCGGCCGCGCGCAGGGCCGCCGCGCTGGCCGCCGCCGGAGCGCGGCCCGACCCGTTCAGGGCCTTGATCTCGCCGCTGGACGGATCGGTATAAAGCACGAAGCAATCGCCGCCGATCCCGGTCATCTGCGGCTCGCAGATGCCCAGCAGGACCGCCCCGGCGATCGCCGCGTCCATGGCATTGCCGCCCTGTTTCAGAATATCCACCGCGGCCTGCGCCGCCAGTGGATGCGAGGTGGCGCAGACGCCGTTCGCGGCCAGAATCTCCGACCGTCCCGGCATGTGAAAATCGCGCATGGGTGACCCTTTCCTTTCGTTTGCGCCGGAGATTAGGGGGCGGTCCGGGGAAAGCCAACCGCATTGGCGTCGCAGGGGACGGCGGCGGTGGGGTGGCGGCGTGGCTGTGCCGCGAGGCGAAGGGCCTGCCGGTTCGAAGGGGAGGGGGAAAGTCCTCGGCGCCGCGCGCTGGGTGGGGGCAAGTACGGCGCAGCGCCGAGGATAGCTTATTGCAGCTACACCTCGTGTATCGCCGGGTAATCGGGCAGCAGTTTGATGTGAATATGGCGGTTTCAGGGCGCGGTCTGCGGGGCGCAGCGCCCCGCCCGGACCTTTTCGCGCCCTGTCCCGTCCAGAAAAAAGCGCATCGACAGCGTGTTGCACACGCCCTTGCGGTCATAGCGCAGCGTATCTGTCAGGCTGTATATCAGGCCCCAGCCGAAACCGCCCTCGGGCAACTCGGCAGGGGGACGATCCAGATCCACGGTCCGGCACGGCGGAAGATGCCCGCCGGGCAGTGGCCGGCCGGTGTCGACCACCCGCAACTCCAGCCGGGCCCCTGTCAGATCCGCGTCGACGCGCACCTCGCCGCCCGGGGCGCCGGCATAGCCATGTTCGACCACGTTGTTCACCACCTCTGCCAGTGCCAGTTCCACATCGCCCGCCGCGCGGTCGGGCAGGCCCTGCGCCCGCAACTGCGCCATGACCGCGGTGATCCCGTCGCGGGCGGCCAGCTGCGTGGCGTCGAATCTGTGCGAGCTGCGCTGTGACATCGTGACTTGCTTCCGGCCCGGATCCCTGAGCGGGCCGGATCACCCCTCCAGTTCGGCCATGGCGTCGTCGAGCGAGGGAAACAGCGTAAAGACCGTATCCATCCGGGTCAGGCGAAAGACCTTGTCGACCATCGGCGACAACCCGGCCAGGTCGAGCCGGCGCTCGGTGCCCAGCTGCTTCATCGCGGCGACGATGGCGCCCAGCCCGCTGGAGTCGATAAAGGATACCTCGGACAGGTTCAGGATCACCCGCTCCGGCCCGTCCTCGGTTTCCGAGCGCATGCGTTCCTTGAATTGGATGGCGACGGCGGCATCGATCCGGTCCGCCTTTACGGTGACGATGCTCGCATCGCCCCGCTGGACACTGGTCAGCTGCATGGCGTTCCTCTGGTGGCGTTTCCGACACGATCAGGCTAGACCGGAATGGTTACCAATCTGTTGTCCGGCATGAGTGGAGGAATTCGGATGAAAGAGGTCGTGATCGCGGGCGCAGCCCGCACGCCGATGGGCGGTTTTCAGGGCATGTTCGATGGCGTTCCCGCGGCCGAACTGGGCGGCGCGGCCATTCGCGCCGCACTGCAGGGGGCAGGGGTCGAAACCGTGGACGAGGTGCTGATGGGCTGCGTCCTGCCCGCCGGCCAGGGCCAGGCGCCGGCGCGCCAGGCCGGGTTCGCCGCCGGTCTGGGCGAAGAAGTGCCGGCCACCACGCTGAACAAGATGTGCGGATCGGGCATGAAGGCGGCGATGCTGGCCTTTGACCAGATCGCGCTGGGCCACAACGCCGTGATGATCGCCGGCGGCATGGAGAGCATGTCGAACGCGCCCTATCTGCTGGCCAAGATGCGCGGCGGTGCCCGCATCGGCCATCAGGAGGTCAAGGACCACATGTTCCTCGACGGGCTCGAGGATGCCTATGACAAGGGCCGTCTGATGGGCACCTTTGCCGAGGACTGCGCCGAGGCGTTCCAGTTCACCCGCGAGGCGCAGGATCAGTATGCCATCGGCTCGCTCGACAACGCGCTGGCGGCCGAGCGCTCCGGCGCCTTCGACGGCGAAATCACCCCGGTAAGGATCCACGCCCGCACCGGCGAAGAGGTTCTGACCCGCGACGAACAGCCCGGCAAGGCGCGGCCCGAAAAGATCCCGATGCTGAAACCGGCGTTTCGCAAGGACGGCACGGTGACGGCGGCGAACTCCTCCTCGATCTCCGATGGCGCCGCCGCGCTGGTTCTCGCCGCGCGCGATCATGCCGAGGCGCAGGGCCTCACCATCCGCGCCCGCATCCTTGGCCATGGCTCGCACGCTCAGGCGCCGTCGCTCTTTCCCACCGCCCCGGTTCCGGCGGCGCGCGGTCTGCTCGACCGGCTGGGATGGGAGGTCGGCGATGTGGACCTGTGGGAGGTCAACGAGGCCTTTGCCGTGGTGCCGATGGCCTTCATGCACGAGATGGGCGTGCCGCGCGACATCGTGAACGTCAACGGCGGCGCCTGCGCGCTGGGCCACCCGATCGGCGCCAGCGGTGCGCGGATCATGGTCACCCTGTTGAACGCGCTGGAGACGCGCGGGCTCAAGCGCGGCATCGCCGCCATCTGCATCGGCGGCGGCGAAGGCACCGCCATCGCCATCGAGCGGGTCTAGGCCCGCCCGGACCATCAGGCGTCGGGGCGGCCGCGCGCCGCCCCCTCCGCAGACTCGGGCTGGGTGCCATGCGATTGCGCGGGCGCGATCTAGTCGAACCGCGCCAGCCGGTCGATCTGTGGCGCCATGGTGCACCATAGGTCGTCATCGGTCAGAACCCAGACCGCGTCGCGTTCGGTGGCGTGAACGGTGATCCGCCCCGCTTCGGCGGCGATCAGATCCGGGTTCGTGAGATTCAGAAACAGCACAAGGGCGTCGGTGGTCAGGCACATGGCGCCTTCCTTTCTCGGTTCAGCGACGCAGAGTGTCCTCCCGCACCTGTGACACCAGC
The DNA here is from genome assembly GCF_004358185.1 of Antarcticimicrobium luteum. GTDB lineage: Bacteria > Pseudomonadota > Alphaproteobacteria > Rhodobacterales > Rhodobacteraceae > Antarcticimicrobium > Antarcticimicrobium luteum. Next base: position 84,652 of record NZ_SMUV01000067.1, read on the forward strand.
ATCTTGCCCCGCCGCCCGAGACCGGATGGCCGGAAAATGCCGCAACGCAGCAATTCAGGTGGCACCCGACATGTGAACACCCCAGCTGCCCAAGACCTGTGCAAGACCGCCCGCAACCGCCCCGGTCCCGCTGGGTAGGGTATGAAAAACATGGTGCAAATTTCACCGAATCGCGCCAACATGAAAAACAAGGGGAAATTTTCACGAAATGCCTCACGGGGGAGGAGGGGCCCATGATCCGCGCACAGCCCGACCACCCGCAGACACTCGGCGCCGATCTGCGCGCCCTGCGCAAGGCGCGGGGGCTGACGCTGGCGCAGCTGGCCGAAACGCTGGGCCGCTCGGTCGGCTGGCTCAGCCAGGTGGAGCGTGACCTCTCCGAACCGGCGATTTCGGACCTGCGCCAGATCGCCACTTGCCTTGACGTGCCGCTGTCGCTGCTCTTCGGCCATGCCAGCGCCCCGGCCGCGGAACAGGGATTCATCGTGCGCGCGGGTGCGCGACGGCCGATGGGCTCGGGCGCGGAGGGGCTGGTCGAGGAATTGCTCTCCCCCGATCTGACCGACGATTTCGAGGTGATCCACTCTACCTTTCGCCCCGGCGCCCGGATGCAGACCGCAACCTGTCGGCCGACCCAGGAGCTGGGTTATCTTGTCGCCGGGCGCCTTGAGCTGGAGATCGGCGGCCGGGCCTTTTCCCTCGGGACGGGCGACAGTTTCCGCATCCGGGGCGAGGCGTTTCGCTGGGCCAACCCCCATGACGAACCCGCTGTGGCGATCTGGGTTATCGCACCGCCGGTCTATTGAGGTTGCCATGAGTTTTCAGGCCTGGTCCGTCTTTGCGCTGTTCTGGGTGGCCTTCGTCACCACGCCGGGGCCCAACGCGGTGAACTGCATCTCCAACGGCATGTCGCTTGGCTTTCGCCGCGCGCTGGTGGGCGTGCTGGCGATCCTGACCCAGGCGACCGGTTTTCTGCTGCTCTCGGCTGCGGGGGTCACGGCGCTGATCGCGGCCTCGCCCACGGGCTTCACGCTGGCAAAATTCGCCGGCGCGGGGGTGCTGATCTGGCTGGGCCTCCGCGGCTGGATGACCGCCGGAAAACCGCCGCCTGCCGCCGAGCGCCCGGCGCGCCATGTCTATCTGCACGCGCTGGCCATCGCGACGATCAATCCCAAAAGCGTCGCCGGCTATCTTGCCGCCTTTTCCGCCTTTGTGCAGCCCGACGTGCCGATCTGGGGCCAGATGGCGGTGATCCTGCCCACCGCGCTGACCCTCACCACGCTCAGCTATACCGGTTTTACCGCGCTGGGCGCGCTGATGGGGCGCGCGGCGCTGGGCGCAGTGTTCAACATCTGGGTGCGCCGGCTGCTGGCAACCTGTTTCATCGTCTATGGCGTGCTGCTGGGGGCCAGCGCCGCGCCGCAATCCGGAGGGTAGACCATGCATAGCGGAACTTGCCTTTGCGGTGCGGTCAGGTTCCGCACCGATGCCACGCCCGAGGGCGCCAGCGTGTGCCATTGCAGCCAGTGCCGCCGGCAATCGGGACACCTCTGGGCCTCGGCCTATGTGCCGACCGAGGCATTGGCGATTTCAGGGCCGGTGACATGGTTCGAAAGCTCGGCCAACGGGCGGCGCGGGTTCTGTCCGCGCTGCGGCTCGTTCCTGTTCTGGCGCGACGTGACCGAGACCACCACCAGTTTCTCCCTCGGTGCGCTGGAGGCGCCCACCGGCCTGCGGCTGAGCAAACATATCTTCACCGCCGACAAGGGGGATTATTACGAAATCTCCGACGGCCTGCCGCAACGCCCGTAAAGGACCGACTTCCATGCCTGATCTTCCCTCCCATGCCCGCGTCGTCATCATCGGCGGCGGTATCGTCGGCTGTTCCGTCGCCTATCATCTGACCCGGCTGGGCTGGACCGACGTGGTCCTGCTGGAGCGTAAACAGCTCACCTCCGGCACCACTTGGCACGCCGCCGGGCTGATCGCCCAGTTGCGCGCGACCGCCAACATGACCCGGCTCGCCAAATACTCGCAGGAGCTTTACGGCGATCTGGAGGCTGAGACCGGCGTCGCCACCGGGTTCCGGCGCGTCGGCTCGATCACCGTGGCCCTGACCGAGGAGCGCCGCGAAGAGCTTTGGCGCCAGGCGGCGATGGCCCGCGCCTTTGGCGTCGAGATCGAGGAGATCACCCCCGACGAGGTCGGCGCGCGCTATCCCCACCTGAACCTCGACGGGGTGCTGGGCGGGGTCTACCTGCCCAAGGACGGGCAGGGCGATCCGGCCAATATCGCGCTGGCGCTGGCCAAGGGCGCGCGCCAGCGCGGCGCGGTCGTGCGGGAGCGGGTCAAGGTGACGGGGATCGCCCGCGATGGCCGCCGCGTCACCGGCGTCGACTGGCAGGACGAGGAGGGTGGCGCCGGGCACATCGCCTGCGACCATATCGTGAACTGCGCCGGCATGTGGGGCCATGAGGTCGGGCGCATGACCGGCACCAACGTGCCGCTGCAAGCCTGCGAGCATTTCTATATCGTCTCCGAACCGATCGCCGGGCTGACCCAGCTGCCCGTCCTGCGCGTCCCCGACGAATGCGCCTATTACAAGGAGGACGCCGGCAAACTGATGCTGGGCGCCTTCGAGCCGGTCTCCAAACCCTGGGGCATGGCGGGCATCCCCGACAGCTTCGAATTCGACCAGCTGCCCGAGGATTTCGACCATTTCGAACCGATCCTGGAGGCGGCTGTGAACCGTATGCCGATGCTGGGCACGGCGGGCATCCATACCTTCTTCAACGGACCCGAAAGCTTTACCCCCGACGACGCCTACCACCTCGGCCTCGCCCCCGGGATGGATAATGTCTGGGTCGCCGCCGGCTTCAACTCCATCGGTATCCAGAGCGCGGGCGGCGCCGGCATGGCGCTGGCGCAATGGATGGAGGATGGCGAGAAACCTTTCGACCTGGGCGACGTCGACATCAGCCGCATGCAGCCGTTCCAGGGCAACCGGCGCTATCTGGTCGAACGATCCACCGAAACGCTTGGCCTGCTTTACGCCGATCACTTCCCGTTCCGGCAAAAGGCGACGGCGCGGGGCGTGCGCCGCTCGCCTCTCCACGGCGCGCTGGCCGCGCGCGGCGCGGTCTTTGGCGAACTGGCAGGCTGGGAACGCGCCAACTGGTTTGCCCGGCCGGGGCAGAAAGCCGAATACGCCTATTCGTGGAAACGGCAGAATTTCTTTGACAACGTCGCCGAGGAACTCGCGGCCGTCCGCTCCAATGTCGGGCTTTACGACATGTCCTCCTTCGGCAAGCTGCGCGTCGAGGGGCCGGAGGCCGAGGTCTTTCTCAACCACGTCTGCGGCGCCGATATGTCCGTGCCGGCGGGCAAGATCGTCTATACCCAGTTCCTCAACCCCCGCGGCGGCATCGAGGCCGATGTGACCGTCACCCGCCTGTCGGAAACCGCCTATCTGGTGGTCACCCCCGCCGCCACAAGGCTGGCCGACGAGACCTGGCTGCGCCGGCACCTGGGGGATTACCGCGCGGTGATCACCGACGTGACGGCGGGCGAGGCCGTGCTGGCGGTGATGGGCCCGAAATCGCGCGACCTGATGCAGGCAGTCTCGCCTGACGACTTCTCCAACGCGGTCAACCCCTTTGGCACCGCGCAACAGATCGAGCTGGGCCTCGGCCTCGCCCGTGTCCACCGCGTCTCCTACGTGGGCGAGCTGGGGTGGGAGATCTATGTCTCCGCCGACATGGCCGCCCATGCCTTCGAAACGCTCTTGGATGCGGGCGAGGGGATGGGCCTGAAACTCTGCGGCATGCATATGATGGACTGCGCGCGGATCGAAAAGGCGTTCCGCCATTTCGGCCATGACATCACCTGCGAGGATCACGTGCTCGAGGCCGGCCTCGGCTTTGCGGTGAAGACCGCCAAGCCCGAGTTCATCGGCCGCGACGCGGTGCTGCGCAAGAAGGAGGCCGGTCTGGAACGGCGCCTGTTGCAGTTCCGGCTGACCGACCCCGAGCCGCTGCTCTATCACAACGAACCGATCCTGCGTGACGGCCAGATCGTCGGCTACCTCAGCTCGGGCGCCTATGGCCACCACCTGGGCGGCGCCATCGGGCTGGGGTATGTTCCCTGCACCGGCGAGACGGCGCAGCAGGTGCTGGCCTCGCGCTACGAGATCGACGTGGCCGGCACCCAGGTGGCTGCCGAGGCCTCGCTGAAACCGATGTACGATCCCAAATCGGAGCGGGTGCGCGCCTGACCCCGGCCCATGCGGTCCCGGGGGATCCCCCTTCCGTTCACTTCAAATGGCTCCGCCGGGGTGGCGCCCCGGCGGAGCGCCCGATTTGTCGCCGCGCCGGCGCCGACGCCCCGTCGCCATTGCGCACACCCCGGCGCTGACCTAAAGCGATGGGGCAAGAGGAGCGCGCGATGACATCGCAGACCACCCCCCCGATGACCGAGAATGTCGATACCGCGCGCGGGCTGGGCTTTGCCGTCTCGGCCTATCTGATGTGGGGGGTATTGCCGCTGTATCTCAAGGTTGTGTCGCATATCCCGGCGCTGGAGGTGGTGGCGCACCGGGTGATCTGGTCGGTGCCGCTGGCCGCCGGCCTGCTGATCGTGCTGCGCCGCACCGGCGATCTGCGCGCCGCGCTGCGCAGCCCGCGCACGCTGGCGATGGCCTGTCTGACCGCGGCGCTGATCACCGTCAACTGGTCGATCTATGTCTGGGCGGTCGCCGAGGGGCGGGCGCTGGACGCCGCGTTGGGATACTACATCAACCCGCTGTTCAGCGTGTTCCTCGGCGCGGTGCTGCTGCGCGAACGGCTGGACCGCGCGCAGATCGCGGCCATCGCGCTGGCGGTCGCCGCGGTCGTCATCCTCACGGTCGAGGCCGGCGGGCTGCCCTGGGCGGCGCTGGGCCTGACGCTGAGCTGGGGGTTCTACGCGTTCTTCAAGAAATGGCTGCCGGTCGGCCCCAACCAGGGGTTTCTGCTCGAGGTGCTGATCCTGCTGATCCCGGCGCTGGGCTACGCGGGCTATCTGGGCACGACCGGAACCGGGCATTTCCTCGCCACCGGCACCGGCGATACCCTGTTGCTGCTGGGCTGCGGGGTGATCACGGCGGTGCCGCTGATCGTCTATGCCAACGGCGCCAAGCTGCTGCGCCTCTCGACCATCGGCATTTTGCAATATATCGCGCCGACCTTCATCTTTCTGGCCGCCGTCTTTGTCTTTGGCGAGCCAATGGGGCGGGCGCGGATGATCGCCTTTCCGATGATCTGGGCGGCGCTGGTGATCTATTCCGTGGCGATGCTGCGTCAGAGCCGCCGCCGTCGCCGGGCGTGATCCAGGTTCAGGACAGCGCTTCGCGGTATTTCAGGAACCGCGGATCGGTCATCACCCGGGCGTTCATCGCCTCACGCAGGGCGGCCACCGTCTTGAGCGGCCGCATGACGACCTCGAAGACGTCGATCAACCCATCCTCGCCCAGCGTGATCAGATCGATGCCAACGGCATCCAGATCGCCGACCTTGCACTGAAACTCCAGCGCCCAGTCGTTGCCCGATCCCATCACCCTGCGATAGCGGAAATCGCTGAACACCTGGCCGACATGGCCCAGCACCGCCGCCACCGGCTCGCGCCCGGTCCAGGTGGCCCAGTAGGTGGGCGGCAGGAACCGTACATTCTCGGCCAGGATCTGTGCGATTTTCTCGTGATCGCCCGAGGCGACGATCTCCAGCGCTTGTGCGATGGTCGGGTGCATATCGGGATGCAGATCTGCGGTCATCGGGGGTTCCTCTCCTGCGGATGCGCTCAGCTTGGCGGCGCGGCGGCGCTCCGGCAAGCTTGACGTGAGGGCGGGTTCCGGTAGACGCGGGGCATGAGCGATTACGATCCCCCCATGGACCCGCTGGAGATCCTCTTTGAGGACGCCCAGCTCATTGCCGTGAACAAGCCCGCCGGCCTTCTTTCGGTGCCGGGCCGCGGCGCGCATCTGGCCGACAGCCTGCTGACCCGCGTGCAGGCCGCCTTTCCCGACGCGCTGCTGGTGCACCGGCTCGACCGGGACACCTCCGGCGTGATCGTCTTTGCCCTGACGCCGCACGCGCAACGGCATCTGTCGATGCAGTTCGAAACGCGGATGACGAAAAAGACCTATGTGGCCCGCGTTTGGGGGCGGCTGGAGCCGAAACAGGGCGTGGTCGATCTGCCGCTGATCGTCGACTGGCCCAACCGGCCGCTGCAAAAGGTGTGCCACGAGACGGGAAAACCAGCGGTGACCGAGTGGAAAGTGGCGAAATACGGGGAAAACGAGACCCGCGTGCGCCTCTTCCCCAAGACCGGCCGCACCCATCAGCTGCGGGTGCATATGCTTTCGCTGGGCCATCCGATTCTGGGCGATCCGCTTTATGCCGAGGGGCCTGCGCGCGATTTCCCCCGGCTGATGCTGCACGCCGAGGAACTCAGGATCAAGAACCCCGAGGGCGGCATGTCGCTGAAGCTGCGGGCCAAGGTGCCGTTCTGAGGGGCGCGTCCCTGCGGCGCGCTGCCTTCGGCGAGGATACTTGGGATGAGCGGAAGGAGGGACCGGGGTTCGAAGGGATCACGCCGCGATCCGCAGCCAGCCCTCCGGCAGGATGTCCGGGTTGCGCAACTTCGGATCCCCGAACCACTGCACGGGACCGGCAACCCGTTTGTCCGCATGGGCATTCAACCAGGCCGCCCACCAGGAGAACGACGAATTACCGATGATGTTGTGCCGGCAGAGTGACATCAGCCGCATATCCTCGAAGTCGGTGTCCGGCCCGTTGAAATCCACCACCACTTTTTCCACCGGCAGCGGCAGGTTCTCTTTCACCCAAGCCGGATCGTCGGAAAAGACGAATACCGTCGGGGTGCCCGGCAGCCCGTCGAGCAGGCGCGCCAGCGCGCTGTGATAATAGGCCTCGTCGCAGACTGTATGCGCGCTGAGCGTCAGATAATCCCCGCGCCGCACATGCAGTGAAATGGCCAGGCTTTCGCCGATCCGCGCGGCCATCTCGGAATTCTGCGCGTTGGAGAAACGGGGAAAGGTGAAATCGCGGCGAATGTCCCGGGCGATCCCGGCGAAATAGCGCTCGCTCTGCCAATAGCCGTGCAGATAGCTGTTGTCGCCCCAGTCCTCGAAGGCCGGATTGTAGCCAAGCCCCCGTTCGCGCCGAAACCGCGGGGCGCGACCAGACAGGCGCCAGAGCCCATAGGCGAGGGGGCGTTCGGCGCGGTCGGGGGGCAGGCCCTCGGGGGCGGCCAGCGGCAGGTCGAAGACGCGGGTCAGCACCCCCTCGCCCCGGCGCAACGCCCCCCGCGTATCCAGCGCCACCGGAACGCCCAGCCGTGCGGCAAGGCTGCGGGCGGCGGCATACTGGAACATCTGGTTGCCCAGGCGGCCATGCAGGCGGGTGATGATCATCGGCGGTTGTCCCCGTGTTTGCCCGGACATAGCGCATCCGGCCGCGCCGGGACCAGCGGGAATCGCGCCGTCCGGTCGCCGGGCCGGGCCGGCGCGCAAAAAAAAGCCGCCCGGTGCCGGGCGGCTTTGTCGTTGCGGCTCAGAGCCGGATTATTCCGGGGTCCAGCCGCTGACGGCCTTCACCTCGAGGAAATCCTCGATCCCGAAGATGCCGCCCTCGCGCCCGTTGCCGGATTTCTTCATGCCGCCAAAGGGCGATCCCGGCGCGCGCGAGGTGCCGTTCATCTCGACCATCCCCGAGCGCAGCACGCGCGCCATGCGGTTGGCACGGGCACCGTCCTGGGTCTGGACATAGTTGGTCAGGCCATATTCGGTGTCGTTGGCCATCGCGACGGCCTCTTCCTCGGTCTCGAATTTCATCATCGAGAGGACCGGGCCAAAGATCTCTTCGCGGGCGATGGTCATGTCCGGGGTGACGTCTGCAAAGATGGTGGGGCGCACGTAGAACCCCTTGTTGAACTGCTCCGGCAGGCCGGGGCCGCCGGCGATCAGGCGGGCGCCCTCGTCGATGCCTTTCTGGATCAGGCCCTGGATCTTGTCCCACTGGGTCTTGTTGACCACCGGGCCGATATGCCTGCCCTCTTCATGGGCGCTGCCCACGGTGATCTTGGCGGCGGTTTCGGCGGCGATTTCGACCGCCTGATCATAGATATCGGCCTGCACCATCATCCGGCTGGGCGCGTTGCAGGACTGGCCGGTGTTGTTCATCATGTGCATCACGCCGCGCTTGACCGCCTTGTCGTCGGCATCGGCAAAGATCACGTTGGCGCCCTTGCCGCCCAGCTCCAGATGCACCTTTTTCAGGGTGTCGGCGGCGTTCTTGGAGATCGCGATACCGGCCCGGGTCGAGCCGGTGAAGCTGACCATGTCCACATCCGGATGACCGGTCAGCCGGTTGCCGACGCCGATGCCGTCGCCGTTCACCAGGTTGAAGACACCGGCGGGGAAGCCGGCCGCATCCATCAGTTCGGCAAAGACCATGGCGTCGAGCGGGCTTTCCTCTGACGGCTTCAGCACCATGGTGCAACCGGCGATGGCGGCGGCCCCGACCTTGAGCGTGATCTGGTTCATCGGCCAGTTCCACGGCGTGATCAGTGCGGCGACGCCCACCGCCTCATGGATGATGCGGTCGTTGGGGGCGCGGTCGCTGAGCGGGCGGTCGAATTCAAACGCCTTGGCGGCGCGGATGAAGTTCTTCAGGTGAAAGGCGCCGGCGCCGACCTGCTGGGTGCGGGCCATTTCGATCGGCGCGCCCATGGCGGCCGACATCGCCTGCGCCAGATCCTCGCCCCGCTCCATATAGATTTCGAGCAGCTTTTCGACCCGCGCGATGCGGTCCTCGACCGGGGTGGCCATCCAGCCGGGCAGCGCCGCCCTGGCCGCAGCGACGGCGGCATCGGCATCGGCGTCGCCGCCCAGCGAGATCACCGCGCAGGGCTCTTCGGTCGAAGGGTCGATGACCTGATGATCGCGGGGTTGCGCGGGGGCCACCCACTGGCCGTTGATGTAGAAATTGCGTTTCTCGATCATGTCCGGTTCTCCCAGTACGACAGTTTTTCCTGACCGGGCGGTCAGCGATTCCGCGCCAATGTGTCACCGCTTACGATTGGGGACAAGTCAGGGGATGCATCCTCACCTCCATGATATTACATTGCCGCCGACGCGCGACAGAATCCGACCATCATGGAATTCAGTATTCATCATCAGGAGTAGTCACATGGGCCTGCGTATCAACGACATCGTTCCCAATTTCACCGCCGAGACCGATCAGGGTGAAATTACGTTCCACGACTGGATCGGTGACAGCTGGGCGATCCTGTTCAGCCACCCCAAGGATTTCACCCCCGTCTGCACCACCGAATTCGGTGCCGTCGCCCAGCTCGCCGATGAGTGGGAAAAGCGCGGCACCAAGGTGATCGGTCTGAGCGTGGATGGCGCCGACGAGCACGTGAAGTGGAAGTCGGACATCGAAGGTTTCGCCGGCGCCAAGGCCGGGTTCCCGATCATCGCCGACCAGGATCTGGCGGTGTCGAAAGCCTTCGACATGCTGCCCGCCGAGGCCTATCTGCCCGATGGCCGCACCGCCGCCGACAGCGCCTCGGTCCGCTCGGTCTTCATCATCAGCCCGGACAAAAAGGTTCAGCTGATCATGACCTACCCGATGTCGGTCGGCCGCAACTTTGCCGAGGTGCTGCGCGCGCTGGACGGGCTGCAGCGCACCTGGCAGCAGCCGCTGGCCACCCCGGCGAACTGGACCGCCGGTCAGGACGTGATCGTGGCGCTGGGCATGAGCACCGACGAGGCCAAGGAAAAGTTCGGCGACGTCGAGGTCAAGCTGCCCTATCTGCGCACCATCAAGAACCCGGCCTGATCGGCGGCTGCGGGCGCAGGGCGACCTGCGTCCTATAGGCGAAACGTTTGAATTCCCGCGCCAGCTTGCCGCCGGCGCGGGTTTTCTTTTGGATCGTCGAGCCGCCCAGATCGGCGGTGAGTTCGCGCGCGCCGCTGCCGGTCAGGCTGTGCACCGGCTGACCGGTGACCCAATGCATCTGAAGCAGGGTATCGACCGGCCGGTCGATGGTCTCGGTCGCGGCCAGCAGCCGCGCCGCCGCCCCGCGCCCGACCACCTGCGCCACGGTCTGAAGCCCGATGATGCGCGGCAGGATCAGCGTCAGCCCGTCCCTTTCCCCCAGCACCCGGGCCGGCCGCTCGCGCGGTTTCACCGGCAGGCGGATGTAGCTGTCCGGCGTGGCCTGGTCCGCGACCAGTTCCAGCGCCGCGCGCAGCCGCGCGGGGTCGATGTCCAGGTCGTCCTCGACGATCAGGGCGTAGTCCCACCCCTCGGCCAGGATGCGCCGCCAGCAGCGCCGGTGGCTGAGGAAACAACCGATCTCGCCGGGGGACATGGGAAAGGGGTAGGCGGGGGCAAAGGCATCGCCCGGCCGGATCGTCACGCCGGTCACCTGCGCCGGATCGCGCCCGTCGACCGCATCGATCAGCATCGCGCCTGGCAGCGCGCGCAACAGCGCCTCGGCATTGGGGCGCCGGGCGATGCTGGCGGACATGTGGATGATCAGCGAGTGCATGACCATGTCTTACCTGTGTCGCGTGAAACGAAAAAGCCCCGGCATCGCTGCCGGGGCCTCTCTATCGCGTCAGGGGACGGCGGATCAGTCCGCCGCTTCCTCGCTCTTTTCGGCAGTGGTCTCTTCGCCGGTCTCCTGGTCGATCATCTTCATCGACAGGCGCACCTTGCCGCGGTCGTCAAAGCCCAGCAGCTTGACCCAGACCTCCTGGCCCTCTTTCAGAACGTCCGAGGGATGGTTCAGGCGGCGGTTCTCGATCTGGCTGACGTGAACCAGCCCGTCGCGCTTGCCGAAGAAGTTCACGAAGGCGCCGAAATCGACGATCTTCACGACCTTGCCCTTATAGACCTTGCCCTCTTCCGGCTCTGCCACGATCGAATAGATCATGTCATAGGCCTTCTGGATGGCCTCGCCGTTCGGCGAGGCGATCTTGATCACGCCGTCGTCGTTGATGTCGACCTTGGCGCCCGACACTTCGACGATCTCGCGGATCACCTTGCCGCCCGAGCCGATCACTTCGCGGATCTTGTCGGTGGGGATCTGCATGGTCTCGATGCGCGGTGCGTGGACAGAGAAATCCGCCGCGCCGGAGAGCGCCTTGTTCATCTCGCCCAGGATGTGCATCCGGCCGTCCTTGGCCTGAGCCAGGGCCTTTTGCATGATCTCGGGCGTGATGCCGGCCACCTTGATGTCCATCTGCAGCGAGGTGATGCCCTCTTCGGTGCCCGCGACCTTGAAGTCCATGTCGCCGAGGTGATCCTCGTCGCCCAGAATGTCGGTCAGCACCGCGTAGGAGCCGTCTTCCTCCAGCACCAGACCCATGGCAACACCGGCCACCGCGGATTTCAGCGGAACGCCCGCATCCATCATCGACAGCGAGCCGCCACAGACCGACGCCATCGAGGACGAGCCGTTGGATTCGGTGATCTCGGACACGAGGCGCAGGGTGTAGGGGAAGTCGGTCGAGGCCGGCAGAACCGCCTGCAACGCCCGCCACGCCAGCTTGCCATGGCCGATCTCGCGACGGCCCGGGCCACCCACGCGGCCCACTTCGCCGACCGAATAGGGCGGGAAGTTATAGTGCAGCATGAAGTTCGATTTGAAGTTGCCGTGCAGCGCGTCGATGAACTGTTCGTCATCGCCGGTGCCCAGCGTGGTCACCACCAGCGCCTGGGTTTCGCCGCGGGTGAACAGTGCCGAACCATGGGTCCGCGGCAGCAGGCCGTTTTCGCAGACGATCGGGCGAACCTGGTCCAGCGCGCGGCCGTCGATACGGCGGCCGTTCTTGACCACGTCCGAACGCAGAACGGTCGACTCGAGCTTTTTCAGCGCGGCGCCGAGGTTCGGATCCTCCAGCTGCTCGTCGCTCAGCGCGGCACGGATCGCCTCTTTCGCTGCGGCGACGGCGGCCTGACGCTCCTGCTTGTCGGTGATGGCATAGGCCGCGCGCATCTTCTCTTCGCCCGCAGCCTTGGCCGCGTCATAGAGAGCGGAGTAATCCGGCGGGGTGAAGTCGAACGGCTCTTTCGCGGCATCCTCGGCCAGATCGATGATCAGGTCGATCACCGGCTGGATCTGCTCATGCGCGAAGGTCACCGCGCCCAGCATCTCGGCTTCCGACAGCTCATAGGCCTCGGATTCCACCATCATCACCGCGTCCTTGGTCCCGGCGACCACCAGGTCGAGGCGCTGCTCGGGGTTGTTGCGCAGGTTATGCATGTCCTCGACATCGGGGTTGAGGATGTACTCGCCATCCACATACCCGACGCGGCAGCCGGCGATCGGCCCCATGAAGGGCACGCCCGACACGGTCAGCGCGGCGCTGGCGGCGATCATCGCCACGATGTCGGGGTCGTTGACCAGATCGTGGCTCAGCACGGTGCACATCACCAGAACTTCATGCTTGAAGCCGGGCACGAACAGCGGGCGGATCGGGCGGTCGATCAGGCGTGCGGTCAGCGTCTCTTTCTCGGTCGGACGCGCCTCGCGCTTGAAAAAGCCGCCGGGCACCTTGCCTGCGGCATAGTATTTTTCCTGGTAATGCACGGTCAGCGGAAAGAAGTCCTGTCCGGGCTTGGGTTCCTTGGCAAAGGTCACGTTGGCCATCACCCGGGTCTCGCCCAGCGTGGCGATGACCGAGCCATCAGCCTGACGGGCAACCTTGCCCGTTTCCAGAGTGAGGGTTTCTTCGCCCCACTCGATCGATTTCGTCGTTACATTGAACATCATCGTATCCTGTTTGGGAGCACTCCCGGCCTTCCGGGTCTCCCGTTTGCGTAGCGGCCCCATTGCCGCCGACCCCTTGTATCTTCACGTCGAGTGCCGGGGTCCGGGCACACGGTCTCAGATGGACGCGCCATACAGGAGAACGGCACGTTTGGAAAGGATGGATAGCGGGGCGGCCCTCCCGTCCGCAGGATGGGGCGATCCGGTTTCGGGGCGTCCGCGGGGAACCCGGTCCTTTTCCGCAGCATCCCTGCCGGGTCAGCCGCTGCCCCCGATCAGAAGGCCACCGCGGTTGTTGGGGATGCGGGTCGGTAACGTCGTCTTCCCGGCATCGGGGTGCCGGACAGAACGGTGACAGGCAAGCGGGCGTCGGCCCCCGGATGTCTATGAGTCTTGATGTTTTGGTATCACATCACTCGCCTGATCGAGCCCCCTTGCCAGGCTGGTCAGGCGGATGCCGATACAGACCGTCCCGGAACGAAAAAACCGCGCCCCGGCAGGGACGCGGTCGATCGAACCAAATTGGTAAGGCGCGCTTAGCGGCGCAGACCCAGGCGCTGGATCAGGTCCTGATAACGGCCCTCATCCTTGCCCTTGAGATAGTCCAGCAGCTTGCGGCGCTGGGCCACCATCTTCAGAAGACCACGGCGGCCGTGGTTGTCCTTCTTGTGGGTCTTGAAGTGCTCGGTCAGCGTGGAAATCCGCGAGCTCAGGATCGCAACCTGAACCTCGGGCGAACCGGTGTCGCCCTCTTTGGTCCCGAATTCTTTCATCACGCGGGCTTTTTCTTCGACGGTAATCGACATCGGGGTCTCCTTTACAGGGTTAGAGTGAATGGCGCAGGCCGGGATGTCGTCCAGCACAGGCCCGTGGAGAATGGTCCGACCCGGCACGGAGGCCCCGTTCCCGGATCGAATGCGGGCGTATAGGCGGATTCTGTACCAAAGCAAAGGGAAAATCGGCCCGATCAGCGATCCGCCGGACTCAAATCGGGCAGGGCGGTATAGTCGACCAGCCGGATATCCTCCACCGTCACCGGGCCGCCGCCCTGGACACGGGCCAGTTCGGCGCCGTTGACCATGATATGACTCAGCCCCGGACTCGCCGGGTCGGTCACCACCTCGACCTCCGGATCGGGGTCGGATTCCATATCCCAGACCAGCGTCAGCTGATCCTCTGCCGGATCGTAATCCAAAAGCTCGGCAGCATCGCCGCCGGCGATCCAGTCGCCCAGCACGATGCCGTCCGCATCCTCGCCGGCGGTCACCACGTCGCCGGCCCCGGCGAAGATGGTGTCGGCGCCACTGCCGCCATTGAGAAAATCGCTCCCAGACGTATCCTCTGCGGCGCTGTCCGCCGCATTCGCCGCGCCGATGCTCCCGCCGATACCGCCGAGATCGTCGATGCCGGGGGCCTCGCCCGGTTCCAGTCCGGACAGGGTATCGTCGCCCCAGCCGCCGAACAGGGTGTCCGCACCCGCGCCGCCCTCCACAAAATCGTCCCCTTCCGAGCCGTGCAGCGCGTCGTCGCCGTCCCCGCCGCGCAGCACATCGTCGCCCAGCCCGCCCTCCATCCGGTCGGCGCCCGAACCGCCCTCCAGCCGGTCGGCCCCGGCATGGCCGAACAGCTGATCCTCGCCCGCCGCGCCCTCCAGGTCGTCATCGCCATAGCCGCCATGAAGCTGATCTTCGCCGCCGCCGCCATCGAGGAGGTCATCGCCGTCCGCGCCGAACAGCCGGTCGTCGCCGGCCCCCCCGCGGATCCAGTCGTCGCCGCCATAGCCGTTGATCTGGTCTTGACCGGCGGCCCCGTCCAGCAGGTCGTTCCCGTCCCCGCCGGAGAGAAAGTCGACCTCGGGTCCGCCCGACAGGATCAGCCCGGCAGGGCCGCTTTCGGCCGCGCCCTCCACCGGGTCGCCGGGGACATCCCCCGTCGTCCCCGTCACCCCCTCGATCCAGTCAGCGGGAGAAAGCGGCCCGGTTTCCATGCCGGTCTCCAGGCCGAGGGGATCCTGATCGGCCTCCGCCTTATCGTCGGCCAGGTCGTCGTCTTCGGAAAAGAGGTCCGCCAGGGCCATGCCGCCCAGCGCGGCAAGGCCGAATAAACCCGCCAGCCAGACCATGCCGCCGCTCCACTCGAAAACCTAAGAACGCCCCCAGCAGCCACAAATGCGGGCACAGGTCAATGATTTCCGGTTCGGCTGGTTAACAGGGGTTTTCCGGTCCCCAGGACTCGGGTTGGCGCGCATAGGCGATATAAAGCGGGTGTTTCGGGTGCCCGTCCTTGCTCAGCCCCAGGTGATAGAGCGGCGCGCCGGTCCCGCGCAGCAGCGCCTCGACCCTCGGTCCCCGGTCCAGATGCGCCCCATGGGTGCCCCAGGCGGCGATCACCTGATCCGCCCAGGCCGCGCCGTCCAGGATCGCCGCGTCATTCTCCGGCCCCACCGGATCGTCGGCCCGGCGCATCGCACGCGGGTCGGTGTCGCGCCAGGCAAAGATGTTGGTCACCCGGAACGCCCCGAACCCCAGCGCCCGCGCCCGCCGTTCGCAGCGCTCGACCGTCGGGTCGTTCTGCACCTCGGTCGCGGTCGACGGATTCAGCATCACGAACAGCGCCCGGCGCCCCTGCGGGTTCCAGATCCGGGTCAGGCTGTAGCGGTAGCGTTCGCAATCGGAATAGACGGCGGTGGAGGGCGCGTCGCCCTTGGTATGGCTTCGGGTGATCATGGACGGGGGTTTATCCGTCCGCGCGCCGGAGCGGAAGACACCGCCGTGCGAAAGCGGCCCGGCGGCAAGGGGGGGCCGCCCCGCCGCCCCGCCGCCCCGCCCCGCAGGGGCGTTGCGCCCGGCTTAGAGGTTGAAAACCCGGCTGGGATGCAATTGCCCGGCCTTGTAGCGGCCCACGGCCACCGCGCGCCCCTCGAAAGAGGCCCAGCATTCGTCGCCGTACTCCACATCCGAGGGCAGCACCGTGCCGGGGTTGCCGTTGCGCAGCTTTGCCGCGCCCTCGGCGGTGCATTTGACCTCCGGCAGATCGGCCAGCCCCTGTTCCAGCGGGCGGATGTAGTCATCGAGCGCCGGCGTTCGCGCCA
Source organism: Antarcticimicrobium luteum (assembly GCF_004358185.1). Taxonomy (GTDB): domain Bacteria; phylum Pseudomonadota; class Alphaproteobacteria; order Rhodobacterales; family Rhodobacteraceae; genus Antarcticimicrobium; species Antarcticimicrobium luteum. The sequence goes on from NZ_SMUV01000067.1 coordinate 100,583, forward strand.
TCGCGTCGATCTGTTCGAGGCTCAGCCCGTCCTCGGAATCGAAGGGACCCGACCAGATCCGGCGCAGGCGCACCACATGGCCGAAGCAGCCCAGGGTTTCGCCGAGGTCGCGGGCGATGGCGCGCACATAGCCGCCCTTGCCGCAGGTCATCTCCAGCTCCACGTGATCGGGGTCGGGGCGGTCGGTCATCACCAGCTCCTCGACCCAGAGCGGGCGCGCCTCGACCTCGAACTCTTCGCCCTCGCGGGCGAGCTTATAGGCGCGCTGGCCGTCGATCTTGACCGCCGAGTATTTCGGCGGCACCTGCATGATCTCGCCGACGAACCGGCTCAGCGCCGCCTTGATCTCGTCATCCGTCGGGCGTGTGTCGCTTTGCGCGATCACCTCGCCCTCGGCATCGTCGGTGTTGGTGGCCTGGCCCAGCCGCACGGTGAAGGCATAGGCCTTGAGCGCATCGGTGATATAGGGAACCGTCTTGGTCGCCTCGCCCAGCGCCACCGCCAGCACGCCGGTCGCCTCCGGGTCCAGCGTGCCGGCATGACCGGCCTTTTTGGCCTCCAGCGCCCAGCGCACCTTGTTCACGACGGCGGTCGAGGTCAGCCCAGCGGGCTTGTCCACCACCAGCCAGCCGGAAATATCGCGCCCTTTGCGTTTGCGTGCCATGTCGTCCCCGTTCCTGATCAGAGGGCGGCGGCGTAGCCGAAGCCCCCCGCGCTGTCAATTTGCCGAAGGCCGAGGCAGTGATTTTGTACGGATTCGGCCCGGTTCCGCCCTATTCGGCGGGCTCCGCCACGCCGACGATCGGCCCCAGGGCAAAACCCGGGTCGTTGCGCCCGAGCTGCGGCGCGTAGAGCCGCGAGATGTTGCCGTCGAAATAAAGCGCCTGCGGCAGGCCGAGGTGATCCCGGAAAAGACGGGCAAAGGCGTGGAAGGTGACCAGATCGCGCGACAGCGCAAAAACCGCGCGGGTGCCGTCGGCGCTGGTGCCCACCCCGTTGCGGATGTAGCGCGAGTTGCTGTCGGGCAGGAACCGCGGATGCAGCGCGCCGTCGATCACCAGCATCGGCCCCGATTGGGTGGCATGGGTGCAGGCGGGCTTGCGGTCGAGGAAGGCCAGCGTCTCGATCACATCCGCCCGGCCGGGGCGGATGCAGAAGACACCGTTCGGCAACAGGCCGAAATTGCCCGGCCCGGCATTGGGGATCACCCGCATCAACTCGTCGCCGTTCTCGACATAATACCCGACCGGCGAGCGATCGTCGTGATACATGCCGCCGTTCATCGCGAAGGCGAGCCGCTTGCCTTCGCCGGCCAGCTTTGCGTTCACCGCCCCGAACTGGCCCAGCAGTCCGCCCCGGGCATCGTTCAGGAACAGCCGCAGATCCTCCTGCGCCGCATCGACCTCGCAGATCGTATAGCGGTTGCCGTCATACCCGGTATTGCGGCACTCGACCGCGAGGGCAGGGGCGGCGATGAGCGCCGCCAGCCCGATCGCGGCGGCGCGGATCACGACTCCAGATCGCGGCGCACCGCGTCCTGCGACAGCATGCGGCGGGTTTCGTCCATCTGGTCAAAGGTCTGGTCGAGCTGGAATCGCAGGTCGGGGGTGAATTTCAGCCCGGCCTTCTTGCCGATGATGCGGCGCAGCTCGCCCTTGTTGCGCGCCAGCAGCTTGACCACATCCTCCTGCCCCTTGCCGCCCAAAGGCAGCACATAGGCGGTGGCGATCTTGAGATCGGGCGAGGTGCGCACCTCGCCGACGGTGATCGACATCCGGTTGAGGTCCGGGTCGTGGATATCGCCGCGCGCCAGCACCTCGGCCAGGGTGCGCCGGATCAGTTCGCCCACCCGCAGCTGGCGCTGCGAGGGACCGGAACCGTCATGGAATTTGTTCTTTGCCATGTCCCCGATCTAGGCGTTTGGCGGGGCTTTGCCAAGCGGCGGCTGAGCGGGTAGGGAGAAGGCACAGGATCGCAGCACAGGGGCGTCACATGACACATAGACCGGGGATCGTCGTGACCGGGGCATCGGGCCGCATGGGCCGGATGCTGATCGAGACCATCAGCGACAGCGACAGGGCGCGTCTGGTCGGCGCGGTCGAGCGGGCCGGCCATTCCTGGGTCGGCCGCGACGTGGGCGAGGCGATGGGCGGCGCGCCGCTGGGCGTGACGGTGACCGACCAGCCGCTCGACGCCTTTGCCCAGGCGCAGGCGGTGATCGACTTTACCGCGCCCGAGGCGACGCTGGAGTTTGCCGCGCTGGCCGCGCAGGCCCGCGCGGTGCATGTGATCGGCACCACCGGCATGACCGACGACCAGATCGCGCGGCTTGAACCGGCGGCGCGCCACGCCGTCATCATCCGGGCCGGCAACATGAGCCTGGGCGTCAACCTGCTGGTGCAATTGACGAAACGGGTGGCCGCCGCGCTGGACGAGGATTTCGACATCGAGGTGATCGAGGCGCACCACCGCCACAAGGTCGACGCACCCTCGGGCACCGCGCTGATGCTGGGCGAGGCCGCCGCCGAGGGGCGCGGGGTGAGCCTGGCCGATGTGGCCGACCGCGGCCGCGACGGGATCACCGGCGCGCGCGAGCGGGGGCATATCGGATTTTCCGCGGTCCGGGGCGGCGACATCGTGGGCGAGCATGACGTGCTCTTTGCCGCCGATGGCGAACGCATCGTGCTGCGCCATGTGGCGACCGACCGGGCGATCTTTGCGCGCGGCGCGCTCAAGGCGGCGCTCTGGGGTCAGGGCAGGGCGCCGGGCCAGTACGACATGGTGGATGTGCTGGGGCTGTGACACCCCGGGCGATTTGCCGAGAGGTTTCGGCAAATTGAGCGGCGGCGAGGGATCGCTGCGGCAGGGGTGATTCGCGGCTGCTTGATGGAGAAACGGCACCGATGTCCCGTCAGGCCCGGCCGCAGGACGGGCCTCGCCCGCCAGCAGATGCGACGCATTCGTGTCGGTGGGGGCGCGGTACGATGAGGTTTTCTCCGGGGCGTCAGCCCCGGTTCGCGCCCGCCCCCGAGGCCGGGCGCGAACCTTATTTCTTTAATCGCGGAACGAGGGCTCGAGGCGCGGCCGCCTCAGAAATCGACCGCGATCCCCTTCTTCTCCCAATCGCCATAGCGCACCGGTTCCGGCCCGTCGCGCCCGCCCAGTTCGGTGGGCAGCGGCTCGGCCTCCGCCTCGGCCTTGCGGCGGCGCGCCTCCGCCTCGGCCAGCGCGCGCTGGGCGGCGGGGGGCAGATCGGGTTTCTCGTCCGGTGCTTCGGGGCTGTCGTTCTCGCGCATCGCGGGTTCCTTTGCTCTCTGCTCGTGATATACGCCCCTGTCGCCCGGGGACAAGCCGGGCGACTTGGAACAACGCAGGCAGGTCAGCATGGACGACAGCGGAACGGCGGCACGGAAAAGCGCGATTTACCTGCTCGATCAGGTTCTGGGCGAGGGGCGGCTGCTGTCCGAATGCCTTGGCGCCGCGGCGCTGGAGCGGCTGGAGCCGGCCGACCGCGCCCGCGCCCAGCGGCTGGCCGCCGACACGCTGCGCGGGCTGGAGCGCGCCGACCGGCTGCTGGCGAAACATCTGCGCAAACCGCCGCCGCTGACCGTGCAGAACACGCTGCGGCTGGGCACGATCGAGCTTTGCGCAGGCGCCGCGGCGCATGGCGTGGTCAACGCGATGGTCGAGATCACCGCGCGCCACCGCCGCCACGGGAAACTGAAGGGCATGGTCAACGCGGTGCTGCGCAAGATCGCCGCCGAGGGGCCGGAGGAATGGGCGCGGCTGCGCGTTCCGCGGCTGCCGAAATGGCTGCGCAAACCGCTGGTCGAGGCCTGGGGCCCCGAGGCGGTGGCGGCGATGGAGGCGGCGCATTTCGCCGGCGCGCCGCTCGACATTACGCCCCGCCCGGGGGCGCTGGTCGATCTGCCGGACGCGCGGGCGTTGCCCACCGGGTCGCTGCGGCTCGATGTGCCGGGGCAGGTCTCGGCGCTGCCGGGTTATGCGGATGGAACTTGGTGGGTGCAGGACGCCGCCGCGGCGCTGCCCGCGAAAGTGCTGGCCGCGCAGCTCGGCGAAAAGGTGCTCGACATGTGCGCCGCGCCCGGCGGCAAGACCCTGCAACTGGCCGCCGCCGGCGCCGATGTGGTCGCGCTCGACATCTCGGAGGCGCGCCTTGGCCGGCTGCGCGAGAATCTGGCGCGCACCGGGCTCACCGCCCGGGTGGTGGTCGGTGACGCGCTGGAGCACGACGGGCAATATGACGCCATCCTGCTTGACGCGCCCTGTTCGGCCACTGGCACCATTCGCCGCCATCCCGATCTGCCCTTTGCCAAGGACGGGGCCGAATTCGGCCTGCTGATCGAGCTTCAGGCGCAGATGCTGGCGCATGCCTGGTCGCTGCTGAAACCGGGCGGGCGGCTGGTCTATTGCACCTGTTCGCTGCTGCCGGACGAGGGCGAGGTGCAGATCGAGGAGGCGTTGGAAATCCTGGCCGGCGCCGCCATCGACCGGGCCGCGCTGGATCTGCCCGGGATCGATCCGGGCTGGGTCACCGAAGAGGGCGGTCTGCGCCTGCGTCCCGATTACTGGCCCGGGCTGGGCGGCATGGACGGTTTTTACATCGCCTGTCTGCGCAAAGCGGCATGAGGTCCGGGTTTCGCAAGTGACTCCGCGGCCCTGCGCCGCTATCATCCGCCGGAAACGCCAGAGAGCGTGAGAGGCAGAGCGCGCATGTCCAGTCCTGACACATTTGCCAGTCGCCGCACCCGGTTACTTAACCGCTGGTATGCCCGGCGGAGCAGACGGCAGCGCGGTGCAACCGGGTTCGTGTCGCAGCCCGAGCCGCGCACCATCGGGTCGTTCGCGCGCGGTCGGCAGCTGATCGCGGGCAATCTTCTGTTTGCCGGATACCTCATCGAATCGCAGGACACCGCGCTGTGGGACGTTGCCGCGCCCAACGCCGCCTTTGACGCCGATCGTCACGGTTTCGCCTGGCTCGACGATCTGGCGGCGGTGGGTGACATGGCGGCGCGGGCCAGGGCGCAGACCTGGCTCTGGGGGTGGATTGCGGCGCATGGCACCGGACGGGGGCCGGGATGGACCCCGGATCTGGCCGGCCGGCGGGTGATCCGCTGGATCAATCACGCGCTGTTTCTGCTGCGCGGTCAGGACAAGGCGGCCAGCGCGGCGTTCTACCGCGCCCTCGCGGCCCAGGCCTGGTTTCTGTCGAAACGCTGGTCCGCCGCCGCCCCCGGCCTGCCCCGGTTCGAGGCGCTGACCGGGCTGATCTATGCCGGGCTGTCGTTGCAAGGGCGCGAAGATCTGGCCGATCCGGCGGTCAGGGCGCTGGCGCGCGAATGCGCCGCCCAGATCGACAGTCAGGGCGGTCTGCCCACCCGCAACCCCGAGGAACTGCTCGAGGTGTTCACGCTGCTGACCTGGGCGGCGGCGGTGCTGCATGACGCAGGGCGCGGTGTGCCGGGGCCGCATCAGGCGGCGATCGAGCGGATCGCCCCCACCCTGCGCACCCTGCGCCATGCCGATGGCGGGCTGGCGCGGTTTCACGGCGGCGGCCGCGGGCTGGAGGGGCGGCTCGATCACGCGCTCGCCGCCTCCCACGTCAAGCCGGGCCAGCCGGGCGGGCTGGCGATGGGCTATGCCCGGCTGTCCGGCGGGCGCACCAGCGTGATCGTCGATGCCAGCCCGCCGCCGCGCGGGCCGGCCTCCTACAACGCCCACGCCTCGACGCTGGCCTTCGAGCTGACCTCGGGCCGCCGTCCGCTGATCGTCAATTGCGGCTCGGGCGCCTCCTTCGGGGTCGAGTGGCGCCGCGCCGGGCGGGCGACGCCGTCGCATTCGACGCTCTGCCTCGACGGCTATTCCAGCGCCCGGCTGAGCGAGCCGGCGCGCGGGTCGGGCCGCGAGGCGCTGATCGACGGGCCGTTCCGGGTGCCGACCGAAATCTCGCAAATGACGGACGGCATCCGGTTTCAGGGCGGGCATGACGGCTATCTGCGCAGCTTTGGCCTGACCCATGTGCGCAGCCTCGATCTGTCCTTCGACGGGCGCGGTCTGGCGGCCGAGGATATGCTGCTGGCGGTCGAGGATGCCGACAAGCGCCGCTTTGACAAGGCGATGGACGCAACCGTGCTGTCGGGGGTGGGCTTTGACATCCGCCTGCATCTGCACCCGGAGGTGGACGCGGCGCTGGATCTGGGCGGCGCGGCGGTGTCCATGGCCCTCAAGAGCGGAGAAATCTGGGTGTTTCGCCATGCCGGCGGCCCGTCGCTCACGCTGGCGCTGCAGCCCAGCGTCTATCTGGAAAAGGGCCGGCTGAAACCGCGGGCCAGCACCCAGATCGTCCTGTCGGGGCGCGCGATGGACTATCGCACCCGTGTGCGCTGGTCGCTGAGCAAGGCGCAGGACACCGCCATCGCGGTGCGCGACCTGCACCGCGACGAGCCCGATTTTTCAAATTGAGGCGCGAAACCCGCCGGAAATCCACCAGATCATGCTGCGCCGCGGCAAATGGGGTGGTTCTATCCCGGCGCGATATGGACTATGCCGCGCCCAGACATTTCCTGAGATCAAGGATCGACTCATGACCGACCTGTACCCTGTGCGCCGCGCCCTGCTTTCCGTCTCCGACAAAACCGGCCTGATTGATCTGGGCCGGGCCCTGGCCGCGCGCGGGGTCGAACTGATCAGCACCGGCGGCACCGCCCGCGCCCTGCGCGACGCCGGGCTTGAGGTGCGCGACGTCGCCGAAGTGACCGGGTTCCCGGAAATGATGGACGGCCGGGTCAAGACGCTGCACCCGATGGTGCACGGCGGCCTGCTGGCGCTGCGCGACGACCCCTCCCATGTGGCGGCGATGGAAACCCATCTGATTTCGCCGATCGACCTGCTGGTGGTGAACCTCTACCCGTTCGAGGAAACCGTCGCCAAGGGCGCCGATTACGCCACCTGCATCGAGAATATCGACATCGGCGGCCCGGCGATGATCCGCGCCGCGTCGAAGAACCACGCTTTTGTCAACGTGGTGGTCGATGTCGAGGATTATGACAGGCTGCTGGCCGAGCTGGAGGCCAACGACGGCCAGACCACCTACGGCTTCCGCCAGAACCTGGCGCTGACCGCCTATTCGCGCACCGCCGCCTATGACGCCGCTGTCTCGGCCTGGATGGCCGCGGCGCTGGAGGAGGGGGCGCCGCGCCGCCGCGCCTTTGCCGGCACGCTGGCGCAGACCCTGCGCTATGGCGAGAACCCGCATCAGAACGCGGCCTTTTACGTCGACGGCTCGAACCGCCCCGGTGTCGCCACCGCCGTGCAGCATCAGGGCAAGGAGCTGTCCTACAACAACATCAACGACACCGACGCGGCTTTTGAGCTGGTCGCCGAGTTCGATCCCGAAGACACTGCCGCCTGCGCCATCATCAAACACGCCAACCCCTGCGGCGTGGCCAAGGGCGCGACGCTGATCGAGGCCTATAAATCCGCCTTCGACTGCGACCGCACCTCGGCCTTCGGCGGCATCGTGGCGCTGAACAAGCCGCTGGATGCCGAGACGGCCGAAGAGATCACCGGCATCTTCACCGAGGTGGTGATCGCGCCCGGCGCCTCCGACGAGGCAAAGGGGATCTTCGCCGCCAAGAAGAACCTGCGCCTGCTGACCACCGACGGTCTGCCCGACGCGCGTGCCGGCGGGCTGACCTTCCGTCAGGTGGCGGGCGGCTTCCTGGTGCAGGACAAGGACAACGGCTTTGTCGGGATGGACGATCTGAAGGTGGTGACGAAACTGGCGCCCACCGAAGAGCAGATGCGCGATCTGCTGTTCGCCTGGAAGGTGGCGAAACACGTGAAATCCAACGCCATCGTCTATGTCCGCGATCAGGCCACCGTCGGCGTCGGCGCCGGCCAGATGAGCCGGGTCGATTCGGCCCTGATCGCCGCCAAGAAGGCCGAGCGCATGGCCGAGACGCTGGGCCTGGCGAAACCGCTGACCATCGGCTCGGCCGTGGCGTCGGACGCCTTCTTCCCGTTCCCCGACGGGCTGCTCGAAGCGGCGGCGGCGGGCGCTACCTGCGTCATTCAGCCGGGCGGGTCGATGCGCGACGCCGAGGTGATCGCGGCGGCCGACGAGGCCGGGCTCGCCATGGTGTTCACCGGCATGCGCCATTTCCGGCACTGACGCCCACATGCGCTTTGCCATGCTGTTCTGGGCCGGATTCTGGGCCTTTTTGCTGGACCAGGCCAGCAAGTATCTGGTGGTGCACTGGATGGGGCTGGTGCGGCTGCGCGAGATCGACGTGCTGCCGCCGCTCCTGAATTTCCGGTACGGCGAGAACAGGGGCATCAATTTCGGCCTGCTCGACAGCGGGTCCGAGGCGGCGCGCTGGGTGCTGATCGGCTTTTCGCTGGCTGTGTGCGTCGCCGTCTTCGTCTGGACGCTGAGGCGGTCCGCGGGGCACCGGATGCAACTGTCCGCCGGGCTGCTGATCGGCGGCGCGCTGGGCAATGTGATCGACCGGCTGCTTTACGGCTATGTGCTGGATTTTCTCAACATGTCCTGCTGCGGCATCAATAACCCCTTCGTGTTCAATGTCGGGGACGTGTTCATCTTTGCCGGCGCGGCGGGCCTCATCCTGTTCGAGGACCGCATCGCCGATCGGCGGAAAAAGGCCCCGTGACCTTGCCCGGCAAATCGGTTAAACACCCCTGAAACAGGCGGGAGAGAGTGGCCATGCTGCGCCCTCTGGGTATTACGATCATGCTGGTTACGGCGGTCTCGGTCGCCGGGTGCTCGAGCAAAGGTCTGCGCAATCTGAGCGCGCCGGGCCCGGGCCCGGACGAATTCATGATTCTGCCGGTGAAGCCGCTGACCGCGCCCACCGACTATTCCGCCCTGCCTGCGCCCGATCCCGGCGCCGCCAACCTGGTCGATCCGACGCCGATGGCGGATGCGGTCGTGGCCATGGGCGGGCGCGCCGAGGCCACCGTGCCGGGCGGAGTTCCGGCCGCGGACAGCGCGCTGATCTCGGCCGCCACGCGCCATGGCGTCGAGTCCGGCGTGCGCGATACCCTGGCCGAAGCCGATGCCAAGTTCCGCAAGCGGCAGTCGCGCATGACCCGCGTTCGCCTGCTGCCGGTGGACCGCTATGAACAGGCCTATCGCCGTCAGGCGCTCGAACCCTTCCCGACGAACGAACTCTACCGCCGCGCCGGCGCCGGCACACCCACCGCACCGCCGGCAAAGCCCTGAGGCCGCTCACGTTTACGAGACTTTGACTTGAACCGGGGCGGGCCGCGCGTAGGTTGAAGTGCGCAGCAACGGAGAGATCCCGCATGTTCAAGAATTTTGTCCTGATCGCGGCCGCATCGGGGGCGCTGGCCGCCTCTGCCGCCGCCGGTCGGGCGGCGGACCCGCAAGAGGCGGTGACCACCTTTTCTCTGGAAAACGGGATGCAGGTGGTAGTGGTCGAGGATCACCGCGCGCCGGTCCTTCAGCACATGGTCTGGTATCGCGTCGGCTCGGCGGATGAGCCGGTCGGCTCATCGGGGGTGGCGCATTTCCTCGAACATCTGATGTTCAAGGATACCGACAACATGAAATCGGGCGAGCTGTCCGCCACGGTGGCGGCCAACGGCGGTCAGGACAACGCCTTTACCAGTTACGATTACACCGCCTATTTCCAGCGTGTCGCCGCCGACCGGCTGGGACTGATGATGAAGATGGAATCCGACCGGATGACCCATCTGCGGCTGACCGAGGGCGACATCGCCACCGAGCGCGACGTGATTCTGGAAGAGCGCAACATGCGGACCGAGAACAACCCGCGGGCGCTGTTCTCGGAACAGATGAACGCGGCGCAATACCTCAACCACCGCTACGGCGTGCCGGTGATCGGCTGGAAACACGAGATGGAGGAGCTGGACCGCGCCGATGCGCTGTCCTTCTATCACACCTATTACGCGCCGAATAACGCCATCCTGGTGGTGTCGGGTGACGTGACGCCCGACGAGGTCAGAACCCTGGCCGAAACCTATTACGGCGTCATTCCCGCCAATCCCGACCTGCCGCCGCGCATCCGCTCGCAGGAGCCGCCGCAGCGCGCCGCCCGGCGGCTGGAGTTCCGCGACGCGCGTGTGGCGCAGGCCTATGTCAACCGTTCCTATCTGGCGCAGGAACGCGACCCGGGCGCGCAGCGGGAGGCGGCCGCGCTTTATCTGCTGTCCGAGATCCTCGGCGGCGGCCAGACCTCGTACCTGGCCGAAAAGCTGCAATTCGATCAGAAGATCGCGGTCTATACCGGCGCCTTCTACAATGGCACCACACTCGACGACACCACCTTCGATCTGGTGGTGGTGCCGGCCGAGGGCGTTTCGCTGGACGCGGCCGAGGCGGCGCTGGACGAGACGCTGCGCAGCTTTCTGCGCGACGGGGTGGACCCCGAACAGCTCGATCGGATCAAGCTGCAGCTGCGCGCCTCGCAGATCTATGAACGTGACGACGTTGCCGGCATCGCCAACCGCTATGGCCGGGCGCTGGCCGTCGGTCTGACCGTCGAGGACGTGCAGGCCTGGCCGGATCTGCTTCAGGCCGTGACCGGAGACGATATTCTGGCCGCGGCCCGCACTCTCCTGCGCCGGGAGGATTCGGTCACCGGCCGGCTGATGCGTTACGAAGAGGTGACCCAATGAGAACCCTGTTTGCGGCGCTGATTCTGACGCTGCTGGGCCTTCCGGCCCTGGCGGCGGTGAAAATTCAGGAGGTGGTCAGCCCCGGCGGTATCACCGCCTGGCTGGTCGAGGATCACTCGATCCCCTTCACCGCGCTGGAGTTGCGGTTTCGCGGCGGCACCTCGCTGGACGCACCGGGCAAGCGTGGCGCGGTGAACCTGATGACCGGTCTGCTGGAGGAGGGGGCGGGCGATCTCGACGCCCGCGCCTATGCCCGCGAGCTGGAATCGCTGGCGGCCTCTTTTTCCTTCGACAGCGGGCCGGATTCGGTGTCGGTCTCGGCCCGGTTCCTGACCGAGAACCGCGATTCCGTGATGGCGCTGCTGCGCGATACGCTTCTCGCGCCCCGTTTCGACGCGGACGCCATCGAACGGGTGCGGGGGCAGGTCCAGTCCGGGCTGGCCTCGGACGCCAAGGATCCCAATGAGATCGCCGGCCAGACCTTCCGCGCGATGACATATGGCGACCACCCCTATGGCTCGGACGGCAAGGGCACGCCGGAGTCCGTCGCGTCGCTCAGCCGCGACGATCTGGTGCGGGCCCATGGCGCGGTCTTTGCCCGCGACCGGCTTTATGTGGCGGCGGTGGGCGACATCACCCCCGAGGCGCTGGGCGCGCTGGTGGACCGGCTGCTGGGCGATCTGCCCCGGGCCGGCGCGGCGATGCCGGGCAAGGCCGAGGTCACCATCGAGAGCGGCACCACCGTGGTGCCCTTTGCCACGCCACAGTCGGTTGCGCTGTTCGGTCAGCCGGGGATCGGCCGGCACGACCCGGATTTCTTTGCCGCCTATGTGCTCAACACCATCCTCGGCGGCGGCAGTTTCGAAAGCCGCCTGATGACCGAGGTGCGCGAGAAACGCGGGCTGACCTATGGTGTCTATTCCTATCTGGTGCCGCGCGATCTGGCCTCGGTCTATATGGGCAGCGTCGCCTCGGCCAATGGCCGCATCGGCGAGGCGGTTCAGGTGATCCGGGACGAATGGGCGCGTCTGGCCCGTGACGGGGTGACGGCGGAGGAGCTGGACAAGGCCAAGACCTATCTGACCGGCGCCTATCCGCTGCGGTTCGACGGCAACGAGCGGATCGCCAGCATCCTCGTGGGGATGCAGATGGACGATCTGCCGATCGATTATGTGACCACCCGCAACGACAAGGTGAACGCGGTGACGCTCGGTGACGCAAACCGCGTTGCGGCGGATCTGCTGAAACCCGATCAGCTGCGCTTTGTCGTGGTGGGCGAGCCCGAGGGGCTGGAGAGCACCACCAACTAGGCTGTCGCCGTTCACAAGCCGCGCAAACGCCCCGGACCGTGGGCCGGCGCCGGCGCGGTGCGCTTCGGGCTTGATTCCGCGCTGGGGGCGCAGGTTCGAAGGCTCGCCTCGGACCGATGTCGCTGGGCAGGTGTTCTTACACGCCGCGGTCGCGGTCCCAGCGGCCGCGCGGCTGCCAGAGCGGTGTCTTCACCGTCAGCGCCACCGCCGTATAAATCGCAAACCCCAACGGGTCGCGCAGCATCAGCCCGACCTTCTGGGCCGCACCCGGCGCGGTCTGCCCGGCATTCCGTACAAGATCGGGCCGTTTTTCCCCAAGTTCGGCCAGCCCCCGGTTCTGCCGCCGCCGTACCCGCACCAGCGCGCCGAAACCCTCGGCGATGGGCCAGGAAAACGCATCCGGCACCCTGACCATCTCTTCCGCCGCGAAATGGCTGCGGATGAAGATATCGTCCGAGATCACCTCCGGAATCTCATCCCAGCGCGCCCGCCCCGCGCTATTCACCGCCGCGATGCCGCAGCCCGGCACGCCCCGGGCCATGAACGGCAGCCGTGCCCAGAACCGGGCATAGAGGCGCGAGACATAGCTGCGCGCGCGGCGAATGCGGAACTGGCCGCTGGCATAGGTGGGCGCGGGCCGGTCCACCGCGCGCGCCAGCGCTGCGATCAGACCGGGCGAGACATGAATGTCGGCGTCCATGAAGACCAGGTTCGGGTTGGCGGCGGCGGCGATACCGGCATTCAGCGCTGCGGTCTTGCTGCCCTCGGCCAGTTCGATGATCCGAAACCGCCAGCCCCGCGCGGCAAAGTCGGGGGCCAGCGCCCGCGCCTCTGCCGCTGTGGCGTCTTGGCAGCCATTGGGCACCACAATCACCTCGACCGGATGGTCCGCCTCCATCCCTGCCGGGTCGTCCGATTTCAGCAGGTGGCGCAGGCTGTCGCCGATGAACCCCTCTTCGTTGTAGGCGGGGACGAGGATGCTGATCATGTCGCTGCCCGCGCCGGCAGCAGCCGCTTGCGCATCAGCCCCAGCAGGCGTCGCGTGCGGCGCCCATAGGGGACCAGGCCGCGCAGGGCCTCTTCCAACTGCGCATTGTCCATTTCGCCCTCGATGCAGTTGCGCGGGCGCAGGAAGCGGGTGTTGCGGCACTGCCCCCGGTCCGAGGTGTAGAGCGCCTCGAACCCTTCGGCGTCGACCGCCTCGGTGACGCGGCGGTCATAGGCACCGAAGGGCGCGGCGGCGAGCGTCACCGGCGCGCCCGCCAGCTCGGCCAGCCTTTGCCGCGCATCGCGATACTCCGCCTGCCGCCCAGCCGCATCCAGTCTGCGCCAGTCGCGGTGGGTCGCCCCGTGCAGCCCGATGGTATGGCCCGCCTGCGCCAGCCTGCGCACATCCGCCTCGGACAGAGAGCCGGGCGTACCGATCCGCGCGCTCAGCAGGAAGAACGTGGCGCGCAGCCCGCGTTTCTCCAGCTCCGGCAGGGCGATCTCGGCATCCGAGGCATTGCCGTCGTCGAAGGTGATCTCGGGCGCAGTGGTGCCCATGCCGGTGATCCGGTCGAGAATCTCGCAAAACCGCGCGCGCGACAGCCAGAACACCGCTTCGCCGGGCTCCAGCTCCCGCTGGGGCTCACCGATCCCGTGGAAGATCAGGACAGAGCGTTTCTGGTCCGGGCTGCGTTCCATCCCCTATTCCCCGTAGGGCACCCAGATATTCTTCACCTCGGTCGCCGCCTCGAGGAACCGGCGCAGGTCCGCCGCCTGCCAGTCGGTCGCCTGCCCGTGGTTCACCCAGGTCCGTTTCAGGTTGCCCGCCGAGGCGCGTTCGATGGCGCCGGACAGGTCGGAGGAGGAAAAGCTCCAGACCGCGTCCACCCCCAGATGCGCGGCCAGCGGCGCGGCCAGATCCGCATGCGGACCGGTCAGGATGTTGACCACGCCAGCCGGCACGTCGGAGGTGTCCAGAACCTGATAGAAATCCGTGGCCGCCAGCGGGAACGGGTCCGAGGCCGCCAGCACCACCCGGTTGCCCATGGCGATGGCCGGCGCCAGAACGCCGACCAGCCCCAACAACGGCGCCTCGTCGGCACAAAGCGCGCCGATGATGCCCACCGGCTCTTTCATCGCCAGCGCCACGCCGCGGATCGGCACGCCATGGACCTGACCGTCGTATTTGTCGGCCCAGGCGGCGGCGGTGAACAGGCGCTGGATAGAGGCCTGAACCTCCTTCTCGCCGCCGCGCCTGCCGGTCATGGCGTCGATCCGGTGGGCGAACTCTCCGGCACGTGCCGAAAGGTTCTCTGCCAGATAATAAAGGATCTGCGCCCGCAGGTGGCCGGAGGTCCCGGCCCAGCCGGCGGCCGCCTGCGCCGCCTCGACCGCGTTGCGCACATCCTTGCGCCCCGCGATCGGCACATGGCCCAGCAGCGCGCCGGATTTCGACCAGACGGGGCGGGAATAGCCGCCGTCGGGCCGCGCCTGCTTGCCGCCGATATAGAGCTTGGCGGTCCGGTCCAGCGGATCGGCGGGGGCGCCGCCCCCCTCCGGCATCGGTGGCACCGGTGACAGCGCCTTTGTCCGGGCCTTGGGCCTGGTATAGGCCGACAAGCCCTCCCATCCGCCCTCGCGGCCAAAGCCGCTTTCGCGCACCCCGCCAAAACCCGCGGCGGCGTCGAAAAGGTTGGTGGCGTTGACCCAGACCACGCCGGCCGCCAGCATCGGCGCGATGTCGAGGGCGAGGTTCAGATTCTCGGTCCAGACCGTCGCGGCAAGGCCATAGCGCGTGTTGTTCGCCAGTTGCACGGCTTCGCCCGGCGTGCGGAAAGTGGTGGAGACGAGGACGGGGCCAAAGATTTCCTCCTGCATCAGCCGGTCCGAGGGGGCCAGCCCGGTGATCAGCGTGGGGGGATAGAAACAGCCCCCCTCCGGCAGCGCGACATCGGCGTGATAGGTCTGCCCGGCGGTGTTGCCCGCGACCATGTCCGAGATGGTCTTCAGCTGAACCGGGTCCACCACCGCGCCGACGTCGATGCATTTGTCGAGTGGATCGCCCAGCCGCAGCTTGTCCATCCGCTCGCGCAGCTTGTCGTGAAAGCGCTCTGCCACCGGCTCATGCACCAAAAGGCGCGATCCGGCGCAGCAGACCTGTCCCTGGTTGAACCAGATCGCATCGACCAGCCCCTCGACCGCGGAATCCAGATCGGCGTCGTCGAACACGATATAGGGCGACTTGCCGCCCAGCTCCAAGGTCAGCGCCTTGCCCGATCCCGCCGTCGCCGCGCGGATTTTCCGCCCCACCTCGGTCGAGCCGGTAAAGGCGATCTTGTCGATATCCGGATGGCCCACGATCATCTCGCCCACCGCGCCGTCGCCGGTGACGATGTTGACCACCCCTTTCGGCAGCCCGGCCTGACGGCAGATATCGGAGAAGAGCAACGCGGTGAGAGTGGTATATTCGGCCGGCTTCAGCACCACGGTGTTGCCCATCGCCAGCGCCGGCGCGACCTTCCACGCCAGCATCAGCAGCGGGAAGTTCCACGGGATGATCTGGCCGCAGACGCCGATGGCCTGCCGGTCGGGCAGCTCCGCCTCCATCAGTTGCGCCATGCCCGCGTGGTAATAGAAATGCCGCTGGGCGAGGGGGATGTCGATATCGCGGCTCTCGCGGATCGGCTTGCCGTTGTCCAGCGTCTCCAGCACCGCGAAAAGCCGCGCATGTTTCTGGAGCAGCCGCGCGATGGCATAGAGATAGCGCGCGCGCCCGGGCCCGCCCAGACGCTCCCACTTGTGCTGCGCCCGGCGGGCGGCGGCGACGGCGGCGTTCACCTCTTCGCCACTGGCCTGGGTCAGCGTCGCCAGCACCTCGCCGGTGGCCGGATTGCGGCTGTCGAACCCCGGCCCGGGCGCTGTAAAGGCGCCGTCGATGAAATGGCCGAACCGGTCGCCCTGATCCACCAGCCAGGTCAGCGCCTCTGCCGCGCTCTCGGGGGCGGGGCCGTAGTCCATCGTGTCGAGGATCTCTTTGACGGTCATGGCTTCTTCTCTGCTCAAATATCCATCTGCCCGAGGCGGGTCGCGCCCGTGTCAGGCGCCCGTGTCAGGCGCCCATGTCAGGCGATTGCATGGCGATAGCCGGCCGAATAGGCGCCGGTCACATGATGCTCCAACTGCCGCTCGATGTCGCCCAGCAGCGAGGAGGCGCCGAAACGGAAGAGGTCGGGCCGCAACCAGCGATCCCCCAGCTCCTCCTTGATCAGCGCCAGATAAGTCAGCGCGTCCTTGGCCTTGGAAATCCCGCCGGCGGGCTTGTAGCCGATGCGATAGCCGGTGCGCTCGTGATAGTCGCGGATCGCCCGGATCATCACCAGGCTGACGGGCAGGGTGGCGTTCACCGCCTCCTTGCCGGTCGAGGTCTTGATGAAATCGGCCCCGGCCATCATGCAGACCAGGCTGGCGCGGGCCACGTTGCGCAGCGTGCCCAGCTCTCCGGTGGCCAGGATCGCCTTGACGTGCGCCGCGCCGCAGGCCTCGCGGAAGGTCTTCATCTCGTCATACAGCGCCTGCCAGTCGCCCTCCAGCACGTGCCGGCGCGAGATGACGATGTCGATCTCCTTGGCCCCCGCCTTCACGCTTTCGCCGATCTCGGCCACGCGCAGGTGAAACGGCGACAGCCCTGCGGGAAACCCGGTGGAGACGGCGGCGACCGGGATGCCCGAGCCCTCCAGCGCGTCAACGGCGGGCGCGATCATGTCGTGATAGACGCAGACCGCGCCGACGGTCAGCCCGCCGACCCCCAACGCCTCCAGCAGATCGACGTGCACCGGTTGGCGCGCCTTGGCGCAGAGGCGGCGGACCCTGTTCGCCGTGTCGTCGCCGGCCAGCGTGGTCAGGTCGATGCAGCTGATCGCCTTGAGCAGCCAGGCCGCCTGATACTCTTTCTTGACGCTGCGGCGGCCGGGCAGTGTGGCCGCGCGGCGTTCGATGGCCGAGCGGTTGGCTTGCGCGCCATGCACCCAGTCGAGGTCCAGCGCCATGCCGGGATTGCGCGGTTCGGTCACCTGCGGAAGATGCGCGGTTTGCGCGGTGTCGGTCATGTCCATGCGGTGGGTCCGGTGGCTGATTTTCGGGCAGGCTGGCACGGGGGCCGCGCCTTGGCAAGCGATGCGTCCGGCGTTTAGTTGCGAATAATTCGCAATTGCATTGACAGTTCTGAGAATCATTCGCATATTCGCCACGAATGACGCAGGTGGGGTTTCAGATGCTTTCCAGACGCAGGGTCGTCGCTCTCGCGGCCGGGGTTGCGCTCCAGCCGCTGGCAATGCTGCCGGCATCGGCGGCGCAGCCGCTCAAGGTCGTCGCCACCACCGGCATGATCGCCGATGCCGCCCGTCAGGTCGGCGGCGACCTGGTCGAGGTCCGGGCGTTGATGGGGCCGGGGATCGATCCGCACTCCTACCGCCAGACGCGCAGCGACATCGTGGCGATGACCCGCGCCGATCTGGTGCTCTGGCATGGGCTTTATCTCGAGGCCCAGATGCAGGCGTTCTTTCAGGCGTTCGGCCGCAAGCGCCCGCTGGTCGCGGTGGCCGAGGCGCTGCCGCGCGGATTGCTGCGCCACCACGACGATTACGAGGACAAGTTCGACCCGCATATCTGGATGGTGCCCGATCTGTGGAAACACGCGGTGGCCGAGGTGCAGCGCGCCCTGACCGGGGTCCGCCCCGAGTCGGCAGAAATCTTTGCCGCCAATGCCGCTGCCCATCTTGCCGCGCTCGACCGGCTCTCGGATTATGCCGGCAAGACCCTGGCGGGTGTGCCCGAGGCGGCCCGGGTGCTGCTGACCGCGCATGACGCCTTTGGCTATTTCGGCGATGCCTATGGCTTCGAGGTGCTGGGCATCCAGGGGATTTCCACCGAAAGCGAGGCCGGGCTGAACCGCATCGGCCAGTTGGTCGATCTGCTGGTCGCGCGGGGCATCGGCGCGGTTTTCGTGGAAAGCTCGGTCTCCGATCGCAATATCCGCGCCCTGATCGAGGGGGCGGGCGCGCGCGGCCACACGGTGCGCATCGGCGGCGAGCTTTACAGCGACGCAATGGGGCCGGAGGGCAGCTATGAGGGCACCTATATCGGCATGATCGACCATAACGTCACCGTGATCGCCGGGGCGCTGGGCGCCGATGCCCCTGCGCGCGGCATGGACGGCAAATTGTCGGCGGGGAGCTGAGCGATGCTGGAACTTGCCGCGACCCAGGGACAGACCGTTCAGGCCGATACGGAGCTGGCCGCCAGCCCGCTGGCGATCCGGGGCCTCACCGTCTCCTATGGCGAGAAACCGGCGGTCTTTTCGGTCGACATGACGGTTCCGGCCGGGGCCATGACCGCGATCATCGGGCCCAACGGGGCCGGCAAATCGACCCTGCTCAAGGCCGCGCTGGGCATTGTCACGCCGCTCTCCGGGCGGGTGCGGGTCTTTGGCAAACCGCTGAAGGAACAGCTGGCGCGGGTGGCCTATGTGCCGCAGCGCGCCAGCATAGACTGGGATTTCCCGACCCGGGTGATCGACGTGGTGCTGATGGGGCTCTACCGCGAGTTGGGGCTGCTGGGCCGGGTACGCCCGCGCCACCGCGACCGCGCGCTCGGGTGCCTGCGCCGGGTCGGGATGGAGGAGTTCGCCGGTCGCCAGATCGGCCAGCTTTCCGGCGGCCAGCAGCAGCGGGTGTTCCTCGCCCGGGCGCTGGCGCAGGGGGCCGACCTCTATCTGCTGGACGAGCCCTTTGCCGGGGTGGATGCGGCGACCGAAAAGGCCATCATCGCGGTGCTGAAAGAGTTGAAACAGGCCGGCAAGACCGTGGTGGTGGTGCATCACGACCTGGCCACCGTGACCGATTATTTCGACCATGTGTTCCTGATCAACACCCGCAAGGTCGCCGAGGGGCCGGTGACCCGGACCTTCACCGTCGAGAACCTGCAGGCGGCCTATGGCGGCCGGCTGACGCTGGCGCAGCTCGACCAACTGCCGCAATCGGCGGTCTGAGCCATGCTGGCCGACGCGCTGCTGCTGAATCTGGGCTACAACGCCACGCTGGTGGCGATCGGGGCCACTCTGCTTGGCATATCGGCGGGGGGAACCGGTACCTTTCTGTTTCTGCGCAAAAGGGCGCTGGTCAGCGATGCGATCTCGCATGCGACGCTGCCCGGTGTCGGGCTGGCCTTTATCGTGATGGTGGCGCTGGGCGGCGACGGGCGCAACCTGATCGGGCTGCTCGCCGGCTCGGCGGTCTCGGCCTGGGTCGGTCTGTTGTGCCTGAGCTGGCTGACCCGCCGCACCCGGTTGGCCGAGGACGCCGCGATCGGTGCGGTGCTGTCGGTGTTCTTCGGTTTCGGCATTGTGCTGCTGACCGTGATCCAGACCATGGGGTCGGGGCGGCAGGCGGGGCTGGAAAGCTTTCTGCTGGGCGCGACGGCGGGCATGTTGCGCGCCGATGCGCTGGTGATCGCACTGGGCGGGGCGCTGGCGCTGGCGCTGATCGTGCTGCTGCGCCGGCCGCTGACGCTGGTCGCCTTCGATCCCGACTATGCCACCGCGCGCGGGCTGCCGGTGCACCGGCTCGACCTGGCGTTGATGGGGCTGGTAATGGCGGTGACCGTGGTCGGGCTCAAGATCGTCGGGCTGATCCTGATCGTGGCGCTGCTGATCATCCCGCCGGTGGCGGCGCGGTTCTGGACCGAGCGGGCGGGGACCGTGGCGCTGCTCGCCGGCCTGTTCGGCGGCCTCTCGGGCTATGTCGGCGCGGCGGTCTCGGCGGCGGCGCCGGGCCTGCCCACCGGGCCGATCATCGTGCTGGTGAGCTTTGCGATCTTTGCGCTGTCGCTGCTGTTCGCGCCGGGGCGCGGGGTGCTGGCGGCGCTGCTGCGCCATCTGCGCTATCGCCGGCGGGTGCATCTGCGTCAGGGGCTGCTGGCGCTGGCCCAGGACCAGCCGATCTATGAGCGTCTGACCCTGCGGCTGCTGGCCCGCGCCGGGCTGGCGCGGCCGGACGGCGTACCGACGGGGGCGGGCCGGGCGCGCGCCGCCAAGGCGCTGCGCGACGAGGCGCGCTGGGCGGATTTGCGCGCTGACCCCGAGCATGAGGCGGCCGCCGCCCTCTATGACGGGCTGCGCGACATCGAAACCGTGCTGACCCGCGACCAGATCGCCGAGATCGACCGCCGCCTGGGTGGCCCGCAGGAGGTGACGCCATGAGTGGCGCGGAGTTCGTCCCGCTGTCGCTGACGCCGATGCTGATCGGCACCTGCGCCGCCGTGGCCTGCGCGCTGCCGGGCAATTTCCTGGTGCTGCGGCGCCAGGCGCTGATCGGCGATGCGATCAGCCACGTGGTGCTGCCGGGTATCGTCGTCGCCTTTCTGCTGACCGGCGCGATCGCCGCCTGGCCGATGATGCTGGGCGCGGGCGGCGCGGCGGTGCTGGCGGTGGCGCTGATCGAGGCGATCCGCCGGCTGGGCCGGATCGAGCCAGGCGCGGCGATGGGGGTGGTGTTCACCTCGATGTTCGCCGGGGGCGTGCTGCTGCTGGAGCAATCGGACACCTCCAGCGTGCATCTGGACGTGCAGCACGCGCTTTATGGCAATCTGGAAAGCCTGATCTGGCTGGACGCGACCGGCTGGGCCTCGCTGCTCGACCCCGAGGCGCTGGGCGCCCTGCCGCCGGAACTGATCCGGATGGCTGTCACGCTGCTGGTGGTCATCGGTTTTACCTGGCTGCTCTGGCGGCCGCTGAAACTCTCGACCTTTGACGAGGGGTTCGCGCGCACGCTGGGGATGCGCACCGGTCTGCTGGGGCTGGCGCTGGTCATCGTCGCGGCGGTGGCCGCCGTCGCCGCCTTTGACGCCGTGGGCTCGATCATCGTGATCGCCATGTTCATCTGCCCGCCCGCCGCCGCGCGGCTGATGACCGACCGGCTGGAGCATCAGGTGGGCTGGAGCGTCGCCTTCGCCGTGCTCTCGGCGGTGCTGGGCTATGTTCTGGCGGGCTACGGGCCGCTCTGGCTGGGGGCGCAGGACGCGGTGAGCGCGGCGGGGATGATCGCCACCGTCTCGGGCGTGATCCTGGCGCTGGCGGCCCGCTTCGGTCCCTGCCGCAGCCGCACCGGCGCCCCGCAGGAAATCTAGGGACAGCCACTAAAGCTCCGTACTGCCCGGCCGCTGGCCGGGCTGCGCCCGCCTGCCCCTCGGCAGGCGCGGCCGGTCTCGTTTCCGACCGGCTTGTGGCCGCAGCCCGCATCATCCGTCTGGCAGAATCGCCCGCCGCCATGCTAGATCTGGCGTTATGGGATACCAGAACCGCAATATCGGCGACGACCGCCCGGTGATCCGACAACTTGACGAGGCCGCGATCAACCGGATCGCGGCGGGCGAGGTGGTCGAACGCCCCGCCTCGGCGGTCAAGGAACTGGTAGAAAACGCCATCGACGCCGGGGCCACCCGCATCACCGTCGAGATCGCTGATGGTGGCAAGACCCTGATCCGCGTCACCGATGACGGCTGCGGCATCGCGCCCGGCGACCTGCCGCTGGCGCTGTCGCGCCATGCCACCTCCAAGATCGACGGCTCGGACCTGCTGAACATCCACACCTTCGGCTTCCGGGGCGAGGCGCTGCCCTCGCTGGGGGCGGTGGGGCGGCTGAGCATCACCAGCCGCGCGCCGGGCGAGGAGGCGGCGACCATCCGTGTCGCCGGTGGCAGGATGGAGCCTGTGCGCCCCGCCGCGCTGCGCGCCGGCACGGTGGTGGAGCTGCGTGATCTGTTCTTCGCAACCCCTGCGCGGCTCAAATTCATGCGCTCGGACCGGGCCGAGACCCAGGCGATTTCCGACGTGGTCAAGCGCCTCGCCATGGCCGAGCCCTCTGTCGGTCTCACCCTCCGCGACGTTTCCGGCGGCGGCGAGGGGCGGCTGACCTTCAGGGCGGACGCCGAAACCGGTGACCTGTTCGGTGCGCTGGAGGCGCGGCTGGCCCGCGTCATGGGGCGCGAGTTCACCGAAAACGCCCTGCCCATCGACGCCACCCGCGAGGGCATCCGCCTGTTCGGTTATGCCGCGCTGCCGACCTATTCGCGCGGCGCCGCGGTGGCGCAATACCTTTTCGTCAATGCCCGGCCGGTGCGCGACCGGATGCTGACCGGGGCGCTGCGCGCGGCCTATTTCGATTTTCTCAGCCGCGACCGGCATCCGGCCGCCGCGCTGTTCCTCGATTGCGACCCGCAACTGGTTGACGTCAACGTGCACCCGGCCAAATCCGAGGTGCGGTTCCGCGATCCCGGCCTGCCGCGTGGGCTGATCGTCTCGGCGCTGCGCCATGCGCTGGCCGAGGCCGGGCACCGCGCCTCATCGACGGTGGCCACCGCGACGCTGGGAGCGATGCGTCCCGAACCCCCCGGCGCGCCGCCGCGCGTCTATCAGATGGACCGCCCCTCGCCGGGCGCGCGCATGGCCGCCTATCTGGCGCAGGCCCCGATGCAGCCCGCGCCGGCCTATGGCGAACGTCCCGCACCCGATCCGGGCTTTGCCGAGCTTTCCACGGCCTACAGCGGCCGGGTGGTCGAGGAACCGGAGGAAGGTCCGGCCCCCGAAACCGCCGCCGAATCCCTGCCGCTGGGTGCGGCGCGCGGGCAGGTGCATGAAAACTACATCATCGCCCAGACCGAAACCGGCATGGTGATCGTCGATCAGCACGCCGCGCATGAGCGGCTGGTCTATGAGAGGCTCAAGAAACAGATGGCCGAAACCGGCGTCGCCGCCCAGGCACTGCTGATCCCCGAGATCGTGGAGCTGTCCGCTGGCGATTGCGCCCGGCTGCTGGCGGTGGCCGAGGATCTTGCCCAACTGGGCCTCGGCATCGAACCTTTCGGCGGAACGGCCGTCGCCGTGCGCGAAACCCCCGCCATCCTGGGCGAGGTCAATGCCGGCGCGATGCTGCGCGACATCCTTGACGAGCTTGACGACCAGGGCGAAAGCCAGCTTGTCCAGGCCCGGATCGAGGCGATCCTGTCCCGCGTGGCCTGCCACGGGTCCATCCGCTCTGGCCGCCGCATGCGCGCCGAGGAGATGAACGCGCTGCTGCGCGAGATGGAGGCGACGCCGCATTCCGGCCAGTGCAACCACGGGCGGCCGACCTATGTCGAGCTGAAGCTTTCGGATATCGAGCGGCTGTTCGGGCGCAGCTGACCCAGGCCCGCGGGCTTGCCTTTTCCGGCCGTGTGGGTCAACTGGAACGGGAAAGAACTAAACAGGAACAGGGGCTCTGGCCGAGATGACAGTGGATGACGTTCTGAACGCGATACGGGCCATCCCGCCGCAACAGTTGCTGACCTGGGCGACGGTGGCGCTGTCGCTTCTCGTGCTGGCGCTGCTGCTGCGCTCGATGGCCCTGCGCCGCATGGTGGGCGCGCTGCGCCCGCTGGAGGAAGAGGCCCGGACCCTGCGCGAGGATCTGATCGAACAGCGCGCCCAGGCCGGGCGCATCCCCGAGCTGGTGCAGTCGATCGAGGATCTGCGCCGCCTGCACGGCGACGAGCAGCAGTTGCGAATCACCGCCGAGACCGAGCTGAAGACGCTGAAATCCGAACACGCCGCCCGGCTGGAGGAGCTGCGCGGCATGAAAAAGGAGATCGAGGATCGCTTCTCGGTCCTCGCCTCCGGGGTGCTGCAACAGAACTCCGAATCCTTTCTGAAACTCGCCTCCGAACGGTTCAAATCGCATGAGCTGACCGCCAGCGAGGATCTGGAAAAGCGCAAGACGGCGATCGAGAATCTGGTCAAGCCGCTGAACGAGAAACTCACCGTCTTCGACACCCGGATCAAGGAAATCGAAAAGGCCCGCAACGACGCCTATGGCGCGATCCGCGAACAGGTGCGGCAACTGGCCGAGGGGCAGGCCAGCCTGGGCACCGAGACGCGCAAGCTGGTGCAGGCGCTGCGCGCGCCCAAGACCCGCGGCCGCTGGGGTGAGATGCAACTGCGCCAGGTGTTCGACATGGCCGGCATGGCCGAGAACGTCGATTACACGCTGGAGCATCACATGGACACCGACGACGGTGCCCGCCGCCCCGACGCCATCGTCCGGATCCCCGGCGGCAAGAGCATCGTGATCGACGCCAAGACCCCGCTGGAGGCCTATCTCGACGCGCTGGAATGCGAAACGCCGGAACAGCAGCAACACCACCTCTCCCGCCACGCCGCCCAGGTGCGCCAGCATGTGAAGCTGCTGTCGTCCAAGGCCTATCAGGACCAGATCCCGACCACGCCGGACTTTGTGGTGATGTTCATCCCCGGCGAAACCTTCGTCTCGGCGGCGGTGGAGGCGGACGCCGCGCTGATCGAATACGCCTTTGAACGCAAGGTGCTGATCGCCACGCCGACCACGCTGATGGCGCTGGTCAAGGCGATCGCCTATGGATGGCAGCAGGAGAAGATGGCCGAGAACGCGGTCGAGGTGCAGAAGGTGGCGAAAGAGCTTTACGACCGGCTCAACACCTTCGGCGGCCATCTGGACGCGGTGGGCAAGGGGCTGAACCGCTCGGTCGATCACTACAACAAGGCGGTCGCCTCGATGGAAAGCAGGGTTCTGCCGTCCGCCCGCAAGTTCGAATCGATGGGCGTGGTCACCCAGGGCTCGGAGATCGAAACGCCCAGTATCGTCGAAAGTCAGGCACGCGGCTTTGCCGCCCTGACCGACGACCGCGAATAAGGCGAGCCGGGGGTGCGGTTGCCCGCCGTCACCGCGGCGCTGTTCCGTCAGGCCGAACTGAGGGCCGAGGGGCTGGTCGGGCTGCTGCGGATGATCGCGGTTCTGGCGCTTCTGCTGTCCTCCGTGCTGGCCACCCGGGAGGCTGTCGCTCACGAAGGCTCGGAGGTGATGGCGCGGCAGTGGTTCTATGCCGGGACCATGATGGCCGGTTATTTCACCCTCGGTGCGCTGGCCTGGTGGGGGTACCGGCGCGGCTGGCTGCGGATCTGGATGATCTGGCCCGCCGCGGCCGCCGACTGCCTGTTCTTTCTCTACGGTGTGTGGATGAGCATGGTGAACATCGGCCTGCCGGGGGGCCATGCCTTTGTCTTTCCCGCCGTCTGGCTGGCGCCGGTGGTGCTGGCCTTTGGCGTGCTGCGGTTCAATCCGGGCATCCAGGCGTTCATCGCGGCGCTGACGGTGGGCGGCCTCGCCCTGCTGATCGGCCTGCCGCCGGGCGAGGGATTCGCGCCGCGCTCCGGGGCGGCGGCGATCTTTCTCTCCTTTCCGCCCAACGCGATGCGGGTGGCGATGCTGGGGCTGGCCGGCGCGGTTCTGGTGGTGGCGGCGGTGCGCACCAGGCGGCTGTTGCTGCGCTCGATCACCGAGGCGCAGAACGCCGCCAACCTCACCCGCTACCTGCCGGGGCAACTGGCTCCGCGCCTGGCCGCCGGCGGTCTGGACGAGCTGCGCCGCGGAGGCTGGAAGCAGGCCGGCGTGCTGTTCATCGACCTGCGCGGCTTTACCCGGCTGTCGCAGGGAATGACGGCGCAGGAGCTGGCGGATTTCGCCACCGAATACCGCCGCCGCATCACGGCTGCGGCGCAGCAGACCGGCGGTATCGTCGACAAGTTCATGGGCGACGCGGCGATGATCGTGTTCGAAGAGGGCGGCGATCGCGCCGCCGCCGCCCGCGCCTGTGTCGACTGCGCCTTCCGCCTGCGCACCAGCGTCGCCGACTGGTCCGGGGTCCGCGTCGCCGCCGGTGCGCCGCCGCTGCGGGCCGGCATCGGGTTGCACTGGGGCGCGGTGTTCAGCGGCGTGGTGGGCACCAGCGACCGGCTGGAATATTCGGTCTTCGGCGACACCGTGAACATCGCCGCCCGGCTGGAAGAGGAAACCAAGCGGCTGGAGGCGGATATCCTCGCCTCCCGCGATATCCTGGCGCTCGCCGGACAGGGCAGCGACGGTGCGCCCTGGGACATCTCCGCCGAAACCGAACTGCGCGGCCGCGACGGCGTTCTGCATCTGGGCGGAGTTCGGCGGAGCTAGAGCGGGCCTCCGAAAACGAGGCAGAAGGCAGCCCCCTCCGAGCCTATTCCCCCTGCGCGGGATCAAGGCCGCAGGCCGCCGCGCAAGCGCCGGACCGTCCCCGCGGTCAGGCGCTTGGTCGATGTAGGCGCATCGTTCAGATGTCGTCCGGACTTGGCCACCATAAAGCGCGCCGATCGGCGGTTGCTGCGCCAGACCACGGTCCGGCGCTTGCACGGCTTGCTCTGTGGGGTAAACGGTGGGACCGTCAGGCCGGTTCGGATTCTATGGACCACGTTCCAGCCCGCCCGGTTTGCGCAGGATCAAAGACCGCACCCCGCGCGCCGCTATCAGATGATCCGATCAACGCGAACAGAAGGACGACGAAAATGGAGATTTCCCCCCGCAAGGTGGCGCAGGTGGCGATGATGGCCCGGGAACTGGACCGGGCCGAGGGCGAATTGCGCGCCTTCGTCGACCGCATGAGCGAGGACGAACAGGCCGAACTGGTGGCGATCATGTGGATCGGCCGCGAAAGCTTCTTCGCCGAGGATTGGGACGAGGCCCTCGCCACCGCCAGGACCGAGGCCACCACCCCCTGCGCCGACTATCTGATCGGCACCCCGCACCTGGCGGACAATCTGGAAAACGGGTTGGACGCGCTGGGCATCTCCGCCGAGGACGTGGAAAACGACCTGATGTAAGGCGGGCCGAGAGGCTGGCGTAACAAGATCCGGTGGATCTTTTCCTGCCGTGAACGGGCGGAGCCCATTTCGGCAGGGGAGAAGGGGCAGGGCGCGTCTTGCGCCGGCTGCGGTGCGACATGAAAAAGGGGCCCTTGCAGGGCCCCTTTTTGCCTTTGTCGGTCAGGGTCCGATCACGCCAGGTGATCGACCACCTCAAGATGCTGGGCCAGCTTGCCGATCTCGCCCATCCAGTCGCCGACCAGCTCCGGCGCGCTGGGGGCGGCGTGTACGCCGGGCTCGATCCGGCCGGCGATCACCGCCTCGACCGCCAGCGCCACGGTGACCGAGACCAGCCGCGCCATGGCGGTGCCCTGCGCATCCCCCCATGCGTCCATCACATAGGTCTTGTGCCAGACCTCTTTGCCGTCTTTCTCGGCCGTGAGCCCGACGCAAAGAACCACCCGGTCCGGCTCGCCCTCGTCATAGGCGTTCTCGTCCCAGAACTGGTCGGACATCTCCTTCAGCCGCGCGTCGCCCTCGGGGCCGGTCAGCGTCTCGACCTCGCGGAACACATCGGCCCAGGCCTCTGCCCAGCCGCCCAGCCGCAGCGTACCGCGCACAAAGTCCTTCACCGGCCAGTCCGCCTCGAACCCGTAGTCCGCCATGAAGGGCAGGCTGTCGCGGTTAGGATAAACCTCGAACTCCTCGGCCTCCGGCAGCGGCGCGGTATAGCTGCTGATCGCGTCCCAGGGGCGGTCGACCCTGAGTTCCGAATAGTCGCGCAACGACCGCGACGGCGAGCGCAGCGCCTTGAGCACGCCCAGCGGCGACCAGCTGAACTTGTAGCGGAAATCGTTGGGGATCTTCGGCACCCCGCCGCAATAGGAGATGAAGCTGAGGTTATTGGCCGGATCGAAGGCCCCGGACGCGCGGTAATCGGCCATCAGCGCATGCGCCATCAGGTGATCGATGCCCGGGTCCAGCCCGACCTCGTTGACCAGCGCGACGCCGGCCGCCTTGGCCTTGTCGTCCAGCGCCCGCATCTCAGGCGCGATATAGGACGAGCTGACGAAATTCGCGCCCTTCTCGATCGCCAGTTCGGCCAGCGGCACATGCCAGTCGCCCGGCAGCATCGAGACCACCACGTCCCCCGCCTCCAGCGCCGCGCCGATGGCGCCAAGGTCGAAGGCGCGAATGTCGTCGGTCAGATCGCCCACCGCCTCGCGGGCCTTGTCCACCGTCCGGTTCCAGACGATGACATTCTGGCCCGCTTCGATCAGCCTGCGCAGGCCGGGAATGGCCGACAGGCCGGTGCCGCACCAGTGAATTCTCATGGGTCGTTCCCCCTATTTGTACTTCAGTTTCGCCGCCACGATGCTCAGCACGATCACCAGCGCAGAGCCATTCGCAAAAATCAGCGGCCAATCGGTGACCAGCAGACCATAGAGCAGCCAGAGTGTCACGGTCAGCAGGAACAGAAGGTTCGCGATCAGCGACAGGCCAGAGGTGTCGCGGCTCGACCAGGCCTTCCAGGCCTGCGGCATCCAGCAGACGGTGCCGAGCATGCCGGCGACATAGCCAACGTAGATTTCCATGCTCAGCCCATGTGACTGTCAAAGGTGGCCCTGGCCCGGCCCCAGACACCTGACTCGATCCCGTCGAGCGTCAGCAGCGAGGGCAGCAGTTGCGCCGCGTAATCCTGCGAGCTTTCCACCGGCAGCATCGAGGGCAGGTTGTCGATCGCCATGACGTCCAGCACCGGATTTTCCGCCACCCGGACGACCGGCGCCTCCCATGTGGTGGCGCGGTCGTAAACCGGGACCGGATTGTAATCGCTGTCCGGATCGCAGGCCACGTCGCCGATGGCGGTCAGCCGGCGCGGCTCGGTCAGCGCCGATTTCGGCACAAAGACCGGGGTGCCGGGCCGGGCGAAGATGCAGTTGAGAAAGATGTCGTGGTCGAGGATTTCAGGGAACGGCCCGCCGCTCGCGGTCTCGGCCATGTCCCATTTGGTCACGGTCACCCCCATCGCCTCGCACAGATCCGCCGCGCCGCTGCCGACGCGGCCCAGTGCGCCGATCACGATGGCGCGCGGGCGCGCGGCGCTCAGTGCGTCCAGTTCCGCACCGAGATCGGCCAGCAGCGCCGTCTTTCCCGGATAGACGCCGACGGGGCCGCAGATGTCGCCGCGCTGCTGCGCCGCCCAGGCCTTCAGCGTGACGGCGGCCCCCGCATAGCCCGCCCAATAGCCGAAGGCGGCGACCCGGCGGCCGGCCTCGTCCACCAGATATTCCAGATCGTAGAGCGTACCGCCCCCCGCCCCGAACCGGCGCAGCAGTTCCTTGCCGGAATGCTGCCCCTTGAAGGCATGGCCGAACATGATGTGCTTATGCGGCAGCGGGCTGCCGTCCTCGGGCAGTTCCTTCAGCCCGAAGATGATCGCATCCAGCGGCGCTTGCGGCCAGGAATTCTCCGCCGCGATGGTGCAGCCAGCGGCGCGGTAGCCGTCGATCGGGATCGCCCGGACCGCGCTTTCCTCGACCGTCACTTTGATCCCCCTGGCGATCAGCGCGGCGGCCCCCTCGGGGGTGAGGCCGACGCGGTCTTCGTTCGGGCGCTGTTCGGCGCGGACCCAGAGATGCGTCATCGAAGGGTTCCTTTCACAGATGGGTTTGCGCGTAATGCCGCTCTGGCGTTTCCAGATGCGGCACCGCGTTGAACAGGGTCGGGCTCAGGGAGTCGCCGATGGGAAACAGCCGATGCAGCGAGGTGTTCATGATCGCCAGCGCCATCCGCGCCATCGACGGGATGCCCAGGCCCAGCACCTGACGCATCGCCATCGCGATCAGCCCGCCCGATGTCACCACCAGCGCGGGCCCCGGACCGGCGGCGATGTCGGCCAGCGCCTCGCGCACCCGGGTCTCGAAGGCCTCGAAGCTTTCGGGCGGGGCGTCGATCTCGCCGCGCTGCCAGGCGTCGAAGACTTTCGGCAGATGCGCGACAAAGCCTTCGCGGTCCTGCGGGATCACCAGTCCGCGCTGTTGCTCCATCAGCCGGGCAAGGGTGAAATATTCCAGCTCGTTCAGGCGCGGATCGCGCAGGGCCGCGCCCAGTCCCATCGCCTGCGCCGTCTCCACATGCCGGGTCAGCGTGCCGCAATAGATCCGCCCGTGGATCTGCCGGTGATCGGGGGCCGAGGCGCGCAGATGCTCGCCCAGCCATTGCGCCTGCTGATGGCCCAGCGGGCTGAGACGGTCATAGGAGATCTCGTCGCGGGCGCCGGAATTGGCCTGGCCGTGACGGATAAGGGTGATGTGGGACATGAGGCGCCGCCTGTGATGTTCCCGCCCGTCATATGCCAGCGCCGCGCGGGGGGAAAGGGAGCGTGCCGCGGACCGTGGCGAAATTTTCATGACAGCGGGGCGGTTGCGGTTTGCACCGCCGCGCCGCTGTGCGATGTCTGGGCGAACCCTGACGGAGGATTGACGATGAAGGTGGATGCGGAACGGTTTCTGGCGGATCTGCACCGGCTGCGTGCATTCGGCGCGGCGGGCGTCGGCAAGGGTGTCGTCCGCCCGGCCTATTCGGCACCCGACATCGCGGCGCGCGACTGGCTTGCCGAGCGGATGCGCGAGGCCGGGCTGCGCCCGCAGTTCGACCCCGTCGGCAACCTTTTCGGTCTGACCGAGGGGCCGTCGCTGCTGCTGGGCTCGCACAGCGACAGCCAGCCCGAGGGCGGCTGGCTCGACGGCGCGCTGGGGGTGATCGCCGCGCTCGAGGTGGCCCGCTCCGCGCGCGAGGCCGGCGGCCCGGCGATTTCGGTGGTCAGCTTCCAGGACGAAGAGGGCCGTTTCGGTGTCACCACCGGCAGCGCGGTCTGGGCCGGCACCACCCCGCTGGAGGCGGCAGACGGGCTGACCGACCGCGACGGTGTCAGTTTTGCCGAAGCCCGCAGGGCGATGGGCGCACGGACCGGCGATTTCGTCGACCCGGCCCGGTTTCGCGGCTTCATCGAGATGCACATCGAACAGGGACCGGTGCTGGACGGGTCGGGCGAGAAGGCGGGCGTCGTCTCGGGCATCGTCGGCATCCGCGACATGCGCATCACCTTCACCGGCCAGCAGAACCACGCCGGAACCACGCCGATGCAGCTGCGCCGCGACGCCTTTCAGGCGCTGGCCGCCTACAATGCCCGGATCAATGACCGGCTGCGCAACGTCGTGACCCCGGCGACGGTCTGGACCATCGGCCATGTGGTGCTGCATCCCAACGCCTCCTCCATCGTGCCGGGGCGGGTCACCTTCTCGATGCAGTGGCGCGACGGCGACAGCGACCGGCTGGGCCGGATGGAACGGATCGTCCGCGACACCGCCGAAGAGGTGGCGGGAGAGATGGGCATGGATCTCACCTTCGGCCCGATGCTGGGGCTGGAGCCGGTGGCGATGGACAGCGGTTTGCGCGCCGCGCTCGAAGCCGGCGCCGAGGCGGTGGCGCCGGGCAACTGGCGCACCATGCCCTCGGGTGCGCTGCACGATGCCACCAACGTTTCGCGGCTGATGCCGGTGGCGATGCTGTTCACCCCGTCGATCGGCGGCATCAGCCACGCCTTCGAGGAGGACACCGCCGAGGCCGATCTGGTCACCGGACTGAAGGTGCTGGCCGAGGCGGTGGCGCGGCTGGGCTAGACCAGCAGCAGGATCTCGGTCTGCCCGGCGTCGCGGCGCAGGTCATGCACCGGGGCCAGGTCGGGGTCGTTGATCCAGGCCCGCGCGGCGTCGGCATCGGGAAACGACAGCGTCGCGATCATCTGCGGGAGGTCGGGATTGCCGTCCAGCACCTCGGGGCTGGTGCTGGCCTGTTCGACCTTTCCGCCATGCTTGGTCAGTGCCGCCGCCGCGTGGTCGCGATAGCTCGCCAGGGATTCGGGGTTGGTGATGTTCGCCTTGAAGATTGCATAGACCATTTTCGGCCTCCTTTGTTTTACGCGGGGAAGCGGTAACCTGGTTGCCCCTTTGCGAAAACGCGTGTTTTTGCGAATGGTACATGCAATTATGCATGTCATGCAGGTGGATTGGGACGATCTCAAAACGGTTCTGGCGCTGGTGCGGGCCGGGTCGCTGGCCGGAGCCGGGAATGCGCTGGGGGTGAATTACACAACCGTGGCGCGGCGGATTCAGCGCGCCGAGGCGGCGATCGGCATCAAGCTGTTCGAGCGGCTGGCCGACGGCTACAGGGCGACCGAGACCGGGCGCATGGTGGCGGATCACGCCGCCGCGATGGAGGTCGAACAGGACGCCATGTTGCGTCTGCTGCAAGGCCAGGATCAAACCCTGTCCGGGGCGCTGGTGATCACCGCGCCGCAATTGCTGATCGGGCCCTACCTGGGGCCGGTCCTGGATCTGTTCAGCCGCCGCCACCCACAGGTCCGGCCGTGGGTCAGGGCCAGTAACGACCTGCTCGATCTCAGGCGGCGCGAGGCCGATCTGGCGATCCGCATCAGCCGCGCACCGGGCGATACGCTGACCGGTCTGCGCCTGTGCGCCCAGAACACCGCCGCCTTTGCCAGCCCGGACGTGGCAAGGCGCATCGCCGATGACCCGGAGGCCGCAATCGACTGGATCGTCTACCATCAGACCCCCGAGGTGCCGGCGGCGGCCCTCGCCGCGCGCCCGAACGCCCGCGTGCGCATGGTGTTCGACGACATGGTCGCCATGGTCGGCGCGGCGCAGGCCGGGCTGGGGGTGGTGCGGATGCCGATGTTCCTGGGCCGAAGCACGCCCGGGCTGGTTCAGGTTCCGGCCATGCCGCCCCAGCCCTATGCCGATATCTGGGTGGTCGCGCACCCGGATGTCTGGCCCGGGGCCAAGCCCAAGGCGTTCCGAGACCTGCTGGTGCCGCATTTCCGGGCGCGCTGGCGGGATTTCGTCGCGACGCCAGGCCCCGGATGATTCCCGCTCACCCCCAGCCCACATCCCCGAGGAAAATATACCCCGCCCCATAGATCGTCTTGATCAGCCTCGGGTTCTTGGGATCCTCGCGCAGCTTGGTGCGCAGGCGCGAGATGCGCACATCCATCGCCCGGTCGAAACTTTCGCCGGCCGCGCCGCCCAGCGCGTCCTGCATCTGCGCCCGGCTGATCAGCCGCTTGGGGCTGTCCAGGAACAGCCGCAGCACCTCGCCCTCGGCATGGCTGAACGGGGTTTCGGCGCCGCTGTCGTCCTCCAGCACATAGCGGTCGAAATGGGCGGTCCAGCCGTTGAACCGCGCGGTCTGCCCCGATTGCGGCGCGGCGCGTCCCGCGCGCAGCCGGGCGCGGATGCGGGCGACCACCTCGGCCGGGTCGAACGGTTTGGTGATGTAATCGTCGGCGCCCAGCTCCAGCCCGGTGACCCGGTCCTGCACCTGGGCGCGGCCTGAAATGATGATCACCTTGGCGCCCCGCTCCAGCGCCAGCCGGTGCACCAGCGCCAGCCCGTCGGTGTCGGGAAGCGACAGATCGACCAGACAGACGTCCGGCGTCACCCGCTGCAACGCCGCCTCGAACTCCCGCGCGCGGGAAAAGCTCTGGGTGCGGAACCCGGCCTCCTCCAGCGCCTCGGTCAGGATGGCACGGATCTCCGGTTCGTCGTCCAGGATGCTGACCAGCGGCGCGCTCATGCGGCGGCCTCGGTTCGGGTCAGCGCCGCCAGCTGGCGGCGGGTGAAGGGTTTGCGCAGCACCGGCACCCGGGCCAGCGCGGCGCGGTGCAGCGGGTCCGAGGGCGGCAGCGAGGTCATCAGGATGCAGGGCAGTCCGCTGCCCTCGATCCGGTCCAGCAGGTCGAGCCCGGTCGCCGTCCCCTGCAGCCGGATGTCGGACAGCACCAGCCTGATGTCCTCCAGATCCGCCAGCAGCGCGCAGGCCTCGTCGACCGAGACCGCCTCGATCACCGTATGGCCCAGTTTGACCAGCATGTCGCGCACCGCCTCGCGCAGATCGTCGCTGTCCTCGACCAGCAGCGCCAGCCCCCCCGCCACCGCCGGCGCGGCGCGATAGGGCAGGCGCATGGTCACACTGGCGCCGCTGGGCGTATTGGCCAGCCGCAGATCGCCGCCGCCCAGCTTGACCATGTCATAGACCATCGGCAGACCGAGGCCCGAACCCTCGCCGCCCTTTGTGGTGAAGAACGGGTTCAGCGCCTGCTCCAGCGCCTCGGGGGAAAAGCCGGGGCCGGTGTCGCTGACCACGACCTCGATCCAGATCCGCCCGACCGAATGGGCGCTGACTGTGATCTGGCCGCTCGCCCCGCAGGCATCGCGCGCGTTCAGCACCAGGTTCAGAAGTGCGTCCTGGAACATGCCCGGGTCCATCATCACCGGCCCCTCGGGCGTATGGTCCAGCACGCTCAGCCCTACCCCCTGCGGCAGGCTGGGGGTGGCGAGGATCTTCAGATCCTCCAGCAGCGCATGCAGATCGGTGGCCTGCAGCCTCAGCCGCCGCTTGCCGGTCATGTCGGCAATCCGGTCCAGCAGCCGCCCGCCGCGCCGCGCCGTGGCCTGGGTCGCGGCGACCAGATCCCGCGCCTCGGCCGGCAGCTCCATCTTGGCCAGCTTGCCCTGCATCCCCAGAATGATCGTCAGCAGGTTCGAGAAATCATGCGCCAGCCCGCTGGTCATCTGCGCCGCCAGCGCCCGGCGGCGGGTCTGTTGCAGCGCGACGCGGGCCTGTGTCTCTTCCGTCACGTCCATCGACAGCAGGTAGACGCCGCCCTGCTCGTCGGGGGTAAAGGCGGCGCGGATACGGCGCGAGTCGTGATCCTCGGTGAATTCGAACACCGAGTTCCGCCCCGCATAGGCATCGTTCAGATAGGGCTCGATCCGCGCATAGCTGCTGGCCCCAAGCGCCTCTGCTATATGCATCCCCAGAATGTCCGAGGGCCGCCCCGGCAGCACCGAGCTGAGCCGCCGGTTGGAATAGGTATAATGTCCGGTGCGGTCCACATGGGCGATATGGGCCGGCATCATCTCGGTGGTCAGACGGGTGCGCGCCTCGATCGCGGTCAGCTGCCGCTTGGCCTCCTCCAGCGCGGTGATCGTCGCGGCAAGCTCCCGGTTGGTGGCCGACAGCTCCTCGGCATGGGCCAGCAGCTGATCCGACAGCTCCTCCGACCGGGTGCGCAACAACGCCTCCGACCGCCGTGCGCGGCTGATGTCGGTATAGACCGTCACCCAGCCGCCCTGCGGCAATGGCGAGCCCTCGACAGAGATGGTGCGCCCGTTGGCGCGGGTCCGCTCCATGTAATGGGGCTCAAAGGCGCGGGCCTGCTCGACCTTCTGGGCGACCAAAGCCTCGACATCGCCGACCCGGCCGTATTCGCCCGTCTCGGCGAGATAGCGGATGGTGTCGTCGAACCGCGCCCCCGGAGTCGCCAGCCGGTCGGGCAGGTTGAACATTTCCTGAAACCGGCTGTTGGAGACCACCAGCCGCAGATCCTGATCGTAGATCGACAGCGCCTGCGCGATCAGGTTCAGCCCCGCGCTGGTCATCGCCCTGATTTGCTGATCGGTCTCGGTCACGCCGGTCTCCTCATCCCCGCATATGGCTATCACCGCCGGCCGGGCGGCGCAAAGGGGCAGGTTGGCCCCCTTGCCCGGAACAAGGCCCAGGGCGCCGCCGATTGTTGCGCCTTGGGATGGACGCGGGGAAACCGCCTCCGGTTACGCCCATTCCCGCTTTTCCACCCCTTTGTAACAATTCGTAAGGTTTGGGAAAACATCACGAAAAAGTTGACGTCATGATCGGGTCTTGCCCTAATCGGGGCAGAACCGTTGGAGACGGTCGCGCCGGCCCAAGCGCCGGACAGGGAGGAGAACTAAATTGGCTCAGACTCAGTCGGGCGCCGAGGGGCTTTTGTCCCTTCCGGCGCTGCTTCATCGCAATGCGACTCAGTTCGGAACGTCCCCGGCCTACCGGGAAAAGGAATTCGGGATCTGGCAAGGCTGGTCCTGGGCCGAGACCGAAAAGGAAATCGAGGCGCTGGCGCTGGGGTTGATCAACCTTGGCGTCAACGAGGGCGACTTCATCGCCATCATCGGGCGCAACCGCCCCTATCTCTACTGGTCGATGGTTGCCGCCCAGATGGTGGGCGCGGTGCCGGTTCCGCTCTATCAGGACGCGGTGGCCGAAGAGATGGCCTATGTGCTGAGCCATTGCGGCGCCCGCTTTGTCATCGCCAGCGATCAGGAACAGGTCGACAAGGTGATCGAGGTCCAGGACCAGCTGCACCAGTTCGAACACCTGATCTATCTCGATCCGCGCGGCCTGCGCAAATACGACCATTCGCACCTGCACGAATACAGCCACGTGCAGGCCCAGGGTAGCGCCGCCTACGACGAATTCATCAACGAGCTGAAGGCCCGGCGCGACAAGCTCGACTACGACACCACCTGCGTGATGCTCTACACCTCGGGCACCACCGGCAAGCCAAAGGGCGTTGTCCTCTCCAACCGCAATGTGATCGAAAGCGCCCGGAACTCGGCCGAGTTCGACCATCTGACCCGGGGCGAGGATATCCTGTCCTATCTGCCGATGGCCTGGGTGGGCGATTTCATCTTTTCCGTCGGACAGGCCTATTGGTGCGGCTTCTGCGTGAACTGCCCCGAAAGCGCCGACACCATGATGACCGACCTGCGCGAGATCGGGCCGACCTATTTCTTTGCCCCGCCGCGCGTGTTCGAGACCCAGCTGACCAATGTGATGATCCGCATGGAGGATGCCGGGCGGCTGAAAAAGGCGATGTTCCGCACCTTCATGGAGCACGCCCGCAAAGTCGGCCCGAGTATCCTCGACGGCAAGCCGGTGGGCGCATGGGACCGTCTGAAATATGCCATCGGCAATGCGCTGGTCTATGGCCCGCTCAAGGATACGCTGGGCTTTTCCCGGATCCGGGTCGGTTATACCGCCGGCGAGGCGATCGGGCCTGAAATCTTCGATTTCTACCGCTCGCTCGGCATCAACCTTAAACAGCTCTACGGCCAGACCGAGGCGACGGTGTTCATCACCGTGCAGCCCGACGGCGAGGTGCGCGCCGATACTGTCGGCGTGCCCGCCCCGGATGTGGAGATCCGCATCTCCGAAAACGGCGAGATCTTCTACCGCTCGCCGGGCACTTTCGTGGAATACTACAAGAACCCCGAATCCACCACCTCGACCAAGGACGCCGAGGGCTGGGTCGCCACCGGCGACGCGGGGTTCATCGAGGAAGACAGCGGCCACCTGCGCATCATCGACCGCGCCAAGGACGTCGGCAAGATGGCCGATGGCGCGATGTTCGCGCCCAAGTATGTCGAGAACAAGCTCAAGTTCTATCCCGACATCCTCGAGGCGGTGCTGTTCGGAAATGACCGCGACCGCTGCGTCGCGTTCATCAACATCGACCTGACCGCCGTCGGCAACTGGGCCGAGCGCAACAACATCGCCTATGCCTCCTATCAGGAACTGGCCGGCCACCCCAAGGTTCTGGGCGCGATCCAGGAGCATGTGGAGGCGGTCAACCGCTCGGTCGCGCAGGACACTATGCTGTCGGGCTGCCAGGTCCACCGCTTTGTCGTGCTGCACAAGGAGCTTGACGCGGACGATGGCGAGATGACCCGCACCCGCAAGGTGCGCCGCCGCATCGTCGAAGAGAAATACGCCGACATCATCGAGGCGCTCTATGACGACTCCGCCACCGTCTCGACCCGCACCGAGGTCACCTACGAGGACGGCCGCAAGGGCCACATCAGCGCGACGCTGGAGATCCGCGACGCGGCGGTTCAGCCGGTCGCTCCGCACAAGGTGGCGGCGGAATGACGGGTCTGGCGCGACAGGCCGCCCGCGACACCGCCTCCGGCGCGAGAATTTGGACTAGAAAGAAGGATGGACCGCATGCTTGATCAGGCCGAGGGGTACACCACCGCGGATGGCCGCAAGATCGGCGGCGTGGTGATGGAGATGAAGAACATCACCCTGCGCTTCGGCGGCGTGGTGGCGATCAAGGACATCTCCTTCGACATCCGCGAGGGCGAGATCCGCGCCATCATCGGCCCGAACGGCGCCGGCAAGTCCTCGATGCTGAACGTGATCTCGGGCTTTTACACGCCCTCCGAGGGCGAGGTCTGGTTCCACGGCGCCAAACGGCCGCAGATGCGCCCCTTCGAGGTGGCCCGTCAGGGCATCGCGCGGACCTTCCAGAACATCGCGCTGTTCGAGGGGATGAGCGTGCTCGACAACGTGATGACCGGGCGGCTGACCCACATGAAGACCGGGGTGTTTTCCCAGGCGCTGTGGAAGGGGCGGGCCGAGAAAGAGGAAACCGAGAACCGCGAAGTGGCGGAAAAGGTCATCGACTTTCTCGAAATCCAGCACATCCGCAAGACGCCGGTGTCGCGCCTGCCCTACGGGCTGAAGAAACGGGTCGAACTGGCCCGCGCGCTGGCCGCGCAGCCCAGGCTGCTGCTGCTGGACGAGCCGATGGCGGGCATGAACGTCGAGGAAAAAGAGGACATGTCCCGCTTCATCCTCGATGTGAATGACGAATTCGGCACCACCATCGCGCTGATCGAACACGACATGGGCGTGGTGATGGACCTCTCGGACCGCGTCGTGGTGATGGACTACGGCAAGAAGATCGGCGACGGCCCGCCCGACGAGG
Organism: Antarcticimicrobium luteum; assembly: GCF_004358185.1. Lineage (GTDB taxonomy): Bacteria > Pseudomonadota > Alphaproteobacteria > Rhodobacterales > Rhodobacteraceae > Antarcticimicrobium > Antarcticimicrobium luteum. The sequence continues at coordinate 138,987 of NZ_SMUV01000067.1, forward strand.
TGCGCAACAACCAGGACGTGATCGACGCCTATCTCGGGGTCGCCCATGACTGACCGTTTCCACGGCCGCGCAGGGCCGACACAGAACAAGGGGGGCGCAGATGCCTGATCAAGTCGTTTACGCCATGGAGGTCACCCTCAACGGCCTCATGGCCGGGGTGCTCTACGCGCTGGTGGCGCTGGGCTTTGTACTGATCTACAAGGCGTCGGGCATCTTCAACTATGCCCAGGGGGTGATGGCGCTCTTTGCCGCGATGACCCTGGTGGGGATCATGGACGGACAGGTGCCGTTCTCGCATCTGATCAACGCGCTCTTCGGCACCGAAGTGCACCATTTCGGCTGGCATCTGCCCGGGCTGCTGGCGATCCTGATGACCATGGCGGTGATGGTGGCGCTGGCCTGGTGCGTGCAGCAGTTCGTCATGCGCCACCTGGTGGGCCAGGAACCGATCATCCTGTTCATGGCCACCATCGGGCTGGCCTATTTCCTCGAAGGTCTTTCCGACCTGATGTGGGGCTCGGAAATCAAGAAGCTCGACGTCGGCCTGCCGCAGGGCATCAACGAGGCGCTGGACAGCGTCACCTACGACATCTTCGGCTATGGCTTCTTCATCGACAACCTCGACGTCGTCGCCACCATCATCGCGGCGCTGCTGGTGATCGCGCTGGTCGCCTTCAGCCAGTACACCAAAGAGGGGCGCGCCATGCGTGCCGTGGCCGACGACCACCAGGCGGCGCTGTCGGTGGGCATCTCGCTGAACTTCATCTGGGTCATGGTCTGGTCGGTGGCGGGCTTTGTCGCGCTGGTCGCCGGCATCATGTGGGGCACCAAGTCCGGGGTGCAGTTCTCGCTCTCGCTGATCGCGCTCAAGGCGCTGCCGGTGCTGATGCTGGGCGGCTTCACCTCGATCCCCGGCGCCATCGTCGGCGGGTTGATCATCGGGGTCGGCGAAAAGCTGTTCGACTTCATGTTCGGCCCGATGCTCGGCGGCGCCACGGAAAACTGGTTCGCCTATGTTCTGGCGCTGATCTTCCTGGTGTTCCGTCCGCAGGGCCTGTTCGGCGAAAAGATCATCGAAAGGGTCTGACCAATGCGAAAGCTGATTGCCATCGTCAATGTGATCGCCTGGTCGGGGTTCTGGGCCTTCGGCTACATCGCCCTCACCTCGAACGATCTGTCGAACCGGCAATTGGTGATCGCCGCGGTTCTGGCCTTTGCCGGTTTCCTCACCGGGGTGCTGGCGTATCTCAAACTCAGCCGCGCCTCCGAGATGAGCGGCTACGAAAAAAGAAAACAGCTCGACGCGGCGACGCGCGAGCGGGCGCAATCGCAGGGGAGTGTCTGACGTGTTTTACCGTGAAGCGGGCGATTTCAAGACATCGTACCAGCAGGACAACCAGACCTTTCCGATCCGGTTCGACCGCTATCGCTATTATGTTGTTCTGGCGGTGGCCTTCGGGGTGGTGCCGTTCCTGATCAACGATTACTGGGCCAATGCCATTCTGGTGCCGTTCCTGATCTACGCCATCGCCGCGATCGGGCTGAACATCCTGACCGGCTATTGCGGCCAGGTGTCCCTGGGTACCGGCGGCTTCATGGCCGTGGGCGCCTATGCCTGCTACAAGCTGATGACCGCCTTTCCCGAGGTCAGCATGTTCATCCATGTGATCCTCGCCGGCGGCATCACCGCGTTGGTCGGGGTGCTCTTCGGCCTGCCCAGCCTGCGGATCAAGGGGTTCTACCTCGCCGTGGCGACGCTGGCGGCGCAGTTCTTTCTGGTCTGGATCTTCAACCGGGTGCCGTGGTTCTACAACTACTCCGCCTCCGGTCAGATCAGCGCGCCCGAGCGCGAGGTGTTCGGCATCCTGGTGACCGGCCCCAACGCGCCGTCCTGGGCGATCTACCTGTTCTGCCTGATCTTCGTGACCTTCGCCGGCATCCTGGCGCGCAATCTGACCCGCGGCACCGTGGGGCGCACCTGGATGGCGATCCGCGACATGGACATCGCCGCCGAAATCATCGGGGTGAACCCGCTGACCGCGAAACTGTCCGCCTTTGCCGTCAGTTCCTTCTTTGTCGGCATCTCCGGCGCGCTGTTCTTCTCGGTCTACCTCGGCGCGGTCGAGGTCGGCGAGGCCTTCGGCATCCAGAAATCCTTCCTGGTGCTCTTCATGGTCATCATCGGCGGGCTGGGCTCGATCTTCGGCTCCTTCGCCGGCGCCGCCTTCCTGGTGGTGCTGCCGGTGGTCCTGAAAGTGGTCGGCGTCGACCTGATGGGCTGGGCCACCGATATCGTTGCGCATTTCCAGCTCGTCATTGTCGGCGCGCTGATCATCATATTCCTGATCCTTGAGCCGCACGGGCTGGCGCAACTCTGGCGCGTCGCCAAGGAGAAACTGAGACTCTGGCCCTTCCCCTACTGACGGACGGGCCCTGGGTGAGGCGGGGAGGAGCCCGCCCCATTGACGAAATCGGACGACACCAAGGGAGGAATGACCCGATGAAGAAAAGACTGACCGCACTGGCGCTGGGCGCCCTGATGGCCGCGGGGCCCGCAGCGGCGGAACTCGTGTTCCCGTCGCTCAGCTACCGCACCGGCCCCTACGCCGCCAACGGCATCCCCTTCGCCGACGGCTATGCCGATTACTTCACCCTGCTGAACGAGCGCGACGGCGGCATCGGCGGCGAGCCGATCAAGATGATCGAATGCGAAACCGGCTACAACACCGAAAAGGGTGTGGAATGCTATGAATCGACCAAGGGCGAAGGCGCGCTGGTCTATCAGCCGCTGTCGACCGGCATCACCTATCAGCTGATCCCCAAGGCCACCGCCGACGGCATCCCGGTGCACTCGATGGGCTATGGCCGCACCTCGGCCAAGAACGGCGAAGTGTTCCGCAACATCTTCAACTACCCGGCCAACTACTGGGACGGGGCCTCGGTCGCGGTGAAGCATATCCTCGACCAGGAGGGGGGCGACCTCTCGGGCAAGAAGATCGCGCTGGTCTACCATAACTCCGCCTACGGCAAGGAGCCGATCCGCACCCTGGAGGAGCTGTCCAAGAAACATGGCTACGAGCTGACCCTGCTGCCGGTGGATCACCCCGGTCAGGAGCAGAAAAGCCAGTGGCTGCAGATCCGCCGTGAAAAGCCGGACTATGTAATCATGTGGGGCTGGGGCGTGATGAACCAGGTCGCCATTCAGGAGGCCGTGAACATCCGCTTCCCGATGGATCACTTCATCGGCATCTGGTGGTCGGGCTCGGAGAACGACGTCAAGCCGGCCGGCGACAAGGCCAACGGCTACAAGGCTCTGACCTTCCACAACTTCAGCAGCAACTACCCGATCTATGACGACCTGAAGAAATACGTCTATGACGCGGGCAAATCGGCCGGCGCCGGCGATCAGACCGGGACCGTGCTGTACAACCGGGGTCTCTATGCGGCGATGCTGGCCGCCGAGGCCGCCAAGACCGCACAGGAAATCCATGGCACCAAGGCGATCACCTCGCAAATGATGCGCGACGGTATGGAAGCGCTGGACATGACCGAGGCGAAGATGACCGCGCTGGGTCTGCCGGGCTTCGGGCCGGAGTTCAAGGTCTCCTGCGACAACCACGGCGGCAACGGCTTCGGCGCCGTGGCTCAGTGGGATGCGGCCGCTGGCGAGTTCAAGATGATCACCGACTACTTCCAGTCGGATCAGGACATCCTGAACCCGCTGATCGAGGAAGACTCGATGGCCTATGCCAAGGAAAACAACATCGCGCCGGGCTGCAACTGAGCCGCTCGGGATGAAAACCCGGAGGCGGCGGTCGACCGCCGCCTCCACCCCAAACGATCAAACCGCCCGTGACGGCCCTGTCCCGGGATGCGGATAGAAGGACACCAGATGCTGGACGCCGGACAAACCAGGGAGACCCTGCTTGAGGTCAACAATATCGAGGTGATCTACAACCACGTGATCCTCGTTCTCAAAGGCGTCAGCCTCAATGTGCCCAAGGGCGGCATTACCGCGCTTCTGGGTGGCAACGGTGCGGGCAAGACCACCACGCTCAAGGCAATCTCGGCGCTGCTGCAATCGGAACGCGGCGAGGTCACCAAGGGCTCGGTCAAATATCGCGGCGAGGCGGTGCATCACGCCGATCCCGCCGATCTGGTGCGCAAGGGCGTGATCCAGGTGATGGAGGGCCGCCACTGCTTCGAGCACCTCACCGTCGAGGAAAACCTTCTTACCGGCTATTACACCCGCAAGAGCGGCAAGGCCGAGATGATGGCCGACCTGGAGAAGGTCTATACCTATTTCCCCCGCCTCAAGGAGCGCCGCCGCAGCCAGGCCGGCTATACCTCGGGCGGCGAACAGCAGATGGTCGCAATCGGCCGCGCCATGATGGCCAAGCCCGAAACCATCCTGCTGGATGAACCCAGCATGGGCCTCGCGCCGCAGCTGGTCGAAGAGATTTTCGGCATCGTCAAGGATCTGAACGAGCGCGAGGGCGTCACCTTCCTGCTGGCCGAACAGAACACCAATGTCGCGCTGCGCTTTGCCCATTACGGCTATATTCTGGAGTCCGGCCGCGTCGTGATGGACGGCCCCGCCGCCGACCTGCGCGAGAACCAGGACGTCAAGGAATTCTATCTCGGCATGTCCGACGAGGGCCGCAAGAGCTTCCGCGACGTGCGCTCCTACCGCCGCCGCAAGCGGTGGCTGAGCTGACCGCGCACCGGGGCGCCGGGGCATGTGACAATCGGGCCGATCAGGCGCCGCGCCGGAGCAGGGTTCCGGCCCGCGTCCCGGCAGAACAGGGCAGGGGGGTGGCCCCCGGCCAACCGGGGCAGCGACCCAAGGACAAGGACGAGGCATAACGATGACCGCTCATTACGACGACCTGGAAACCCGCTCCGCCGATGCCCGCGCGGCCGACCAGCTCCAGGCACTGAACGCCAACCTCGCCCGCAACGGTCTGGATCCGCTCGACGATCTCGCGGCGCTCGCGGCGCTGCCGGTGCTGCGCAAGTCCGAGCTCAGCACACGGCAAAAGGCGCAGCCGCCCTTCGGCGGGCTGCCGGTCTCCAACGTCGCCCATATCTTCCAGTCGCCGGGCCCGATCTACGAGCCGGGCGGGATCAGCCACGACTGGTGGCGCATGGGCCGCTTCCTGCATGCCGCCGGCATCGGCAAGGGCGACATCGTGCAGAACTGCTTCGGCTACCACCTGACGCCGGCCGGCATGATATTCGAAAGCGGCGCCCGCGCCGTCGGCGCCGCCGTGGTCCCCGCCGGCACCGGCCAGACCGAACTTCAGGCCCGCGCCGCCCACGACATCGGGGTGACCGCCTATGCCGGCACGCCGGACTATCTCAAGGTCATCCTCGACAAGGCCGAGGCGATGGGGCTGGAGCTGAAGATCACCCGCGCGGCGGTGGGCGGCGGCGCCCTGTTCCCCTCGCTGCGTCAGGAATACGCCGATCGCGGCATCGCCTGCCTGCAAAGCTATGCCACCGCCGATCTGGGCAACATCGCCTATGAAAGCGCGGCGATGGAGGGGATGATCGTCGACGAGAACGTGATCGTCGAGATTGTCACCCCCGGCACCGGCACCCCGGTCGCCCCCGGCGAGGTCGGCGAGGTTGTCGTCACCACGCTGAACCCCGACTACCCGCTGGTGCGCTTCGCCACCGGCGACCTGTCCGCCGTGCTGCCGGGGCAATCGCCCTGCGGCCGCACCAACATGCGGATCAGGGGCTGGATGGGCCGCGCCGACCAGACGACGAAAATCAAGGGCATGTTCGTGCGCCCCGAACAGGTGGCGCAACTGGTCGACAAACACGCCGAGATCATCAAGGCCCGCGTCATTGCCACCCGCGACGGCGAAATGGACGCCATGACCGTGCAGATCGAGGCGACCGGCGGCGATCCGGTCGCCTATTCCGCCAGCGTCGCCGACCTGCTCAAACTCAAGGGCAGGATCGAGGTCATGGCCCCCGGCGCCCTGCCAAAGGACGGGCTGGTGATCGAGGATCAGCGCAAATACGACTGAGGGCGCCGCGCTTTTGTCGCTCCGGCCTCCGGGCCGGGGTCTATGGGCCGGGATCTTTGGCTATCGGATGTCGCCGTCCGCCCGCCCAGGCGCTGCGGCTTGGGAGGCCACCGGCGGCGCCTCCCTCCGCCCCCATGTCAATAGCGGCCGATCTCGACGCGCTGTTCTTCCAGCACCTTTCCGGCCGACGAGATCGCCTGCACAATTGCGAAATAGCGGTTTCCCTTGCCCCCCGAACACGGCGGCAAGTAGCCCTTGGACGCGTACTTGCCGGTCCCCCTTGCCGCCGAAATGACCTTTGCCTTTCCCGGCAGTTTCGCTTTGAGGCCGGGAACGGAGCGCAGCTCGGCAGAGGCGCCGCTCACGGGGTATCCGATGACGCCATGCCCGCCGTTCTTTGACAGGGGTCTATAGTCCCGATCATTGTAGGCGACGTAAACCCAGGCCGTTCCGCCCGGCAGGTTCGAGGCCGTCATCGGCGGGGTTGACCCGTTTCCCCCGAACAGGGTGCAGTGTTGGCCTTTGGGAACGTGTTTTCCGTCCCATCCGCCGCCGAGCGTGATGGACATCTCGGCGCAGGCGGCACCGGCCGCGAACATCAGCCCGGCGCATAGAGCAATGGTCGTTTTCAATTGAATCTCCTGAAAAATGAAATTTTCGATGATGCGAGGTTAGCAAACCGCACTCCTCTGTCCACCGATGGCGGTGGATTTACCTTCCCCGGCCGGCATCCTCTCGCGCGCGGCGCTGGATGTGCCGGCGCCGCGCGCTCCCCGCGCAAAGGTCCGCCGTGCCCGTGCCGCCGGGCAGGGGGCCGCACGGTCTCCATCTGCGATCAAATCGCGCTGGAATTCCGACCATTAAACTAGGATAAAGAGCGGAAACCGACCCGAGGCTCCCCTTGTCCCAGACCAGCGACACCACCGGCATCGACTACGCCCCCCACGGCAGCCACCGCCACACCGCCCGCGGCACCCGCCTGCTGGCCGGGCTGGCCACCGCGGTCGCCGCCGCCTGCCTGCTGCCGATGGTGGCCGTGGCCATTGCCGCGCTCACGGGGGGCACCGACACCGTGCGCCACCTGCTGGCGACGGTTCTGCCCGGCTATGCCGGCGCGACGCTGGTGCTGGTGGTGCTGGTGGCGCTCGGCACCTTCGCGATCGGCGTCGGAGCCGCCTGGCTGGTGACGATGACACGATTTCCCGGGGTGCGGCTGCTCGAGATCGCTCTGGTCCTGCCGCTGGCCTTTCCGGCCTATGTGCTGGCCTATGCCTATACCCACCTGCTGGATCACCCCGGCATCGTGCAGTCCACCCTGCGCGACATCACAGGCTGGGGGCCGCGCGACTACTGGTTCCCCGAGATCCGCTCGCTCGGCGGCGCCGCGGTGATGCTGGTGCTGGTGTTCTACCCCTACGTCTACCTGCTCGCCCGCGCGGCGTTCCTGCAGCAAAGCTCCGGCGCCTTCCTCGCCGCCCGCACTCTCGGCAACAGCGCCTGGACCGCCTTCTGGCGCGTCAGCCTGCCGATGGCCCGCCCCGCGATCGCCGGCGGCGTGCTGCTGGCGGTGATGGAGACCATCGCCGATTTCGGCACCGTGGCCTATTTCGGTGTCCAGACCTTTGCCACCGGCATCTACACAAGCTGGTTCACCATGGCCGACCGCGCCGCCGCGGCGCAGCTGGCGCTCTGCCTGCTGGGCTTCGCGCTTATGCTGGCGGTGGCCGAGCGCAGCACGCGCGGCGCGGCGCAGTATCACCACGCCGGCAAACGCCATATGAAGATGCCGCCGGCCCAGCTCAAAGGCGTGCAGGCGGCGCTCGCCTTCGCGCTCTGCGCCACGCCGGTGCTGCTGGGCTTCGTGCTGCCCACGGTGATCCTCTTCCTCATGGGGCTCGGCTCCGAACAGGATCTGCTCAGCCGCCGCTATACCGGCTTCATCCGCAATTCGGTCACGCTGGCGGGCACCGCCGCCGTGGTGACGCTCACCGCCGCCATCGCTGTCGGCTTCTACCAGCGCCTGCGCCCGGGCCGCCGCTCCGCCACGACCGCCTATATGGCGCGGCTTGGCTACGCGGTGCCCGGCGGGGTGATCGCGGTGGGCCTGCTGGTGCCCTTCGCCGCCTTCGACAACGCGCTGGATGCCTGGATGCGCGACACCTTCGACATCTCCACCGGGCTGCTGGTCACCGGCTCGATCTGGCTGCTGGTGGCGGCCTATATGGTGCGCTTCCTCGCCGCTGCGCTGGGCGCCTACGAGGGCGGCCAAAGCACCGTGCACGTCCACATGGACGCCGCCGCCCGCTCGCTCGGGGAAACGCCGCTGGGCACCCTGCGCCGGATTCACCTGCCGATCCTCACCCCCAGCCTGCTCACCGCGCTGCTGATCGTCTTCGTCGACGTGATGAAGGAACTGCCGGCGACCCTGATCATGCGCCCGTTCAACTATGACACCCTGGCGATCCAGGCCTACCGGCTGGCCTCGGACGAACGGCTCGAGGGGGCGGCGGTGCCATCGCTGGTGATCATGGCGGTGGGGCTGTTGCCGGTGATTCTGATCTGCCGCCAGGTCGGCCGTCGGGACTGATCCCAGGCGACTGACCCCGGTCGACTGACGCAGGCCTGCCTGGGCTGCAAGGAACGCGCGCGCCCCCGCCCCTTCCGTTCCCCGCGAATCCCCGCCATAGGCTCCGCCCCCCCCCGCAATAACCGCCGCCGCCGGACATGAAAAAGGCGCGGGAGGAGGCCCCCCGCGCCCGCTTTCCCGATACCGGTCCGGGTTTACTCCCAGCCGACCTCGTTAAAGACCTTCTGCGCCTCCGGCAGCCGCTCCGCGACCGCCGACAGGTCCACGTCGTCCGGCTTGAAGAACCCCAGCGCCGCGACGCTCGGCGACAGGCCGACACCGGGCACCGCCGGGTATTCGTCATTGCCGGCCGAGAAATACATCTGCGCCTGATCGCCGGTCAGATACTCAAGGAATTTGATCGCGTTCTCCTTGTTCGGCGCATGCACCGCCACGCCGCCGCCGGAGAGGTTCATATGCGCGCCCTCGGCGTTCTGCGACGGGAACACCCAGCCGATCATGTCGATCTGGTCGCTCACCCCGCTCACGTCGGTGCGGATGGCGCGGGCGAAGTAATAGGTGTTCGAGACCGCGATCTCGCACTCCCCCGACACGATCCCGCGCAACTGGTCGGTGTCGCCGCCCTGCGGCGCGCGCGCCATGTTGGCAACCACGCCCCGGGCCCAGTCGCGGGCGGCCTCGATGCCGTGATTCTCGATGATCGCGGCCAGCAGCGTCTGGTTGTAGGTGTTCGACGACGACCGGATGCAGACCAGCCCCTTGTACTTCGGATCGGCCAGATCGAGATAGGTGCGCGGCGGATCGCTGACCTCGGCCTTGTCGTAAAAGATGATCCGCGCCCGCTGCGAAAAGCCGAACCACTGGTTGTCGGCGTCCTGCAGGTAGCCGGGCACGCGCGCCTCCAGCACCGGGCTGTCGATCGGCTGCAGCACGCCGGCGGCCCTGGCCCGCTCCAGCCGTGAGGTGTCTACCGTCAGCAGGATGTCGGCGGGCGAGTTGCGCCCCTCGGCCTGCATCCGCGCGATCAGCTCGTCGGCCTTTCCCTCGATCCGGTTGACGGTGATACCGGTGGCCGCCTCAAAGTCGGAATAGAGCCGCTCGTCGGTGTCGTAGTGGCGCGAGGAATAGATGTTGACCTCGCCGCCGGCCAGCGTCGCCGCGGGGGTCAGCGCCGTCATCAGCGCGACGGTGCCATATGTCAGAATGTGTCGCATCTCGGATCCCGTTTTGTTGTCAGACTGCCTGTGCCCAGGCTGCGGGCAATGCCCGACTGAAACAATCAGATACCTGATTCTGCGCCGGGTGCAAATCAAAACCAACTATTTTAATCAGAAATAGGTGCTCGCCACCAACACCGCAAACGAAAAAACCGCGCCCCGAGGGGCGCGGTTTTTTGTGTTCCGTCTTCCGGTCGATCAGCCCTGACGGGCTTTGAACCGGCGCTGAGTCTTGTTGACCACGTAAACGCGGCCTTTGCGACGCACGACCCGGCAATCACGATGCCGGTTCTTCAGCGAGCGGAGCGAGTTCTTGACCTTCATGGTCTCTCTCCTGTTCCTGCGGCGCGGGCCAGCGCCTGGGTTGGCGGGTGTCCCGGTCGCCCGGAACAGTGAATTCATGGTGGGCGGTACAAGGTTCGAACTTGTGACCCCTTCGATGTCAACGAAGTGCTCTACCGCTGAGCTAACCGCCCATGAATATCGGCCCGATCCGTCCCCATAACGAAAATGGGGCGCGGATTTCCGCGCCGGTAGCGGGGTCTATAAAAGGACTCGCTTGGGTTATCAAGGGCTTTTGACGCGGCTTTTTGCAGGCTATGTTTTTCCTGACCGAGGAGTGCCGATGCCCACCACTGCCTTTCACCTGTCGCAGCCGGAACAGCGCCGGTCCAGCGTGGTTTTCGCCTCGCCGCACTCGGGGTGCGATTATCCCGACTGGTTCGTACGCTGTTCGATGCTGGACCGCCAGGCGATCCGCTCCTCCGAGGATGCCTTTGTCGACTGTTTGTTCGATTCGGCCCCCGAGTTTGGCGCGCCGCTGATCAGCGCGACCGCGCCGCGCGCCTTCGTCGATCTCAACCGCAGCCCGGATGAGCTTGATCCCGCGCTGATCGAGGGGGTGCGGCGGCATGGCCACAATCCCCGCGTCGCCTCGGGCCTGGGGGTGATTCCCCGCGTCGTCGCCAACGGCCGCGCAATCCATCGCGGCAAGATCCCGATCGAGGAGGCCCGGGCGCGAATCGACCAGTACTGGCGCCCCTATCACGCCGCGCTTCAGGATCTGCTGGACCAGGCGCATCACCGGTTCGGCGAGGCGATTCTGATCGATTGCCATTCGATGCCGCATGAGGCGATGGACGGCGTCGCCCGGACCATCGCGCCGCGCCCCGAGATCGTGCTGGGCGACCGCTTCGGCGCCGCCGCCGACAGCGCCATCGTCGACCGGATCGAGGCGGCCTTTGCCGGCGCCGGCCTGGCGGTGTCGCGCAACGCGCCCTTCGCCGGCGCCTATGTCACCCAGGCCTATGGCCGCCCCTCGCGCCGCCAGCACGCCATCCAGATCGAGATCGACCGCGCCGTCTACATGGACGAGCGGCGCATCGTGCCCAATGCCAATTTCGAGCGCTTCCGCACCCTGCTGCGCGGGGTGATCGCCGAGATCGCCGCCATCGGCTATCAGGAGATGCCGCTGGCGGCGGAATAGGGGGGGGCCCTCTCCTGTCATCCCCAGCCCGGGATCAAGGTGCGACGCACCGCCGGGCGGCGCCCGACCCCCGCCCTCGGCCGGGCGCTGCCCTCTGTTGCGCATTCGGGCATGCTGCGGGGCCGGCCCTCACCTCAACGCCCGCCCCTTCAGGATCGCATCCGCCCCGAACCGCTTGCGGATCTCGTCGGCGGCCCGTTCGGCGCCGCTGCGCCGCGCCGCGCCCGGGTCCAGCAGATCGCCGGATTTATCGGCCTCCGCCTCCGGGCAAAGCTCGGCCAGCCCCACCCCCAGCAGCCGGTAAGGCCCCGGATCGCCCAGCTGATCGAACAGCGCCCGCGCGCTGCGATACAGCCGGTCGGCCATCTGGGTGGCATCCCGCAGCGCCACCCGCCGGCTCAGCAGGCTGTGATCGGCGCGTTTCAGCTTCAGCACCACCACCCGCCCGGCCAGCCCCTTGGCCTTGGCCCGGTCCGACACCTTTTCCGCCATCCGCCACAGATGCCCGTCGAGGATATCGGCATCCCCGGTATCCTCGTGAAAGGTGGTCTCGTTCGAGATCGACTTCATCGGCGCATTCGCAACGACGCGGCGCCGATCCTGCCCCCGCGCCAGATGATAGAGCCGTTCGCCCATCGTGCCGAACCGCGCCTGCAGATCGCGCTGCTCCCAGCGCAGCAGATCGGCGAATGTGCGGATCCCGGCCTTGTCCAGCGCCGCCTGCGCCGCCGGCCCGATTCCCCAGATCATCCGCACCGGCCTGTCGCGCAGGAAATCCGCGGTCTCCGCCCGCCCGATCACCGAGAACCCGCGCGGCTTGTCCAGGTCCGAGGCAACCTTGGCCAGAAACTTGTTGTGCGAGAGGCCGATCGACCCGGTCAGCCCCAGCTCGTCCTTCATCCGCCGGATCAGCCGGGCCAGCATCACCGCCGGCGGCGCGCCGTGCAGCTTTCCGGTGCCGGTCAGGTCCAGAAACGCCTCGTCCAGCGACAGCGGCTCCACCGCCGGGGTCAGGTCCTCCATCATCGCGCGGATCTGCCGCGAGACGGCGGCATAGACCTCCATCCGCGGCCGGATCACCACCGCGTCGGGGCACAGCTTCAGCGCCTGGAACATCGGCATCGCCGAATGCACGCCCCGGATCCGCGCCACGTAACAGGCGGTCGAGACCACCCCCCGGCGCCCGCCGCCGATGATCACCGGCTTGCCCGCCAGTTCGGGATTGTCGCGCTTTTCCACGCTGGCATAGAAGGCGTCGCAATCCATATGCGCGATGCTCAGATCGAACAGCTCGGCGTGCGCCACCACCCGCGGGCTGGCGCAGGACGGACAGCGGCGCGCGCGCCCGGGGGCGGCCTCCGGCGCGTCGAACTGGGTCAGACAGTCACGGCAAAGCGCTTGCATCGGGTGGTATCTCGGCGGAATGGTGCTTACCTCTGCTGCACAATAGGACGGAACGTCGGAACAGTCAGCATGGCAGAGCAGCCCACCCCCCGGATCGCCCCCTTCGCCGGGGCCAAGCTGGCCCTGTTCCTGGGTCCGGACCTGCTGGTGATCCAGCGCGACGACCGGCCCGACATTCCCTGGCCCGGCTACTGGGATCTGCCCGGCGGCGGCCGCGAGGGGGACGAAACCCCGATCGCCTGCGCCCTGCGCGAGACCCGGGAGGAGGTGAGCCTGACCCTTTGCCCCGATCAGATCGCCTGGTCGCACAGCTATCTGCGCCCGCATGGCCGCGTCTGGTTCTTTGCCGCCCATCTGCCCGCCGCCCGCGTCACTGACGTGCGGCTGGGCGACGAGGGGCAGGGCTGGCGCCTGATGCCGCCCGAAACCTATTGCCGTCACCGGCGCGCGGTGCCGCATTTCGCCGAGACACTGGCGCTCTATCTGAGTGAAAACCCGGCCACGCTGACCTGACGCAAGCCCCCGCGGAATATACCCCAGGCGCGGGCTCTGGGCCACGGGCCGCCTCTCGGCGGATTGCTATGCAATCGTCTGCCGGCGGCACATTGCCGTGCAATGCGCGAGAGGCGCGCTGATTACAGGTCGTCCGAATTTGTCTGTGGCAAAGCGCGCTGACCGGCTGCTGCGGCGCCAGACCCCGGTCCGGCGCGCGCGACTGGTTCCGTGTCGGCAGTGGATGCGGATGCAGGGGGGGTCGGAAAGACCCCCCGCTGCTGAGGCGGGGGGGGAGGTAACGAACCACAGGAAGAAAAGGTTCGTTGGGGGAGTGTCTTGCAGATCAGACTCGCCCGAAAGCGCCCGATTTTGAAGTCTGGAATTCCAGACCGGCAAATCCTACCCGGAACATGTGCCCTTTAGGACACGGCCCCTTTGCATTCCTGCAACAGCGAGGCGCCCCTTCGGGGCCCGTCTTGCTCAGCGCGTCGGCAACTCTGCCAGGATCGCCTGCGCCGCGCGGCGCGGATCCCCGGCCTGCCAGACAGGGCGGCCCACCACGATGTGATCGGCCCCGGCCGCGATCGCGCTCGCCGGCGTCGCCACCCGCTTCTGATCGCCCAGGGCGGCACCCGCGGGGCGCACCCCCGGGGTCACGATCAGCCGGCCCTGCGCCTGCGGCAGCGCCCGGATCGCGGCGGCCTCCTGCGGACTGGCGATCACCCCGTCGGCGCCCGCCTCCAGCGCCCGCGCGGCGCGTTCCACCACCAGATCAGCGACATCGCCCGGCTTGATCAGCGCCGCGTCCAGATCGCCGCGGTCGAGCGAGGTCAGGATGGTCACCGCCAGGATCTTCAGATCCTTGCCCGCCGCGCCCTCCTTGGCGGCGCGCACCACATGCGGGTCGCCATGCACAGTCAGGAAATCCAGGTCGAACTGCGCCAGCCCCCGCACCGCCGCCTCGACCGTGGCGCCGATGTCGAACAGCTTCATGTCCAGAAAGATGCGCTTGCCGTGCTCGGCGATCAGCTCATGCGCCAGGCCCAGACCGCCCCCGGTCAGCATCCCCAGCCCGATCTTGTAAAAGTTTACGGCGTCGCCCAGCTTTTCGGTAAGTTCCAGCGCCTGGATGGCATTGGGCACGTCCAGGGCAACGATCAGGCGGTCATCGGACATCGGGTGTCTCCTCGGGTCTGCGGGCGGCCCTTCTCTAGGCCGCTCAGCCTGCCCGCACAAGAGAAAGCCGGCCTTTGCCCAACCCGTACCCACCCCGTACCCGGCCCGCTCCCGGCCAGTCAGGCCGCGGCCAGCCCGTCGGCGAATTCCAGCCGCGTGCGGCCGGCGCGAAACTCCGGCATCCGCCGCATCTGACGCAGCGCGTCGCCCAGGAACGCCGCCCGCCGCGCCTCGGCGCCGGTCTCCTCGGCCAGTTCCACGGCACAGAACAGGGTTACGATCCGGTCAGCCAGCGTCAGACAGACATGGGCCAGATGCCGCGCCTGCTTGGGGCAATAGCCGTCGGATGAAATTTCGATATCGGTGATTTGCATGCCTGCCTCCTGTTTTGCTCCGGTATCGACCGCGATTGGCGCAGGAATGAGGCGGCGCGCGGGAAAATCCGCGGCGCCTATTCCCTGGACCGTAATCCCCGGCAGTCGCGGCGAAATCCCGATCACGGGGACTTGAACTGCGCCGGCCCCTTCCCAAATTGGAATGCGAGGCCCGACCCCTGGTGCGCCGCGATGCGGGCGCTGGACCTTCCGGGCGCTTGATAAAGGAGAGACGCATGGACTTGAACAAGTTCACCGAGCGTGCACGCGGCTTCGTGCAGGCGGCACAGACCATCGCGATGCGCGAAGAGCACCAGCGACTGGCCCCCGAACACCTTCTCAAGGCATTGATGGACGACGATCAGGGGCTGGCCAGCAACCTGATCCAGCGCGCTGGCGGCGCCCCCGCCCGCGTGGTCGAGGCGCTGGACGTCGCGATCAACAAGATTCCCAAGGTCAGCGGCGACGCCGGCCAGATCTATCTCGACACCCAGACTGCCAAGGTGCTGGACGAGGCCGAGAAGGTCGCCAAGAAGGCCGGCGACAGCTTCGTGCCCGTCGAACGCATCCTGATGGCGCTCTGCATGGTCAAATCCCCCGCCAAAGAGGCGCTGGAGGCCGGCGCCGTGACCGCCCAGAAGCTGAACGAGGCGATCAACGACATCCGCAAGGGCCGCACCGCCGACACGGCGAACGCCGAAGAAGGCTATGACGCGCTCAAGAAATACGCCCGCGACCTGACCGAGGCGGCGCGCGAGGGAAAGATCGACCCGATCATCGGCCGCGACGACGAGATCCGCCGCTCGATGCAGGTGCTGTCGCGCCGGACCAAGAACAACCCGGTCCTGATCGGCGAGCCCGGCGTCGGCAAGACCGCCATCGCCGAGGGCATGGCCCTGCGCATCATCAACGGCGACGTTCCCGAAAGCCTCAAGAACAAGAAACTGCTGGCGCTGGACATGGGGGCGCTGATCGCCGGTGCGAAATACCGCGGCGAATTCGAGGAGCGCCTCAAGGCCATCCTGAAAGAGATCGAGGCCGCCGCCGGCGAGGTCATCCTCTTCATCGACGAGATGCACACCCTCGTCGGCGCCGGCAAATCCGACGGCGCGATGGATGCCGCCAACCTGATCAAGCCTGCTCTGGCGCGCGGCGAGCTGCACTGCATCGGCGCCACCACGCTGGATGAATACCGCAAATACGTCGAAAAGGACGCCGCCCTCGCCCGCCGGTTCCAGCCGGTGATGGTGACCGAGCCCACCGTCGAGGACACCATCAGCATCCTGCGCGGCATCAAGGAGAAGTACGAGCTGCACCACGGCGTGCGCATCTCCGACTCGGCGCTGGTGGCGGCCGCGACCCTGTCGCACCGCTACATCACCGACCGTTTCCTGCCCGACAAGGCGATCGACCTTGTCGACGAGGCCGCCTCGCGCCTGCGCATGGAGGTGGACAGCAAACCCGAAGAGCTCGACCAACTCGACCGCCAGATCCTGCAATTGCAGATCGAGGAACAGGCGCTTAAGCTCGAGGATGACACCGCCGCGCGCGACCGGCTGGAAACCCTGCAAAAGGATCTCGCCGATCTGCAGGAACGCTCCGCCGAGATGACCGCCCAGTGGCAGGCCGAGCGCGACAAGCTGGCCGGCGCCCGCGATCTCAAGGAACAGCTCGACCGCGCCCGCGCCGATCTGGAGATTGCCAAGCGCGAGGGCAACCTCGCTAAGGCCGGCGAGCTGTCCTACGGTGTGATCCCGCAACTGGAAAAACAGCTCGCCGAGGCCGAACAGGCCGAGGACGAGGACATGATGGTCGAAGAGGCTGTCCGCCCCGAGCAGATCGCGGCGGTGGTCGAACGCTGGACCGGCATTCCCACCTCCAAGATGCTGGAGGGCGAGCGCGAGAAGCTTCTGCGCATGGAGGACGAGCTGCACAAGCGCGTCATCGGCCAGGACGCCGCCGTCCGCGCGGTGGCCAACGCCGTGCGCCGGGCGCGTGCCGGGCTCAACGACGAGGGGCGCCCGCTGGGCTCCTTCCTGTTCCTCGGGCCGACCGGCGTCGGCAAGACCGAGCTGACCAAGGCGGTGGCCAACTATCTGTTCGACGACGACAACGCGATGGTCCGCATCGACATGTCCGAGTTCATGGAGAAACACGCCGTCGCCCGGCTGATCGGCGCGCCTCCGGGCTATGTCGGCTATGACGAGGGCGGTGTGCTGACCGAGGCGGTCCGCCGCCGGCCCTATCAGGTCGTGCTGTTCGACGAGGTCGAGAAGGCCCACCCGGACGTCTTCAACGTGCTGTTGCAGGTGCTCGACGACGGCGTGCTCACCGACGGGCACGGCCGCACCGTCGATTTCAAGCAGACGCTGATCGTGCTGACCTCGAACCTCGGCAGCCAGGCGCTCAGCCAACTGCCCGAGGGGGCCGACGGCGCCCAGGCGCGGCGCGACGTGATGGATGCGGTGCGGGCGCATTTCCGCCCCGAATTCCTGAACCGTCTGGACGAGACCATCATCTTCGACCGGCTCAGCCGCGACAACATGAGCGCCATCGTGAACATCCAGATCGGTCTGCTGCAAAAGCGGCTGGCCGGGCGCAAGATCGCGCTCGAACTGGACGAGGGCGCGCTCAAATGGCTGGCCGACGAAGGCTATGACCCGGTGTTCGGCGCCCGCCCGCTCAAGCGGGTGATCCAGACCGCGCTGCAGAATCCCCTGGCCGAGATGCTGCTGGCCGGCGACGTCAAGGATGGCGATACCCTCCCGGTCACCGCCGGGGCCGAGGGGCTGATCATCGGCGAGCGGGTGGGGGCCAGCAACCGGCCCAAACCGGACGACGCCGTGGTGCACTGAGCCTTCGGGCGATGAATTGAGCAAGGCCCGCCGGAAACGGCGGGCCTTTTTCGTGGCGTTCTGTCACCCCCGCCGCTCGCCGCTCGCCGCCCGCAGCTGTCCGGCGCTACGCCGCCGGCTCCGGTCGGGCGCCTCGGGCGGGGATATTTCCAGCCAGAAAGGGCCGCCGCCTCACAGGAATGCCAGCGGGTCGGTGACAATATCGGAACTGGCGAACAGGCTGGCGGTCAGGCTCACCGTGCCCAACACCGCGCCGCTGTCGGTATCGCTCAGCGTCAGCACGGTGGTCGGTGTGCCGGTGGCTGTATTGATGCCGATGGAATAGCCGATCCCCTCGTCCAGCAGGATGCGGTCGCCGTCGGCGCCGTTGAACCCCTTGATGTAATCGTCGCCAAAGGCCGCCTTTTCGAACAAAAAGGCATCCGCCCCGATATTGGCGCGGTAGGTGTCGTCGCCCGCGCCGCCGATCAGCCGGTTGTCGCCGGCGCCGCCGTCCAGCTCATCGTCTCCCGCGCCGCCAAACAGGATGTCGTCGCCATCCTGACCGAACAGCCTGTCGTCGCCGTCGCCGCCCTCCAGCCTGTCCTGGCCATAGCCGCCGAAAAGCTGATCGTCGCCTGCGTCGCCCCGCAGCGTGTCGTCGTCATCCTCGCCATAGAGGCTGTCGTCGCCGCCGCCGCCGGACAGTTTGTCGTTTCCATAGCTGCCGGCCAGCGTGTCCCCGCCGCCGCCGCCGCGCAGCTTGTCGCCGTCATATCCGCCGTAGAGCTCATCGGCCCCGCCGCCGCCGGTCAGGCGGTCCTTGCCGCTGCCGCCGTACAGCTTGTCATGGCCGCCGTCGCCACCCAACCGGTCATCGCCTTCGTCGCCGCTCAGCACGTCGTCATCCGCGTTTCCGCGCAGGCGGTCGTCGCCCTCGCCGCCATAAAGCGTGTCGGCACCCTCGCCGCCCAGCAAAAGGTCGCGGCCCGCGTCGCCGCGCAGGGTATCGACGCCCGAATGCCCGCGCAGCACATCGTTGCCGTAGGATCCCGAAAGGCTGTCGTCCCCGCCACCGCCGCCCAGGGTGTCGTCGCCGTCGCCACCGTTCAGGCTGTCGTCGCCGGCCTCGCCATCCAGCCTGTCGTCGCCGCTGTCGCCGTACATCGTATCGTCGCCGCTGCCGCCGAAAAGGTCGTCGTCGCCGTGGCCGCCGTTGCCGTAATCGTTGCCGGCCCCGAGGAGCAGCGTGTCGTCCAGCTCCTCCCCGTCCACACGGTCGTCCGCTTCGGTCCCGAAATAATGCGACGCCCCGCCGGACAGGTAGTACGTCAGCCAGTGGGCAAGCTGCTCCAGCGTCGCATTGGCGTCGCCGTCCTCGTTATAGACGCGGCCGTCACTGATCTCGAAGCCGATGTGAAAAATGCCATCGAACACCGTGTTGACCAGATTCCGGGCCTCCAGGTATCCGTTGCCGCCATCGTTCTGGACCAGGTGAAAGCCCCATTCCTCGCCCCCTTCGTCGTCACCGTGCAGTTCGACGAACCTGGCATAGCGGGCCGGGCGTTCGGCGTCGCGGATATAGGCGTTGATCGCATAGACGTCATCGATGTCGATCCCCCCGTCGTCGAAAAGCTTGCCGTCCTCTATCGCGGCGAGGATCAGCTTGTTGATCTCATTCGCCGCCCGCGCCCCGCCTTCGATATCGCTGGCGGAAATGCTCCGGTTCAGGCCCGCGTTGTCCAGAATTTCGGTGACGATCTCATCCAGCCCGGTCCCGGTGGTGCCGCCGGTCAGTTTCTTTGCCATGTGACGTTCTCTCGTGTTTATCCCGTGTACGTGAAATGCGCGTTGCGCGCAGATGGTCGCCCCCGAGCTTGCACGGGGGTTTGCGGCAGAAATCGAATGAATTTGTGGCGAAAACCTGGCGGACTGAACGCTCGGCGAGAGCCTGCCAAACCGGCACCGCGTCGGTGCCCTGCGTCCCCCCTCGCTCCGGTCTTGAAGGCGGGTGTTCGCGGCGTCCTGGGGGTGCTGCCCCGGGGGCGGACCCCGGCGCAGTGCGATCTCGTCGGGGTGAGCCGGCGGCGCGATTAACCTTTCGAATCGTTCGCCGGCACCGCCGGGGCCGAACCGTACAAAACCGCCCGAAATTTCCCCGAACCGGCCCGGGGCGGGTCTGGCGTTGGGGTGCAGCCTGTACGAAACCCGCCTCAAACTCCCCGGTTTGCCCCATGAAAAAGGGGCGGACCATGGCTGGTCCGCCCCTGATTCAGCTGGTTGAGGCGGCGGGCGCTACTCGCCCAGGGCCGTTTTGACGATGCCGTCCAGCATCGCCTGGACCTCCTGCATCGCCCCCTCGGGGAACTGGCGATAGCCCACGATCACCTCGCCCGGCTTGTCCGCCAGCTCGGCCACGAAGACGTCATAGGGGCAGAAGACGATGTTCATCGGGTCGGCCTCCATCACGCTGCGCGACACCTTGGCCGAGCAGAAGGAATAGACATCCGCCTTTGTAAACAACACCTTGTCAGACCCAACATCGGCGCGGGTCCGCTCCAGCATCTCGCCGACATGGCTGACGTGATCGACCACGAGGCCGGCGTCCAGGATCGCGTTCTCGACCCCGAAGGCGACGTCATCGAAACTCTGATCGGTGGTATAGCTCACCATCTCCTGCGCGGTCGCGACCTGCGCGGCCAGACCCAGCGCGGCGGCCAGAACGATTGCTCTCATCTTTCTCTCCCCTACACAAAAGCGCGACTTGCCAGCCCCGCCAATCCCTTTCACTCTCAGGCTAACGGCTTGTTGTGCCTGGCGCAAAGTCAATCATATCGGAGTTTGTGAATGAATATCGCGGTGAACGCTGTCGAGCTGCTGGCCTTCCTCTTTATCGCGCTGCTCGGCCTGCTCACGCTGGCGCTGGCGGTGCTCTTCGTGATCGACCGGCTCCAGACCGGTGACGCGATCCGGCGCAACTATCCGGTCATTGGCCGGTTTCGTTATCTTTTCAGCGCGTTGGGAGAATTCTTTCGCCAGTATTTCTTTGCCATGGACCGCGAGGAGATGCCCTTCAACCGGGCTCAGCGCGAATGGGTCACGCGCGCCTCGACCGGCGAAAGCAACACGGTCGCCTTCGGCTCGACCCGCAACCTCAGCATTCCGGGCACGGCGATTTTCGTCAATGCGCCGTTTCCGCCCCTCAACGACCAATATGCCAGGACCGAGCCGATGTTGATCGGTCCCACCGCGCGCAGCCCATATCTTGCGCCGTCCTTCTTCAACATCTCCGGCATGTCCTACGGCGCCATCTCCAAACCCGCGGTCGAGGCGCTGAGCCGTGGCGCGAAAGACGCGAACATATGGCTCAACACAGGCGAGGGGGCGCTGAGCCCGATGCACCTGGAGGGGGGCTGCGATCTGGTGTTCCAGATCGGCACCGCGAA
Organism: Antarcticimicrobium luteum; assembly: GCF_004358185.1. Taxonomy (GTDB): domain Bacteria; phylum Pseudomonadota; class Alphaproteobacteria; order Rhodobacterales; family Rhodobacteraceae; genus Antarcticimicrobium; species Antarcticimicrobium luteum. Next base: position 160,047 of record NZ_SMUV01000067.1, read on the forward strand.
ATACGGGCTGCGCGACGCCGACGGCAAGCTGGACGATGACAAGCTGCGCGCGATGGCCGCGCATGAAACCGTGCGCATGTTCGAGATCAAGCTCGCCCAAGGCGCCAAACCGGGTAAGGGCGGCATTCTGCCGGCGGCAAAGATCACCCCCGAGATCGCCCGTATCCGCCATATCCCGATGGGTCAGGACAGCCTCTCGCCCAACCGCCACCCGGAAGTGAACAGCTTTGACGAGCTGCTGGACATGATCGAACATGTGCGCGAGGTCACCGGCAAGCCGGTGGGGATCAAGACGGTGGCCGGATCGGAGGAGGTGTTCCGCGGCTTCTTCGACGCCATCGTCCGGCGCGGCGCCGACAGCGCGCCGGATTTCATCACCCTGGACGGCGGTGAGGGCGGCACCGGCGCAGCGCCGATGCCGCTGATCGATCTGGTCGGCATGTCGGTGCGCGAGGCGCTGCCGGTGGTGGCCAATATCCGCGACGAGCACGGGCTGAAAGAGCGGGTGCGCCTGATCGCCAGCGGCAAGCTGATCAACCCCGGCGATGTCGCCTGGGCGTTGGCGGCTGGCGCCGATTTCGTCACCTCGGCGCGCGGCTTCATGTTCGCGCTGGGCTGCATCCAGGCGCTCAAGTGCAACAAGAACACCTGCCCGACAGGCATCACCACCCATGACCCCCATCTGCAAAAGGGGCTGGTGGTCGACCGCAAATACACCCGCGTCGCCCGCTATGCCCGCGGCCTGATCGGTGAGGTCGAGACCATCGCCCATTCCGTCGGCGTAGCCGAACCGCGACTGATGCGGCGGCGCCACGTCCGCATCGTGCAGGCCGACGGCCATTCGATCCCGATGAACGAGATCCTGCCAAGTTACAGCCCCGTCGCCGAAACGTGAGCGGGCGTGGTTTGGCGCGGGGCCTCCAACCGACTAGATCAGGGGAGGACAAACCAAGGGAGTGATCATGGCCCATCGCTGGACAAACGACCTGACCCGCGCCGACGCGACCCCGGAATGGGCGTTTCTGAACCGCCGGCAGCTGATGGCCGGCGCGGTCGCCGGGGCGGGGCTTGCCGCGCTGGGCGGGCCTGTACGGGCGGCGACCGAGGGGCTTGAGCCCAATTCCTGGGACGAGATCACCAATTACTGCAACTACTATGAATTCGGCACCGGCAAGACCGATCCGGCTGCCAATGCCGGCGCGCTGACCACCGACCCCTGGCAGGTCAGGATCGACGGGCTGGTGGAGCGGTCGGGAACTTATGACCTAACCCAGATCCTCGATCAGGTGACGCTGGAAGAGCGGATCTATCGCTTTCGCTGCGTCGAGGCCTGGTCGATGGTGATCCCCTGGACCGGATTCGAGTTGGCCGATCTGCTCGAGATGGCCGGGGTGCAGGAGGGTGCCCGCTATGTCGCCTTCGAGACGCTCTATCGCCCCGAGGAGATGCCCGGCACCCGCTATCCGGTGCTGGACTGGCCCTACCGCGAGGGGCTGCGTCTGGATGAGGCGCGCCACCCGCTGACCATCATGGCCACCGGCCTTTACGGCAAGCCGCTGCCGAACCAGAACGGTGCGCCGCTGCGATTGGTGGTGCCGTGGAAATATGGATTCAAGTCGATCAAGTCGATTGTGCGCATCACGCTGACCGAAGACGAACCCTATGCCACCTGGAACCGGACCAACCCCCGCGAATATGGCTTTTACAGCAATGTGAACCCCGAAGTGGACCATCCGCGCTGGAGCCAGGCCAGCGAACGGCGGGTGGGGGGCGGGCTGTTGTCCCGCCGCCAGCCGACGCTGATGTTCAACGGCTATGAAAACGAGGTCGCCTCTCTCTACGAGGGGATGGACCTGGCAAAGCTGTTCTGAGGTGATTGCCGATCGTCTCAATACCGGGTTGCGGCGCATTCCTGTCTGGGCCGTCTACCTGCTGGGGGCGCTGCCGGCGCCGGTCCTCTTCTACAGGGGGGCGACCGGCGGGCTGGGGGTGGAGCCGATCAAGGCGCTGGAGCATGAGCTGGGCGCGCTGGCGCTGCAGCTGCTGATCGCCGGACTGGCGGTCACGCCGCTGCGCCGCAGGCTGGGCGTGAACCTGATGAAGTTCCGCCGCGCCATCGGTCTGCTGTCTTTCTCTTACGTATGCCTGCACCTGCTCACCTGGCTTCTGCTGGATGTGCAGATCCCGGCGCAGATCTGGGGCGATATCGTCAAGCGTCCCTATATCACCGTGGGCATGGGGGCGCTGTTGCTTCTGCTGCCGCTGGCGCTGACCTCGAATACCGCCTCGGTGCGCCGGCTGGGACCGGCCTGGCGGCGGCTGCACCGGCTGGTCTATCCGGCGGTGCTGCTGGGCGCGGTGCACTTCGTGATGCTGCGCAAGGGGCTGCAGATCGAGCCGCTGATCTATCTGGGCCTGATCCTGGTTCTGCTGGCGCTGCGGGTGCCGGCCCGCCGCCTGACGCGCCCGGCCTGATTTGCGCCTGACAAGGCGGCGCGCGATTCCCGCGAGTCAGGGCGGCCCCGAGGGGGTGACTCGGAAGTGTGCCCGGCCAGTCTTGTTGCTCTGCCCCAGCGAAACACCACATGTAGTCGGCGAGTCTTTTCGGGCGGCGGAGTAGGGCGCGTGATTCCGATCTGAACATGCTGCCAAGGCAGAGGGGCACTGCGGCTCCTGCTGGGGTCTTCACTTTTAAAGCGTTGAAAACAGGTTGTTTTCTGTGTTTTTGAAAAAAAGATGG
>NZ_SMUV01000056.1 GCF_004358185.1 Antarcticimicrobium luteum
GGGGGGGGGGGAAGGGCGACTTCCGGACCTTCGCTGCGTCATGCTCAGATGGCCGCAACGCGCAGAGAGCGCCCTTTCCAAAGTCGCGGAGGCCGAGAAGGGTGAAAGAGCAAGGCCGGCCCATACCGGCCATTCGGCAGGATGCCGCCGCCGCGTGGCCGGTTTTTATTCCGCCGTTGACGCTTGAGCCGGGCAAAGCGTTCGACTTGCTGGGTTCCGAAATCCTTGAGTTTCTGGCCACCAGGAAAGCGCTCGGTCTCGTCAGCCGTGAAATGATTGAACATGCGAGTGTCTCCGGAAAGTGGGTTCAGTCTTCGGATGGCGCGACCGGTCGCACCGCGAAACCGGGAGTCATGTTGCCCCAGATGACGGGTTCGGCCGGAACGTCAGCCTTTCGCGTCATGTGAGCAAAGATCATCGTCGGCTTGATCCGGTCCGTTTCGAGCAGCAATTCGTTGGTACGGGACAGGAAGTCCACCAGCGCCTTTTCGCCGGGGTTTGCCATGTCGATACTCTGCCCATAGCCGCGATCAAAGATGACGTCCATGAACCCGCCGCCAGCCACGAATTTCGAGAAATCGAATTTCTCGATCAGCAGGGGCAGGATGTCCTGCGCGCGAATCCCCTCGAACCCCGATTTCGAGCAGTCGAAATTCAGGTATTTCTCGTGGAAGGCGTTGAACTGGAAATTGTATTTCCAGTGTTCCGGAACGAATTCCCACGCCAGTTCGGTATATTCCAGCGCCTCGGGCCAGCGCATGTGGCCGTTGCGACCGATCATATCGATCGTGGCGAAGACCCCGTCGGGTGCAAGACCTTCGGCGATCTGGTCGAAAAGAAATTCCAGCTCGACGATATGATGCAGCACATGATGGGCGAACATCATGTCGAACGATCCGGGAATGAAAGCCCTGTTGAAGTCGACAATGTGAAATTCGAACCTGTCTTGAAGACCTTCGCGCGCCACCCGTTCCCGCGTTCGCTGTTGCCGGATGTCGGACAGTTCGGTGACATGAATGGTGAATTCAGGCTGGCCCCGCGCGATCAGGCGCTGTGCCAAAGCCAGTTCCAGTTGGCCATCTCCGCTGCCGATTGAAAGGATGTTTACATGATCCTTATCGGTCGGAATCGCGCTGAGATACATGTCGATAAAGTGGTCGACGCCAAAGACATCCCGCATCTTGGGTGTCATGTAGTTTCGCATCCAGTACTTATGCGCATCAGGCGGGAAGAAACGCAGCGCGTTATTGGCGTACTGGTTTATCTGTTCCTGAACCTTTTTTTCGTAATCCATCGTCATACCTCGAAGAACCGTGCATGTTGCGTTTTCGAAAAATACTCGGCCAGTTCGCTAAAGTTGGATACGAGCGAAGGCAGGTCCTTATTGACGACCTTGCGCAGTTTCGAGGTCAGTTCCTGCGGTTCAACCCCGAGGAAGCGCTGGATCGCTTCAAGTGTCTGGTTGCGCTGATCGCCGGCCAGCTCTTCGTAGGTAACCTCGAAGATTGGGTGGTGTTGATACATCTTTTGGAAGAAAACATAGCGCGCCGCGCTTCGATCCAGATCGATGTGGCATTCCTTGACTGGAATTTCGACCATGTCGAATGTAGGCCGTGCCTCTTCGGAATGTATTTCCGTAACCCGTGTCACTTTCGTGGCGAAATACCACGAGACATAGCGCTCGAAAAGGTTATCGCGCCGCAGATGGATGATCTTGATATCCGTGTCGCGTCGGATCGTTTCCCGGGTTTCCGCGAACTTGGGAAGGAACAGCTCTTCATGTTTGAGCTTGAGCCCGACTGCCTTCTTGCCCTGCGCATCAAAGACATACTTGTACAGGAACGCTGTCTGATGCTTGTCGCGAAAGCGCGTCAGGGCGCTGTTGCGTTCCTCATTCTGGATAAGTGCCGTATAGCGCCCCCTCAATGCACTCACACGGTTGGGGTGGTAGACTTCGCCATGACTCTGGATGTCGGGATGCGACAGAAGACTGGTCTCCAGAAGCGAGCTTCCTGTGCGTGCCGCGCAGGTGATCATGTACAGGTCTGATCTCATGGTATGAAATTCCTCACGAATGTCTCTCCGGCAGGAACATGTCTGCCGCCTCGAAGGCGGCGCGCATGGCGATGCGGCCGCGTGCGAAGGAATAGTTTTCGGCCATGTAGCGCCGCGCCGTCTCTGACATCGCCTGCCACAGCGCGTCGTCCTGGTTCAGGCGCGTGATCGCCTCGATCCACTCCTCGGGTGTGCGCGCGATGAAGCAATCCTCGCCGTGGCGCAGCCCGACCCCCTCGGCGGCGACCGGCGAGAGCACGCAGGGAATGCCGCGGGCCAGCGCCTCGAGCACCTTGCCCTTGATGCCCGCGCCCGACAGCAACGGCGCGACGAAAACGCGGTGCGGGTCATAGGCGTCGGCCACATCCTGCACGAAGCCAGCCGGGTCCACGCTGTCGCTCTCCAGGGCCTTGATCTCGTCGGTCATGCGCGAGCCATAGACCGACAGGACCAGGTCCGGCTGGCTGGCGGTGAGGCGGGGCATGACCTCATGCACGAACCACAGGACGCCCTCGGCATTGGGATGGTGCCGGAAGCTGCCGAGGAACGAAAGCCCGCTACGCCCGGCCAGCTGCGGCTCCTGAGCGGGCATTTCGACGACCCAGGGCGCGCGTAGCACCTTGGCCTTGCCTTCGCTATAGGCCTCGATGACGGCGTGTTCCGATTCATTGTAGCTCAGCACCACGTCGACCTGGGCGATCACGCTCATTTCCTGCTCGCGGGTCTGGCGGGCGTCTTCGAGCCGTTTCTGATCCCCATTGGCCGATGCGGCGCGGATCTCGCGCAGGAAGTGCAGGTCGGCATTGTTGAACAGGACCTTCGCGTCGGGGGCGAGCGCGCGGATCTGGCTCAGCACCTCGAGGGCGACGTAGTAGCGGGTGATGTAGAAGGCGTCGAACTCTGCCGCGCGCTGGTTCAGGAAATCCTGCATCGTCATGTAGAAGGGGGAATAGATCATTTCGACCCCGAGCTTCTGCAGGTCCTCGGTGTATTTGCCCAGATGCGCCATGTTGGTGGCGACAAAGGTCACCTTGTAGCCGAGCGATTGCACGAGGCGGATTTCCTGAATCGCAGCGTAGGAGCCCGCGTCCTGGTCCGGCCGTGGCGTTGTGTAGTCGATGAAAAGGACCCGCCCGGCGATGCCCCGATCCTTTTCGAGATCGGGCTTTTGCGCTTCGCGACCATGCTGTGCATAGGCGTTGACCCAGCGGCGCTTGAACTTGGGCCGGTTGACCTCCTGGTAGCGCTTGAAGCCCTTGGTGACATCAGTGCCTGAAGTCATCCCCTCGTAATGGTAAACGATCGACGAGGGCACGAACCAGGTCGTGTAGCCCGCGTCACGCACCTTGAAAGCGAAGTCGGTATCCTCGAAATACATCGGCTCCAAATAGGAAGAGAGACCACCCACTTGCTTCCAGACGGATTTTGGCACCATCATCGCCGCACCCGACAGGTAGTCGGCCTGGCGGGCGTAGCAAAAGCGCGGCTCATCCGGGTTCTGGCGGTTGCCATAGTTCCAAGGATTGCCCGATCCCCAAATGATGCCGCCACCATCCTGCAACCGACCGTCTGGATGGAGCAGCTTGGAGCCCGCAAGGCCCACGCGGTCGAACCGTCCAAAGCAGGCGATCAGTTCGTCCAGCCAGCCCACCGTTACCTCCACGTCGTTATTGAGCAACACGATATAGTCGCCACGCGCCAGTTCCGCCCCGGCATTGCAGGCGCGAATGAAACGTTGCGGCTCTGAGTTATGCAACACAGTGATACCCGAGACGATTTCTTCGAGTTTAGCGGTCTCGTCTGTGGAGGCGTCGTCAACCACGATGACTTCGAAGCTGGCCTCGTTCGGCGCTACCAGCAGCGAGCACAGCGCTCGGTAAGTGACTTCGACCTTGTTATGCGCAGGGATGACGATGGACACGTCGGGGTTTTCGATCTGTGGAAACCGTAGCGGCTTCAGGCGGACCTTCTCGTATCCGGCCTCGACCGTCTCCAGTGCATGGGATAACTGCGCAAAATCCATCCCTGGTCCAGCTTTGGCGAAGAGCGCTCGCAGACTCGCGTAGCGCCGTGGCGTCTGGGCGAAGATCGAGGCAGGGAAGGGAGCGGCGCTTTCACGCTGCATGATATCGGCCGGGGTCAGGATCGCCGGCACAAGGATGAAACGTTCCCAGTAGGTCACCGTACCAGATTTGTCACGCAGGCTGAGAAGATGGGTGCTGCCATCGAGATGCACATTAGGCACCCGCACCGGGTTACTGCCTGGCTGTATTGCGATCTGCCTGTCGGGTTTGCCATCAACATAAAGACTGAGCAAGGCCTCTGACTTGCTATCTATGAAGAGCGTATGTCCATACTGGTGATCGACCTGGATGTCGGGTGCCTCGCCAAGTGTCAGGTTCGCGCTGCGCTGGCCGCAGCGCAGCTTAATCGTACTGCCGGGCGCTGGCAGGGCGGGCAGAAGTGCCGAGAGCCAGACCCCGTCTCCTGGGACGCTGGGGCCGATTGCCACATTCGGTGTAAGGGTGGCCGTCCCATGCGTTCGACGTTTGGTCACGTGGTTGTCGGCAAGGAAGACGAAGGGCGCATCGTCGCTGCCATCGTCGACATATCTTTGGTATGCCACCGCTATGCGGATCTCGATGCGCCCTGTCCAGTTCGGCAAGGGCAGGGCGACCTGCTGGTAGTTTTCCGTTAGTTGCCCGCCGCTATACCCGGATTTGAAGGCCACCTTGTGGGTTTCGGATTCGTCGCTTTCCACATGACGGAATTTCACGATCAGCGTGGCCTCGGCGCGGTGCGTCGCTAGGTATGTTTGGAATAACAAGCCAGGTCTATTAGCCTCGACGATAATTGGTCGCTCAATCTCGACCCGGCAGGGAGCCTCGCGCCGGGTGAAATTCAGCTGTAGGGTCTGGCTGCCAGACAAGACCCAGTCCTTCAGCTCGTTGACCCAGAGCTTGTAGATCTCCCCCGGAGCTCCTTCGGGCGGAAGCGAGCGGGTGCGACTCTGTAGATCCAGAGTCTGCAGGCTATACTGGCTCGGGAGCGTGAAGGCTTTGAGCGTCTCGGTATCTGCGGGCTCAAGCAGGGCGCGTGCGGAACCGATGATGGCTTCAAAGGGTTCTTTCGGAAGACGAGAGAAATTTGCAAATACTCTACGGTCTGCGAGCAGAAGTGTGTTCAGATCGGAAATGTCACTTGTAGTGTCCTCTACTATCATAATCCTATCCTTGATACTATGCCGTGTGCTGAAGTTGGCCGTGGGGCGTATGACAGATCAGTGTTGAAATTTCCAACATCTTCTCCAAAGCGTGTAGCCGCCCAGACAGTCGTTGCCAAGTTGTATGGCCTGGTTTTCTATTGGGGCCCGCGAATTCTGTGGAAATTCTCTGGCGGCGCGCTCCGGGCATGTGAAGGGCGTTGTTGAAGAACTTTGTCGGCGAGGGATTCACTGTGCGAATCCATGCGCTTAGACGGGTGGAATGACGAGGCCCAAGCCTGCCCGCTACCGCACGAAGAACTGGTCGAGTTACAACGCCGCGCTCAAAAAGCGCGGCTCGCTGCTGATCTGGCTCGATACGGAGATGACCTGGCACGCGCTGCATTAGGGACGACCGGGGCGAAGCCGGCCCGGCCTGCAGCCAGCCCGAAACGGCGCGGCGGCGCGACCAAGTCGAGCAGGATCGAGATGGTGGTCGATGGCGTGACCCTGCGTGTGCCGCCGGACATGGATGAGGCGCAATTGACCCGGATGATCCGCGCGATCCGGACGACATCGCAATGATCTCGCCGGCTGGTGGGCTGCGCGTCTACGTGGCCACGCGCCCGACGGATTTCCGGAAGGGCATAGATGGCCTGGCGCTGCTGGTTCAGGAGACGATGGGCCTCGATCCGTTCAGCGGTGCGGCCTTTGTCTTCCGGACTTCCCATAATTTCTGCTCCTGGTCGCTGCCACGAAGAGCCGGATGGAAGCCTATTCACAATTTTCGTCAACATGGCGAAGGGCGGAATTACTTGGTCACGCCGGTCAAGCTGGTGTAATTTTCCTGATGCCCTGATGCCCTGATGCCCTGATGCCCTGATGCCCTGATGCCCTGAGGTCATGATCAGGCAGCCGCGAAATCTTGGCTGATGCAAAATCCGTCGCCCCGTTTCTAGGATTTTCTTATGGACCCGCATTTCCCAAGTAACTTGACGTTTTCGCACCTCCGATTGCCAGTAACGTGTTATATTTCAGCATGTTAGTCGGGCTGAAGGTGGCGGATTATGGATCACCCGGAGGGTGCACGCGAAACAGGTGATGGGCGGCTTGGTTTTGACCGCCGGGTGCGGCTGGAATTTCGTGGCACGCAGCTCAGTTCCGACGGCGGTCTTCTGGTGATGCGCGAGTTGGATGACGTGCTCGGGCTGTCTGATCTTGCGTCTGGGTCTCTGCGCGACAACCGCCGTGGCAAGAACACCGTTCACCGGCTTGACGGGCTTTTTCGACAATCGGTCTATGGTCGGCTTGCTGGCTACGAGGACGTCAACGACGCCGACCGACTGGCTCTTGATCCCGTTATGCGCCAGGTCGTCGGTTGCCGTGCCGTCGATGCGCAGGCGGCCTCGGCCTCGCAGATGGGGCGGTTCGAGACCGAGACGCTGGCCTTGGACGAGAACCGGGAGGCGCTGGCCGACCTGAACGGCCAATGGATCGACCGGTTTCACGACCGGACGGGGCTGAAGTATATCGTGCTGGACATGGATAGCTCCGTCAGCCCGACCCATGGCGATCAGGAAGGGTCTGCCTGGAACGGGCACTTCGACTGCACCTGCTACCACCCGAACTTCCTGTTCAACCAATTTGGCATGCTGGAACGCTGCGCCCTGCGGCATGGCAATGTCCACAGTGCCGATGGCTGGCGAGGCGTCCCTGATCCTGTCATCGCGCGGTATGCCGAACGCGACATCATGCGGTTCTTCCGGGCGGATGCCGCCTATGCGATCCCCGCGCTGTATGAACGCCTTGAAGAGGCTGATTACTTCTACACCATCCGGTTGCCTGTCAACAACGTCCTGCGCGAGAAGATCGCGCATCGGCTGACGCGGCCTGTGGGGCGTCCTTCACAAACCAAGGTCAAGCGGTTCTTTGAGGATTTCCATTACAAGGCGCAGAGCTGGGGGGACGAGCGCCGTGTGATTGCCAAGATCGAATGGCATCCGGGCGAGTTGTTCCCTCGCGTGGGCTTCATCGTCACCAACCTGCCGATGGAGCCGGATTGGGTGGTGCGAATCTACAATCAGCGCGGCACCGCCGAGCAGCACATCAAGGAAGGCAAATACGCCTTCCGCTGGACGCGCCTGTCCTGCAAACGGTTCCGCGACAACGAGGTGGGGCTGCAACTGTATGCGCTGGCCTACAATCTGGCCAACTTCCTGCGCTGCATCGAGCTACCCGAGGCAATGGCCGACTGGTCGTTGACCAGCTTGCAGCTCAAGCTGATCAAGATCGGCGCACGTGTGGTGCGTCACGCCCGCGCCATAACCTTCCAACTCGCCGAGGTCGCGGTGACCGGCTCAATGGTCAGGGCCATCCTTGCCGCCGTTCAGCGATTGCGGGTGCCGCCGTTATGCGCGTGACCGCGATCCCGACCCAAACTAAGCTAAATCGGCAGCACAGGTCCGTTCGCCGCGCTGCAAAACGTGGCCGCATTACCAAGGTGACGCTCCTTCGCGGTCCGATCCACCCACATTCGAGCGCTCTGACGGCCGCAGTCGAGCCTGAAAGCGCAGAACACTTGATCTGGCGGCAGAATCAGGCAAAGTTGATGCTAAGCGGCGGGCTGCTTGGGGAATGTCGGGAGAACGCGGTGTCGTGCTGGCGCTGGATTGTGGATTTGACCAAATATTGTACCAATCAGAAATCAACTGATGCAATCCCCGCAAACTGGACCAGTTTGCGGGGATTACATCATGAAGACCTAGGCAGAGGTGCCACTCACATGCTATCGGAGCATATCTCTTGGGCCTTGATCGTCGCTGGCCGTTTTGTCCGAGCTTTTTTCGGCGATCTCCGAAGAGGCAGCGTGCAACAGATTCTACGGGACATTCGAGACGGATTAAGAGGGTTGGTTCGACTTATGAAATCTTTACTTGAATTACCCCAAGGAAACTTTATTCCACGATGCTATTCGGTGTAGGTGAATTCTAACGCAATCTAAGAGAGGATAATAAAACTATGATTCAATGTGAACTTGAAGATGGACGAATGATGTATGTTAATATGGATCGCATCATTAGCATCAGCGAACGTAAGGAAGGGAAAATGGCTCTTGGCCAATTCGATCCGAATGGGGAGCTCAAGTGGATCAGCGTTGAGCGCTTTCAGATTATCAAGACGGGTACCTGGTACAAATAGAAGTATTATTCCGGCCTCGATTAGGTGAGCGTGACTACTTAGATATGAAAAAGACTTTGGTATTTAGCTTAGGTCAAGGAGGCTACGATAAAGCCTTTTCACATGCTGTTGAAAGCCAACGGGAATATGCCGCAACGCACGGGTACGACTATGTTTGCGTTGCGGAACCGGGTGGCCCTACCCTCGGGCGGGAAAATATCTGGCTCAAAACGCTGTTGCTATACGGTGCGCTACTGAAGAATGACTATGTACTGTATCTGGACACGGATGTCAGAGTTCAGAAGAGTTGCCCGCCAGTCCGTGAAGCAGTGTCCGACGATGCGCCAATAGGGGTTGTTGCGGGGCATTCAGGGCGCGTGAATGCCGGTGTCATTCTCGCGCAGCGGAACCGATACGCACTCGATTTCTTTTCTAGATGGGCAGCCAGCTTGGGCAAACCGATAGCCTCCCATCACGACGTTGGCTGGGGTGAAAACGGCCATCTCATCCGTCTTATTGAGCAGTTTGGCGTGCAGCTGCTTGACACGCGCTGGAACAACACATTCGACCCTGCGCTTGCTGACTACATGCGCCATTACACAGGGCCATTGCGTAATGAGTACCTGTTCGAGGGGGAAGAGAAAGAGGCTTGGGATCAGATCCTGAATGCCTTGACTGTCTCGAAAGAATCCGGCCCGGTCGACATCATCACATCCTACGCAGAATTGAAGGATGTATATGCCTATTCCGCACCCGCCGAGCAATTTGCGTCTTTCGACGAATGCTGGGAGCAGATCCGGCAACTCGTCTTTCCTAGTCGAGCCCAGAGTGCTTCGGCGGGAGATTGGGACAAATACAATGTTTATGTGGCTGAGGAAGTGTCGGATACCTCGCCCAACGCTTATGTCACCACGCTACGCGACGGGTTGGAGCGCGTCCTTGGAGCGCGGAACGTTAAAACCGGGGTAGACGCGTTCTGGAATCATAACTTCTCGACCGGAGATGTCTTGCATATTGAGTGGATCGAGTCCCTTTTCAGATGGAAGGTGCCGAGCGAAGAGACACTTGCGCAGTTCGAAGCCCGCATGCATGAGATCGCTGCAACATCGCCGATCATATACACGGCGCACAATTTCGACCTGATGCCGACATACGGCGATAGCCGAGTCAGGATGCTACAGTCACTAGCGGACAACGCTTCGCTCGTCTGTCATTTGAGCGAAGCGAATATCGAGCCGTACAACCGCCACCACGCGGGAATTACAGGACTCAAGGATGTTCCGACGGCGGTCGTGCCGCATGGGGATTACCAACCCTATTTCCGCCTGGAATCAGAACCTTTCGAGGACGCGGCCCTGCAGTCGGAAAAGATCAAGATCCTCGTATTCGGTCATATCCGGACGGAGCAGGAACTGAATTTCTGCTTGGATGTGGGCAAGGCCCTTGGCGAAGATAGGTTCCAGTTGATCTTTGCGGGGGCGATCCATCCCGACATCCTTCACTGGAAAGAACTTCACCGTTTTCGCGATGAATGGGACGGGGGCGCGCGGCGTATTCATCTCAAGGTGCCGAACGAACAGGTCGTCAGTCTAGTTAGCCAATGCGACGGAATGCTCGTGCCACGGTTCGATCGGTTGAATTCAGGTGTACAGTTTCTCGCATATTCAATGCTCAAGCCGGTTTTTGTTCCTGCCCAGAACTCGATGGAAGAGGTGCAGAATGTTGCGGTTGGCGCTGGCATTTTTGCCTTGGGCGATGTTAGGGGCGCAGCTGAGATGATCCGCCAGAACTTTGACAGCGACATCTCGACCCAAATCGCTCAAAGCTTCCGCATCCATTCGTTCAACTACAAAAGGCAGGACCCATACGTCGTTGGATTGGCTCACCGGGCGGCCTATCAAAAGGCCGTTGAATCCCAAAAGTTGCGCAAGGCAGAATTGGTGACCCAATGACCTCTATTTATGTTTATTCTTGGAAGCCCGGGAGCGGTGTGAACTTTGGTGACGAGATCGGCCCGATGGTCGTCGACGCCGTGTGCCGCAAATCCAGTATCTCGCTTAAGATCATACCATCCGGTCAACCTTTGAAGGCCAAGATTTTCGCTGTTGGATCCGTCCTCCACGAAGCGCGTGGCTCCGACGTCATTTGGGGCGTTGGCGTCAATTCGAAACATGCCAGCATCTTGCCCCGCAGTTCTGATATCCGTTTCAATGCTGTGCGGGGCCCGCTGACCCGTTCCGTGGTGCGCGATCAGGGCTTTGAATGCCCCGAGGTTTTTGGCGACCCCGGTCTACTGTTCCCTATGCTATTTGATAAGGAGATTCGGACCCGCCGGGGAGAATTGGAACGGGCCGCTCATGATCTGGGTGTCAGAATGCCTGAGACGATTGTCATTCCAAACATCAATGACGATCGCTTTCTACCCTATTTTTCTGAGCCACAGCTTGACGGTAGCATCATGTTCATTCGGCCACATCTCGACCCGATCACCGTTGCCGCATATATCTCGGCGTCGAGCCGGGTCATCAGCAGTTCCCTGCACGGGCTGGTTTTCGCAGATGTCTACGGCAGGTCGACTACGCGCATGACCAGCCAGTACGAGGCAGAGTTCAAGTACACCGACTATTATGAGGGAACGGGACGGCAAACACCCAAAAGTTATCCGGACCTTCAACGTAGTTTGGATGGCGAAGAAACCTCGCGTTTGGAGTGGGACCCGGAACCTTTGCTAAAGGCGTTCCCGCTTTTTGACGAGGAACTTATCGATCGGCTCAAAGTTGATCGCTTTGAAATGGAGCCGAACAAGACATATGAGGTCGCCGAACTTGAGCGGGACAAATCGCCGCTGGTCGAGGGATGGGCCGATCCAGAAAATGGAAGCGCCTGGTCCGTGTCCGAGTGGGCGAATTTTGAGTTCTATGTCAAACAGACACTCTCTCAGGATAGCTTCTTGCGCTTGAACGTTGGCACTTTGAGCAAAGGCACCGGTGCCTTCACGCTCCTGCGCGTTGTCCACAACGGCGCTGCGGTTGAATCGCACCGCATCGTCAGGGGCGAAAGTGGAGCGAAAATTGACATCTCTTTGCCCAAGCCAGACGCAGGCAAGAATTATATGATTAGATTCAAGATTGAAAACGCCTCGAGACCGATTGACTATGGTATTGGTCAAGATGCCCGCCCGCTTGGGGTTTGGGTATCGAACATGACGCTGGTGTCATAGATCTTGATTGAGGGACCTGATGGGCAGAGTAAGATCAATTCTATTGGCTGGTTGTCCACGCAGTGGGACGTCTTGGATTCATTTCCTGTTAGCGTCCCATCCTGATGCAATTACATGTCGTGAAACCCATGTGTATGACAAATATGTCGGTCCACTGAAAAACTGGTACGATCAAGAATTCGTGCTCGAGGGCAATGATGGATTGGGGGCGCTCTTCAGCGAAGACGAGTTTGTGCAAGAAATCCTGGCACCGATTGTTGAGAAGACGTTTGACAAAATTGCGGCCGACACCCAGGGCAAGGTTGTTGTCGAAAAGACCCCCGGCAATATGCTCTGGCATCACCTCATAGCACGAATTCAACCGGAAGCCCGCATACTGTTCATCATTCGCGATCCGCGTGCCGTATATGCGTCGTTCAAGGCAGCAAGCGAAAACGCCTGGGGGAGTTGGACCCGAAAAGGTATTGAGGAATTCTGCCGATCCTGGAAAGAATATGCGACCGCATATCTCGCCGCAAAAAGCTACCGTAGCAAAGACAGCCTCATGTGTGTTCGCTACGAAGACATGAAGATGAACGGGAAGAAGGAGCTGACGCAGATTTTCGACTGGGCCGGCCTCGAAGCGCCAGAGGATGTTGTCGACGAAGCGCTCAAAAACAACACAATTGCCAGCCTGAAAAAATCAGAACCCGGGACGATTCAGCACGACATCCGCCCCGGATTCTATCGCAAAGGCAATGCCTATGCCTGGGTCGACGAACTGTCACTCAACGAAATCAGGCAAATCGAAACTCACTGCATGAACCTCATGACAATCATGGGTTACAATCGGCACGTTCCGAAGAAATAGCTGGGCCTAGAGGAGGTCCGCCATGCCCAAGATTTGCGTCAGCCCTTCACGTAGGCTGACGGTAGGTTTCCAACCCAACGCATTCTCAGCGCGCGAGATGTCAAGCTGATAGTATGTCGGCTCGTTTTTGTCGGCCTCGACATATTCTACATTCAGCGTTCGACCGCTAAGCTCTTGAACTTCAGCAATTAGTTCATTTATTGATGTTCCCCGCCCCGTGCCGATATTGACGACGCCTGCACCGCCAGCATCAATCGCGGCTGCGATAGCGCGTTGTACATCAACGACATTAACGTAGTCGCGCTGCATGTTGCCCGAACCGAAAATCTTGAATGAATCTCCGGTTCGCAACGCGTTGACCAGCGTGGGGATGACACCGAAGCCGGGTTTGATGGCCTGACCTACACGATAAGTATTCGTTACCCGGAGAATCGAGGCTTCATGTATCAAATTTCTATTATAGTTTGACAGGAAATGAAAGCAACAACGATATCATTGGCGGGTTGGGGCTGGATGTAATTTCAGGCCTGAAAGGCGACGACACTCTCTTAGGGGAGGGGGGAGAGGACGCGCTGTATGGTGGGGCTGGCAATGACATGCTCAAGGGGGGCCTTGGGGATGACCGGATCTGGGGCGGAGCCCAAGCCGACAAACTTTTCGGTGATGATGGCAATGACGAGATCTGGGGCGGAAACGGGCGCGATAGAGTCTGGCTAGGTAACGGCGACGACATCTTCCGCGATAACGCGCAGAATGATGCTTTTGGCGACGATATCATTTTCGGAGGTGCTGAGAACGACAAGATCGCTATAGGCGGTGGCAACAACCGACTGGAAGGGGGCGTGGGCTCCGACCTGTTTCAATTCGACGCGAATGTAGCGACATGTGCCAACTTGATCACTGATTTCGTTCGAGGTGAGGATCACCTGCAAATCTCAGGCATGACTTGGGGCGATTTGAGGCTTTCCGGAGTCGGCAGCGATACGCGGATCATTTGGGATACAGGTTCGGTCACACTCCAAGGAGTCAGTGTCGCCTCGATCGCGTCGGACGATATTCTCTTCATCTGATGCCGGTCTCTTTTTTTGGGGGCTCGGTTGACCTAGTAGCGCAACCCCGCACCGCCGGTGAACCGCTCCAGCGCCGCCTGGCCTCCGGCCCGAGAACGGTCATGATGGTGTTCAAGCGTTTTCCAACGATGAACTTAACCCATTGATTTCATAGTGTCACTGTTCGGTCGGTTTTCCAACATAATCTATTGGGAACAAAAGAAATTCCATGTCCCTCACTGTCTGCAAGCACTTCCATCATTCCCTTGTAGTGGGCGTCATAGGGAATTGCCCTTCCCGCTTGATCCCCCCATACACGTCGGGCGCCTTGCTCAATGCTGAAGAAAGCGGCAACGAATGCTTTTGCGGAAAGAAGGATCCGATCAAGTTCTTCGAACGAGATCTCGAAGCCTTTGTTCCCACTGATACCGCCGCGGCAACGGAATCCATTTTCGGTTAAAATGTAGTCCGAGTGGCTGATAGCATTTCGCAGTTGGTTGTTGTAGAAATCGTCGAAAGTCGACCCCACCCCGAGTCCGGCCGCATCCGAAAGCGTTTTTATGATCTCGATTTTTCGGCCAGTCGACACCCCGCGTTTTTTGAAAGCTTTTTGCTCCCCCTTCGGCAGGTATTCGAAGTACGGGTTGGGACTATATCCGCCACCAGTCCTAAACCTCAGAAGATTCAGCAAGACTTCGTACGGAGCATCCATCTCTACAATGTGGGTGTAGATCAAGAGCCCTAGTCGCCATTGGGTCTCGTCAGGATTGCGAAACCATTTCCTTGGCAATTCCAGCCTGAAGAAAACATTGAGGTCATTGAGGACTGCACGAGACTCTGCATATGGATCCCAGCCCTTGTCTTCCATCCCAAGCACGCGCAAGAGTGAAGCGAAATACTTGATGATGTCATTGCTCACTGGGTCTTTGGGAAGAAATATCGGCTCCAATAGATCAACGTAGCTATCGCGTTTGACATTGAATGGGAGCCTTTTGTAGGCGCCCCTATCAACGCGCTGAAATAATTCAATATTTCCCGCCGAGTTCCCTTGAACATGCTTGGACAAAAAAGAGCGGCACTGCGGCAATGTATATTCATGACAAGCTGACTGCACGTCTGCTGCACGAAATGGTTCAAACAGCCTTTTGTCGAGGATTGCCTTGTCGATAGACCTGTAGAACTTTTTGTGATCTGCCATGAATTGCTCGCCTACCTCCGCGCCGTCGCAATGATAACTTGGCGGACTCGCATGGGCACCCTTTTTCGCATGGCAACTTTGTCCGCACAGCCGACATTCAGGCGATAATGATGCTGCGTGACACATGAATGACCGGTTCGGGGAAGCCGCACCGCGGCGTCGGCATGGCAAACGAATGTCCGGTGAGGGCCGTTTTCGTCCTTGCGGGCTACTTTAGCATCCCGCATAGGCCCCGCCAGAATACCTGGGCCAGTCCAGCGCCCAGCCGTCCGCCACCAGCGCGCAGGCCAGATCCCGGCCGTCCGGCAGATCGCTGCGCGCCACGATGCGGCGATAGCGGTCCACGTCCTTCACCTCGCACCGCAGATCGGCCCCGGCCGCCATCCTTCAGTGCGAACCAGGCAAAGGAGGGTCGCGCCGCGCGACTTCGTTGACGTGCGCCTGGCGCCCGGAAAAAGTTGTCAAACTGTATGGTAACGCATTGATTTATATAGCACGTGGTTTTGGCAACTATTCGCCTCAAGTCGTTGATCTTACCTGAAAATGTAAAATCCTACTGGGTGCACCACCAATCCCTTTCCTTCCATTAAATCAAATATCTGCGGGCCTCTGTTGACGTTCCGGCCAGATGACTTTTGCGCGGCTGAAATAGCGGGAAACGCCCCCGGTCGAGCTGTGCGGGTGAGACCGCCGGAAGACGCGGAAGGGCATCCCGAGCCGCCGGACGGTGGTGATTTTCGTCGCGGTCCGATACCTTCGGCGGGGACAGTCGGCGGGGACCGTCCCCCATCCGGGACATCGGCCGCGCGGCGCAACACCTCGGGCCGGCTGCAACATCTTGTTGCGCCGCCCCTCAAAATCGGGGCAAACGGCCCTGAAATCGAGTGAAACGGATCAGACAGAGATGAGATCAGAGCCAGAAACGCCCGGGCAAACGGCCCTGTCGCGGGCCGCCCGCCTCTCCGTCGCGCCGATGATGGATTGGACGGTCAGTTCGGAAATGTGAAAAAATTCAATGCTTTGAGATTTGGGTTCTCGCAGAGTCATACGAGTATGCCGATTTTCAGAAATTGTACCGCCCCGGCGAAAGATAGGCCTCACGGATTGTAACGCGACCTCCCCGACACATTCCGCGTCCCTTTACAGTAGGGATAGCCCGAACATCCCCAGAACTGATTTCCCGCGTTTCGCCCTCTGCGGGCAGTTCGCTTCACCATCGGCTTGCCACAATATGGGCAGTCGGGGGTGTTGCCAGTACTCGTGCGCGTAGTGTGGGTTGGCGAAGCAATGCGCGTTGCTCTGGGCGGTTGGGTTGTTGGTTGAGATGGCGGTGGTACTGTCAAAGCTACAGTTGAAGCCGGGACCGATGCACCCAACTCCCGCAGGTCTTGTTCAGCTTGGGAGCGGTCAGCAAGAGCTTCAGTCAGCCCCCTGTCGATTCTGGCCTTAGCAGGCAATGCGTCCAGCCGTGCCTTGGCATTTCTCAGGGTGCCGAGTCCATTGCGGATCGTAGATTCCAGTTTGGATTTTTCCGCAGCGAACCGACTGCGCAGTGCTCTTTCATCTGCTACGTCCTGAGCATTCGGCGTCCGGTCATATCTGAACCGTGACTCGTGTCCGCGCCGCCATGCCACCAGTTTGCTGGTCATAACCTCTCCAAAACCGGGGACACGCATGACCGCAGATTGTGTCACATCGGCGGCGGTCTCGATTCCGAAAGAAATCAGCGTTGCCGTCTTGGCCGGGCCGATACCGGAGATATTCGCACGGCGAAGAGAGAAGCCGTCAAGATAGGCCTGTCGCTGACGCGTCTCCCTATTAGACTTCATCACCATCAATTCGCGTGTGAGCGAGTCGTCAAGGCCTTTGTAGGCCGTGATAGCGCCATCTAGGTCGCCGCGCACCTTCAGAACCTCGGTCGTGCCGTTTCGCTGAACAAAGGCGTTCAACTCGCGCTGCACGCGTTCATCGGCATCCTTGAAGCTCTGTTGAAACGGGCCGGATGATACCTCACGATCATTGAACGTAGTCCACCCCCAGATCGCCAACCCAATCCAGATGTAGAACACCGGCGCGGCGTAGATGAAACCGGCAACTGCACCGCCCATCATCAACAATCCCAAGAATGCCCGCCCTCGCTTTCCGCTCTTCGCTTCACGTAATGCGTTACTGGCACCGCGCGGGGCTGCCACTGCGGGAAGCAAGTCCGCGACTGTTGGGAAGCGGAATGCCAGAATCTCACGGATTGCCTGTTCTGTGCCACGAGAATCGGTCGGGATGTTCGGTTCTACGCCGGTTAGGTCCGGGAACATATCAAAACCGCTGTTGGCGGTGAGCTTGCACCAGACACACCCACCAGCAGTTCTGGGGTAATAGTGCGTTTTGACTTTACTACAACGGTTCAGCGAACCTTCCAGAGAGTTTAGCGCGCGAATCCAGTCCAGCGCACTCGGACGTGCGTCCGGTACAAGTCCGAATGCGGCCTCGAATGCGCGGGAGATACCGTCCGGGAACATGTCGAGTGTAAGCGCACCGGGGGGCGGGGATGTTTGTGTCGCCGCTTGCCGGGTGAGCGAAAAGGCAAACCGGTTTTGGGCGATGGCTTCGCCCATCGAAATATCAGGCCCTTTGTAGCGCCCTGCGTAGGGGTGACGGCCCATGAACAGAAGGTGAAAGATAGCAACGGCCAGCCCGAAATTGTCGTGTTCTATGGTGCGCCGAACGGATACGAGGTTTTTCCCGTGTAGTTCAGGCGGCGTGAAGTCAGGTACCCCCACTACACAGGGATATGACTTGCCGTTCAGGCTGAACTGGAAGCTGTCCGCGTCGATCAGCGCGACGGTCGCATCCAGCGCGACCAAAACACCGGAATGGTTCAGGTCGCCGATGACACACCCTGTCTGGTGCACCTTCCCAACAGCGCGGGCGACGTTCATCGCGGCGTGGACCATGAACCGATAATCGGACTTCGGGAAATGGCGCTGGCGAGACTTCGGGCTGTATAGCTCATGCAACGGGCGGTAGCCCGACACAAGCCGCATGACGAAACCAAGGAAATTACCGCGACGGTCGGTCGCCACCTCGCCGGGGTAGGCGACAAGGTCGGTCTTGACGGCAAGCCCTTCGCCCACCATCGCCCGCACCTTGTCTTCCCGTTTAGAACGCAGGCCGGTGTTGTAGATTTTAACGGCCAGCCCGGAGCGGCCTTTGATCGCGTAGACTTCGCCTTCACCGCCCTTGCCGATCAACTCGGCAACCGAAACCCGATCCTTTCCGATGACGATTTCTTGCACGATCAGCCCCCGGATATGAGGATGAGTGTCTTGTCATCGTCAGTGCGTTCGCAGACCGATGGACCGGCAAGGTATGCGGCCAGCTTCGCCGATAGTTCGACAAGGCGTCCCTCGCCCGGAGCGGAATCTACCGGGCGGAACATTGGGTCGAAGAACCGAGGGTGTGCGGCCTGTTCCAGATGCGACAATGCCAGATCGCCAACACCATCGGAGAATAGCGCGAAGGCATCGTGGTCGCGCGGGTCTCGGGTGATGTTCAGGCGCGGTTCAGGATCATCTGTCACAAAGTAGGTGGTAGACGCATACTCGCCGTTCTCGGGCCAGCACAGCACCTCCCATTGGGTGTCTTTCCGGCCCACAACGGCGCTATCGCCGACGTGCAGCGTTACAGCTTCATCCGGCGTGACAACGATTGCCGCCAACGTCGCGGCGAATTGCCGAGGTGTAGAGTCCCGCTGCGTAGCTATTGCCGATATTCGGTCCCGCAGTTCATCTATCCAGTCCGCCAACTCTTCATCGGAGGGCAGGTTTGGATTTGCGCGAACCCATTCCCGGAGTCGAACCGAAAGGAAACGGCAGGTAAGCCATGCGCCATACGCACCGAATTTGGCGCTGCCTGCGCCATCTGAAACAATAGCGAAAACGCCGCCGTTTTCGAATGCGGCAACAGCGTAGGCATCTTGCAGCTTGTCACCATTCCAAATGTGCGACGTTCCGATTACGGACGCGGACGCCCACCGCCAAACCACGGGGTCACCCTGCTACAGCCCAGCCATCCGGGGCGGTCGGGCTGTCGAGCGGAACGGCATCGCCGGGGTTGGACTGCGAAACGGCGCTAAGCGAACTGGAAAGCCACTGGAACAGTTCCTTGAACGCCAGCCCTTTCAGCTTGAGAGGCTGGCGAGTGGCAATCTGGCCAAGCACATTCATGTCCGCCTGTTCCACGCCCACGGCGTAGAACATGAATTCCTTGCGCTCTTCGCCTTGGTGGACACGCTGTTGTGCCTCCTGCCAACTGTCGGTCGGGGCACCATCAGTAATGAGGAACACCCACGGGCGGTAATACTTGACGCCATTTTCACGATAGCGGTCCTTGCGCTGGCGGAGCATGTTCAGCCCTTTCACAATCGCTTCGCCCATTGGTGTTGCGTTATCCGCCACCAGAGTTTCGGGGTAGAAGTGGTCCACCGTGGCGAAGTCGGACTTGATCTCCACCGGCCCGAAAGTGACCATCGCCAGTTCCACCCGCTTTGCGGCCATGGGATCATTCATGAGTTCCTCCCGCAATGTGGCCAGCCCTTCGTTCAATTCCGAAATGGGCGCGCCGCTCATGGAATAGGAGGTGTCCAGTAGCAAAATCACCGGACAACGTTGTTCCGGGTTTTCCGCGAATTCCGCATCACTGAATGGCTGTTGGTCAAATTCATCCACGTTTTCACCTCAGACGCTATAGTTTCACTGGGCCGAAAAAGGTCCATTTTCTCGCACCCTACCACCGTAGGGTGAGCGCGGGAAGCGGTTATGTCTGATGAGTGTTTCCCCCCTTGTATCTTGATTGTGGGGCGCGAAGTTCATAGTCTCCGCGTAGAACAAAACGCGAATTTAAAGGCTGCACATGGGTCATGCTATCGAGCTAACAGAGGAAGAGTCGTCGATCCTGTCCGAAATCGAATTGAATCAATCCAAGCTGGACCACGACCAATACAAGCGGCAAGGGCCGTTGGTCTTGCAGCTATTGAAGTCTTTGGTGGACCGGGGTGCGATACCGGAAGTCCGGCTGCGCTATTGGTCTGATCCGGAATATCAGGTTGGGCGGTTGAAGGCTTCGCACAAAGGCTTGTTTGAACGAAACGGACAGCGGGGCGACGAAATCTACACGCACCCTCACTTCCTGAAATACCTGCGCTACTTCCTGTTTGGCGCGCAGTTGCCTGCAGGGGTGATCGCGGAGTTTGACGGGGTGGTGGGCAACCCGGAATGTGTTTCATGCGGCGACGTTACCGACATTACTAAGGGCACACGGCGCATCGTTCGGGAATACGGCTTGCAGGGCGAAGATGAAGAGTTTTACCGGCTGGCATTGGATGTGGGTTTGCATCAGTGGTTTGCCAAGGCGGTGCGGGATGCGGTGAAGCAAGTGCGATAGGGGAGAAGAAGAAACATGGACGATAAAATCCCGTCACCAGTCATCGGCGTGTTGGGTGAGGTCTTCAGCGATCACTACACGCATTCGGATATTGACCGGCTTTTCACCTACGCGGACGCGCCGGGGGATGCTCCGGAGGGCAACAAAGTCAAGAAAACCGTCGAATGGTTGCGATGGACCAACAAGCAAACCGAAAGGCCGTTGGAAGTGCTGGGGACACTCTTGGAGGACCTTCTCGAAAAGGAGCCTTGGGATTCCGCCTACAGTCCACCTTGGGCTACCGATGATGAGCCGGAATGGTCTGTCACCCTGCGAAGTCGCCAAGATCGCATTCGTACCGCCTTGGGCAAGGCAGGGCTGGCCTATTCTTCTGGCGGACATGTGGGATCCGCATCAGCTACACCCACGGCGTCACTGCGGGAAATGATCGAACGCGGCGGGTTATCAGCCGTTGCAGTGGAAATGACACGGGCACTCAAACAGGTTGAGGGCGATCCGAATGCCGCTGCCCACTACGCCGGGAATGTGCTGGAAGCTGCGCTGAAAGCCTACCTTACCAAGAAGGGCGTCACGTTCAACGATCAGAGCGAGACTTTGAATGGCCTTTGGCAACTCACACGCGATGATCTTGGGATCAACCCGAAAAACCTCGAAGCCAAGGACCTGAAAAAGATCGCGTCCGGGCTGAACAGCATAGTTGATGGGACGATGTATATGAGGAACAAGAAGAGCGGCGCGCATGGTCGAACAGAGGACCAGTTGCGCGCCGCGGTTCTTCGCCCGCGCCATGCTAGGTTAGTCATCCATTCGGCGCATACGCTGGCGGCATATGTTCTGGAGTGCCTCGCGGACGCTCCATAGAAACATGAAGCCCGCACCACTATATTGTGAGCGTCGGGCGCAAATGAATCATAGGTATAGTGATGGCGGATGATAGCGATGAAGGCGAAGGGGAAGGCCGCAGGGCCTTTGATCTATCTGAGCTGACTGGGTTCGGCGAGGACTATTTCAGCGCATCCGATAGGCTTGCCAGAGAGTACGAGAAGCTGAACCCGTCGCTATCTGCGATCACGAAAGCCTTTGAGGTGTCCGGGTTGGGAAGTCTATCCAGCGTCATGGATGCGGCTGGGATGAACGCTGCTCAACAGGCACTTGGTTTGGGCAAAACCGGCGAAATCGGGCAGATCATGGACGATCTGACAGGCACCAAGGCGCTCGCCGAAGCGACCCGCAGCCTTCAAATGCCGAGTGTTGGAATTCTTGCTGACCTTACCAAGAGCCTCGACTTGGTGGGTTTCAACGCGGCGGCCCAACGAATCCTAGACACGGATAGCATGGTCGGAAGCACCTTCTCTCGCCTGACGCAGGATTTGCAAACCGGCATCGCGGTACAGGCGATGCGCGCCATGGAAATGCCGGGCCTGCAAAATATTCTTGGAACTCTGAACACGGGCGGCATTGGACGGGCCATTGCCGATGCAAACCTCGCGCTTGGTGTCGGGCTGCCTGCAACGTTTGGGCAGGATTTGCAGTCGGCGGTTGGTGGCCTCGCCAACCATATGGGCGCGATGGGGGAAATTGGCCGCGCCCATCAGGCGGCATTCGAGAGTTTCCGGCTTACAAACCTTGAGACGCTGTTGGCCAAATCGTTGGCGGTCCATGAAGCGCTGCTGGAAGAACAGCAACAAGCTACGCTCGACGCGAAGGCCGAGGCGAAGTTCAACAGGCGTTTGGCCGTGGTACTCGCAGTCATCAACATCATCATGCTCCTAATGTCGATGGTCGGCACGATAGAGGACTGGATGACCGATGAAGACGCCGCGACGAAGGCCAACACCGCCGCAATCGTGGAAATGCGTGACGCCTTTGACGCCATGGCGAGCGAAATGGAAGCCATGCGCGCGACACAGGAAGCCGAAGCAGAACGGCAGTCGGAAGCCGATGCTGAAATCGCTGGGATACTACGGGATATTGCCGACGCTCTTGCTGACCGAACGGAGACTGACGAATGACGATGTGGAAGCGGATTCCTCAACGCTAGTCCGGTCGCATAGTTATCATAGGGCGCTGTGGACCTGAAACACATTCTCCAAAAAAGGTAGTTGACAATCCGTCCGCGGCATGAACCGTTCGTGTCCCTCGCTTGACATTTTGATTCGTTTCATGTACAAGTGAAGCACATTCAGAGAACGCTGATGGCGTTCTAGACAGTGCCGGGGGCACTGTGAATCTTCACCGAAAAACAGAAATGGAGGGTCCAGTGGATCAGGGACTCCACACCGTATCCGTGCGGGATATTTGCGCGGTCTATGACGTAACTACTCGCACCGTTAACCGGTGGCTGAATGAAAGCGGCGAACCCGCGCCACGTTTCCGGGGTGGGGAAGAAGCCTACTTCGCGATAGCAGACTTGATGCTACGCATTCCGCGTGACCCTGCGCCGTTGCTGTCGTTGGATCGCCAGCGGCGACCGGACGCATCGCCCGAGATCGGTTTAGGCTACGAGATCACCAAGCGCGCAAAGCGCCTCTGGATGGTTATTACGCCCGAGCAGCGGCAGAAAATGTCCGAGGTGCAGGCGGCATATCGAGAGGCGGTGGCGCGTGCCTTCTGGGAAAAGGTCCTGTTTCTGGACTCGGATCACCTCACGCAATCTCTCTCGCTGCATCCTGCCATCCTACAGGCTGTGGTCGGAAATGCCGATTTGCCAGAGGACTGGGAAGACTTCTGCATCGCATTCACCCTCGCAAACACGTCGCCTAAGAGCCTTTGGCGGCTGACGAAATCACATACCTATAACGAAGGAAAAACTACCCATGCCGCATGATAGCGATTTTCAGATCACCGACGAGATGATCGAATTCAACACCGAAGCCCGTGGCGCGACCGCTGCGCTATTGGAAAACCTCAAATCCACATCCGCCGGTGCGCGCCTATCGGCCACCATCGCCAAGGTTACTGGATTGGTGGCCCAGAGATACGGGGTCGTGATCGACAGTGATAGCGCCCTTATGTTGCCGGGTGTCAAAGCGGCGGTGATGGGGTCTGACCTTCTTGATGAAGACAGTCTCTTGTTTGCCGCCGAGCAAAAGATTGCCGCCGTGGCCTTCAAGGCTCTGGGTGGGTCTAACGGGGGAGGGGCCAGCGACACACGAGTCCCCGACAACTTCGATACTATGTCCCCTCAGGCGCGCATCAACTGGGCGCGACAGAACGGGGTTGCGTGATGAGCTGGCAAGATAAGCAACTAATCGTTCTCCAAGCGAACGTTGGTACGGGGAAGGCGGTTCAATGATTGCCGATATCGACCGCGTCACCGACCAGCTTAAGGCCGAACTGGCGCAGATCGCAGCCGTGCACGGAGTCGCAGTGGTGGACCTGCGCGCGAGCGAGGTCCGCAGCCGCTACGGTGTAAACGGAACCGTGATGGCGCGGGCGCTGCGCAACGCTGGATTTTGGCTGTGCGATGACAACCGCTGGCGAGCGATTGCGGGCGCGTCACAGATCGCAATTACAGGGACGACCAGCGACGGGGGCACTCCCGCCCCCTGAGGCGTTGGGGAAGGGCGGGGCGTCTGCCACGGCAGTCAGCCCGCCCGATGACCAATCCCCCGCGACAAGTCCAGCGGCGCGGGGTGGGGAGTGTGGCCCCCGAGGGGCGGCGGTTTCGTGTCACGCCGCCGCCCCACTATCAGAATACCTGCGCGACCGCAGAACCGTGCCGGACAGGCGGCGGGGTGGTGGAAGGTAACTGTCCCGCGCGCCACGCATCGAGAAAGGAAAGAGTATGACGAAGGCACAGGTCGCGACGGCGGAAGTGATGGAGATTTGCGAGAAGCTGGATGATCTGAGCGCGAATCCGGTGAACGGCGGGG
This sequence comes from Antarcticimicrobium luteum, assembly GCF_004358185.1. Lineage (GTDB taxonomy): Bacteria > Pseudomonadota > Alphaproteobacteria > Rhodobacterales > Rhodobacteraceae > Antarcticimicrobium > Antarcticimicrobium luteum. Next base: position 24,066 of record NZ_SMUV01000056.1, read on the forward strand.
ACATGGTCCGCTTACTCGGTCTCTCAAGAAAGCACTGGATCGGCAGGCCCGCGAGATGAAGAAGCAGGCCGATATAGGCCTGTGTCAGGAAAACCGGACATTTCCCGTTGCAGCGCCGCAACACGGCCCGAAAAGCGACACATGCAATGCGGGATTGTGGGCGGTGAAGATCACCCAAAAGGGCGTCTTTTCGTCTTCATGACGAACCATTTTTGATCGGACGGTCAAGGAGTCGTCTTTAAGGTAAATGTCCGAATTTAATGAATATTTTCAGAGTTCGCAGTTGCGGCTATGCTGGTCATGCAACCATGAGAAGGAGAACTAAGCATGACCGTAGATCAGACAATCACCGGCGCCATGACCTTGAGTGACACTATCGCAGAAAGTGTCCTGTCCAGCCGTTCGAACGGGGCGGCAATCGCCGCAGCAGAACAGCTTCTGATCGTCCTGAGGGCGCAGGCCGAATTGATCGGGCGCGATAACGTGGTGCCGCTTAATGGATAAGCCGCGCATCAAGTTAAAGGTATGGGGCAAGGACCGCAATTTTAACCACCTCAAGTGCTGTGCGCTTTCGCGTACACGGGAAGGCGACCCGCGTTACTACAAGGAGGCCGAGGAACAGCACGGGGAACGTGCAATGGTCAATTACATCCGTCATGAGTACACCAATTATGATGACCTCATTGAACGGGGATATGACCGTGACGAAGTCCGCCCGTTGGTGCTTCGAAGGATCGGGGAAGCGTACCCCTCCCTGCTTAGGGAGTGCACCCGTCAGGGCGCGGATATGACGGGCTACAAGTTTGATCTGGTGCCTAACGAGCAAGGAATCTTGCAACGTGTTTGGCGGCACGATCAAGTCGCCAGACCCGTCTAATACAACACGATAGAGCCGTCCCCTAACGGGGGCACAACGTAAGATCGGACCCACCGAATACAATGTCCGCACAACGCCGATTCAGGCGGCGGGTGAGGTGCGTCCAAAATATGGAGCAGTAAAAATGAATCTTTCAGCGGCGCAGGCGTTCGAGACCGCCGGGGCAGGAGCACGGGAAGCGTGGGCGGAGGTGATCCAGTTCCCCATTAACCTGATGGGGGGCCGCGTTAGCGGCGGCAAGACTGCCGAACCGGCGTTCGACATGGAAGCGGAGCGCGGCGAGGATATCAACGACGCCGCCACCTACGGCGGAATGTCGGAAGGGCTTGCGGAGTTTCTGAACAAGGACGCCACGTTCCTGATCGGCCAGATGTGGGGCGCAAAGGATCGCCGCAACACACAGGACGGCGATTGGCAGGCTGTGACCATGCCGTGGGGCCGCTGGATCGAAGGCGGACCCGCGACGGGCAAGCGCCCGGTGTGGGGCTTCTCCCGCCACCCAGAGGGAAAGCACAAGGAAGGGGCATCCATCGTTCTAGGATCGTCAATCGAAGGCGCGCGCAAAGCAAATGCAATGGACGAGATGTACGCCCTTGGTCTCGATATCGACTCCGGGGCGGCGCTGGATGATGTAATCGCCACGGTCCGCCGCAAGAACCTGTGCGCCCTGATCTATACCAGCCACAGCCACGGCAAGCGCGGCCTTGAGCTAAAGCGCGATGACGTCATGCGCAAACTCGGGATCGACACGGACCCGACCTTGCCGCAGGTACAAGAGTATCTGAGGGCGCACAGCAAGAGCCGGTACGAGGAATCTTTCGTCGCCGCCGTGACCATCGCAGACCAAAAGCGCCAGACCAAGGAAGGCGTTAAGATTGCGCTGGACACACCGCCGCTGGATAAGTTCCGCATCATCTTCCCGCTTGCCGACGCGGTGAAGCTGATCGACCTTGCTCCAACGCAGTCTGCGGCCCTTGAGGTGTGGGAAGACAAGATCACCGGCATGGCCCAGCGTGAACTTGGAATCCACTTCGACACGTCGTGTACTGACCCGTCGCGCCTGTTCTATACCGCGCGGCATGCCAAGGAATCCGAATGGGACTGCCTGATCCTGTGGGGCGAACCGCTGCGGTTCGAAGACGTGCCCACGATGAAAAAGGCGGAGTATACCCGGACCCGTGGCGGCGGCAACGCGTTCAGCATCGCCGGGGGCGATGCTGAAAAAGCGCCCGAGGCCGTCACCCCGTCCGGGAAGAGCCTCAACGAATGGCACTTCAGTCGCGGCGGCGCGAAAGACAGATTCCAACTGGCGTCTTTGCTGGAAGACCTGTGCCCGGACAAGATCCGCCATGCCGGGGGCGAGGCTCAGGGGCAGGTGCACACAGAATGCCCGTTCGAGCATGAGCACTCGAAATGGGGCGGCACCGCCACGATGGCAATCGACGCCATGGACGCAGACAGAGGCTATTGGACGTGGTTCTGTCACCACGACTCCTGCCAAGGACGGCACAAGCTTCAGTTTCTGGAAGAGGCCTTGAATCAAGGTTGGTTTACAGAGGAAGACCTATTCAACGAGGATGGGCCGTACCTGTTGCCGCCGGGCGAGGAAGTCACCGGCACGCCAGGACGGCAAGACAGTGGTTCGGAAGTGGCCGCGTCAGCGGCTGACGCCGCCAACTACTTCGTACAGGCCGGGGAATTCGACAAGAACACCCGAGGGGTGGACGTCGAAAAGTGGATGAAGCAATTCGCTGGTAAGGAACTGGACCCGGCGGACAAAAACCAAATCACCGATATCATCGTGGAACGGACGCCGCTCGGTAAGCGCGATGTAAACAAGATGTGGTCCAAGGTGGACCGCGTAAAAGAGCGCATGGCGGCGAACGAGGCTAAGGCCAAGGCGGACGACTCCGGCGTGATCATGACGGACGGCGACTTCACCGACATGTGCGACAAGGCGCAGGGCATGGTAGACGCGGCTAACGCCGCCACGCCCTTCCTGTTCGTCCGGGGCGGGGAACTGTGCACCGTGCAAGAGGACGATGGAATCTCCGGCATCAAGGTTCTGTCGTCGCAAGGTGCGTTTGCTTACTACCTCAACACGGCGGCACGGTTCGCCAAGCGCATGGGCGATGACGTACAAGGCGCGCCTGCACCTATCGAGGTGGAAAAGCACCTGTATCACGCGCCGCGTAATCGCTACCCCGGCTTGAAGGGTGTGACGTCCAATCCGTTCTTTACGAAAACTGGTGATCTGGTGACACAGCCGGGATATCACGACGAGTCTCAGATGTACTACGCGCCCGGTGATTTTGTGGTCCCCGGCGTCAGCCGGAATCCGTCACTGGAGGAGGCCAAGGCCGCGATTGATATGCTGGCGGATGCACTGGCAGACTTCCCCTTCGATGGGCTGACCCGCGCGCAGATCAAAGAACAGTTTTGGGAAGGTGGAGTCCCGTCTCTGGTCAACTTCCTGTCGGCGCTTCTGCTGCCGTTCATGCGTGAAATGATCGACGGCAGGACGCCGGGGCACGCGATCAACAAGCCCTGTCCCGGCACCGGTGCAAGCTACCTTGTGGATGTTCTGAGTATCATCAATACCGGGGAAGATACGCCCGCGCACAAACCATCCGAGGACAAAGCGGAGTTTGCCAAGGCGCTGGTGGGGCTGTTGCTGGACGGTGACCCTATCATCAACTTGGATAATATCAGCGCCGGTATGGATAGCGGAGAACTTGCGGCGGCGATGACATCAAGCAAATACTTCCCCCGGATTCTCGGGAAGTCTGAGACCCGGAAGATTGCCGTTACTTGCCTTTGGCTTCTGACTGCGAACAAGCTGGAACTGTCCGATGAACTGAAACGGCGCTGCATCCTGATCGCTCTGAATGCCAACATGGAAAATCCGGAAGACCGGACGGGATTCCAGCGCTCCGATATCCGGGGATATGTCCGCGAGAACCGGGCGGAATTCGTTCATGCTTGCCTGACGATCATTCAATTCTGGGTAGCCTCAGGCATGGAACAGGATGACACCAAGCACCTAGCCTCATTCGAGAACTGGGCGCGCGTCATGGGCGGGGTGTGGAAAGCATGTGAGGTGCCGGGATTCATGGGCAACATGCACATGTTGAAAACACTGACCGATGGCAAGCGCGACGAAATGGGCGAGTTGATTCAGGCGCTGGTGGATGCTGCGGTATCGACCGACAAGGAATTGACTGCCGAGTCCTACCTGTTCAAGGCGCGCAAGGCAGGGAGCGACGACAAGTTCCTGAGCGTGATGGGCGTGCTGAACGCGTTCGAAGAGCCGCCACGGTTCGCGAAATGGGGAGGCGTTGAACGAGTCGAAGGCTGGTCTCGCCTCTGACGATCTGTGGACTCGTCTCGCAAACAGCCTGCGCGGCTACACCGGCGACGCACAGGGCCAAATCCGGCGCATGGGCGACGAACTGGACCTGTCCAAGGTGCAGGCCACATCGCTGCACAGCGCCCTTACCGCCGCGATCAACACCGATGACCCGTCAGCATATGCCGACGCCCTGCGCGGCGTTAGAGGCCAGCTAACCGCAGTTTCCGGCGGCGTCGAGAACATGACCGGAAGTCAGCGGGCTTTCTATGAAATGCTGGTGGAGTCCGAGGACAAAGCCCGCCAATTGGCGGCGCTGGACATGGCTACCCCCGTGTCCGCTGCAGCGGATGAAGCCGCCCGGCTGGCGGAAAAATTCGGGCTATCGCTGGGGCTGGCCCGCCAACTGGCGAACGTGGGTAAGAAGCCGGGCGGAACCGTGTCTGGTTTCGAATCCAATGACCCTCGGAATCCATCGAATGCCGGTAAGTGGACCGGCGGTTATTCCACGTCATGGGAAGCTTGGACCCCGAAAAAATCGCGGGGCGGGGGCGGCGCAAATCTGACCGACGATCTGACCCGCACCACGGCGGCGATGCGTGAGCAGGGACTCGCATTGGAGGCGCTGGCAGCGGGCCGTTACAGCAGCGAAGAGGCCGCGCGCCTGTGGGCGCAGGCCATGGTTGAAGGCAACGGCACCATCGACGCGCAGACCGCCGCAATGCTGGTGAATATCGACACGATGGCCCAACGCAATGAGGCCATGCGCAACGCGCCTGCCGACTTCGGCAAGGAACTGGCAGCGGGCACTGAGACAGCGCTTGAAAACGCCATTCGGGAGGGCCTGACCGGCGGCAAACCTTCGATACAAAACTTTGCCAAGGCCATTCAATCGCACGTCGCCGGGGCGCTGGCAAAATCGCTCGCAACGAAAATTACAAGCGGTCTAGGCCTTGACCGGCTGTTCAACGCAGGCGGGACCACAGCGGCAGCCCAAATGCAGGCTGGAATTGTGACCGGGGGTAACATCGCCGCCCAAACCATCGCGCAGGCGGTGGCGACCGGCAACGCGACAGCCGCAGCAACCGGCGGGGGCGGTGGGTCCGGAAATTGGCTATCGACCGCCTTGAATTTCGCTGTGTCGGCGTTCACCGGCGTTCCGATGTTCAAAGAAGGTGGATTCAGTGACGCTCCACACCCGTTCGCCAATGCCCCGCACTATGCCGAGGGTACATCCAACACGTCGAACGGAATCCCCGCTGTGCTGCACCCGAACGAGGCAGTCGTGCCCCTGACGCGTGGACGTAAAATTCCGGTTGAGGGCGCAGGCGGCGGGGGCAACAACTTCGGCGACATCAACATCGCTACCACCGTGAACGTAGAAGGGGACTCCAACGCTGAGGACTCCGCCAAGATCGCGCAGGCGGTGGGCGAGACAGTGGACGGCCGCATTCGCCAGATTTTGGCTGAAGAATCCGCCTACGGCGGCATCATGAACCCGCGCGGCGGGTACTGAGCCACCCAAATCGAGCACAGAAAGAAAGAACATGAATCACCTGAAAATCATCGAACGCGGCGGACGCGTATCTGCGCCGCTGGCACTGGAAAAAGGCCCGCATGCAGTCATCGCAGAAGGCACCCGCGACGGCGCAGGCCTGCGCATCGGCTGGCAGCTATTCCCGCTGACCGGCCTAAACATCATCGAACTGGAAGGCGGCACCACCACCGCCGAACTTGTCAACACCGGTCCAGACACCGACGCTGCAATCTACCTCGCCAAGCTCCACCCCGTCGCGGGGGGCAACTGACATGGCCCGCCTTGGAAACCACAAACATGAGCAATTTTCTCAACTAATCGCCGCAGGCGGCAAGCAGCGGGAGTCGTACATCGCCTGCGGGTATAGTGAAAAGAACGCAAAATCGCACGCCAGCCACCTAGCGGCTCGCCCGGACGTGAAGGCCCGGATTGAGGAATTGCAGGGGCAGGCGCTGGCACCGGTCATCGGCAACATCGACCTCCCGTGGCTCACTGTGCCATGGCTTGCGGCCCAGTATGACCTAATCAGACAGAAGGCCATGGCGGCTGGGGACATGAAAACTGCGTCCGCGACAGTGAAGAACGTTCAAAGCCTCATTGACCTTGAGTCACGCCTAGCCACCGAGAAAGCAGCCCCCCCCACGCCGGTGGCCCGAATAGACGTCAACGCCCTTGGCGGCATCTTGGGGAAGGTGGAAAACATCGTGAAGGCATCCAAGGCCCCGGCACCGGGGTGCGTGGAACTCGACTCGACGGTCCCCGCCGTCGTCAAGCTGCGGGCATACCGGGCGGCTGATCGCGCGACATGAGCGCGACCGGCAATTTCATTGCTCAGTGGTCATTGCTCTACGCCGAACCATTTCCTGCATTCCCATATCGGTAAGAGACCAAAACAGATTAACGCCACCACCTACGGTTTTCGCGGTTTTTACCGACACAAGATTCAGCGCCATGAGCTGAATCTTAATGGTTTGAAACAGTTCATCGGTCATTACAAACGATCTCCCGCTCCTGTTTCCCGTGTTGAACCTTCTCCAGACGCCTTCGCAAATAATAGGGCCAACTGTCCTATCGGGTTTTGCCTGCATCAAATGGGGTGCCAACAACTCGAATATCTCTCCAAGGCTGGTGGCTATCTCGATGCTAGATGTCGTTGATGAGTATTGGCCCGGCCTTGTATGTGAGTACTTCCCGGTTAGGGTGATGAACGTATCCAATCCTGCAAGGTTCTCCGGTACGGCAACCTGCGGCTTTGCTTCCGCCAAAACCTGTTTCAAGCGCTCGTTTTCCTCCTGAACAGCGACTAGCCGTTCAAGAGTTTCCTGAGAGGATGATTGGTCACCTCTAATCCATCCGGGCCGGTGTTTGGTTGCCTTGGCGTAATCCAACGCTTCGCGGATCGCCAGCTTAAGACCGTCTGTGGTTGTCCAGCCCTTGCGCAGCCTTCCGTCCGAAACAGTGGCAATGAACGCTTCCAATTTGGCCCGTTTCTCCGGATGGTCTTCCGTCTTGTTGGCGGGAAGTTCACCGCGCTCGTCCCGTAGCATAACGAGTACCGGGACACCGATTTCGACTGCGTAGTCATATTCTTTTTCGGTATAGCTTTTTCCGTCAGGAGCTAGAGAGCCATAGCGACCAGCGATTATGAGCACATAGTAATCGCACTGCGAGATAATGGTTTTGATGAACTCGAACTGTTCTTCGTCGGCTGCGGGAAATGCTTCCATGCCGACCGGGAAGTCCCCCGCGCGAATGATTGTCTGTTCGACGGCTTTACGCTCTTCCTTCAGGTCCTCATAGGTCGAGCTAATGAAAACCTGATACCTCTTCTCGCTCATGAAATCGGGCCTCTACTTATTATCGCTTTGCACGCATCGTGCATTGATTAGCGCGAACCTGCAACCTCTAGGCGACATGCCGTATCGATTTTACACCGTTCTATTCGACGGTAGCTACAAACCCCATCCCAATGATGCAAGAAAGTCGTCTTTAAGACGAATAACATGTTGATAACGTGTATTTTTTTTAGATCTTGGGTGTGATTCAGGATTGCAAAACGTGTTGCACGATGCTAGGTGAAACCTACCGAAACACGGAAAGGAATTCGGCATGAAGCACTAGTAAAAGGAGACCTATATTGAACACACAGTTCCTGTTGATGGCCCGGTATGAGGGCGCAACGATGATCCCGGCGGACACCGTCCGCGAAGACTTTTTCCCACACCTGACCCGTCCCAAGTTCCTGCGAAAGATCGCGGACGGGGATATCAAGTTGCCGGTGGTCCAGATGGAAGAAAGTCAGAAGAGCGCCAAGGGTTTCGATATCCGCGACCTTGCCGCATACTATGACGAACGGCGGGACCAAGCCCGCCGCGATTTCGAAAAATTGCATCACTGAGGGCGGCGGTATGATTAAGAAATACACCCGCGAGCGCCTCTATTCTCGCCCCGATCTGACCGAACGGGGATGGACGAAATCCATGCAGGATAGGTACCTGCCGGAACCGGACGATTTCAGGGAGAACCCGCATTATAAATGCGCCGGAGTCATGCATTTGTGGCTGCGGGCGCGGATTCACCGCATCGAAAAAGGTAAAAGGTTTCAGGCGACCAAGGCGCGGGCTGACGCCCGTCGCGCCAAGTTGCCAGAGCGGCAGAGCAAGCCGCGCATGACAGCCTTGGAACGTAGGCAGACGGAGCATGACGCGGCATATGCTGCGGGGGATGGCTACTATGACTGAGCAAGCAATGCCCGATGGTGTAGAAGTCGCCCGCACTGCCCTTGTAGCCATGGGGTGGGATGGCGTAGATCAAGGCCCAGTCGCCGCTCTAATCTACTTCCTGACGCAGGAGATTAAGGCGGAGGGATACCCCGGCGAGAGTACAAGAAGTATGCTTCACGCTATCGCGGAGCATTACGGGTGAAGTGAAACAGGTATGCCCCCGTTAGGGGGGCACCTGTTCAGGTGACAGCTTCAATCCATTTCCAGTCCTGATACTTGTCACCGCTTTGGCGGACGTGGGTGTAACGCTCTAGGCTCTTCCATGCCTTGTGACCGGTCACTGCGGCGAGTTGCGGGACCGTACGCCCCATTTCAGCTAAGCGGCTGGTGCCTTCATGCCTGAGGTCATGGAAATGCAAATCCTCTATACCGAGGAACTTGCAGGCTTCCGTGAACCTGCGGCTGACCGTGTCGCTGTTGTACGGGAATATCCGGTCTTTCTTCCGGGGCATGGTGTCGATGATGGCACAGCACGGGTCGGGAAGTTCCACCCACGTATCAACGCCCCTCTTAGCGCCGGGGTTTTTCATCTTTCGAACGAGGACTCGCTTGTGGTCTGGTTCGTAATCACCCCACGCAATCCGCAGAATCTCCGCCTGACGGCGGGTGCTGAAAATCGCAAAGGCCGTGATGATGTGCATAGGCATCGTGCGGGTGTCTGCTTCTGTGGCCTGCTGGAAATGCTCCATAAGCCTGTCCAGTTCTTCCAGCGTGGGGCGGCGCGTCCGCTCTTCCGGCTTGCTGACGAAGCCCATGGTGCCGCAAACCTTCTGGGCGTCCTGCATAGCCTGCGAGTTCAGGGGATAGCCCCAGAGGGGGCGGGCGGTTGAGAACACCCCAGACAGGTGCGAGAGGTAGTTGAGGGCCGTCGCCGGGGAGTTCAGGCCGGGGCGCTTGTGCAGTTCCTTGACGAAGGCAACGATATGGTGGGACTCGATCTGGTCGCAGGCCATGTTCGCTATGTCGTACTCGTCCCGGATCGTTTTCAGCACCTGCGCCTTGGTCTTCCCGATTTCCCGCATGGACTCCTTGACGTACTGGTCTATGGCATCCCCGAGAGTCACGCCCTTTTCGCTACGCTTCTTGACTTCGCGACCGGCGGCGATATCCGCGTCAATCTCAGCCTCACGCTTCTTTGCCCATGCCTGAGCGGTCTTCAGTTTGTCAAAGGACCTTGTTTCAGTGTATCGCTTGCCGCTGGGGAGTGTCCTAGTGATCTGGGCTTTGTGCCCGGTTGATCCGTCCTTGCGCTGTACGGGTGGGAAGGTGGCCATTCTCGTATGACTCCGGTGTTGGTTCGTATGACTCCGAGTCATACAGTATGACAAAATGGGCGTAAATGGTCCAAAATAGGCCGAAATGGTATGACTCGGTGATGGTAAAAAAGACTGCAAAATCAAGCGTTTCAAGGGCTTCAAGGCTATCTATTGCCCCGATGATGGACTGGACCGATCGCCATTGCCGCTATTTCCACCGGCTGCTCAGCCGCGAGGCGTTGCTTTATACCGAGATGGTGACCGCGCCGGCACTGGTGCGGGGCGGCGCGCTGCATCTGTTGGACCACAGCCCCGAGGAGCATCCTGTCGCGCTGCAGCTGGGCGGCTCGGACCCGGCGGAACTGGCGCGGGCGGCGCGGCTGGGGGCCGAGGCCGGCTATGACGAGATCAACCTCAACTGCGGCTGCCCGTCGGACCGGGTGCAGTCGGGCACATTCGGCGCGGTGCTGATGACCCGGCCGGGGCTGGTCGCCGATTGCGTCGCGGCGATGCGGGACGCGGTGGATGTCGAGGTCACGGTGAAATGCCGCATCGGGGTCGACGACCAGGATCCGGACCAGGTGCTGCCGGATTTCCTCGCGCGGGTTTCGGCGGCGGGCTGCGGCCGCTTCACCATCCATGCGCGCAAGGCCTGGCTGCGGGGGCTGTCCCCGAAGGAAAACCGGGACATTCCGCCGCTCGATTACGATCTGGTGATGCGGATGAAGGCGGCGTTCCCGCATCTTCACCTTTCGGTGAACGGCGGCGTCGCCGCGCTGGATCAGGCAAGCGGCTTTCTCGATGCCGGGCTTGACGGGGTGATGATCGGGCGCGCAGCCTATCACACCCCGGCCGATATCCTCGCCGCGGCCGACCCGGTGATCTTCGGCACCGGCGCGGCGGCCGATCCGGTTCAGGTGGCGCGCGCCATGCTGCCCTATATCGACCGGCATATTGAGGCCGGCGGGCGGCTGCATCAGGTGACGCGGCACATGCTGGGCCTGTTCGCGGGGCGGCCCGGGGCGCGGGCCTGGCGGCGAATCCTGTCCGAGGGGGCGACGCGCCCCGGCGCCGGATCCGATCTGGTGGAACAGGCGCTGGCGCGGGTCGGGGCCGAGGCCTCGGCGCCACAGGGCGCGGACTGAGCGGCGCGGGGGTGCTGGCCCCCGCCTGCGGAACCGTGTAAGCCGCCGGAAAATCCAAACGAGGAAACCGCCATGCCCGATACGATGCTGCTGATGCAAATGCTGGTTCTGCTGCTGGTGATCGGCGCCCTGGCCGGGGTTCTGGCCGGGCTTCTGGGCGTCGGTGGGGGAATCGTTCTGGTGCCGTCCTTCTTCTATGCGTTCCAGACCCTGGGCTACGGCGGGCCGCAGCTGATGCAGATGTGCCTGGCGACCTCGCTGGCCACCATCATCGTGACCTCGGTCCGCTCGGTGCTGAGCCACAACAAGAAGGGCGCGGTCGACTGGACCATCCTGCGCGGCTGGGGCCCGGGAATCGCGCTTGGGGCCATCGTCGGCGTTCTGGTCGCCTCGTCGCTGCGCTCGAGCACGCTGCAGGGGCTGTTCGGCGTGCTGGGTGTCGTGATCGGCCTTTATCTGGGCTTCGGCAAATCCGAGTGGCGCCTGGGCGAGGCGATGCCAAAGGGCATCCGCCGCGCGGTGGTGTCGCCGATGGTGGGCTTTCTCTCGGTGCTGATGGGGATCGGCGGCGGCAGTTTCGGCGTGCCGCTGATGAGCCTTTACAACACGCCCATCCACCGGGCCGTGGCCACCGCGGCGGGCTTTGGCGTGATCATCGCGGTGCCCTCGGTTGCGGGGTTCCTGCTGCTGCCGATCGATGCGGCCAGCCGGCCGCCCTATACGGTTGGCGCTGTGAACATTCCCGCCTTCCTGGTGGTGATCGCGATGACGCTGAGCACCGCGCCGCTGGGCGTGAAACTGGCCCATGCGATGGACCCCAAGCCGCTGCGCCGGGTCTTTGCGGTGTTCCTGACGCTGGTGGCGCTGAACATGCTGCGCAAGGCGATGGGCTGGTAACAGCGCCTTTCGCAGGCTGCCGGCACGCCGTATCTGAAGCGAGAGGACGCCTGCGGCCTGTGATCCTGTCATGCCGCCGCCGGCTTGTTTTGGGCACGAATACCCCCGCCGCAGGCAGGGCGGGCCTCTGCGGGTGCTGGCCTTCAGGGCGGTCGGGGCGGCGGTGCGATCAGCCCTTCAGCCGGGCGGCGCGGCCGCCGCGGCGCCGGGTCAGGGCTGGCGCGCGGGCGGGCAGGTCGGCCATGATGTCGCGGCGCTCCTGCGCCGTCATGCGCGACCAGCGGGCGATCTCGTCCAGGCTGCGCAGGCAGCCGATGCAGATCCGCTCTTCGGGATGCACCACGCAGACCTGCACACAGGGGCTGTCCACCTCATCGCGGCTCCAGACCTGATCGTTCATGCGCTGCCTTCCGTCTTCATGTGACGCAGCCGGTCCAGCGCCCCCTGCAGGATAAACGAGGCCGCCACGTTGTCGATCCGCTCGGCGCGACGCTTTCGCGACGTATCCGCCTCCAGCAGGGCGCGTTCGGCCGCCACCGAGCTGAGGCGCTCGTCCCAGAACCCGATCGGCAGTTCGGTCAGCCGGGACAGGTTGCGGGCAAAGGCGCGGGTCGACTGACAGCGCGGCCCCTCGGTGCCGTCCATGTTGCGCGGCAGGCCCAGCAGGATGCCGCCGGCGTCGCGGTCGCGGGCGATCTGCAACAGATGCTCGGCATCGGGGGTGAATTTCTTGCGCCAGATGGTCTCCAGCGGGCTGGCCACCGCGCCGATCCGGTCGGAGACGGCGACGCCGATGGTCTTGTCGCCCAGATCCAGACCCACCAGTGCGGTCATCGGCGGCAGGGCGGCGGCAAACTCCTCGAAGGCGTCGAAGATCACCCGCCGATCCCCGCCTTTTGCGCCGCGTCCTCGATCTGTGCCAGCGCTGCGGCGTCCTCGGCGAATGTCTGTTTCGCCTCCGCATAGATCGCCCGGGCGCGTTCGGTCTCGCCCAGCACGCCGAGCGCGCCGATCAGCCGCGCCCATTCGGCGGGGCTGCCGCCCTCGCTCGCCAGCCGGTCGGACAGGCGGCCGACCATGCTGCGGATCATCTCCTGGCGATCGCCGGCGCTCATGTCGGCGGCGGCCGCCACATCCTCGGAACTGGGACCGGCCAGCATCGGCGCGCCGCCGCCGGCCGGCGGCAGGGCATATTCGACGCCGGCGCGCGCCGCCATCTGCTCGATCTGACCACGGATCGGGGCGATCCAATAGGCGTCCGGCGGACCCTGGCGCAGGGTTTCCTCCCAGATCCGGAAGGCGATGTCGGGCCGCCCGGTCTGGGCCATCATCACCCCCCAGTAATAGCGCGCGGGTCCGTTGGTCCGGTCGCGCTCCAGCGCACCGGCCAGCGCCGCCTCGGCCTGGGGCGAGACATAGCCGCCGGCGGCCATGATCAGCAGTTCGGCATAGTCCGAGAAATCCTGCGCCGCGGCGGCGTCCCCCTTGATCCGCAGCACCTGTTCCTTGGCCATGTAGGCGGCCTGGAAATTGCCGCTGTTGGCCTCGTGCTGGGCCAGCAGGTCGTGGCCGCGCGCATCGTCGGGGCGATTTGCCACGGTGCTGCGAAGCTGGTCGACCAGCGCCTTGTAGCCGTCATCGATCTCGCGCGGCGGCTGCGCCGGCATCTGCGCCTCGGCCGCCGCCTGGTCGGGGCGGGAATTGCGGAACTCGTCGGCCATGGCCAGCCGGTGCTTGAGCCCCAGATCGCCATAACCCGGCGCGCCGAGGCCACGGTAGAGCAGCACGGAGCCGGCGATCACCAGAACCGCCAGCGCCACCGCGGTGACCAGGGTCACCGCCTGAGGCTGGCCGCTGCCGCCCTGCGCCTTGCGGGCGGAGGCATCGGCGGCCAGGATGCGGCGCGACACCTCTGCGCGGATGCGCTCGGCATCGGCGGCACCGATCACGCCGCGCGCAAGGTCGCGGTCGATTTCCTTCAACTGGTCGCGATAGACCTGCAGGTCATAGGCCGCCGCAGGTCCGGCGCCGCCGCGCGCGCGCATCAGCGCCAGTGTGAGCAGCGCAGCCACTGCCAGCGCCATCGCCGATGTGATAATCCAGAACGTCATGACCACTCCCGTTTGGACATGATCTATAGGCGCGGGCCGCGCGAAAAAAGGGCAAATCGCCGCTTGGGGCCGTCATGTCGCAACTGTATCCTAGAACGGCGATTTGCGTCATGGCCCGTCAGCGGCTAGGGGGCATAGAAGGCCGCAGACCAACCGATCGGATTCGCCCATGAAACGATACTCCGCCTTTGCCGTCGCCCGCGAGGCCTTGAGCTATCACACCGGCTGGGGCCGGGCCTGGCGCGCGCCGGAGCCGAAGCCCCGCTATGACGTGATCATCGTCGGCGCCGGCGGTCATGGTCTGGCCACCGCCTATTACCTGGGCAAGAATTTCGGCATCACCAATGTGGCGGTGCTGGAAAAGGGCTGGCTGGGCGGCGGCAACACCGGCCGCAACACCACCATCATCCGGTCGAACTACCTCCAGGATCCCTCGGCGGCGATCTACGAGAAATCCCGCGCGCTCTATGAAAACCTCAGCCAGGATCTGAACTACAACGTCATGTTCTCCCCCCGCGGCGTGATCATGCTGGCCCAGACCGAGCATGAGGTGCGCGGCTATCGGCGCACCGCCCACGCCAACGCGTTGCAGGGCGTGACCACCGAATGGATCAGCCCGGCGCGGGTCAAGGAACTGGTGCCGATCATCAACCTCGACGGGCCGCGCTATCCGGTTCTGGGCGGGCTGTGGCAGGCGCGCGGCGGCACCGCCCGGCACGATGCGGTGGCCTGGGGCTATGCCCGCGCCTGTTCGGCCATGGGCATGGACATCATCCAGCAATGCGAGGTCACCGGCGTGCGCCGCGAGGGCGGCAAGGTGATGGGGGTCGATACCACCCGGGGCGCCATCGACTGCGACAAGCTGGGCATCGTGGTCGCCGGCCACTCCGGCGTGCTGGCCGATATGGCCGGGTTCCGCCTGCCGATCGAGAGCGTGGCATTGCAGGCGCTGGTCAGCGAGCCGATCAAGCCCTGCATGGACGTGGTGGTGATGGCCAACACCGTGCATGGCTACATGTCCCAGTCCGACAAGGGCGAGATGGTGATCGGCGGCGGCGCCGACGGCTATAACAACTACACCCAGCGCGGCAGCTTCCACCATGTCGAGGAAACCGTGCGCGCGCTGATCGAGACCTTTCCGATGATCAGCCGTCTCAAGATGCTGCGGCAATGGGGCGGCATCGTCGACATGACCGGCGACCGCTCGCCGATCCTGTCGAAAACCCCGGTCGAGGGGGTCTTCATCAACTGCGGCTGGGGCACCGGCGGGTTCAAGGCGATCCCCGGCTCCGGCTGGGGCATGGCCGAACTGATTGCCAAGGGGCACTCGCCACTGACCGATGCCTTCTCTCTCGACCGCTTCAAGGAAGGCCGCTTCATCGACGAGAGCGTCGCGGCGGGGGTGGCGCATTGATGCGCGCTCTTGCCCCTGCGCAGGCCCGTGGCCTGCGCCGCGCCCGACCCGCCCCCACAGGGCGGGCGCGTTCCGCACCCACCCTTCGGGCCGGGCGCGACGCCCGGACGTCAGTTGCCGAAAGGATGACCCGATGCTGATCCTGACCTGCCCCTATTGCGGCGTCGATGCCGAGGAAACCGAGCTGGCCCCGGGCGGCGAGGCGCATCTGAAACGCTTTGGCCCAGGCGCCTCGGACGAGGAGTTCCGCGACTATCTCTTCGCCCGCGAAAACCCCAAGGGCGTGCATTTCGAGCGCTGGCGCCACGCCCATGGCTGCGGCAAGTGGTTTCACGCCGCCCGCTGCACCATGACGCTGGAGGTGTTCGGCACCTATCCCGCCCAGACGACCAAGCCGCCCAAGGCGATCCGCGAGGCGATTACGGCCAAACGCCCCGGCTGGACATGGAGAGAGTTCGAATGAGCCGTCTTCTTCGCAAAAATACTCACATCGCGCCCCCTGCCTCCAGCGAAAGGTCTGCCGGATGAGCACCCGTATCGCCAATCAGGGCCGTCTGATCGACCGCTCCAAACCCGTCCGGTTCACCTTCAACGGCAAGAGCCTGCAGGGCTATGCCGGCGATACGCTCGCCTCGGCGCTGCTGGCCAATGACCAGATGCTGGTGGGCCGCTCGTTCAAATACCACCGCCCGCGCGGCATCGTCGCCTCGGGTGCCGAAGAGCCGAACGCGCTGGTCGGTCTGGGACAGGGCGAGACATTCGAGCCGAACCAGCGCGCCACCACGACCGAGCTGTTCGACGGTCTCACGGCGCAAAGCCAGAACCACTGGCCCAGCCTCGAGTTCGACATCGGCGCGGTGAACAGCGCCTTTGCCCGGTTCCTGCCCGGGGGGTTCTATTACAAGACCTTCATCCACCCGCGCGCCTTCTGGAAACATGTCTACGAGCCGTTCATCCGCCAGTCCGCCGGCCTCGGCAAGGCGCCGAAGGACCGCGACGCCGATACCTACGAGCACTTCTATGTCTTCGCCGATCTGGTGGTGATCGGCGGCGGCGTCGCCGGGCTTCAGGCGGCCAAAGCGGCCGGCGAGACCGGCGCCAGGGTGCTGCTGATCGAACAGACCGCCCATTGGGGCGGCCGCGCCCCGGTGGACGGCGGCGAGATCGACGGGATGGCGCCCGAGGATTGGATCGCGCAGACGCTGGACGCGCTGAGGGCGATGCCCAACGTCACCCTGCGTGCCCGCTGCATGGGTTCGGGGGTCTATGACCACGGCTATGTGCTGGGCTACGAGCGGCTGACCGACCACGCGCCCGAAACGGCCGGGCCGCGTCACCGGCTCTGGCGGATCCGCGCGGGCCAGGTGATCACCGCCACCGGCGCGATCGAACGCCCGCTGAGTTTCGCCGGCAACGACGTGCCCGGCGTGATGCTGGCCTCGGCGATGCGCGACTATGCGGTCAACTACGGCGTCGCGCCGGGCCGGCGGGTGATCGTGGTGACCAACAACGACGACGCCTATCGCACCGCCATTGCCCTGAAACGGGCCGGCATCGACGTGCTGCGCGTCCTCGACGCGCGGACCAGCGGCGGCGGCGCCCTGATGGAAGAGGCCAAGGCGCAGGGTATTCGCATCGACTGCGGCCGCGCCATCGCCAAGGTCACCGGCGGCAAGCGCGTGGCCAAGGTCGCGATCTGCGCGCAGGAGGGGCAGGGCGCCGCGCTGGAGGAGGTCGCCTGCGACGCCGTCGCCATGTCCGGCGGCTGGTCGCCGGTGGTGCACCTGTGGTCCCATTGCGGCGGCAAGCTGATCTGGGATGACGCCTGGGCGATGTTCCGCCCCGATCCCGCCCGCGCCCCCACCGGCGCCGATGGCCGGCCCTTTGTCACCGCCGCCGGGGCCGCCAATGGCGAGCTGACCCTCGGCGCGACGCTCGCCGATGCCGATGCGGCGGGCAAAGCGGCCGCCAAATCCGCCGGGTTCAAACCCAGGCGGATCAGGACGCCGCAGGGCAGCGTCACCGATGAGGCGCCGCTTGTCCCGGTCTGGCTGATGCCGCGCGCCGCCAAGGTGGAGTTGCGGGCAAAGGCCTGGCTGGACTATCAGAACGACGTCAAGGTTTCCGACGTGCAACTGGCCGCGCGCGAGGGCTATGAAAGCGTCGAACATACCAAGCGATACACTACGCTTGGCATGGCGACGGATCAGGGCAAGTTGAGCAATATCAATGGCCTGGCGACGCTTTCCGAGGCGTTGGGTGAGGCGATTCCGCAGGTCGGCACCACCACCTTCCGCCCGCCCTATACGCCGATCTCCTTCGGCGCCATCGCCGGTGAGGCGCGCGGCGCGGTGTTCCAGCCGCTGCGCCGCACCCCGATCCACGACTGGCACGAGGCCCATGGCGCCACCTGGGAGCCGGTCGGCCAGTGGCGCCGCCCCTATACCTATCCGCAGAACGGTGAGACCCCCCATGACGCGGTGATGCGCGAGGTGAGAAACACGCGCCAAGCCGTTGGAATGCTTGACGCATCCACACTGGGAAAGATCCTGGTCCGGGGCCCCGACGCGGGTCGGTTCCTCGACTTGCTCTACACCAACATGATGTCGACGCTGAAGCCGGGCAAATGCCGCTATGGGCTGATGTGCTCGGAAAACGGCTTTCTGATGGACGACGGCGTGGTGGCGCGGATCGACGAAGAGACCTTCCTGTGCCACACCACCACCGGCGGGGCCGAGCATATCCATGCCCATATGGAGGAATGGCTGCAGACCGAATGGTGGGACTGGCAGGTCTACACCGCCAATGTGACCGAGCAATATGCCCAGATCGCCGTGGTCGGCCCGAAGGCCCGCGCGGTTCTGGAAAAGCTCGGCGGCATGGATGTCAGCAAGGAAACGCTGCCCTTCATGGCCTGGGCCGACGGCACGCTGGGAGGCATCGGGGTGCGGCTCTACCGGATCTCCTTCTCCGGCGAGCTCAGCTATGAAATCGCGGTGCGGGCAGGTCAGGGCCGCGCGCTCTGGGATCGGCTGACGCAGGCGGGGGCCGAATTCGGCATGATGCCCTATGGCACCGAGGCGTTGCACATCATGCGCGCCGAAAAGGGCTTTATCATGATCGGGGACGAGACCGACGGCACCGTGATCCCGCAGGATCTGGGCCTCGGCTGGGCGATCTCGAAGAAGAAAGAGGATTATCTCGGCAAGCGGGCACAGCAGCGCAGCCACATGACCGATCCGACCCGCTGGAAACTGGTCGGTCTGGAAACCCTCGACGGCGGCGTGCTGCCCGATGGCGCCTATGCGGTGGCCGAGGGCACCAATGCCAACGGTCAGCGCAACGTGCAGGGACGGGTCACCTCCACCTATCAGTCGCCGACGCTGGGCCGTGGCATCGCCATGGGGCTGGTGCTGCACGGCCCCGACCGGATGGGCGAGGTGCTGGAGTTTCCCGGCACCGATGGCAAGATCAGCAAGGCTCGGATCGTCGATCCGGTGTTCTACGACAAGGACGGGGAGAAGCAGAATGTCTGAACCGATCAGCGCGCTGCCCGGCGCCCGCCACGACGGGCTGGCCCGCATCGAAGAGGCCGGGCTTCAGGGCATGATCACCCTGCGCGGCGATCTGGCCACCAAACCGGTGAAGGCGGCCGTCGCCGCCGCCACCGGCGGCAAGACTCCGGGCCTGCGCGGCGTAGCGGCGGGCAAGACCGGCACCGCCCTGTGGATGTCGCCGGACGAGCTGCTGCTGCTCTGCCCCTATGACGAGGTGGCGCAGAGGCTGGAAAAGGTGACCGCCGCCCTCGGCGACGCCCATGCGCTGGCCGTCGACGTCTCGGACGCGCGCGCGATGTTCTCGGTCTCCGGCCCCGCCGCGCGCGAGGTTCTGGCCAAGCTCTGCCCGGTCGACCTCTCGCCGCAGGCCTTCGCTCCGGGCGTGGTCCGACGCAGCCGCATGGCGCAGGTTCCGGCGGCGATCTGGATGCCGGACGCGCAGGGGTTCCGGGTGATCTGCTTCCGCTCGGTGGCACGATACGCCTTCGATCTGCTCGGGGCGGCGGCGCAGCCGGGATCGGCGGTGGGCGTCTACTGACCGGTCCTGGCCGGAGAGGGGGCGCCGGCAACCGGGCCGACGGGTGACGCGGCGGCCGTAATCGGGTATGGTGCGGCCATCCCATGCCCGATCCCGAAGGAGGCCGCGATGAAGACCGCCCGGGCCCTGATCTTTCCTGTGATCTGCCTTTTCAGCTTGGCACTGGCGCTCGGCCTGCCCGCCGCGCCCGCTGCGGCGGAGACAATTTATGACTGTGCAGCCACCTCCAATGTGAAACGCAGCAGATACGGTAAGGGCAGCTATATCGCGCCCACACTTCGCCTTGTGATCGACGAGGCCACCGGCACCGCCACCGTCTACGACAGCGTCATTGCCGCCGAACATGGCGGGCCGATCGCCGCAAAGCTTGCGCGCGGCGGCAACGCGCTTCGGCTGAACTGGTCGCTTCTGGCGCCGTTCAGGAAGAACCGCAAGGCGAAGGCGAGCTATTCCCTGACGCTCGATCTGACGCGGATGACCGCGTCGATCCGGGTCACCGTGCATGGCGAGTTTCAGGACACGCTGGGCAAGGCCCGCTGCGCCGTGGCGAAATAGCCCTCAGCCGGCAAACAGGAAGGTGCGGAACCGCGTCAGCGCATCCGGGGCGGTGAAATCCGCCGCGCTAATCGGTGTGCCGTCCGCGTCCCGGCAACTGGCGTAGAACGACAGCGCCTCGGCCAGCGCCGCCATTTTCGCCGCCCGCTCCGCCTCGGCCAGATAGGGCGCGTGGGTGGACAGATAGAGCGCCGGACGCTGCGCCCTGAGCCAGGGCAGCAGGGCCGGCAACAGATCGAATTCCGCCCCCTCCACATCCATCTTGACCAGCGAGACCGCCGACAGATCCGCATCGGCGGCAAAACGGTCCCATCCCAGCGTCACCACATCCCTGCCGCCCGCCGCCCCGGCGTTCAGAAGGCTGCTCATGCTGTCGCCCGGCTCGCCGCCGAAACTGGCCATCCGGGCGATGCCGGTGCGGCCCGACAACGCGACGGGCAGGGCGGAGATATTGGCCAGCCCGTTCAGCTCGATATTCCAGGCCAGATAGCGGAATGCGGTGGCGTCCGGCTCGAACGCCCAGACATGGCGGGCCTTGCGGGCGGCATAAAGCACGGTGGGGCCGATCCAGGCGCCGATGTCGATGTAATCGGCGCCGCCGGAAAGATGCGCGTCGAGCACGGCAAAGGTTTCCGGCTCCCAATCGCCGGCGCTGGCCCGGCGCCAGAACTTGCTGTGATAGGGATCGAGCCGGAACGGCACCCCGCCCAGACGCCCGCCATAGTGCCCGCGCGCCCTGAAAATCGCCTTTCGCATCCGTGTCAGCATGGTGCAGCGCCCCCGCCTGTCGGACCCCTCGCCGGGGCCGGTTTTCCGCCTTGGCCCTTGACCCCGCGGCGGCTGGGCCGCATGTAAACCGGGGAAACGCAACTTTATCAGCAGGGGGCCCGAGATGGCTTTTGAATTACCCGATCTTCCTTATGCACATGACGCGCTGGCATCCAAGGGCATGTCGGCCGAAACGCTGGAATATCACCACGACCTGCACCACAAGGCCTATGTCGACAACGGCAACAAGCTGATCGCCGGCACCGAGTGGGAAGGCAAATCGCTGGAAGAGATCGTCAAGGGCACCTACCAGGCCGGCGCGGTCGCCCAGAACGGCATCTTCAACAACGCTTCGCAGCACTGGAACCACGCCCAGTTCTGGGAAATGATGGGTCCGAACATCTCGGCGATGCCGGGCGCGCTGGAAAAGGCGCTGACCGAGGCCTTCGGTTCGGTCGACGAGTTCAAGTCGCAGTTCGCCGCCGCCGGCGCCGGCCAGTTCGGCTCGGGCTGGGCCTGGCTGGTGCAGAACGCCGACGGCTCGCTGGCGGTGACCAAGACCGAGAACGGCGTCAACCCGCTGTGCTTCGACCAGACCGCGCTGCTGGGCTGCGACGTGTGGGAACATTCCTACTACATCGACTTCCGCAACAAGCGTCCGGCCTATCTGGACAACTTCCTGAACAACCTGGTGAACTGGGAAAACGTCGCCTCGCGCCTGAAGTAAGGCGGCCGGAGCGCCGGGCACGATCCCGGCCGCTTCCCCTGTACGCATCACGCCCGGCCGATTGGCCGGGCGTTTCTCTTTCCTCTTCTTCTCACTTCGAATACTCCTCCCTCCGGCGGAGCGGGCAGGTGTCGTGCCCGGTTTTTTCATGTCTCCCGCGGGCGAAATTTCAGCAAGAAGACGTCGGCGGCGCCAAGGAGGGCCCTGGATATGACCGAGACGCAAAAGGGCATGCTTGCGATGATCGGCGCCTGCACGATCTGGGGGCTGTCGCCGCTTTATTACAAACTGCTGGCCCATGTCCCGCCGCTGGAGGTGCTGGCGCATCGCACGCTGTGGTCCTTCGTGCTGTTCGCGGCGATCCTGGCGCTGCGCGGCCGGCTGCCAGAGGTGCGCAGCGCGCTCCGCGGCTGGCGCCGGGTGGCGCTTTTCGCGCTGGCCTCGGCGATGATCTCGACCAACTGGTTCTTCTACATCCTGTCGATCCAGATCGGCCATGCGACCGAGGCCTCGCTGGGCTACTACATCTTTCCGCTGGTGGCGGTGCTGATCGGCCGCTTCGGCTTTGGCGAGCGTCTGGCGACGGCGCAATGGCTGGCGGTGGCGCTGGCGGCGCTGGCGGTGCTGGGGCTCACCTGGGGGCTGGGGGTGGCGCCCTGGATCGCGCTGCTGCTGGCCTCGACCTTCGGGCTTTACGGCGCGGTGAAAAAGCATCTGCCGGTGGGGCCGATGGTCTCGGTGACCATCGAGATCCTGTTCTTTCTGCCGGTCGGCTTGACCATGCTGGCGATCCAGCACGGCAGCGGCCAGGGCGCCTTCGGGCGCGCGTTCTGGGACAGCGCGCTGCTGGTGCTGTCCGGCCCGCTCACCGCGACTCCGCTGATCCTGTTCAGCGCGGCGGCGCGGCGGGTGCCGATGGCCACGGTGGGGCTGCTGCAATACCTCAACCCGACGCTGCAGTTTCTCTGCGCCGTGCTGGTGTTCGGCGAACCATTCACCCTCTGGCACCGGATCGCCTTTGGCCTGATCTGGGTGGCGCTGGCGCTGTTCTCGGTCTCGGCCCTGCGTCAGGACAGGGCGTCGCGCAGGGCCGCCATGGCGGCGACCGGCGTGTCGGCCCAGGTCAGGAACCCGGCAAGCGAGCCGTCGGCAAAGCCCTGATCGATCACATGGTCGATCAGGGCCTTCAGCGGATCCCAGTAGCCTTCGGTGTTGAGCATCACCACCGGCTTGTCATGCAGGCCCAGCTGGCGCCAGGTCAGCGCCTCGAACAGCTCGTCGAGCGATCCGGCCCCGCCCGGCAGCACCACCACCGCGTCGGCGTTCATGAACATCACTTTCTTGCGCTCATGCATGGTCTCGGTGACGACGTAGCGGGTCAGATCGGTCTTGCCGACCTCCCAGGCGACCAGATGCGCCGGGATCACCCCAAAGGTGTCGCCGCCGCCCGCCTGCGCGGCGCGCGCGACCTCGCCCATCAGCCCCACATCGCCGGCGCCATAGACCAGCCGCCAGCCCTGATCGGCCAGCGCGGCACCCATATCGCGGGCGGCCGCGCCATAGGCGGGCAAAGCGCCCGCGCGTGAGCCACAATAGACACAAACGGATTTGCTGGGCATCGGCGCGCCTCTCATACTCTTGTCAATGGGGTAAGTTACGTGTTTTGACCCCTGATAGCCGGATTGATAGGCTGGCTCAACTGCGCGGACGGCAGCTCCGCGGATGGGGGAAAGACACGAATGGCATCTGAAGCGGGAAGTGGCGGCATCGCCGGCTGGATCTGGGGTCTGCTGGCCGGGTTTGCTGCGGCGGCGATCGGCGGGGGTCTGTATGTCGCCGGGGTGTTTGGTCCCGCGCCTTCCCCGGCCCCGGAGCCGCCCGCGCCGGCGGCCCGGCAGGCCACCGCCCCCGCGCCAAAACCTGACCCCGCCACCCAGGCGACGCCCGCACCCGTACCCGCATCCGGCGCCGACGCCGTGACCGAACCGGCCACCCAAGAGCGGACGGACACCGTTTCCGCCCCCGCGCCGGACCAGACAGCGCAGGCCGGGGCCACCCCGTCGGCCCCCGAACCGGACAAGGCAGACCCCGCCGTGCCGCCGCTTGCCGCGCCCAGTTTCGATCTGGTGCGGGTAGAGCCCGACGGCACCACCGTGATCGCCGGCAAGGCCGCCCCCGCCAGCACCATCACCGTGCTGCTTGACGCGGAGGAGATCGACAGCTTCACCGTCGCCGGCACCGGCGAATTTGCCAGTTTCCTCACCCTGCCGCCCAGCGATGCGCCCCGGGTCATGATGCTGCGCGCCGATCTCGACGGGCAAAGCGTGCTTTCTGACGATCAGATCATCCTTGCCCCGACTCCGCAGCCCGCGCCGCAGATCGCCCAGGTCGACGCGACCGCCGCGACCGGCGGGGCAGGGACGCCGGAGGGGGCGGCGGATCGACCCGCCGCCCCGCCACAGCCGCAACCCGCCGGAGCAGAGGCCGGCGCCCAGCCCGCGACCGAACCGGCACCGGCTACGGACACCGCCGCCGAACAGGTTGCCCGCGCCGACACCGCGACCGCGCCGCAGCCGACCGGACCCGCCACCGAAACAGCTACCGAAACAGCTACCGAAACAACCACCGAAGCAGGGGCCGAAACGACGACCGAAACAGTGGCCGGATCATCGACCGAACCGGGCGCGGCTCAGACAGCCCCGGCACCCGCATCGTCGGATCAGGTCGCGCCGGCTCCGGCCGCCGGCATCCCCGCGACGTCCGCCGCCACATCGGCCGCCACATCCGCCACCGCGCCGGCGCCGCTCACCCCGCCGGCCACGCAGGAGGCGGCGGCGGTCACCGCATCCGTGCCCGAACCGGCGCCTGAACCCACGCCCCAAGCGGCGCCGAACTCCGCGCCCGCCCCGGCGCCCGTCGCGGTGCTGCGCGCCGATGCGAGCGGGGTCGAACTGATCCAGCCCGCTACCGCGCCCGAGCCCGAGGTGATGGACCAGATCGCCCTCGATACCATCAGCTATTCCGAGACCGGCGATGTGCTGCTGTCGGGCCGCGCCGGGGTTCTCTCGGTTGTGCGTGTCTATCTCGACAACAAGGCTGTCGCGGATCTGACCGCGGGCGGGGATGGCCGTTGGAAAGGCCAGCTCACCGGCGTGGAACCCGGCGTCTACATCCTGCGCCTGGACGAGGTGAACGCGGCCGGAGAGGTCGTCAGCCGCCTGGAAACCCCCTTCAAGCGCGAGGCGCCCGAGGCGCTGCGCCCGCCCGCGCCGGAGCCGGGCGACCCCAAGGGCGCCCCGGCAGTGCGCGCGGTGACGGTGCAGAAGGGCGACACGCTCTGGGCGATCTCGCGCGACCGCTATGGCGAGGGGATCCTCTATGTCCGCGTGTTCGAGGCCAACCGCGACCGCATCCGCGACCCCGACCTGATCTATCCCGGGCAGGTGTTCACCATTCCCGAATAGATGCCGAAAGGGGCGGCAGGATCTCGGACCCGCGCCGCCGGGGCGCCCGGATCAGCCGCGCCGCGCGCCCGGCGGCTTGCCGTCGCAGGCCATCAGGGACGAACAAATCTCGGGATGCGCGCCGCAGCAGTCGGTCAGCAGATAGCCCATCAGATCGCGCAGCGCGCCGTAACTCACCCGATAGCAGATGTTGCGTCCCTTGCGCTCCGACTCGATGAGCCCCGCCGCCTCCAGTGCATTGAGATGAAAGCTCAGGCGCGAGGCAGACAGCTCCAGCGCCGCGCCGATTTCACCCGCGGTCAGGCCGTCGTGCCCCCTGGGCACCATCAGGCGCACCGCTTCCAGCCGGTGTTCGTTGGCCAGCGCGGACAGGGCATTTAGGGCTCGACACTGCTTCACGTTTCAACTACTCATGAACTATTGAATTATATAGGCCATATTTCGGCCATGGATGTCAAGTCACACAGGCGCTATCTGAACTCACCATGAGCGACACAACAAACCCCACCGCTGCCCACTCCGAACGCCGATCCGGCTGGCGCACCATCCGCAGGGTCGCCCCCTACCTCTGGCCGGCCGAACACCCCTGGGTGAAACGCCGGGTGGTGCTGGCGATGGCGATGCTGATCCTGTCCAAGCTGATCGCGGTCTATACGCCGGTCCTCTACAAGGGCGCGGTCGACGCGCTGGCCGCCGAGGGGGTGCCGATGCTGGCGCTGGGGGCGGTCGGGCTGACCGTGGCCTATGGCGTGGCGCGGATGATGTCCGTCGGCCTGCAGCAACTGCGCGACGCCTTCTTTGCCCCGGTGGCGCAGCGGGCGCTGCGGCGGCTGGCGCTGGAAACCTTCGCGCATATCCACCGGCTGTCGATGCGCTATCACATCTCCCGCAAGACCGGCGGTCTGTCCCGCATCATCGAGCGCGGGGTCAAGGGGGTCGAATTCCTGCTGCGCTTCATGCTGTTCAGCGTCGGCCCGCTGATCCTCGAGCTGTCGCTGGTCGCCATCATCCTGACCGTGCTGTTCGACGCCTGGTATCTGCTGATCGTGGTGGTGACCATCGGGCTCTATGTCTGGTTCACCTTCAAGGTCACCGAATGGCGGGTGCAGCTGCGGCGCGAGATGAACGATTCGGACACCGACGCCAACCAGAAGGCGATCGACAGCCTGCTGAACTACGAGACGGTCAAGTATTTCGGCGCCGAGGCGCGCGAGGCCGCCCGCTATGACGGCGCCATGCGCGGCTATGAACGCGCCGCGCTCAAGACCGCCTATTCGCTGGCCTTCCTGAACTTCGGCCAGTCGTTCCTGATCACGCTGGGGCTGATCGGGGTGATGGTGCTGGCCGCCCTGGGCGTGCAGAGCGGCGCGCTGACCGTCGGCGATTTCGTCATGGTCAACGCCTATATGATCCAGATCACCATTCCGCTGAACTTTCTCGGCACCGTCTACCGCGAGATCCGCCAGGCGCTGGTCGACATGGGCGAGATGTTCGATCTGCTCGAACAGCCGCAGGAGGTCTGCGACAAGCCCGGCGCGCCGCCGCTCAGGGTCACCGGCGGCCAGATCGAGATGGACAATGTCCGCTTCGGCTACAACCCCGACCGCGAGATCCTCAAGGGCGTCAGCCTGACGGTTCCGGCCGGCCAGACCGTCGCCATCGTCGGCGCCACCGGCTCGGGAAAATCGACCATCGGGCGGCTGCTGTTCCGGTTCTACGACGTCACCGGCGGCGCCCTGCGCATCGACGGGCAGGATCTGCGCGACGTGACGCAAACCAGCCTGCACGACGCCATCGGCGTGGTGCCGCAGGATACCGTGCTGTTCAACGACTCCATCCGCTACAACATCGCCTATGGCCGCGACGGCGCCACCCAGGACGAGATCGAGGCCGCCGCCCGCGCGGCCCAGATCCACGATTTCATCGTCAGCCTGCCGCAGGGCTACGACACCCAGGTGGGCGAGCGCGGTCTGAAGCTGTCGGGCGGCGAGAAACAGCGCGTCGGCATCGCCCGCACCCTGCTCAAGAACCCGCCCATCCTGCTGCTCGACGAGGCCACCAGCGCGCTCGACACCCAGACCGAGCAGGAGATCCAGGGCGCGCTTGCCCTCGCCGGCGAGGGGCGCACGGTGATCACCATCGCCCACCGCCTCTCGACCATCGCCGAGGCCGACCGCATCGTGGTGCTGGAGGCCGGCGAGATCGTCGAGCAGGGCGCGCATGACGATCTGCTGGCGCGGCGCGGGCGCTATGCCACCCTGTGGCAGCGCCAGCAGGCCAGCGCCGACGCCGCCTGAGACCCGCCGCGCCGCGGCGCGGCGCGAAATCACCCGGGTGTCGCCACGATTTCGTCCCCTTGCTATGGTGTGACAAGGCACAGGACACCTTGAAACGGGCAGGCGGAACATGGGCAACAGGATGGGTTTGGCGGCGGCGCTCTTTGCGGCCGAACTGGTCGCGGTCGTGCTGGTGTTTCAGGTTCTTTCCGATTTCGAATGCCGCCAGACCGGCGTCGAGCAGGCCTGCCGCGCGCTGCGCGGCGGCGCGCTGCGCGGCCTTTGCATCGCCGCCGCGCTCGGGCTGGTGCTCGCGCTGCGGGCCGATCTGCGCCGCGATCTCGCCGCGCGCGTCGACGCGGTCCCGGGCCACCCGGGATGGGCGCTGCTGCACGGGCTTGGCCTCGCGCTCATCTTCCTGCCCTGGCTGGCCACCGACGCCGCGACGCACCGCGCCGGCTTTGACCTTTTCCTGGCGCTGCTGACGGGGGGCGCGGCGCTGGCCGCGCTGGGGGGGCTGTTCTGGCTGATGCCGCCGCGCGACTGGTCGGGCTGGCTGCGCCGGGGCGGCGCGCTGCTGGCGATCCTGGTGGTGGCGGCGCTGATTCCCGACCTCGCCGACGCACTGGGCTTTGCCTGGCAGACCGACGCGCTGCTGCTCTCGACCTTCTACGGGGTGGCGGTGCTGCTGTCGCTGGCCGGTCAGAGCGTCAATCTGAACCTGACCCCGCCCACCATCGGCACCGGCGATTTTCATGTCGAGGTCGCCTCCTCCTGTTCCGGCATCGAGGGGTTTGCCCTGGTCGCGGGCTTCATGGCGATCTACGCGCTGCTGATGCAGGGCAACCTGCGCATCGGGCGCTACTGGCTGATCGTTCTGCCGGCGGCGCTGCTGGTCAGCTGGCTGTTCAATCTGCTGCGCATCACCGGGCTGATCCTGATCGGCGCCCATGGCTCGCCGGCGCTGGCGGTCAACGGATTTCACAGCTTTGCCGGCTGGCTGTTCTTCACCCTTCTGGCGCTCGGCATTCTGACGGTGGTGCAGGGGCTGCCCGCGTTGCAGCGTACCGGGGCAACCGGGGCCGCCGGGGCGGGACAGGCGGCAGGCGCGGGGGCGGGGGCGGCTGAGGCTCCGGACGCCGCGCTGACCGGGGACTGGGCCGCGGCGCGCATCGTTCCCTTCATCGTGTTCATGTTCTCGGGACTGGTCGTCAACGCCTTCTGGCAGGCCCCGGCGCTCGGCTTTCCGCTACAGGCGGCAATGATGGCCGCGGCGCTCTGGCTGTTCCGCGCGCCGCTGCTGGCGCTGGACTGGCGGCTCGATCCGGTGGCGCTGCTGGCCGGACTCGCCGTGGGGCTGGGCTGGATCGCGCTCGCCCCTGCCGGGGCCGCGCCGCTGCAAGGTCTCGACCGGCTCGGCACCGGCGCCTTCGCGCTCTGGGCGGCGATCCGGATCCTCGGCACCTCCCTGCTGGTACCGGTGGTCGAAGAGGCGTTCTTTCGCGGCTACCTGCTGGCGCGGCTCGATACCGGCAGCTGGCAAATGCGGCTGTCCGCGATCATCATCTCCAGCCTGGCCTTCGCCCTGCTGCACGGGCGCATTCTCGAGGCCGGGATCGCCGGGCTGGTGTTCGCCGTGGTGATGCTGCGCCGCGGCCGGCTGGGCGATGCGATCCTGGCCCATGCAACGGCAAACGCCGCGGTGGCGACCGCGGCGTTGCTTGCAGGGGACTGGTCGCTGATCTGAGGCGAACGCCCGCCCGAGTCAGGCCAGATCAGGGCCGGCTGCTGCGGCGCTTGACTTCCCAGGCCAGCGCCAGCGCGGCACCGAGTGTGGCCAGCGCCAGCAGCCCGGTCGAGGCGTCGATCTCCGGCACGCGCGAACTGGTGTCACCCGTGTCTCCCCAGCACCAGTCGAAAAAGCGGGACGTCCAGCTGCCGCCGCTCCATGTCGAGGCCGAGGCCGAGGCCGAGGCCGAGGTCATCAGCAGGGCGGCCAGAGATGCGGCTGAGGTCAGTACGCGACGATACATCATTAAAATCCTCCGGGTTGTGTTCCGGTTTCAATTTACCCACCTGGGAAGATTTCGCAAAAGTTGAGTAAAGATCGTCTCATTTTCGTCGAAATTTACGATTTCGCGGCGACAATCCAGGCCCGCGGTTTTCATTGTTTCAGCTCCCTGAACCGTCGCCACCCGCAATTCCGTCCGCCGTGACGATTCACCGACAAAAACCGAGACGCGATGCCCGGCCAGATCCGGCCGGCAATCCGGGGCCGGGCACGATCCGTCGTCCGGCGCGGGCAGAGAAAGGGGCAGGGACACAGACGAGGGCAGGGCCGCCGCCTGCGCTGCCGCCTGGTCCGGTTGCTACTCTGCCGCCTTCAGCGATGGGGCGGGGCCGGGCTGCTCTGCCGGGCCGTCCGGCGCGCTGCCGTCGTCCCAGAGGATTTCGCGCGGCTTGAGCTTGCGCGCCGAGCGGCGCAGCCGCATGTCGCGGGCAATCCGGCTCGACCGGCCGGCGCTCAGCCGCGCCAGCCCGCGGCCCAGCAGCCCCAGATAGGTTCCGATCCAGACCCGCAGCGCCAGCAGCGACGGGGTGACCACCAGCGTCAGCACGGTGGCGATGCCCAGTCCGAACACCACCGCCGTGGCCAGCTGCTTCCACCACAGCGCGGTCGGGCTGTCGATGGAATAGCCGCCGCCGATGAAATCCAGGCTCAGGCCGAACATCATCGGCGTCAGCCCCGCCATGGTGGTGATGGTGGTCAGCAGCACCGGCCGGATCCGCGATTCCGCGGTGCGCACGATCGCCTCGATCCGCGGCATATAGCGGGAATACTCCTGATAGGTGTCGATCAGCACGATGTTGTTGTTCACCACGATGCCCGCCAGCGCCACGATCCCGGTGCCGGTCATGATGATCGAGAACGGCTGCTGCATCACCATCATGCCGATCAGCACCCCGGTGGTCGACAGCACCACCGCCAGCAGCACCAGCACCGAGTTGTAGAAGCTGTTGAACTGCGCCAGCAGGATGATGAACATCAGGCCCAGCGCGGCCAGGAACGCCTTGGACAGGAACGCCTGGCTCTCGGCCTGCTCCTCCTGATCGCCGGTCCATTCCCATGCGATATCGGCGGGGAAGGGATCGGTCTCCAGCCACTTGGTCAGCGCCGCGATGCGCTCGTTGGCGTTGATCGGGGCGATATGGGCGCTGCCATCGGCAAGCGCCTGTTTCAGGGCCGCGATGCTCTCCGCGCCGGTCAGACGGACCAGCTCGTAGCGGTCCCCCTTGGGGGTCTCGATCACCTCGCCGCCGCCGGCGACACCGCCCTCCAGGCTGTGCAGCGCGGCCAGCCGCCGCTCGGCCCCGGTTTCGGGATCCTCGGTCACTGCCTTGACCAGCCCGGCCTGCACATCCGCCTTCACGTCGTAAAAGCGCTGCTGGTCGACCCGGCTGATCTTGGCCAGCTTCGCCACCGGCTTGCGGGTGACGAAATTCGACAGCGGCACCAGCCCGTCGCCGATGCGCACCTTCAGCGTATCGAGCGTGCTCAGCACCCGGTCCTCGCGCGGCAGCCGCACCCGGATCTCGATCTCGTCGTCCGAATTCTCGACCCGCATGGTGTCCAGCAGGATGCCGCGGGTGACCAGCTGCACCATCGCCCCCACGGTGGCCACATCGGCGCCGAACCGGCCGGCCTTCTCGACATCGACGTCGATCTGCCAGTCGATGCCGGGCAGCGGCAGCGAATCCTCGATCTTGATCAGCCCCGGCGTCTCTTCGAACAGCTTGCGGGCCTGTTCGGTCGCCGCGGTCAGGCTGCCCCAGTCGTCGCCCTTCAGACGCAGGTGCACCGGCTTGGCCGAGGCCGGACCACGCCCCAGCGCCACCACCTCGGTCTCGAACCCGGGCAGTTTCGCCAGCTCCGCGCTCAACTGGTCCAGCACGAAATCGCCATCGAATTCGGGGGCCGTCACGTGGCGGGTGAACCGGCCGTCGCCCCAGGTCTCGGTGACGGTCGGGCGGTCCTCCCAGGGGATGATCTCGAACTGGATCTGGCCCACCGTATCGGGCGGCAGCTGCGCGCCGCCGTTGTTCTGGTTCAGCCCGCCGTCGCCGGCAAAGGAAAACACGTTGGTCACCGCCGGATGGCTGATCACCACCTGCTCGGCCTGGCGCACCATCATGTCGGTCTCGGCCAGCGAGACGTTGCCGCGCGCGCGCACATAGACGGTGGCCTGCTCCGGTTCGGACTCGACAAAGAACTCGACGCCGCGCGAATTGGCCGGGAACAGCACCGCGGTGACATAGAACACACCGGCGAAGACCGTGGCGATGGCGATCACCGGCATGACCGGATTGCCGGCGATGGCATAGATCACCCAGCCGAACAGCGTGTGCCGGTTCTGCGCCGCGACCCGGCGCGGCGGGCGCTGGATCTTCGCCGCGCTCAGCGTGATCGAGGCGGCAAAGGCCGCCAGCAGGAACAGCGCCGCACCCAGAAGCGCCCCGGCCATCGGCGACACGCCCGCCTCTGCCGGCAGCAGATAGGCCGGGTTCAGCACCTGCATCGCGCCCAGGAACATGGAATAGAGCGCCACCGGCACCAGCGCCGCCCGCACCACCCAGGGCAGCCGCGTCCGCAGCCGCTCCGAGGTACGGGTGAACACCCGGCTGATCCGCCCGGTCACCCCGCCCATCACCGGCAGATAGACCAGCGCCACCACCAGCGAGGCCGACAGCACGAAGATCAGCGTCACCGGCAGCATGCCCATGAATTCGCCCGGCACCCCGGGCCAGAAAAGCATCGGCAAGAAGGCGCAGAGCGTCGTCGCGGTCGAACTGACGATCGGCCAGAACATTCGCTGCGCCGCATCCACATAGGCGTGCATCGGGCCGACGCCCTCATTGATCCGCTTGTCGGCGTATTCCACCACCACGATGGCGCCATCGACCAGCATCCCCACCGCCAGGATCAGCCCGAACATCACGATGTTCGAGATCGACACCCCCATCACCGCCAGCAGCGCAAAGCACAAAAGGAACGATGTCGGGATGGCAAAGCCGACCAGCAGCGCGGCGCGGCTGCCCAGCGAGGACAGCACCACGATCATCACCAGCGCGATCGCGGTCAGCACCGAGCCTTCGAGCTGGCCGACCATTGAACCGACCACTCGGCTCTGGTCGTTCGATGTGCCCACCTGGATCGCGGCCTGCAATTCCGGCGGCCATTTCGCGCGCGAGGTCTCCAGCGTCTGCTTCACCATCTCGACGGTGTCGATCAGGTTATAGCCCTTGCGCTTGACCACCTGCAGCGCGACCGTGTTCTCGCCGTCGAAGCGGGCGGTGCCCTCGCGGTCCTCGAAGGTATAGTTGATCTGCGCCAGCTCTCCCAGCGTCACCACCCGGTCGCCGTTGGTCTTGACCGGCAGGTCATAGACATCCTGCGGGCTGTCGAAGGACGACGGGATCTTGACCGAAAAGGTGCCCTGATCGGTCTCGACCTCGCCGGCGGCGATCAGCTGGTTGTTGTTCTGCACCACGCTGATCAGCTCGGCGGCGGTGACGTTGTAGGATTCCAGCCGCAACGGGTCGATCACCACCTCCAGCATCTCGTCGCGGTTGCCGGCGATGCCGGCCTCCAGCACCGGGTCCAGCGCCTCCAGATCGTCCTGCAGCTGCTTGGCGACCCGCGCCATGGTGCGCTCGGGCACCGCGCCGGTCAGGTTGACGATGACGATGGGAAATTCGGAAAAGTTGATCTCGGCGATGGTGTATTGCTCGGCGCCGTCGGGGAAATTGGCCTGCGCCGAATTCATCGCGTCGCGCACATCGGCGGTGGTGGCGGTCTTGTCCCAGCCGAATTCGAACTCCAGCGCCACGCCTGCATAGCCCTCGGCGGCGGTCGCCGTCATCTTGTCGAGCCCGTCCAGATCGGCCAGCTCGGTCTCCATCGGCTTGACCAGCAGCGTCTCGGCATCCTCGGCCGAGATGCCGGGGAACTGCACCGACACGAACAGCGCCGGGATCTCGATATCCGGCTCGCCCTCCTTGGGCAGGCTGGTATAGGCATAGCCGCCCACCAGGATCGAGATCACGATAAAGGCGATGACCATCCGCGCCCGGGCGGCGGCCCAGTCGACGATGCCTGTCATTGCGCCGCCTCCCGATAGGTGGGCGCCACATGCACGCCCTCGGTCACGAAATCCTGGCCCACCACGATGATGTCGGCCCGCTCCGGCAGCCCGCCCAGCCAGACCCCGTCCACATCGTCGCGCAGCAGCGTCACCGGCAGAAAGCCGACCACATCGCCGGGGTCGACGACCCGAACGCCCAGCCGGCCCTCGTTGTTCAGGGTCAGCGCCGATTGCGGCACCTTGTGCGCCAGCGCCCCGTCGGCCGCGATGGCGATATCCGCGGTCTGACCGTCGCGGATGCTCAGATCCGGGTTGGGCACGGTGATCTCCACCTCAAAGGTGCGGGTGGTCGGATCGGCTGAGCGGCTCAGGAACGTCACCCGCCCCGCCACCTGCACGCCGGTGGCCAGCCGCGCCCCGGCCTGCGCGTCGGGGGTCACCCGCGCGACCTCGGTTTCGGGCACATAGCCGACCACCTTGATCGGATCGAGCTGGATCACCTCGGCGCAGAGGCCGCCGGGCTGGAGCAGGCTGCCCAGCTCGGCCGCATCGGTCTCCAGCAGCCCGTCGAAGGGCGCGGTGATGGTCAGGCGGGTGATCTCGCGTTCGGCGGCGGCGACGGCGGCCTGCGCCGCCTCGATCCCCGACCGGGTGGCCTCCAGCCCGGCCTCGGCCGAGGCGATGGCCGCCTCGGCGCTGCGCACACCGGCGGCGCGGCCCAGCAGGGTGGTCTCGGCCGTATATCCGCCCTCGTTCAGCTTCTTGGCGGCGGTGTAATTGATCTGCGCCTCGTCCAGCACCGCATGGGCCTCCTGCAGCCGCGCCTCGGCCTCGGGCACCCGCGCCCGCGCCTCGGTCAGCGCTGCGCGCTGCTGCGCCAGGGTCGCCTCGCGCGTGCCCGGGTCCAGCTTGCACAGAACATCGCCGGTCTTGACGAAGGCGCCCTTGCGCAGCGGTTCCGAGACGACCGCGCCGGTGGTCTCGGCGCGCACCTGCACCTTCCGCTTCGCCTGGGTCTGGCCGCGCAGCCGCACCGCGCTGTCGATGGTCCGCGCCTGCGAGCGCAGCACCACGACCCCCACCGCCCGGACCCCCGTCTGCGCCGGAACCCCGGCGCCGGACTCCGCCGCCGCGTCATCCCCGCCGACCGCCTGCGCCGCCTCTTCCGCGTTGGCGCCGCGGGCAAAGGCCAGCAGCCGGTCCCGCTCGAACACCGCGAGGTAAAGCGCGGCGGTCACCAGAATTGCGGTCAGAAAGGGAATGGGTCGCATATGGGTTTCTCTCGGTAAATTCGGCCAAAACTCGCCTGGGGTCCATAAACAGCGAACACATGGAGGCTTTGGGGGAGTCTGTCCAGGCTAAACCAAGCGGTTCAGTTCGGTTTTTTTTGACGAATCCGCCCCGTATCATGGAAATTTGCCGGCCTGCCGGGCCTTGGCTTGTCGCCACATGCGGGTTAATAGGGGGCAATTCGCCCCTTTGGGCATGACGCCGGGGCAGCCGGAAACACCGGGCCGGAAGGGCCCGCAGAACAGGATCCGCAAAGCCGGATCCGCAGAACAGGGCCGGGGGCAAGGCATGAGCGACGCCGACAGTTTCATCGAAGAAGTCACCGAAGAGGTCCGCCGCGACCGGCTGTTCGCGATGTTCCGCCGCTATGGCTGGATCGCCGTGGTGGTGATCGTCGCCGTGGTCGGCGGCGCCGCCTATAACGAGTATCGCAAGGCGCAGGATACCGCCGCCGCGCAGGCTCTGGGCGACGCGATGCTGGCCGCGCTGGAATCCGATGCCGCCGCCGACCGGGCTGCGGCGCTGGCCGACATCCGGGCCGGCAGCCCCGGCGGCGAGGCGGTGCTCGATTTCATGACCGCCGCCGCCCGCGCCGAGGCCGGAGAGATCGCGGCGGCCGTCGCCGACCTCGAGGACATCGCCCGCAACGGCGAGCTGCCGGAAATCTATCGCCAGATCGCCAGCTTCAAGGCGCTGGTGCTGCAGGCCGGCACCTTGCCGGCCGACGCCCGCCGGATGCAGTTCGAGGCGCTGGCAAGCCCCGGCGCGCCGCTGCGCCTGCTGGCCGAGGAACAGATCGCGCTGATCGACATTTCCGAGGGCGCCACCGAGGCCGCGCTCGACCGGCTTCAGGCCATCCTTCAGGATGCCGAGGCCGATGTCGTCTTGCAGCAACGCGTCAGACAGGTCATCGTGGCGCTTGGCGGCACGCCCGCCGCGACGCCGGGCCGCCAGCAGGGCTGAGCGCCCTGGCCGGAACGAGGGACGGCGCCCGCAAGCCGGACAGGATGACCCGGGCAGATTGAACACGGACAGGACGACAGGCATCATCAGTATGAACGCAGCGTTTTCCCTTTCGCGCACCGGTCTCGCCCTTCTCGGCGGCGCGGTGCTGTTCCTGGCCGGCTGCGCCGAGCCGGAAATCATCCTTCCCGGCGAACGCGAGGATATCCGCCCGTTCGCCGAGGCGCGCCAGGTCGAGGATTTCTCGGGCAACGTCAGCCGCGCCATCCGCCTGCCCGGGCAAAGCGTCAACGCCGCCTGGACCCAGGCTCAGGGCACGCCGGCCTATCGCATCGCGCATCCCGCGCTCGCCGCCGCGCCCCGCCTGGTCTGGTCGGCTCCGATCGGGGCGGGCGACAGCCGCCGGCAACGCATCACCGCCGCCCCGGTGGTGGCGAACGGTCTGATCTATACCCTCGACGCCGCCGCCCGCGTCAGTGCCGTCACCCGCGACGGCGCCGTCGCCTGGAGCGCCGATCTCACCCCGCCCGCCGATGATCAGGAACAGGCCACCGGCGGCGGTCTGGCCTATCACGACGGCACGCTCTACGTCTCCTCCGGCTTCGGCCTGCTGACCGCGCTGGACGCGGCCACCGGCAAGCAGCGCTGGCAGCAAAAACTCGACGCCACCGGCTCGGGCCAGCCCACGGTCTACAAGGGGCTGATCTATCTGGTCGCCGGCGACGACACCGGCTGGGCCGTGCACACCGACGATGGCCGCATCGCCTGGCAGGTCTCGGCCACCCCCAGCATCACCAATGTTCTGGGCGCGCCGGCGCCGGCGCTGACCCCCGATCTGGCGATCTTCGCCTTCGGCTCGGGCGATCTGATGGCCACTTTCCGCCGCGGCGGCCTGCGCCGCTGGTACGCCTCGGTCGCCGGCCAGCGCAAGGGACGCGCCCAGGCGCTGATCATGGACGTGACCGGCAGCCCGGTGGTGGTGGGCAAGCGGATCTACGCCGGCAACCATGCCGGCCGCACCGTCGCCTATGAGCTCGATACCGGCGAACGCCTCTGGACCGCGCAGGAGGGGGCCCTGGGCCCGGTTCTGCCCGCCGGCGACAGCGTCTTTGCCGTCACCGACCGCAACCAGCTGGTTCGTCTCGACGCCCGCGACGGCGCCACCGTCTGGGCGGTCAATCTCTCCGATTACCTGCGCGACAGTTCCAAGAAACGCGGCGCCGTTTACGCCAACTACGGGCCGATCCTGGCCGGCGGGCGGATCGTGGTGGCCTCCAATGACGGCTTTCTGCGCTTCTTCGACCCCAAGGACGGCAGCCTTTCCGCCTCGGCCCAGGTGCCGGGCGGCGCCACCAGCGCGCCGGTTGTGGCGGGCCGCACGCTCTATGTCGTCAGCGCCACCGGCGAACTGCACGCTTTCCGTTGACGTTCAGATGCGCTAAGGGGCGCATCTGAGTTTTCGAAAGTCAAAGGTCCATGTCCTTCACCCTCGCCATCGTGGGTCGGCCGAATGTCGGCAAATCCACTCTGTTCAACCGCCTCGTCGGCAAGCGTTTGGCGCTGGTCGACGACCAGCCCGGCGTCACCCGTGATCTGCGCGAAGGCGAGGCGCGGCTGGGCGATCTGCGCTTTACCGTGATCGACACCGCCGGGCTCGAGGACGCCACCGACGACAGCCTTCAGGGGCGGATGCGCCGGCTGACCGAGCGCGCCGTGGACATGGCCGATGTCTGCCTGTTCATGATCGACGCCCGTACCGGCGTCACCCCCATCGACGAGATGTTCGCCGAGATCCTGCGCAAACGGTCCGCCCATGTGATGCTGGCCGCCAACAAGGCCGAGGGCGCCGCCGCCGACGCCGGCGTGATCGAGGCCTGGGGCCTTGGCCTGGGCGAGCCGATCCGGCTTTCCGCCGAACACGGCGAGGGGCTCAACGATCTTTATGCCCAGCTGCAGCCGCTGGCCGACGAATTCGCCGCCCGTGCCGATGACCACACCCCCGAAATCGAGGTCGACCTGGACGAGGACGCCGATTTCGAGGACGGCGACGAGATCTCCCGCACCCCGGTCCCGACCGCGGCCAAGCCGTTGCAGATCGCCGTGGTGGGCCGCCCCAACGCCGGCAAATCGACCCTCATCAACAAGGTTCTGGGCGAAGAGCGTCTGCTCACCGGCCCCGAGGCCGGCATCACCCGCGACGCCATCTCGCTGCGGATGGAATGGGACGGCACGCCGATTCGCATCTTCGACACCGCTGGCATGCGCA
Organism: Antarcticimicrobium luteum; assembly: GCF_004358185.1. Classification (GTDB taxonomy): domain Bacteria; phylum Pseudomonadota; class Alphaproteobacteria; order Rhodobacterales; family Rhodobacteraceae; genus Antarcticimicrobium; species Antarcticimicrobium luteum. The sequence continues at coordinate 61,982 of NZ_SMUV01000056.1, forward strand.
AAAAGGCCAAGGTGCAGGAGAAACTGGAAAAGCTCTCGGTCTCGGACGGGTTGCGCGCGGTCAAGTTCGCCGAGGTGGTGGTTGTGCTGCTCGACGCCGCCATCCCCTTCGAACAACAGGATCTGCGCATCGCCGATCTGGCCGAGCGCGAGGGTCGCGCCGTGGTCGTCGCCGTCAACAAATGGGACGTCGAAGAGCACAAGCAGGAAAAGCTGCGCGATCTGAAAGAGGCCTTCGACCGCCTGCTGCCGCAGCTGCGCGGCGCGCCGCTGGTCACCGTTTCGGCCAAGACGGGCAGGGGGCTCGACCGTCTGCACGACGCCATCCTGCGCGCCTATGACGTATGGAACCGCCGCGTCTCCACCGCCCGGCTCAACCGCTGGCTCTCCGGCATGCTTGAGGCGCACCCGCCCCCCGCGCCGCAGGGCAAACGGATCAAGCTGCGCTACATGACCCAGGCCAAGACCCGGCCGCCAGGCTTCGTGGTGATGTGCTCGCACCCCGACAAGATGCCGGAAAGCTATTCGCGGTATCTGGTCAACGGGCTGCGCCAGGATTTCGACATGCCCGGCACACCGATCCGCCTGACGCTGCGCGGGCAGGGCGACAAGAACCCGTACAAGGGCCGCAAGAAGGCGCAGCCGAGCAAGCTTAAGAAACATCTGAAGGGGAAGTAGGAGGCCCGGCCGAAGGGCTCTCCTCCCCCGACAGGCTCTCCATTCTTTCACCGCTCGCCCGGCCGCAAGGCCGGGCCGCGCCCGACCCTCCCCCCCGGGAGGGCACATTGGTGACCTCACGCGCCGAACCCGCGTTCAGCGGAGCGACGGCGCCTCGCATCTCTCGAACGTCAATGCGCCCACCCAGGGTCGGGCGCGCCCCTTCTCACTATGGGCGTTCCCCTCAGACACCGCCGGCGCCTCCCCCTGTCAGGGGAGGGTCAGGGAGTGGGTGATGCGACGGACCAAAACCGCACGAACTGCCCCACCCGCCACATTCCGCCTGTTCCCCCCCAAGTCTGGGGTTGTTTTGCGGCCCGAACCTGCTAATTGGCCGCTTTCTGACACGGGTCCCCATTGGCCGGAGGCGCACCCCTGATGCAAACCCCCTATTACCTGATCGACAAGGCGCAGCTTCTCCCCAACATGGAAAAGATCGCCTGGCTGCGCGAGCATTCCGGCGCCAAGGCGCTGCTGGCGCTGAAATGCTTTGCCACCTGGTCGGTCTTCGACCTGATGAGCGACTATATGGACGGCACCACCTCCTCCTCGCTTTTCGAGGTGAAACTGGGGCGCGAGAAATTCCCCGGCGAAACCCATGCCTATTCGGTGGCCTGGGCCGATCACGAGATCGACGAGGTGCTGGCCAACTCCGACAAGGTGATCTTCAACACCGTCGGCCAGCTGACCCGGTTCGAGCAGGCCAGCCGCGACCACGTGCGGGGTCTGCGCGTCAACCCCGGCATCTCCACCTCCGGCTTCGACCTTGCCGACCCGGCCCGCCCGTTCAGCCGCCTTGGCGAACATGACCCCAAGGACATCGAACCGGTGATGGATCAGATCACCGGCTTCATGTTCCACAACAACTGCGAGAACGCCGATTTCGACCGTTTCGACGCCATGCTCGGCACCATCGAGCAGCGCTTCGGTTATCTGATCCGCCAGATGAAATGGATCTCCCTGGGCGGCGGCATCCATTTCACCGGCGAAGGCTACCCGCTCGACCGCCTCGCCGAACGGCTCAAACGCTTTGCCGGCGAGAACGAGGTGCAGGTCTATCTGGAGCCGGGCGAGGCCGCGATCACCGGATCCGCCACGCTGGAGGTCACCGTTCTCGACACGCTCTTCAACGGAAAACACCTTGCCATCGTCGACAGCTCGATCGAGGCGCATATGCTCGATTTGCTGATCTACCGCGAATCCGCCAGGATGGAGCCGAACGAGGGGCCCGAGGAATGGATGATCTGCGGCAAATCCTGCCTGGCCGGGGACATCTTCGGCGAATTCCGCTTCCCCGCGCCTTTGACCCCGGGCGACCGGCTCAGTATCCAGGACGCGGCCGGTTACACGATGGTCAAGAAGAACTGGTTCAACGGCGTCAAGATGCCGGCCATCGCGATCCGGGAACTGGACGGCACAACCCGTCTGGTGCGCGATTTCACCTATGAGGATTTCACGGCCGCCTTGTCGTGAAACCTTGAAGCAGAGAGTTTACCACCCCTAGACACCCACGAAGGAGGTCCTTTGAGTTGAAACGTGACGTTCTCATCATCGGCGCTGGCGGCGTCGCTCAGGTCGTGGCGCATAAATGCGCTCAGAACAACGATGTGCTCGGCGATATTCATATTGCCAGCCGGACGCTTTCGAAATGCGAGGCGATCCTTGAGTCGGTCCGCGAAAAACGCGCGATGAAACACGAGGGCGTCCTCAAGGCGCACCAGGTCGATGCGATGGACACCGCCGCGGTGGCCGATCTGATCCGGGAAACCGGCGCGCAGATCGTGATCAACGTCGGCAGCGCCTTCGTCAACATGACCGTGCTCGACGCCTGCATCGAGACCGGGGCGGCCTATATCGACACCGCGATTCACGAAGATCCGGCCAAGATCTGCGAAACCCCGCCGTGGTACGCCAACTACGAATGGAAGAAACGCGATCTGTGTGCCGAAAAGGGCGTGACCGCCATCCTCGGCGCCGGTTTCGATCCGGGCGTGGTCAATGCCTTTGCCCGTTACGCCATCGACCAGATGGACGAGGTCAAATCCATCGACATCGTCGACATCAACGCAGGCAGTCACGGCAAGTATTTCGCCACCAACTTCGACCCGGAGATCAACTTCCGAGAATTCACCGGCACCGTCTATTACTGGGAAGACCAGCAGTGGAAGGAAAAGGCGATGTTCGAGTCGGGTCGCGATTGGGATCTGCCCGTGGTCGGCAAACAGCGCGCCTATCAGTCCGGCCATGACGAGGTGCACAGCCTTGCCACCAACTACCCGCAGGCCGACGTGCGGTTCTGGATGGGCTTTGGCGATCATTACATCAATGTCTTCACCGTGCTGCAAAACCTCGGCCTGCTGTCCGAACAGCCGGTGAAAACCGCCGAGGGGCTCGAGGTGGTGCCGCTCAAGGTGGTCAAGGCTGTGCTGCCCGACCCCGCGTCGCTGGCGCCGAACTATACCGGCAAGACCTGCATCGGCGATCTGGTCAAGGGCGTGAAGGACGGCGAAGAGGTCGAGATCTTCGTCTACAACGTCGCCGACCACAAGGACGCCTATGAAGAGGTGGGCTCTCAGGGCATCTCCTACACCGCCGGCGTTCCCCCGGTGGCCGCCGCGATGCTGGTCGCCAGCGGCGAATGGGACGCGGGGACCATGAAGAACGTCGAGGAGCTGGACCCGAAACCCTTCTTCTCCATCCTCGATCGCATCGGCCTGCCGACCCGGGTCAAGGACGCCAACGGCGATCATCCCTGGAACGCCTGAGGCGGACCCGGCCGGAAATGTCGATGATCGGCCCCGATGCGGGGGCGGTCATCGACAGCGCGCGCGACGGGCCCGGGGCGGCCATCTCTCCGGACCGTTTCAGCCTCTGGAGCGTGGTGGCGCGGCTGCCGGTGATAGCCTGACCGGCCCGCCCTGCCGTATCGGCAATCTTCTGCCATCCTCCGCAGAACCATCGGCACAGAAGCGATTTGTGCTATGCTGGTCCCGAGGATGGTCCAGCAGGAGATTTTCGCAGTGCTGTTGAATGCGCGCCGTCGCACCTTTGCCGCCCTTTTCCTGGCCGCATTGCCCGGTTTTCAATCAGCACCGGCGGCCGCGCAGGCCTCTCCGATTCCCGCCTGGCTGCAAAAGCATGTCGGCACGGGCGAGGGCCAGATCGCCCCGGTGGTCCTGAACAGGGCACGTGCGCTCTACCAGCGGAAACTGGCAGAAGGCACGGTTTCCAATCCCTGCTACCTGGCCATGGATGCGACGCGCCCGAGCACCGCCGCCGGCGGCAAGCCGGGCCGCCGGTTCTACGTCATTTGCGAGGCAGGCAAATCCTTCCGCGCGGTGTCCTCGGGCTACGGCAACGGGCGGAAACTGAAACGGGCGGATTTCTCCAATGGCCGGCAATGCGCGAAACACTTCAGCAACGCGGAAGGGTCGAAGCTGACCATGGGCGGCGCCTATGTGACCGCTGAGACGAGAACGTCTTTCAAAGGCTATGTCCGCCAGTCCGGCAAACGGACACCATTCCATCGCACCTTCCTGCTGTTTGACGGAGAAAGCGAAACGGACAACGCGCGCGAGCGGGCCATCGGTGGCCATCCGGCCGTTTTCGTCAAATGGCAATGCCGATTGAAGACCCCCGAAAGCCCCCACGCCGACCAAGAGGGCTATGTCCCCTTCGGAAAACTGGTGAACTACACCGGCGGCCGCAGCAACGGCTGCACGACCTGGTCGCAGTCGGCCTCCAAGGAGATCCTCGCGCGCGTGGAGGGAAACCCGACGACACTCTACATCTACCCTGAATCCGGCGACATCAACGCGGTTGCAAGGGCGGCGGAGACGGGCAGGTCTCTGGTGCGCGCCGGGCTCTACTGGAACGCGGCCTGCCTGAAGGCGATCCACGCGCCCAAGTTCTGGCCCAAAAAAATCCTCCAGCCGATCATCGATGACTGGCGGCAGTCGCTGCCGAAACGGCCGCCGCTGGAGTTGCCGATCTGCAAATGACGGGGCAAAGGTGGTGATTTCGTCACAAACTCACGATATCAATGGCTGACGCCGCGCGCGGGCTTGCGTGGGCACGGCCCAGACCTAACTGATGTATGCTGCCTGACCAGGATGACGGGGACAGACACGAGGGTAGACACGGGGACAGAAATGGATCTCAGGGCTTACACCAGACAATACGCCAAACCGGACAACCGCCTGGCCGCACTCAGCTATTTCGGCACCTTTGCGGTCTATTTCGCTTCGCTCTACCTGGCGATCGCCTATGTGCAGCTGTGGTATGTGATGATCCCCGCCGGCGTCGTGCACGCCTTCTCGGCGGTCCGCCTCTATGTGCTGCAACATGACTGCGGCCATCACTCCCTGTTCGAGACGCGGGCGCAGAACGAATGGGCGGGCCATGGCCTGTCGCCCTTCACCTTCGCCCCCTTCGAGGTGATGAAGCAGAATCACAACCTGCACCATTCCGGCGTCGGCAACCTGGAACACCGCGAAACCGGCGAGATCCACACCATGACCCTGCGCGAATGGAACGCGGCGGGGGTCTGGTCGCGGCTGCAATACCGGCTCTATCGCAACCCCTTCATCCTGGTGCCCGCCGGCGCGCTCTTCACCTATTTCATCCGCTACCGCTGGCCCAAGAACACCGCCCGCTTCGGCGTGAGGGGCGTGCTGCTGCACAACCTCGCGGTACTGGGCTGGGTCGGGCTGATCTGGATGCTGGCGGGCTGGACCGGCCTTGGCGTCTATTTCGCCTTTTCCTTCCTGGGCGGCATGATCGGCGTGTTCCTGGTCTATCTGCAGCACAATTTCGAAGACACCTACTGGGACCGCCGCCCCGATCTCGACCCGCAGATCGCCGCGCTTCAGGGCTCATCGGCGCTGGACTTCGGCCGGGCCTTCGATCTGGCGGTGGCCTGCATCACCCTGCATGACATCCACCATTTCAACGCCCGCATCCCGTCCTACCGGCTGCGCGCCTGTCACTACAATCTGCCGCCCGAATACGCCCCCCGCCGGATCAAATTCCCCGAGGCGGTCGCCGCGCTGCGTCTCAAGCTCTGGGATGAGGATGCCAGACGTCTGGTGCCCTTCCCGAAACCCGATGGAACCGCCGGGCAGACCGCCCGCCAGACCGCGCGCTGAGCCGGGGCTGGCGGCGGGCTGTGGATCCGGGCCGCGGATCGCCCGCTGCCGCGCCCTGCGGGTGCTGGTCTGTATATTTTATGTATATACATTCAGGCCGGTCCCGGGCTAGGCTCGCTCACACCCCCGCCACTCTGGCGGGGCGTCTGGTTTTGCCGGGGCGCCCCTGGCCGACGCCCGATAGACAGCCCGACAGACAGCGCAATAAACTGCCCGACAGACGGCCCGGTAGACAGAAGGAGAAAAAATGACCCAACTGACCGACCTGCGCGGTATCGGCCCCGCGCTTGCCCATGCCCTGACCGAACATGGTTTCGCCACTCCCGCCGATCTCGCCGCCGCGACGCCTGCTGCGCTGACCGCGGTGCGGACCATCGGCCCGCGCCGGGCCGAGGCGCTGATCGCCGTGGCCAGGGCGGCGGTGAAGGCCCCGGCGGAAAAAAGTGCGGCTGCCTCGGTTCCGGCGAAACCGATCACCACCGCCGTTGCGAAACCGCGCCCGCGCCGCAGTCCACCCGCCAAACAGATCCGCCGTCCGGCCGCGATCGTTCCTGCCAAGCCGGCGCCGAAGCCAGAGCCGAAGCCAGAGTCAAAGCCCGCCGCTCCGACGCAGACCGATCCTGCGACCGGGGCAAAGACCGAGGCCGAGATCCGCGCCGGCAAGAAGGCCAAGGCAAAGGCCAAGGCGGACAAGGCCAAGAAAAAGGCCGAGTTGCTCGCCGCCGAGTTCGCCAAGGCCAAGAAAAAGGCCAAGGCCAAGGCGAAAAAAGCCAAGCTCAAGCAGAAAGAGGCCGGGGCACCCGCCAAGAAGGCGAAGAAGGCCAAGAAAAAGCAAAAGGCCGGGAAAAAGAAATCCGACTGACCGCTGCCGGCGCAGGCCGCCGGCTCAGACCAGCGCGCCCTCGGCGCTCAAGGTGCATTTGCCGCCCAGATAGGGCGCCAAAACCTGCGGCAGGGTGACCGAGCCGTCGGCGTTCTGGCCGTTCTCCAGCACCGCGATCAGGCAGCGCCCGACGGCCAGCCCCGAGCCGTTCAGCGTATGCACGAACTCCGGCTTGCCGCCCGCTTCGGGGCGGAACCGCGCGTTCATCCGCCGGGCCTGGAAATCGCCGGTGGTCGAGACGCTGGAAATCTCGCGATAGGTATCCTGCCCGGGCAGCCATGCCTCGATGTCAAAGGTGCGCCGCGCGCCGAACCCCATGTCGCCGGTGCACAGGATCACCGTGCGATAGGGCACGCCCAGTTTCTCCAGCAGCCCCTCGGCGCAGCGCAGCATTCGCTTTTGTTCGGCGTCGCTCTCGCCCGGACGGGTGATCGAGACCATCTCGACCTTTTCGAACTGATGCTGGCGCAACATGCCCGAGGTGTCCTTGCCGGCGCTGCCCGCCTCGCTGCGGAAACATTGGGTGTGCGCCGTCATCCGGATCGGCAGATCGCTTTCGGCCAGCACATCGCCCGACACCGAATAGGTCAGCGTCACCTCCGAGGTCGGGATCAGCCACCAGCCGTTTGTGGTCTGATAGCTGTCCTCGCCGAACTTCGGCAGCTTGTCGGTGCCATACATCGCCTCGTCGCGCACCAGCACCGGGGTCTGCGTCTCGGTCAGCCCGTTCTCGTCGACATGGGTGTCCAGCATGAATTGCGCCAGCGCCCGGTGGATGCGCGCGACCGCGCCGCGCAGCACCACGAACCGCGCGCCCGAGATCTTGACGCCGGTCTCGAAATCCATCCCCGGGATCACGCCGGCAATCTCGAAATGCTCCTTCGGCGCGAAATCGAACGTCCGTGGCGTGCCCCAGCGGTTCACCTCGACATTGTCGGCCTCGTCCTTGCCCTCCGGCACGTCCTCGGCCGGCAGGTTGGGAATGCGCGCCAGCTTGTCGGTCAGTTGCGCGTCCAGCGCCTTGGCCTCGGTCTGCATCGCGGCGACCTCGGTTTTCTTCTCGGTCACCTCGGCGCGCAGCCGCTCGAACTCCGCCTCGTCGCCCCGGGCCTTGGCCGCGCCGATCGCCTTGGCGGCCTTGTTCTGATCGGCCTGCGCGGTCTCGGCCGCCAGGATCTTGGCGCGCCGCGCCTCGTCCAGCGCCAGCAGCTCGGAGGACACCGGCGCATCGCCCCGGCGGGCCAGGGCGGCGTCGAACGCCTGCGGGTTCTCGCGGATGGCACGGATGTCATGCATGGGATGGTCCCTCGGGTTGAGTCGGTTTGGCCGGGGTTATGCCGCAAACTGCGGGCCGGGGAAACATGCTGTGCGCGGGGAGGGGGCGAGGTTATGCCGACCACCACTTCGGCGCGCAACGTCAACAAGGCGCCCGCCCGTCACGCCAAAGGTGTGCCAACTATCGGCGGCGCACCTCAGGTGCGACGGGAGGGGCGGGCGCGGCCCGGCCTGCGTCCGGGTGGGCCTTTTGATTAATGGTGTGCCCCGCCAGCCCATCCCCCGGCCGGGGAAGAGATGGAGAGGGGCGGCGTTGCGCCATCGCCGAGCGTTGCGCGTCGCTCAAACCGCCTCCAAGACCAACCAAACCGTACAAAACGCCCCGAAAACTGCCCAAACCGCTCAAACCGGGCCCCCGCGCCCCCGCCAGAACCGTACAGAATCGCCGCGAAACTCCCCAATTCGCCGCCTTGCAAAGACCCCTGTCACCGCATAGGTTCCCGCCAACCCGCGGGGCCGCCCCGCCATATCAGACCAAAGGACACACCCATGGACGTAGGCGCAATCGGCCAGTTTCTCCCGCTTATCCTGATCTTCGCGATCATGTATTTCCTGCTGATCCGTCCGCAGCAGAAAAAGGCCAAGGAGCATCAGACCATGGTCTCGGCCCTGCGCCGCGGCGATCAGGTGGTCACCCAGGGCGGCCTGATCGGCAAGGTCAGCAAGGTCAAGGACGACAACGAGATCGAGGTCGAGCTGGCCGAGGGCGTCAAGGTCCGCGTGGTCCAGTCCACCATCGCTCAGGTCATCAACAAGACCGAACCGGCGAAATAGATCTGCCCTTCCAACCCACTGAAAAGGCTGGGTAATGTTACATTTCGATACCTGGAAACGGGTGCTGATCTGGCTGCTCTGCGCGGCGGGCCTGATCCTCGCCATGCCGAATGCCTTCTATACCCGCGTCGAGCAGTCGAACGATGCCCGCGCCGTGATCGAGACCGGGATGACCACCCCCGAACTCGAGGCGCAGGCGGGGCAATGGCCCGCGTTCCTGCCGTCGTCGCTGGTCAATCTCGGCCTCGATCTGCGCGGCGGCGCGCATCTGCTGGCCGAGGTTCGGGTCGCCGACGTCTATGAAAACCGGATGCAGGCCATGTGGCCGGAAATCCGCGACGTGCTGCGCCCGGAACGCGCCAGCATCGGCACCATCCGCCTGCAGCCCTCGGCCCCGGACGCGCTGCGCATTCGCATCAGCCAGCCCGAGAACATGGCCCGCGCGTTGGAAGTGGTTCGCGGATTAGCCCGGCCAGTTCAAACACTTAGCGGTGCCGGATCGACCGACATCGTGGTCAGCGGTGACGGCGCCGAGATCGTCGTCGCACTGTCGGATGCCGAAAAGCTCGCCTCCGACGACCGCACGGTGAAACAGGCGCTGGAAATCATCCGCCGCCGGATCGACGAGGTCGGCACCCGCGAACCAACGATCCAGCGCCAGGGTACCGAACGCATCCTGATCCAGGTGCCCGGCATCGGCAGCGCCGCCGAACTCAAGGCGATCATCGGCACCACCGCGCAACTCACCTTCAACCCGGTGGTCGGGCGCGGCTCCGACCCCGATGCGAGTGCCGGGGTGGGTAACAAGATCCTCCCGTCGATGGACCAGGAGGGGGTCTATTACACCATCGAGGCCGCCCCCGTCGTCACCGGCGAGGATCTGGTCGACGCCCAGCCCAGTTTCGACCAGAACGGCCGGCCGGCGGTCAGCTTCCGCTTCGACACCACCGGCGCGCGCAAGTTTGGCGATTACACCCGCGACAATATCGGCGCGCCCTTTGCCATCGTGCTGGATGACGAGGTGATCAGCGCCCCGGTGATCCAGAGCCATATTCCCGGCGGCTCGGGCATCATCACCGGCAATTTCACCGTCGAGGAGAGCACCAACCTGGCCGTCCTGCTGCGTGCGGGCGCGTTGCCGGCGGGGCTCGAATTCCTCGAGGAACGCACCATCGGCCCCGAGCTGGGTGCCGACAGCATCGAGGCCGGCAAGGTGGCCACCGGCATCGCCTTTGCCGGCGTGCTGATCTTCATGGGGCTGAGCTATGGCCTGTTCGGGCTGTTCGCCAATATTGCGCTGATCCTCAATATCGCGATGATCTTCGGGCTGTTGTCGCTGATCGGGGCGACGCTGACGCTGCCGGGGATCGCCGGTATCGTGCTGACCGTCGGTATGGCGGTGGATGCCAACGTGCTGATCTTCGAGCGGATCCGCGAAGAGCTGAAGACCGCCAGGGGCCCGGCGCGGGCGATCGAGCTGGGTTATGAAAAGGCGCTGAGCGCGATTCTTGACGCCAATATCACCACCTTCATCACCGCGGTGATCCTGTTCGCCATCGGCTCCGGCCCGGTACGCGGGTTTGCCATCACTCTGGGCCTGGGTCTGATCACCTCGGTCTTCACGGCGATCTACGTGACCCGGCTGCTGATCGTGGTCTGGTTCGAGCGCCGCCGCCCCAAAACGATCGAGGTATAAGATGCGACTGCGACTGGTTCCCGCCCAAACCTCGTTCGACTTCTTCAAGCGTTGGAGACTCTGGCTGGGAATCTCCGGCCTGATGATGGTGGTTGCCTTCGGCTCCTTTGCGCTGCGGGGGCTGAACTATGGTATCGACTTCCGCGGCGGCACCACCATCCGCACCGAGAGCACGACGGCGGTCGATATCGGTACCTACCGCGATGCGATCACGCCGCTGGGGCTGGGCGATGTGGTGATTTCCGAGGTGTTCGATCCCGGCTTTCGCGCCGATCAGCATGTGGCGATGATCCGCATCCAGGCGCAGGACGACCAGGAGGCGATCAGCGCGGCGATGACTCAGACGGTCGAGGACGCGCTGGCGGCCGTGGTGCCGGACATCAAGTTCGTTTCGGTTGAATCCGTGGGCCCCAAGGTCTCGGGCGAGTTGGTGCAGACCGCGGTTCTGGCAGTGGTTCTGGCGATCGGGGCGGTGCTGATCTATATCTGGATGCGCTTTGAATGGCAGTTCGCGCTGGGGGCCGTGGTGGCGCTGATCCATGATGTGCTGCTGACCATCGGCATCTTTTCCGAGCTGCAGATCAAATTCGACCTGGCGATCATCGCGGCGCTGCTGACCATCGTGGGCTATTCGCTGAACGACACCGTGGTGGTGTTCGACCGGGTCCGCGAGAACCTGCGCAAATACAAGCAGAAGCCGCTGAAAGAGGTGATGAACCTCTCGATCAACGAGACCCTCAGCCGGACTCTGATGACCTCGCTGACCACGCTGCTGGCGCTGATCGCGCTGTTCGTGCTGGGCGGCGATGTGATCCGCGGCTTTGTCTTTGCGATGATCTGGGGCGTGATCGTCGGCACCTATTCCTCGGTCTTCGTAGCCTCGGCGATCCTGCTGTTCCTGGGGGTCAAGCGCGACTGGTCCAAGCCTGACCCGAAGAATTCCGGCAACCAGTTTGCAAACGTGGATGCCTGACGCGCTGGCCGCAGCCCTGGCGACGCCGGGGCTGGGCTGGCTGGTTCTGGCGGCCCTTGTCGCGGGCATGGTGCGCGGGTTCGCCGGTTTCGGCGCCGGTCTTGTCTTTGTGCCGGTGGCGGCGCAGGTTCTGCCGCCGCTGTGGGCACTGATCACGATCTCGGCGATGGACCTGCTGGGTCCGATTCCTAATATACCCGCCGCGCTGCGCCGGGCCGACCGGGGCGACCTGCTGCGGCTGGTGGGCGCGACCCTTCTGGCGCTGCCGCTGGGGCTGGCGGCGCTGAGCATGGTGGCGCCGGAAATGTTCCGCACCACGGTGTCGCTGCTGTCGCTGGGGATGCTGGGATGCCTGGTGGGCGGGCTGCGCTATCGCGGTCCGCTGGGGCCGCGCATGGTGCTTGGCACCGGCGGCGCGGCGGGGTTTCTGGGTGGTCTGGCCGCCCTGCCGGGGCCGCCGGTGATCCTGCTCTATATGGCCAGCCCGAACCCGGTGGCGGTTGTCCGCGCCTCGATCATGGCCTATCTGTTCTTCTTCGACATCGCGCTGATGGGCGTGCTGGCAGTTCAGGATGCGCTGGTTCTGGTACCGGTGCTGCTGGGGCTGGCGCTGGCGCTGCCGAACCTGGCGGGAAATCTGCTGGGCGCGGCGATCTTCCGCCCGGGTTTCGAGCGGATCTATCGTGCGGTGGCCTATTCGATCATCGCGGTCTCGGCCCTGTCGGGGCTGCCGCTCTGGGAGTGAGTGATGCGTCTCAACGAAGTGATCTACAACGACGCCGCCCCGGTCGAGGGCTATGGGCCGGGGTTTTTCCGGATCGGCGGCCAGGTGCATGAGGGCGCGGTTCTGACCGGCGCGGACGGCACCCGTCCCTGGCCGGGGCTGGACGCCGGGGCGCCGCTGCTGGCGCTGGCGGGCAAGATCGACGTGCTGTTTATCGGAACCGGACCCGAGATCGCGCATATTCCCGGCCCTCTGCGCACGGCGCTGGAAGGGGCGGGCATCGGGGTCGAGGTGATGGCCTCTCCGGCGGCCTGCCGGACCTACAACGTGCTGCTGTCCGAGGGGCGCCGTATCGCGCTGGCGGCGCTGCCAGTCTGAGCCGGGGCGCCGCGCACCCCGCCGTGATCCGGGGGTCAGGCTGCGGCGACAATCCCCGATGCGGTTGCCGCACCCATCTTCGAGGTGTGGATCGGGGCGTCCTCCTCCTTCAGATCGATGAAGAAGGTCGAGCCGACCCCCAGTTCGCTGGTATAGTTGATCTGGCCCTGATGCGCCTCGATGATCCGCTTGGAGATATTCAGGCCGAGGCCGGTGCCCTCGAATTTGCGCGTGTTCGAGGAATCCAGCTGGCTGAACTCTTCGAACAGCTTGCCGCGCGCGCCCTCGTCGATCCCGATGCCCTCGTCGGTGACCGACACGCGCAGGTCATCGCCCCTGTGGGCGAGCGAAACCCGTACCTCGGCGTGTTCCTCTGAGAATTTGGCGGCGTTCGACAGCAGGTTGGTGATCACCTGGTCGAGCCGCATCTTGTCGAACCGCGCCCAGCATGTGTCGTCCGGCAGGTCGATGGCGACGGTGATGTTCTTGCGGTCCGCAAAGGGGCGGAAGCGCTCGACCGCCTCGGTGATCAGCGCCCCGAGATCGGCGATCTCGAAATGAAAGTCGATCTTTCCGGCCTCTGCCTTTTGCAGCAGCAGCAGGTCGTTCACCAGGTCGGCCAGGCGACGGGTGTTGCGGGTGGCGATGTCGAGCGGTTTGGCCAGTTTTTCGGGCGGCTGGCCCAACACGCCCGAATTGATGATCTCCAGCGATCCCTTGATCGATGTCAGCGGGGTTCGCAACTCGTGGCTGACGGTCGAGAGAAACTGCGTCTTGGCGAGATAGGCGGCCTTGGTGCGCTCGTGCTCCTCCTCCAGTTCGCGGCGGCCGCGGAGGTTTTCGTTGTAGCCGGCCAGAAAGCTGCGCGAGCACTCGATGATGAACACCAGCACGAAGATCACCGTGAAGAAATGCATCCACAGTTCGGATGCCAGCGGCGGCCGCTCGATCGCCAGATCGCGGATCGGGATGAACAGGATGGCGGCGACGTAGATTGCCAGGCGCAGCGCCAGAACCGGCAGGAAATGGCGGTTGTTCATCGCCGCAAAGATCGAGGCGGAGAACAGCATGAAAAGCGGCATGAAGTGGCCGTTCTGGGTGCCCTGCTGGATCGAGACAGATACGCAGAACAGGGAAATCACAGAGGCGCTGATCGCGGTTCCGACATAGATCTCGCGCATGAAGCGGCGCACGGTTGTGGAATCCCAGGTGCTTGTCGACAGGATCCTGCGGAAGGTTCCGATGTCATAGGCCTCTGCGGCCCAGACAAGCGCATAGAAGGCCAGCGCGATGCGCCAGTCATAATAGGCCCCGGCCAGGAAAATGGCCGCAGAGTAGATCGCGATGCGCTGAAGAAGCAGATTTCGTCCGACCTTGGCGTAATCACGCAGCCGCCGCCGATTCACCCAAAGATGAGTCTTCGCGTCCGCGGCCTGAATGTCCTGTCGCTTGAACAACGCTTTGCCCTGCTTTTGTTAAGGTTCCGGCAACCATGAATGCAATTTTGCAACACGTATAGATTGTATATATAAACATTGATGGAAGTAGGGCCTGATTGTGGCAAAAGTTGGGACAGGTACTCTTACTCTCACTTATGCGCTCAAAATAAAAAACTAATCCGAGTCGGCAGGTTACAAATGGGCTTTCACTCAAGAAGCAGGCGAACGGGCGGACGTGATGTCCTGCCCGATCTGGCCCCCGTAGAGCTGGGGCCGTCCAGCCAGCAGCTATCCAGAGTTGCAATCCGCCGCGACCGGCCCGAGTCGTCGGCGGTCAAGGCTTTGGTGCGGGGCAAGGTTCCCAACCATATGCGCTCGACGGTGCTGTCGGTCCAGACACAACATCACTATGGCGAGCTTTATGCTGAATTCCTGAAGGCGCGGAAACGTGTCTTCATCGATGCCAAGCACTGGGATCTTCCGAATGTCGACGGCATGGAGTTCGACCAGTACGACACGCCGCAGAGCCGGTCGGTCGTGGTGCACGAGTTCGGCGAGGTGCTGGCGGGTATCCGGCTGTTGCCGACGACGGCGCGCTGTGGCTGCTACAGCTATATGCTGCGCGATGCCCAGCGGGGTCTGCTCGAAGGGATCCCGCCGCATGTCCTCTATGAAAAGGCGCCGGTCGCCGATCATATCTGGGAGGCGACCCGGCTTTTCGTGTCGCCCGATGTCGAGGCCGAACGCAGAATTCCGGTTCAGGCGCTGCTGCTGACCGAGATGGCACGGGCCGCCGTCGCCGGCGGGGCAACCCATGTGATCGGGATCGTGCCGGCGGTGTTCAAGCGGTGGATGGCCCGGCTGGGCATGGGCGCGCTGCCGTTGGGACCGAAGCTGGTGATCGACGGCGACAGAACCCAGGCGGCGGTGATGCATGTGGCCGCCGTCGCGGGTCAGCCAAAACGCCAGACGACCCTGCACTGAGTGGCCGCGCAGGCACGGGCAGGGGTGTTTGGCGCTGCCCGGGTGCGGCGCCGCGCGGGTTGAAATGACGCCGCCTGCCTGAGGCTGCGCGCCGGGCCGCGCTGTGGTTCGGCTCCGGCGGACAAACCCGTATTGACCGCGGCCGCGGAGCCTCTACGGTGCCCGGGCCATCGCCGAAGGAGCCAGCATGCCCCCGCGTCAGTCCACCGATAAAACCCTCGGCCGCGCCCGTCAGGCGGCCAGGGCCGGCGACTGGATCACCGCGCAGGCGCTCTATCAGACCATCCTCGACCGGTTTCCGGGCAACAGGCCGGCGCGGCAGGGGCTCGAAGCGTTGCGCCCCGCCGCGCTGCCGGATCTGCTGAAGGCGGCGCAGGCGGCGCAATCCGCGGGCCGTTGGGCCGAGGCCGCGCGCGGCCTTGCCACCGCAGCGGCCCTGGCGCCGGATCTGCCCGAGGTCGGCCTGGCCCTGGCCGCCTGCGAGTTGGAGATGGGCCGCGCGCCGGCGGCGTTGCGGGCGGCCGAGACGGTTCTGGAACGTGCTCCGGAGCATCCGGGCGCCCTGAACGTCAAGGGGCGCGCCCTGCGTGAAATGGGCCGCGTCGCGGAGGCCGAGGCGAGCCTTCAGGCGGCGCTGGGGCTGGCCGGAGCCGAGGCGCGGACGCTGGACAATCTCGGACTTCTCGCGCGGGCCCGTGGCGACCGCGCCGCCGCAGAGGGGTACTTCCGCCGCGCCGTCGCTCAGGCGCCCGAAAACGCCGCCCTGCACCGCAACCTTGCCCATGCGATCACCTATACCGAGGCAGAGCCGCACCTGGCGCAGATGCGCGCCTGTCTCGCCCGGATCGGTGCCGGCGATCCCGGCGCGGCACCGCTGCATTTCGCGCTGTTCAAGGCGCTGGACGATCTGGACCGGCGCGACGAGGCCTTTGCCCATCTGGAGGCCGGAAACCGGCTGACCCGGGCGGCGCTGGGATATGACTTCCAGACCGACGCGGTGCCCTATGCGGTGAGCAAAGCACTGTTCCAGGCGCCGCTGCCGGCCCCGGAGCGGACGGAGGGCGGGGCGGGGCCGCGCCCGATCTTCGTGACCGGGTTGCCGCGCACCGGCACCACGCTGACCGAACGGATCCTGTCGCGGGCCGAGGGCGTCCAGCCCTGCGGCGAGCTGACCGTGGTGCAGGTCGCTGTCGGTCGCCTGCTGCGCGAGGTCATGGCGCGCGAGACCAAGGCGCTGAGCGAGACAGATCTCGGCGCGCTCGGCGACGAGATCCGCGCGGGGCTGGCGGAGTATTCCGGCGGACGCCCGGTGCTGGTCGACAAGATGCCGCTGAACTTCCGCTGGATCGGCTATATCTGCGCGGCGCTGCCCGAGGCGCGGATCGTGCATCTGAACCGCGACCCGGTGGCGGTGGCCTGGTCGCTCTGGCGCCATTCCTTTGCCGGCGCCGGCAACGGCTTTGCCTATGATCCTGCCGACATCGCCCGGTTCATGGTGCTGCACCGCGATCTGATGGCGCATTGGCGCGGGGTTTGCCCGGGACGGATCTTCGATCTGGACTACGCCGAACTGGTGGCCGACCCCGAGGGCGCCACCCGTGCGCTGGCCGCGGCGGCCGGGCTGGACTGGACCGAAGACTGGCTCGCGCCCGAACGGGGAACCGGCGCGGTCCTGACCGCGAGCTCCGATCAGGTGCGCCGGCCGATCTATCGCGGCAGCGACGAAGGCTGGCGGCGCTACGAGGCGCAGCTTGCACCGCTCTCCTCGGCGCTTTCGGCGGCAGGACTGATATGAACCGGCGGCGGCCTCAGAACAGCAGCCCCCAGAGGATCGGCAGCAGCAGCGCGGTGGCCAGCGCGTTGAGCCCCATGGCCAGGCCCGAGAAGGCGCCGGCCGTCTCATTGACCTGAAGCGCGCGGGCGGTGCCGATGCCGTGGCTGGCCGTGCCCATGGCGAGTCCGCGCGCGCCAGTCCTTCACCCCGATCAGGTTCAGCACCATCGGGCCGAACATGGCGCCGATGATGCCGGTGGCGATCACCAGGGCGGCGGTGAGCGAGGGCAGACCGCCGAGTTCCTCGGCAATGGCCATGGCGACCGGCGCGGTCACCGATTTCGGTGCGATCGAGGCCAGCAGAGTGGGCGATCCGCCCAGTGCCCAGGCGATCCCGGCGGCGGTCAGGATCGCGGTCAGCGAGCCGGTCAACAGGCTGGCGCCGATCGCCAGGGCGGAGCGGCGCACCCGGTGCCATTGCCGGTAGAGCGGAATCGCCAGCGAGACGGTCGCCGGCCCCAGCAGGAAGTGCACGAACTGTGCCCCCTCGAAATAGGTGCCGTAGCCGGTGCCGGTCAGCATCAGAACCGGGACGATCAGCACCACTGCGCCCAGCACCGGGTTCAGCAGCGGATTGCGCCCGCTCTTGAGAAACAGCCAATTCGCCGCCTGGAACGCCACCAGCGTCAGGGTCAGGTGGAACAGCGGGTTGGCGTTGAGATAGACCCAGGTTTCCTGAAGATTACCCATCGGTTTCCGCCTTTGCCAGCCAGCCCATCATCAGCGCGGTCACCGCGATCGTCGCCAGCGTGCTGACGATCAGCGCCGCGCCCAGCGGCACCAGCGCCTCGCCCAATAGGCGGAAGTGCATCATGATGCCGGTCCCGGCGGGAACGAAGAGGAGGGACATTGCACCGAGCAGCCGGTCGGCGGTCTGTCCCAGTACCGGGGGAATCTCGCCGCGCAAGAGCAGCAGGAGGAACAGCAGCAGCATCCCCAGAACCGGGCCGGGGACGGGAAGGGCGAGGGCTCCGACCAGGAACTCTCCGGCAAGCTGGCAGGTCAGGATCAGCGTCAGGTAGGCGAGCATCTGGATCTCCGGGCTGTTGCCGGGCGAGTGTTCCATCGCCGGCGGCCCGGATCAAGCCATCGGCGGCGAGGCGGGCGGTCCCTGGGTGTATTTGAGGGGGCGTTCCGGCACGCGGACCAGCGCCAGGAGGGGAAGACCGAGGGCAGGTCAGGGACAGCTCAGCTCGAAACGCTGCGCAATTGTGCAGCAAACGGGCGGCACATCCCCGAAAGCGAAGGACATCACGCCTGCAATCTTGGCATTCCCGGTCACCTTGGCTATGAGCAGTGCCAGCGAACATGGAGCCGGGCGGAATCCCCGGCTGGCTCTTCCGGCCGCCTATCCGCCGGATAACCCATCAACAGATGACATCGATCAAGACCGCTGCAATCTGCGCGCGGCCTATGGATAAAGACCTGTTCATGATCTCACTCTCCCGATACCAACGCCAGTGGACCCACAACATCCGCGGCGATCTCCTTTCCGGCCTGGTGGTGGCGCTTGCGCTCATCCCCGAGGCCATTGCCTTTTCCATCATCGCCGGGGTCGACCCCAAGGTGGGGCTCTATGCCTCGTTCTCGATCGCCGTCATCACCGCGATCACCGGCGGCCGCCCAGGCATGATCTCGGCGGCGACGGCGGCCACGGCGGTGCTGATGGTCACGCTGGTGCGCGACCACGGGCTTGAATACCTGCTGGCGGCGACGGTCCTGGCCGGCCTGCTGCAGATCGGCGCCGGGCTGCTGAAACTCGGCTATGTGATGCGCTTCGTATCGAAATCGGTAATGACCGGGTTCGTCAACGCGCTCGCCATCCTCATTTTCATGGCGCAGCTGCCCGAGCTCGACCCGTCGAAAGTGCCCATACTGACCTATGCGCTGGTCGCGGCAGGTCTGGCGATCATCTATCTTTTTCCGCGGATCACGCGGGCGATTCCCTCGCCGCTGGTCACCATCGTCGTGCTGACCGCCCTGACCGTCGCCATGGGCTGGGATGTCCGCACGGTGGGCGACATGGGGCAATTGCCCGACACGCTGCCGGTGTTCCTGATCCCTGACATTCCGCTGACCTTCGAGACGCTTTCGATCATCTTTCCCTATTCGCTGGCGGTCGCTGTCGTCGGCCTGCTGGAAAGCCTGATGACGCAGCAGATCGTGGACGACCTGACCGACACCGGTTCCGACCGCAATCAGGAGTGCATCGGCCAGGGCATCGCCAATACTGCCACCGGGTTCATCGGCGGCATGGCAGGCTGCGCGATGATCGGCCAGTCGATGATCAACGTGAAATCCGGCGGCCGCGGGCGGCTGTCGACCTTTGCCGCGGGTATCTTCCTGCTGATCATGGTGGTCGCGCTGGGTGACATCGTGGCGATCATCCCGATGGCCGCGCTGGTGGCGATCATGATCATGGTGTCGATCGGCACCTTTTCCTGGTCCTCGATCCGGAGCCTGCGCGAACATCCGACATCCTCGTCCATCGTGATGCTGGCGACGGTGTTTTTCGTGGTCTACACCCACAACCTGGCCATTGGGGTTCTGGTGGGTGTGCTGCTCTCGGGAATCTTCTTTGCCTGGAAGATCGCCCAGCTGTTCCGGGTCCGCAGCGAGATCACCCCGGACGGCACCCACCGCACCTATCACGTCGAGGGGCAGCTGTTCTTTGCCTCTTCCGAGGATTTCATGCGCGCCTTCGACTTCAAGGAAGCGCCCGAAAAGGTCACCATCGATCTCAGCCGCGCGCATATCTGGGACATTTCCTCGGTTGCCGCGCTCGACATGGCCGTGCTCAAGTTCCGCCGGGAAGGCGCCGAGGTCGATCTGATCGGATTGAACCAGGCCTCCGAGACCATCGTTGACGAGCTTGCCATTCATGACAAGCCGGGCGCGATGGATCAATTGATGGGCCACTGAGGGAGGAAAGACCAATGACAACCGACACGCTCATCGCACTGGTGGATGGCTCGGCCTATTCCGAAAGCGTCTGCCATCACGCGGCCTGGATCGCCGGCCGGAACGGCTGGAAGGTAAAGGTCTATCACGTCATGGGGCGCCGGCAGGGGCCCGAGAAACAGGATCTCTCGGGGGCGATCCGGCTGGGCGCGCGCACGCGCCTTCTGGAGCAGTTGTCGGACCTCGACGCGGCGCGCGCCAAGCTCGCGCATGAGCATGGGCGCGCCATTCTCGAGGACGCCAAGGCGATCATCCAGGCCGGCGGCCCGATCGAGGTCGAGACCCGGCTGCGCCAGGGCGATCTGGTCGAAACGGTGACCGCGAAAGAGGAAACCGGCGACATGATTGTCATCGGCAAGCGCGGCGAGGCCGCCGGGGTGGCAATGGAGCATCTGGGCTCGAACCTGGAGCGCATCGTCCGCGCCAGCCACAAGCCCGTCTTTATCGCCAACCGGGCCTTCAGGCCGGCCGAAAAGGTT
This sequence comes from Antarcticimicrobium luteum, assembly GCF_004358185.1. Lineage (GTDB taxonomy): Bacteria > Pseudomonadota > Alphaproteobacteria > Rhodobacterales > Rhodobacteraceae > Antarcticimicrobium > Antarcticimicrobium luteum. Next base: position 82,304 of record NZ_SMUV01000056.1, read on the forward strand.
CTGGTCTCCTTTGACGGCGGCGCCTCGGGGCTCAAGGCGGTGGACTACATCTCGCGCAGCCCGTTATTCGCCGGTCTGAAAATCTCGCTGGTGTTCGCCGGCAAGGACACGCCGGACATCCGCCGATCGCTCGAGGATGCGGCGGCGACGCTCAAGGCGGGCGGCTTTGACGCGGAGATCATTCTGCGCGGCGGCGAGCCGGAAAAGGTTCTTGCAGAGATCACGGCCGAAGGAGAGCATGAATTGCTGGTCATGGGGGCCTATGGCCATTCGCGCGTGCGCTCGCTCATCATCGGATCGACAACGACCGAGATGATCCGCTCCTGCCGGGTGCCGGTTCTGATCATGCGCTAGGTGCGAATGGCACCCCGTCAGGCGGGGGCAACAAAGGCGCACGGCATCAGCGGCGCAGCGGGCATCAGGTCGTCTGGCGCAGACCACCGATTTCATCGGCCAGATCCGCGCAGAGGGTTCGCATGCTCTCTGCGTCGGTTTCCCGCTGTGCCTGGATCTTGAGGCCGAAGATATAGGTTTGAACGCGATGCGCCAGGCGATCCGGATCGCAGGTCTGTGGCAGTTCCCCCAGGGCTCTGGCGCGGTGCAGGGCGTCTGACAAAATGCCCTCGATCTGGTCGAGATGGGTCGTGACCACATCCCGCAAGTCGTTGCCGCGCGGGATTTCCAGCAGGGTTTTCACCAGCATGCAGGCGGTGGAGGGCTTGTCGCAGGGATCCAGCTGAGCCAGCCCCCTGAGATGTGATTGCAGCGCGGCAAGGGGCGACGCCGCTGTGTCGATCAGAGTCCGCAAATCATCTGCCGTGCGCTCGGCGTAGCGGTCGAGCGCCGCCCTGAAGAGGGTCTCCTTGTTCTTGAAGGCGGCGTAGATAGAGCCAGGGCGCATCTGCAGCGCGTCTTCCAGATCTTTCAGAGAGGTCGCGTTAAACCCTTTGACCCAGAACAGGGTCATTGCGGCGTCAAGCGCGGCGTCGCGGTCATATGAGGCGGTCCTGGACATGATGGTCAGCATAAGCCCCTTCCTGCCCCGAATGAAAGACCGCCGGGACATTATTTGAGCGATCACTCAAGCTTTACTTGAGCAATCGTTCAAAAATAGTCACCACTCGGGCATCGATGTTAAATCCAGCAAGAATGAGAGACGCCCCATGACCAAGTTCGAACGGTTTGACGAAACCACCGCCCCCGAGGCCGCCCTGCCGCTGATAGCAAAATCGAAAAAGGCCTTTGGCCGTTTGCCGGGGCTTCATGCGGTGATGGCCGGCTCGCCCGCGCTGCTGGAGGCCTATCAGGCGCTGCATCGCCTCTTTGCCGAGGAAACGGCCTTTGACGCCGATGAGAAAACCGTGGTCTGGCAGACCATCAACGTTTATCACGCGTGCCACTACTGCGTTCCGGCCCATACCGGCATTGCCAAGATGATGGGCGTCAGCGACGAGGTGTCGAACGCACTGCGCGACGAGACGCCGCTGCCCAATGACAAGCTGGAGGCGTTGCGCACCTTTGCGCTGATCATGCTGGACAACCGAGGCAACCCGACCGACGAGCAGATCGGGGCATTCTACGCGGCGGGCTACAACCAGCGCCATGTGCTGGATATCATTCTCGGTCTCGCCCAGAAAGTGATGAGCAACTATACCAACCACGTCGCTCAAACGCCGGTGGACCCGGTGATGCAGAAATTCGCCTGGACCCCCAAGGACAAGGGTTGAGGGGCAAGACACCCCAACCCGCAAGCTGCACCGGGCGCCAGGGAAGATAGGCGCCCGGCTGTTGCGGGAATCTGCCGGGCCGGTTGGCGAGGGACAGCCGCCAACGAGAACGCATCCGGCGTCAGCGGCGAGGCGGTTCCGGCGGGGCCTTGCGAATCGCCGCGGCATCGCCGCCGGGAGCATGGGCGACCGACCGTCTCAGGCGCGCGAGGCTCGCAATCGCCTGGCCCTGAACAGTGCGTCAGGTCTGTTCTTTCTCCAGATCGACCTGATTCTGAGATACCCGTGGGGGTGACGAAACCTCAAGGGGAGGGCGGGCTCTCCGGGGTCCGAGGAAATCGCCCCGCTGCCTGCCTCATCCGGTCCCGCCCACGCCGTATCAGCGTCACGCGATGCAGGGACCGCTGGGCCGGAATCCCACCCGGTTCCGGTTGCCTGAGCTGTGCTTTTGCCGCTGGCGTCAATCCGGCCCTGCGCTGGCGGGCTGCCGCCGACCGTGACGACCGGCGTGGTTGCGGTGGTCAGCTACCTCGGCCCGCGCGGGCTGTTCGAGCTGATCGAGCGGCGCTGGGGGGCGTCGCCCAAACCCTGATCTGATCCCTGATCCGTTTTTTCTGCAATCGCCCCGCCCTGTGCGGGGTTTTTCTTTGGAGACATCCCATGCCTGAC
>NZ_SMUV01000046.1 GCF_004358185.1 Antarcticimicrobium luteum
TGAAGTAGCGAAAGGGCGATCTTCTGGTCATGTCCAGACGCTACGAAACCGCCCTGCCCGCCTCAAGCTGGTTTGTTTTGACAATGCCCTCGGCAGCAAGCCGGGCCTCGGCTTCGGCCTGGGTGAGGCCCTGATGTGACGGTGCTGACCCCTGCGGTTTCGTAATGGACAATGTCAAACTGCAGACCTCTCCTGGAGGGACACAAACCTGTGATGAACCTGACGGGCAGCGTGGTGAACGCCATGCACTTCGTTCCGGAGCATATTCGCCTTCAGGCGACATTATCGAACTCATTGGACTGTTCATAGAACGGTGCTGCCAGACGAATGCGAACCAGTCACGGCCAGGGCAGGATAGCTGTCCCTTATTCAGCACAGAGACCGCGCCACTCGGCGAGATGCCAACGCCAGCGGCTCGATCGCATGCCCTCGATCCGCCGCTTTCGGATTTCGGCTGCGAACATCGGCCCGCACCGAAGCGTCTGGTCGTGTCCAGACGCTCCGGAACCGCCCTGCCCACCTCAAGCCAGTTTCTACTGACACCGCCAGTCAACAGCCTACGGGAGGGCGCGGGCGCACAGCTTCTCGTAGAACGGCCAGTGATGGGCAAGCATCGCCCGCAGGTGGGGGGCGTTGCGGGCCGCGGCTTCGAACACTTCATCGGCGTCCGGCAGGGTCTCGGCGCTGCGAATGCGGTCATTCGACAGGGCCGCGCGGTGCCAGTTCTCCACGCCCTTCCACTCATTCGGGATGACGTCCTTCAGGTCGAGGGCATGCGGAGCAGGCGGAAGGCCGCAGGCGGCGAACAACGCATCGGCGCTTTCCTGCGGGGCGGCCTGCACGCGTTCGGCCTCTAGTACGAGCGGCCAGGCGCCCTTACGGTCGGCGATATGCGCCGCGTGCTGGTACTGCGCCTCCAGCCCGATTTCGGTGAGGCTCATCTCGGGGTCCAACTTGTAGTAGGACGCGATCGACCGCCGCGGGTCACGCACGAGGAACACGTTGATCACCCGATCCACCAGGTCATCGTCCGTCAGCGCATCGGGCATGACGTAATAGCTCATATCCTTGAAAAAGACCGGCCCCGCCTCTGCCGCTTCATACAGCATTGCCTTGATCGCAGAATAGGTTCGCGGGTGTCCCTCCTGCGGTTCAAAATGGGGAAAGCGGCCACGGCCTTCACCCAAATAATAGTAATACATGAAGGGTTCATGAAAACATCTCACGTCGCCGCGGGCGCGCATCACGCGCTCCATAGCCGTGGACATGGACCTTGGGTGGCACCACAGTGCAATCAGGGGATGTTTCGTCACGGGACTCTGGCCTTGTGTTCAGAATGATTGAGGCGCTTTCACCGGGTGTGCTCCGGGGATCGGATCAATCGGCGATCAGCGGGCGCCGCTGCCCCCAGGGCGCGGTCTGCTCCAACTGGCGGGCGAGGCGCAACAAAAGCGCATCTTGCCCCACCTGCGCGGCAAACTGCATCCCCACCGGCAATCCATCGGCGCCATGATAAAGGGGCACAGACATGGCGGGCTGTCCGGTCAGGTTGTAGATCTCGGTATAGGGCGCGAAGGCACCGGCCCGTTCGGTCCATTCCGGTACGCTGCGCAGGGCCGCCTCGCCCAGCAGCCCCGAGGGGATCGCCGCTCCGGCGGTTACAGGCGTGAGGATGATATCGAAGGGGCTCAGGGCCCGCGCCAATCGGCGGCGGATATCCCAGCGTTTGACGCGCAGGCGAGCGGCCTCTGTCATGGTCAGTTGTGCCGCCTGATCCAGCGCAAAGCGCACCAGCGGGCCAAGCTCATTGTCCTGCGGCGGGCGGCCCAGGACCTGAGTGCGCATATCGACGAGCAATGCAATGTCCGAGGCCCATAGCGGTGTTGCGGGCTCACTGGGGTCGGTGTCCGCGGGCCAGTCGAAGGGCGTGATCGCATGTCCGAGGGTTTCAAGGAGGCGGCCGGTCTTGGTCAGGATTTCCGCGATGCCATCGGTCGGCAATTGCCCCGACGGGGCACTCGCGCACAAACCGATACGCAGGGGCGGTGGCGGCCGGTTGATGGCCGCAAGGTAGCCACTTTCAGGAGGCGGCGAGAGCGGACAGGGCATGCCCTGCTCCGGCGCGGCCGTGGCGTCGAGCATGGCCGCGGAATCGCGCACGGTTCGGCTCACCACGTGATCGCAGTTGAGCCCGCCGACCAGCGGGCCCAGCGCAGACCCCGTGGCCACCCGCCCGGCGGACGGTTTGAACCCGAAAACGCCGCAGCATCCGGCGGGCACGCGGATGGAACCGCCGGAGTCGGAGGCGTGGGCGATGGGCACGAGCCCGGCCGCGACCGCCGCCGCAGCCCCTCCGCTCGAGCCTCCGGGCGTGCGCGTTGTGTCCCAGGGGTTGAGCGTCGGCCCATAAAGCTCCGGCTCGCAGGCGAAATCGGTCGCGAATTCGGGCGTATTGCTGCGCCCAACCACGACGAGTCCAGCCTCGCGCCAGCGTCGCGCAAGATCGCTGTCGGTTTCGGCCTTCGGCGCGTCGGCGAAAAATCGGCAGGCATTGGTCAGCGGCCAGCCGCGCACCTCGACGTTGATGTCCTTGGCCAGAAAGGGGATGCCGGCCAGCGGCGCATTTCCGGGTGCCTCGCTGGCCGCCGCGCGGGCCTGCGCATCATCGCGCTGGATGACGGCGTTGATCGCTGGGTTCAACCGATCGATTCGCGTCAGGGCGGTGTCGGTCACTTCGGCGGCAGAGACCTCACCGGCGCGCACAAGCGCGGCCAAGCCAACGGCGTCGTGACGACTGTATTCTTCTGGAGACAGCATTGCAGCCTTTCCTGAGTGGGCGTTACATCCGGTCGCCGCCCATGGCCTGGGTCATGCGGTCGGCCAGCATGGCAATGATCGCCATGCCCACGCCGGCGACGATGCCCACGCCGAAATCTCCATCGCCCAATCCGATGTAAACCCGTTGTCCCAGATCACTGGTGCCCACAAGCGCGGCGATCACGAGCATGGCGATGGCATACATGATCGTCTGGTTCAGCCCGAGCAGGATAACCGGCGCGGCGAGCGGCAGCTTGACCCGCCACAGAAGCTGCCAAGGCGTGCAACCGCTTGCGGTGGCCGCTTCGATCACCTCCTTGGAGACGCTGCGAATACCGTGTTCCGTATATCGGATCGAGGGCACGATCGCATAGGCGATGATGGCGAGAAGGGCGGTGAATTCGCCGATCTTGAAGATCATCACGAAGGGAATGAGGATCACGAAGAGCGGCATGGTCTGAAGGGCGTCGTTGAACGGGCGCAGGGCGACGGAGACGGCATCAGACTCTGCCGCCAAGATTCCCAACGCCCCCCCGACCAGAAGGCAGATCAGCACAGCCAGACCGCATAGGTAAAGCGACAGCATCGCCTCTTCCCAAACGCCCGCAAGCAGAAGAAAGCCAAGGCCGGCGGCCATGCCCAGCGCGAGCCGCCGCCCCCCGGTCTGATAGGCCAGCAGGGTTGCCATGGCGATCAGCGTGGGCCAGGGCATGCCCGAGATCCCGACGAAAAGCATAATGCCGAAGAACATAACAAGGGCCGCCCTGCGCCAGCTTCCGCGCCACCAGGACAGCGCCGCCAGCGCGAGCACCAAGACGCCATACCCTGTCTTGAGCGTGTCTGTGAAAGCAAACCCCCAGGAGAACGGCGTTATCGTTTGCTCGAACCCCACTTTCACCGGCAGCATCACGAAGAAGAAAGCCACCTGTTTGATGTAGTTGATGGTCGCGGCGAACTCCGTGACGACATATTCGATCCCGGCATTGAGTTGATCAGCCGGGTAGAACTCCCATGCGGCGGGGTATTCCCTGAGGAACGGCAGCACCTGAGCCAACGCCGCCACAGCAACCGCGAGGACCAGCGCAGAGAGCCACAGCGTCCTTGGCCTGGCGCCACCAACCAGACCCTCCGGCCCACTCGTATCGCGGGCGGCAATCTGCGCGGTGAGCCGGTCCATCACCATCGCCATCAATGCGATGACCAGCCCCAACAGCAGGCTTTCGCCGAACAGCGCCCGGCGTATGGACTTGAGCACCTCCCAGCCGATATCGGCCGTGCCGCCGATGATCGATGCGATGATAACCATTGAAAACGCGGCCATCGTGGTCTGGTTCACGCCAAGCAGGATCTGGCGCATGGCGCTGGGCACTCGGACACGCCAGAAAAGCTGGCTATTGGTTGCCCCGGCCATTCGTCCAGCCTCGATGATCTCTGCGTCGACGTTGCGCAGACCAAGCGTGGTGTTGCGCACCATTGGGGGCACCGCGTAGAGCAGGCTGGCAATCAGTCCAACCACGGGACCGAACCCGAACAGCAGCAGGATCGGCAGCAGATAGGCGAAGGCCGGGATGGTCTGCATCATGTCCATCGTGGGGCGTATGATGCGATCGGCCCGGTCATTGGCGAACCCGAGCGTGCCCGTAAAGAAACCGATGACGACGGCCAATGGCACGGAAAGTGCGACCAGCGCGAGCGAATTCATTGCCTCGGTCCAAAACCCGATGAGGACCATGTAGAACATCGCCGCGAACGAAAAAATGGCAAGACGCCAGCCCGACACCACGTAGGCCACGAAGACCACGAGGGAAACGATAACGGCCCAGGGCAGACTGTTGATGCCATCTCGAATCCAGCGCATGAGCACAGAAAGCAGATCGGAAAACGCCTGGAAATAGGTTCCAAAGACGCTGATAACCCAGTTCATCCCGGAGTTCAGCCACGGCGTGAGCGGGACCGTCCAGCCCTCGGGGAAGCGGATCATCCAGGGCGCAGCCTCGCGCAGCACGAGCAGCACAAGCGTCGCCGCGATCAGAGCACCCCATGCAGGACCGCCCGAAGCCAGCTGACGGATCCCTTTCATGCTGAATCTTTCGCGGTTTCGCTGCCGTCCTCGTCCATGGCTGCGCCATGAGCCGCCGTGCGTTTGGCCAGCGCATCAATCAGGCTTTCGGGTGTGACCTGTCCAATGATGCGGTCGCCTTTGCGCACGGCCAGCGCGTCGTATCGGCCGGCCAGCTGTGGCAGCAGATCCTCCAGCGTCGCGGTTGCCGCGACCTCCGGCTGTCCGGCCGATGGCTGCTGCGTGGCGCCGGGGGCGAGCGCATCGGCCGCCGTCATGACGCGCACCAGTGGCACGTCGCGCGTGAACTCCGCAACATAGGAATCGGCGGGGTTGGTGATCAGATCAACGGGGCGGCCGATCTGAACGACCATACCGTCACGCATCAGCATGATGCGGTCGGCGATACGCAGCGCCTCGAGGAAGTCGTGCGTAATGAAAATGATGGATTTCTTTAGTGTGCTTTGAATATGCAGGAATTCGTCCTGCATCTGTCGGCGGATCATGGGGTCGAGCGCGGAAAAAGGCTCGTCCAGAAGCCACAGTTCGGGTTCTACGGCAAGAGAGCGCGCGATACCCACACGTTGTTGCTGACCGCCGGACAATTGATGCGGATAGCTATCCTCGCGACCTTCGAGACCCACAAGAGATATGACGTTTTCGACCCGCTTGCGACGTTCCTTCTCGGGCATGCCCTGAAGGGTCAATGGAAAGGTGACGTTCTCGATCACGTTGAGATGCGGCATCAGGCCAAAGTTCTGAAAGACCATGCCCATCTTATGTCGCCGGATCTCGATCAACTCGCGCGCGGATTTGCGCAGCAGATCCTCGCCGTCGAGCAGCACCTCGCCAAAGGTGGGTTCGACCAGCCGCGAAAGACAGCGCAGAACCGTTGACTTCCCAGAACCCGACAGCCCCATAATGACGAAAATCTCACCCTGCGCGACGTCAAAATTGACATCGACCGCCGCCGGGATCAGGTTCTTCTCACGCATCCGGGAGGCCAGTGCCGCCGGGTCGTTAAGCGCCTTCGGATCCCGGAACCAGCTTTCCGGCTGTGCGCCGTAAACTTTCCAGAGATTTCGGCACTGAAGCTTCGGTTCCAGCTCGGGGGAGGGGCCGGATCCGGAGGGCTGTGTGTCGTCTTCGGGCATGTTTCATCCGTGATGGGTGGGGCGGCATCGTGGTGCCCCAGCCTAAAGAAACCGGGCGCCTTCAGCCTAAGTGGTGCAATTGAAACTCGGGGGGCAGCGAAAGCCCCCCGAGACCCGGCAGAGGCGCCGGTTATTTCTGCGCGGCTTTGGCCGCTTCGATCCACGGCGTCCAGATCGTTTCGTTTTCGGCGATCCAGCCGGCAGCGACTTCTTCAACCGACATGCCCTGTTGATCGACCTTCAAGATCATCTTGTTCTGCGACGCGTTGTCCATCTGGAACGCCTCGGCAAAGGCATAGGCGCCGGGCCAAGTCTCTTTGAAGTCGCGAGTCACCAGTTTGCCGACGTTGGCCTGGACAAAGCCGCAGGCGCTTCCGCGCGACTGGTTGGCCTCGTCGCAGACCCCCTCGGTCTCGTCGAAGTCGATCCAGTTGAAATCATACTCGGCAAACAGCCAGTGCGGTGCCCAGAACATCATCAGAATGGGTTGCTTCGCTGCGATTGCACTGCGCAATTCGGCGACCATAGCGCCCTCACTACCGCCGGCGACCGCCTGGAACGGCAGATCGAGGTTCTTGACTAGATCGCGAGAGCGCGTCCCCCAGTCGGCCGGATAAGTAATCAGCCGACCGTCCGGAAAGGTGTCGGCCACGGCGAAGGCCTGTGCGCAATCATAGAGCGCCTCATAGCTGGGCAAGCCCGGGCACTGCTCTTCCATGTAAGGCGGGTAAATCCACCCTTCGCGCGACTCGATGCCTAGCGGGCCGATCAGGGCAATGTCGCCCTCGGCAATGGCCTTGGGATAAATGTCACCGACATTGTTGTCCCAGAACTCGGGCTGAAAATGCAGAGTACCCTGCGCCATCGCCGCCAGCTGCGGCACGGCGCCAGCGGTGACATACTCGACCTCGTAGTCGAGCTTCTCGAGCAGCTGGCCAGCGATGTGCGCCGATGTGTTCTGCCCTGTCCAAGAGTTGACGGGAATCCGGATCGCCTCGGCCTGTGCGCTGCTGGCGAAGGCGCCAATGCAAAGTGCCGCGGTCAGTTTCAGAGTGGATTTAAACATATTCTGTCCTCTACTTCCCCATTGGTTAAGTCTTGTTCTAAGGTGGAACACATTCAATGACAACAATCCGCTCCAAACCGCCCAGAAGTCGCGGTGGAACCGTGGTGGCGCTGCGGCATGCGGGACCGGGTGCGTTCAGCTAGGAGGGCCGATGCAGGTCAGTACGGCAGGGAATTGGTATGAAACCACTTCGGTGGGGGATGGGGTCACCCTGGTTCGTGAGCGCCATGTCGCACCGTGGCTACGCTGCAATATCTGGCATGTCAGGGGGCGCGACCGCGATCTGGTCATCGACACGGGCATGGGACTGCGCCCCTTGTCCGAGGCGATCTCGGGGCTTGCCGAGGCGCGCCCGGCAATCGGGGTGGCAACGCATATGCATTTCGACCATTCTGGCGGGCTTCACCAATTCGAGGACCGCGCAGGACACCCATTGGAGGCCGCGATCATCGCCGCCCCAAACGCGCATAACACGGTCGCGGATATTGGATACGTGCGCGCGGAGACCTTTTCGGCCCTGCCCTATGAGGGATTTGACCATACTCAGTTTGCGGTCAGATCCGCGCCGCTGACCCGCCTCGTCGACGAGGGAGACGTTTTCGATCTGGGCGATCGCGTGTTTCGAATATTGCATTTGCCCGGTCACTCGCCCGGCTCCATCGCGTTGTACGAGCGTGAAACCGGCCTCCTGTTCAGCGGTGACGTGATCTATGACGATGACTTGCTCGACAACCTGTATCACTCTGATCCGGCGCAGTTGGAAGAGTCGCTCCGGCGGTTGAAAGAACTGCCCGTTTCAGCCATTCATGCTGGGCATTTCGTATCTTTCGGGCAGGAGAAAATGATTGAAATCATTGATGAATACTTGGCCGGCGGGCGGCGGATAACCGATACAGACAGCTTTGTTTCGGCCGCTGGCTGCAAGAATGCGCCCAAGCGCTGAGACACAGGCCGGTCTTGCGCGCCTAGCGCATCCAGCCAGAGAAGGAGAACCACTTGAACATACTATCCCCGGTTGACTGGACCTTTCCGATCCCAATCTTTCTCGGCCCCGGCAGGCTGGCGGATGTCGGCGCCTTCTGCCAGAAAACCGGCATCACCGCGCCACTCATCGTGACCGACCGGGGGTCGCGTGACCTGCCTTTTATAGGGCGGTTGCAGGAGGTTTTGGCGGCGAAGGGGCTTCGCCCGCAGCTGTTCAGCGATGTCAATCCCAATCCCACTGGTCAGAATGCCCAGGCGGGCAAGGCGGTCTACGACGCCGGGAACCATGATGGTGTAATCGCCATCGGCGGGGGATCGGCCATGGATGCGGCAAAGGCGATCAGCCTGATCGCCGGACGTGACACACCATTGTGGGCTTTCGACTTCGACGTGACGCCGCCCGAGGCGCACGGTTTTGCACCGTTGATTTGCGTGCCGACCACCGCCGGCACCGGCGCTGAAACCGAGAGCACCGGGATGATCACAGACACCAGCCGCGGAATCAAGGGATGCGTCTGGCATCCCGATCACCGCCCGGCGCTGGCCATTCTCGATCCCGAACTATCGGTCGGCCTGCCACGCACTTTGACAGCCTGGACGGGCTGCGACGCGCTGACCCATGCGATCGAAGCCTATTGCGTGGACATGTTTCATCCGATGTGTGACGGAGCCGCGCTTCAGGCGTTGCAACTGATAAACGGATCGATCCGGCAGGCGGTCGACCAACCGGAGAACCTGGAGGCGCGCATGGCTATGCTAGCCGGCAGCTGCCTGGCCGGGGTTTCGTTTCTCAAGGGCCTGGGCATGGTGCATGCCATCAGCCACATGGTGGGTGCTCTTTATGACACGCAGCACGGGTTGACCAATGCGGTGGTTTTACCCACCGTGTTGCGCTTCAATCGGCCCGAGATCGAGAACCGCATTCCGGCCATGTCCGACGCGCTCGGACTGCAAAGCCGGGACTTCGACGGGTTCTACGCCGCCGTCTGCGCCATTCTCGATGATCTCGACATCCCCAAGAACCTGGCGGAGCTCGGCGTGGGACCGGACCGGATCGAAGAACTTGCGCGCAAGGCGAAGGCCGATCCGGCGGCCGCGACAAACCCGCGGCAGGCGGATGTCGGCGAGATCGAAAGCCTCATTTCGGAAGCGATCGAGCAGGCGCGCTGAGGGTACGGGCGCCCACGCATGTCCTGTTCACTCCAGTCGGCGTGGACAGGGACATCTCGGGCGCCCTCCGGCCAAGCCGTCGCTATGCGGCCGGGTGCGTCCCGCGTGGTTCCGGGTTCGGCAGTATGCCTTCAATGCGCACGTCGTTTTCTTTCAGTGTCGGGCGCAGTTCTTCGAAGGTTTTCTTGTAACGGTACCAGGGGATTCCGGGCATCATGTGATGGATCAGGTGATACCCCTGCCCCAGCAGAAGCGCATTGCCACCGGGCATCTCAACGATCCGCGTGTTGCGGTACCGTCCGGTTTCATGGTGATCGTGGTGCGGCGACCATGTGAACATTATCAGCATGACACTGTTCCCGATATACCAGGGCACCAGCCAGAGCGTCAGAAGCTCATACCCGTAACCCAGCGCAATCACGGTGACGACCAGCGCGGTGTTGAATGCGAACCCTGCCATGCTGCGCCGTTCCGCGGCCCGCGACATCTGCAGTTCTTCACAGCGTCGATAGAGCAGGATCGGGTTGAAATAATTCCCAAGCACGACCGGAAGTCGAACGAAAACATAGTCCAGAAACCCCGCCCGCGAGGAAATATCCGGGTCGTCGTCGTGGTTGGTGATGCGGTGATGCACCAGATGGTCCGCGCGGTGGTGATCATAGAACTGCCACAGCAAGACGCCCGCAAGGCTACCCAGGAGCCGGTCCACCCATTGCCGATCCTTGCGCATGGCACTGATGTTCATATGCACCGCTTCGTGCAGGACCGTGTAGATGGCATAGATCACAACCGTGTTGATCGTTGCTGCCAGCGGATATGAAATCGCGCCGGTCATGGCCATGGCCACCGAGGCGGCGAAGGCCGTCAGGCACCCGAGCGCGAGCAGCACCGTTGGCCAGGCAAAGCGCGGCGTGTTCGCGCGGCCGACCGAGATTTCGTGACGAATTGTCGATCTGGCATCCTTAGTTCCGATCATGGTGTTTCCCGCTTTCCGTTTCCGATGTCTGACGGTTTGGCGGTTATATAGCAAATTCCTAATCTGTTAGCACCCCGTTGCTTAAACAGCCGGATTCACCCTGCGCCGCGCTGCACGACACCCCACCTGACGCCAGGCGGCGAAGAACGCGGTTCTAGAGTATTCTGACGCTGGCCTTGGTGGCCCCGCCCCCGTCCCGAAAAGCGTCCCGAAAGGCCGAATTCCAGGATGAACAACGCGGGAGGTTCATGTCACTATCATCTCCGCTTCAGTTCGTTTGCCGAAAGGTCGTCGGTGGCGCGCCAAACTCTTCGACGAATGCACGCGTCATGGCGGCCGGGTTCTGATATCCGCAGCGCAGGGCGATTTCCGCCACCGAGTAGCCGGACTGTTCCGCATAGCGCCGGGCCGACATCAACCTAAGCCTCTTGTAGACCGTTTTCGGACTCGCGCCCAATTGGGCCTGGAATTCGCGGTTCAGTTGTCGTTGGGTGGTCCCCGCCTGCCTTGCCAGGTCAGCGATGGGCAGCGGCGTCTCGAGATTTGCCGACATCAGCGCAACGCAGGAGTCCACAAACAGCGACCCCTTGGTCTTGTATAGCAGACCCGGCGGCTCGCCGGAATTGGAGAACAGCAACAAGGACGCGACCTCAAGGCGCAGAATTTCCCCGTGGGTACGGCCTATGAGATTCAGAACCAGATCGAAAGCCGACATCGCGCCGCCGCATGTCATCAGGTTTCCGTCGACGACAAAGCGCTCGGAAACTGCATCGACGTCTTCGAAGGTCTCCGAGAAAGAGGTCATTTCGTCATGGTGGATCGTCGCGCGGGACCCGTCCAGCATACCTGCGGCGGCCAAGAGCCAACTGCCGGTGTCCATCCCGACGATGTTGCGAAACCGGCGTGCTGCGCCTCTGATCCCCCTGAGGTTCCTGTATCCCGCCTGATCGCGCACGCCGTAGCTTGGCATTACGAACAGGTAATCGCCCCCCGGATGATCGCTCAAACGACACTCGGGCACAACCGGCAGGCCGCTCGACGACGTCACCCCCGCGCCATCCAGGGTCACGAACTGCCAGCGATATATCTTTTTCGACGAAAGGTCGTTCGCGGCCCGCAGCGGCTCGATCGCGTTCGCCAAGCAATGGTTCGAAAACCTTGGAAACAGGAGAACGGCAACCTCTTCGGTTTCTTCTCTCGAAATTCGCCATTTTCGCATCATTTTTGTCTATTCCTGCAAACCACCGCATGTCAAAGCGAATATGGAGAGGGAAACACCAGACACTCCTTGCTCGAGGTGACCGACATGCAATTTGGTTTGACGGACGAACAACAGATGATCGTCTCGACCGTCCGTAGTTTCGTGGAGAAAGAGATTTATCCCTACGAGGCCGAGGTCGAACGAACTGGAGAAGTTCCCGAAGAACTCGGGCAGGAGATCAAGCGGAAGACCATCGAACTCGGCTTCTACGCCTGTAACTTTCCCGAGGAGGTCGGCGGGGCTGGGCTGTCGCACCTCGACTTCACGCTGGTCGAGCGAGAGCTTGGTCGCGGCTCTATGGCCCTAACGCATTTCTTCGGGCGACCGCAGAACATCCTGATGGCGTGCAAGGATGAGCAGCGCGACCGCTATCTGCTTCCGGCGGTGCGCGGCGAACGGATGGACGCACTTGCGATGACCGAACCGGACGCGGGTTCGGATGTGCGAGGCATGAAATGCCAGGCGGTGCGTGACGGCGGGGATTGGGTGATCAATGGCTCCAAGCACTTCATCTCGGGCGCCGAGCATGCGGATTTCTTTATCGTCTTCGTCGCCACCGGCGTCGACGAAACGCCGAAAGGGCCGAAGAAACGGATCACCAGCTTCCTCGTGGATCGTGGAACGCCGGGCTTCGAGGTGCGCGAGGGGTATCGCTCCGTGAGTCATCGCGGCTACAAGAACTGCATTCTCTATTTTGACAATTGCCGCCTGCCCGACGCACAGGTACTTGGCGCGGTCGATGGCGGCTTTGACGTGATGAACGAGTGGCTCTACGCCACCCGCCTGACCGTCGCCGCCTTCTCCGTGGGCCGCGCGCGCCGGTGTTTTGACTATGCGCTTGCCTATTCGGCGGAACGCAAACAATTCGGCCAGGCGATCGGGAAATTCCAGGGCGTGAGCTTCCAGGTTGCCGACATGATCACCGAGATCGACGCCGCAGATTGGCTCACCCTGTCGGCCGCCTGGCGTCTGGACCAGGATCTGCCGTCGAACCGCGAGATCGCCTCGGCCAAGCTCTACGCGACGGAAATGCTGGCCCGGGTCACAGATACGACGCTGCAGATATACGGGGGTATGGGTCTGATGGACGACTTTCCTATCGAGCGGTTTTGGCGCGATGCCCGGGTGGAGCGGATCTGGGACGGGACCAGCGAGATCCAGCGCCACATCATCAGCCGAGACCTTCTGCGTCCTCTGGGGGCCTGATGCGAGGACTGGATCGCCTTCTGCGGCCGAGGACCATCGCCGTGATCGGCGGCGGAGCCTGGTGCGCCAATGTCATCGAGCAATGTCAAAAGATAGGCTTCACGGGCGAGATCTGGCCGGTACATCCGAGCCGCGACACAGTAGCGGGTGTCGCGGCCTTTGCCGATGTCGACAGCCTGCCAGCGGCCCCTGACGCCGCCTTCATCGGCGTCAACCGCGATGCCACGATCGACGCCGTCGCCCGACTGTCAGCGCGTGGCGCAGGTGGCGCGATTTGTTTTGCCTCGGGGTTTCGCGAGTCACAGGAAGAGACCGGCGACGGCGCGGTCAAACAGGCCGAACTTCTGGCCGCCGCGGATGGCATGAAGATCATCGGTCCCAATTGTTATGGGCTGTTGAACTACCTTGACGGAGTCGCACTCTGGCCCGATCAGCATGGCGGCGAGGCGGTCGAGACCGGCGTCGCGGTGATCACGCAATCCTCCAACATCGCGATCAATTTGACGATGCAGGAACGCGGCCTGCCGATCGCCTATGTGATCACGGTGGGCAATCAGGCGCAGACCGGCCTGTCCGAAATCGGTGTGGCGCTGCTGCAGGATCCGCGCGTGACCGCGCTCGGCTTGCATATCGAAGGGATCGACGATCTTCGCGGGTTCGAGGAAATGGCGGCCACGGCCCGCGAACTCGGGAAACCCATTACAGCGCTGAAGACCGGAAAATCGGAACAGGCCCGCGCCGCCACTATCTCGCACACTGCGTCGCTTGCCGGCAGCGACGCCGGGGCGCACGCCCTGCTTGCGCGTTTGGGCATCGGGCGGGTGACGTCGCTCTCCGGCCTGTTGGAAACCTTGAAACTGCTGCATGTGACTGGTGCACTGTCTTCTGGCCGCATCGCCTCGCTGTCGTGCTCCGGGGGCGAAGCCAGCCTGATTGCAGACATGGCCCATGGCTCGGGCCTGTCCTTTCCCCCTCTCAGCGATGCCCAGGAAACCGGGTTGCGGGCGGCCCTGGGGGCCAAAGTCGCCTTGTCCAACCCCCTAGATTACCACACCTATATCTGGAATGACGGGGCCGCGCTGGAACGCACCTTCAGCGCGATGATGACCGAGGATCTCGCGCTCGGCATCGTGGTTCTCGATTTCCCGCGCGCCGACCGGTGCTCTGCCGAAGCCTGGCAGCCCGTGATAAATGCAGTTGCGGGAACGCAGGCAGCCACGGGGCGGCCGATGGCAATCCTGAGCTCCCTCGGAGAAGCGATGCCTGAGAGTGTGGCACAGGAGCTGGTCCGCCTTGGCATCGTGCCTCTCTCGGGCATGACCGAGGCGATCGAGGCGATCGACGTCGCGGCCCGGATCGGGCGGTCGCGACCCGCGCCCGAAGCGCTGCTATTGCCGCGGAACCGCACCGGCGCGCGCACATTGACCGAGGCCGAGGCGAAGACCGCCCTCGCCGCCTTCGGCGTGCGCATCCCCAGAGCTGAGCGCGTGGCGGGCTCCGACGCCGCCGCCTCCGCCGCCATGACGTTGGGCTTTCCAGTTGTCCTCAAGGGCGAAGGGATCGCGCACAAGACCGAGGCAGGTGCGGTTGCGCTGGCCCTCGGATCTGCGCAAGCCGTGCGCGAAGCCGCCGAAGCCATGCCGACCGACCAATTTCTTGTCGAAGAAATGATCACCGACACTGTCGCCGAACTGCTTGTCGGGGTCGTCCGCGATCCGGCGCATGGCTATGTCTTGACGCTGGCGGCCGGAGGCACCTTGACCGAACTTCTCGAGGACCGGGTGAATCTTCTGCTGCCCAGCACGCCTGAGGACATCCGGGCGGCCTTGAACAAAATGAAACTGGCCAAACTTCTCGACGGCTATCGGGGCGCTCCCGCTGTACACAAGGGCGCGATCGTCGATGTCGTGATGGCCGTACAGTCCTTCGTCGCGGCAACCCACCCTGAAGAAATCGAGATTAACCCGCTTCTTTGCTGCACCGATGGTGCTGTCGCTGCCGACGCGCTAATAATCACTGGAGAAAACCATGACTGATGCCCCTGTCAAGACGCGCCGCACCGGGCATATCCTCGAGGTCACGCTGGATCGCCCCAAGGCCAACGCCATCGACCTCGCGACGAGCCGGATCATGGGCGAGGTCTTCACAGAGTTCCGTGACGACTCCGACATGCGCGTGGCAATCGTCACCGGCGCGGGCGAGAAGTTCTTCTGCCCGGGATGGGATCTCAAGGCCGCCGCCGACGGAGACGCGGTTGACGGCGATTACGGCAAGGGCGGCTTCGGCGGGTTGCAAGAACTGCGCGGCCTGAACAAGCCGGTGATCGCGGCGGTCAACGGGATTTGCTGCGGCGGCGGGTTGGAACTGGCGCTGTCGGCCGACATCATCCTTGCCGCCGACCATGCGACGTTCGCCCTTCCCGAGATCAAGTCGGGAACCGTGGCGGATGCGGCGACCGTCAAACTACCCAAGCGCATCCCGTATCACATCGCAATGGAGATGCTGTTCACGGGCCGTTGGATCGACGTCGAGGAAGCCGCCCGCTGGGGAATGGTCAACCACGTCTATCCAGCGGCGGATCTCATGTCCGAGGCGCACAAGCTCGCCGAATTGCTCGCCTCCGGCCCGCCACTTGTTTACGCAGCGATCAAGGAGATCGTTCGCGAGGCGGAGGACATGAACTTCCAGGACGCCATGAATCGCATCACGAAGAGTCAGTTCGCCACTGTCGAGACCCTTTATCGCTCCGAAGATCAACTTGAAGGCGCCCGCGCCTTTTCCGAAAGGCGCGACCCGGTTTGGAAGGGAAAATAGGGCAGTTCCGAAGGACCCTAACTTAATGCAGGACGGGCTTACGCAGGTAGTGATACCAGCGGCGGCCCCGCCCTGCTCAAGCGGCTTCCTGTCGACGACGCCACTTCACTCTCTGATGCGGAGCGTCACCTTGCCGATCGCGGCGCCGCTCTCCAGCATGGCCTGCGCCTTACCCGCCTCGGCCAGGGCGAATGTCGCGGCATGGCGGATGGTCAGGTCACCCGAGGCCACCAGCGCGAGCGCCTGACGCACGATCTCGGCCTGTGCACCCAGCCGGTCTTCCAGCCCATGCCAGATCGGGGTCAGCATCATGACGTTATGGATCGTCAGGTTCTGGTTGTAGGCGCTCAGCTCGTCGTCATCCCCGGGCGTGCCCATCAGCGTCACGATGCGTCCATAAGGTGCCATTACCTTGTATGTCTGTTGCAGAACCTCGGGGCCTGCGTTGTCCAGCGCGACGTCAACACCCCCCGACCATGACCGAACTGCCGCCACGACATCCTCTTCGCGGTAATTGACCGCCAGCTCGGCGCCAAGGTCCGACACGATCTGCGCCTTCTCGGGCGAACTGACGGTGGTGGCGACCTTGCCCCCCCGCAATCGCGCCAGCTGGATGGCCACATGCCCCGTCCCGCCAGCGCCGCCGTGGATCAGAACATGCTCGCCTGCCTGCAGGTTGGCGCGATCGTAAAGCGCCTCCCAGCACGTGATGGCGACAAGCGGCAATGCCGCAGCTGTCAGATCGTCCACTTCATCCGGCACGCGGGCCAATTGCCAGTCAGGCAGCACCGTGGCCTCGGCATAGGTGCCCATCGTGCCGCCAAGCCCGCCATTGCAGAATGCAACCCGGTCGCCAACCTCGATCGAGGTCACCGCCGGGCCGACGTCGCGCACCACGCCCATGCCATCGTGGCCCAGGACGAACGGCTGATCGCTCGTCACATATCCCCCCAACTGGCGAAAGAACGTGTCAGCCGGGTTGAGACCTGCGGCATACAGGTCCACGAGCACATCGTTTTCCCCGGCAGGCCATGCAAGGTCGACATCCTGGAGCTGGAGAACCTCTGGTCCGCCAAGCTCGGTGGTCACGACAGCCTTTGTCTTCATCGGTAAACCTTTCGCAATTTTGAAGAGTTGGCAGGGAGTTGACAGGACGCTATACGGCCCCCCTGCCCCACCTCAAGTCCACCTCCTTTGACAAGACCCTCGATACGCCGCTTCCGGATTTCCGACGCAAACATCGGCCCGAACCGATGCCACCAATACCGGACGGCTTCGTGGCTCACATCGATACCACGTTCGTGAAGCAAATCCTCGACGTTTTGGAGCGATAGCGGAAACCGGACGTACAACATCACCACCAAGCGGATGTTTTCGGGGCTCGTCTTGAAGTAGTGAAAGGGCGATCGTCTGGTCATGCCCAGACGCTACGGAACCGCCCTGCCCGCCTCAAGCTGGTTTCCTTTGATAGTGCCAAGATAAATGTGGGTGGCGGTGCTGCCAGACCAATTCTAAACAGTCTCGGCAAGGACAGGATGGCTGTCCCTTATTCAGCACAGAGACCGCGCCACTCGGCGAGAGCGGCGGCGCGGTTCGCGGCGACAATCTATCGGGCAGTTCAAAGAAACTGGATATTCGTCAGCCGTCGTGATCGTCGAACCAGACCCGACCCGACCGTTGCAACCAGGCGGGGTCCATATATGTCCCCACATGACAATGCCGTCCGGGGTATTTTCCAATGCATGGGGACCTTAGCTTCGCCTTGCATCCCTCTTCTCGGCGGGGAGCAGGTTTTCACCGGCGTCGGTCAGGTCGGCGGCGTCGGCCTGACGCTCCAGTTCCTCCCTTTCGGAAAGGAGGTCACCCTCACCGGGTGTTGCCGCCACGGCATCCCCCCTTCCGGGGGCGGGACGTTGCGGCTTAACCTCGGTGTCGCGTTCTTCGGTCGAGACTTGTCGGACGGGCACACCCTCCGGGAAGATGATCTCGCGAGCCTCGTCGGGCATCGAGATGCCAGCGTTCTGAAGCGCCCGCTTGACCTGCCGCATAAGCGCCGATCGGACCTTGAATATCGAATACGATCTTCCGTCGAACCAGAACTGCACCCGAATGCTGACCGTCGAAGAACCGAGCTCATCGACCAGAGCGCCCGGTTCGGGGTCGTCGAGCACCGCAGGATGCGCGCGGAGCGCATCCATAATGACATTCTGTGCCTCCAAGACAGAATCCTCGTATCCAATGCCGACTGTGAACTCTGACCGCCGGTTTGGAT
Organism: Antarcticimicrobium luteum; assembly: GCF_004358185.1. Lineage (GTDB taxonomy): Bacteria > Pseudomonadota > Alphaproteobacteria > Rhodobacterales > Rhodobacteraceae > Antarcticimicrobium > Antarcticimicrobium luteum. The sequence goes on from NZ_SMUV01000046.1 coordinate 17,780, forward strand.
TGGTGGAGAAGTTCTTTATGATACTCTTGAAAACGAGCGCGTTCGGGATCTGCACATGGTTTCCGTCCAGCGTAAGCAGGACGGTGGTGCGCATGTTGAGGTTCTGAACGATGCCCTGATGCTCGCCGACTTCTATCCAGTCGCCTGCCCGAAAGGGGTTTCGGATGCTGAGAAGAATGCTGGCGAGAGAGTTCTCAGCAATCTCTCGAAAGGCGAGGCCCAATACGATGCCGATGAGCCCGGTGCCACCCAAGACTGTTAAGGCGAGTCGTGTAAGGCCTGCGACTTGCAGCACAAGATAAATGCCGATCAAGATCACGGGTATCGACAGTGACCGAGCCACGAGTCTAAGGAGCAGTGGTGATTCAATACGTCGGCGTAGCGAATGACGCGCCAGGGCAGCCACGCCGCGTGACAAGATCCATGCGAACAGAAGTATAATCAATGAAACGACCGAAAGCGGTGCAAACCATTGAACGCGATTGGCTAGCCTCTCGATCTCGCGCCAAGTTGGAGTCAGGTCCCAGCTGATCTGTGGCTTTACCTCAATTCGGTTGACGACCGCGACAACGCCCTCTGTTCTAAGGGCCAACTGACGTGCCCAATCCGTCCGCTCTTCGGTTTCGGTCTGACCGTCCAGAAAGACGATGCCCTCGCGCACCGAGACGGTCACGGAACCAAACCATTCGCTGGCGACCAGAATGCGACTTAGACGATCTGCGATCTCAGAGTCGCGCACATCAGGCGCGACTGAGACCTCTCTTTGCGGATCACTGGCGGCTGAATCCAGACTGTTCGGCGACGTCTGCGTTTGGCCAAGGGAGAAGCGGCCCTTTCTGATCCATGTAAGACGGATCGAACTGGGCGAACTTGACCAGTTGGTCATAGCCGTCGAACGCGACAAACCCGTCCCGAAACGTGACCATTCCTGCTTCGCGCAACTGCCGGAGCACCCGGTTTACATGGACAGCACTCAGCCCGAGTGCGTCAGCCAGAAGGTTTTGCGTCAGCGGACAGGCATAGCCGTCCTTGCTCCCCAATCCGACAAAGGCAAGCCGGTCGCCAAGCTCCAGTAGGAAATGCGCCATGCGTTCGGCCGCATCGCGGCATCCTACATTCACCAGATGCTCTACCACCATCGCCTCGTCGCGGGACGCGGCCCACAAAACCGCGTTGGCCAGCCGGGGCGTTTGCGCAAAAGCGTCCAGAAGGTCGGCGACATGAACTTCCGTCGCCTACCCTACGGTCACACCAAAGATCATACCCACCGCTGCGGTCGCGGCCATGGCAAGCGCGCCCCAGAACGTGACGCGAACGGCTCCCTTCACGATGCCCGCACCGCCGACCGATGCCCCGAGTCCGCCCAGCACTGAAAGCGCGATCAGAGTAGTGACCGCGACGACGAGAGTGATCTGGGCCGCAGGAACCAGCGCAGCAATGATGAGCGGTATGACAGCGCCGACCGCAAAGGTCGCCGCTGACACCAGAGCCGCCTGAATCGGATGCGCGGTCACGGTCTCCGAGATGCCAAGCTCGTCACGCGAATGCGCGCCAAGTGCGTCTTTCTCGGTTAGCTGGATCGCGACCTGGCGCGCGAGGCCATCGTCAAGCCCGCGCGCAACGTAGATGCGTGTGAGCTCATCGAGCTCGGCCTCGGGTGTTTCCCTCAGTTCCCGGGTTTCGCGCGCGATGTCGGCCTGCTCCGCATCGGTCTGTGAACTGACGGAGACGTATTCGCCAGCAGCCATCGACATCGCCCCTGCGACGAGCCCGGCAAGACCCGCAATCAATATCTCTGGACGCCCAGATCCTGCCGCAGCGACCCCGACGACGAGGCTCGCTGTGGAAACGAGACCATCGTTCGCGCCAAGAACAGCGGCACGTAGCCAGCCGATGCGATGAACCATGTGGACTTCGGAATGGGAGATTCTGCTCATCTCAAAAGGGCCTTCCGGGCTATGTTGCGGTGAATGTCGGCGTGGGCGGGCGACGAGCCGCCGTATCGCCAGGGCTGCCTTCGATCTGAACTACGTGACCCGGCACGATCCTGAGAGCTCGCAATGCATTGAGGATAACCGCCACGTCGATCAATTCCTGCAGGAGCGCGCCCTGCACCGGGGACAGGTAGCCGAAGGCCGCGGCGATCATGCCAAGGACCGAGAGACCAATCCCGGCAGCGACGCTCTCAACGGCGATGCGGCGGGACCGTTGCGCGATCTCGATACCCGGCAGAAGGCGATCCAAGTGATCGACCAGCAGCACGACATCCGCCGCTTCGGCCGAAGCCGCCGCCCCACGCGCGCCCATCGCGACACCGATGTCTGCGGCAGCCAGCGCGGGCGCGTCGTTGACACCGTCGCCCACCATCATGACCGGGCCGTTCTTCCGCTCGGTCAGGACCAGCAGGACCTTCTGGTCGGGGGTCAGATCGGCGCGCACGGCATCGAGGCCAAGGCCCGCCGTCACGGCCTCGGCAACGGCGCGGCGATCACCTGTCGCCAGCAGGATGCGGCCGACGCCGAGACGTCGAAGCCGTGAAAGCAGTTCTCCCGTGCCAGCGCGCAGCGCGTCGGCCATCACGATGTGGCCGGCGAGTTTCCCGTCGACGCCAAGGGAAACGACCACCGATCCCGCCTCGACCACCGTGCTTTCGGGGTCGGCAACGCCAAGCTGCGTTGCGACGAAACCCGCGCCGCCCACCACGACCTTGCGTCCGTCGATTGCCCCGGCAACGCCTTCGCCGGGCGTCTCGACCACGCTTGCGGGGATCGGCAAGGCAATTCCGCGCGCCTGTGCCGCCCCGACGATGGCCTGTGCGATCGGGTGTTTCGAGGCCTGATCGAGCGTCGCGGCGAAGTACAGAAGTTCGTCCTCGGACAGGTCGCCATGCATGTCGATCGACACGATCTGCGGGCGTCCGTCCGTCAGCGTGCCGGTCTTGTCGAGGATCAGCGTGTTGATCCGGGCCAGCGCCTCGAGCGGTTTCGCGCCCTTGATCAGCACCCCGAAATGCGCTGCGCGCGACAGGCCGGCGACCAATGCCACCGGAACCGCGAGGATCAGCGGGCACGGCGTCGCCACCACCAGCACCGCCACTGCGCGGATCGGATCGCCCGTAAACCACCAGGCGGCCGTCGCCAGCGCGACGGTCACGGCGAGGAAAAGCAGCGAATAGCGGTCGGCCAGCCGCGCCATTGGCGCCTTGGACTTCTGCGCCGCCTCGACCAGCCGGACGATCCCGGCATAAGTGCTGTCCGCAGCGCGCCGTGTGGCCCGCAGATCAAAGGCCTCGCCCGCGTTGGTCGAGCCGCTCATCACGTCCTGTCCCCGCGCCAGCCGGGCGGGCATCGACTCGCCGGTCAGCGCGGACCGGTCGAGCATCGCGCCGGCGCTTTCGACCGTCCCGTCCACGGGGGCGACGTCGCCCTGCCGGATCAGCAGCAGATCGCCAGGCGCGATGTCTTCGAGCGGGACTTCATCCAGAGCGCCATTGCGATGCCGCGTGGCGGTCCGGGGCACGCGGGACAGAAGATCGCTCATCTCGCGCCGCGCGCGACCCTGCGCGAAACTCTCGAGGAAGGTGCCGCCCGAATACATCAGCGCGACAACCGCCGCCGCAAGGGTTTCCCCGAATAGCAGCGCCGCCGACATCGACAGCGCCGCGACGATGTCCAGCCCGACCTCGCCTTGTCCAAGACTTCGGACGATCTCGATACAAAGCGCCAAAAGGACAGGAACGACGCCGGCCGCCCACGCGACCCCGGCAAGGTCCGGCTGCCCCGCCAGCCAAAGGACGAGGCCGGATACGAGACCAAGCAATGCCAGGCCCAGCAGGGCGACGTTCAGGCGATCATGAAACAATGGTGTCATCTGGTGCATGTCCCGGCGTCAACTCACGCGCTCGGGATCTGGACGGGTCTCGAATAGCCGTCCCACTCTCGTTTCGCGAAGATGATCGCCCTCACGATCAATGAAGAGAGCGCTCACTTTACTTTTACGCGCCAATATCGCGCCCTCCAAGCTTCCTTTTACCATCAGGGCCGTAGCCCATGCATCCGCCTCGGCGCAGGTCCGGGCCACGACGGTCACCGAGACGAGCGAAGTGATCAGTGGCGCGCCGCACCTGGGGTCCATGGTGTGCGACAGATGGCGGCCCTGCACCTCGACCCGGTGCCGGTGGTCCCCCGAGGTTGCTACGGCGGCGTCCTGCAGCGCACATTTCAGTAACGCCTGTTCCCGGCACACTGCCACGGCGTGCATCTGGACGCCAAACAAGGCCATTCAGACCCGCTTCATTTCCGCCATGACTTGGGCCTTCAGATCTGCCGGGAGATCATTTATCGCGTGCCCCATCGTTGCAAGATCTTGTCGCGCGGCGTGCAATTGGTCGATGAGCGAAATCACGATGTCGAGACCGGTCTCATCCAGATCCAAGTCCTGGGACAGATCGCACAAGAGCTCTAGGCGCGCGATGTCAACCCGGCGAAAAACATAGCCGTTTACGTCCCGCTGCGGCCTGACGAACTCACCCTCGACAAAGCGGACAAGCTGGCTGCGGGTCAGCCGCGTCACAGTAGCGACAACCTCGTCTTCGGAGAACCGGTCTGTCATGTCGCGGCCCCTTTCATCAGATCGGCCCTCGGGTCGAAGGCATGTGTCTTTCGCCATTCCGTGAGGAAATCGCGCAATGCCGTATCTGTGGCGGGCGGTGTGACGATCTTCAGTTCAACCAATTGGTCGCCTTTCGCCTTGCGCCCCGTATGCGCGACACCGCGACCCCGCAAACGAAGGACGCGGCCCGAACTGGCTCCCGCAGGGACCGTCAGGTCCACGGGACCGTCGATGGTCGGTGCCGTTACCTTGCCGCCGATAACGGCCTCGTCAATGGTGATCGGGAGAGTCAGGAGAATGTCGTCGCCGTCTCGACGGAACACCGGATGGGGCCGCACCAGAACGGTGATGAGCGCATCACCTGCCGGACCGCCACCAATGCCGGGCGCGCCCTTGCCGCGCAGCCGCAGCGTCTGTCCGTCTTCGGTGCCTCGCGGGATCTTGACCGCAAGGCTCTGGCCATCAGGCAAGGTGATGCGGGTCTCGGCGCCTCGTGCAGCATCCAGAAACGGCACCTCGAGCGTATAGCGTACATCTGGGCCGTGGGCGGAAAACCCACGGTCGGCAAAGTCAGCACCGGACGACCTCGTACGATTGCGTAGAATTTCTGCGAAGATGTCAGCTGGATCGGCATCCGTGCCGAACCCGCTCCCTTGTTGGTAAGTGTTGTCCGCCGCACCTGCGAAATCACGATAGTACTGCCGCTGAGGGCGCTCTGCGCCGAGGCCGTCGATCTCTCCCGCATCGTATCGTGCGCGGGTCTCGGGATCTTTCAGGATCTCGTAGGCGGCAGAGATCGACTTGAACCGCGCCTCGGCCCCTGCGTCGTCTGGATGCAGATCGGGGTGGCTTGTCCGCACCAGTTTCCGATACGCCTTCTTTATGTCGTCAGCCGTGGCGGCCTTCGTGAGGCCGAGCAATTCGTATGGATCGTTGGACATCCGGGCTCCCTGTTCGACAACCATCGCATAGTGAGGCGGCAAGCGCCCGCAAACGGAATTAACCCGTTCGAAATGCCATGGCGGCGCCTGCTTCGTCGCTGATCTATGTCAGGGTGGGAAAAGCATGATCCCGTACCGGACGCGGCACCGGTCACGATGGCTGTCTTGTCGTCGACAATCAAATCTCATGGAGGCTCTTCTGCAAATGGATAAGTCCGGGAGAGGTCGCACAGGTTGCATTGCTGCGTGCTAACCTATGTCAGGGCGGTCGATCTCAATCCCGCTTGCCCTCGCCTAGGTGTCGGGCGAGGACAAATGCTGCCGTGAACGCAATCTGAGAGGCAAAATCGGTTGCGCCGGTTGCAGGTGCCGCCGGTTGGGAGACCGGCGGGTCGGTCAGAGTCTTTTTCGTAAAACGATTTCTGGCGAGGACCAGAAGGACCGCAGCCAAAATTGTTAATCCGAGGCCGATCAAGAGGGACGCCGGACCTTGCCCTACCGCAATACTGAGGGTGAGATAGGCCCAGGCCGTCAGGAACGCCACTCCTGCGGCTGCGGTCAGTCCCCCGGCCAGAGTAAGCAAGATCGGCAACAGCAATCGTCTAGCGTCCATTCGGACGTTTCGGCCTATGCTGTGCACGGCGTCATCGACAATACCCATCACCGCCGCGACAGGGCGCCAACCAGAAAACCCGCGCCCGCGGCGAGGCCAATTGTCATAAAAGGGTGGGCTGCAACGGACTCCTCCAGTTGCGCCTCTGCAGTGCGGCCCTTGCTTTCTGCATAATGCTTCGCTTCGTCAAAGCCTTCCGCGATGTCCGCGGCCATGCGGCTTCCACGCCGTCCCGCGATCGCGCTGACAGTTTCAGTGAGACGCGACATATCCTCCCGCAGGGAGGCCAATTGACGACTGACCGCCTCGATATCGGTTGCGGCGGTGGGTTGCGCTTTAGCCTTGCTACCAAGTGACATTTTGATTTCCTTTGTTTGCTCGAGATTGGGGTGTTGTGCCGTTTGAACTGCTGTCCGAGAGCGGCCTGTATGCATCGCGCATCATGTTTGGGCCGAAACCCGGACCACCTCTGCCGCCTGCTCGGTGGCTTCTCCGGAGAAAACCTCGTCGGATGCATCCGCCTCAGCTTTGGTCTTTTTAACCAGTTGGTCCTCGTGATGCGGTGGGCCGTAGAGGGTGTAGAGCTTGAGCGCCTCATGCCCGGTGCAGATCACATTGTGATGCGCGCCGGCCGGCACGACGATACCGTCGCCAGCCTTGACCTTGTGGGGCACGCCGTCGATCACAACACGCCCCTTACCCTCTTCGATGCGAAAAAACTGATCCGTGTCAGCTTGTATCTCGCCACCGATTTCCGTCCCAGGCTCAAGCGACATCAAAACCAATTGCAGCTTGGTCCCGGAATAAAGTACGCGCCGGAAGTCGGTGTTCTCGTCCGTCAGTTCTTCGATATTCGCAACATATCCGATCATTGTGCCTCTCCGTTCATTTCATCGTGTGGCTCGACTGAATGACCCTGTGTGCCGCAGATAATTCTGCACCGCACTGATCGGCGTTAGCAGCATGCTGGGTTTCACTTCGCTGCGGTGCGGTTGGCCATAATCCGCCTTTGGTCAAAAGTCCTCACCACGGGCGTCATGAATCGCGACGCTTCGTTTCGTGGCCCGATGACGGGTGCACTCACTGTGGCCTACCACTGCCAAAAGCGGGCGTGGGATCAGGTTTGGTGAACGTAGGTGCCAGGCGCCGCTACGATCGGGACCAAGCCCTTGTCTGGCGCACCGATGGAGGGTGCCGGCACGACACCGCTGCATTTCTCTTCCAGCCAGCTCGTCCACGCGGGCCACCAGGAGCCCGGTTGCGGCGCATTTTGCGTAACCCAGGCATCAGGACCCACGTAAAGCGCCCCGGCAGTACGACGCGATATCCGATGGTGACCGCGCGCCAGCTTTGGCTCGTTGATGATACCGCTGTTGTGGCCGCCGCTCGTCAAAACAAAAGTCATATCGCTGTCAGTAAACAGCTGGGTCTTGTAGACGGACTTCCACGGTGCGATGTGATCGGTTTCGGTGCCCACCGCGAATATCGGGGCCGAGATGTCCTTGAGCGCAATGACCCGTCCCTTGACGGCAAACCTGCCTGCCGTTAGCCGGTTTTCAAGAAACAGGCCGCGCAAATACTCTGAATGCATTCGGGCAGGCATCCGGGTCGTGTCGGAAACCCAGACTCCCATGTCGGTCGGCAGGTCCTCTCTCCCAAGGTAATAACGCCTGACGGCCCGGGAATAGATCAGATCCTCCGACCTGATAGCCGAAAAGGCTCGGGCCATTTGTGGGCGGTCAAGATAGCCTTTCTCCCACATCATGTCCTCGAGGAATGCGATCTGGCTTTCATCCAGAAACAACAGCAACTCGCCCGCCTCGGCAAAGTCGACCTGGGCCGCTATGAGCGAGATCGACCCAAGCCGTTCGTCCTTATCGCGCGCCATTGTGGCCGCCGCGATGGACAGGATTGTGCCGCCCAGGCAATAGCCGACCGCATGAACCTTGCGCTCCGGTAAGATGGCGTTCACCGCATCGAGGGCCGCGATCACGCCGCGTTCGCGGTAATCCTCCAGCGACAGGTCTGCTTGATCGGCGGTCGGGTTGCACCACGAGATCATGAAGACGGTAAACCCCTGATCCACAAGGTGTTTGACCATTGAATTGTGCGGCGAGAGATCAAGAATATAGTACTTCATGATCCAGGCCGGAACGATCAGGATCGGCTCGGCCTGCACCTTATCGGTCTGAGGCGCATACTGGATCAACTCGAAGAGATCGTTGCGGAACACCACCTCGCCCGGTGTACAGGCCAGGTCCTTGCCGATCTGAAAGCCTTCCGGTGCGGGCTCGTGGACCTGCGCGACCGTGTTTACAAAATCATTCATGAAGTTGCGCGCGCCCTCAGCCAGATTCTTGCCGTTGGTCTTGCGCGTTTCCTCGATGATCTCGGGATTGAGGGCAGGAAAGTTCGAGGGTGACAACAGATCCAGCATCTGGCGCGCCATGAAGCGGGTCCTGTCTGCATCCTCGGGGCGCAAGCCACGCAGATGGTCGGTCGCGTAATCCCACCAGTCCTGTACCGCGAGAAACCCCTGCTGCATGTTTCTGAACGGTAGCTTTTCCCATCCGGGGTGCCGGAAGCGATGATCGTAGGCTTTCGGCACGAAGGCCGGTGCGGCGTCAGTCCTCGGCAAAAGGGACTGTGCCATCAGTTTTGTCATGTTTTCCTGCGCGCGCTCGGCCAATTCAAGCTGGCGGCCCGGCGCCCGCGCCAGGTGCAAGGCCCAATCGCTCCAGGCTTCGATGAACGCATGAGGCGACACGCCAGCCGACATATAGGCGGCCGCTGCCCGTGACGCGCGATCTAGGCTTTCGTGCGGATGCGCCGCTTTTGGCGCAACTTGGGGCTGTGACGCAGCGGCGACCTTTGCGGGAAGCTGGACCTGCTCCGCGTTTCTCGCAGGTGTCTTGGGCTGCGGCGTGCGCTTGGTCATCTGAGCCTGTCCTATGCTGATGTGCCTGTTACTAAATGCCGTGTTCCAGATCGGTGTGATCGTGCTGACAAAAGCCGGAGCAGGGCATGCGCCCTGTGTGGCAAAAGCCTGTGGCGATCGCATTGATACAGATCAGCGCCCACCGTCGCGCAGCGTTCTATGCTTCGACCGGCGCCATGACATCGGGCAGTTCGGCCCATGCAAAACGTGCCAGCAAGGATCCCGCAATGGCATAAGTCCCGACACAACTTGGACAAGACCCGCAATACGAACCGTTTCTTTGCGCGCGTTTGGGTGAAGATCGACGCGGAAGCAGCGTAACCGTTCTGTCGATGCTCACCCGGCTTGGCGTCGATCCCTGGAGCGAAGCATCGAAGCTTTCAAGGTTGCCCGAGGCGGCAGCACGGCAAAGGTTGGACTCGCTGATGACACGTTTCCATGACGTATCGACCACTGCTCCTGATCGGAGCAGGATCGTCTTGGGCCTTCTTGCCCTGCTGCCCAGGCGGGCGACGACGGCACGCCCGCCCCGCAACGGCACTTCGGCCAAGCTTGTGTTGCCGCCGCAGGGATCCCCAGTCTACTGGATCATCGCGGCAACTCTGTTCGTTGGCTGGGTCGCCATTCTGGCACAAGGCCAGTGAGATGCGCCGCTGCGCGAAACAACAGTTATTCAGCACAACCGCCAATCTTGAAAGGAGCCCTGAATGACAACAGATGAAACCCTCTGGGATCTGGAAGAACGTTTCTGGACACATCCGCGTTGCTTGAACCAACATTACGCAGATTGTTTGGGCCGGCTGACTGATATGCATCAGCCTTACACCGCATTTCAAGGCATGCCGTGACTGCGGAGGAATGCGCCATGCCGCGTTACCTGTACCGGCAGGTCAAAGTCGCGGTCATGATGGCGATGGAGTGGGCATTGTCTGAAATAACGATTCAGTATCAGCGTGGCGGTCAATTCCAGGGGCAGATTGGCTTTGCGCACTTTGCACCGATGAGCCGAGGCCAATGAGACGAGAACTGAAATCTACGGTGCCGCTAACCTGCATCAATACGAATCGTCAGGGCATTGAGCAGTGTGAAGCGTGTTCGCCGGACATCGGTGAACATGTATCCAGTCCCAGTGACCCAGAGACACGCGGGACGGCTCTTTACCTCGTGTCGCCGATCCTGCGTGTCTCTCGTTTCCGGACCGTCCACAAAAGGACACTCCAATGACTCCCGAAACCAACAAATCGACCAACGTTGCCGACAAGATGAAAACCGTGAAGGCCGCATGGGACAAAGCGGCTTCCGGCCCGAAGAAGGATGCCGCACTGAAGCACTACCAGGCTGCGGAAAAGGCCCACACGGCCAAGAACGACGCCGACACGAACAAGGAACTGGACGCTGCGACCCACGCTCTCGCGTGACGTGACGGCTTGTCTGCCCCGCAATACAAGCCGGGCAGACCCACACGGGGACCAATTTAGGAATTCCCGCTCGAACCTTCACAACCATTTCATAAAGACCTGAATTTAAACGTTACGGGTGGCCGGTCATTTTTACCGTGCCACCCATCATTCTATTGGGCGGCTCTCATGGGCAATTGGGGTCACCAGCTATCACTTCACCGCCGCAAGAACATTCGTCCCCATGGGTTAACCAAGGTTAGTGCGGTTCTCGAGACGACAGGCAAAATAAACTCAATCGCCTGTCTTGTTGAATTGGCAGCAAGCCGACTTTGGGACGGGCGCACTCCAAAAGGACAAATCCCATGATTAAAGTAACCGGAATTCTATCTGCGGCAACAGTCATCGCCTTGGCTGGCTGCACCTATAACGATGGCACGGCGAACCAACCGGCAACGGGCGCAATCATCGGAGGCGTGACAGGAGCGGCCATCGGCAACGCCATCGGGGATGACACGAAATCCACCGTCATTGGCGGAGTGATCGGCGCTGCGGTGGGCGGTGCCATCGGGACCGATATGGCCCGACAGGAACGCGAATTGAACCAGCAGCTCGCTGGCACTGGCGCAGTCATCACCAATAATGGTGACGAACTGCGGGTAATCCTACCCGAAGGCGTGACCTTCTCGACAGGGTCTGCCACGGTGGCCTCCAGTTTTCTGCCCGCCCTGCGCGAGGTCGCCCGCTCGCTGAACGCGTATCCGAACTCGACTGTCCGTGTCGTGGGTCATACCGACAACGTCGGGACTGCAGCCTATAACCAACAGCTGAGTCAGGAACGCGCTCTGTCAGTTGCACGCATCCTGATCAGGGACGGCGTATCGTCGTCACGGATCACCTATTCCAGGCGGGGCTACAACGAACCGATCGCATCGAACGCCACGGCCGCCGGCAGGGCGCAAAACCGTCGGGTCGAAATCGTGATCACGCCTACGCGTTAACCTGAATCAAGGTGCTGGCAGGCTAATGCGAACCAGTCTCAGCAAGCACGGAAAGGCTGCCCTTTATGCCGCGCCAAGTTGGCGCCACTCGGCGAGAGCGGCGGCGCGGTTCAGCTTGAAATTCTGGCGGGAGGTGTGACTGCGCTCCGAATTGAAATGGTTACAGACCGAGGCGTGGACGGATTCGAACTTCTGTAAACTTCGCATGCCTCGGAACCTCAACATTGCCCGTTCTCTTCGTCGAAATGGCAAGTGTGAGTTCTCTGCCCGATTGTTCATCCAGCGACCAGTTTCCTTGCGGTCTGCCGCACCGATTTCCTTCAGGGCGGCACCGTAAGACCGGAGTTTATCCGTGACGATTGTCTCGGCGCAACCATGCCGGCGCATTGTCTTCTTTAGGAATTTCAATGCTGCCTTCTTGTCCCGCGTCTTCGTCACGAAGCTTTCAAGCACCTCACCCTCGTGATCCACCGCACGCCACAGGTAGCGCCGTTCGCCGTTGATCTTCACAAACATCTCATCAAGGTGCCATCGCCATCGGCTCGAGTGACCACCCTCAACCCGTCGTTTACGGATCTCGGCGGCGAACATCGGCCCGAACCGATGCCACCAGAATCGAACCGCCTCATGGCTGACGTCAACGCCGCGTTCATGCAGCAGACCCTCGACGTTTCTGAGCGACAGAGGGAACCGGACATACATCATGACCGCCAAGCGAATGATTTCCGGGCTGGTCTTGAAATACTTGAAAGGGCTGCGTTTTGTCATTGGAGAATGCTACGTGGTGCCCTGCCCCACCTCAAGTCCACTTCCTTTGACAAGACCCTTCCTTGGCGAAATAGAGCCCGATCGACAGGAGCGTCAGAAGGATCAGTTCCAGCAGGCGCCGGATTGCGCCAAGATGGCGCAGCGGGTCCGGGAGCAGCGGCGTTTCCGGTGCGTGGGGTTCCATATCCATCAAGAGCGCGCTCTGCAGGATCGGGGCTTCCTGGTGCTCTTCTCCGGGGTCGTGATGACAAGCATGACAGGCCTGAAGCAATGCAGTGGCGATGCCGGCATGGCAACGTGCAATAATGATCCGTCAATATGCTTGATCTATGGCATGGACGTGCTGATCTGCATCAGCGCCACCACCCCCTTTTTCGATGGAACTCAGCAAACGCCCGGGGCGTGATCCCGCCGGGAAAGTGCCGGGTCGCGGCACGGCACTCCGGCTTGTCCGGCTTCCTGCGGGCAGCGCATATCGGCCCGGCCCTCGACCTTTCGCCAATTGTTGAAACCACTGATCTGCATCAGCTTGCTGGCTTGATAATACTGTCAGTGTAAGGACAGCAGCCCATAAAACGGCAGCCAACGGAAAATATCCCGAGCTTCTGCACGATCTGCAAGTCCGGGGCGTTTTCCAAATTGGTAGCAGATCAGCGCGACAAGCTTGCGTGCCTGATTGCCCAAAAAAAGGGATATCTTCATGTTTATGAAAACAGTAATGAGCCTGTCCGTTGCAGGCGTTCTCGTCGGGTCGGCAGCGTTTGCCGAGTCCATGGCATCCTCCTGGACCGACCTCAATCTGCGGGCCGGCCCCGGCCCGATGTATCCCATTCTGGCCGTCATTCCCGCTGACAAACTTGTCACGGTCGACGGGTGTCTGGACGCATCCTCGTGGTGCAAAGTCGCTCTTGACGGCACTGAGGGTTGGGCTGCCGGTAACTATCTGACGACACGCGTTGCGCTCAAATCGTCAGCGGAACCGATGATTATCAAGACCGTCACCTATGACAACAACAAGGATGCGGAAACGCTGGGCGGTGCCGCGGCAGGTGCCGTGGCCGGCGCGCTGATTGCTGGCCCGGTCGGAGCCGTTATCGGTGGTATGATCGGAGCAGGAGCCGGTAACGCAGCAGCCGTCGATGAAACTGTCGTGACCTATGTCCGAGCCAATCCTGTCGAACAGGTCTATCTGGATGGCGAAGTCGTTGTCGGTGCCGGGTTGCCCGAGAACGTGACGCTTGTTCCAGTGCCTGACAGCGAGTTTTCCTACGTTTACCTCAACGGCGTGCCGGTTGTCGTAAATTCGGAAGAACGCAAGGTCGTCTATATCGTCCGCTAGACACGGACAGCGCCGACGATTGCGCCCAAATAAGCCGTGGCAGCCCGGATATGGCGGGCTGCCATGAAGGCATGCATCCAGCTCGGCCGAGAGAAATGGTATCACCGTGACTTCCGTCAACGACCCGCCTCCCGATTTCGCCGCACTGATCCCGGACCGGATGGGGCCTTGTCAGTGGTCGAAAATCGGCGTCACGGCAAGCGGTTGGTCTCTGGGACACGGGCCGACGCACTGTCCACCCCGACATGTCACCAATATCAGGATCAGCGCAGCATGTCTGATCCTTCACCCTGGAATGGAGGTCCGACTATGAGATCCACCACCCTCGCCTTTGCGACTATCCTTGCTTGCACCACAGCGCCCGTCCTTGAGGCGCGCGTGGTCCTTCCCAGCTCCTCACTGTCCAAACTGACCGTGCCAGCCGCCCCCGACACCCAAATAGTCAAGATAAAGGACAACAAGGGAAAGGGCGACGGGCACAAGGAGAACAAGAATGCGAAGAAGGCGAAACCCGAGCATGAGGCAAAGGACGACAAGAACTTCAAACACGACAAGGACGTTGACAAGGTCAAGCGGTCCCAGGACGAACGTGAGCGCGACTCTGAAGCGATCTTGCGTGTGCGCGCACCGGACGGCCGCGACATGATCATGCTGCTTGGCGCCGCGCCGCTCGCGCTTTTGGGCTCCGATGTCATCTTTGCCGACGTGCCCGACGACCGCCGGCTGACCTATCGCAACTGCCCCCCCGGCCTCGCCAAGAAAGATCCGCCCTGCGTCCCCCCCGGCCTTGCCAAGAAAGGCGTTACCTATGACGAATGGGTCGCTTATGACGACGGCCGGCTTGATGAGATCTACCTCGACCGGCGTCGCGGATATCTGGATCGGGACGTGGTGCTCGACGATGACCATCTGCTGCTCAGTTCAAACCAGATCGCTTCGCTTTACCAGTTGCGCCCCGCGCCTGCGGGCAAACGCTATGCACTGATCGACGGCCAGCCGGTGCTGCTGACCGACGAGGACTATTCATCGCTGTTGCAAATCCATGATCTGGCGCGAATCGAAAACCTGCCGGCCGGTCTGCTCATCGCGCCCACGGCAGCGTTGACCCAGAACGAATTGCGCCAGACCTACAATCTGCCGCCGCTTGAACCGGGATACAACTATGCAGTGGTGAACGGTGAACTGGTGACGATGCAGGACAGCGCCTTTGAGATGTTGCAACTGATCCGGATCGTACGGTCCATCTTCTAATCCCACCCTGATACCGGCAGAATTGGGTGCCAGCCTGGCCCAGTCCGTTTCGGAAAATGTTGTGACGACACCCGCCGCCGTGGCGGGTGTTTCTACGGCAGCCTTTGGTGGCGAAGTGGCCCCAATGGTGCTGGCAGACAAATGCGAACCAGTCTCTACCAGGACAGTGACGCGAAAGGGGCTGGGCTTGCTCATCCCGCAAGGCTAGGTGACCACCCTGCCCGTCTCAAGAAATTTGTTCTGACAGTGCCTCCACGGCCCGCCAAAGGTAGTGCCGCTCGCCGTTGATCTTCACGAACATCTCGTCGAGGTGCCAACGCCAGCGGCTGGACTGCATGCCCTCGAAGCGCCGCTTCCGGATTTCTGACGCAAATACCGGCCCGAACCGATGTCACCAATAGCGGACGGCTTCGTGGCTCACATCAATGCCGCGCTCGTGAAGCAGATCCTCGACGTTTCGGAGCGATAGTGGAAACCGGATGTACAACATCACCGCCAGGCGGATGATTTCGGGACTCGTTTTAAAGCAGTGAAAGGGGAACGTCTGGTCATGTCTAGACGCTAGGGAACCGCCCTGCCCGGCTCAAGCCAGTTTCTTCTGACAGCGCCCGTCGAGGTGCCAACGCCGGCGGTTCGATCGCATGCCCTGGATACGCCGCATCCGGATTTCCGACGCAAACATCGGCCCGAACCGATGCCACCAGTAGCGGACGGCTTCGTGACTCACATCAATTTCGCGTCCGTGGAGCAGATCCTCGCCGTTTCGGAGCGATAGCGGAAACCGGATGTACAACATCACCGCCAGACGGATGATTTCGGGGCTGGTCATGAAGTAGCGAAAGGGCGAGCGTCTGGTCATGTCCAGACGCTACGAAACCGCCCTGCCCGCCTCAAGCCGGCTTCTTTTGACAATGCCCTTCGCATCGTTGGATCAGGCCGGGGTCAATGTCGATTCCGGTGACTTTGCCGACCCGGTGATGTTTGGCCAGATGGACATCCACACCACCAAGACCGCAGCCGATATCTAGCACCGTCAAGCCGGTAAGATCGACGCCTTGCAAATAACGATCGACTTCATCGGTGCCGCCCGGTGACGCGAACCCTTCACCCCAAACTGCTTCCAGCAGGGCATTCATGTCGTCATCGTATTCCTGGAAAGAGTCTTCAGTCATTCGTGCTTCCTTCGTATCTGGTAAGCGTTCGGTGGCTTACGCGACTCAGTTGGGGTGATCAGGCTGCAATCATGTAGAACTTCCGCATTGTCTCGGTGTTTTCCCACGTGCAGGGGCTGCCTTTGGGAATGAAGAATGTGTCGCCAGCAGTGAATGTCTCGGATCTTCCGTCCGGATGAGTAAGTGTCACGGACCCCGAGATGATGTGCATCATCTCGTGTACCGGGTAGCCCTCCGGGTAATCCTCGCGGGCGGGTGCACATTCCCATATGCCCGACAGCAATGACTCGTCTTCCGCAGCGTAGGTGTACAGGTTCATCTCGGTCTTGTTACCGGTCGTGAAACTGCTTGGGCTGGTGAATTCCGACGGCGTCATCCCCTCAGGGTTTGGGTCAAGTCTGAATGTACGTGCAGTCATCAGTCTTCTCCTGTGGATTGAAGTGGTCTTTTGACATCGGGTGACACGTCAACATGTTCTTCCATCGGAACACGACGTGATCGGTTGATCCTTATAACGGTCCGGATATCCGTCTTTCCCATGCGGTCTCGAGCCCTTGCTTCAGGATACCGACCAATGCGTCAATCTGGGTTGTGGTGATCGTCAATGGTGGCGAAAGGACGGCTGACGAATAGACGGGACGCAGCAAAAGGCCGTTGTCCTGGCAGATCTCATCGACCTCCAGCAGGAAGTTCATGTCGCGCTCATCGTCCGGTTCCTCCGGATTCAGACAACATTCGACGCCGGCCATCAGGCCTTTCACCCGGATGTCCCGGACCATCGGAAGGTCGGCAAGCTCTTGCAGGCGTTTCTCAAAATGCGGCGCCACGTTGCGGACATGCTCAAGCAGCGCGTCACGCTCGAATATATCGAGGTTCGCAAGGGCCGCGGCCGCTGCAACCGGATGGCCCGAATAGGTGAACCCGCTGAAAAAGCCCTTTGGCTCATTCCCGGCCGCCTTGATATCCGCCATCAGCCGATCGGAAATGAACAAGGCCCCCATCGGCACATAGCCCGAGGTCAGACCCTTGGCCGTGGTCAGCATATCAGGCTCGACCCCGAAAACATCTCTGCTGGCGAAGTAGTGGCCAAGGCGCCCGAATGCTGTCACGACCTCGTCGGCAATGAAGAGCACATCATGCTTGCGGCACAACTCGTGACAACGCCGATAATAACCTTCAGGTGGGATGATGACCCCGCCCGAGGCCAGAACCGGTTCGGCAATGAACGCCGCGACCTTGTCCGGGCCAAGTTCCAGGATCTTGTTTTCCAGATCGGCGACTTTCTGGTCGCAGATATCTTCGAGCGACATGCTGGCCGGGCGCAAAGCGGGATTGGGATTGGGGATCAGGTGGACCCGGTCCTCGTCCATGTCCATGTTGGCCTTTTCCAGCATCTTGCCTGAACACGACGCAGCTAGATGGGTGCTGCCGTGATAGGCCCCAACGCGGGAGATGATGTGCTTCTTGTCGGGGCGGCCAAGGCAGTTGTTGTAGAAGAACGCAAAGCGCAGAGCGGAATCGACAGCCGTTGAACCGCCGGTGGTAAAGAACACGTTGTTCAGGTCGCCGGGGGCAAGGCCGGCCAACCTTTCAGCAAGGATCGCGGCGGGCGGAGCCGTGGCCGACCAGGGGGAGAAATAGGTCAGATCCCGCATTTGCGCGGCGACCGCTTCGACGATCTCTTCGCGACCGTGGCCAACATTCACGCACCACATTCCACCGGGGCCATCAATAAGCCGATTGCCATCGCTGTCGGTGATGTGGATGCCATCACCCTTGGCAATCACTGTCCTGGCCTCTGCGCCAATCGAGGTGACGTCCTCCCACGGGTGCAGGAAATATCGGTCCTTGGCCTGAATGCCTTTGGTCTCGTCGGTGGGTTTCTTCGCCATGGGTTCCGGTCCTTTCTTCGGCCAGCGGCCGATCATGATTGTGTTCCGACGCGAAGCCCTTCGAGCACGGCCTCTTCGACGGTTCTGGGGCAGAGGCAGTCGCCGATCATGTGGGTTTCACCACTCCGATCGCCGAGGCTGACCGTCATGTGCCTGTTCGAGAATATGCGGTTTTTCAGCCTGGTCGGCCCGACGGACAATGGCGAGAACAGGTTTCCGAAAGCGCGCGCCATCACTCACCCTGCGTTTCTTCTGAGCGTCGCGCATCGCGCAGGCGCAACAGGTTCTGGTGACGAGCTGTGCAGGAGCCACAGGCCTCGGCTTCCCCGACTTCAGGTGTTGAACCGGGCATGCGGTTATTGGCAAAGAGAAGTATTGTGCCGCCGGTTATCACCGCGGCAGCCGTAAGGGTTAGCAGAGCCCCTTTCCCTTTCAAGCGGCACCTGTCGGAGATGTTTCTCCTACATCCACTCGATCATGTTTCAGCGGCTCGTCGGGCTCGACGGTGTTGTCCAGTTCACGGGCGTATTGGTGGCCCGCATAAGTGGCTGCCGCGATGATCGCGGGGGCTTCGCAATCGCCGATCCGCTTCAGGGTAAAGGGAAGTTCCTCGACCTGACCATCCACGGCGGCCAGAAGCTCTTGGTAGAGCGCATCGTTGGGGCTTCGCTGCGTGACCATGACCACCGAGCGGGCGGCCAGCGGTTTTTCCCGGGCTGAATATTCACAGGTCAAGGTGGCGGTATTGCCGTCAAAACTTTGCAGGCTGTGCGAGACGATCGTCTCGACCCCCAGCTTCATCAGGTGAGTGCGCACGCGCCAGCGCTCGGATGTTTTTCCAGCCCAGTCGGAAATATTGTCCGCAGGCGTAGCCAGGCTCACCTCAAGGCCGTCTTGCTGCAGTTTTTCCGCGATCACACCGCCCAGGTAATAGCCGTCTTCGTCATAGACCAGCACCGGGCCTTTGGGCGCGACGCCGTTCATGATGTCATCGGGCGTCAGGATTTCGGGCGCGGAACCGGCGGCCGCGACCGAAACATAAGCCTCGCCGTTGAACCGCTCCTTGCGCCAGGTTGCGCCGGTTGCGATGGCGACGTGGTCGGCCTCGAAGGCCATGACGTCCTGGGCGGTCAGCGCACTTTCGCGGTAGACCTCGACATTAGCCATCTCAAGCAGTTCCTGCTCGCGGTAGTTGCGCACGCGGGCGTATTCGCTCATCCCCGGCAGCGCACATTCCCGGGTGACCCGGCCACCCAGATCGCGGGATGCCTCGGCCAGGGTCACCTTATAACCGCGCTCACCAAGGGCACGGGCGGCTTCCAGCCCGGCCGGACCGGCCCCGACGATCAGGACAGAGCTGTCCGAGCCTTTGGGGGCGATCTTTTCGGGATGCCAACCCTTGCGCCACTCCTCGCCCATGGTTGGGTTCTGCGTGCAGCGGATCGGCACGCCGATGGCATCGCCGGAATAGCAGACGTTGCAGCCGATGCATTCGCGGATGGAATCGATGCGCCCTTCTTTGATTTTCCTGGGCAGGAACGGATCGGCAATGGACGGCCGTGCCGCACCGATAAAATCAACGATGCCGCGCTTTACCTGGCTGAGCATGGTGTCGGGCGAAGTGAAGCGGCCAACGGTTACGACCGGCTTGGTCGTCATGGATTTCACGAAATCCATGTACGGCTCAAGCGGGGCTTCCTTGACGAAGCGCGACACCCCCATCTCCAGCGAATAATCGGCGATGTTGATATCCCAGAGGTCGGGCATCTCGGCCAGCATTTCGAACATGTCACGCCGTTCACCGTGGATAGGCATACCGTCTTCACCAATGCGTTCATCGGCAGCAAAGCGCACGGCAACGGCACAGCGGTCACCAACCGCTTCTTTCGTTTCCTCGATCAGTTCTCGCACCAGCCGGGTGCGGTTTTCCATCGAGCCGCCATATTCGTCGCTGCGGGTGTTCATGCGCGGATTGAGGAAGTTCGAGATCAGGTAGCCGTGGGTCGCGTAGACATAGACGATGTCAAACCCGGCATCCCGTGCCCGCAAGGCAGCGCGCTTGTGCCAGTGGCGAAAGGTCTTGATGTCGGTCTTGTCCATCGCTCGTGTCTGGAACGGGTTGCCGACTGAATTCGGGAAACTGTCAAGATCCAGCGCGATCTCGCGGGTCATCATGTTCGAGGTCCGGATGCCGCCATACCAAAGCTCGGCACCGGCAAGCGCGCCATGCGCGTGCACCTTGTCGGTCATCAGCAGGTGCGCGCGAATATCGCTGTCATCCCAAAGCGAGGCCGAAGGATGCGGCAGGTCATCGGAACTAGGGTGGATCGAGTTGTATTCGGTGCAGACAACGCCCCAGCCGCCCTCAGCCTTGATTCCGCGCATTTCTGCCAGCATCCGGGGGCGCTGCCAGCCCATGCCTGTGCAATGGGGGACCTGATAGAACCGGTTGGGGGCCGTTACCGGGCCGATTTCGACCGGTTCAAACAGGATGTCATAGCGGGGATCGCAGGTCATGTTCGGCTCTCTTTTCCTGTGTCAGTCTTCGGCCAGCGCGGGAAGCTCGCGCCGGAACGGCACCCCTTCGGGCACCTGCTCTCCCAATTCGCGGGCGAAACGGTGGCCGGAATAGACCGCCGCCGCGATGGTTCCCGGGGCAAGGCAATCGCCGATCCGAGTGACGGATTTCGGGCCGTTGTCGGGGATGGCCACAAGATCATGGTAAAGCGCGTCTTCGGAATCGCGCATGGTGACCATGATCACGGATTTGCAGGCCAGCGTCTCTTTCCGGTCGGTAAAGACACAGGCCAGTTCGACTTGGTCGGGCTGGATCGACACGAGATTTCTGAGCGGGACGATGTTCACCCCCAACTCCAACAGGCGTGTCTGGATTTTCGCCTGTTCCATCGTGTTGTGGGTCCAGGTCGAGACCTCTGCCACCGGGGTGACATAGGTCACGTCCAGCCCTACAAGCCGCAGCTTTTCGGCCATGACGCCACCCATGTAATAATGATCGTCGTCAAAGACCACGACCGGGCCTTCGGGGATCGTGCCGGCGGCGACCTCGTCAGGTGTCAGGACAGTTGCCCCTTCAGCGGTCGGGATCGGGTCGTGATTGTGTCGCCCGATGCCGTGACGCGCCCATTTCGATCCGGTCGCCAAAACCACGTGATCAGCGCCAAATTCCAGCACCTGTTCTGCGGTCATGCGACTGTCGAAGAAGACATCGACATTGGCCATTTGGCTGATCTGGTATTCCCGGTAATCCGCAACGCGGCGCAATTGGGACAGCCCCGGCAGGCGGCTTTCAATTGCAACGCGCCCGCCGATTTCGGTGCCGGCCTCTGCCAGGGTTACGAAATGACCCCGCTGACCCAGCGCGCGGGCAGCCTCGAGTCCCGAAGGGCCAGCACCGACCACAAGAACGCTATCCTTGGATTTGCTTTCAGCGATCTTTTCGGGGTGCCAGCCACGGCGCCACTCTTCGCCCATGGTCGGGTTTTGCGTGCAGCGCATCGGGGTCGCCAGATAGTCGCCGGTGACGCACATATTGCAGCCAATGCATTCGCGGATATCTTCGACCCGGCCCTCGTCGATCTTGTTGGGAAGGAACGGATCGGCGATCGAGGGACGCGCGGCACCTATCAGGTCAAGCTGGCCGTTCTTGATCAGCGAAACCATCGCATCGGGGGACGTATACCGCCCCACGCCGACAACCGGCTTGTTGGTAACCTTCTTGACGAAAGAGACATAGCTGTCCTGAAACCCTTCGGCCTGAAACCGCGAGGTTGCGCTGTCATTGGGCCAGTCGCTGACATTGACGTCCCAGAGGTCGGGCAGATCGGCCAGCATCTCGACCACATCGCGCCCTTCGCCATCGAAAGTCAGCCCGGCGGGGCCTTTCAGTTCTTCCACGCCGAAACGGATGGCAACGGCGCAGGTATCGCCGATGGCCTCTTTCGTGTCCTGCAAAACCTCGCGGATCAGGCGCACCCGGTTTTCAAGCGATCCGCCATATTCGTCCGAGCGGTCGTTGCGGCGCGACAGGAAATGCACAAACGTGGTCATGTCATGGCCGGCATAGACGTAGACGATGTCATAGCCCGCCTTTTTACAGCGCAAAGCGGCATCGACATGCATCTTGCGAAAAGCCCTGATGTCGGCCTTGTCCATGGCGCGGGTCTGGATCGGCTCCAGCAGGTCAATGGGGCGCGCGGATGGACCCATGGGGATCTCGCGGCTGTAGTTGTTCGACGCCCCGCCGCCAAGATGGGCCGGTTCGATTCCGGCCAATGCGCCGTATTCGTGCACCGCATCAGCCATGCGTGCCAGCACCGGAATGTCGCGGTCATCCCAAAGCCGCCCTTCGGGGGTCGGGGAGAGCTCCGAGGTGTGGCTGATCTCCACCTCTTCGGTGTTCACCACGCCCCAGCCACCTTCGGCCTTCACACGCCGCATCTCGACCCAGCTTGACGGGTATTGATGGCCCATGCCGTTGCAGTGGGGCACCTGATAGAAGCGATTTTTTGCGATCACCGGTCCGATCCGAACGGGTTCAAACAGGATATCGTAACGGGGGTCTCTTGGCACGGATCAACCTTTGCAGTCAGTCGGGGGCGGGCGCTCGAAATGTTTGGGAAACAGGCTGGCCAGGTATTCCTGGATGCGTCTCATGGCATCGAAACGGGTGAATTCCTTGGGATAGATCAGGATGTTCAGCCAGAAGCCATCATAGAGGCCTTCAAGCGTCATCGCGACGTTTTCAGGATCAACGTTTTCATAGCCACCTTCCGCGATGATATC
This sequence comes from Antarcticimicrobium luteum, assembly GCF_004358185.1. Lineage (GTDB taxonomy): Bacteria > Pseudomonadota > Alphaproteobacteria > Rhodobacterales > Rhodobacteraceae > Antarcticimicrobium > Antarcticimicrobium luteum. The sequence goes on from NZ_SMUV01000046.1 coordinate 40,506, forward strand.
GCGGCACAGACGGACCGACAGATTGAGCCGTTCCGCGTCAATATCAGCAACCAACTTGCGGTAGGATGCGCGCGATTTCGATTCTCCGAAAAAGCCGTACCACACAGTGATTTTCTTGCGCTTGCAGATAGTGGGATGGAAGTGAGCGGCTACAATCGCCGCAAGTTTTGCCTCGGGGGCGAGATTGGCCTTTTCGTAGCTCTTTTTCCAGAACTGGTGATGCTCCTCGGCCAGATAACGCAGAGTTTCCTCAAGCAGGTTCTGCTTGGTTGAGAAATGGAAATTGACCAGCCCCAGGGAGAGGCCCGCCTCGCGGGTGACCGTCGTCATGGTTGTCCCGGCCAGCCCGTGCTTGGCGATGCTTTCGATGGTGGCTTCGATAAGTTGCTGACGCCGCACCTCTTTCGATGCGGTTCTGGGAGGCTTCCCTGCACTTTTCGCTGTTTTTGTCACGTCGTTCATGTATTTTCCCGGATTTTGTCGTCAGATCATGATCTGAGCGATCTACCCATCCTCCAAGACAACAAACGCATCATCCTCCCAACTTATCCAGATAGGGCGTTTCTCTTCCGGAGCCCCCTCGGCGCGCTGCCGGTTCTGGGCTGAAATGGCGACAGGCTGGGAGATGCCGTCCAGGCGAACGTAATAGTGGCTTCGTTCACCCAGATAGGCCGCCTTGTCCATCTGGCCTCGTGCTTTGTTGCCGGTATTCCGGGGCTCGTTTTCCGTCAGGATCAGCTTTTCGGGCCGTATCGCGATGCAGATATCAACGCCTGGCTTCAATTTAGCGTCGAAATTCGTCGTAGTCACATGCCCAAGCCCTTTTACGTCAACGCTTGCCCTGTGATCGGAGATACCTGTGATCTTGCCCTCAAAAAAGTTCATGTTGCCGATGAAACTGGCGACATCACGATTCACCGGACGTTCATAAAGCCGTGTCGGCGTGTCGACCTGCAGCTCCCTTCCATTGGCCATGACGGCAATCCGGTCCGACAGGGTCAGGGCCTCCTCCTGATCATGGGTAACAAACACGAAGGTGATACCGACCGTTTTCTGGAGGGCCCGCAGTTCCAACTGCATCTGCTCACGCAACTGCTTGTCCAGCGCTCCCAGAGGTTCATCGAGAAGCAGAACCTTGGGCCTGAGGATCAATGCCCGTGCCAGGGCGATCCTTTGGCGTTGCCCGCCTGAAAGTTGATTGGCCTTGCGGTCACCATATTCTGGCAGCTTGATCAGCTCCAGCATCTCATCGACCATCGTATCCCGCTTGGCCCGCGAAAGTTTCCGTTTTCGCAGCCCGTAAGCGATGTTGTCGCGCACATTCAGGTGCGGGAAGATCGCATAGCTCTGGAAGACCATGTTTACCGGGCGTCGATGTGGTGGCACCTCCGACATGGGCTGCCCGTCGATGAAGATTTCCCCCGAGGTGGGCATTTCAAATCCTGCCAGCATCCTGAGCAGAGTGGTCTTTCCGCAACCCGAGGACCCCAGGAGCGAGAAGAACTCCCCCTGGCGAATGTCAATCGACACGTCACTGATGGCCTGGAAGGAACCAAAGAGTTTGTTGACGTTCCGGATCGAGATATAGGCGTCGCTCTGCTTCATTTATCTTCTTCATTTGCAAGGGTTGTGGCCTGTGCATCTCGGTTGATCCATTGCCCGATGAAGACAACGATGAAAGATACCAGCAGGATTATGGATGCCATGGCCAGAATTGACGGAAATTCCTTGGGAAACCGAAGCTGGCCCCAGATATACATGGGCAGGGTCGGGTCGGAACCGCTCAGAAAAAACGCCATGATGAATTCATCGAATGACACGGTGAACGTCAGCAGAAGGCTGGCCAGGATACCCGGAAAGACGATGGGAAAGGTCACGCGCCAGAAGGTCCACCAGGCGTTTTCCCCCAGATCTGCCGAGGCTTCTTCAACCGACGGATCAAAGCCTTCGAATCTTGGGATCATCGTGGCAATGGCGAACGGCAGGCAGACGATCACATGGCCGATCGTCACGGTATAGAGCGACAGCGGGACGCCTAGCTGACTGAGCAACACCAAAAGCGCGACACCGAAGATGATGCCGGGGACAACCAGCGGCAACATGATGAACCCGACCAGCGGCCCGCGTCCCGGTATCCGATAGCGGATGATCGCCTTGGCGGCGAACACTCCGAACCCGGTCGCGATAATCGAGGTCGTGACGCCGACCCTGACGCTGTTCATCAGGGCGGCCCAGACAGGCTCGCGGTGGAACAATTCGACATACCATTGCGTGGTAAACCCCGTGAGCGGGAACTTCACGTAGATCGAGTCGTTGAAACTGAACAGCGGCAGGAACAGGACCGGCACATAAAGCACGATCAGAAAGATAGCCGCATAGACCTGCAACGGGCGGTTCGGGCGACGGATATAGGATTGTGAGCTCATGATATCCGCTTCCTGACGAAGTTGGTGACAAACATGAAGACCAAGGCGATGGCGGCGATTGACAGCATCAGGATGATTGAAAGCGTCGCACCCATCGGCCAGTTGTTGATCGCGCCGAACTGCTTCTGGATCAGATTGCCGATCATCGCACCGTCCGGCCCCCCCAGAAGCGCCGGAGTGATGTAGTCACCGGTTGTCGGGATGAAGATCAGCAAGCTAGCGGAAATCACCCCCGGCATGGACAGCGGCAGGGTGATCCTGAGAAAGCGCCGAACGGGACCATCGCCCAGATCTGTCGCGGCCTCAAGCAACGATTTATCGATTTTCTCAAGCGACACATACATCGGCAAAATGGCGAATGCAGCCCAGGCATGCGCCAAGGTGATTACCACGGCCGATTGGCTGTAGAGCAGAAACTCAAGAGGAGCCTTGATCAGGCCGAGGGTCATCAGCGCCGAATTAATCACACCCTCGTACCCAAGAACCACTTTCCAGGCGAAGACCCTCAGCAAATAGCTGGTCCAGAATGGCAGGGTGATCAGGACGATCCAGATCATCTTGTTACGATGAATGTGGAACGCGACAAAGTAGGCCATCGGATAACAGAGCAATACGGTCGCTGCTGTCGCCGCGCTGGACATCCAAAGCGAGCGTTTGAGCAGTGCCCCATAAATCGGCCGTTCACCAAAGTTTTCGTAGTTCGCGACTGTCGGACTTGTATCAAAGCCAAACCCGATCTGCGTCCAAAAACTCATGACGATCAGGATGCCGAATGGGACGGCAACGCCGATGAACATGATCAGCAGTGTGGGCGAAAGAAGAGAGAGGCCTCTCGCGGCTTCGGACCTTTGCAGCAACCTGCCCAGACGTCCGGTTCCCGGTGGCTTCGGTGAACCCGAGTTGGCAGAGGTGGCGCTTTCTCCACTCATATCAGCCGTGCTCCAAATAGGTGCGGTGGGGTATTTGCTCCCGGCCCACCGAAGTGGAGACCGGTGGGCAATTTTGATCCGGGCTGGAAAACCCAAAAAGAGTTGATCCCGCCCGGGTCAAGGCAATCAGAAGCCCGCTTTGATTTCCTCAAACAGGGCGTTCATCTTGGTTTCCCATTCCTGCGTTTGCGGGATCTGGAAGTGACCTGCGGCGAGGATATCGGTCGGATTTTTACTCAGACCGAGGCCCTGCAAAGTCTCCTCATCGAAGGCGTCAAACGACTTTCCGTTCGAATGGCCATAGCCGTAGTCATTGATCATGAACTTGCCCGATTCAACGCTCAGGAGCGAGTCGATGATGTCATAGGCCCGGTCGAGGTTCGGCGCATCCTTGTGGATCATCAGGCCGCAAACCCAAGTTAGGGCACCCTCTTTCGGATTGGCAAACCGCACCGGGACGCCTTCGGCCTTCAGCGTAGTCGCAGAGCTATTCCAGGTCATCGCCGCGACCATTTCGCCGGAGGCGAGCGCCTGTTCGAGCGTGGTGGTGTCGTCTGTGTAAAGACGGATCAGCGGGCGCTGCGCGCGCATGGCTGCAGCGATTTTCTCAAAGGCTTCCGGGGTGTCGATATTCTTGAAGTCGACGCCAGCCTTGATGGCACCGCACCACCAGGCGTCGCCGCCCGACGCCAGACTGCCGAGCCGACCCGTGTAGCGCTCGTCCCAGAGCATGTCCCAGGATTCCTCACCTTCCAGATCGAACAGATCGGTACGGTAGGTGATCGAGGTCTGCCCCCAGTCAAACGGAGCAAGATACGGCTTGCCGTCCACGATATTGCCTTCGAGATTGTACAGTTCCGGCATCACGTCCTGCCAGTTTGACAGGCGGGATGTATCGATGGGCTGGAACAGGCCCGACGCAATCCAACGCGGAATGCCCGAGTTGCACGGGTGCGAGACATCGACGACATAGCCGCCACGCATTTTCGTCAGCGCCTCTTCCGATCCGCCGAAAGTTGCAAAATTCGGCAGTTCGCCGTGCTTTTCCTTGTAGGGCACGAACAACTCGGGGATGTCGTACCCGCCCCAAGTAAAGAACGTGCCCTGGTCTTCGGCTGCCGCGCTGGCCATGCGCGTGGCCAGGGGGGCTGTCGCAACCCCGATGCCTGCCGTCAGAAGTGATTTGGTGAATTTCCGACGGCTCAACTTCCCTTCTTTGAGCGATCCTAACTGATCAACGACGTCCATTTTGCAGTCTCCCTGTTGTTGGAAATCCGGCTTTTCACAAGCCTTTTTGATCGGCTGCGGCGCGTCTCTACGCGGCAAATATCGTGTGCCTTTCATTCTTTTCGCCCAGCCAAAACATTCATAAATGAAGGCCGTTTTCCCACCTTACAAATTGAACGTTTATTCAATGGTTGGGTTGATTTATGAGTCGAGTCAAGACAAGGTTTGATCAAATCACACGGGCATGGCGCCTGAATCGCCTGTTGCAGAGCGGTGCGATTCAGCATCGCAAACGGCACGGAAGGCCTGGCATGAAACAGCGAAAACGCGCCATCCGACCGGACCGAAATCGCCCCGCAGAGTCCGGGATGTCCGAAATGGAATGCGGCCCGGCGGATTTCAAAATGAGCGGCAACGGGTTTCACGCCCACCCAAAAGAACTGGACAGAAAGCGATCTGGATCGATTTGAACGCTTAACCGCCCGAGAGCACCAAAGGACTGACGACCATGACGAAATCGCTTCCCACACACGCCCAGACCGTAATCATTGGCGGCGGTTCCATCGGCTGCAACACCGCCTATCATCTGACCAAATTGGGGATGACGGACGTGGTGGTGCTGGAGCGTGACCAGCTGACCAGCGGAACCACTTGGCACGCCGCAGGTCTGATCGTGGCAGGTCTGCTGAAGTCCGAGGCCGAGTGTGAAATTTACACGCACGGCCGCGAACTTTATGCCAGTCTGGAAGCGGAAACCGGCATGTCGACCGGTTTTCGGGAGGTCGGGTACCTGCAGATCGCCAACAATGAAGAACGCGTGCATGAGATGCGCCGGCTTGCCCCCTTCATGCGACGCCACGGGATCAACATTTATGAAATCTCGCCCAAGGAAACGGCGGAACTGTTCCCCATTGGCGACCTGAACGATGTTTTGGCCGGTTTTTATATCCCTGAAGACGGGCGTGCGAACCCCGTTGATGTCACCATGTCGCTGGCCAAGGGCGCGCGCATGGGCGGGGCGAAGATCTTCGAAGATGTGACGGTCAGCGAAATCATGGCCAAGAACGGCACCGCGACCGGCGTGCGCACCGAGGACGGGCAGACGATCACGGCGGAAAACGTGGTGATCTGCGGCGGCATGTGGTCACGCCAGCTGGGCGCATCCGCAGGCATCAACCTGCCCCTTCAGGCCGCCGAACATTATTACCTGATCACCGAGAATGTCGACGGCCTCAGCCGCGATTTGCCGGTGCTGGAGGATCCTTCGACCTACACATATTACCGCGAGGAAATGGGCGGTCTGATGCTGGGCCTGTTTGAACCAGGCGCCGCACCGTGGAAGCTGGATGCCATCCCCGACGATTTCTCGTTTGGTGAGATCGAGCCCGACTGGGACCGTGTCGGCCCGCATCTTGAACTGGCCTACAGCCGCGTGCCCTCGACGCTGGATATCGGCGTGCGCAAACTGTTTTGTGGCCCGGAGAGCTTCACCCCGGATCTTGCCCCGCTGGTCGGCGAAACGCCTGAGTTACGCAACTGTTTCGTCGCCTGCGGCATGAACTCGCTCGGCATTCTGAACGGGGCCGGCACCGGCAAGGTTCTGGCGCATTGGATCGTTGACGGCATTCCGCCCATTGATGTCACCGGCATCAACGTGAACCGCTTCACCAAGAACGAAGCCACCCGCGCTTTCCGTCGCGACCGTGGACCCGAACTCTTGGGCAAGATGTTCGGCCAGCATTACCACAACGAAAGCTTCAACACGGCGCGCAACGTCAAACGCTCGGCGCTTTATGACCGACTGAAGTCCAAAGGGGCCTATTTCAGCGAAAGCCACAGTTGGGAACTGGCCGACTGGTTCGCTCCGACACCCGAAGAGGCGAAGATCGAGGAATATTCCTGGTATCGCCAGAACTGGTTTGACTGGCACGCCGAGGAACACCGCGCCGCGCGCGAGGACGTGATCGTGATGGACATGTCCTCGATGTCGAAATTCCTGGTGCAGGGGCGCGATGCCTGCGCGCTGATGAGCCGGCTGAGCTGCAACGAGGTCGACGTAGACCCGGGTCGCGTCGTCTATACCGCCTGGGTGAACGAACAAGGTGGCTTCGAGGCAGATCTGACCGTCACCCGGCTGGACCCGGACAAGTTCCTGGTCGTCGTTGGCGAAAACTCCCACGGCCACACTGAAATGTGGATGCGCCGTCATATCGGCGCTGAGGAATTTGTGACCGTCACCGACATCACGCCGGGCATTACGCAAATCAACGTCCACGGGCCAAAGGCTCGTGAATTGATGCAGAAGGTCAGTTTCGCCGATCTGTCAAACCAGGCGTTCCCGTTCATGACCGCGCAGGAAATCGACGTCGGCTATTTCAACATCCTGGCCCTGCGCGTCACCTATATCGGTGAGTTGGGCTGGGAGCTGCATGTGCCCAGCCTGCACGCTGTGCAGGTCTATGACCTGTTGATGGAGGCGGGCCAGGAATTCGGGGTGCGGAATGCCGGTATGCAAACGCTGAGTTCGCTGCGCCTGGAAAAGGCCTATCGCGATTTCGGCGTCGATGTGGACAACACCGACAACCCGATCGAGGCCGGGCTAGGCTTTGCCGTGAAGCTGGACAAGCCTGGCGGGTTCATCGGCCGCGATGCGCTGGCCGCGATCAAGGCGCAGGGCGTGCCGAAAACCCGGATGCTGCAATTCCTGCTGCAAGACCCAGAACCGCTGCTTTACGGCAATGAGCTGATCTACCTGGATGGCAAAGCGGTCGGCCATATGCAGATCGGCGCCTATGGTCACACGCTGGGCGGGGCCGTCGGCATCGGGTTCGCGGAAATGGAGGAACCCTTGACCACCGCCATGGTAAACGAGGGAAGCTGGGAGGTCGAGGTGGCCGATATGCGCGTCCCCGCCAAGGCTTCGCTGAAACCGCTGCTCGATCCCATCATGGAAAAGATCAAGTGCTAGAGCCAAATACGCAGGCCCGACCCTCCACGCAAATCGCCAAGGAACGAAAAATGGTCCGTGATCCCCGCTATCATATCCTTTTTGAACCGGTTCAAATCGGCCCGGTCACGGCACCCAACCGGTTCATGCAGGCGCCTCATTGCAATGGCATGGGCCGGATGTATCCCGACAGCATGATCGCCATGCGCGGCATGAAGGCCGAAGGCGGTTGGGGCATCGTGGCAACCGAACAGTGCGATTTCCACCCGACCGGGGACGTCACGCCCTTTACCGAAACCCGGATGTGGGGTGACATGGATGTGCCTTATCTGGCGGGCATGGTGAACGCGGTGCAGAAACATGGAGGGCTGGCGGCGGTGGAACTGGTCCACAACGGCCATGACAGCGGCAATATCTACAGCCGCGAAGTACCCATCGGCCCGATGCACCGCCCGGTTACCTGGCGCAATCACCCGGTCCAGGCGCGGGCCATGGATCTGAGCGACATCCGCGCCTACCGCCGCTGGCACCGCGAGGCCGCCCTGCGCGCCCGCGAGGCGGGTTTTGACATCGTCGTGGTCTATGCAGGGCATGACGGCACCATGCCTTCCCATTTCCTGTCGCGCCGTCACAACCAGCGCGGCGATGAATACGGCGGCAGCCTTGAAAACCGCCTGCGGCTTTATCGCGAACTGCTGGAAGACACGCTTGACGCCGTCGGCGACACCATGGGCGTGATCGCACGATTTGCGGTGGACGAGATGATGGGCCCGGACGGTCTGGAATGGCAACATGAAGGCCGCGACGCGATCGAGATGCTGGCGGAGATCCCGCATATGTGGGACGTCAACGTTTCCAATTGGGAAAACGACTCCATGACCTCGCGCTTCGCGCCCGAGGGCTATCAGGAGGAATATATCGCCTTCGTCAAACAGGTCACCAGTAAACCGGTTTCCACCGTCGGGCGCTATACCTCGCCCGACGCGATGGTGTCGGCGATCCGCCGTGGGTTGGTCGACATGATCTGCGCCGCGCGCCCTTCGATTGCCGATCCGTTCCTGCCCAACAAGATCAAGGAAGGGCGGGTCGAGGACATTCGCGAATGTATTGGCTGCAATATCTGTGCGGCCTGGAACAATATCTCGGCCCCCATCCGCTGCACCCAAAACCCCACCATGGGCGAGGAATGGCGCAAGGGCTGGCACCCGGAAAAGATCGCTCCGAAAACGACGGACGCGCATGTGCTGGTGGTCGGGGCCGGACCGGCGGGGCTTGAAGCGGCGCATCAACTGGGCAAACGCGGCTACCGCGTGACGCTGGCCGAGGCTGCGGCACATGCCGGTGGCAGGGTCACCCGGGAAAGCGCCCTGCCAAACCTAAACGCCTGGGCGCGGGTCCGCGATTACCGGCTAGGGCAGATCGCGCCCATGGTGAATGTCGAACTCTACCTCAATAGCAAACTGTCGGCCGAGCAGGTTCTGGAATTCGGTGCCGATCACGTGGCGCTGGCCACCGGTGCCACCTGGCGGCGCGACGGCATCGGGCGGCATATCCGGGAACCGATCCCAGGGGCCGATCCGTCGAACAGCTTCAGCCCCGATGACATCATGGACGGCAAACGCCCTCCAAAAGGTCCGGTCGTGGTCTACGACGACGACCATTATTACATGGGCGGCATGATGGCCGAGGTGCTGGCAGGAGAAGGCTACCAGGTGACGCTGGCGACTCCCGGCCTGTGTGTCAGCAGCTGGACCGAGCATTCGCTGGAACAGGAACACATCGAAAAACGGCTGATCGGCATGGGCGTGGAAATCCTGCCGCGCCACGGCGTGCTTTCACTCGGTGACGGGGTAGTCCAGATGGAAAACCTCGTGACCGGTGAAACGCCTGAGCGACCGGGCGCGCTGGTGCCGGTCACCATGCGCCTGCCCAATGATGAACTTCACAACACGCTGACTGCGGATCAGAGGAAGCTTGATGCCGCGGGCGTCAAATCCCTTCGCCGTATTGGCGATTGTTATGGTCCTGCCACCATTGCGGCAGCCGTTTACGAAGGCCACCGTTATGCCCGCGAGCTTGATGCCGAGACCGACCCGGATGGCGTGCCCTTCAAAACCGTAAAATACGATTTGGAACTCGGCGCTTGACCTGATGACGGTGGTTCTGAATAGCCCCGTTTTTCTTAGACGCCTTCAGGTCTCAGTTTCCGCTGTCGTTCGAAGTCGACGGGCGACAGCATCCCGTTTCTCGGTGCTGCCAGACGAATGCGAACCAGTCACGGCAAGGACAGGATAGCTGTCCCTTATTCAGCACAGAGACCGCGCCACTCGGCGAGAGCGGCGGCGCGGTTCGACGCGCCGTTTCCGGATTTCTGATGCAAACATCGGCCCGAACCGATGTGACCTGCTCCCCTGAAAAGTCCGCGGTTTGAAGTTAGCCTGTTCTCCAAACGAGGAGACAGACAATGCGAAAAAGCCGATTCAGCGA
>NZ_SMUV01000071.1 GCF_004358185.1 Antarcticimicrobium luteum
CGGCGTCGATGCCACCACCGCGCCCTTGGTGGCCAATGCCGGCGCCGACGTGCTGGTGGCCGGCTCGGCGGTGTTCAGGGGCGGCTCGGTCGAGCGCCCCGAGGTCTACGGCCAGAACATCCGCGCCATCCGTGAGGCGGCGCAGGGCGCCCCTGCGTGAGGGTCGTTTTCCGCCGTTGTCATTCATATGTGCGAATGCGATCATATGTATGACATCTGTTGCGGATCGGAGGAGCACATCATGGACATTACCCGTCGGACATTCCTGCATGGCGCGGGCGCGGGGCTGGCGCTGAGCGGGATCGGCGCGCACCGCGCCTGGGCCGAAACCAGCCTGAGCTTCGGCGGCATGCAGGTGCAGAGCCTGTCGGACGGCCATCTGGTCCTGCCGCCCGATTTCATCTTTGGCCCGATGCCGCAGGCCGAGCTGGCCCCGCTGCTGGCCGAGCGCGGCATCGATCCGGGCGATCCCCTGACGCCGGAGTGCAACGTGACGCTGCTGCGCGACGGCGAGCGGGTGGTGCTGTTCGACACCGGTGCCGGCAATGCCTTCCAACCCTCTGCCGGAGAGCTGCTCGACGCGCTGGACGCAGCCGGCGTCGCCCCCGGGGATGTGACCCATGTGGTCTTTACCCATGGCCACCCGGACCACCTCTGGGGTGTGCTCGACGATTTCGACGACCCGCTGTTCTCGGAAGCCGAGCACATGATGGGCCGCGCCGAGTGGGACTACTGGTACAACCCCGAGACCGTGAACACCATCGACAGCGGGCGCACCGCCTTTGCCGTCGGCGCGCGGCGGCGGCTGGAGATGCTGGAGGACGCGATCACCTTCTTCGACGACGGGGAAGAGATCCTGCCCGGCGTCGCGGCGCGCGCCACCTTTGGCCATTCGCCGGGCCATATGGCGTTCGAACTTCGCTCGGGGACCGAGGCGGTGATGGTGGTCGGCGATTCCATCGGGAATCACCATGTCGCCTTCGCCCGTCCCGGCTGGAACTCCGGCTCTGACCAGGATCAGGAGATGGCCGCGGCCACCCGCAGCAAACTTCTGGACCAGCTCGCCCACGAGCAGACCCGCCTGATCGGCTTTCACCTGCCGCAGGGCGGGATCGGCCGCGCCGAGCGGGACGGCGACGGCTACCGCTTCGTGCCGGAAGGCGCCTGACCAAAGGAAGAGACCATGGCCGCCACCCCACCCGTTTGCGATTTCGGCTGGAAGGCCGTGGATTTCACCCTGCCCGCGACCGACGGGCGGCGGCTGTCGCTGGCGGAGGTGGCGGGTCCCCGGGGCACGCTGATCATGTTCATCTGCAACCATTGCCCCTATGTCATCGCCGTGCGCGACCGCATCCTGCGCGACGCGCGCGAGCTGATGGCGATGGGCGTGGGCGTGGCGGCGATCAGCGCCAACGACGCCGCGGCCTATCCGGCCGACAGTTTCGACAACATGCGCAAACTGGCCGAGGAGCAGGCGTTTCCCTTTCCCTATCTCCATGACGCGGATCAGAGCGTCGCGCGCGCCTATGACGCCGCCTGCACGCCGGATTTCTTCGGTTTCAATTCCGATCTGGAGCTGCAATATCGCGGTCGTCTCGATGCCTCGCGCCGGGAGGCCGGCCCCCCGGATCTGCGCCGCGATCTCTTCGAGGCGATGAAACAGATCGCCGAGACCGGCCAGGGGCCGCGCGACCAGATCCCCTCGATGGGGTGCTCGATCAAATGGAAAGGGGCGGCATGACCGCGATCATCTTCGACCTCGACGGCACGCTGGTGGACAGCGCCCCCGATATCCAGGCCGCCGCCAACAGGATGCTGGAGGGCGAGGGGGCAGAGCCGCTCGACCTGCCCACGGTGATCGGCTTTATCGGAAACGGCCTGCCCAAACTGGTCGAACGGGCCATGGGCGCCCGCGACCTGCCGATGGACCGGCACACCGAGCTGACCGCGCGCACGCTGGCCTTCTACAACGCCGAGAGCACCGCACGCACCCTGCCCTATCCGGGGCTGGTCGCTGCGCTGGATGCCCTGCGGGCGCAGGGGTTCGCATTGGGCATCTGCACCAACAAGCCGGCCGCGCCCGCCCGCGACATCCTTGACCAGTTCGATCTCGCCCGGCATTTCGAGGTGGTGATCGGCGGCGATACCCTGCCGGTAAAAAAACCCGATCCGGCGCCGCTGCGGGCCGCCTTCGACGCGCTGGCGCGCGGCGGGCTCTATGTCGGCGACAGCGAGGTGGATGCCGAGACCGCCGAACGCGCCGGCGTGCCCTTCCTGCTCTTCACCGAAGGCTATCGGAAACAGCCCGTAGAGGCGCTGCCGCATCTGGCCCGGTTCGACCATTTTGACGCGCTGCCCGGGCTGGTGGCGCAGGCGCTGGCGCGCGCGGCGGGCTGACCCGGGTCACGCGATCCGGTCGATCCGTCCGGTATCCTCGCGGATCATGTCGGCGGCCTTTTCGGCGATCATGATGGTCGGCGCATTGGTATTGCCGCCGATCAGCGTCGGCATTACCGAGGCATCGACCACCCGCAGGCCCTCCATCCCGCGCACCCGCAGCCGGGGATCGACCACCGCCATCTCGTCCAGCCCCATCCTGCAGCTGCCGACCGGGTGATAGATGGTGTCGGCCCGGGCGCGGATATGGCCCTCCCACTCCGCATCGCTCATCCCGTCGTGGACCCCGAACAGCTCCTTGTCGCGATAGTGCGCCATCGCCGGGGCCTGCAGGATCTCGCGGGCCATTCTCGCCCCCTTGATGGTCACCTCCAGATCGCGCGGGTCCGACAGGAACCGCGGATCGATCGCCGGCGCGGCCAGCGGATCGGCACTTTGCAGTGTCACGGTGCCCCGGCTGAAGGGTCGCAGCGCGCAAACGTGGCAACTGAACCCATGCCCCAGATGCAGCTTGCGCGCGTGATCGTCGACGATGGAGATCACGAAATGCAGCTGGATGTCGGGCCGGTCCAGGGACGGATCGGTCTTGAGAAATCCCGCCCCCTCGGCAAAGGGCGTCGCCACCATGCCGCCGCCGTCGCGCCGCCAGCGCAGGATATGCTTGACCAGATTTGCCGTCGCCGCCGCGCCGATGCCGAAATTGTCCTTGTCCCGGCTCTTGTGGGCCAGGATGAAATCCAGATGGTCCTGAAGGTTGCGCCCGACCCCGGGCAATTCATGCAGCGTCTCGATTCCGTGCATCCGCAGATCGTCCGGATTGCCCACGCCTGAAAGCTGCAACAGTTGCGGCGAATTGAACGCCCCGCCGCAGAGGATCACCTCGCGCGCCGCGCGCACCTCTCTCTCCGCCCGCCCCTGCCGATAGGCCACACCGGTTCCGCGCTTGCCCTCGAACAGCACCTTCGTCGCATGCGCCCGCGTGATCACTGTCAGGTTGGGCCGGTCCATCACCGGATGCAGATAGGCCGCCGCCGCCGAACACCGCTCGCCACTACGCGCGGGATCGTGGAACTGGGTCACCTGATAGAGGCCCACCCCCTCGTTGTCGCCGGTATTGAAATCCTCGCGCCGGCGGTGTTGAAGCTGCCCCGCCGCCTCGACGAAAGCCTCGGAAATGGGGCGCGGATCCTTCTGGTTCGACACCTGCAGCGGACCGCCATCGCCGTGATGCGCATCGGCGCCGCGCTCGTTATTCTCGGCCCGCCGGAAATACGGCAGCACCGCGTCCCAGGACCATCCCTCGCACCCCAGATCTGCCCAGCCGTCGTAATCCGACCGATGCCCGCGCACATAGAGCATGGCGTTGATCGCGCTGGAGCCGCCCAGTGCCTTGCCGCGCGGCTGATAGCCCCGCCGCCCGTTCAGCCCCGCCTGCGGCACGGTTTCATAGGCCCAGTTGCTGATCTTGCCGTATCCCGGCAGGATCGCCACCACGCCGGCGGGCGCACGGATCAGGATATGCTTGCCGGTGCCGCCGGCCTCCAGCAGGCAGACCCTGACGGTGGGATCCTCGCTCAGCCGTGCGGCCAGAACCGACCCCGCCGAGCCGCCGCCGACGATCACGTAATCATAGCTCATGGCGCCCTCCCCTGCACTGTTCCCACCAGCAAGGGAAAAACCGCCGCGTCTGTCCAGAGAAACTTGGCGTCAGTCTGGCACCGGGCCGCACCGGGCGCAGCCGGTTCTATCAGGCGGCTTGCCCGGCCAGGAGGACGGGCCGACCCTAATCCGCCGACACCCACCCTTCGGGCGTCTTCAGCCGGTGGGTGATCTTGTTCTCCCGGCCCAGCGTCTGCTCGATGAAACAGCCCTTCTTGGCCGCCTGCACCAGATCCCGCTGCCGCGCCAACGGCGCGTCGCTGTCGATCATCACGTCGATTTCGAAGGATTTAGGCGCGGTTTCGTACAGTCGGCCCGCCTTTTCCCAATCCCACGCGACGCGGGTTTCCACCTTCAGATCGTTCAGCGCCACGTCCATGCGTTTCGCAAAGGCGCGGATCTGGGTCATGATGCAGCCCGTCAGCCCGCCGACGAACAGCGCGAGCGGCGGCGGCGCGGTCGCGTCGCCACCGTGAAACGGCCCCTCGTCGGTGGCCAGCTCGAACCGCTCCTGCATCGGCTGGACCATGTGCACGTCGAGCTCATTGCGCATCTTGCCCACCGCCCGCCCGGAGCAGTCGAACCGCACCACCGCGCGCGGCGGGGCGGTTTCCGGCGTGACCCCCGCGTTCACGGTTTCACGATCCGGTTGGCCAGCACCCCGATCTTTTCGATCTCCAGCTCGAACCTGTCTCCGGGCGCCAGCCGTTTGCCGGTCTCCAGCCCACAGCCGGTGCCGACAGTGCCGGAGCCGATCACCTCACCCGGATAGAGCGTTTCGGAGGCCGAAATATGTTCCAGGATACGCCCGAAATCATGCTGCATCTGCCGCGAATTGCCGCCGCCCCAACGCTCCCCGTTGACCCGCGCCTCCATGTCCAGGGCGACCGGATGCGCCACCTCGTCGGCGGTCAGGATGTAAGGTCCGAGGATATTGCCGGTGTCGAAATCCTTGCCCTTCGCCGGACCCAGCTGCCCCGGCATCTCCTTCATCTGCGCATCGCGGGCGGAGACGTCGTTGAGGATGGTATAGCCGAAGATATAGTCCTCCGCCTCCTCCGGCCTGATGTTCACGCCCTTCTTGCCGACGACGATGGCCAGCTCCAGTTCGATATCCAGATGCTCGGCGTAATTCGGCCAGATCACATCCTGGCCATGACCGATGAACGACAGCCGGTTGCCCTTGTAGTAGATCGGCTGGTCATACCAGACGGGGGGCAATTGCGGCTCGGCCTGGCCAAAGGCGCGCAGGCAGTTGAACAGATGCTCTTCGAACACCAGACAGTCGCGGTACTGCACAGGCATGACCGGCGGGCGGAATTCGACCTCATCCTGCAGCAGGATCACCCGGTCATCGGCGGTGTCGACCAGCACCCGGGCCACCGCCAGCGCCTCGTCCCCGCCATAGATCAGCGCCATCATGTCGACGAAAAACGCCGCATCCTCGCCCGCCAGTTCGGCGGCCAGGTGCAGGTCCACCAGCCGGTCGTCGGGCAGCGCGGCGACCACGCGCTCGCGGGTTTCAAAACAGACGGTTGCAAGCCTCATCGTCTCACTCCTCGAAAATCGCCACGGCGCGGGTGAACCCGGCGCTGGCGGCCTTGATCTTGTAGGGAAAGCAGGAAATCTCGAACCCGTCGCCGGGCAGCTGGTCGAGATTGGTCAGCTTTTCCATGTGGCAATAGCCGATATCCATGCTGGCGCGGTGCCCTTCCCAGATGATGGAGGGATCGTGCGTCTTGGCATATTCCCGCGCGGTCAGCGCAAAGGGCGCGTCCCAGGACCAGGCATCGGTGCCGGTCACCCGCACGCCGCGTTCGAGCAGATAGAGCGTCGCCGCCCGCCCGATGCCGCAGCCTTTCATCAGGTAATCGTCCTGGCCATAGCGATCCCCCGCCGAGGTATTGACCACCACGATATCCAGCGGCCGCAGTTCATGGCCAATCCGCTTCAGCTCCGCCTCGACATCGCCCGGGGTGGCAACATAGCCATCCTCGAAGTGGCGGAAATCCAGCTTGACCCCGGGGTTGAGGCACCACTCCAGCGGCACCTCGTCGATGGTGATCGCCCGTTCGCCGTTACTCATGGTCGAATGATGGTGATAGGGCGCGTCCAGATGGGTGCCGTTGTGGGTGGCGATGGTCAGGCGTTCGACCGCCCAGCCTTCGCCGCCCGGCAGATCCTCGCGTTGAAGACCCGGGAAAAACGCCATCACCTGCTCGGCGGTCTGCTCGTGGGTCATATATTCGATCTGCGGCAGCATGATCGGCGGATCCGACACGATCCCCATTTCCAGCGGGACGGACAGGTCGACAAAACGGCGTGCCATGGGCGGCCTCCTCTTTTCTAATGGACAAGAACGGTTGCGAGGGCGGGAAAGATCATCACCAACGCCAGAAGCACCAGCATCATCAGCGCGAAGGGGGCGGCGCCGCGAAAGATCTCACCCAGCGGAATATCGGGATCGTCGAGCGCGGATTTGATGACGAAGACGGAAATGCCGAAGGGTGGCGTCAGCAACCCGATCTCGACGGCAACGATGGTGACGATGCCGAACCAGATCAGATCCACCCCCAGCTGGGTCAGCACCGGCAGCATCAGCGGCACCAGGATCAGCATGATGGAGGAGCTGTCCAGGATCGTTCCCATCACGATCACCAGCGCCACATAGGCCAGCATCACGCCCCAGAACCCGATATCGGCATGGGCCACGAACTGCCCGAAGCCCAGCGGCACCCCCGACAGCGCCAACATCCGCGAATACATCTGCGCGGCGATGATCAGGAAGGAGATCGCGGCGGTCACCAGCCCGGTATCGGTCAGCACCTGCCAGAAATCGCCTGCCGACAGGCTGCGGCGCGCCAGCCCGATGACGATGGCGCCGAGGCAGCCCACCGCGCCGGCCTCGATCGGGGTGAAGAAGCCGCCATAGATGCCGCCCAACACCAGCCCGATCAGCGCCGCGATGGGCAGGCCCTTGCGCGTCACTTCCGCCCGGCTCAGGACCGCCATGTCATCCGCGTCATGCGCCGACCCCAGCGCGGCGGGGCGGAATTTCGCGGTCAGCCAGATGCTGCCGCCGAAGATCACGGCCAGCAAGAGCCCGGGGAGGACGCCCGCGATGAACAGATCGCCCACCGACTGCTCGGTCAGCAGACCGTACAAAATCAGCAGCAAACTGGGCGGAATCAGCATCCCCAGCACCGACGATCCGGCGACCACACCGACCGAGAACCGCGGCGAATAGCCATGGCGGATCATCTCGGGCACCGCGATGCGGGTGAAGACGGCGGCCGAGGCGATGGAGATGCCGGTGATCGCGGCAAAGATCGCGTTGGCCCCCACCGTGCCGATCCCCAGCCCGCCGGCAAAGCGACGGAACAGGTGGTTGGCCACGTCGAAGGCGTCGCGCCCCATGCCTGTGACCGACACCAGATAGCCCATCAGCACAAAGAGCGGCACCACCCCGAAGAAATAGCTGGAGATCGTCTCGGACGCCGCCAGCGCCAGCAGCTTGCCGGCCAGCACCGGCGAGCCCTTGATCATCCAGACCCCCACATAGGAGGACAGCATCAGCGCGAAGGGCACCCAGAAGCCCAGATAGACCATCACCACCATTGCCCCGAAGGAGGTCAGCCCGATCTCGAACGGGGTCATGTGCGGTCCTTTCCGGGCATCAGGCGCAGCAGGGTCTCGCAGGCCGACAGGACAAGTTGCACCCAGAGCGCGGCGCAGCCGACAAGGATGATCAGCTTGACCGGCCAGACCGGCGCGGTGAAATCGCCCACCGTCCCCTCGTAGGTGCCGCGCACCCAGGCCTTTTCAAACAGCGGCAGCGAGGCCGAGAACAGCACCCAGACCAGTGTCGCCGCGGCAATGGCAAAGAGCAGATCCAGCCCCAGCCGCAGGCGCGGCGCGGCGCGATCCAGCGTGTTCAGCAGCGCTTCGGCCCGCGTCATCCGCCCCCTGCGAAAGGTCTGGGCGATCTGCAGAAAGACGATGGCGACGATCGACATCGACACCATTTCCGGCACCCCCGAGATCGGCGCGGAGAACGCCCCGCGCCCGATCACATCGGCATTGACCAGAACCATCAGCGCCAGGATCAGCAGCGTGCCCGCCACGTTGAGCCCGCCGGTCACCAGATCGACCGCCCGGCGCAGCGCGCGGAACCAGCGCGGCAGCGCGCCGCCGGCGTGATGGGATGAAAAATCGCTCATGTGCGGATCGGGCGTGCGGCGCCCCGAAACAGGGGCGCCGCCGCGTCCCTTACTCCTGATCCCAGTTGCGCACCGGGGTCGCCCCGGCGGCGCGCATGGTGTCCATATAGGCCTTGAGCACGGCGCTGCCCGCCTTGCCCTCGCCATCCAGCCGCTGAGCCCAGAGCCGGGCGACATTGTCCATGCCGCTGGCCCATTGCTGGCGGAACGCCTCGTCCACCTCGGTCACGGTGGCCCCCTGCTGCTGCATCAGGCCCAGGAATTTCTCGACCGAGGCATCCAGATCCTGCTGATAGGCCACCGCGTCGGCCCTGGCGGCGTCCTTCAGCGCGGCCTGCACCGCGGGGTCGAGCCCGTCGAACCAGTCCTTGTTGGCCGCCAGACCGCCGGCATATTGGGCGCCGAACCCCACCTTGGTGATATAGGGCGCCACCTCGTGCAGCTTGCCCGGCAGCGCGGCGCTGGCGAAGACGATCACCCCGTCATACACGCCTGTCTTGATCTCGTTGTAATAGGTGGTGAGGTTGCCCGACACGCCGACCGCGCCGGTGCCCTCCAGCCAGTTCACAGCCGGGCCGGGCGCGGCGATCTTGTGCCCCTCCAGATCGGCGATGGAATTGACCGGAAAGGTCGTCATCAACAGATAGTCGTCGATGCCGATGCCACCGCCGAGGTATTCCAGCCCGTTCTCGTGCCAGGCCGCCTTCATGTCGGCGTTGGTCTCCTGCAGCTTGTCCATCCAGCTTGAGACGGCAGTGGAGTCACTGGACACGAAGGGGGTGAAATAGGTCACGTTCTGCACCGACAGCTTGGCCGGGTCGAACAGGCTGGAGACCAGGCCGATCTCGGCCAGCCCCTCCTCGACCGCCTCCAGCTCGTCGCCCACCTTGGCCAGCGAGCCGCCGTATTGCTCGGACCACTCGATGGAGTAGTCGGTCCCCTCTAGCGCCGCGTTCACCGCGGGGATGAAGGTCTGGCTGGCATGTTTTACCCAGCGGAACACCGGCGGATGTCCCGCCACGATGGTCACGTTCAACGCCTCCGCCCCGGCCTGCGACGCGGCGGCCAGTCCGCCCAACGCCAGCGCGGCGGCCAGCATCCCTTGTCTGATCTGCATCATCATCCTCTCCTCCCGTATTGGATGAAATTATCGTCGTCCGTCAGTCCCCGACCAGTGCCCGCACCCCACCACAGATGAAGGGCACGATGCGGTCCAGCATCGCCTCGGCGTCGCCATCGTCGCAGACCCCGCCGGACAGCCGCGCCGGGCGGCCCGTCTTGGCCATCATCGTCATGCCGACGCCGATCGCGAACATATAGGCCCAGACCGCATCCGCGCGGCCAAGCCCCGGTTCGACCCGCATCAGCGCGTCGATGAAGGTTTGCGCGATCGGGTCGTAGTGAATCTCGATCAGCTTCTGATCGCGCGGGTCCGCCGAATTGGCGAAACTGACCAGGATGCGCGCGAAGGCGCCGCCGTCGCGGGCCAGGTCCAGCCCGGTCTCGATGGTGGGCCGGAACAGCGCCTCGACGATCTGGTCCAGCCGCGGCGGATCGCTGTGCGCGAACAGCGCCGCCACCAGCGCCGCGCGGCGCTCGTTGATCTGGTCCGAGCGGCGGGCGACCATCGCCTCGAACAGCTTTTCCTTGGTCTTGAAATGGTAGTGGATCAACCCCTGCGCGACGCCCGCCGCCTCGGCGATGGCGCGCATCGGCGCCCCCTGATAGCCGGCCTCGGCAAAGACGCGCTCGGCGGCATCCAGGATCGCGTCCTGCCGGCTTTCGCCCTGGCCGGTCCGGGGGCCGATGCGGGCGGCATTTGATGGCACCAGAATCCCTCCCCGAATCCTGACTGATCGCCCAGTCAGGATTTCCATCCGCCGCCTGTCTGTCAAGCGCCCTGTTCGGTTCGCCGGCGGCCGCCGGGCGAAAACATCGTTGCGTCACGCCCGCGGAGTGCCGCCGGGGCGGCGTTGACTTGATTCCGGCGGCCCTGTTCAAATCCGCCACAACGCCTGTCCGGCCGCGCCGGGCCGCGCACGCCAATCCGGGAGGAGGCCAAGATGACCGAGACAGCCTATATTTATGACGCGATCCGCACGCCCCGTTCCAAGGGCAAGCCCGACGGCTCCCTGCATGAGGTGAAACCCGTCAACATGGTGACCACCCTGTTGACCGAAATGCAAAGGCGCCACGATCTCGACACCGCGCGCGTCGATGACGTCATGCTGGGCTGCGTGACCCCGGTGATGGAACAGGGCGCGGTGCTGCCCAAGATCGCGCTGCAAAAGGCCGGCTGGGACGAGTCCGTTCCCGGCGCGCAGCTCAACCGGTTCTGCGCCTCCGGCCTGGATACCTTCAACACCGCCGCCGCCAAGATCGCAAGCGGCTGGGAGGATATGGTCTGCGCCGGCGGGTTCGAATGCATGAGCCGGGTGCCCATGGGCGCCGACGGCGGCCCCTTTGCCGAGGATCCGGAGACCGCGATCAAGACCGGCTTCGTTCCGCAGGGCATCGGCGCCGACCTGATCGCCACGATCGAAGGCTGGAGCCGCGACGATGTGGACGCCTTTGCGCTGGAAAGCCAGAAACGCGCGGCCCATGCCCGTGACGCGGGCTGGTTCGACCGCTCGGTCGTGCCGGTGCGCGACGAGAACGGCATCGCCATCCTGGAGCGCGACGATTTCATCAAGCCCGACACCGACATGCAGAAGCTGGGCGCGCTGAAACCCTCCTTCGCCATGCCCGGCGCCATCGGGTTCGACGCCGTGGCGCTGGCCAAATACCCGGAGGTGGAGCGCATCGACCACGTCCATACCCCCGGCAACAGCTCGGGCATCGTCGACGGCGCCTCGCTGATCCTGCTGGGCAACGCGCAGGCGGGCAGGGATCTGGACCTGACCCCGCGCGGGCGGGTGGTGTCGATCGCGCTGACCGCCACCGATCCCACCATCATGCTGACCGGCCCCGGCCCGGCGTCGAAAAAGGCGCTGGCCAAGGCCGGGCTGAGCATCGACGACATCGACCTCGTTGAGATCAACGAGGCTTTTGCCTCGGTCGCGCTGCGGCTGCAAAGGGATCTGAACGTGCCGGACGAAAAGCTGAACGTGGTCGGCGGCGCCATCGCCATGGGCCACCCGCTGGGCGCCACCGGCGGCTGCCTGGTCTCGACCATGCTGGACGAGCTGGAGCGGCGGGATCTGAAACGCGCGCTGATCTGCATGTGCGTCGGCGGCGGCATGGGCATCGCCAGCATCATCGAGCGCGTGTGAGGGAGGAAACGGACATGAGCGATTACACCTACGACAAGGACGAGAGCGGCATCGTCACCGTCACCCTCGACATGGCAGGCCAGTCGGCCAACACCATGAACGCCCGCTACATCCCGATGATGGAGGAGATTCTGGCCCGGCTGCAGACCGAAGAGGGTCTGACCGGCGTGGTCATCGCCTCGGCCAAGAAGACCTTTTTCGCCGGCGGCGATCTCAACGGCCTGCGCCGGATCGACAGTGCCGGCCCCGAGTCTCTGGCGATGTTCGAGGCCAACAAGGCGCCGTTCCGGGCGATGGAAAAACTGCCCGTGCCCATCGTCGCCGCGATCAACGGCGCCGCGCTGGGTGGTGGATACGAACTGTGCCTGGCCTGCAACCACCGCATTGTCGTGAACTACCCCTCTGCCGTCGTCGGTCTGCCAGAGGTCACGCTGGGCCTGTTGCCAGGCGCCGGCGGCGTGGTCCGCCTGACCGCCCTGCTGGGGCTGGAAAAGGCTCTGCCCTATCTGCTGGAGGGCAAGCCGGCAAAGCCGCAGGCCGCGCTGAAAGAAGGCATGGTCGATGAGATCGTCGAGGCACGGGACGATCTGATTCCCGCCTCCAAGGCCTGGATCAAGGCCAACCCCGACGCCCATACCCAGCCCTGGGACCGGAAGGGGTTCCGCTATCCCGGCGGCGACGCGCTGCATCCCCGCGTGCGCCAGACCATCGTCGCGGCGCCCGCCATGCTCTACAAGAAAACGCGCGGGCTGATGCCGGCGCCGGAAAAGATCCTCGACATCGCAGTCAATTCCATGCGGATGGGCTTTGACGCCGCGCTGCGGGTGGAAAGCCGGGGCATCTGCGCGCTGGCGGTCACGCCGCAGGCCAAGGCCGCCATCGGCACCTTCTTCTTCGGCACGCAGGCGATCAAATCGGGCAAGGTGCGCCCCGAGGGCGGGAAATGGCAGGCGACATCCGCCGCCATCCTCGGCGCCGGGATGATGGGCAGCGGTATCGCATGGGCCCATGCCTCGGCCGGGCTGCCGACCGTGCTGAAGGACATGGAGTTGGAGAAGGCCGAGAAAGGCAAATCCTATTCCGCCATGCTCGCCGAAAAGCGCGTCCAGCGCGGCCGGATGAGCGAGGCGCAGAAAGACGCGCTGCTGGCGCAGATCACGCCCGCCACCGAGGACGCCGCCTTCGCCGGTGCCGACATCGTCATCGAGGCGGTGTTCGAGGATATCGACCTCAAGGAAAAGGTGATCGGCGCCACCTTTGGACAGCTTTCCGAGAACGGCATCTACGGCTCCAACACCTCGACCCTGCCGATCTCCATCCTCGCCGAGTTCTGCCCCGACCCCAGCCGCTTCATCGGGCTGCATTTCTTCAGCCCCGTCGACAAGATGAAGGTGGTGGAGATCATCATGGGCGAAAAGACCAGCCAGGACACCCTGCGCAAGGCCTACGATTACGTCCAGCAGATCGGCTATATGCCCATCGTGGTGAACGACAGCCGCGGCTTCTTCACCAGCCGCGTGTTCTCCACCTATCTCGACGAAGGCATGGCGCTGCTGCGCGACGGCATGTCCCCGGTCGCTATCGAACGCGCCGCCTGGATCGCCGGCATGCCGGTCGGCCCGCTGGCGGTGCATGACGAAACCTCGCTGGTGCTCAGCCAGAAGATCCGCAAGACGCATGAGGCGCTGGACAAGCGGCTTGGCGTCGATAACGGCCTCGGCATCGACATGGAGGCCGGCAATCCCATCGTCGATGCGATGATCGCGCAGGACCGCGGCGGCCGCCATTACGGCGGCGGCTTCTACGACTATGCCGCCGACGGGTCGAAATCGCTCTGGTCCGGGCTTTCGCAATTCGCCAAGGGCAACGGCAGCGTCGCGGTCGAGGAGGCCGTCGACCGGCTGCTCTACCGTCAGGCCATCGAGACGCTGCGCTGCCTCGACGAGGGCGTGCTGACCACGGAAGTAGAGGCCAACCTCGGCGGTATCTTCGCCATCGGCTTCCCCGCCTATACCGGCGGCGCGATCCAGTTCATTCGCGGCATCGGCATCGACAGGTTCGCCGCCCGCGCCAAGGAACTGGCCGAGGCCTGGGGCGACCGTTTCAAGGTCTCTCCCGCCGCATTGGACCGGCTGCGTGACAGCGCGGAGCTTGCCGCGTGAGTGGGCCGCTCAAGGGCCTCCGCGTGGTGGAGATGGCCGGGATCGGCCCGGCCCCTCTGGCCGGGCAGTTCCTTGCCGATCTGGGGGCGGAGGTCATTCTGATCACCCGCAAATCCGGCCCCGCCGATCCCACCGACATCAACAACCGCGGCAAACGCTCCGCCGCGCTGAACCTGAAGACGCCGGAGGGGGTCGAAGCGGCGCAAACCCTGATCGACCGCGCCGACGTGCTGATCGAAGGCTTCCGCCCCGGCGTGATGGAGCGGATGGGGCTGGGCCCCGAAGACTGCCACGCGCGCAATGCGGGCCTGATCTTTGCCCGCATGACCGGCTGGGGCCAGACCGGGCCGATGGCGCAGATGGCGGGCCATGACATCAACTATCTGGGCCTCACCGGGTTCCTGCACGCCATAGGCCGCGCCGACGATGTGCCGAGCCCACCGCTGAACATCGGTGCCGATTACGGCGGCGGCACCATGTTCCTGTTGTTCGGCATCATGGCCGCGCTCTTTGAGCGCCAGACCTCGGGCAAGGGCCAGGTGGTGGATGCCGCGATGGTCGATGGCGCCTCGGCGCTGATGGGGCTGATTCACACCTGGATCGCCCGCGGCCACTGGTCCGAGGCGCGCGAATCCAACCTGCTGGACGGCGGCGCGCCGTTCTACCGCGCCTATGAATGCGCCGACGGCAAGTTCCTGTCGGTCGGCCCGCTGGAGCCGCAGTTCTTTGCCGAACTGGTTCGCCTTGCCGGGCTGCCCGAGGACCACAAGGCGACCCAGATGGACGCGAAAAGCTGGCCTGAACGCCGGGCCGAATACGCCCGCGTCTTCGCCCGCAAGACCCGCGACGAATGGGCCGAGATCTTCGCCGGCTCCGACGCCTGCGTCGCTCCGATCCTGACCTGGTCTGAGGCGCCTGCGCACCCCCATCTTGCCGCGCGCGGCACCTTCACGGACATCGGCGGCGTGACCCAGGCCGCCCCGGCGCCCCGGTTCGACCGCACGCCGCCCGCCACGCCCGGCCGCCCCGCCGCCCCCGGCGCCGATACCGAGGCGCTGCTGGCCGAGGCCGGCTACGATGCCAAAACGCTGGCGCGCCTGCGCGCCGCCGGCGCCCTGACCTGAGGAGGGACAGACCATGTCCGACACGCCCGTAACCATCACCCGCGACGGCATGATCGCCACCGTCACCATGGACCGCCCCGCCGCCTTCAATGCCCTTAACGGCGCACTGCGCGCAGACCTCCGCCGCGCCGTCTCCGAGCTGGAGGTGGACGCAGGCGTCCGCGTGGTGATCCTCCGCGGCGAGGGCCGCGGCTTTTGCGCCGGGGCCGATCTGACCGAGGGGCTCAACCCGCCGGTGCACCAGCAGATCGAGACCGAATACCGCCCGATCCTGACCGGCATCGCCGCCTCGTCGAAGATCTGGATCGCCCAGGTGCACGGCTCCGCCGCCGGGATCGGCGCGGCACTGGCGATGAACTGCGATCTGGTGTCGATGGCCGAAGACGCCACGCTCTACATGGCCTTCGCCGCCATCGGCCTGATCCCCGACGGCGGCAACGTCTGGCTGCTGGAGCGCGCCATGGGCCCGCGCCGGGCGCTGCAGGCGATCCTCGAAGGCGGCAAGATCCCGGCAACCGAGGCGCTGGAGCTGGGCCTCGTCAACGAGCTGCACCCCGCCGATGCGCTCGACGCGGCCACGCGGGGCATGGCCGCCCGCATCGTCGCCGGCGCCCCGCTGGCCGCCGCCGCCGCCAAACGGCTGATACGGCGGATGGATGGGCTCTCCTACGGCGACGCCATCGCCGCCGAGGGCATGGAGCAAACCGCGCTGAGCCAAAGCGCCGATTTCGCCGAGGGCGTCATGGCCTTCCGCGAAAAGCGCAAACCGGTGTTCAGGGGGCGCTGAGAGCCGGTCGGGCGCCTGACCGGGGGATGGCGCCCGCAACAGGTGAGCCGCGCGTATTATCCCAGCCCAATACATCCTAGATGCGAACGGCGCGCCACGCTGCGAAAGCGCCAGCCCGCCGGACCGGGCAGGCGCTCGCCCGGCGCCTTCGGCGCTATTCGGGCGGGGCAGCGCTTTGCGCAATCTCCACACCATCCGCCATGGGCGAGCCCGATACACCCCCGTCTTCTTCTGGCCGAAAATATCCTAGGGGGTGAGGCGCGCCCGGAAAAAGGTCCTGAGGACCTTTTTCAGCGCCGAACGGGCGGAGCCCCGGCACAAGCCCCGGGCCGCGAGGGGGCAGACGGCCCCCTCCTCCGCGTGCAGTACCTCAGAACCCGAGGTATTTCTGCCGCACCTCGTCGTTGCCTTCCAGTTCCTCGCTGCTGCCTTCCCATTCCACCCGTCCGCGCTGGATGATGAAATGGCGGTCGGCGATGCGCAGCAGGTCCTTGAGGTTCTTGTCCACCACAAGGATCGACATCCCCTCGCCCGCGATCTCGCTCAGCGCGTGCCAGATCTTCTGCCGGACCAGCGGCGCCAGCCCCTCGGTCGCCTCGTCGAGGATCAGCAGTTTCGGATTGGTCATCAGCGCGCGCCCGATGGCCAGCATCTGCTGCTCGCCGCCCGACAGCAGGTTGCCCATCGAGGAGGTTCGCGTCTCCAGCTCCGGAAACAGGCCGAACACCTTTTCCACCGTCCAGGGATCGGCGACGCCCAAATGGTTGCTGGCGGTCGCCACCAGGTTCTCCATCATCGTCAGGTTGGGAAAGATCTGCCGGCCCTCGGGCACCAGCCCCAGCCCGAGATTGGCGGTCTTGAAGCTGGGTCGTCCGACCAGCTCCTGCCCGTCGAATTTGATCGAGCCGCCGCTGGCCTTGACGATCCCCATGATGGAGTTGATCGTGGTGGTCTTGCCCATGCCGTTGCGGCCCAGGAGCGTCGCCACCTGCCCCGCCTCCAGCCGCAGGCTGACGCCGAACAGCGCCTGGCTGGAGCCGTAGTGGGTGGTCAGGTTGTCCAGTACCAGCATCGGTTATTCCTCGCCCAGATAGGCGTGCTGCACCGCCTCGTTGCCGCGGATCTCGTCCGGAGTGCCGGTGGCGATGATATGGCCGTAGACCAGCACCGAGATGCGGTCGGCCAGCGCAAAGACCGCGTCCATGTCATGTTCGATCAGCAGGATCGAATGTTTACCCTTGATGTCGCGCAGCAGCTCGACCATCTGGGCGCTTTCCTCGATGCCAAGCCCCGCCATCGGCTCGTCCAGCAGCATCAGTTCGGCCTGCGCCCCCAGCGCGATGGCGATCTCCATGTGCCGATGCTCGCCATGGCTCAGCGCCACGGTGGGCTGCTCCGCCTTGTCGGCCAGCCCGACCCGGTCCAGCAGTGCCAGCGCCTCCGACCGCAGATGGGTCAGCGAATGCGCCGGGCGGATGAAGCGGAACGAATGCCCCTCGCGCGCCTGCAGCGCCAGCGCGATATTGTCCAAAACGCTCATTTCCAGGATCAAGGAGGTGATCTGGAACGACCGTGCGATGCCCAGATGCGCGCGGGCATAGGGCGCCATCCCGGTGATGTCGCGCCCCTTGAACCGGATGCGCCCGCTGTCGGGCTTCTGCATGCCGGTGAGCTGGCTGATCAGCGTCGTCTTGCCTGCGCCGTTGGGGCCGATCACCGCGTGCAGTTCCCCGGTCTCGACGCTCAGGTTCAGATCGTCGGTGGCCTTGATGCCGCCAAAGCTCTTGTTCAGGCCGGAGATTTCCAGAACTGCGCTCATTCTGCATCCTCCCCGCGGCCGCGCAGCAGCCCCACCAGACCGCCGCGCGCATAGAGCACGACCGCCATCAGCATCAGCCCAAAGGGCAGGTGCCAGTAGATGGTGAAGGAGGAAAGGATCTCCTCCACCACGATGAACGCGATCGAGCCCAGGATCGGACCCAGCGTGGTGGCGGCGCCGCCGAGGATCACCATGAACATCAGCTCGCCCGAGCGCGACCAGTCCATCATCTCGGGGGAAATAAAGGTGGTGAAATTGCCCAGCAGCGCCCCGGCGAATCCGCACATCGCGCCAGAGATCACATAGGCCGTCAGCCGGTAGGCATAAACATTGAAGCCCAGCGTCACCATCCGCTCCTCATTGCCCTTGGCGCCCTTGAGCACCATGCCAAAGCGGGACCGCGTGATCATTCGCACCAGACCCATCGCCACCAGCAGCGCGACATAGGAGAAGCCGAACAGTTGCAGCGGATTGTCGAGGTTCACGAACGGCAGCTCGGAGCGGGTGTCGATCACCAGCCCGTCGTCGCCGCCGTATTCCTCGATCGAGACGATGAGGTAATAGATCATCTGCGCGAAGGCCATGGTGATCATGATGAAATAGACGCCCTTGGTGCGCAGGCAGACCGCCCCCGTCACCAGCGCGAACAGCGCGCAGACCGCCACCGCCAACGGGATCTGCACAAGACCGCTGGTGGTGGCCAGAAAATCCATGCCGCCGTAAAGCCAGTGATGCGCCGGGATTCCTACCGCATAGGCCCCGAGGCCCACGAATGCGGCATGGCCAAAGGACACCAGCCCGCCATAGCCCAGGATCAGGTTCAGGCTGACCGCCGCGATGCCGAGGATCGACAGCCGCGTGGCCAGATCGAGGTAAAAGGGATTGCCGGTCAGGTAGAAAACCGGCGGCAGAATGGCCAACAGGGCCATGACTGCGACCGTCATCCAGCCGCGACGTGTCATCGAGGTCATCAGCGCGTCCTTGGCGGAAAAAGTCCCTGCGGGCGCAGGGAGAGAACAAGCGCCATGATGATATAGATCAGCATGGCCGACACCGCGGGCGCCGAGGTTTCGGCGGCATCCGAGGACATGAACACCTTGAACAGGTCATCCAGGAACGACCGGCCCAGCGTGTCGATCAGCCCGATCAGCAGCGCGCCGATGAAGGCCCCCTTCATCGACCCGATACCGCCGACGATGATGACGACAAAGGCGGTGATGATGATGTTGTTGCCCATGCCGATCGAGGCCTCGGTGATCGGCGCGATCAGCATCCCGGCGAGGCCCGCCAGCATCGCGCCCAAGGCAAAGACCAGTGCGAACAGGGTCTGGATGTCGATGCCCAGCGCCGACACCATGGTGCGGTTCGAGGCGCCGGCGCGGATCAGCATGCCCAGCCGGGTGTAGTTCACCAGCCAGAACAGGCCGGCGGCGGCAGAGAGCCCGGCGCCGATGATCACCAGCCGAAAGCTCGGGATCACCAGCGTCTCGCTCAGTGCGACCTGTCCCTGAAGCCATTCGGGCAGCGGCACGGCGATCCCCGCCGGCCCCCAGATCAGATGCGCCAGCGTGTCCAGCACCAGGATCAGACCGAAGGTCCCCAGCACGTGATCGAGGTGATCGCGGGCGTAAAGCGGACGGGCCACGAACCGTTCGACCAGGAACCCGATCACCCCGGTCAGCGGCAGCGCCACCAGCACCGCCAGCACGAAATTTCCGAAAACAAAAGTCAGCGAGGCGCAGAGGAACGCCCCCAGCATATAAAGCGAGCCGTGGGCGAGGTTCACGAAATCGAGAATCCCGAACACCAGCGTCAGCCCCGAGGCCACCAGGAACAGAAGCAGCCCAAGCTGCACCCCGTTCAGGGCCTGAATGATCAGCAGAGAAAGGTCCAAGTCAGGCGCCCCATGTCTTGTGGGGGCCGGACGGCGTGCCGTCCGGCCCGGTCCGTGTCAGGAGCTCAGCTCACATCTTGCATTCGGCGGCATAGCTGTCGATGTGATCCTCAAAGACCGTCTCGACCACCTTGGTGGTCCAGGTGCCGTCGGCATCGGTCACCACTTCGCGCAGATAGAAATTCTCGATCGGGAAGTTGTTGCTGCCGAACTTGAACTTGCCGCGAACCGACTCGAAATCGGCCTCTTTCAGCGCGGCGCGCAGCGCGTCCTTGTCGGTGGTATTGCCGACCTTGGCGACCGCGCTGGCGATCAGCATGATGGCGTCATAGGACTGCGCCCCGTAGTAGGACGGGTAGGCGCCGTATTTCGCCTTGTAGTCGGTCACGAACTTCTTGTTCGCGGCATTGTCCAGCGACGGATCCCACTCCTGCGTGGTACGCGAGCCCATCACCCCGGTCAGATTGGCCGCCTGCAGTTTGGGCAGCGACAGCGCGTCCACCGTGAACACCGAGTAAAGCGGCAGCGTGTCCTTCAACCCGGCCTGGTCGTACTGCTTGATGAAAGCACCGCCCGCGGCTCCGGGATAGAAGACAAAGATGCCGTCCGCGCCGCTGGCCTTGGCCTTGGCCAGTTCCGCCGAGAAATCGAGCTGCGCGTCGGCGCCCCATTTGGTCAGATCCTTGCCGACGATCTCACCCTTGAAGGTGCGCTCGACGCCGGCGACCATATCCTTGCCCGCGGCATAGTTCGGTGCCATCACGTAAAGCGATTTCACACCCTGCCGGTTCAGCACCTCGCCCATCGCCATCGGCGTCTGGTCGTTCTGCCAGGAGGTCGAGAAAAAGTCCTGATCGCAGAGTTTTCCGGCAATCTGGCTGGGGCCAGCATTGGCCGAGATCAGGAACTTGCCCGCATCAAGCACCGATTTGCGCGAGGCCAGCAGCACGTGGCTCCAGATATAGCCGGCAACGAAATCAACGTCGTCCTGCTTCACCAGCTTGTCGGTGGCCTGCTTGCCGGTCTCGGGCGCGAACCCGTCATCGGCAAAGATCACCTCGAGATCCAGATCGCCGGCCTTGCCGCCCAGATGCTCCACCGCCAGATTGACGGAATTCTGCATGTCCTTGCCGATCACCGCCGCCCCGGTGGTCAGGGTGGTGACAAAGCCGATCTTGACCGTTTCGGCCCAGGCCGCCGTGGACATAAGCCCGGCGGCAAGTGTCAAAGTCAGGAATTTCTTCATGGTATCCTCCCAGATGTTTACGCAGCTTGGCCGCGTTTGTTTTGTTAACCTTATGTGCCCGCTCCGGGGCGTTCGATCAACGCCTATCCTCCCGCAGCCAGCATATCGGCGACGGCTTTTCGGTCAATCTTGCCGGTGCCGGTCTTGGGCAGCTCGGGCACGAACAGGATCCGGCGCGGGTATTTATGCGGCATGAGCGCATGTTTCACATGATCCTGCAGCTGCATGGCCTCGGCCTCCACCCCGCCGCGCAGCGCCACCAGCGCGCTCAGCGTCATGCGCCGGTCGGCCATTTCATGGGCAACGACAGCCGCTTCATGGACCGCCTCGTGTTCGTTCAGGCAGCGTTCCACCTCGAGCGGCCAGACCCATTGCCCCGACACCTTGACCAGATCGTCGGCCCGCCCCTGGAAATAGTAATAGCCATCCTCGCGCACGAAGCGGTCGCCGGTGCAGATCCAGTCGCCCTGCATCGTCTCCGCCGTCTTGTCCGGCCGGTTCCAGTAGCACGGAGCCGAGGAATGGCCGCGCACATACATCACCCCGTCCGCGCCATCGCCCACCGGCGCGCCATCGGGACCGCGCAGCTCCACCTCATAGCCCGGCACCGGTTTGCCCGCCGCGCCCAGCCGCTGCTCCTCCGCGCTGTTCGACAGATAGACATGCAGCATCTCGGTCGAACCCAACCCCTCGATCGGCGGCATCCCGGTCAGCGCCTTCCAGCGGCTGAACACGTCCTCCGACAGGATTTCGGCCGCCGACATGCACTGCCGCAGGCTGGAGAAATCGCGGTTCCCGATCCCCTCCGAGCGGCACAGCGCGGTGTAGAGCGTGGGCAGGCCGAAGAACACGGTCGGCCGCCAGGTCTCGATCAGATCGGCGATCTTGCCCGGGTCGGGCCGCCCCGGCATCAGCAGCGTGGTGGCCCCCACCGAAAACGGGAAGGTCACCGAATTGCCAAAGCCATAGGCAAAGAACATCTTGGGCACGGAAAAACAGATGTCGTCATCCTGCAGCTTCAGCACCTGCGCGCCAAAGCTCTCCTGCGTATAGGCCATGTCGTGATGCAGATGCACGATCCCCTTGGGCCGCCCCGTCGAGCCGGAAGAGTACATCCAGAACGCCATGTCGTCCGGCCCGGTCGGTGCCGCCGCGAGATCCTCCGGCTGCCCGGCCAGGACATCCTCCGCCGCGCGGGCGCCTTCGGCCGCACCGTTCACCGCGATCACCGGCAAATCCCCCGCGTCCAGCCCCGAGGCCGCCACCGTCGCCGCCAGATCGGCCTCGCAGAGCACCAGCCGCGCGCCGCTGTCCTCGACAAAGAACTTCAGCAGGTCGGGCGGCGTCAGCGTGTTCAGCAGCACCGGCACGAACCCGGCCCGCACCGCGCCGAAGAAGGCCGCCGGATACTCCGGCGTGTCGTCCAGGAACATGGCGATCCGGTCGCCCAGCGACAGCCCCTGCGCCCTGAACGCATTGCCCCAGCGCGCCGCCCGGGCGCAGAGCCGGGCATAGCTTACATCCCCCGCCGGCCCGGTCAGCGCCAGCTTCCCCGGGTTGCGCTCCAGGTTATCCCAGAGCACCGCACTGCAATTGGTGTGTTGCGCCTTGTCGAAGCCGATCTCACGCGCGCCGGGCGTGTCCTTGCCCACCGGATCGGTCACCGCGCGCGCCGCGTGATGCGCCTCGTAATCGGCCATGAACTGCGGCGACAGCGCCCGCAGCCGGTCCATGTCCACCCGGCCCGACCGGGTCACATAGTCAAACGCGAAATCCAGCGGCGGCTTGCCGATCTTGGTGGCAAAGTCCTCGTACCAGGCGCAGGAGGTATTGGCCGCCGTCACGATCTTTTTGGCGATCGGCGGGCGGCTGACCTGATAGGCCGCCAGCGCCGCCGGAACGTCCGCCTCTGCCTTCAGCGCCTGCACCAACGCAATTGCGTCCTCCATCGCCAGCCGCGTACCCGACCCGATCGAGAAATGCGCCGTATGCACCGCATCGCCCAGCAGCACCCGGTTGCCGCTCACCCAGTTCTCGCACCACAGCTTGGGAAACTGCCGCCAGATCGAGCGGTTGGCGACCAGCGGCGCGCCTTCCAGCACATCGGCGAATACCTCCTCGCAGACCCGCGCGGTCTCTGCCTCGTCCATCCGGTCGAAGCCATGGGCAAAGAACGTGTTCTCGTCCGCCTCGACGATAAAGGTGCTCATATCCGACGCATAGCGGTAGTGATGCGCGTTCATCGCGCCCTTGGCCGTCCGGCGGAAGGTCTGGGTCAGCGTGTCGAACGGGCGTTTGGCCCCGAACCAGGCAAAGCGGTTCGACATATGGCTGATCGTCTCGCCGAACCCCACGGGATCAGAGGCGCGGATCAGCGAATTGAGTCCGTCCGCCCCGACGATCACGTCGCCCGTGAGGTCAGAGAGGTCCGACACCGTATGGCCGTATCGCATCTCGACCCCCAGCGCCTCGGCCCGGCCCTGCAGGATCTGCAACAACTCCAGCCGGCCGATGGCGGCAAAGCCGATGCCGTCCAGCACCACCTGCCCTTCGGGGTGGTTCAGCGTCATGTTCTGCCACCGCTCCATTCGCGGCGCGATCAGGTCATGGGTCTCGACATCGTCTGCCCTGAGGAAATCCAGCGCCCGGTCGGAGAACACCACGCCAAAGCCCCAGGTCACCCCGCGCGGCGCCGCCTCTGTCACCCGGACATCCAAATCCGGAAAGGTGCGCCGCAGCAGAATTGCGGTATAGAGACCACCGGGACCACCGCCCAGAATATCGACCTTGGAAAGATGCGCCATGACCCCCCTCCCTAAAAGAAGCATGCTTACTGCCTGTTCTTTTAGGTTGGAATTCCTTATTATGCAATAACTATCACAGAATGGAAAAATCTGCATGTCCCAGCCCGACTTCTCGATGGAGATCCAGATCAGTTTCGGCCATTGCGATCCGGCCGGAATTGTATTTTATCCCAACTACTTCCGCTGGTTCGATCGCTGCTTTCACACCTATCTGCTAAAGACGGCGGGCGGGCACCGGCGGCTGTGCCGGGTGTTGGAGGCACAGGGAATCGGCCTGATGGATGCACGGGCGAATTTCATCTCTCCCGCGCTGGACGGGGATTTGATGACTCTGGAAATGACCATCCGGGACTGGGGGCACAAAACGCTGACCCTTGGCTATCTGGGCCGTATCGGCGAACGCGCGGTGGTCGAGGGGACCGAATTGCGCGGTATGTTCGTAAGGCGCGACGGCCGGCTGCGCGCGGGCGAGATGGCGCCGCTGCGAGCGCTGCTGGACGCCGGACTGCCGGACGCGGGGCAGGCATGAGCGAGGCGGACAAGGGGCAGGACCAAACCCAGAGCGGCGGCATCCAGTCGCTCGATTCGGCGCTGCGGCTGCTCCTGGCGCTGGCCGGACGCCCCGGCCCCACCGCGCTCAGCGATCTGGCCCGCGACTGCGCCATGCCGGTCAGCAAGGCGCATCGTTATCTGGCCTCCTTCGCCCATGCCGGACTGGTGCGGCAGGCGGGAAAATCGGGAAAATACGATCTCGGCCCCGCCGCGGTCCGGCTCGGCCTGGCCGCGATGGCGCGCAACGACGCGATCAACATCGCCGCCGACGGCCTGCCCGACCTCTGCGCCGAAACCGGGCTGACGGCGCTGCTCTCGGTCTGGGGTAACTCCGGGCCCACTGTGGTGCGCTGGGAACGGGCGGCGAATTTCATGGTCACCACGCTTGGGCTTGGCTCCACCCTGCCGGTGGTGGGTTCGGCCACCGGCCATGTCTTCCTCGCCTTTCTGCCGCGCCCGCTGACCGCAGCCCGGGTGAAGATCGACCGCAAGTCCGCGCCGCAGGTGAACCCCGGCACCACGGTCGAGCAGGTGCGCGCGGCGGGCTACGCCACCGTCTCGGGCGATCTGCTGCTGGGGCTTTCGGCGCTCGCCGCCCCGGTGCTCGACTGGCAGGGCGAGGCGCAGGCGGTGGTCACCCTGATCGGCACCGATGCCGCGATCACCGCCCCCGGCAGCGCCGCCATCGCTGCGCTGACCCGCTATTGCGCCGACCGCTCGCTGCCCGCCGATCCCGGCTGAGCGGGCAGCTCCGCGTGCCCGCTTCCTTTCACCGCAAATACCCCCGCCGGAGGCTGCCGCCCGGGCCTTTCGCCGCGCCGCCCGGCCACCCGGCAGATGCCACCCACGCCGCCTTGACTGCCTTGCACGAACTTGTGGCCCCCGCCCGATTGAACCCGTGCCCATTCGCGTATAGGGCAGACGATATACAGGTTAAGGACAGTCCATGGCTTTCTCCCCTGCCAGTTCCTACTACTGGAAAGGCTTCCGCGACGGCGCCCCGTTCATTCTTGTGGCCGGCCCCTTCGGCATGCTTTTCGGCGTCCTGGCGACCGAGGCCGGGCTGAACCTGACGGAAACGATGGTGATGACCGCGACGGTGTTCGCCGGGGCGGCGCAGCTGACCGCGCTGCAGCTGATGCAGGAGCATGCGCCGACGATCATCGTTCTGGCCTCCGCGCTGGCGGTGAACCTGCGGATGGCGATGTATTCGGCCTCGCTCACCCCCTTTCTCGGCAAGGCACCGCTCTGGCAGCGGGCTTTCGCGGCCTATCTGACGGTGGATCAGTCCTATGCCTGCTCGATCGTCCGGTTCGAGACCGAGCCGGACCTGACCGTGCCGCAGCGCATGGGGTATTTCATGGGCTCGGTCACCCCGGTCACCACCGCCTGGTATGCCTTCACCCTGGTGGGGGCGCTGCTGGGGGCGCAGATCCCCGAGAGCTGGGCGCTGGATTTCGCCCTGCCGATCGCCTTTCTGGCCATGGCCACGCCGATGCTGCGCACCTCTGCCCATGTCGTCGCCGCGACGGTCTCTGTGGTGGTGGCGCTGCTGGCGGCCGGGCTGCCCTATAACCTCGGGCTGATGGTCGCCGGGCTGGCCGGCATGATCACCGGCGCCCGCGTCGAACTGGTTCTGCGCAAGAAGGGACTGTGGACATGACCCCGGACCACAACGGCTTTGACAGCGCCACCCTGTGGATCGTGATTGCCGGCATGGCGGTCGGCAGTTTCGCGCTGCGCTTCGTCTTCATCGGGCTGGTCGGCGACCGGCCGATGCCGGACTGGCTTTTGCGACACCTGCGTTATACCGCCGTGGCGATCCTGCCGGCGCTGGTCACCCCGCTGGTGGTCTGGCCCAAGGCAACCGGCGGCGCGCTGGATCTGCCGCGGCTGCTGGCGGCGCTGGTCACGGTCGGGGTCGGAACGCTCACCAAGAACGTGCTGGCCGCGATCTTTGCCGGGGCCGCAACGCTCTACGGGCTGCTCTACCTACTCTGAGGCGCTGGCTTCCTGCTGGCGCAGCGCGACCAGGCGCGCATTGCCCTCGGCCAGCCCCTTGTCCAGATCGGGGCTGTC
Organism: Antarcticimicrobium luteum; assembly: GCF_004358185.1. Classification (GTDB taxonomy): domain Bacteria; phylum Pseudomonadota; class Alphaproteobacteria; order Rhodobacterales; family Rhodobacteraceae; genus Antarcticimicrobium; species Antarcticimicrobium luteum. The sequence continues at coordinate 26,016 of NZ_SMUV01000071.1, forward strand.
ATTCTCGAAATATTCCTCGGTCCGCACCCCGGGGATACGGCCGAACTGCTGCTGCAGCCGGGTCGGATAGAAGGTGATGTCGATCTTCTCGAAGCCGGGCACCTTCTTCAACAGGCTCGAAGTGGCGTTGGTGCAATAGACCCCCGGCACCGCGCCGTTGCTCAGCGCCAGCCGATAGGCGATCTCGGCCTGTTCCGCGGTGACCTCCACTGTCTGGATCACCACGTGATAGGTGCTGCGCGCATGCGCCCCGCGATAGGCCAGTTCCACCCCCGGTGTGATCCCGAAAAGCACGTCGTTCCGCTCTGGCACCACTTCGGAATAGAACGAGCCCGCCGGATCGAAAATCACCCGTTCCGAGGCGTTGATCATCAGCGAGGTATGCCCGCCCTTGCCGGTACGGTTGCTGACCATCGTGTAAAGGGCCAGCGTCGGCGGCCCGGGATTGCGGTAGGAGACCGCCGCGATGGTTTCGCCATCGGCAAAGGGTTGTTTGGTGGCGCATCCGGCAACCGCCAGAAGCACCGCGCACAGGCAAAAAAATCGCAACACGGAAACCAGCCCTCGTTCAAGCCGACGACAACAGAATCAAGTTGTGAAGATCGCCATGAATACCAGCAGCGCCAGCAGCACGATCACCGACCAGGTGACGAATTTCACAAAACCGTTGAAGGTTTCGGTCTGGACCGAGATGTCCATGTCCCCGTGTTTATGTTCAGCCATCTGTGTCCGTCCTGTCAGAAAGTTATCTTGTCGATGCTTTGGATACTGAATTTGCCGCCCGCTGTCACGGGGTCAATGCGGGCATTCGGGCGCGACCGCGGCTTTTCTGCACACCGCACCCGTCCGGGATCAGTCCTGATCCAGGTCGACCGCCAGGCGAAAGCCGATCCGCGCCGGCGGTCTGTCCGGCTGCGGCTTGGGCAGGGCGCGCAGCATCACGTTGAGCTGGCTTACATGCTGGATCAGCTGGGTGCGCGCGCCGGTCGAATCGCTGCCGTAGAAGGTGACGATATCGGGGTCGAAATATCCAATTCCCTCGATCCGCACCACACCCGCATCGCCGCCGGTAAACCCCATGGCGACCTCATGCGAATTGTCCAGCTGGTCTTCGAAATTGCGGATATAAAGGATGATCCGCTCATAGGCCCAGCGCGCCGGGCTCTTGCCCGCGACCGGCCTTGTGGCACCGGCGCGCAGCCCGTCCAGGCAGGGTTCGGATTTCGGATCGGCATGCACCTCGTGCACGTGGGGGATGGCATCGCCTTCGGCGGCCTCGGCGGCGGTGCTGATCTTGCCATCCATTCCGCTCACTCCCTGCGCTGATAGAGCCAGGCGCCGTCCCCGCCCCGCGTCCGGATCACCTCTCCGGTGTGATAGAGGTGATTGACATGCGCCACCGCCTCCACCAGCGCCAGCCCGTATTCCCCCTTGCCGATGGTCCGCTTGAACAGCGGCGGGAAACAGGCCGAGGCGGGTTTCGGCTCGTCCAGATACGCCAGCAGGCGGCGCAAGCCGCCGTGGTGGTTGTCGATCAGCTGCCGCATCCGCAGCGGCAGCCCGACAAAGGGCAGCTTGTGCCCGCCCAGCGCCAGCTGGTCGGCCCGCGCCAGCAGGCTCAGCCGCTCGCAGGCTTCCAGCCAGTCGGCCAGCGGGTCGGCCTCCGGCTCGGTCGCATAGACGCCGATATTGGGGCTGATCGAGGACAGGATCTGATCGCCGGTGATCACCAGATTGTCGTCGCGGCTCCAGAAAGTGGCATGTTCCGGCGCGTGGCCGTTGCCCATGTGCACGTCCCACTCGCGCCCGCCCATGCGGATCGTCTCGCCCTGCTGGATGCGGGTAAATCCCAGCGGCATCGGCGCCACCATATCGGCAAAGTTGAACGGACGCTCGGCAATCCGCTCGGCCAGGATCTCCGGGTCCATCCCGGCGCCGCGGTAATAGGCGCGGGTTTCTTCCGGCAGGGTCGTCTGCACGTCCAGCGTCAGCATCCGCGCGAACAGCCAGGCGGTGCGGGTGGTGACCAACTCGGCGCCGTGTTCGGTCTGGAACCAGCCGGCCAGCCCGATATGATCGGGGTGGTGATGGGTGACCACGACCCGCCGCACCGGCTTGCCCGCCAGCGGACCGGACAGCAGATCGCCCCAGATCGCGCGCGACTTGCCGGTGTCAAAGCCGGTGTCGATCACCGTCCAGCCGTCGCCGTCATCCAGCGCATAGACATTGACGTGATCCAGCTTCATCGGCAGCGGCAGGCGCATCCACAGAACGCCCTCGGCCACCCCGACGGCTTCGCCCGGCTCCGGCGGGGTTTCCCAGGGATAGCGCAGGGTCAAACTCGGGCCTCCATCCATCCGCTCAGCCCCGCGCCAGATCGTCGATGCCCAGCGCATAGAGCCCTTCGGCCCCCGCCTGCGCATGGGCCAGAAGCGCGCTATGCTCGGGCAGCAGCCGTTCGATATAGAACCGCGCCAGCGCGGCGCGCGGCCCATCCTTGTCGGCGACGGCGGCGGTCAGGTGAAAATGCCCGCCCAGCACCCGCGCGAAGGCCCGCAGATAGGGCACCGCGCCGGCGAAGCGGTTGTTCATATCGCTCTGCGACACCAGCCATTCAGTGGCCTCCCGCATGGTCTCGGCCGCCTGCCAGACCGGCTCGGCCAGTTCGGGCAGGGTGCAGCGGGCACGCTCGGCCTGTTTCTGGATCTCTTCCAGAAGCCGGCAGGCCGCCTCGCCGCCGTCCATCATCTTGCGCGCGACAAGATCCATCGCCTGAATGCCGTTGGTGCCCTCGTAGATCGCGGTGACTCGCACGTCGCGATAGTATTGCGCCGCCCCCGTCTCCTCGATGAAACCCATGCCGCCATGCACCTGCACGCCGGTCTCGGCCACGCGGATACCGGTATCGGTGCCGAAGGCCTTGGCGATGGGGGTCAGCAACGCGGCGCGCGCGCCCCAGTCCGCCTCGCCCGTCGCGGTCTGCATGTCGATCGCCACGGCGCAGGCCAGCAGGATCGCGCGCGAGGCGAAGAGATCCGCCTTCATTTCCATCAACATCCGGCGCACATCGGCATGATCCACGATGGTGCCGGTTTGCGTTCCGGCGGGCGTCCGGCCCTGCTTGCGCTCCAGCGCATAGGCCAGCGCGTGCTGATAAGCGCCCTCGGCCACGCCGACACCCTGACCGCCGACGCCAAGGCGCGCGTTGTTCATCATGGTGAACATCGCCGCCATGCCGCCGTGCTCCTCGCCGACCAGCCAGCCGGTGGCGCCGTCGTACTGCATCACGCAGGTGGGCGAGCCGTGCAGGCCCATCTTGTGCTCCAGGCTCACCACCTTGAGGGCGTTGGCCTTGCCCGGGTTGCCGTTGTCGTCAGGGATATATTTCGGCACTAGGAACAGGCTGATCCCCTTGGTCCCCGGCACCCCGTCGGGCAGCCGCGCCAGCACCAGGTGGCAAACGTTCTCGGTGAAATCATTGTCGCCCCAGGAGATATAGATCTTCTGCCCGGTGATCGCATAGGTGCCGTCGCCGTTCGGCTCCGCCTTCGACGACAATGCGCCGACGTCCGAACCCGCCTGCGGTTCGGTCAGGTTCATGGTGCCGGACCATTCGCCGCTGATCAGCTTGGGCAGGTAAAGCTCCTTGAGCGCGTCGGAGGCGTGATGCTCCAGCGCCTCGATCTGGCCCTGGCTCATCAGCGGGGCCAGTTGCAGCGAAAGGCACGCCGCGCTCATCATCTCGTTCACCGAGATGGTCAGCGTCATCGGCAGCCCCATGCCGCCGTGGTCCTCGGGCGCGCTCATGCCGATCCAGCCCCCCTCGGCGATCGCCCGCCAGCCGTCCGCGAAACCGGGCGATGTGCGCAGAACCCCGTTCTCCAGCCGTGCCGGGTGCAGATCGCCGTCGCGCTGCATCGGCGCCATGACCTCCTCGCACATCTTGCCGGCCTCGGTCAGGATCGCGCTGACGGTCTCGCCGTCGGCCTCGGAGAACCGGTTTGTGGCAGAAACCTGATCATAGCCCACCACGTGGCGGAACAGGAATTCATACTCGGATACGGGCGCGCGGTAGGGCATGGACGTCCTCTTGTCTGCGGGGCGGAACCTGGCAGGCTTGGCTTCCGCCGGTGGCACGGCTATGGCTTGATATCCGACTGATACCTATCCGCATACGGCCCACAAGCAACCAAAACGCCGCGTCATTGCCATGACCCCGACCGAGACCCTGCACCTGACCGCCAGCGCCGCCGATCTGGCCCGCGCCGCCGCCCTTCTGGGCGAGGGGCAGCTGGTCGCCTTCCCGACCGAGACAGTATACGGGCTGGGCGCCGACGCGCGCAACGGCCGCGCCGTGGCCGCAATCTACGAGGCCAAGGGGCGGCCCAGCTTCAACCCGCTGATCGTGCATGTGGCCGACGCAGAGACCGCACGGTTATATGTAGAGTGGAGCGATACGGCCGAGAAGCTGGCCGGGGCGTTCTGGCCCGGTCCGCTGACACTGGTGCTGCCGCTGCGGCCCGGCCACGGCATCTCCGATCTGGTCACCGCCGGGCTGCAAACGCTGGCGGTGCGGGTGCCCGCCCATCCCACGGCGCGCGCCCTGCTGCGCGAATTCGGCGGGCCGGTGGCGGCGCCCTCGGCCAACCTCTCGGGGCGGATCAGCCCGACCACGGCGGCGCATGTTCTGGCCGGGCTCTCGGGCCGCATCGCCGCGGTGATCGACGACGGCCCCTGCCCGGTGGGGCTGGAATCCACCATCGTCGGGCTGGCGGGCGCGCCGGCGCTCCTGCGCCCCGGCGGCGTGGCGGCAGAGGCGATCGAGGCGGTTCTGGGCGCCGACCTCGTCCGGCCCGAGGCGGGCAGCGCAATCAGCGCGCCCGGTCAGCTCGCTTCGCACTATGCCCCCGCCGCGCGGGTACGGTTGAACGCCGGGTCGCCCCGGCCGGACGAGCTGTTCCTTGGCTTCGGCCCGATGGACTGCGATCTGAACCTCTCGGCCAACGGCGATCTGGCCGAGGCGGCGGCCAATCTCTTTGGTCACCTGCACAGGCTCGATGCGCGCGGCAGACCAATCGCCGTCGCCCCGATCCCCGGCGATGGGCTGGGCGCGGCGATCAACGACCGGCTGCGGCGGGCTGCGGCACCGCGCGAATAACGGCGGCTCAGGCCCGACCGGCGCGCGCCGACAACGTCAGCGGATCGACGCCCAGCGTCTTCAACGCCGCCTCCCACTTGCCGCCGTCCGGCTCGCCGAAGACCAGATCGGGATCGGCATCCGTGGTCAGCCAGCCGTTCATCGCAATTTCGGATTCGAGCTGCCCCGGCCCCCAGCCGGCATAGCCCAACATCAGCAGCGCACGTTTCGGCCCCTGCCCGTTGGCGATATCCTCCAGAATGTCCAGCGTCGCGGTCATCCGAAAGGCATCCGTCACCTCCATCGAATGCAGATTGGCATCGTAGTCGTCCGAATGCAGGACGAAACCGCGCGCGATTTCCACCGGGCCGCCGAAATGCACCGGCATCTGCCCGCGCTCGGGCCGGTCCGGTTTGATTTCCAGCTGTCTGAGCAGATCTGCCAGCCGCACATCCGAGGCCGGCTTGTTGACGATCAGACCCATGGCGCCGTCGCCGCCGTGGCTGCACAGGAAAACGACCGAATGCTCGAAACGCGGATCGCCCATGTCAGGCATTGCGATCAGAAGTTTTCCGGTCAGGTCCATGTTACGGCGCTCCGGCTTTTATATCATTCGATTTCAACATGGCCCCCGCGCCGCCCGGGTGCAAGGTCACGCCGCCGCCCCTGCGGCAAATGGATCGCTCTGACGGGGTCGTGACTTGGCATTGGGAGGGAAAATCGCCATGTAGGGTTCATGCTCAGGACACTCGCCTCGCTTCTGGTCGCGCTGACGACGCTTGCGGCCCCCGCCCATGCCGGCGGCGCGCTCGACAATCTCGTGCGGGTCGAGGTGCTGGATGGCGGGCCGACCGCGCGCGGCACCCATATGGCCGCCCTGCGGCTGACGCTGTCGGACGGCTGGAAAACCTATTGGCGCGCCCCAGGCGACGCCGGCATTCCCCCCAGCTTCGACTGGCACGGCTCGCGCAACCTGCGCGGCATCGACATCACCTGGCCCGCGCCTGAGGTGTTCAGCGCCAATGGCCTGCGCACCATCGGTTACAAACATCAGCTCGTCCTGCCGGTCGAGGTGACGCCGGCCAGCGATGGCCAGCCGGTGCGCCTGCGCGGCCGGATCGAACTTGGCCTGTGCAGCGATGTCTGCATCCCCGGCGTTCTGGATTTCGATCAGGAACTCGACCCGCAGGCCCGCCGCAGCCCGGCCATCGCCGCCGCCCTTGCCCAGCGCCCCTTTTCGGCCGCCGAGGCCGGGGTGCGCGCCGCCACCTGCCGCCTGTCGCCGGTCAAGGGCGGCCTCAGGGTCGAGGCGCGGATCACCATGCCCTCCGCCGGCGGCGAGGAAATCGCGGTGATCGAGTCGGGGGCGCCCGGCATCTGGGCCGCCGAAACCCGGACCCACCGCCAGGGCGACACCCTGATCGCGGCCAGCGATCTGATGAGCGAAACCGGCGCCGCCTTTGCGCTCGACCGTTCCGGTATCCGCATCACCGTGCTGGGCGCGCGGCATTCGGTGGACATCCGCGGCTGCGACGCAGGCTGAGCGGCGATGACGGCAACGCCCCGCCTCGGCGCCATCGCGGTTCTGGTCGACGGCGACCGGGTGCTGCTGGCGCAGCGCGGCAAATCGCCCGACAAGGGGCTCTGGGGCTTCCCCGGCGGCCATGTGGAGCCCGGCGAGACCGCGCTCGAGGCTGCCCGGCGCGAGTTGCGCGAGGAGACCGGGCTGGCGGCACGGGCGGTGGAATACCTGACCAATATCGATGTGATCCGCCGCGACGACGCGGGCCGGGTGATCGTGCATTACCTGCTGGCCGCCGTGCTCTGCGCCGATCCGGTGGGCACGCCGAGGGCCGATGACGATGCCCAGGACGTGGCGTGGTTTCCGGTCGAGGTGGTGCGCGCGGGCAGCCTGCCGATGAGCGCGCAGGTGGACGAGGTGATGGAATTGGCGCTCGCGCGCAACCGTGCCTTGGCGCCCTAGGCGGCGGCGCGGCACCCGCTGAACGCGCGCCTGCGCAGCATCAAGCCCGAAGGGTCCGGCCCTTGCGCGTCTCTCTCTGCTGATCGAACGCCAGCCAGGAGACCGGAGCCGTCAAGCCGATTCCGGATTTCGAGGCGGCCTCAGGCCCGCCCGGCCGGCCGTGCAAAAAACAGCGCCGAGATCAGATAGACCGCCAGCACGATCGCCACCGCGCCGCCGACGAAGACGGCCAGGGCGGCGCGCAACGCCTCCACCCCCGCCAGCCCCGGCAGCGCCCCCAGCAGCGGCGGCGCCAGAACGCCCTGCACCAGAACCCAGCCCATCGTCGCCCCGAGCCAGCCCAGCAGCAGCGCGCCCGTGGCCAGCACCGCGCCCTTCATCGCGCGGTTGGGACTGTAGAGCGCGCGGCGCAGCGCGGTCAGCGGCCGCGACACGTCACGCTGCATCGCCACCAGCGCCGGCACCACCATCAGCACCAGCACCATGCCAAAGCCCAGCCCGTAGACCAGCGTGATCACCGTCGGTTTCAGGAACTGCGCCTGCTGCGATTGCTCGTAGAGCAGCGGCGCCAGCCCCAGGACCGTGGTCAGCGTTGTCAGCAGCACCGGCCGCAGCCGGTCGGCGGCGGCGTCGATGATCGAGGGGATCAGCCCACGCTCGCGCGCGTATTCGTCGATGGTCGAGACCAGGACAATGGAGTCGTTGATGATGATCCCGGTCATTCCCAGAAGGCCCACCACCGTGAACATGCTCATCGGCACGTCCCAGATGTAGTGGCCCCAGATCGTGCCGATCAGGCCAAAGGGGATCACCGCCATCACCACCAGCGGCCTTGTCCAGCTGGCGAACACCCAGGCCAGGACCAGATAGATCCCCGTCAGGCACAGGATCAGCCCGGTGCGCGCGTCGGACAGAAATTCATTCTCCTGCTCGCTCAACCCGGACAGCGCCCATTCCACCTGCCGCTCGCTGGCGATCTTCGGCAGGATCTCGTCCTTGAGCGCCGCCTGGATGTCGGCGGCGCGGGCCGGGTCGTCCTCCGAGATGTCGCCGGTCACGCTGATCAGCCGCAACCCGTTTTCCCTCCGCACCGTGGAAAACCCGGTGCGCTGCGCGACGCTGACGATATCGGACAGCGGCACATAGGCCCCGCCCGGCGCGCGCATCCGGGTCCGGTCGAGGAAATCGGCCGAAAGCTCTCCCTCCGGCAGCTCGACCCGGATCGCGGCGCTGCGCGGCCCGTCGGGATAGGTCGCGGCCTCGATCCCGTTCAGCCGGTGGCGCAGGGCACGGCCCAGCGTGTCGATGGTAAAGCCCAGCGCCTGCCCCTGCGCGGTGAGATCCAGCAGCAGCTCCTCCTTGTCGTAGGCGAGGTTGTCCTCCACCGCCGAGACCTCGGGATAGCGCAGCAGGGCCGCCTGCAGATCCTGGCTGGCGGCCTTCAGGGTTTGTACATTCGCGCCGTAGAACTGTACGTCCAGCGCATCGCCGCCGGGCCCGGAGCGCCAGCCGCGGAAGCTGACGATCTCGGTCATCGGATGCCGGCGGACGCTGTCCTGCAACTCAGCGACGAAGGCGAAACTGGAATAGGGACGCAGGTCGGCGTCGATCAGTTCGATGCTGATGCCGCCCAGCAGATCGGGATCCTTGGTGTCCGCCCCGTCGAGCGCCCGACCGGCGTTTCCGCCGATCTCGGCCATGACGAAATCCAGCGGATTGCGGCCGTAGCGCTCTTCGTATTGCTTGCCCAGATCCTCGGTGGCGCGCTGCAACTCGCGCATCATCGCCAGCGTGTCGGCGCGGGTGGCGCCCTCGACCATGGCGAAATTGCCAGTGACCGAGCCGCGTTCCGGCGCGTTGAAGAACCGCCATTGCACATCGCCCCGGATGAACAGCGCCGCCTGCCCCGCCAGCAGCACCACGGCGCCCGCCAGCACCACATAGCGCGCCCAGACCACCCAGGCCATCACCCGGCGGAACACATGGTCGCGCACCCAGCGGAACCCCCGGTTCACCACCCGGCTGGGCAGGTCGTACCAGTGTTCGCGCGCGGTATGGGCCAGCGCGTGGCTCATGTGGTGGGGCAGGATCAGGAAACATTCAACCAGCGAGGCCAGCAGCACCACGATCACGGTGAAAGGTACATCCTTGATCAGGTCGCCGAAGCGGCCGCCAATGGCCTCGAGCCCGAAAAACGCGATCACCGTGGTGAGTGTCGAGGCCAGCACCGGCATCGCCATATGGCGCGCGGCATTCTCGGCGGCCGTCACCGGATGTTCGCCCAGCCGGCGGGCTCGGAAATCGGCGTGCTCGCCCACCACGATGGCATCGTCGACCACGATGCCCAGCGTGATGATCAGACCGAACAGGCTGATCATGTTGATGGTGATGCCAAAGGCATACATCAGCGCGATGGCCGCGAGCATCGAGGCCGGGATGCCGGCCGCCACCCAGAGGGCGGTTCGGGCATTGAGAAACAGGAACAGCAGCACCAGCACCAGCACCAGCCCCATCAGCCCGTTGTCCACCAGGATGTTCAACCGGTCGGATATCGCCTCGGCCCGGGTGCGGATCAGATCGATCGTCACCCCCCGCGGCAGGCTCAGCTGCATCTGCGCCGCCACCTCCTCGACCTGGCGCTGGATCCGGATCGCATCGCCGGCGTCGGAGCGGTCGATCCGGATCGACATCGCCGAATTTTCCCCGACGAAATAGGCCCGGCTGCGGTCGACGCCCTCGACCCGGATCGTCGCCAGATCGCCGATGGTCAGTTTCGAGCCGTCCGGGTTCGAGCGCAGGACGATCCGCGCCAGATCCTCCGGGCTGCGTTTCTCGGTGCCGGTGCGCACGCGGGCATTGGCTCCGGTCACATCGCCCGCCGGGCTGGCGGTGACCTCGGCGGCGATGGCGGCGGCGATATCGGCCATCGCCACATCATGTTCGATCAGCTTGCGTGTCGGCACCTCGACCAGCGTCTCGGGGGCGGCGACGCCGCGGATCGTGGTCCGGGTCACGCCGGCCTCGAACAGCCGCGCGACCAGCTCATCGGTGAACTGGGCCAGCTGTTCCGGCGCCGCAGGACCGGTGATGACCACATCGGTCACCCGGTCGCGCCAGACGCCGCGGCGCACCGAGGGTTCCTCGGCCTCCTCCGGCAGGGTGGTCACCGCATCGATCGCCGTCTGCACATCGTCGGCGGCGCGCGCCATGTCCCAGCCCGGCTCGAAATCCAGCGTGATGCTGGCCCGCCCCTCGCGCGAGACCGAGGCGCTGCTTTCGACCCCGTCGACCACCAGCAGGGCGGGTTCCAGCACCTGCACGATGGCGCTGTCGACATCCTCCGGGCCGGCGCCCTCCCATTCCACCGACACCGTGACAGTGTCGATAATCACATCGGGAAAGAACTGCGCGCGCATGTTCGGGATCGCCGCCAACCCCAGCACCAGAAGCACCGCCAGCAGCAGGTTCGCCGCCGTCTTGTGGCGGGTGAAATAGCTGAGGATGCCGCCCGCCTGCTGCGGAAGGTCGCGCACCATCGCCTAGCCCCCGATCCGGGATTCGATCCGCGCGACCAGCTGCGCGGGCACCTGCGGGCCGCCGAGCTGGGCCAGCACACGGTCCTTCATTTCCCTGGGCATACGCGTGTTGCCCTCGACAAAGGCGACCAGCCGCGCGCGGCGCTCGTCGCTCAGTTCCAGCATCGCGGCCTCGGACGGCGCCGCCTGCGCCTCTTCGCGCAGCGGGCGGACCCGGATGCCCGTCCCCAACAGCGGTGTGCGCCCGATCACCACCTCGCGCCCGTCGAGGCCGGCGCCGCGCAACAGCACATCGTCGCCCTGCCGCCGCACCAGCTCGACCGGCAGCGCCTCGAGCCGGTCCTCTTCGCCCAGCACCAGCACGGTGCCCGCCGCGTCCAGCGCCGAGGCGGGCAGCCGCACCACCCGCTCGAGCGGCGGCTCCTCGACCGCGACGGTGACGAAATCGCCCGGTTTGAAGCCCCGCGCGCTGTCCAGCCGGGCATAGAGCATGCGCCCGGTCTGACCCTCGCCCGCCGCGGCGCTGTCGCGGCTGATCCGGCCGCGGGCGACCAGCGCGGCACCGCTGACATCCAGCGTGGCGGTCACCGGAGCCGGGATCAGATCGCCCCCGCCGTCCAGCAGCCGGGCATATTGCGCGGTCGAGACGCGAAAGGCGATTTCCAGCGCGTCCGGGTCGATCAGCTCGGCCAGTTTCTCGTTCGGCGAGACAAGCCGCCCCTCGACCAGGGTGACATTGGACAGTGTACCGTCAAAGGCGGCGGTGATGGTGGTGTCGGTCAGCGCCCGCTGGGCATCGGACAGCGCGATCCGGGTGCGCACCGTCCGGGTCTCGGCCTGATCGACGCGCGCCTCGGCCTGGGCCACGGCCTGGCGCCGCGCCAACACCGCCTGCCGCGCCGCGGATAGCGCCAGCTCGGCGGTCTCGACGGTGGAGGCAGTGCCTACGCCGCGGTCCTGCAGGTCTTTCTGACGCTGAAAGGCGCGGTCGCGCAGATCCTCCTGATCGCGGGCGGCCGACAACTCGTCCCGCGCCAGAACCAGGGCGCGGGCGGCGTCGCGCTGCTCGGCCTCGGCATCCAGCAGGTCGCTCTTGGCCCGGTCCAGGGTCGATTGCGCGTCGGCCGGGTCGATCCGCACCAGCTCCTGCCCGGCGGCGACGGTGCCGCCATCCTCGAACCCCTCGGCCAGCCAGATCACCCGCCCGCCCACGGCGGCGCGCAGTTCGAGCGTTCGGCGGCTTTCGATCTGGCCAAAGGCGGGCAATACCGGGGTGACGGTTTCCATCCGGGCGGTGCGCAGGTTGACGGCAAAGACCCGCTCGCGCGCCGGCTGCGGGCCGCGATCGTCGGCCATGCGGCTTTGCACCGCGCCCATCACAAGCTGGCCGGCGTAGATCAGCAGCGCCAGCATCACGGACGCCAGAAACAGCCCAGTCAGGCTTTGCCGCAAGAACCGCATGTCCAACTACTCCCGGGGTCGCAATCATTGGCCCATATATAAGGTAGCCGCACCGCGGCAAATGCCAAGATGCGCCGGATAACCGGGATGTTATACGCCGTCCCGCGCTACTTCCGTCGCTGATGTTCGGTCAGACGCGGAAAAATCTCGACGAAATTGCAGGGCCGGTGACGGTAATCGAGTTGCAGCGACAGGATTTCGTCCCAGCCGTCCTTGCAGGCGCCGGGGCTGCCCGGCAGGGCAAACAGGTATGTGCCCCCCGCGACCCCGCCGGTGGCGCGCGACTGCACCGCGCTGGTGCCGATCTTTTGCATCGAAACGATGGTGAAGACGGTGCCGAATGCCTCGATCTCTTTCTCGTAGACATCGCGGTGCGCCTCGACCGTCACGTCGCGGCCGGTCAGCCCGGTGCCACCGGTCGAGATTACCACATCGACCTCGGGATCGGCCACCCAGGTGCGCAGCTGCGCGGCGATCTGGTCGCGCTCGTCCGGCAGGATCCTGCGGTCGGCCAGGGTGTGGCCCGCCGCCGCGATGCGGTCGACCAGCACCTGGCCGGAGCGGTCCTGGTCCAGGCTGCGCGAGTCCGAGACGGTCAGCACCGCGATGCGGACCGGGATGAAGTCCTTGGTTTCGTCGATACGCGACATGGCATTCAGGTCCTTTCGAGAATGGCGAGGCGCAGGGCCAGCGCCGCGAATATGCCGCCCGAAAGCCGGCCCAGCCAGAGCGAGACGCGCGGCGAGGCGAAAAGCCGCTCCCCCGCCTGCCCGGCAAAGAGGCCGACGAGCGCGTTGACCACGAACCCGCCCAGCGAGAGCACCGCGCCAAAGATCAGGAACTGGGCCAGCACCGGCCCGGCCTGCGGGGTGACGAATTGCGGGATGAAGGCCAGCACGAAGAGGATCACCTTGGGATTGGTCAGGTTGACCACGAATCCCGCGCGAAAGGCCCGCGATGCCGGAACCGGCGGGGCGCCGTCGCGCGCCGGTCCGCTGCGCCAGGCCCCCCAGGCGAGGTAGAGCAGATAGGCCACCCCGGCCCAGCGGATCACATCGAACAGCCAGGGCAGCGCCGCCACCGCCGCGCCCAGTCCCAGCCCGGCCAGCGTCACGTGAACCATGCCGCCCGCGGCGATCCCGGCGCTGGCCGCCACCGCCGGGCCGCGCCCCGAGCGCAGCCCCTGTCCGAGGCAGAACATCATGTCGGCTCCGGGCGTGAGGTTCAGCGCCAGCGCGGCGGGAACAAAGGTCAGGAGTATCAGGGGATCCATCATGCGCCGATCTCGAACCAGGCGCCCGCCGGCCCCAGATTGGCCACCTCGGAGCCCCCGATCCGGCCCCGCTCGCCCCAGCAGTCATGGATATGGCCGCACAGCGCCAGCCTGGGCTGAATCCGCCCGATCGCGGCACGGATCGCCGCCGAGCCCACCGACTGCCCCTGCGAGGTGCAGTCCGCCACACCCTTGGGCGGCGAATGGGTAATCAGGATGTCGGCCCCGTCGCAGGGCGCCAGCAGCGCTGCCGCCGCCTCTTCGGTCAGATCCCAGGACCAGGCGCCAAAAGGGGTCGGCGGCACCCCGCCGCCCAGGCCGAACAGGCGCAGGCCGCCGATTTCAGCTGCCTGCCCATGCAGCACGGTGGTGCCGGGCCGCACGGCGGCGCGCAGCTCATCCGCGCTTTCGGCGTTGCCGGGCACCATCACCATCGGCGCGGCGATGCCCGAGAGCAGCTCCATCGCCTGATCGAGCCCCTGACGGGCATTGCAGAAATCCCCCGCGCCGATCACCAGATCGGCCCCGGCGCTGTGGCTGACAAGGTCCGCCGCCGCGCGGCGGGCCAGATGCAGATCGGAAAAGGCCAGGATTTTCATCGACTCTCAACACTCCCTGAGCCTGGCCTGCAGCTCGAGCAGATCGGCCCAGGCCTGCCGCTTGGCCGAGGGCTGGCGCAGCAGATAGGCCGGGTGGAACATCGGCAGCACCGGTTTGTCCAGAGCCTGATCCCAGGTTCCGCGCAGCCGGGTGATGCCGCGCCTGCCCAGGACCGCCTGACAACTGATGTTGCCCATCAGCACGATCACCCGTGGGTTGGCCAGCGCCACGTGCCGCTCCAGGAACGGTTTCAGCATGGCGATCTCGTCCGGGCGCGGATCGCGGTTCTGCGGCGGCCGCCAGGGCAGCACGTTGGTGATATAGACGTTCTGCTGCCGCGACATCCCGATCGCCGCCAGCATCCGGTCGAGCAACTGCCCGGCGCGGCCGACAAAGGGGCGCCCCTCGCGGTCCTCGTCGCGGCCCGGCGCCTCGCCGATGATCATCACCGGCGCGCCCGGCACACCGTCGGAAAACACCAGATTTCTCGCGCCCTTCTTCAACTCGCAGTGGCCGAACGCCTCCATGGCGGCGCGCAGCGCCTCCAGCGTACCCGCGCCCTCGGCGGCGGCGCGCGCCACAGCCACCGGGTCGAGCGCCGGCGCCGGCGCGGGACCTGAGGCGGCGGCGGCACTGGCAGGGGCATTGGCGGCGACTGCCGCCGGTGCCGCGCCCGGCGCCTTGAGCGCGGGCGCCGCCTTGTCCGGCAACTCATAGCGGTTGACCGGCGTATCGCCCACCGCGTCCGTCGCCCCCAGCTCCACCTGCCATTCCAGCAGCGCGCGGGCCGTATGATAGTCGATCTGCGATTCCATAGCCCGGACCCTAGCGCCGAAACCGGTGCCGAAAAAGCGCATAGCGCAGCGCATTTTGCCGGTACGGGGGGCAAAAATCCTTGTGCCGGGAAAGATTACCCAAAAACATGGGGCCGACACGAAGGGGAGGACAGACCATGCAGATCCAATTGCCGGCCCGGCGATCGGCGATATTCGCACCGTTGTTCTCTCTGTCCGCCCTCCTGATTCTGGTCGTCGGGCTGGCGGCACCACTGCAAGCCGAACCGGGACCGATCCTGAAAAAGCTCTATGACCTCGCCCGCAGCACCGCCGCAGGCCAGATCGAGAAGGCGCCGGCCCTCCGGACCACCGGGAACGCGGCCGAGGCGGAGGCAGAGGTCGTTCCGGTTGTCGATCTGATCCGCAATGCCGCACCGGCCGAACCGGTCCGGACCGACCCTGCCGCCCTGCTGCCGCCGATGCCGCAGGCGCCCGGCAATACCGGCGCGGCGCGCCTGCTGCGGATCTCGGACGGCGGCTATCAGTTCGACTGCCCGCCGGGTCAGGGCTATTGCGGCGGCGGCACCTATTGCTGCCCGAACGGCTGGGGCTGCGCCCGCGACGGGCAATGGTGCATCCGCCCCGGCTACAGCTATTGCGGTCGCGGCAACAGCTGCGCGCCGGGGTCCCTTTGTTCGCGCGGCGGCGGCTGCATTCCCCGCGGCAAGGTCGATTGCGGCCGCGGCCGCTGGTGCAACCCCGGCGCCTATTGCCTGACCGGCAATCGCTGCTCGGCGGTGGGGGCCATCCAGTGCCGCGACGGGTCGATCTGCAACCCGGGCAACAAATGCGCCTCGGGCGGCGGCTGCGTGCCGAACAACGTACTGGACTGCGGCGGCGGATCCTACTGCAAGCCGGGGGCCTATTGCCTTAGCGGTGGCGGCTGTTCGCAGATCGGCGCGGTCAAATGCTCCAGCGGCAGCATCTGCAACCCCGGCTACACCTGCTCGCGCGGGCGCGGCTGCGTGCCGGTCGGCACCGACGACTGCGGCAATGGTGTCTACTGCAAGGGTGGCACCTTTTGCCTGGGCAACCGCAAGTGTTCGGCCCCCGGATCGACCAAATGCTCCAGCGGAGACATCTGCACCCCGGCGCAAAAATGCTCCAAGGGCGGCGGCTGCGTCCAGAAGGACCGCGTCGATTGCGGTTACGGCAAAAGTTGCCCGCCGCGCAGCTATTGCCTGGCGGGCGGCAAATGCTCCAAGCCCGATGCGGTGAAATGCAGCAGCGGCGTGATCTGCCCGCCCGACACCGTCTGTCTGCCGGGCAAGAAATGCTCGCCCCCCGGGCACAAGCTGTGCGAGGGCGGCACCTCCTGCCCCAAGGGAACGTTCTGCCTCAAGGGCGGGCGCTGCTCGGAACCGGGCGCGGAGAAATGCGACGACGGCAAGATCTGCCCGCCCAGCCGTCAGTGCATTCCCGGCGGCGGCTGTGCGCCGGAGGGACACAAGGTCTGTGCCGGCGGCAGCACCTGCCCCAAGGACACGATCTGCCTGAAGGGCGGCAAATGCTCCGATCCCGGCGCGACGCTGTGCGACGACAACAAGGTGTGCGGGCCGGGCCGGCTGTGCTTGCCGGGCGGCGGCTGTTCCGAACCGGGGGCAAAGAAATGTGCCGGCGGCCAGATCTGCGGCGAGGACGAGATCTGTCTCAAGGGCGGCAAGTGCTCGGCCCCCGGCGCCACGCTCTGCGAGAGCAACAGCGTCTGCGCGCCGGGCCGCGAATGCCTGCCGGGTGGCGGCTGCGCGCCCGAGGGGCACAAGGTCTGTCCCAGCGGCACCACCTGCCCCGGGGATACCATCTGCCTGAGCGAGGGGCGCTGTTCGGAACCCGGCGCGGTGCTTTGCGAGGATGGCGGCGTCTGCCCGCCGCGCACGCTGTGCCTGCCGGACAACAAATGCTCGAAACCCGACATGAAGCTCTGCAAAGGGGGCCAGATCTGCCCCAGAGACTCGATCTGCCTGCAGGGCGGCAAGTGCTCCGAACCGGGCGCCAAGCTCTGCGACAGCGGGCTGGTCTGCGACCCGGACGAGGAATGCGGCGGCGACGACCACTGTTATCCCGCCGGCAAGACCTATTGCGGCGGCGGATATTGGTGCGAGGCCGATCAGGAATGCCGGCCCGAAAAGAAATGCGGGCCGCGCGCGGACTGATTGGCGACGGAATGGCGGCTGAACCGCCGGCGACCGGACCGGCGGGGCGCACGCGATGTTGCCCCGCCTGCCCCGGCTTTCTATAAGCAGGCCAGCAGCAAGCCGGAGCGCCGCCCGCATGACCTTTGCACACCGCCACCTTCTGGGGATCGAACCGCTCCAGCCGCAGGAAATAACCACGATCCTGGACCTGGCCGAGACCTATGTCGCGCTGAACCGCCAATCGGACAAACATGCCGATGTGCTGGCGGGACTCACCCAGATCAACATGTTCTTCGAGAACTCCACCCGCACCCAGGCCAGTTTCGAACTGGCGGGCAAGCGACTGGGCGCCGATGTGATGAACATGGCGATGCAGGCCAGCTCGATCAAAAAGGGCGAGACCCTGATCGACACCGCGATGACGCTGAACGCGATGCATCCCGACCTGCTGGTGGTGCGCCACCCGCATTCGGGCGCGGTGGACCTGCTGGCGCAGAAGGTCAACTGCGCGGTGCTGAACGCCGGCGACGGGCGCCACGAACACCCGACCCAGGCGCTGCTGGACGCGCTGACCATCCGCCGGGCCAAGGGGCGGCTGCACCGGCTGAACATCGCCATCTGCGGCGACATCGCCCATAGCCGGGTGGCGCGGTCGAACATCCTGCTGCTGGGCAAGATGGAAAACCGCATCCGCCTGATCGGTCCGCCGACGCTGATGCCGTCGGGCATCGCCGAGTTCGGGGTCGAGGTCTTTGACGACATGCGCGCGGGCCTGAAGGACGTGGACGTGGTGATGATGCTGCGGCTTCAGAAGGAACGGATGGACGGCGGTTTCATCCCCTCTGAGCGGGAATATTATCACCGCTACGGGCTGGATGCGGAGAAACTGGCGCTGGCCAAACCGGACGCCATCGTGATGCATCCCGGCCCGATGAACCGGGGCGTCGAGATCGACGGCACGCTGGCCGACGACATCAACCGCAGCGTGATCCAGGATCAGGTCGAGATGGGCGTCGCCGTACGCATGGCGGCGATGGAGCTTCTGGCGCGCAACCTTGCGACGGGGGCGGCGGTATGAGCGGCGACGCGCTGATCGTGCCGGAGGGGGAACATGGACGCATCCGCGTCTTCGCACTCGACATGCGGCCGGAACAGGCCGAGTTCCTGCGCGAGCCGGGCGCCGCCGATCAGGTGCTGGGGCTGGCCGGGCTGGACCCGGCGCAGATCGACGTGATCCGCATTGCCGATCTGGAGGGTCTGGGGCTGACCGGGTATCTGACCGAGGGCTGCGGGCTGACCGAAGAGCAGATCCTGCCGGATCGCGCCCTGCTGGAGGGGCTGGAGGGATACGTTCTGGTTCTGCGCAGCCGCGCGTTCCAAGGCGCGGCCGCCGTGCTGGCACCGGACCCCGAGGTCCGGCTGATCGCCAGCTATGACGAACCGGACACCGACTGGCGGGCCGAACCGGTCCGCAGCGCCAGCGCCGAGCCCTATTCGGCCCCGCGCTCCGCTCCGCGGGCGGCGCGGGCGCGGGCGCGGCGCATCGGCGGCGGGCTGTTCGCGGTTGTGATGATCCTGATCGCGCTGCTGATCTGGGCGGTGGCGGTCTGATGGCAGAGCAGCGTTTCACCGCCGACCGCACCGCCTATCTGCGCACCAACGCCTGGCTGGCGGCACTGGCCATGGCGGGGGCGATGGCATTGCTCTGGGCGATGGGCAACGCGCATGTCTGGACAGGCGCGGTGGCGGGCCTGGCGGCGATCGGGGTGCGGGGCTGGTATCTGGCCTCGGAGGAACTGGCGGCGGTCTGGGAGGTGAGCGACGGCGCGCTGACCGGCCCCGGCGGGCGGCGGGTGCCGCTGAACCAGATCGAAACCGTACGGAAAATGGGCAGTTTTGTACAGGTCATCACCTGCGGCGGGGACAAGCACCTGATCAAGTATCAGGCCGACCCGGATGCCACCGTGGCGGCCATCAGAAAGGCAGCGGCATGAGCGATCTTCTTTTCACCAACGCCCGTCTGATCGACCCCGAGGCCGGCACCGACGCGCTCGGCGCTCTGCTGGTGCGCGGCGGGCGGATCGTGGCGCAGGGCCAGGAGGTGGGCCTGTCCGAAGAGGACGTGACCGTCGTCGATTGCGGCGGCAAATGCCTCGCGCCCGGGATCGTCGATCTGGGCGTCAAGGTCTGCGAGCCGGGCGAGCGGCACAAGGAAAGCTATCGCAGCGCCGGGCTGGCGGCGGCGGCGGGCGGGGTGACGACCATCGTCACCAGGCCCGACACCAATCCCACCATCGACAGCCCCGAGACGCTGGAATTCGTCACCCGCCGGGCACAGGCGGACGCCCCGGTGAACGTGGTGCCGATGGCGGCGCTGACCAAGGCGCGCGCGGGCCGCGAGATGACCGAGATCGGCTTTCTGATGGATGCCGGCGCGGTGGCCTTTACCGATTGCGACCATGTGGTCGCCGACACCAAGGTGCTGTCGCGCGCGCTGAGCTATGCCCGGGCACTGGGGGCGCTGGTGATCGGCCACCCGCAGGAGCCGGGGTTGTCGGACGGCGCGGCGGCCACCAGCGGAAAATTCGCCAGCCTGCGCGGGCTGCCCTCCGTCACGCCGATGGCCGAGCGGATGGGGCTCGACCGCGACATCGCGCTGCTGGAGATGACCGGGGCGCGCTATCACGCCGACCAGATCACCACCGCCCGGGCGCTGCCGGCGCTGGAGCGGGCCAAGGCCAACGGGCTCGACATCACCGCCGGCGTCGGCATCCATCACCTGACGCTGAACGAATTCGACGTCGCCGACTACCGCACCTTCTTCAAGCTGAAGCCGCCGCTGCGGGCCGAGGACGACCGGCAGGCGGTGATCGAGGCGGTGCGCAGCGGGCTGATCGATGTGATCTGCTCGATGCACACGCCGCAGGACGAGGAGAGCAAGCGGCTCCCCTTCGAGGAGGCGGCGAGCGGCGCGGTGGGGCTGGAGACGCTGCTGCCGGCGGCGATGCGACTTTACCATGCGGGCGATCTGGACCTGCCGACCCTGTTCCGCGCCATGAGCCTGAACCCGGCGAAACGTCTGGGGCTTTCATGCGGGCGGCTGAGTGAGGGCGCCCCGGCGGATCTGGTGCTGTTCGATCCCGATGCGCCCTTTGTGCTGGACCGCTTTACGCTGCGCTCGAAATCCAAGAACACGCCATTCGACGGCGGACGGATGCAGGGCCGCGTGCTGGCGACCTATGTGGGCGGCGCACCCGTCTATCGGAGGGACTGATGCCGGAGATCACATCCACCGCCGCGACGCTGATCCTGTGGGCCGTGATCGGCTACGGACTGGGCGCGATCCCCTTCGGCATGGTGCTGGCGCGGATCATGGGGCTGGGCAATCTGCGCGAGATCGGCTCGGGCAATATCGGCGCCACCAACGTGCTGCGCACCGGCAACAAGACGGCCGCCGCGCTGACGCTGGTGCTCGACGGCGGCAAGGGGGCGGCGGCGGTGCTGCTGGCGCGGGCCTTTGCGGCGGAGGATGCGGTGATGCTGGCGGGGTTCGCCGTCTTTATCGGCCACTGCTATCCGGTCTGGCTGGGATTCAGGGGCGGCAAGGGTGTGGCCACCTTTCTGGGGCTCTGGCTGGCGCTGGCCTGGCCGGTGGGGATCGCCTGCTGCCTGACCTGGCTGAGCGCGGCGCTGCTCAGCCGGATCTCCTCGATGGGGGCGCTGGCGGCGGCGGCGGCCTCGACCCCCTGGGCGATCGCGCTGGGATATGGCGAGGCGTTTGTGCCGGGGGCGGCGCTGACCCTGCTGGTGTTCTGGCGCCACCGGGCCAATATCACCCGCATCCGTGCCGGAACCGAACCGAAGATCGGACAGAAATAGCGGCGGCGCGATCCGGGCGACGGGCCCGGTCGCACCCCGGCCGTGCCTCAGGGGATCAGCCGTTCCAGCGCGGTGCCGTTTCCCCAGGTACCGTGCAGCTCGCCGCTGGGCATGCGGACGTAAACCACCGGATAATTGCTGCCCCAATCGACCCAGATGATATCGCCGTTGCGGGTGCCGGTGCCATTATAGCTTTGGTTGCCGACGCGCCAGGAGACATAGACCATGCCGCCCTCCTCGCGGATCGTGACGGTGCCGCGATAGGCCGAGCCGTCGGGGTTGCGCCCCTCGGCGCGGTAGCCGCCGGAAATCGACTGCGCCGCCAGCGGCGGCGCCAGCATGGCAAGCCCCGCCACCAGCCCGCCCATGACCGCACGGCGGCCCCATTTCGCCTGTCTCATGCCACACTCTCCCCTTCCGGAACTCCGACATCGGCGACAGTGTGGCCCGGATCGGGCCCTATGTCACCACTGGCGTCGGAGCGCCCGGCCCGGCGGGGCGGATCAGTAGGCGAAAGCCTCGTAGATCCGGTCGAGGTCGCCATTCCAGTCGCCGTTGTACTGTTCCAGAAGCTCGTCGGCCGGGGTCATGCCGGTTTCGACGCTGTCCTCCAGCGCGTGCAGGAAATGGCGTTCGTCCTGCACCATGCCGCCCAGACCGGGGCGCGCGCGCGCCTTCAGCCCCGAGCGGGCGATTTCCAGCACCTGCACCGCAAGATCGTTCATCCGGCGGCCGCCGACCTCGGCCTGAAGGCCGTCCCGGGCCGCGCCCAGGCGCCAGGCCTCGCGGGTCTCGGTGTCCCAGCCCTTGACCAGATCCCAGGCGGCGTCCAGCGCGCCCTGATCGTAGGTCAGCCCGACCCAGAAGGCCGGCAGCGCGCAGAGCCTGCGCCAGGGGCCGCCGTCGGCACCGCGCATCTCGATGAATTTCTTCAGCCGCGCCTCTGGAAAGGCGGTGGTCAGGTGATCGGCCCAGTCGCTGAGCGTGGGTTTCTCGCCCGGCAGCGCCGGCAGCTCGCCCTTGAGGAAATCGCGGAACGACTGGCCCAGCGCGTCGATATACTGCCCGTCCCGGTAGACGAAATACATCGGCACATCGAGCATGTACTCGACCCAGGCCTCGAACCCGAAGCCCTGGTCAAAGACAAAGGGCACCATGCCGGTGCGGGCCGGGTCCAGATGCTGCCAGACCCAGGAGCGGTAGGATTTCATGCCGTTGGGCTTGCCCTCGAAAAACGGCGAATTGGCGAACAGCGCGGTCGCGACGGGTTGCAGCGCAATGGCGACCCGCATTTTCTGCACCATGTCCGCCTCGGAGCCGAAATCGAGGTTCACCTGCACCGTGCAGGTGCGCCGCATCATGGTCGTGCCGGTGGTGCCGACCTTGTCCATATAGGCGTTCATCAGCTTGTAGCGGCCCTTGGGCATCAGCGGCATCTGGTCATGGGTCCAGATCGGCGCGGCGCCCAGCCCGATGAAGCCGACGCCGATCTCGTCGGCGATATCCTTGACCTCGCGCAGATGCTCGTTCACCTCATCGCAGGTCTGATGGATGGTCTCCAGCGGCGCGCCGGACAGCTCCAGCGCCCCGCCGGGTTCCAGCGACACGTTGGCGCCGTCCTTTTCAAGCCCGATCAGGTGGCCGCCCTCGCGGACCTCGGCCCAGCCATAGCGGTCGCGCAGCCCTTCAAGCACGGCGCGGATCGACCGCTGGCCGTCAAAGGGCAGCGGTTTGTGGGTGTCCTTGCAATAGCCGAACTTCTCGTGCTCGGTGCCGATGCGCCAGTCCGATTTCGGCTTGCAGCCGTCGGCCAGGTATTCGGCCAGTTGTTCATGCCGTTCGATCGGGCCGCCGCCGGACTGGGGGATGGACATTCGCGCACTCCGCTGCTGCTTTGCTCTCGTTTCCGGGGGGCAGTGGTGCGGCGAAATGGCGGGACTGTCAATGCAGCCTTTGGTGCGCGGGGCGCAGGGGCCGGCGTTCCCAGATCACAACCGCATGAGCGCCGCCGCGGTTCAGCTCGGCCAGCATCCGTTCGGTGCGCAGGCCCGGCAGGGCGGCGAAGACATCGAACAGCGCCGACGCGCCCTCGGCGTTGACAGGGATATGCAGGATCGGACGGCCCGGCTCCTCCAGCACCCAATGGGCCGGCCGGGCGGAGGGATCGAGCACCAGCCGTTCCAGATCCGGGACCGAGACCGAGCCGCCGGAAAGCGGGCCCATATAGGTGATCTCGCCCTCGTCCACCAGCACCACGCCGGGGCCCTGCCCCCTGCCCGGACCTGTGGCGCGGAACCGGGCGCGCTGCACCCCGATAACCGCGATGCCGGCGCCGGCGGGGATCAGCAGCCAGCCGATCCAACCCAGCAGCCCGCCCGTCACCAGCGCCCAGTAGAGGCCCAGCGCCACCAGGGCGGCGCCGGTCAGCGCCTCGCGCCAGCGGTGCAGCGCCGCGCGGGCCTCGGGGCGGATGAAGCTCATCGCCAGTCCCCCAGCGCCTGCTGCCAGAGGGTCATTGCGGCCACGGCGGCGGTATCTGCGCGCAGGATGCGGGGGCCCAGCGCCACCACGCGGGCCTGCGGCAGGGCGGTCAGGCGGCTGCGCTCTGCTTCCGAAAAGCCGCCCTCGGGTCCGATCAGGATCGCCCAGGGGCCGGGGGCGGCGCCGGTCAGCCCACCGGTCGCGCCGGCCTCGGCCTCGTCGCAGAACATCAGGTGGCGGTCCTCGGGCCAGTTGGCCAGCAGGCGGTCGAGCTTTTGCAGGTCGGTCACCTCGGGAACATAGGTGCCGCCGCATTGCTCTGCCGCCTCGATGGCATGGGCCTGGAGCCGGTCCTGGCGGATGCGTTCGGAGTTGGTGAAATCGGTCTGCACCGGGATGATCTTGGCCGCCCCCATCTCGGCCGCCTTTTCGACGATGAAATCGGTGCGCGCCTTTTTGATCGGCGCGAACAGCAGCCAGAGGTCTGGCGGCATCTGCAAGGGTTTGCTCTGTTCGGCGCAGGCGAGCGTGCCGCCGCGCTTGCCCGCCTCGGCCACCTCGGCCAGCCATTCGCCGTCGCGCCCGTTGAACAGCGCCACCGCGTCGCCCGCGCCCAGCCGCATCACCCCGAAGAGGTAATGCGCCTGTTCCCGCGTCAGAGGAACCGATTGCCCCGCCCCCAGCGGGTGCTCTACATACAGCCTGACCTTTGCCTTCATGCGAGACTACATATGCAACCTCAGAGCCCTACGCCAGATGCGACCGCCAGCGGACAGGTGGCCGATGCGGTGCGCGGCAACTGGGTGGACCGGCTGGCGCCGGAGGCGACGCGGCCCTATCTGCGGCTGAGCCGCGCCGACCGGCCGATCGGCACCTGGCTGCTGTTGCTGCCGTGCTGGTGGGGGCTGGCGCTGGGGATGCTCTGGGACCAGTCGCCGAGGTGGGAGGATCTGTGGATCTTCATCGGCTGCGGCCTCGGCGCCTGGCTGATGCGCGGGGCCGGCTGCACCTGGAACGACATCACCGACCGCGACATCGACGGCAGCGTCGAGCGCACCCGCTCGCGCCCGATCCCCTCGGGGCAGGTCAGCGTGAAACAGGCGCTGGCCTATATGGGCGCGCAGGCGCTGGTGGCCTTTGCGATCCTGCTGACCTTCAACGCCGCCGCCATCGCGCTGGGCTTTCTGTCGCTGCTGCCGGTGGCGATCTACCCCTTTGCCAAGCGGTTCACCTGGTGGCCGCAGGTGTTTCTGGGCCTCGCCTTCAACTGGGGCGCGCTGCTGGCCTGGGCGGCGCATACCGGATCGCTGCACTGGGCGCCGGTGATCCTCTATGTCGCCGGGATCTGCTGGACGCTGTTCTACGACACCATCTATGCCCACCAGGATGCCGAGGACGACGCGCTGATCGGGGTGAAGTCCACCGCGCGCCTCTTCGGCGAGGCCAGCCCGCAGTGGTTGCGGGCGTTTCAGCTGCTGACGGTGGCGCTGTTGGCGCTGGCGGTGGTCGCGGCGGCGGCGCCGCGCGGCACGGGCGCGGCGCTGGCGGTGGCGCTGGCCGGCCCCTGCGCGATGGGCCTGCACATGGGCTGGCAATTGCGCCGGTTCGACCCGGACGACAATCCCACATTGCTTCGTCTGTTCCGGGCCAACCGCGACACCGGCTTGATTCCGCTCATCTTCTTTCTGGCCGCGGTGCTGGCATGATTGCACCCGGGCAGCCCCGGCGTTATGACAACGGCACCCCAAAAAGCAGAAGACCGATCCGTTGATGCGCCTATCCTCACTGTTCGCCGTCGGCCTGGCCTTTTTCGCCGCCGCCATTCTGAGCCTTGTCGCGGCAGGGTTCGCGGTAACCGCGGTGGAGGAGTCGACGGAAATCGGGGTGCGCCAATCGCTGGACGGCGCCGGGCATCACTGGACCGAGGTCGAGGCCGACGGGCTGCGGGTGACACTGAGCGGCACCGCGCCGGACGAGGCCACGCGGTTTAACGCCATCACCGTGGCCGCCACCGTGGTCGACGCCGCCCGCGTCATCGACCAGATGGGAATCGCCCCCACCGCCGACCTGACGCCGCCGCGGTTCTCGGCAGAGGTGCTGCGCAATGACAGCGGCATCTCGATCATCGGGCTGGTGCCCGCCGCCACCGACCGCGCCGACCTGGTCGAGCAGCTGACCGGCATCGCCGGCGCCGAAAAGGTGGCCGACCTGCTGGAGAGCGCCGATTACCCGGTGCCCGAGGGCTGGGACGAGGCGTTGCAGTTCGCCGTGGTCGCGCTGGCCGAATTGCCGCGCTCGAAAGTGTCGGTCAGCGCCGGACAGGTCAAGATCACCGCCATCGCCGACAGCCGCGAGGCGAAGAAGGCACTGGAACGCAAGCTGAACCGCGCCGCCCCGCCGGGACTGCGACTGGGGCTCGAGATCGCCGCGCCGCGGCCGGTGATTACGCCGTTCTCGCTGCGCTATATCATCGACGAGACGGGCGGGCGGTTCGACGCCTGTTCGGCCGAGACCGAGGCCGCGCGCGACCGCATCCTGACCGCCGCCCGCGCCGCCGGGCTGACCGGCGAGGCGAGCTGTACCATCGGCATGGGCGTTCCGTCGCCCAACTGGGCGCGCGCCGCCGAGCTAAGCCTGGCCGCGCTGGCGAAACTGGGCGCGGGGTCGGTCACCTTTGCCGATGCCGATATTACCCTGGTGGCCGCCCAGGGCACCAATGAGGGACTGTTCGACGAGGCGGTGGGCGAGCTGGAAAACGCCCTGCCGGAGGTCTTTGCGTTGCATGCGGTGCTGCCGGCGCCCAAGGATGAGGGGGCCGGCGGGCCGCCCGAGTTCGTCGCCACCCGCAGCCCCGAGGGGCTGGTGCAGCTGCGCGGGCGGCTGAGCGACGACAACCTGCGGCGCATGGCCGACAGCTATGCCCGGGCGCGGTTCGGATCGGAAAGCGTCTATACCGCCGCCCGGGTGGTCGAGGGGCTGCCGGCAGACTGGCCGGTGCGGGTGCTGGCCGGGCTTGAGGCGCTGTCGAGACTGGCCAACGGCGTCGTCACCGTGCTGCCCGATGCGGTGCAGCTGACCGGCGTTTCCCATGAGCAGGACGCCAGCGCCGAGATCGCCAGGCTGCTCTCGGACAAGCTGGGCGAGGCCGAGAATTTCACCCTCGACATCACCTATCGCGCGCCGCCCGAGCCGGTCGATACCACCCCGGACCCCGAGGAATGCGAGCGCCGTCTGAGCGTGGTGCAGAAGGACGGCAAGATCACCTTCGAGCCCGGATCGGCCACCATCGCGGCGGCGTCGCAGGATATCATGAACCGGATCGCCGACATTCTGACCGAGTGCAGGGAGATCCGGCTGGAGATCCAGGGCCACACCGACAGCCAGGGCCGCGAGGAGATGAACCTCAAGTTGAGCCAGGCCCGGGCGCAGTCGGTGCTGAACGAGCTGCGCGCGCGGCGGGTGCTGACCTCGAGCTTTGTCGCGGTGGGCTATGGCGAGAACCGCCCGATCGCCCCCAATGACACCGAAGAGGGGCGCGAGGCCAACCGCCGGATCGAGTTCCGGCTGATCCGGCCGGCGCCGACGGCGGAAGAGGAAAGCACGCTCGACGCGGTTGCCGAGGAAACCCCGGTCGCGGCGGAGGCGTCCGGGACCGAGACGGGCGCCGGAACCGACACCGGAACCGACAATGGGGCCGACAACGGGACCGGCAACGGGACCGGCACCGAAGTCGCCACCGGGCAGCCGGATGCGGAAGACACTGGCACCGGTGAGGCCGGCGCTGGTGAGGCGGGTAGCGACAACCCGGAAACGGCGGCGCCTTCTGAAGACGCGGACGCCGAAACGGCCGAGGCGCGTGGCGATGCGACCGGCGCAGCGCCTGAGACGGCGCCGAAGGACGAAGCGGCCGGCACCAGCGGGGAGAAAAGCGAATGAACAGAACCGAGTTCATCATCACCACGGCGATCATCCTGTTCATCGCCTTTGTCGTCGGCTGGTTTGCCCATTGGCTGCTGCACCGGTTCACCCGCGTGAAGCAGAGCGACGTCGCGGACCTGGACCGGATGAGCCAGGAGCTGCACGAGGCCGAGGAAACCCGCGATCAGGCGATCACCTATCTGCAGCAGCGCGAAGCGGAGTTGAGCAATCAGCTTGCGCAGACCGAGGCCGAGCTGAAGGCCGCGATGGACGGGCTGCGCGATGTGCGCCAGGAGGCCGAAGAGCTGCGCGCGCAGGTCAGCCGGGCGAAATAGGGCCGCGCCGCACGCTTCGTCATTCGCTCCAGTACTCTGCCCGGTCGATCGCCGCGGCGCAGCCGAGGGTACTGCCCGCGGCACTTTCCAGTGCACCGGGGGTCAACTCCTGCGCCATCCAGGCGTCGGCGTGCCGAGCCGGGATCGGATAGGGCGCGGCCACCGCGCGGCAGGGGCGGAACCCGTGGCGCGGATAATACCCCGGATGGCCGAGAACAAAGACCAGCCCGGCCCCCGCCTGCCGCAGCCGCGCCAGCCCGTCGCGGATCAGCCTGCCGCCGACGCCGGTGCCCTGCGCGTCGGGGCGCACGGCGAGCGGGCAAAGCAACCGCGCCTCTGTCCCGCCCGGATCGGGCGCGAGCGTGGCACGCGTGAACAGGATATGCCCCAGCGGCTGGCCGGCATGTTCGGCCAGCAGCGACAGCCGCGGCGCGGCCGTGGGATCGTCCAGCAGGGCCCCGACCAGATCGGCGATCACCGGCCCCTCTTCAGGCCCGAAGCCGGCGCAGTGCAGGGCGCGCAGCGTGTCGCGATCATCCGCGCGGGCGGGGCGAACGGACAGCGGGCATCGCTTCATCGTTCCGCCTCACCAGCGGTGCAGAGCGTCTTCATCCGCGTCCTTGGCGGCGACCCAGTCGGCCCCCTCGGCCGTGAGTTCCTTTTTCCAGAACGGCGCCCGGGATTTGAGGTAGTCCATCAGGTATTCGGCGGCCTCGAAGGCGTCCTTGCGGTGCGGGGCCGCGGTGGCGACCATCATGATCGGTGCGCCCGGCGCCAGCCGCCCGTAGCGGTGGATCACCAGCACATCGGCCAGCGACCAGCGCCCGGCGGCCTGCTGCGCGATGTCGCCGATCGCCTTTTCGGTCATGCCCGGGTAATGCTCGATCTCCATCGCCTGCAAGCCGCCGCCGGGCAGATCGCGGACGACGCCGGTGAAGGTGACGACGGCCCCGGCACCGGCGACGCCGGCGGCAAAGGCATTGGCCTCCTCGCCCAGATCGAAGGGGGCGGTCTGAACCGAAATCCGCATGGCTCAGCCCCCCGTCATCGGCGGGAAAAAGGCCACCTCGCGCACACCCTCGAGCGGCGCGTCGAACTCCGCAAGTTCCTGATCGAGCGCGACGCGCAGCGCCGAGAGATCGGCGAAGGCGGCTTCATAACGCTCTTCGCGGGCGCGCAGTTCCGCGACCAGATCGGCGACGGTGGCGGCCTCGGTCTCGACCCGTTCGCGCGGCAGGCCGATCCGTTCGCGGACCCAGGCGAAATACAGAACCTCCATCAGCGCGTCTCCCTCAGATGCGGCAATGCCTTACGTAGGTAATCGAGGCCGGTGATCAATGTCAGCGCCGCCGCGATCCACAGCAGCCACAGCCCGGCGCGCCCCGACCAGATCATGCCCTCGTACATCAGACGCAGCCTGTGCAGATCCTCGACCTCGCCGTTCAGAATCCGCTGCAACAGCGCCTCGTCCATGCCCCAGGAATTCATCACCAGATGATGTTCGAAAATGCCCTGCGAGAAAAGGGTGGCGATGGCGATCATCTGCGCCGTGGTCTTCCATTTGGCGAGTTTGGTGACCCTGAGCGTGCCGGCGGTATCGCCGAGAAACTCGCGCAGTCCCGAAACGAACACCTCGCGGAACAGGATCACCGTCGCCGGCAGCACCAGCCAGGGCGTCCAGTGCTTGGCCGCGTAGCCCACCAGGATCATCAGTGCGATCACCACCATCGCCTTGTCGGCGATGGGATCGAGCATCGCGCCCATCTTGGTTTCCTGTTTCCAGGCCCGCGCAAGATAGCCGTCGAACCAGTCGGTCACCGCCGCGCCGACGAACAGCACCAGCGCGTACCAGTCGGCATAAGGGCGGGAAAAATAAAGGAACATGACAGCCAGGCCTGGCGCCGCCAGAAGCCGAAGCAGGGTCAGGATATTGGGCACGTTCCAACGCATTTCCGGACCCTATACCGGAGGTCTGGAATGTGGAAGCGGGGCGCAACAGAATTCTGCCCGCTTCGGGCAGATGCCGCCGGCGGGCGTATCTGAAAGTGAAAGAGGCCGGGAACGGTCAGCCCCGGTCGTGAAAGAAATCGTAAATCGTTTCGGCCATCGAGTCCGAAATCCCCTCGACCGCCTTGAGATCGGCCAGATTGGCGCGGCTGACCGCCTTGGCGCTGCCGAAATGGGCCAGCAGGGCGCGTTTGCGGGTCGCCCCCACCCCGGCGATGTCGTCCAGCGGCGTGGCGCTGACCGCCTTGGCGCGCTTGGCGCGGTGGGTGCCGATGGCAAAGCGGTGGGCCTCGTCGCGCAGGCGCTGGACGAAATAGAGTACCGGGTCGTTGCGGCGCAGCGCAAAGACCGATTCGCCGGGTCGGTGAAACTCCTCCTTGCCGTGGTCGCGATCGATGCCCTTGGCGACGCCGACCATCGGAATATCCTCGACCCCGTATTCCTCCATGATCTGATAGACCGCGCTGACCTGTCCGGCGCCGCCATCGATCAGCAGCAGGTCGGGCCAGAGCCCCTTGTCGCGGTCGGGATCCTCTTTCAGCAGGCGGGTGAAGCGGCGTGCCAGCACCTCTTTCATCATGCCGAAGTCGTCGCCGGGGGTCAGATCGTCGCCGCGGATGTTGAACTTGCGATAGCTGTTCTTCATGAACCCGTCCGGGCCGGCCACGATCATTCCGCCCACCGCGTTGGTGCCCTGGATGTGCGAGTTATCGTAGACCTCGATCCGTTGCGGCGGACCGTCCAGCCCAAAGGCGTCGGCCAGCCCCTGCAGCAGCCGGGTCTGTGTGGCGCTTTCGGCCATGCGGCGGGCCAGGCTTTCGCGGGCGTTGCGCAGCGCGCCGGAGACCAGCTCGGCCTTTTCGCCGCGCTGGGGCACCAGCAGCTCGACCCTGCGACCGGCCTTGTCGCACAGCGCCTGGGTCATCAGGTCGGCGTTCTCGATGGCGTCGGACAGGATCAGCTGCCGGGGCGGCTCCTTGTTGTCGTAGAACTGGCCGAGAAAGGCCTCCATCACCTCGGCCGACGAGACGTCTGCGCCCACGCGGGGGTAGAAATCGCGGTTGCCCCAGTTCTGGTTGGCGCGGATGAAGAACACCTGCACACAGGCCTGCCCGCCCTCCATGTGCAGCGCGATCACGTCGGCCTCGGTCACGCCGCGCGGGTTGATGCCCTGCGCCGTCTGCACGCTGGTCAGGGCGCGGATCCGGTCGCGCAGCCCGGCGGCGCGTTCGAATTCCATCGCGTCGGAGGCCGCCTGCATCTGGTCTGCCAGCTCTTCCTGAATCCTGGTCGAGCGGCCCGAAAGGAAGCGTTCGGCGTCGCGGACGCTGTCGGCATAGTCCGCCTCGGAAATCAGCCCGACGCAGGGGCCGGAACACCGCTTGATCTGGTACAGCAGGCAAGGCCGCGTGCGGCTGGCGAACATCGCGTCCGAGCAGTTGCGCAGCAGGAACGCCTTTTGCAGCTGATTGAGCGTCCGGTTGACCGCGCCGGCGCTGGCGAAGGGGCCGAAATAGCTGCCCTTCTCCTTTTTCGCGCCGCGGTGCTTCTTGATCTGGGGAAAGGCATGATCCCTGGCGACAAGGATATTGGGAAAGCTTTTGTCGTCGCGCAGCAGCACATTGTATTTCGGCTTGAGTTGTTTGATCAGGTTCTGTTCAAGCAGCAGCGCCTCGGTCTCGGTCCGCGTCGTCAGGAACATCATCGAGGCGGTTTCACGGATCATGCGGTCGATCCGCGGGGTATGTCCGCTGGGCCGCGCATAATTCGAAACCCGGGCCCGCAGATTGCGGGCCTTGCCGACATAGAGCACCCGCGCCTGGGCATCGAGCATCCGGTAGACCCCGGGCGATCCGTCAAGGGTCTTGAGATAGCTCTGGATGCAGGCATAGCCTGTCAGCTGCGGCTGGACGGCGGGGTCGGTGGGCTCGCTCATATTCGAGAATTATGATTCTCTGCCGCCGCCTGCAATCTGATCCGGGCGATTTCAAGAGAAAACAAATCCACCAAAGTTGTGGATAAGCCTGCAGATAACTTCCGGCGACGGGGAAAATTCCATTGTCCCATGGGGGGTTCCTTGGTTTGCCTAAAATTTAGGCACTCTCGCAACAGACTGAAAACAAAAGGAATTTTTGCATCAATCGCCAAGCCAATGAAAACAAAGGGGTTTTTGTAACGCTTTGATGACGCCTCTGTGAACCGTGCAAAACTTTGACCTGGCGGAACTTATTCGGGCCCAAGGACATCGGGGGTTTGCCAGCCCAGATGCTGGCCGCCATCGACGCAAATCAGTTGGCCGGTCACCGCCGGCGCGTCCAGGAAATACCCCAACGCGGCGGTGATGTCCGCCGGACTGGCGCCGCGGCCGGAGACGGTATTGGCCCGTTGCGCGGCGAAATGCGCCTCGGACTGGCGGTGGCCCTGCAAGGTGGGGCCGGGCCCGATCGCGTTTACCCGGATCGCCGGGGCCAGTGCCTGGGCGGTGGTGCGGGTCATCGCCCAGAGCCCCATCTTGGCGATGGTGTAGGTCATGAATTCCGGCGTCAGCTTGCGCACCCGCTGGTCGATCATGTTGACGATCAGCCCGGCGGCGATCGGCTCTCCGGCCGCGTCGTGGGCCGGTGCCAGCTCCTGCGCCGCCATCGCCTGGGTCAGCACGAAGGGGGCGCGGAGGTTGCTTTCCATATGCCGGTCCCAGCTGTTCCGGGTGGCGGTGGAAATGGTGTCGTATTCGAAGATCGAGGCGTTGTTGATCAGGCAGGTGATCGACCCGCCCAACGCTTCGGCCGCGCGCGGCAGCAACTCGGCGGTGTGTTCCTCGTGCAGAAGATCCGCTGGCAGCGTGACCGCGTCCCGGCCCAGCGCCCGGATCTCCTCGGCGGTGGCCTCGGCCGCCGCGCCGGAGGCGGCGTAGTGCACCGCCACGTCATAGCCGCGCCGGGCCATGTAAAGCGCCATCGCGCGACCCAACCGCAGGCCCGCGCCAGTGACAAGACAACGTGTCATCGCATCGGTCCTCGTTCCTGCCCGGCCGGTGTCAGATCAGCACCGCGCCAACATAGATGACATATAGCATGCTCAGCGCGATGCCCCACATCCGGTTGATGTCGCGGCCGAAAAACACGAAAGGCACCAGCAGAAGCGAGGCCCCCAGCATCACCCAGAGGTCGAAACGCAGAAACTCCGGATCAACCGGGATCGGCCCGAACAGCGTTGCAACCCCGATGATGGCCAGCAGGTTGAACATGTTGGACCCGATCACGTTGCCCAGCGCCACGTCGGCCTGCCGGCGCAGCGCCGCCATCACCGTCGTGGCCAGCTCCGGCAGCGAGGTGCCCAGCGCCACCAGCGTCAGCCCGATAACCGTATCGCTGACACCATAGGTGCGGGCGATGACCGAGGCGTTCTCGACCAGAAGGTTGGCGCCCAGCGGCAGGCCGATCAGGCCCAGCGCCAGATAGATGCCGATGCGCCAAAAGGGCATGTCGGGATCGGCCTCGTCCAGCCCGTCCAGCACGTCGAGCCCCTCGTTCTCCCGGGCGCCGTTGCGGCGATGGTTCAGCGCCTCGCGCATCTGATCCCACAGGACCAGGGCCAGCGCCGCCAGCAGCACAATCCCCGACAGCAGCGTGAAGGTTCCCAGAAAGGCCAGCGCGATGAACAGCACCGAAGAGACCAGCATGAAGACATAGCTTTTCCGGGTGTCGCACTCGCTGGTGTGCATATGGGCCATGATTGCCGGCAGTCCGAGAACGATCAGGATATTCGCGGTGTTCGAACCCACCACATTGCCCAGCGCGATGCCCGGCGCATGGTCGGTCACCGCCTTGATCGAGATCAGCAGCTCGGGCGCCGAGGTGCCGAAGGCGACGATGGTCAGGCTGACGATCAGCGCCGGCACGCCCAGCCGCAGGCTGAGATTGACCGCGCCGCGCACCAGCGCATCGCCGGCCAGCAGCAGGATGACCAGCCCCAGCGCGGCAAACAGCCATGGCGTCATGACCGCCGCCCCCCCTTGCCGCAATCGCAGGGGCCCTTGCCGATCCGAAACCGGCCGCAGCGCGGACAGCGCGCCGAAGACAGTTTTTTCTGCCCGGGAAATCGCAGCTTTCCGAACATGGCCAGCACCGCCATAGCAGCGAGAAAGAGGGAAACGATCTTGAAAATCACGTCAGAGGCCAAAGCGCGCGAAGGCCGCACGCTCCTCGACGCCAAGGAGCGCGTCCTGTGCCATCTGCGCGCCGAAGCGCGACCAGATCGGGCGGCGCAGGGAATACCGGCGGAAGTGGGCCTTTTCGCCGAAGCGGTCCTGCATCTTGGGCTTGAGATGGGCGATCCCGTCGATCAGGCCCAGATCGGTCGCCCGTCGCGCAGCCCAGATCTCGCCGGTGAAGAGATTGGTCTTGGTGTCCAGCCTGTCGCCCCGGCGCGCCTTGATCTGGGCGATGAAATTCTCGTGCAGGTCGCCCAGGATCACCTTCAGCCGCGCCACGTCCTCGGGGTTTTCCGGGCGGAACGGATCGAGCATGGATTTGGATTCTCCGGCGGTATGGACCCGCCGTTCCACCCCCTGGCGCGCCAGCAGGATATGGGCGCCGAACCCAGATGAAATCACCCCGATCGAACCGAGGATCGAATTGGCGTCGGCCCAGATCTCATCCGCCGCCGAGGCCAGCCAGTACCCGCCCGAGGCGGCCACATCCTCGACAAAGGCAAAGGCGGGAACCTTGGTTTCCTCGGACAGCCGCCGGATGCGCGCGGCAATCAGCGAGGATTGCACCGGCGAGCCGCCGGGCGAGTTGATCTCCAGCGCGACGGCGGCGGGCTTGCCCCGCCGGAACGCCTTTTCCAGCAGCGGCGCAACGCTTTGATCGTTCAGCGTGCTGCGTCCGCCCGTACCGATCATGCCGGTCAGGCGCACCACGGAAACCAGCGGCGGGTTCTGGATGAAAGGCAGTCGCAGCTTCATACCGCCCGATGTAGAATGCCGTCTGCCGACAAACAAGGGATCGCAGAGACAGAAAGCCCCGGCCGGGGATTTCACGCCACGTTCGCCGGAAAAAACGTCCGGAGGGTCAGCTGCGGATGCGCCAGCCGGTGCGGAATATCCACCAGATGACACCCAGGCACAGGCAGGTGAAACCGGCGATCGCCAACAGGCTGAGGCCGACCGGCACGTCGGCGGCATCGAAGAACGACCAGCGGAATCCCGAGATCAGATAGACCACCGGATTGAACAGCGTGATGGTCTGCCAGACCGGCGGCAGCATGGTGATCGAGTAGAAGGAGCCGCCGAGGAACACCAGTGGGGTGACCACCAGCAGCGGCACCAGTTGCAACTGCTCGAAATTTTTCGCCCAGATGCCGATGATGAATCCCATCAGCGCGAAACTGAGACAGGTCAGGACCAGGAACAGCACCATCGCAAGCGGGTGGGCGATCGGGAAATCGACGAACAGCGCGGCGGTGCACAGGATCACCGTGCCGATGAACAGCGCCTTGGTTGCCGCCGCCCCCACATAGCCCAGGACAATCTCCAGAAAGGTCACCGGGGCGGACAGAAGCTCATAGATGGTGCCGATGAATTTCGGAAAGTAGATCCCGAAGGAGGCGTTCGAGATCGACTGGGTGATTACCGACAGCATGATCAGCCCCGGCACGATGAAGGCGCCGTAACTGATCCCCTCGACCTGCTCGATCCGGCTGCCGATGGCGGTGCCGAACACCACGAAATAGAGCGAGGTGGACAGCACCGGCGACAAAAAGCTCTGCATCAGCGTGCGAAAGAACCGCGACATCTCGAAACGGTAGATCGCGGCGATGGCCCCCCAGTTCATGATCGTCCCTCCGTGACCAGATCGACGAAGATTTCCTCAAGGCTGCTTTGCCGCGTGCTCAGATCGCGCAGCACCAGACCGGCCCCGGCGATGTCGTTCAGCAGTTTGGTGATGCCGGTGCGTTCGGCCTGGGTGTCATATTCGAACATCAACACATCACCCTCGCCCTCCAGGCTCAGCCCCGGCTGCGCCAGCGCCGGCGGGATCGCGTCCAGCGGCTCGCTCAGGTGCACCTCGATCCGCTTCTTCCCGAGCCGGGTCATCAACCTGTCCTTATCCTCGACCAGCAACAGTTCGCCGCCGTTAATGACCCCGATGCGGTCGGCGATCGCCTCGGCCTCTTCTATGTAATGGGTGGTCAGGATGATGGTGACACCATCGGCCTTCAGATCGGCGACGATGCCCCACATGTCCTTGCGCAACTCCACATCGACACCGGCGGTCGGCTCGTCCAGGAACAGAACCCGTGGCTCATGCGCCAGCGCCTTGGCGATCAGCACCCGGCGTTTCATGCCGCCGGACAGCTCCTTGATCTGGGCGTTGCGCTTGTCCCACAGCGACAGCCGGCGCAGGATCTTTTCGATCAGCGCCTCGTCGCGGCGATGGCCGAACAGGCCGCGCGAAAAGCGCACGGTCTTGATCACCTTCTCGAAGGGCTCCAGCGATACCTCCTGCGGCACCAGACCGATCAGCGCGCGGGCGGCGCGGAAATCGGTCAGGATGTCGTGCCCGCCCACGGTGACCTTGCCCGACGTGGGCGTGGTGATGCCGCAGACGGTCGAAATCAGCGTGGTCTTGCCCGCCCCGTTGGGGCCGAGCAGGGCGATGATCTCGCCCTCCCGGATCTCGAGGGTGACGCCCTTGAGCGCCTGAAACCCTCCGTCATAGGTCTTGCGCAGGTCGCGGATCGACAGCATCGCGGACATGAGTTCTTCCTTTCGCGCGCAACTTAATGCGCCCGCCCGGGACAGAACAGCGCCCCGGTGCACACGGGGGTGCGCGATTTTGCAGGGATCACTCGCGGCCGGTGACGCGTTTGAACCAGCCCTTCTTTTCGCTGGTCTCGGCCCCGGCTTCCGGCTCCTGCGCGTCGCTCTCCTCTGCCGGACCTTCGATCTGCGCCTGAAGGTTTTGAAAGAACTGGTCGGCCATCTTCTTGGCGAACCCGTCGATCAGCCGGCTGCCAAGCTGGGCCAGTTTGCCCCCGACCTTGGCCTCGACCTCATAGGACAGCAGGGTCAGCCCTTCGCCCGCCGGCGCGAGGGTCACGGTGGCGCCCCCCTTGGCAAAGCCCGCGGCCCCGCCCTTGCCCTCGCCGGCGATCGTGATCTTCTCGTTCTCGACCATGTCCGACATGGTGACCTGTCCCTTGAAGGTGGCCTTCACCGGCCCGACCTTCTGCGTCACCGTGGCGGTATATCCGTCCTGCGGGTTGCCTTCGACCTCCGAGGCGCCCGGCACGCAGGCCTTGAGCATCTCGGGATCCAGAATGGCGGCGTAAACGGTGGCCGGATCGGCCTTGATCTGGCGGTCGTCACTCATATGCATGGCAGGCTGTCTCCCTTGGTTCATGCACAGGTTACCCGAGGCCGGATGGCGGGCCAAGCCGCCTTTGCCCGCCCAAGGCGCGGCGCATGTCGGAAACAGGCGATTGACGGGGACGGCATACGTGCTAGCCAGCGGGCACTCAGGGGAGAGAGCCATGCAGAGCGCAGCACAAAGTCGTCCAGGGGTGGGCATCGCCCTCGTCCTGGTCGGGATCCTGGCGATTTCGGTCAATGACATGCTGATCAAGCAGCTTTCCGGCGGCTATCCGCTGCATCAGGTGGTGTTCACCCGGTCCGCCATCGGAATCCTGTTCAGCCTGGCCATGGTCCAGATCGAAGGGGGCTGGTCGATCCTGCGCACCCGGCAGCCGGGGCTGCATATCCTGCGCGGGCTGATGGTGGTGATCGCCAACATGACCTTTTTCCTGGCGCTGGCGGTGTTGCCGCTGGCCGATGCGACGGCGCTGTTCTTTGCCGCGCCGCTTTTCATCACGCTGTTGTCGATCCCCGTGCTGGGCGAAAAGGTCGGACCGCTGCGGATGGCGGCGGTGATCGTCGGATTCGCCGGGGTGGTGCTGATGCAGCGCCCCTGGCAGGGCAGCGGCGAGCTGGAGGTCAGCCGCCTGATGCTGCTGTTGCCGGTGCTCTCGGCGCTGGCCTATGCGATCATGCAGATCATGACGCGCAAGCTGGGGGCCACCACCAAGGCCTCGGCGCTGGCGGTCTATATCCAGGGGATGTTCATTCTGGTCTCGCTGGGGTTCTGGGCGGTGGCCGGCGACGGACGCTTTGCCGAGGCCAGCGACAATGCCAGCGTGCAGTTCCTGTTGCGCGCCTGGGTCTGGCCGCGGGACGGCGACTGGATCTATCTGGCCGGTCTGGGGATGAACGCGGCGATCGTCGGCTATTGCCTGAGCCAGGCGTACCGGCTGGCCGATGCCGCCACGGTGGCGCCGTTCGAATACGTCGGATTGCCGCTGGCGGTGTTCTGGGGCTGGGCGATCTGGGGCACCCTGCCCGCCTGGGAGGTGTGGATCGGCATGGCGCTGATCATGGGCGCGGGACTGTTCGTGTTCCTGCGCGAACAGCAAAAGGCGCGGCGGGTGGCGCGCACCGGTCTCAGGCGGCGGTACTG
This sequence comes from Antarcticimicrobium luteum, assembly GCF_004358185.1. Taxonomy (GTDB): domain Bacteria; phylum Pseudomonadota; class Alphaproteobacteria; order Rhodobacterales; family Rhodobacteraceae; genus Antarcticimicrobium; species Antarcticimicrobium luteum. The sequence goes on from NZ_SMUV01000071.1 coordinate 64,117, forward strand.
AGCCCCCTGCCGGGCGCCCCCCCTCTGCCCTACGCCGGCGCGCGCTCAGACCCAGACCTGATCCAGATCCGGCAGCGGGATCGCGTCCAGCAACTCGCGGGTATATGCCGCCTGCGGCGCGTCGAACAGCGCCTGGGTCTCGCTGTATTCGACCACCTCGCCGCGATGGAGGACCACCGTGTGCCGGCACAGCCGCCGGATCACCGAGAGGTCATGGCTGATGAAGGCCAGTGTCAGGCCCAGCTCGCGCACCAGCTGCTCCAGCAGATTCAGAACCTGCGCCTGGCTGGAGACATCGAGGCCCGAGACGATCTCATCCGCCAGGATGAAATCCGGCTCGGTGGCGATGGCCCGGGCGATGCCGACGCGCTGGCGCTGCCCGCCCGAAAGCTCATGCGGATAGCGTTTGCGGAAGACGCGCGGCAGGCCGACGTGGTCCAGCGCCTGATCGACGCGGCCGGATACCCGGTCGAAGCCCTGCAGTTTCAGCGGCCCGGCGATGATCGCCCCCACCGTTCGTCGCGGGTTGAGCGAGGACATCGGATCCTGAAAGATCATCTGGAACCTACGCCGCAGCGGGCGCAGCGCATCCTCGCCCAGATGGGTGATGTCCTGCCCCTCAAAGCGGATCGCGCCGCTGTCCGGTTCGATCAGCCGGACCATCGCCCGCCCCAGCGTCGATTTGCCGGAGCCGGAGCCGCCGACGATCCCCACCACATCGCCACGCGGAATGCGCAGCGAGATGCCCTTGAGGATCTCGACCCGCGGGGCCGGACCGAGCAGCGGCTTATGCGCCATGTCGGGAAAGGACAGGCGCAGGTTCTCGATGTCATAGATCGGTGTGTCAGACATGGCCGTGCATCCTGTCAAAGGCTTCGATCTCGGCCCGGACGCCGTCGATCACCGCCTCGGGCACCGGGGTCAGGCTGGCGTCGGGGTCGGTGTATTTCGGCGTCGCCGCCAGCAGGGCGGCGGAATAGGGATGCGTCGGCCCGGCAAAGAAATCCCCGACCCGCGTATCCTCCAGCACCTTGCCGCCATAGAGCACGGTGAGCGACTGGCAGATCTTGGACACCACGCCCAGATCATGCGTCACGAACAACAGCGCGGTGCCATGGCGCGCCTGCATCTCGCGGATCAGGCGCAGGATCTGTTTCTGCACCGTCACGTCCAGCGCCGTCGTCGGTTCGTCCGCGATGATCAGCCGGGGTTCGGCGGCAAAGGCCGAGGCGATCAGGATGCGCTGGCGCATGCCGCCCGAAAGCTCGTGCGGATAGGCGCGCATCACCCGCTCCGGCTCGGGGATATGCACCTCGTCCAGCAGCTCCAGCGCGCGCACCTGCGCGTCGTGCCTGGTCCAGCCGAGGATATCGACCAGCCGGTTGGTGATCTGCGGGCCGACCCGGCGCGAGGGGTTGAGCGCGGTCAGCGGATCCTGCGGGATCAGCGCCGCCCTGGCGCCGATCACCCGGCGGCGGTCGCGCGGGCGCATCGCCAGCAGATCCTCTCCCTCCAGCACGATCCGGCCCGATGCGACCCGCACCGCCGGCGGCAGCGTGCCCAGAACCGCCTTGCCGATCATGCTCTTGCCGGCGCCGCTTTCGCCGACCAGCCCGCGCACCTCGCCCGCGGTGACCGTGAGTGACACGTCGCGCAGGATCGGCGCGGGGCCGACAAAGGCGCTCAGATTTTCGATGGTCAGAAAGCTCATCTCAGCACCGGATCGAAATGGTCCTTCAGCCCTTCGCCCAATTGGCTGAAGCTGAGGACGGTCAGAAACAGGGTGATCAGCGGGAACACGAGCACCCACCAGGCCTGATGGATCGACAGCCGCCCCTCGGCGATCATGCTGCCCCAGGTGGGCTGATCGGTCGAGATCGACAAGTTGACGAAACTCAGGATCGCCTCGACGATCACCGCGATGCCCATTTCCAGCGTCAGCAGAACGACGATGGTGGGCAGTACATTGGGCAGGATCTCGGCCAGCATGATCGAGAACCGCTTGCGCCCCGCCACCTGGGCCGAGGCGACGTAGTCCATCGCGCCCTGGCTCATCGCTTCGGCCCGGATGACGCGGGCGAAGCGGGTCCAGTCGATCACCACGATGGCGATGATGATGGAACTGAGGCCGGTGCCGAGCACCGCGATCAGCAGGATCGCGAAAAGCACCGGCGGAAACGCCATCCAGATGTCGACAAAGCGCGAGATCACCATGTCCGGCCAGCCACGGAAATAGCCGGCGATCAGCCCCAGCAGCGCGCCGATCAGGCAGGTCAGCGTCCCCGCAATCAGCGCCACCCCCAGCGCCACCCGGGCGCCGTGGATGATCCGGCTGAGCACGTCACGGCCCAGCGAGTCCGTGCCCAGCGGAAAGGCCGCGTCGGCGCCATGCTCCCAGAACGGCGGCAGACGCGCGCCGAACAGATCCTGCGCCAGCGGATCGTGCGGTGCGATCAGCGGCGCAAACACCGCCGCCAGCGCCAGCAGCGTCAGCCAGCCGGCCGACAGCCAGAGCCGCGCACCCGCGCGGCGTTTCACCAGTCCGCGCGCATCAGCCATGCCGCAACCTCGGGTTCAGGGCGGCATAGGTCAGATCGACGACCAGGTTGACCACCGTAAAGATCAGCGCAAACAGGATCACGATCCCCTGGATCAGCGGCAGATCGCGGTTGATCACCGCGTCGATCGCCATGTTGCCGAGCCCCTCGTAAGAGAACAGCCGCTCGATGATCACGGTGCCGCCGATCAGAAAGGTGAACTGCACCCCGATCAGGGTCAGCGTCGGCAGCACCGCGTTGGGCAGCGCCTCGCGGGTGATGACATGGTTTTCGCCATACCCCTTGGTGCGCGCCAGCGTCACGTAATCCAGATTCATGGTTTCTTTCAGCGATTGTTTCAGAAGCTGGGCGATGATCGCGGCCAGCGGGATCGCCAGCGCCAGCGAGGGCATGAACATATGCGAGACCAGGTCGGCCCAGATGTCGAAGCGCAACCGCAGCACGCTTTCGAACAGGTAGAAATTGGTGGAAAACGGCAGATCCAGCGCCGGGGAGACGCGGCCGGAGATATGGAACACCGGCCAGAGCACCCCGAACAGCAGGATCAGCACCAGCCCCCAGAGGAAATCGGGCACGCTCAGCGCCATGCCGTTGGCCACATCGATGGCGCCCTCGGTCCTTGTGCCGCGCCGCCGGGTGCCGGTCAGCGCCAGCGCACCGCCGATGATCACCGCGACCACAAGCGCCATCACCGACAGCTCGATGGTGGCGGGCAGCCGCGACAGCACCAGCCCCAGCACCGGCTGGCGGGTGGTGATCGAGGTGCCGAAATCGCCATGCAGCACGCCGGAAAGCCAGATCACGAATTGTTCCGGAATGGTCTTGTCCAACCCGTAGAGCGCCTTGAGACGCGCAATGTCCTCCTCGCCCGCGCCCGGGGGCAGCATCATGGCGATCGGGTTTCCGGGCACGACGCGAATGACGAAGAACACGATGACCGCCACGCCAAAGAGCGTGATCGCCATGGTCAGCAATCGCAGCAGGATCCGTCTGATCAATGTCATGGATATGGTTCCGAAAGCCGGAGGGCGGGATGCGCCCGCCCTCCGGTCACTGGGGTTTGAGAAGCGCGGCTCAGGCGCGGGTCATCAGGTGCGGCAGCAGCGCGCCCGAGGCATGCGGGACCACCTTGACGCCCGGCGCGTGCAGGATCGGCTGCACATATTGCAGCAGCGGCAGCACCAGCGCGTTGTCGGCGATGAACCGGCTGACGCCCTTCCATCCTTCGATCCGCTTTGCCTCGTCCGGCTCGCCCCAGAGCGGGTTGATCATGTCGATCAGATCCTGCCCGTCCCAGACCGAGTGCGGCGAGGGGCCGTACATGGCGAAGCCGGTCGAGGTGGTCGGATCGCCCACCGAGTTGCCCCAGTTGTAGAAGGCCGCCGGGGCCAGCTGATCCGCCGCGCGCAGCTCGTAATGCTTGGCGATCTCGTAGACCTCGATCTCGGCCTCGATGCCGACCCGGCGCCACAGCCCGACGATGGCCTGGATGATCTCATAGTCCTTGGGCTTGAACCCACGGGTGGTCTGGATGGTGAATTTGACCGGGTTGTCGGTGGAATAGCCCGATGCCGCCAGCAGCGCCTTGGCCCCTTCGGGGTCGTAGGGCGTCTTGATGGTGGGATCGTAGGCGTCGTATTGCGGCGTCTCCAGCGTGTCGATCGGAACCCCGTAGCCCGACAGCAGCCGATCGACGATGGCCTGCTTATCCACCGCCATGACGGCGGCCTTACGCACGTTCGGGTCGGTCATCACCTCGATGTCGTTGAAGAAGATCATGCCGATGTCGGAAATCGGCGCGGCCACACCTTCCAGCTTGCCGGCCTTCAGGCGGTCGAACTCCTCATAGGGCATTTCCAGCGTGACATGGGCGTTGCCCGATTCCACCTCGGCCACCCGGGCGGCGGCATCGGTGACGAACTTGATCGTCACGGTCTTGAACTCCGGCGCGCCGCCCCAGTAATTCTCGTTCGCCTTCAGGCGGACATAGGCGTTGCGCTCGTATTTCTCGACCATATAGGGGCCGGTGCCGATCGGCGCGGCCTCGAAGCCCTCGGGCCCGACCTTTTCGTAATAGGCCTTGGGCAGAACATAGCCGGTGAGGAAATACATCCATTTGAAGATCGTCGGGTCGAACTGTTTCACGTCGGCGAGGACGCGATTGCCCTCGACCCGGTGGTTTTCCAGCGTACCCCAGACGAACTGGATCGGGCTGCCGGTCTCGGGGTTGGCGACCCGGGCGAGGCTCCAGGCCACATCCTCGGCGGTGAAGTCCGAGCCGTCATGCCATTTCACGCCCTCGCGCACGTCCATCCAGACCTGGCTGCGGTCCTCGTTCCAGCCCCAGTCGGTCAGCAGGCCCGCTGCCGGCGAGAGGTCGGGCTGTTGCAGGATGAACTGGTCGAACACCGACTGGTAGATGCCCTGAATCGTCGGGTTGACCGCCGAGCTGCCGACCGTCGGGTCCCAGCTGGGCAGGTTGACGTTATAGGCGATGATCAGATCGTCGATCTGCTGCGCCCAGGAAAAGGTCGGCGCGGCGACACTCAACGTGGCCGCGGCGGCGGTGCCCTTGAGCAGGCTGCGTCTTGTCAGTTTGGTCATGTCGTTCCCCTGTTGGTTTCGTATGGTTTCAAGTCGTTTTTGTACGTTTCAATTCCGGGTCATTTCCCGGCTAGTTTCCGGCCGAGCTGATAGCCCGGCCCGGCGCCCGTGCCCGCCCCGGGCCAGACCGCGGCGCCCGTGTGATAGAGCCCCCGGATCGGGGTCGAGCCGTCGGCATAGCCGCGCGCCGGGCGGAACAGGAAATTCTGGCTGATGTGATGGCTGCCGCAAACCTGATCGCCGCCGACGAGATTGGGATTGTCGGCCTCAAGCTCGGTCGGGGTGACGATGCGCCGCCCGAGGACCTTGGCCCGGGTGCCCGGCGCGTAGCGTTCGAGCAGGTTCAGCGCGCGTTCGGCAAACGGCTCCGCCGCCTCGTCCCAGGTGCTGGCGGTGATCTCGCCGGCCGCGTCGCCGCAGATCTCGCCCGGCGCCATGCGCACCTGCAGCCAGAGCGTGTGCTGCCCGCCCGGCGCGCGCGAGGGGTCCACCGTGGTGGGCTGGCCGACCACCACCACCGGCGCGTCCGGCAACAGGCCGGCCACCGCCTGGGCATAGGTGCGCGCCATCTGGTCGAGCGAGGGCGCGATGTGCACATAGGCATAATCGCGCAGCTCCGGCCCGGCGGCCCAGTCGGGCAGGTCCGACATAGCCAGGTGGATCATCATCGTGCCCGGCGCATGGCGGAAGTTCCGCATCGCGGTGTCATAGCGCGCGTCGCCGCTGCCGCCGGTCAGCCGCTGCATGGCTTTGGGCGCCACATTGGCGATGACGGCACGGTTGGCGATGATGGTCTCGCCCCCGGCGACGACCCCGGTCGCCTTGCCGCCGGAGTGCAGGATCTGCCCGACCTCGGTGCCGCACAGGATGCGCCCGCCGCGGGCCTCGATCGCGCGCTGCAGGGCGGTGACCACGGTTGCCGCGCCGCCCTTGCCCAGCGCCATGCCAAAGGTTTGATTCGCCATCGCCTCCAGATAGGGAAACAGCGCACCGCCCGCGATGTCGGGCGCGAAATCCAGATGCATCCCCCAGGCCCCGAGCAGCGCCCGCAGCTTGGGTGATTCGAATGTCTCCTCCAGCCAGGCCCGCGGTGAGGACGCCAGAAAGCGCGCCAGATCCTGACTGCCGCCCAGCCCCTTCCGGCGCAGCGCCCTCCAGACAATAGATGCCAATGCATGTATTTTCATGGGAGAGCCGAGAAGGCCGAACAAATGTTCGGCCTCGGCCGGAAACCCCGCCGACAGCACCCCCCAGGTTTGTGCGTCGCGCTCTGACAGCGCCGCGATCCGGGCCCGGTTGGCACCCGCATCGGTTCCGATACCCACCCAGGTTCCGTCAGGAAAGACGCTTGAAAAACAGTCGCTTGCCGGGGCGAACTCCAACCCATGCCGGGACAGCTCCTCGGCGTTCTGCTGAAAATAGGGCGAGCCCGCAAAGAGCGACAGGTTCATCGCCGCCCAGTCGTGGGCGAATCCCGCGACCGTATATTCCCCCGTGCGGACCGCGCCGCCGGGCTCATCCGCCTGTTCCAGCACGATCACCGACCAGCCACGCCTGGCCAGGTGATGTGCGCAGACCAGCGAATTGATGCCGCTGCCGATTATGACCGCATCTGCGGATAACTGTGCCAAATCTCGCCCCCTGACCTTGCCAATATATTTGCAAAAGCATTTAATCCTGTCTAGCATTGTTTCACATCGAAGCGCCTCGTCGAGGCGTCAAAACACGTAGGGAGCAAAAGATGAGCGCATCGAACACGCTGCAAAGCCTGGGGGCGATGATCGCCTCGGGCGGGATCGAGGTGGTGGACTGCACCGGGATGCTGGGGCCGGACACGCCGATCCTGCAACTGCCGCCGGATTTCGCCAAGAACACCCCCAAGGTCGAGATTCACAAGATCAGCGAATACGACGAAGACGGCCCGTTCTTTGCCTGGAACTGGCTGGTGCTGGGCGAGCATACCGGCACCCACTTCGACGCGCCGCACCACTGGATCACCGGCCGCGACAACCCCGAGGGCTATACCGACACGCTGGACGTGCAGCGGCTGATCGCGCCGGTCAACGTGCTCGATTTCTCAAAGGAATCCGCCGCCGATCCCGATTTCCTGCTGACCATCGACCATGTGAAGGCCTGGGAGGCAGAGCATGGCGAGATCAATGCGGGCGAATGGGTCGTGCTGCGCAGCGACTGGGATCAATACAACGATGACGAGGCGAAATTCCTCAACGCCGACGAGACCGGCCCGCACACCCCCGGGCCGACCGCCGAGGTGATCCAGTACCTGATCGACAAGGGCATTGTCGGTTGGGGCAGCCAGTGCATCGGCACCGACGCCGGCCTTGCCGGCGGCATGACGCCGCCGTTCCCCGCGCATAACCTGCTGCATGCCAACAACCGCTTTGGCCTGGCCTCGCTGGCCAATCTGGACAAGCTGCCGGCCAAGGGCGCGATCCTGATCGTCGCTCCGCTGAAGATCCAGAAGGGCACCGGCAGCCCGATCCGCGCGCTGGCGCTGGCGCCGAAGGGCTGAGCCATGGCAACGGTCGATCACGTCATCATCGGCACCGGGATCAACGCCCTGGTCGCCGGGGCGCTTCTGGCGCGGAAGGGCAAGAAGGTCGTGTTGCTGGAGCGGGAAGACCGCGCCGGCGGCTGCATGATGACCGAAGAGGCGACGCTGCCCGGGTTCCACCATGACGTGATGGCCGCCACCTTCGTGCTGTTCCTGACCTCGCCCGCCTATGCGGAACTGGCAGGCGACCTGGGGCGGCACGGGCTGGAGTTCTGCCATACCGCCCATCCGACCGCCGTGTTGCGGCCGGGCGGGCGGGCCACCGTCCTGAGCATGGACCGCGCCGCGAATGTCGCCGCCTTCAACGGGCTGGCCGCCGGCGACGGCGACCGGCACGCGGCGGATGTGGGCGGCATCGAGGCCGACGCGCCGTTCCTCTTTGCGCTGCTGGGCGGCGATCTGTGGTCGCGCGGCACCGCCAAACTGCTGGCCGGCCAGGCCTGGAAGCGCGGGCTGAACGGGCTGAAAGCCTGGATCGGCGAGGCGCTGGTTCCGGCGCGCGGCTGGCTCGGGACGAATTATCAAAGCGAGGACATCCAGGCGCTCTGGGCGCCCTGGGTTCTGCACACCGGACTGACACCGGAGTCCACCTATTCGGGCCAGATAGGAAAAGTCATCGCCTTTGCGCTGGAGGCCGCCGGCGCGCCGGTGGTCAAGGGCGGTGCTGGACGCGCCGTCGATGCCTTTCGCAGCCTGATCGAGGAGAAGGGCGGTCAGATCCGCACCGGTGTCGATGTCGCCCGCATTCTTGTCGAGGGTGGCCGCGCCACGGGGGTCGAGACCGCCGGCGGCGAAAAGATCATGGCCGGCAGCGTACTGGCCTCGGTCGCGCCGGGGCAGCTTTATGGCCGCTTGCTGCGCGATCACGCGCAGCCCGAAGAGCAGGCAGGTGCGCGGGCCTATCGCCACGGGCGGGGCAATTTCCAGCTGCATTTCGCGCTGGACCGGGCCCCGGACTGGCGGGCCGAGGGGCTGGACGACGTGGCGCTGATCCATCTGTCCGATGGCATCGACGCGGTGTCGAAATCCGCCAATGAGGCCGAGCGCGGGATGATCCCGCAAACGCCCACCATCTGCGTCGGCCAGCCGCACCGGCTGGACCCCAGCCGCTGCCCCGAGGGCAAGGCGATCCTGTGGCTGCAGATCCCCGATGCGCCGCGCGTGATCAAGGGCGATGCGGCCGGCGAGATCGAGACCAACGGCACATGGGACGAGGCCACGCGAGAGGCCTATGCCGACCGGATCGAGGCGATTCTGGCGGCGCATATCCGTGATTTCGACAAGATCAGGCTGGCCCGCCGCGCCTATTCGCCCGCCGATCTGGAGGCGATGAACATGAACCTCGTCGGCGGCGACCCCTACGGCGGGCAATGCGGCATCGACCAGTTTTTCGTGTTCCGCCCGTTCCCCGGATCGCGCAACGGCACCACGCCGGTAAAGGGCCTGACCCACATCGGCGCCTCGACCCATCCCGGGCCGGGCCTTGGCGGCGGATCGGGGTTCAACGCCGCCAAGAGGCTGGGCGGATGAGGGATCAGATGAGTGCACCGCGCCGGCTGGGCGAAATCGGGCTGAACAATTTTCCGCCCTACCTGATGAACCGCATCATGGGCCGCTACAACGCCAGCCTGCGCGAGGACATGGCCCATCAGGGCATGAGCACACCGAAGATGCGCTCGCTGGCGGTTCTGTCGGTGATCGACGGCATCCTGATCCGGGAACTGGCGGTCTATGCCGTGGTCGAGCAGTCCACGCTCAGCCGGGCGCTGGACGGTCTTGCCGCCGATGGGCTGATCCGGCGCGAGCAAGACAAGGACGACAGCCGCGCCACCCGCATCTTTATCACCGAGCAGGGCCGCGCCGCCTTCGAGCGGCACTGGCCGGCTATGGCGCGCGTCTATGAGCAGATGTTCCAAGGCATCCCGCAGGCCGAACAACAGGCCTTTCTGGCGGTGCTGCACAAGATCCTGCGCAATGTGCGCAAGAACGAATTCTGAGGACAAAATATGGCCGAGAGATCCTTCAAGAAGGAAGTCGAACACCTGCGCAAGGGTGCGGGAGAGACCTTTACCGGCGAGGGCATCCTGGCGATCACCAAGGCGCTCTTGGAAAACGGGGTGGGTTATGTCGGCGGCTATCAGGGGGCGCCGATCAGCCACCTGATGGACGTGCTGGCCGATGCCGAGGAGCTGCTGGGCGAGCTCGGCGTGCGGTTCGAGGCCAATGCCTCGGAGGCCGCGGCCGCCGCCATGCTGGCGGCCTCGGTGCATTACCCGATCCGCGGCGCGGTGACGTTCAAGGGCCCGGTGGGGGTCAACGTCGCCTCGGACGCGCTGGCGAACCTCGCCTCGTCCGGGGTCAACGGCGGCGCGCTGATCATCGTCGGCGAGGATTACGGCGAAGGCTCCTCGATCATGCAGGAGCGCAGCCATCCGTTTGCCATGAAATCGCAGATCTGGCTGCTGGATCCGCGGCCCAGCCTTCCCTCGATCGTCAAGGCGGTCGGCGACGGGTTCGCGCTGAGCGAGGCGTCGAACACGCCGGTGATGATGACGGTGCGGATCAGGTCGTGCCATGTCACCGGCAGTTTCGAGTGCCGCGACAACGTCGCCCCGACCCTGACGGTCAAGGACGCGCTGGCCAACCCCAGAAAGGACTTCAACCGGGTGGTGCTGCCGCCCGCGTCGTTCGTGCATGAGCATGACAAGATCGACAACCGCTGGCCGGCCGCCGAGAAGTACATCACCGAGCACAAGCTCAACGAGGTCGTCGGGCCGGAAACCGCCAAGATCGGTCTGGTCTGCCAGGGCGGCATGTACAACGGCGTGATCCGTGCGCTGCAGCGGCTGGGGCTGGCGGACATCTACGGCAACTCCGACATCCCGGTCTATTGCCTGAACGTCACCTACCCGCTGATCGGCGACGAGTTCGCCGCCTTCGCCGCCGGCAAGGACGCCGTTCTGGTGATCGAGGAGGGCCAGCCGGAGTTCATCGAGCAGACGCTCTCCACCTTTGTGCTGCGCAGGGGCCTGAAGGTGCGGCTGCATGGCAAGGACATGCTGCCGATGGCCGGCGAATATACCGGCAAGGTTATCCTGGACGGGATCACCGCCTTTCTGAAAGAACACGGATCCGACCTGCTGCCCGGCCAGACCCGCGCGCCGAACCAGCCGGCGCCGGCGATCCCGGATCTGTCGAAAACCGTGCCGACCCGGCCGCCGGGGTTCTGCACCGGCTGCCCGGAGCGGCCGATCTTTGCCGCCATGAAGCTGGTGCAGGAGGAACTGGGCGAGCACCAGATCACCGGCGACATCGGCTGTCACCTGTTCGCCTGCCTGCCCCCCTTCGAAGTCGGCGGCTCGACCATGGGCTATGGCCTGGGCCCGGCCTCCAACGCCGCCTTTGACGGCGGCGGCGACAAGCGGGCGATCTCGATCCTGGGCGACGGCGGGTTCTGGCACAACGGCCTCTCGTCTTCGATCGGCAACATGGTGTTCAACAAATCCGACAGCGTGGCGGTGATCGTCGACAACTATTACTCGGCGGCGACCGGCGGGCAGGACGTGCTGTCGTCGCGCGCCGACAACCCGACCAAGGCGACGCAAAACTCGATCACCGACGCGGTGAAGGGGATCGGCGTAAAATGGGTGCGCCAGATCGACCGCACCTATGACGTGACCAAGATGCGCGACACCCTGCGCGAGGCGCTGACCACCGACGAGCCGGGACCGAAGATCATCGTCGCCTCGTCCGAATGCATGCTGAACCGCCAGCGCCGGGAAAAGCCGCTGCGCAACCAGGCGATCAAGGACGGCGCGCGCGTCGAGGTGCCGCGGTTCGGCGTCGACGAGGATATCTGCACCGGCGATCACGCCTGTATCCGTCTGTCCGGCTGCCCGTCCCTGTCGCTGAAGCGGTTGGACGATCCGCTGCGCGACGATCCCATCGCCCATATCGATCAGTCCTGCGTCGGCTGCGGCAACTGCGGCGAGGTGGCCGATGCCGCCATCCTTTGCCCCAGCTTTTACCGCGCCGATGTGGTGCACAACGCCACCGGGTTCGAAAAATGGTGGCAGGGCGTTTCGGGGGGCGCGATCCGCTGGCTGCAACGCCGCCGCGCCGCCAAACGCCTTGAATTCCCGGAGACCGTCTGATGAGCATCCAGCAAGCCTTGGCCCCGCGCCAGCCCGACGAGAAACTGAACACCATCATCAAGCTTGCCGTCCTTGCCGTCGGCGGCCAGGGCGGCGGGGTGCTGACCAACTGGATCGAAAGCGTCGCCCGCGCGCAGGGATACGCGTGCCAGGCGACCTCGGTCGCGGGGGTGGCGCAGCGCACCGGCGCCACGATCTATTACATCGAGATGGCGCCGATGGGCGAGGTAGCGCCGGTGTTCTCGCTGGCGCCCTCGGCCGGCGATGTCGACGTGATGATCGCCGCCGAGATGATGGAAGCCGGCCGCGCCATCCTGCGCGGCTTCGTCACCCCCGACCGCACCACGCTCATCGCCTCGACCCATCGGGCGCTGGCGGTGTCGGAAAAGATGGTGCCGGGCGACGGTATCGCCTCGTCCGACGAGGTGCGCGCGGCCGCCGAGGTGGCCGCCGACAAGCTGATCATGTTCGACATGGACAAGCTGGCGATCCAGAACGGCTCGGTGATCTCGTCGTCGCTGTTCGGGGCGCTAGCCGGGTCCGGCGCGCTGCCCTTTCCGCGCGACGCCTTCGAGGAGGCGATCCGCGCCTCGGGCAAGGGGGTCGAGGCCTCGCTGCGGGCCTTTGGCGCCGCCTATGACCGGGCGCAGAACGCCGCCGTCGATCCGGCCGAGGCGAAACAGGCGAAACCTGCCTCTGAAATCGCCGTGCCGCAGGGCCCCAGCGGGCTGATGAAGAAATGGGCGGCGCTGTCCGCCCGGGTGAACGCCCTGCCCGAACCGGCGCAGGAGATGGCGCAGCACGGTCTGCGCAAAGTGGTGAAATTCCAGGACGTCGCCTATGGCGCCGAATACCTCGACCGGCTGGAAGAGATCGCCGTGCTGGACGTGGCGGCGCATGGCTTTGCGCTGTCGGCGGAGGCGGCGAAATACATCGCCAACGCCATGGCCTATGACGACGTGATCCGGGTGGCCGACCTGAAGACGCGCGGCGCGCGCTTTGCCCGGATCCAAGAGGAGATGGGCGCAAAGGACCGCCCCGTCGCCCTGACCGAATTCATGCATCCCCGCGCCGAAGAGATCGCCGGCATGCTGCCCGCCGCGATAGGGGCGAGGGTCGAGGCGAACCCGAAGGCGATGGCGCGGCTCGACCGCTGGTTCAACAAGGGCCGCCGGGTCCGCACCCACAGGCTGGGCAATTTCCTGATGCTCTACGTGCTGGGCGGGCTGCGCGGCTATCGCCGCCGGACCCTGCGGCACAGGTACGAGCAGGAGCATCTGGCGCGCTGGCTGGACCAGGTGAAGGGCGCGGTGGCGCAGGATTACGCCTTTGCGGTGGAACTGGTGCGCTGCCGGCGGCTGGTGAAGGGGTATTCGGACACCCACGCCCGCAGCCTGTCGAAATTCGGCCGGGTGATGGAGGCGGCAGAACTGGTGCGCGGCCGCGCAGACGGGGCCGACTGGGTCGCCCGGTTGCGCGAGGCGGCCCTGCAGGACGAGAAGGGCGCGGCGCTGGATGGCGCGATCCTGACGGTGCGCAGTTTCGCCTGAGGGGGCAGAAGGGACCCGGCGTTTCCACCTCGCGCCGGGATCTGTGAGGAAGGCCCGCCGGTTCCGGCGGGCTTTTTATTGGCGTAGAATACCCAGCCCGGAATCCAGGCGCGAAGCGCCGCCGGGCAGCGCCCGACCGCCCCCCGGGCGGGCGCTTCTGCATCTGATGCGCATAGAGCTCATGTCCGATGTTCCGGCGACCATAAAGTGACGATTTCACAACGAGTGAGCGCCCACCCACGGCCGGGCGCTGCCCTCTGTTGCGCTCTTCCTCAAAAAACAAAACGCCCGACGCTTGTGCGCCGGGCGTCGTCTGGAAACTGCGGTCGGGTGCAGTCCTATTCCGCCTCCCGCGCCAGCGCGCGGAAGGCGGACTGCTCGTAAAGCAGCGGCTCGCCCTCGCCGAAGCGCACCGAGCGGATCTGACCGATATAGACCACATGGCTGCCCGCCTCGGTCCGCTCGGTCACGTCCAGCGACAGGCTCATCAGCGCATCGGCCAGATAGGGCAGCCCCTTGTCGTCGCTGCGCCAGTCGCCCTGTGCGAACTTGTCCTCGCCGGTCACCCCGCCCGCGCCGGCAAAGCGCAACGCCAGATCCTCCGCCTCCTGCCCCAGCAGGTTGACGTTGAAATGCCCTGTCTCTCCGACCGCGACGCAGGTGCCGGTCGCCTTGTTCAGGCAGACCAGCAGGCTGGGCGGATCGGCGGTAACCGAACAGACCGCCGTGGCGGTGATGCCGCGCCGGTCCTCTCCGTCGCGGGTGGTGACCAGCGTCACCACCCCGGGAAACCGGCGCATCGCGTCGCGAAAGACGTCAGCTGAGATCCCCATCCCCATCTCAGGCCGCCCTGAGGTCCTGAAGATAGGCCGCCGCCGCGTCGGGATCGGCGAACCAGGGGAAGAAATCGCGCGGATCGTCGAAGCCGTTGGCCATGCGGTGCGCCAGACGCGGCTCGGCGCAGGCGGTGCCCATGATCTCCAGCACAAACTCGGGCGGCGGCATCAGCATCATGTTGGTCCATTGCACCACCCATTGGGCATAGTCCCAATAGGCGTCGAAGGTGCCCTGCATCCAGGCCGCGTCGAACGCCTGATCCTCGCGCCCGAGGATGCGCTCGAGATAGATCGCCGCCGCCTTGGAGGCGTTGTTGGAGCCCTGCCCGGTGATCGGATCGTTGAGGCAGACCGTATCGCCCAGCCCCAGCACCTGCCGCCCGGAGGGCAGCGTGGCGATGGGCTTGCGCACCGTCGGCGGGAAGCGGCCGGCAAGGATGCCGTTGTCGTCGGTCAGCGCGATGTCGCGGCAGCGCGCGGCCTCCCACGGCAGGAAGGTGTCGAGGATCTGTTTCGACTGCGCCAGATGCTGTTCGGGCGATTTCACGTCGCCCCAGCAATCCATCGGGCCGCCGGGCACCCCCTCGAACACCATGATCTCGCACGGGCCGGTGGTGGTGAGCGCGGGGAAAACGAAATATTCGCCGACGCCCGGGATCAGGTTGAAGCAGACCGCCGAATGTTCGGCGCGCGGCGTCATGCCGGTGACATAGGTCAGCGCCAACGCGCGCTGCGGCTTGTCATAGGGGGATTTACTGGCGTCCCGCTCGAACAGGCGGCCAATCTCGCCCTTGCCCGAGGCGACGATCACCAGATCGTCCTCGGCGGCGTATTGCTCCATCTCGTCGATACCGGCATCGGCGATCACCAGCTCACCGCCCAGCTTTTCGAACTCGGCCAGCCAGCGCGGGATTTTCACCCGCTGGTCCACCGAATAGGCGTTGCGCTCCAGCCGTCCGGTCCAGTCGATCGCCTTTTCGCCCGGCAATTCGGGATGCGGCACCATGAAGTTGATGCCCTCGACCGGCGGACAGCTGTCGGACCAGAAGTCCAGTCCCAGATCGCGCTCGTGCTGGACCGAGGCGCCGAACATGCACTGGCTGGACAGCACCTTGCCCTTTTCGATCTCGTCCGCGGTCCGGTTCTGCACAACGCGAACCTTGTGGCCCGCTTTCAGCAGGCCAAGGCCCAGTTGCAGGCCGGACTGGCCGCCACCGATGATTGTGAATTTGCGCATTTCCTTAAGTCTCCCGTGTTGGTGTTTTGTTGGGTCTGTTGTCCCGGTTCATTCCATCAGCAGCGGAATTGCCGGGCTGGCCTGTTCCGGACCCATGGCGGTGTAACCGCCATCGACGCGGATATCGGTGCCAGTGATGAATCCGGCCTCGTCCGAGCAGAGGAACAGAACCGCGTTCGCCACCTCCTCGGGATCGCCGACGCGGCCCAGCAGGTGAAAGGGCGCGGCGACCTTGTCGGTCTTTTCGCGGTTGCCGCCGGTCAGCTCGTCCATGATGTTCGACCAGGTCCAACCGGGCGAGACGGCGTTGACACGGATGCCCTCGGGCGCCAGATCCATCGCCTGGTTGCGGGTCAGCTGAAGGATCGCCGCCTTGGACACCGGATAAAGCCAGCGCCCGGTCTGCGCCACCCGCGACGAGATCGAGCCGAAGTTGACGATCGCGCCCCTGTTCGCGGCAAGCTCCGCGCGCGCGGCCTGCATCAGCATGACCGAACCGACGAGGTTCACGTCCAGCGCTTCGAGCCATTCCGCGCGGCTGGAGTCGATGCCGTTGTCGAGATAGGTGCAGGCGACATTGACCAGAAAGTCGATCCGTCCGAACCGGTCCTTGGTCTCCTTCACCAGCGCGGCGACCTGGGCGTCGTCGCGGATGTCGGTCTCGCAAAAGGCGACGCCGTCGCGTTCCAGCGCGCGGCCCGCGTCCGCGTTGATATCGGCCACCATGACCTGTGTGCCGGCGTCGCGAAACGCCTTGACCACCGACGCGCCGATCTTGGTCGCGCCGCCGGGGACGATGGCAACCTTGCCGTCCAATCCTCGCATGCTGAGTCTCCCTGTTTTGTTTTAGGCTTGAAATAAATCTGCCCGTTCGCCTCGCTTCCGGCTATCCGCTCGGCGCAGCCCCTATCCGGAAAACGAATCTTTTTGACGCCGCGACGTTTTGCCTGCTAGCATCCCGCAATTCTCCTGCCGGGGATGCTTGGGGAGTAAGATGGGCACATTGGCGAACCCGGTGCCGCTTGCGGCGCATCAGTTGTTTCGCAGCCACGATCTGGACGAAACCCGCGACCGGGTGGCGCAGGTGTTCTGCCCCCATCGTCTGGAGACCCTGGGGCGTGCCCCGGTGGACGCCCGGCACAACCACATCCGCGGCGAGCGGTTGTCGCTCAACTACATGGAATATGGCGCCCAGACCCGGATCGAACCGGGCGAACTGGGCAGTTTCTATCTGATTCAGATCCCGCTGAGCGGCGGGGCGCAGATCGCCAACGGGGCCGACCGCTATGCCTCGGACCCCACCGCGGCGGCGGTTCTGAACCCGCACAAACCCACCGCGATGACCTGGGCGGGCGGCACCCGGCAAGTGCTGGTGCAGATCGACCGCATCGCGCTGCAACGGCTGCTGTCCGATCTGCTGGGCGCGCAGATGGACCGACCGCTGAAGTTCAACGGTCCGCTCGACCTATGCCAAGGGCCGGGCATGGCGCTGCGGCAATTCGTGCTGCATCTGGTGCAGGAAATCGACGCCGGACGGTCGAGTTTCGGACAGGCGGGGCTGATGAACCGCCAGATCGAAAGCACCCTGATGACCGGGCTGATCGAGGCGCTGGACAATAACTATTCCGGGTTCCTGGGCCGCCCGGCGGGATCGGCCGCGCCATACAAGCTGCGGCGCGCCGAAGAGTTTATCGAGGCCCGGCTCGACCAGCCGCTGACGGTCGAGGAAATCGCCCGCGCCGCCGGCACCAGCGCGCGCAGTCTGCAGATGGCGTTCCGGCAGTTTCGCGGCACGACGCCGCTGAGTTTCTTGCGCGATCGGCGGCTGGACAGGGTGCATCAGGCGCTGATGGCGGCACGGCCCGGAGCGACGGTGACCGACATCGCCTCGGAGTGGGGGTTCACCCATCTGGGCCGGTTTTCGCAATGCTATCACGCGCGGTTCGGGCAGACGCCCCGCGAGACGCTGCGCGCCGCGCTTGGCGGCGGGCGTTGTCACTGAGGCAAAGGGCATCTTCGTAATACCCTGAAGCCGGCCTGACCGGCTTGCTCCATTGGGTGAGCGAAGTCTGTATCCAACGAGGGGCCTCAGCCCTCCGCGTCCGCCTTGCCTGTCTCGGCGCGTTCGCAGGTCCAGACCGTGCGGGTCGATTTCTCGGCGATCCGCTCAAAGCCCGCCGCGCGCAGGATGTTCTTGCACTCGCGCATACCGCCGATGCCATAGGCCTGGGGGTGGAATTCCAATACCATCGCACGAAAGCCGGTCAGGTCCGCATGGCGCAGGATCTCCTGCTCTCCACCCTCTATATCCATCACCAGAACCGTGGGCTTCAACTCGGCGCAGACACCGGAAAAGCTCTCGGTCGGGACCTCGACCTTGCGGCTTTCCCGTCCGGCCGGCTCGATCAGGGACGAGCCGAGGTAACTGCTGTGCAGATGAAAGGTCATGGATTCGGGCCGGTCCGGCGCGCTGACCAGCACCGCGTTGCGGACCGAGATGCGCCCGCCCAGGTCATTGGCGGAATAAAGCGCCTCGATCGCCGGGATCAACTCGGGGTTGGCCTCGAACGAGAGCACCTCGCGCGGTTTGGCATTGGCCGCGATCACCGCGCCGACCAGCCCGATTCCGGCGCCGATCTCCAGCACCACGTCATCGGGGCGCACCACATGCAGCGCGCCGGCCATCTCCAGCCCCTCGTATTGCGCAGCGTTGATCCGCTCGATCCGCTTGTCATGTAAAAAGGGCGAGGCGGGCACTTTGACGCCGAGGCATTCGGCGGCGATTTCAGGCGAATTTGTCTGCTCGGTCATGGCGCGCCCATTTTCTGCGTTGAGGGGCATCCTGTTGTCCCCGCCGGGGGAAAGCAAGCGGGCGCGCCCTGCCGCCCCAGCAAAGGTGCCGGGGCGAGTCCGCTTTGCATCACCTGCCGGTTTCATCGCCCCCGGGGGGCGTCAGACCGCCGGAACGATCAGAACCAGCCCGTCCAGGGCCTCCGATGTCTCGATCTGGCAACTCAGCCGGCTGGCGTCCGTCCGCTCCCCCGCCACCATATCAAGCATCACGTCCTCGGTTTCGCCGGGCCCGCCAACCTTGTCGCGCCAACCTTCATCCACATAGACATGACAGGTCGCGCAGCTCAGGCAGCCGCCGCATTCACCAATCACCCCCGGGACGTCATTGGCGACGGCGGCCTCCATCAGGGTCAGACCGTTTGCGACCTCGGCGCTGATCTCGCCGCCTTCGGGTAGTTTCCATGTGACGTTCATCAGCGGCCCCTCAGATGAAATAGACGTAGAAATCGCGCAGCGCCTCACCCTCGAGGTCGCGGGTCTTCTGCACCTCCTTGCGCTTCATGAAGACGTGGTTGGCGACCAGCTCCGCCCCCACCGCCTCGGCGAGAGTGGTGTCCTGTTCCAGATCGTTCATCGCGCCCTTCAGGTCGGTCGCGGTGCCCTCTTTCGCGTCCGTCTTCTCGAACCCGTCGCCGGTCTCGATAGGGGGCAGGTCATAGTCGTTCTCGACCCCCAGCCGCGCCGCGTGCAGGACCGCCGCCACGGCGGTGTAGGGGTTGGCGCTGGCGTCCGCCGTGCGATGCTCCAGCCGCGCCTTGGCCCCGCCCTCGGACGAGATCCGCGTGGTGACGTTGCGGTGATCGCCGCCCCAGTTGCGCCAGAACCCGGAGAGCGAGCCGGGTTGCAGCCGCATGTAGGAATTGGCGGTGGGCGCGATCAGCCCCGCCAGCCCCTTGTGATGATGGAGCAGCCCGGCCAGGCATCCCCGCGCCAGATCGTTCATGTGGTCCGGCCCCCCCTTGGGCCCGGAGGAGAGCGCATTGCCCCCTGTCTCGTCCACGAAGGAGAAGTTGATGTGCATGCCCGACCCGCCGGCCCCGGCGATCGGCTTGGGCATGAAGGTCAGGATAATGCCGTATTCCAGCGCGATCTCGCGCGCCATCAGGCGGAACAGCACGATGTCGTCCACCGCCTTGACCGCGTTGTCGAAGGTCAGCGTGTATTCGAACTGCGGCGTGTCGTATTCCGCCGTGATCATGTCGAGGGAAAAGCCCAGATCCTCGGCCATCTCCCAGATCCGGTCGTTGAACCGCAACGGATCGGCAAAGGGGCCGGTGCCATAGACCACCCCGCCGGGCGCGTCATAGGGTTCCAGCCGCCCGTTCTCGTCGGCCTGAAGCGCGAAGGCCTCCAGCTCGATCCCGACCTTGGGCGTCAGACCGCGCGCCTCCCAGGCCGCGACCGCGCGTTTCAGCGCGCCGCGCGGACACAGGCTCAGCGGTTCGCCCGCATCGTCGTAGAGATCGCCCAGCACGATCTGGGTGTGCGGATCCCAGCCCTGACGGATGTCGTCATGGCGCCATTTCAGCTCCATGTCGGGCAGGCCCTGATAGGTCATCGCGCCCGGCGCGTTCAGCAGGTCGCGGTCGTAATGCACCCCGAAGGTCGAACGGCAGAACCGCGTGCTGTCGTCGCCGATCTTGTGGTTGGGCAGCATCTTGCCGCGCATGATGCTCAGGTGATCGCAATAAAGCGCGCGCAGGCGGTCTTTCATCGGGCTCTCCTCAGGCCAGGGTCACGGTGACGGGCAGTTGCTTGATGCCGCCGACAAAATTGGACCGCAAAAACTTGTGCGGGCCCGCAGGTTCGATGGATTTCAGCCGCTTGGCAAGCTCCTGGAACAGCACCCGCACCTCCAGCCGCGCCAGCCACATGCCCAGGCAGACATGCGGCCCGCCCTGACCGAAGCTCATGTGACGGTTGGGCGTGCGATGGAGGTTCACCCGGAACGGATCGTCGAACACCGTCTCGTCCCGGTTGGCCGATGAGAACCAGTAGAGCACCTTGTCGCCCGCCCGGATCGTCTTGCCGTGCATCTGGTAATCGGTAAGCGCGGTGCGCCGGAAATAGAGCGCCGGCGTGGCCCAGCGGATGATCTCGTCCGGCGCCGTCTCCCAAACATCGCCGCCCTCGCGCATCTGGCCCAGCAACTCGGGCTGATGGCACAGCGCCTGGATACCGGCGGCGATGGAATAGCGGGTGGTATCGTTGCCGGCGGCCACCAGCAGGCAGAAGAAATTGCGAAACTCCGTCTCGGAAATGACCGATCCGTCCTTGGCCGGCTGGCGGATCAGGTTCAACACGCCTTCGGTATCTCCGGCCGCCTCCTTGGCCGCCATCAGATCTTTGGCATAGGCATAAAGCTCGGCCCCGGCGGGAGAGTTGAACGGCATCATGCGGAACTCGTCCGTCTCCATCCTGTCGAGGACGTGGGTGGTGAAATCGGGGTCGGTGTTGGCGATCAGCGCGTCGCCCTTCTCCACCAGCCAGGGCAGATCCGCCTCGGGCAGGCCCAGCACCCGGCCCAGCATCCGCATCGGCAGTTGCCGCGCGATTTCTTTCGTGGCGTCGAAGCTGCCTTTTTCCAGCGCGGCATCCAGAATGTCGCAGCAGAGCGCGCGGATTTCCTCCTCGTACTGCGCCATCACCGTGCGCGAAAACGCCCGCATCAGCAGCATCCGGGTCTGGGTGTGCTCCGGCGGGTCGGTCTCCTGAAAGGTGCGGCGGGCCAGATACTCCTCATAGCTCTGATCCTCCATCCGGATGCCGCGCGCCGAGGAGAACACGGCGGTGTTCTTGTTCATCTCGGCGATATCGGCCTGGCGGGTCACCGACCAGAAATCCTGCCCGTCCTTGTATTCGGTCCAGTGCAGCGGATCCTCGCGCCTGAGCCGGGCAAAGGTATTGTGCGGCGCGCCGCGCTCGAATGTGTCGTGGCTGGTCAGATCGGCATAGCCGTCGTCCGTCGGCGTCCAGAGAGTCATGAGGGCTTTCCCGCAGCAATTAACATGTGTATATTAAAAGAGCCTATAAATATGTAAACATAAAACTCGCGAGCGATCTCATGCACCTGGCCATCCTGATGACGAATACGGATGAAAGCGCATTTTCTCAGCGCCACCCGAAGGACGGCCAGAAGTTCACCGACCTGATCCACCTTGTCCGCCCCGACTGGACGCTCGAGGTGTTCGCGGTGAAGGACGGCGTGTTCCCCGACAACCTGATGCGTTTCGACGGTGCGATCATCACCGGCAGCCCGGCCTCGGTCCGCTCCGGCGCGGAATGGACGGAACGTCTGCTGGAGCTGATCCGGGCGATGCATGCGGCAGGCCTGCCGCTGTTCGGCGCCTGTTTCGGCCATCAGGCCATCGCGCTGGCGCTGGGGGGCGAGATCGGCAACAACCCCGGCGGCTGGTTCCACGGGCTGATCCGCAACGAGACGCTGGCCCGCCCCGACTGGGCGCGCGACCTGCCCGATACCGTCAACCTCTACGGCAGCCACGTCGAACAGGTCACCGCCCTGCCCGAGGGTGCCATCCCGCTCAGCTGGTCCGAGGGATGCCCGGTCTCGGGCTTTGCCATCGACGCCACCGTCTACACCACCCAGCACCACCCGGAGATGACGCCCGGCTTCATCGCCGCCCTGACCGAGGAAATGGCCGGCGCTCTTGGCCCGGAACTGGCGGCAAAGGCCCGGGCCTCGCTGGCCGAACCGGCCGACAGAACCGTTTTCGCCGAAACCGTCGCTCGCTTCTTTGAGCAGGCCGCCCGGGACTGACCGCGGGCATCGCCGCCGGGCCCGCGCCCCTCTTCTTTGCTCAAATGCTCAAATCGGGCACCGGAGCGGGGATCGGCACCGGGCGCGTCTCAGCCCAGCGCCGCCAACAGGTCCATCACCGTCGCCTGATCGAACTCCATATGCGCGATCATCGCCGCCTCGGCCGCCTCGCGGTCGTGCGCCGCAATCAGATCGGCGATGTCGCGGTGGTCCCGGGCCGAGGCGGCGATTTCACCGGGATAGCGATATTGCGCCCGATAATAGGCCATCAACTTGCGCGCGTTGGTCTTGATCATCTCGACTAGAAACGGGTTGCCCGAGGCCAGCGCCACCGCCTCGTGGAACCGCAGGTTGAGCTGATAGTAACCGTCGGGATCGCCATCGCCCTTGTCGCGCGCATGAACCTCGCAGGCCAGAACGACCTTTTCCAGCGCCCGGGCCTGCGCCGCCGACATCCGCCGCGCGGCCAGCCCGGCTGCCTGCCCCTCCAACCGGATGTGAACTTCGAGGATGCCCAGAAACTCCTCCAGCGTCGGCTTGAACACAACCGCGCCCTTGCGCGGCAGACGCTTGATCAGACCGGCGGTCTCAAGCTGGATGAACGCCTCGCGCACCGGCGTGCGCGACACCCCGTGCGCCGCCATCAGCGGCGCCTCCTCCAGCACGTCGCCGGGGTTCAGCCGGCCGGTGTCAATGTCGTCCAGCACCGCGTTGAGGACCTGTTCCGTCTGTCCGGCCATGGCTGCGCCCCTCTCAGTTCGGGGCAGGTTAAAGCGCCCCGCGCCCAGGCGCAATTCGCCAGCGCGCGCCCGCCGCCACAACCCGAAGACATTGCAGACGCATGAGAAATCGCGTGCTATGCTCGCCCCCGGGCCGGACTCCGAACGATCCGGCCATGCCAGAAAAAAAGACCCAACAGCGAATGGAGACTGAAGATGTGCGATCTTTGCGTGATCAACGCGGTCAAGGACAGGATGCTGTCGCGCCGCGGCTTTTTGTCCGGCGGCGCCGCCAGCGTGGTCGGTGCCGCCGCCGCGGCCACCCTTGCCAGCGGCACGACCACCCCGGCGATGGCGGCCGGGCACGGCGGTGTGGTCGATATGACCCATGCCTATGACGATGCCTTTCCCACCTATTTCGGGCAGCCGGGCTTTTCCGCGGAACAGGCCTTCAATTTCAAGGAACACGGGTTCAACCTGTTCAACCTCGCCATCAACGAGCACACCGGCACCCATGTCGACGCCCCGCTGCATTTCTCGGCCGACGGCCAGGCGGTGAACGAGATCCCGGTCAGCAACCTTGTCTGCCCGCTGGCGGTGATCGACATCGCCGCGCGGGCCGCCGAGGACGCCGATGCCCAGGTCACGCCCGAGGACATCACCGCCTGGATCGCCGCCAACGGCCCGATCCCCGACGGCGCCTGCGTGGCGATGCATTCGGGCTGGGCGCCCAAGAGCGGCGAGGCCGGGTTCCGCAACGCCGACGGCGAGGGCAAGATGCATTTCCCCGGCTTTCACGTCGAGGCGGCAAAGATGCTGATCGAAGAGACCGGTGCGGTGGCGATCGGCGTCGACACCCTGTCGCTGGACTTCGGCCCGTCCGGCGATTTCGCCACCCATTACGCCTGGCTGCCGACCAACCGATACGGAATCGAATGCCTGGCCAACCTCGACAAGGTTCCGGCCAGCGGCGCGACGCTGGTGGTGGGCGCGCCGACCCATCGCGGCGGCAGCGGCGGCCCGGCCCGCATCTTTGCGATGGTGTGACATGGGAACTGTCCGTCTTCTGACCGACGAGGAGGCCAGCGCCGAGGCGCTGGCCGTCTTCAACGAGATCCGCGCGGCGCGCGGCACCGATTACGTCAACAATTTCTGGCGCGCTCTGGCCCACGACCCGGCCCTGCTGCGCGCCACCTGGGACCGGCTGAAACCGGTGATGGCGCCCGGCGCGCTGGATCCGCTGGTCAAGGAGATGCTCTATGTCGCGGTCTCGATCATCAACAACTGCGATTACTGCATCCATTCCCACACCGCCGCGGCGCGGACCAAGGGGATGACACCCGAGATGTACGGCGAGCTTTTGGCGGTGGTCGGCATGGCCAGCCAGACCAACGCGCTGGCCAATGGCATGAAGGTGCCGGTGGACGACGTCTTCAAGGCCTGACATGGGCACGACAGGGGCCTGAGGCGGACCGGCCGGGACGCCCCGGGGGTCCGCCGCCGCGCGCCTTGCACCGGGCGCACAGCGGCTATGCGCCCGGATCTCTGGCCGATGCTGCAGGTGCAGCATATGTTTGCTGCGAACATAGAACAGCACGCATTCGCAGGATCTTTCAGATGGCCTATACCACCCTCGCCGCACCGGCCCCGCTGCCGCGCCTTGCCTTTCCCTTCAAAATTCTGTTCGGCGCTCTGGGCGACAGCCTGTCGCGCGCCCGACAGATCACCGCGTTGTCGGAACTGACCGACGACGAGTTGACCGCGCGCGGCCTGCGCCGTGGCGACATCGCGCGCTTTGTCGCGCATGACGATTATTGGCGCTGATCCGCACCCTGATGCCCCGCGATACGTGACCCCGCCCTTTCGGCGGGGTCTTTTCTTTTTCTGATGCAATTTAGGGCGTTACGGGAACGCTGCGTTGCAGCAATTGCAAGGCGGATATGTGGCGGCGCCCTCTAGTCATGTCAGCAATTATGACCAATTATGAGAGCAAGGGAGGCCAATGCGACAAACTCTATTGAGGAATCAAATGGCACATATTTCGACACAGCCCAGCGCCGGCTTTTCCATTCTCCGCCCCTTTGTGGCCTTCGGTCACGGGTTCATGGCCTGGATGGAACGCGTCGCGGTCGCAAATTCGCGGATCGACGAAATCCGCCGCCTGCAATCGCTGAGCGACGAGGACCTGGCCAAGCGCGGCATCGATCGCGATCACATCGTGTATTACGTCTTCGCCGACCGCATCGGCATCTGAGTCCGGCCACCGCCAAAGGACCTAATGCCAGAACCGGGGCGGTCGCCGCCCCGGTCTGCCCGCGCCTCAGGGCGCCATAGGCCGCAAGAACACCCGGGCAAGCCCGGCGCGCCGACCGGGATCCGGGACCATGGCGCGCAACAGCTCCAGCGCCCGATCATGCGTCCGCGCATCCTCTTGCCGCAACCGGGCCAGCACGCCGAGCAGCGCCGGATCCGAACAGATCGCCTCCGCAGGCCGCCAGACCGGCGGGTCGCCCGCCCCGCCCGGCTCCGGGCGCAGGCCACAGCGCCGTTCCGGCGCGGCATCTCTCCACAACAGCATCGCCATATCCGCCAGCACGGCGGGCGCGGTCAGCATGTCGCCCTCCAGCATGGAAAGATCGATGCTGTCCGCCGCCGGATCGACCAGGGTCGCCTCGCCGCCCCAGCCAGCGCGCAGGGCGGGACCATAGAGCCTGCGCGGCACCGCCATCTGAGCATCGGTTTGCGAGGCGTAGAGCGTGATCCGCTGCACCAGCGGCCGCAGTACCGGCAGCAGCCCGCGGAACCGGTCGGCATCCACGTCCGGCACGGCGAGGATCAGCTGTCCGAACGGCGGCGCGCCGTCCGGCCCGGCCGCTTCGCCGCGCGCGGCGATCAGTTCGAGCGCGTCGGTCAGCACCTGCGCGCCCATGCCTCCGGCCAGAAGATGCGGCGGGCGGGCGCCAGGACGCGCCGCCAGCGCCGCGAGCATCCGCGCCAGTATCCGGGCGCTGGCACCGGCGGCGGCGCTGTCGCCCATGTAGTCGAGCGTCGAGCCCGAGGCCGGCCAGGAAAACAGAACCGGTCGCTCCACCCCGCCCAGCGCCTGCGCCATCAGCGCCGCCCGGCGCGCCGCCTGCTCGAACCGGGTGGCGGCGCCTGGCACATAGACCAGCGTGCCCTGCCCCGACGCGGCGTCCAGCCGGGCGGTCCAGTCCGCCTGTGCCATCGGCTGCACCGCACGCAATTTGGAATAATCCTGCGGCATCTGCCGGACCGGGCGGGACACGGTGGCAACGCCCCAGTCAGGCGCGCCGCGCCCGTCCCCATAGTAAAGCGGCGCGTCGATCTCTCCGCTGATCCCGCGATCTGTCGCGTAATAGACCGATATGGTTTGGAAATTCTCCGCAGCCAGAGGCGCGGCCAGCGCCGGGGCGGCGACGCCCAGCACCTCGGACAGTCTGGCAATTTCATCTGCCGTCCGGGTCAGGTCCTGCGGCGCGGCGCCAGAGCTGCGCTGTTCGGCATACATCGCCAGAAGGCTGTCGCGCGCCGCCCTGTCCTGCCCGGTGTCGTTCAGCAGAGCCGCCGCCTCGGCATAGACCGGCAGCGGGTCGAACCCCAGATAGTCGCGGCTCGACACGGCAAGATCGGCAAGTCTGGCGATGGCCTGGGCGGCCTGGTCCACCTGCCCGCCTTCGATCAGCAGCCCGGCCGCCATGCGATAAAGATCATAGATCGGGCGCGGATCGGGGCCTGGATCGCTGGTCAGTTCGGCGATCCTGTTCAGCGCCGCGTCGGGATCGACCTCGGCCAGATAGGGGAGCGTGGCAAAGCTGTCCGCGACCTGAGCGCGGGGCGCGGACGCGGCGGTGCCAAACGCGAGGGCGAGCAGCAGGACGGGGGCGAGACGGGGCATATCGGTGTTCCTTCCCTGCGAAGGCCTGCCCCATTCATCCCACCGCGGCGGCGAAACCGCCAGCCCGAATTGGGGAGTCTCGGGCCGGTTTTGTACGGTCGCGCCGGTCGGCACAGACGCGGGATTTGCACTTGCCCCGGCGTGCCGGAGTCCGCAGAACTGGGCAGGACGGATCGGAGGAGGTCGGAGCGGTCGCGTTACGCGAAATCTCAAAAAACGGATTTTTCGTTACATTTCCCTTGCCCCGAATCATCTCCGGTCGTAATCACCGACCAATCGGTCGCCTATTGACAACCGAAAGACTGGAGAACCGAACCTATGGACGCCTTCATCTGCGACGCCCAACGCACCCCGATCGGACGCTATGGCGGGGCGCTGTCCCAGGTCCGCACCGACGACCTTGCCGCGATCCCGATCGCCGCGCTGATGGAGCGGAACCCGCAGGTCGACTGGGCCAGCCTCGATGACGTGATTTATGGCGATGCCAATCAGGCCGGCGAGGACAACCGCAACGTCGCGCGCATGGCCGCCCTGCTGGCCGGTCTGCCGGTGGAGGTGCCGGGCACCACGGTGAACCGTCTTTGCGCCAGCGGCATGGACGCCGTCGGCATGGCCGCCCGCGCCATCCGCGCCGGCGACTATGACATGGCGATTGCCGGCGGGGTCGAGAGCATGAGCCGCGCCCCCTTCGTGATGCCCAAGGCGACCACGGCGTTCAGCCGCGCCAATGCGGTCTATGACACCACAATCGGCTGGCGTTTCGTCAACCCGAAGATGAAGGCGCAATACGGTGTCGATTCGATGCCGCAGACCGCCGACAACGTGGCCGCCGATTACAATATCAACCGCGCCGATCAGGACGCCTTCGCCGCCCGCAGCCAGGCCCGCTGGGCCGCCGCGCATGACGCCGGTGTCTTTGCTGAGGAGATCACCCCGGTCAGCATCCCGCAACGCAAGGGCGATCCGCTTGTCGTCGATACCGACGAGCATCCGCGCCCGGGCACCGGGCCGGAACAGCTCGCCAAGCTGCGCGGCGTCAACGGCCCCGATCTGAGCGTGACCGCCGGCAACGCCTCGGGCGTCAATGACGGCGCCGCGGCGCTGCTGCTGGCCAATGAGGCCACGGCGGCCAGGAACGGGATGACCCCGATCGCCCGCGTGGTGGCGATGGCCGCCGCCGGCGTCCAGCCCCGCGTGATGGGCATCGGGCCGGTTCCCGCCAGCCGCAAGGTGCTGGCGCGCGCCGGACTCACCATCGGGCAGATGGATGTGATAGAGTTGAACGAGGCCTTTGCCAGCCAGGGCCTTGCCACCCTGCGCGAGCTGGGCGTGGCCGATGATGCGGCGCATGTGAACCCCAACGGCGGCGCCATCGCCATCGGCCACCCGCTGGGCATGTCGGGCGCGCGGCTGGTGATGACGGCGGCCTATCAGTTGAAACGCACCGGCGGGCGCTATGCGCTCTGCACCATGTGCGTCGGAGTTGGACAGGGCGCCGCCCTGATCCTTGAACGCGTGTAACCCCGGGAGGAGACCTGAGATGTATGCACAGATGATCAAGACCGCCGGAACCGGCGTCAAATCCCCCGAGGAGATGACCGAGGAGGAACGCAAGTTCCAGGCGCGCGTCGATGCGAACGAAAAGATCGAGCCCAAGGACTGGATGCCCGACGATTACCGCGCCACGCTGATCCGGCAGATCGGCCAGCACGCGCATTCGGAAATCGTCGGCCAGCTGCCCGAGGGCAACTGGATCACCCGCGCGCCGACGCTGGAGCGCAAGGCGATCCTGCTGGCCAAGGTGCAGGACGAGGCGGGCCATGGCCTGTATCTCTACTGCGCCGCCGAAACGCTGGGCGTCAGCCGCGATGAGCTGACCGAGGATCTGCTTTCGGGCAAGATGAAATACAGCTCGATCTTCAACTATCCGACGCTGACCTGGGCCGATATCGGCGCGGTGGGCTGGCTGGTCGACGGCGCCGCGATCATGAATCAGGTGCCGCTGCAGCGGACCTCGTTCGGGCCCTATTCCCGCGCGATGATCCGCATCTGCAAGGAAGAGTCGTTCCACCAGCGCCAGGGCTATGACATCATGATGAAGATGGCCCGGGGCACCGAGGCGCAGAAGCGGATGGCCCAGGATGCGATCAACCGGCTGTGGTATCCGTCGCTGATGATGTTCGGCCCCTCGGACAAGGAGTCGGTGCACAGCGGGCAGTCGATGGCCTGGCGGATCAAGATCAACACCAACGACGAGCTGCGGCAGAAATTCGTCGATCAGACCGTGCCGCAGGCAGAGTATCTGGGCCTGACCATTCCCGACGAGAACCTGAAGTGGAACGAGGAGCGCGGGCATTACGATTTCTCCGAGCCCGACTGGAAGGAATTCTTTGACGTGCTCAAGGGCAACGGCCCGTGCAACACCGACCGGCTGACCGCGCGCCAAGAGGCGTGGAGCGACGGCAAATGGGTGCGCGACGCCATGCTCGCCCATGCCCGCAAGAAAGCCGCCGCAAAGGTCGCGGCAGAGTAAGTGAGTAAGTGACCGGATCGGCGGGCAGTCCGGCCCGCCGGCCCCAGACCCAGTTCCCGGCGCGGCGCAGAGCCGGCCGGTGCCAGGAGGAGACCCCATGAAAAACGAATGGCCCCTTTGGGAAGTATTCATCCGCGGCCAGCACGGCATGTCGCACCGCCACGTCGGCAGCCTGCACGCGCCCGATGCCGAGATGGCGATCAAGAACGCCCGCGACGTCTATACCCGCCGCAACGAGGGCGTGAGCATCTGGGTGGTCGAGGCGCGCCACATCGCCGCCTCCTCGCCCAGCGACAAGGGCCCGCTGTATGAGCCGAGCGAATCCAAGGTCTATCGCCACCCGACCTTTTTCGACATCCCCGACGAAGTGGGGGCGATGTAATGACCCGGGACGAGGCTCTGTTTGAATTCTGCCTGCGGATGGGGGACAGCACCCTGGTGCTGGGCCACCGGGTCAGCGAGTGGTGCGGCCACGCGCCGGTGCTGGAAGAGGATATCGCGCTGGCCAATACCGCGCTGGACCTGATCGGTCAGACCCAGCTCTGGCTGGGGCTTGCGGGCGAGGTCGAGGGCAAGGGCCGCGACGCGGACCAGCTGGCCTTTCTTCGCGACGCTTGGGATTTCCGCAACCTGCTGCTGACCGAGGTGCCGAACGGCGATTTCGGCCGCACACTGATGCGCCAATTCCTGTTCGACGCCTGGCATTCGGTCTATCTGGCCCGGCTGCTGAAAAGCAGCGACAAGCGCATCGCCGACATTGCCGAGAAGGCCAGCAAGGAAGTGGCCTATCACCTGGAACGCTCGGCCGACACGGTGGTGGCGCTGGGCGACGGCACCGAGGAAAGCCATCAGCGGATGGAGGCGGCGCTGGCCTACCTGTGGCCTTATGTGGGCGAGATGTTCGCCGGCGATGCGGTCGACGCGGCGATGGCCGAGGCCGGGATCGCCCCCGATCCGGCCGGTCTGCGTGAGGAATACGATGCGCTGGTTGGCCGGGTGCTGGCCGAGGCGACGCTGGAGATGCCCGAGAGCCGTTTTGCCCACAAGGGCGGGCGCAACGGGGCGATGCATACCGAACATCTGGGCCACATCCTGACCCAGATGCAGTGGCTGCAGCGGGCCTATCCCGGCGCCAGCTGGTAAGAACGATGACACATCCAAGCGTCGATCAGGTCTGGGACTGGCTGTCCGCCGTCCCGGACCCCGAGATCCCTGTGATCTCGCTTACCGATCTGGGCATCATCCGCGATGTGGCCTGGCAAGGCGACACGCTGGTCGTGACGGTCACGCCGACCTATTCGGGCTGCCCCGCCACCTCGATCATCAATCTCGATATCGAGACCGCGCTGCGCGGCCACGGCATCGAACAGATCGAGCTGAAGCGCCAGCTGTCGCCGGCCTGGACCACCGACTGGCTGTCGGAACAGGGCCGCGCAAAGCTGGAGGAGTACGGCATCGCGCCGCCCCAGCCCGCCGGTGGCCCGGACCAATGCCCGCATTGCGGGTCCGAGAACGTCGAGAAGGTCAGCCAGTTCGGCTCGACCCCCTGCAAGGCCACCTGGCGCTGCAAGGACTGTCTCGAACCCTTCGATTATTTCAAGTGCATCTGAGGAGAAGCAGATGGCGCGTTTCCACGATCTGACCGTGACCGATATCCACAAGACCATCCGCGACGCGGTGGTGGTCACGCTGAAACCGCAGCAGGGCGACGAGGCCGCCTTTGATTTCATCCAAGGCCAATACCTGACCTTCCGCCACGAATTCGACGGCGAGGAGCTGCGGCGCAGCTACTCGATCTGCGCCGGCAAGGACGACGGTCTCTTGCAGGTGGGGATCAAGCGGGTGGATGGCGGCGCCTTCTCGACCTGGGCCAACGAAGATCTGAAGGTCGGCGACCGGGTCGAGGCGATGGCGCCGATGGGCACCTTTCACACTCCGATCGACCCGAACGCCGAGCGGAGCTATCTTGGGTTTGCCGGTGGCTCGGGCATCACCCCGGTGCTGTCGATCCTCAAGACCACCCTGTCGCGCGAGCCGAAATCCTCGTTCACGCTGGTCTATGCCAACAAGGGCGTGAACACGATCATGTTCCGCGAAGAACTGGAGGATCTCAAGAACCTCTACATGGGCCGGCTGAACATCATCCACATCCTCGAGACCGACGCGCAGGACATCGACCTGTTCACCGGCCTGGTGACGCAGGAGAAATGCGGCGAGCTGTTCCAGCACTGGATCGACATCGAAAACGTCGACACGGCGTTTATCTGCGGGCCCGAGCCGATGATGCTGGGCATCGCCGCGGCGCTGCGCGCGCATGGGTTGACCGACGCCCAGATCAAGTTCGAGCTTTTCGCCAGCGCCCAGCCGGGGCGGCTGAAGCGCAAGGCGGTCAGCAAGGACGCCGCCAGCGGCGCCAATCAGACCAAGGCATCGATCACGCTGGACGGAGCGACCCAGACCATCACCATGGGCAAGGACACCTCGATCCTCGACGCCGCGCTGGAGAATGCGATGGACGCGCCCTATGCCTGCAAGGCGGGGGTCTGCTCGACCTGCCGCTGCCGGGTGATCGAGGGCGAGGTCGAGATGGTCGCCAACCACGCGCTGGAGGACTACGAGGTCGAGAAGGGCTATGTGCTGTCGTGCCAGTCCTATCCGCTGACCGATACCGTCACGGTCGATTACGACCAGTAAGGGAGGCTGACCATGGCCGAAGACATGAGCATTGCGAGTTACCTCGCACAGGGCGGGGTTCTGACCAACCCGGCCAACGTGCCGCCACGCTATCGCGCCGAGCTGATGAAGCTGATGGCGACCTTTGTCGACAGCGAACTGGCCGGCGCGGCGGGCTTCGCCGACATCATCAACGAGGGCCCCGGCATCAAGGAGCGGATCGCGGCCGCCAAGATCGTGCTGGAAAAGACCGACAACGCCGACCGGGTGCTGCGCATCATGGGCGATTTCGGCGCCGATACCGACCGCTATGCCAATCACCACCCCTGGGCGGCAAGGCTGGAGCGCGGCGCCGATATCGGCACCTCGCGCACCGAGCGGGACATGCGGCTCGCCGTGTTCAACTACCCGCTGGAGGGTTGGGCCGACGCGGTGGTGATGAACCTGCTGATGGGCCGCGCGGTGGCGGTGCAGATGGCCGAGTTCTCGTTGGTCTCCTACCAGCCGCTGGCCGAGGCCTTCCGCGCCATCGCGCCGATCGAGGCGCGCCATGCCGAACTGGCCGAGGAGGGCGTGATCAAGCTGATGCAGCGTGGCGAAACCGCCCTGCAGGACAGCGTCGCCTATTGGTGGCCGCGGGTGGCGGCGAGCTTCGGCTCCACCACCTCGACCAAGGCGGAGAGCCTGAAGGCGATGGGGCTGCGGCGGGCGAGCAATGCCGAGCTGAAGGCGCGTTGGGAGGCTGAGGCCGGCGCCGTTCTGACCCGGCTGGGGTTGGCGATTCCGGCGTAAGAGGCCGGTCACATCTTGAGTATGGAGCAGCCCGGCCCTTGTGCCGGGTTGTTTCGTTTTGTGTGTGAATAAGTGGGGTAGCTTCAGAACAGGCGCGGTCCTGATGACGCTTGACGCCGAGGCGGAATGTCCTTCCCTTACCCTATGATCATTAAAGCCATTCTTGAAACCGCGTACGAAGGCGAAGCCAGTGGTGCGCTGTGGATCGTCGACACGCCGGCGAACCGGATCTGGTTCGAGCAGAACAGGCCGAAGCTCGCGGAAAACAGCGCCCTGTTCTCTTCAGAGCGATACACCTCCCGGCAAGACGCCCTGCGCCACATGATCTGGGGCATTCAGGATCACTTCCCGGACTGGCAGGAGATCTGGGTGATCGGAGGCGAGCCGGCCCTCGCGGATATTGATGAGCTGAGGCAATCAGGCCGTTGGGCGGTGACCAATCGGGACGTGATCCTGCACCACCTCTGAAAGAGGGCAGCGCCCGACCGCGGGTGGGCGCTTCGTCGCTGTGGAAGCGTCACTTTATGGTCGCCAAGACATCGAGCGTGAATTCTGAGCGCAGGCAGTGAGGTAGCGCCCGCCCATAGGGGCGGTCGGGCGCTGCCCGGCGGCGCTGCGCGCCTCGATTCCGGGCACGATGGCGCTCCCGCCTCAGATCCCGCGCACCCCTTTCAGCGTCAGGTCACAGACCAGATCCGCGTAATCGTCGCGCTCCTGCGCCTCGGCGTCGGAGTTCCACATGAAGTACCAGTTCAGCATGCCGTAGACCGACATGGTGACGCCACGCAGCTTGTCGGGCTCGGCCTCGAACACCTCGGGCGCCGCGTCATGCAGGCAGCTGCCCATGAGTTTGACCATATCGCGCTGATAGGCACGCATCTGGTCCTGCTGCTCCTCCGGCAGGGCCGAAAGCGCACTGATCTGAACCTGGTGTTCGTGATCGGCGCCCTTGTAGGCACGCAGGATCTCGCGGATCACCCGGCGCAGCCGGTCCTCGGGGCTCAGCCCCTCGGTATTCACGGCAAAGATGCGATCCCTGAGATCGGACAGATAGCTGTCCAGGATGTCGTAGAGGATCGCATCCTTGCTGTCGTAGTAGTGATAGATATTCGCCTTGGAGATCCCGCACTCGCCCGCGAGCTTGGTCATCGACGCGCGGTCGAACCCCTCCTCGGCGAACACCTTGGCCGCCGATTTGAGGATCTGGGCGCGTTTGTGATCGTGGTCTTTGGCGATGGTGCGGGCCAAGGGTCACTCCTTCGGGCGGTTGTCGATGACGCGGACGGCCTTGCCCTGGCTGCGGACGACCTCGCCGGGATCCTTGACGTCGATCTCGGTGGAGACGCCGACCACGTCCTTGATCCGTTTGTAGAGCATCCGTGCGGCAGCGGTCTTGGACGCCTCGTCGGTGGAATCGGCGGCGCATTCCACGAACACGCGCATCGCATCCATGCGGCCCGAGCGATAAAGCTCGATCTGGAAATGGTTCGTCAACCCGCCGGTGGCGACCACCTGTTCCTCGATCTGGGTCGGGAACACGTTGACGCCGCGCAGGATGATCATGTCGTCGCTGCGCCCGGTGATCTTTTCCATCCGCCGCATCGACCGGGCGGTGCCCGGCAGCAGACGCGTCAGGTCGCGGGTGCGATAACGGATCATCGGCAGCCCCTCTTTCGTGAGGGTGGTGAAGACAAGCTCGCCCATCTCGCCATCGGCCACCGGCTCGCCGGTCTCGGGGTTGATGATCTCGGGATAGAAGTGGTCCTCCCAGATCACCGGGCCGTCCTTGGTCTCGACGCATTCGTTGGCCACGCCCGGCCCCATGATTTCGCTGAGGCCGTAGATGTCGACCGCGTGCATGTCAAAGGCCTGCTCGACCTCCTTGCGCATGGCGTCGGTCCACGGCTCGGCCCCGAACACGCCGACCGAGAGCGAACAGGCGCGCGGATCAAGCCCGGCCTTGTGGAACTGCTCGAGGATGTTGAGCATGTAGGACGGCGTGACCATGATTCCGTCGGGTTTGAAATCGTCGATCAGGGTCACTTGCTTTTCGGTCTGCCCGCCGCTCATCGGCACCACGGTGGCGCCCAGCCGCTCGATCCCGTAGTGGGCGCCGAGACCGCCGGTGAACAGGCCATAGCCATAGGCGTTGTGCACGATGTCGCCCGCCCGCAGACCCGAGGCGCGCAAGGAGCGCGCGACCAGATCGGCCCAGTTGTCGATGTCCGTCCTGGTGTAGCCCACAACGGTCGGCTTGCCGGTGGTGCCGGAGGAGGCATGCAGCCGCATGATCTGCTCGCGCGGCACCGCGAACAGGCCGAACGGATAATTGTCGCGCAGGTCGTTCTTGTAGGTGAACGGGAATTTCGCCAGATCCGACAGTGACTTGAGGTCGTCGGGATGCACACCGGCGGCGTCGAACCGCTGCTTGTACATCGGCACGTTGTCATAGGCGTGGCGCAGCGACCATTTCAGACGGTCGAGTTGCAGCGCCTCGATCTCGTCGCGCGAGGCGATCTCGATCGGGTCCAGGTCGGCTTTGTTCGGGGTCAGGTCCTTCATGGCGTCCTCCTCACCAGGTCATTCGTCGAAAAGATGGCCCTTGATCGCGCGGGACATGCCCCGGAATTCCGCGATTCTCTGGCCATCCTGATTGGTCACGGTCACATCGTAGATGCCGCTGCGCCCGGTCAGGCTGACCTCGCGCGCATGGGCCGTCAGCCGGTCGCCCTGCTTGCCCGGCGCAAGAAAGTTTATCAGATTGTGCTGCGCCACGGTGGATTGGTTGCGGCTGTTGCAGGCAAAGGCAAAGGCGCTGTCGGCCAGCATGAAGATCACGCCGCCATGGCAGATCGCGTGGCCGTTGCAGTGGTGCGCCTCGACCGTCAGGTCCAGCGTCGCGGTGCCCTCGTCAATATGGGTGATTTCCATGCCCGCCCATTTCGAGGCGTTGTCATTGGCCCACATGGCGTCGGCGGATTTCTTCGCACGCTCTGTCGGGGTCATGCTCATTTCCCCCTGAACACGGGCGCGCGTTTTTCGAGAAAGCTGGCGACCCCCTCGGCATAATCCGCGCTCTCGCCGCAGGTCTTCATCGCGTCGGCCTCCAGCTCCAGATGGTCGGCCAGCGTATCAACCGCCGCCGCCTGGATCGACTGTTTGGTCAGGCCCAGGCCCAGCGTCGGGCCGCCTGCAAGCTTTTCGGCCAGCGCGCGGGCCTCGTCCATCAGCTGATCGTCCGGCAGCGCCTTCCAGATCAGGCCCCAGTCCTCCGCCCTTTTCGCGGTGAGCGGCTCGGCGGTAAAGGCCAGGCCCTTGGCACGCGCCTCGCCCAGCAGGCGCGGCAGGTGCCAGCTTCCGCCGGTGTCGGGGATCAGGCCGACCTTGGAGAAGGATTGGATGAACTTGGCGCTCTCACCGGCCAGAACCATGTCGCAGGCCAGCGCGAGATTGGCCCCCGCCCCCGCCGCCACGCCGTTGACCGCGCAGATGACGGGGAAGTTCAGCGAGCGGATCAGGTTGACCAGCGGCGCGTAAAAGGTGCGCACCGTATGGCCCAGATCGGGCGGCCCGTCCATCTTGCGCGGATCGCGGTCGCCCAGATCCTGCCCGGCGCAAAAGCCGCGCCCGGCGCCGGTGATCAGCAGCGCCCGCGCGCCGTTGTCACGCGCCGATTCGATGGCGGCGCGCAGGGCATGGTGCATCTCTTCGGTAAAACTGTTCAGCCGCTCCGGCCGGTTCAGAGTGATCTCGACCCAGGTGCCGTGATCGGTGGTCAGAATGGTGTCCGACATGTCGCCCTTGCCCCTCCTTGGCGTGTCATGCGCTGACGGTGGGGGCTGCCGCCCGAGGCCGCGCCTCCCCCCGTCTCTTGACAAACTTCTTGCATAAACCGACCGGACGGTCAATATTTGAATCAAACATCCTGGCCGCCGTCACAGGGCCGCGGCCACCCCGGGAGAGAGGATCATTTCATGAGCATTCGACAGATTTCCAGCTTCGCCGCCGGTGAATGGATCGCGCCGGGCGCAGGCGCGCGCGCCATTGCCAGCGCCATCACCGGCGAGGTGATCGCCAGCGCCGGCAACTCCGCGCTCGACGTCCAGTCGATGCTGGATCACGCCCGCGATGTGGGCGGTCCGGCGCTGCGCGCGATGACCTTCCACGACCGCGCCCGGATGCTCAAGGCGCTGGGGCAGCATCTGAACGCCAACAAACAGGCGCTGTACGACATTTCCTTCGACACCGGCGCGACCCAGTCGGACCACATGATCGACATCGACGGCGGCATCGGCACGATGTTCGTCTTCGCCTCCAAGGGCCGGCGCGAGATGCCGGACGATCATGTCTTCCTCGACGGCGAGCTGGAGCAGCTGGGCCGCACCGGCACCTTCATGGGCCAGCATATCTGCACGCCGCTGCATGGGGTGGCGGTGCATATCAACGCCTTCAACTTCCCGGTCTGGGGCATGCTGGAAAAACTGGCCCCGACCCTGCTGGCCGGCGTTCCGGCCATCGTGAAGCCCGCGACCAACAGCTGTTACGTCACTGAACTGGCGGTGAAATTGATGTTGGAGAGCAGCATCCTGCCCGAGGGCGCGCTGCAATTCGTTTCCGGCGGTCTGGGCGACATGCTGGACCGGCTGGGGATGCAGGATGTGGTCAGCTTCACCGGTTCGGCCGATACCGCGCTGCTGCTGCGGTCGAACAAGACCATCCTTGAAAACTCGGTGCGATTCGTCGCCGAGCAGGACAGCCTCAACGCCTCGATCCTCGGCCCCGATGCGGAGCCGGGCACGCCGGAGTTCGATCTGTTCATCAAGGAGGTCAGCCGCGAGATGACCGCCAAGGCGGGGCAGAAATGCACCGCGATCCGCCGCATCATCGCGCCGCAGGCGCAGGTGGATGCGGTGATCGAGGCGCTGAGCGAGCGGCTGGCCAAGACCGTAATCGGCGATCCGCGGCTGGAAGGCACCCGCATGGGCGCGCTGGTCTCGAACGGGCAGAAACAGGACGTTCTGGCCAAGGCCGCGCTGATCGGATCGGAGGCCGAGCGGGTGTTCGGCGATCCGGAGAATTTCGAGGTGGTGGGCGCGGATGCCGGCAAGGGCGCCTTTCTGCCGCCGATGCTGTTCCACTGCGCCAACCCCGACACCGCCCAGCGCGTGCACGATACCGAGGCCTTCGGCCCGGTCTCGACCGTCATGGGCTACCGCGATCTGGATCACGCGGTGGAGATCGCCAAACGCGGCCAGGGCTCACTGGTGGCCTCGGTCATCACCCATGACCCGGCGGTCGCGCGTCAGGTGGCGATCGGCGCCGGCGCCTATCACGGGCGGATCTATATCAACGACCGGGTGTCGATGAAGGAGAGCACCGGCCATGGCTCTCCCTTGCCGCATCTGGTGCATGGCGGGCCGGGCCGCGCCGGCGGCGGCGAGGAAATGGGCGGCGTGCGCGGGGTCAAGCATTACATGCAGCGCACCGCGATCCAGGGCTCGCCCGACATGCTCAGCGCGATCGGCAACAGATGGGTGCCGGGCGCGACGGAGATCGAGGCCCCGGCGCACCCCTTTACCCGCAAGTTCGGCGAGCTCAGGATCGGCGAGACCCTGCACACCGCCGCGCGCGAGGTGACGATGGCGGATATCGAGCATTTCGCCGAGTTCACCGGCGACACCTTCTATGCCCACATGGACGATGGGGCCGCCAAGCGGAACCCGTTCTTTCCCGGCCGGGTGGCGCATGGATACCTGTTGCTGAGCTTTGCCGCCGGGCTGTTCGTGGAACCGAACGAGGGGCCGGTGCTGGCCAATACCGGGCTCGACTCCTTGCGATTCATGAAGCCGGTGAGCGCGGGCGACAGCATCCGGGTGCGCCTGACGGTCAAGCACAAGACGCCGCGCAATGATGAGTATGGCGAGGTGCGCTGGCATGTGACCCTGACCAACCAGGACAGCGAAAAGGTCGCGGAATACGAGTTGCTGACCATGAACGCGTTCTGAACCGCCGGCTCTGACGCTGCGAAATCCTGAGGTTTCAGGATGGTGCGGCGGAGATGGCGGCGGTATCCTGCCGCCATGAAAGACGCCCAAGAAAGTTGGTTCGACACCTGTGCCCGGATTTTGACAGACCCGCAGAACCAGCGGGTCTGGTCGATCATCATATCGCTGTTCGGCGACCTGGCGCAGCGGCCCGGCGACCGGCTGAGCGGCAGCGCGCTGTCGCGGATCATCATGCCGATGGGGATCAAGCCCGAGGCGATCCGCGTCGCGTTGCACCGGCTGCGCAAGGATGGCTGGATCGACAGCGCCCGCTCGGGCCGGGCCAGCGAACATTTCCTGACCGGGTTCGGCCGCGCCCGCAGCGCCGAGGTGACGCCGCGAATCTATACCCGCGCGCCCGACACCCCCGCCGACTGGCACCTGCTGATCGCCGAGGACGGGCCCGGCCAGTCTGCGCTGGACGAGATGCTGCTGACCGCCGAGTATTTCAGCCTGGCGCGCAACGTCGCGCTGGGGGCTGGCGCCGCGCCGGAGACGGCCGCGGAACTGATGACGTTCGACGTGCGCGCCTATGCGGTGCCCGACTGGGTCCGCGCGAGGGCCTGCCCCGAGGATCTGGCCGAAAACTGCCGCAGCCTGATCGACGCCCTGGAACGCGCCGCCACCCTGCTGCCGCCGGAGGGGCAGATCACGCCGGTGCAGACTGCCACGCTGCGGATGCTGATCGTACACCGCTGGCGCCGGGTGGTGCTGCGCCAGCCGGATCTGCCGGCGGAATTCTTCCCGCCCGACTGGCCCGGCCCGGCCTGCCGCGCCGCCGTGTTCCGGTTGCTGGACCGGCTGCCGCGCCCGGCGCTGGACGCGCTCGACGCGGAGTGAGCCGGGCTGACGCGGCGTCGCCTGTACGATCCGGACAGGTTTTTGTACATTTCCGCGCGCGCGCCGCTAGGCTGCGGCAAAGATCGCAGCGGGACCAACCATGCCGGACCAGACTGAGTGCGATATCCTGATCGTCGGCGCCGGCTTCTCCGGCCTGATCATGGCGCTGGAGGCGCGCCGGCGCGGCTTTGGCAAGATCG
The DNA here is from genome assembly GCF_004358185.1 of Antarcticimicrobium luteum. Lineage (GTDB taxonomy): Bacteria > Pseudomonadota > Alphaproteobacteria > Rhodobacterales > Rhodobacteraceae > Antarcticimicrobium > Antarcticimicrobium luteum. Next base: position 103,979 of record NZ_SMUV01000071.1, read on the forward strand.
TGATCCTGGAAAAGGCCGACGACATCGGCGGCACCTGGCGCGAGAACACCTATCCCGGCGTCGCCTGCGACATCCCCTCGCACCTCTATTCCATGGCGCGGCATCCGAACCCGGACTGGTCGTCCGCCTATGCCGGGGGCGCGGAGATCTGGGCCTATCTGCGCCGGGTGGCGCGGGACGAGGGCCTCTATGAGCTTTGCCATTTCGAGCAAACGCTGAAATCGGCGCGCTGGGACGGGACGCGCTGGCAGGTGGAGACGGAGAAAGGCGCGGAATACAGCACCCGGGTGCTGGTCTCGGCGCTGGGGCCGCTGCATGTGCCGCGCATCCCCAAGGTGGCCGGCGCCGACAGCTTTCCCGGTCCCGCCTTTCATTCGGCGGGGTGGGATCACGGTGTGGACCTTGCGGGCAAGCGGGTGGCGGTGGTGGGCACCGGCGCCTCGGCGATCCAGTTCGTGCCCCAGATCGCCAGGCAGGCCGCCCATGTCACCGTGTTCCAGCGCACCGCGCCTTACGTGATGCCGCGCGCCGACGGACCGATCGCGCCCTGGATGCGGACGCTGCACCAGCGTTTCCCGCTCAGCCGAGCGCTGCGCCGCTGGCTGATCTATCGCATGTTCGAGGCCCGCCACGCGGTGTTTCGCGGCAGGCCGCGGGCGGTGCATATGGCGATGGAGATGTGGCGCAAGACGATGGAGAAATCCATCACCGACCCGGCGCTGCGCAAGGCGCTGACCCCGCCCTATCGCATCGGCTGCAAGCGCATCCTCAGCTCCAACGACTGGTATCCGGCGCTGACGCGGGACAATGTGACCGTGATCCCCTCAGGCGTGGCAAAGATCGAGGGCGACCGGCTGATCGCCGAGGACGGAACCGAGACCCGGGCCGACGTGCTGATCTGGGGCACCGGATTTCACGTCACCGATGCGATGCGGCGAATGCGCATCAGCGGCGAGGGTGGCAAAAGCCTCGCCCGGCTCTGGGTGCGGGGGATGCAGGCGCATCTGGGAACCGCGCTGGCCGGGTTTCCCAACCTGTTCTTCATGCTCGGGCCGCATACCGGGCTGGGCCACAACTCGGTCGTGCTGATGGCCGAGGCGCAGGCGGAGCATATCGGGCGGCTGCTGGAGGGGATGCGGGCCAAGGGCATCGCCGCCGTCGCCCCGCGCGCGGAGGCGCAGGAGGCGTTCGAGGCGGAGATGGACGCGCGCCTCGCCTCCTCGGTCTGGCAGACCGGCGGCTGCACCTCGTGGTATCAGGACCACAGCGGGCGCAACCCGACGCTCTGGCCCGGGACCGCGGGCGAATATCGCAAACGCATGGCGCGCGCCGGGCTGGACCAGTACCGCCCGGTGCCGGTGAAGGAAGGAGACTGACCCTTGGCAAGCATTCTGATCGCTCTGATCCTGCTGATCGCGGCGGCGCTGGCCGCGCTGGCGGCGTGGACACGGTATCTGGGCCGCGACGTGGAAAGGCTGGTTCCCCGGGAGGGACGGATGCAGCCGGTGCCGGGCGGCGCGATCCATTATGTCGATCTGGGCCCGCGCGAGGCGCCGGTGGTGGTGCTGATCCACGGGCTGTCCGGGCAGTTGCAGCATTTCACCTATGGGGTGACCGGGTTGCTGGAACAGGACTATCGCGTGATCGCGCTGGACCGGCCCGGTTGCGGCTATTCCACCCGCGACAGCGACGAGCTGGCGGCGTTGCCGGAACAGGCGCGGATGATCTGGGCGCTGCTTGATGCGCTGGGAGTCGGGCGGGCGGTGCTGGCGGGGCATTCGCTGGGTGGCGCGGTGGCACTGGCAATGGCGCTGGAGCGGCCCGGGCAGGTGGCCGCGCTGGCGCTGATCTGTCCGCTGACCCATGCGCAGGGGAACGACATTCCCGCCTTCAAGGGGCTGGAGGTGGCCTCGCCGCTGCTGCGCCGCGCCATCGCCCATACCATCGCGGTGCCGATGGCCCGGCGCACCGCCGCCGCGGTGCTGGAGATGGTGTTTCGCCCCGACCCCTGCCCCGAGGATTTCCTGTCTCGCGGCGGCGGCGCGCTGGGGCTGCGGCCCAAAGCGTTCATCGCCGCCTCGGCCGATTACATGGCCGCCAATGCCGGCATCACGGCGCAACAGCTGCGCTATGCCACCGATCTGAACACGCCGGGCGGGGTCCTGTTCGGGGAGGCCGACAACCTGCTGCCGCCGGACCGTCATGGCGCGCCGATGGCGGCGCATGGGCTGGGGTATGAGGAGATGGCGGGCCGGGGCCATATGCTGCCCATCACGGCGCCGGCGGCCTGCGCCGATTTCATCCGCCGCATGGCCGCCAAAGCATCCTGATCCCCTTCCGCGCGAGGAGCGCGGGCGCCGCGTAAACATCAGGCCCGGAATACGAAAAACCATGGATTTCCCGCTTGACCCGCCCCGCCGAACCCCCTAAATGCGCTCTCACCCGTGGCGGAGTAGCTCAGTTGGTTAGAGCAGCGGAATCATAATCCGCGTGTCGGGGGTTCAAGTCCCTCCTCCGCTACCACTATTTCCTCAGTGAAATCAGCAACTTCCTCCTATGTGGGGTTTTCTGCCGGGCTGCGAAACGCGTTCCGGGGTGGCGCCGGGGTGGCAGAATGACGCTACTGCATTAATCGCTCCATCATCCCAGTGTGATCATCTTCAGCGACGGCTTGTTCGGCAAGACAATAGAGAGCCTGCGAATTTTTCGATTTTCTCTCCCAAATCGTCTCAAGACGTTTCCGCCCGCCCGGGAGCAGACCGACCTCTTTTCTGCATCGCACAAGGAGATCAAAATGCACCCTGCACACCCCCACAAGGACAGCCTCGTCCGGGTTTCCACGCTCGTCGAAATGCTCCAGCGCTCTCGCGCCAGCATATATCGAGACATCAATCGCGGCGTCTTTCCCAAGCCCCTGAAGCTTGGCAATTCGTCTCGCTGGCGCTTGGCTGAAGTCGAAGCCTACATTGAGTGTTGCGCTGAAGATCGCGACCACGACTGACCGCTCTGTTGGCGATCCGAACAACTGAATGTCCCGGGTCGCGCAGACGGCCCGGGATGGTGTACCTCGATCAATCTTTGCCGGTCCGAGCCGTCGTTCAGATGGGCGGAAAAGGCGGGATAGTGATCCCGTCGCGACCGAAACCTGAACGAGCTCAGGATCCGTACAAAAAAAACCAGGGTCTGCGCGATATCCGCGAGCTGCGCGGCATGCCATTGAAGCCCTGCATCGAGGTCGGTGCCCACGTAGGCCCCCTCAATCTCGACGCCCGGTTCGCCGATATTCGCGATGAGATCATCAGGAAGCTTGTGCAGAACCTTCGTGAGTTCACAGGTTTCATCTTCCCTGGCGCTCTCATCAGACAAAGCCCGAAGGCGCGGAGTAATGGACGCCTCCGGATCTGCTTGCACCTGGCGAAAAATCCGATCGAGGCTGTCGCCATGCCGGTCGAGGTAAGACCGAAGACGGCGTAGCGCGGCGCTCGCGAGAAGTGCCGCTGCACTTGGACGTATGACGTGGTTCATGTTCAGAACCTCTTCGCGACCAGCCGTGAATTGTTTTCGAGTTCCGGGATTTCCCGGCTGCTCAGGAGGTGTTTTCGGTTTCTCTTTGTCGGCAGAAATCCGGAACAAGGTTCGACCACGGACGTTCCGCGCCCGCTTTACTTAGTAAAAGCAAGGGGTACGGGCCTGGAAGGCATGGCCCTGCCACGATATCGGGCGGGCGCGCGCGATCCCAGTCCGGACGGACCACGGCGAGGTTCTTGGAGACGTACTCGCCGCTCTCGATGCGCTTGTAGAAGCAAGGGAGGTCGCTTTGGACCGACTGCGCGCTGAGCAAGAGGTTCGCAAGAGGATCTGAAGATAGGGCCCTGCCCATATCGCCGAAGTCAGGATCATGGTAGCCGTCGAAGACAGGACGAAACCCCAAGGTTTCATTCGCAACCTCTCGGCACAGAACATCCCGCACGGCTTGCAATGCCCCATCAGCATCTTGGCCGAAAAGGCGACCGTCGCGTATCGCCGCCAGGCACCTTCTGATGAATGATGCCTCTCTTGCGCTGCAAGCGATCTGAGCTCCATTGATCGCGGTGGAAAATGAACGGGCTCTTGTGCAGGTTTCCGCGATCAGATCTTCGAGAGTGGTCTGGTGTTGAATCGATAACATGGACTGTCCTTTCTTGGACGAGACCGCAGAATGCCGCCTCTTCAAACCCGGCCTCGTCAGGGGCCGGAACCAGGATCAGTCGTCGTATTGGAAGTCCGCTCCCCGACGCTGGTTGATCTGCTCAAGCAGGTCGCGAAATCTGTCGGTGAGAAGACACAGTTCGTGAACCACGGGATCACATGGGCTCAACTTGGTAAACTGGGCCGCCTCCTCAGAGTCCAGGTCGCTGGCCCTGTCGAGGTTGAGAAGTCGACCAAATGCAGCCAGCTCATGCAGATGCCGGTCCTGTAAATCGGCGGTCAGGTCGACCCGGAACATCAGCTGGATGCACCGGGATTCCCATTTTGCCCCCCCAAGCAGAGACGCGGCGGCCGTCAGTGCCGCGCCGTGGTCGCGAAAATATCTTCGAACCAAATCAAGCGACGTATTCGAAGTCGGCATTTGGCCCGATCGCGGATTCTGGATATCAAACATGTTGGATTTCCTTGAAATCGCTGCCCTTCCTGGCAGCGTCAATCCACCGTGTTTCCTCCTTTCAATTGGTGGCCCGGGCCAGCGGCTCTTTGAGCAGCAAGAGATGATTGCAAAGCCATTGTTCCCGTGTTTCGTGATCCTTTTGAACCCGCATCGGCACCGCTATCTCCAACTCATGAATCTCGCGCCTTCCCCGATCGAATTGAGCAATTTTCCCCGAAACGGCGGCGATTGACGGAAGTTGAAGCGATCCGCGGAAAATGTTGTGAAAGGGATAATTCCATCCCGTGCGGGTGATGTTGTTCCGTTCTCAACACGCCTCGGAAACACGGGAAATAACAGTATGGAGCAGAAATGGGCGGAACAGAGTCAGAGGATCAGTTCCGTCGTGACCGTGCGTCGCCGCTCGACGAAATCCTCGAATTCCGCGGCGGCCTTCAGCCCTTCCGAACGGTCGTAATGACGCCCAGTGATGCTTTCGTCCACGTGCCTGAGAAGCGTCTTCGCGGCATATGCACCGCCGATCAGGTTCTCTGATGCTTCGGTGGCGACATTGTCGCGTAGCCGATGGATCGGGATACGAACCCCGAACTCCCGTTCGGTGAGGTTACCCGTCAACCGCCCAAGATGCTTCGACGTGATCGCGTCGGGCTTGCCTCTGGAACGTCTCATCCGGAACGTGCAATTCTGCGCATTAAAAAGACCGGGAGAATCAGGATCATGAACGCAGTCAAGATCGAGGAAGCCGTCTCCGACCTCGCCGGGCAGCTTTTCGACGCCGCCGAGTTCCCGTTCGCCTTCCTGGCCGCCTTCGGCAACAAGGAGGCGACGATCAAGCGTCTCCGGGCCGGCAACACCAACAAGTCCGACGTCGGTGGCGTCCTCCAGCGCAACAACATCCACATCGCCGTAGCCGAACTGACCTGCCCCCCGCGAAATCCCTCACCATGATGTAGAGTCTGCGCCAGCCGCGAAGGGGGCATCCAAACATGCACCACCGTTCTCATCGAACTCCGCCGCCACGAAATACGCGCCGGCCGTCTTCAGGATCTCACTGGCGGTGCAAAGTTCGATGACCGCGGCGGCGCGCGTCAGAACAGGAAATCCCCCGGGTCGAGATGCTTGGGCAGCACCCCGTCAAGGTGAATCTCCCCCGCGCCGGTGTCGATGAGAGTATCCCCGCCAACACGGCTGATCCGCAGATCGTCATAGTCAAGCTTCAACCCGCTGAGGTCGATCTTGTCCCGGCCGGGGTCAAAGTCGCGGATCGTGTCGATGCCGTGTTTGCGCCCGAAAACAAAGACGTCGGCGCCGCCACCGCCGATCAGAACATCATCGCCCTTGCCGCCGTCGAGGATATCCGCGCCGCCTTTCGCCTTCAGAACGTCATTTCCGCCGCCGCCTTCGAGCCGGTCATCGCCCTTTCCACTGATCAGCCGGTCGCGCCCGGCGTCGCCTTTCAGGATGTTGTCGCCCTTGCGGTCTTTCAACAGGTCGTTGCCGGCCCCGCCCAAGAGGCGATCATTGCCCGCGTCTCCGAAGAGCCGGTCGTTGCCCTTGCCGCCGTCGAGGATATCCGTACCGCCTTTCGCCTTCAGAACGTCATTTCCGCCGCCGCCTTCGAGCCGGTCATCGCCCTTGCCGCCCTTCAGGAGATCGGCACCGCTACCGCCGATCAGCTTGTCATTGCCACTGCCGCCGTCCAACGTATCGCTGCCACGTCCGCCTTTCAGGACGTCCTTGCCGCCCAAGCCTTTGACAGTATCGTCGCCGCCAAGCGCGTTGATCCTGTCGGCTTTTCGGGTGCCCTTGAGGTCATCATCGCCCTCGGTTGGGGTGTCGCCCGACGTTGGTGGACTGCCGCCATCAATCACGGTGCCCGCGATTTCGGAGGTGCCCAGGGTTACATTTCTGCCGGAGACATCCGTCAGTACAACCTTCCAGCCTTCGCCGCCCTCAGAGAAGCCATCGGCCAGAACCGGGATCAGGATGCGTGCCGCATTTCCGTCCGCATCGCCAGGAGCCAAGGTTACTGTTCCGCTCGTCGGAGCACCGAAATCCTCTGCCGAGACGGACGACCCGTCCCGACCTTTCAATTGCCACGAAACACTTGCCTCGTCCTCAATCACTCCGATCCGGGCGATTGTGAAGGCCAGGTCTGTGCCCTCGGACACTTCTCCACCGCCGTAGACATAAACCAATCCTTTGGCGACATCTGCAACACCCGAGCCGCCGACCGAAAGGACCGCCTCGCGATCACCGGCGTCACCACCGGCGCCGCCACTGCCATCCGCACCCACTGCCCCGACTACTCCATCGGCTCCCGTTTTCTCAGGGTCGATGTCTGGAACGTCCTCACTGGTGTAAACATGTGAATAACCTCCTTCGAGAAACGCCCACAGTGGTTCGGGGTCAAACCCGGTGGTTCCAGCAGTAGCACCACCGCCACGGAGGAATTCATCGCCGCTGCCACCAACCCCCCAGACCGAATAGCTTGGCCGTTGGTCGACCCCACCGGTCCCACCGCTGCTGTCACCGCCCACGCCACCTTCGCCGCCAAAGCCGCCATTACCCGCCTTCAGATCACCAAGATCCCCAGCGAAAGCGCCGCTAATCTCGCCGGAATTTCGAACAAAGGTGGCTGTGCCTCCGATACCCCCGGTGCCGCTATTCCCTCCGGATCCTCCGCGCCCTCCGTCGCCACCATCGCCCCCGCCAGTGGTGACGTAACTCCAATAAGGTTTGTGGAAAAAATAGGCCGGCGCCCCGTCAATGACGTCTCTGGGATCGCCCGTGGGACTCCATGTCACGATGTCATAGGATTCCCATTCGATCCCGCCGTCAGCGCCATCGCCGCCAACACTTGCCCCGCCGCTTCCACCGCGCCCGCCAAAGCCGCCGGTGCCCCCGACGATGTCTCCCAAGACAACGATTTCGCCCGAAGGGAGCCGACCTCCAAATGCGACATCCAAGAGTGTCAACGTTCCGTGATTTTCTATGACACTTGCATCACCGCCCGTGCCACCTGTTCCGCCATCTCCTCCGCGGCCACCAGTTCCGCCATCTCCACCGTCTCCTGCAAACGGTTCTGCTCCGGAGTTTTCAACTGGACCGCAGGAATATTTGAAACTCGCCGCATTGAATGGCACAGGTATCGTAGCAGCGTTGTCGTCGACTTCGCCGTCGCCGCCCCGCGATACGCCGCCAAATCCGCCAGTACCGCCGGTCGCGCCCTTCTGGCCAGATGAACTAACGTCGCCAAAGCCTACACGCTCGAGCGTCAGCGCGCCGAAATTCAGGATTGAGGCGGCAGAGGACCGAGCTTGCTCGATTGCATTTCCACCATCCTCCCCCGCACCGCCCTCGTCTCCGTCAGCGCCATCGTGACCTTCGAACGGAATCTCGGGCGAGTCGCTGCCCCCGGTTCCCCATGTGCCATAGGGAAAGCCAATGCCCCCCACTTCCTCTGTACCGCCTATCAAGTCGACGTTGCAGAGCGTCAGGTTGCCCCCTTCCGCGATGGTGAAGTTCTTCCCGCTGTCCGCCCTGATGACAACGTCAGAGATTCCATCACCGTCGTGGTCCCCATCGATGATAACCGGACCGCCCTCAGCCGTGATCTGGAATTGTTCAGAATGGACCACTTCCCGCACACCGTCCGCGAAACGGATCTTGTCTTCACCCGCTCTGCCTTTTGCCAGTTCTATTGCCTCTCTAAGCGTAAGCCCGTCATCGGGGTCGCCCGACCCAGTCGTTACAGTAAAGGTGGCCATATTCGTCCCCCCCCCCTTGACGAGTGCGCTACAATCCCTTCGGGCCGCACAATGCTCTTGATCAGCCCCATCTAAGTGGTCCAGTTTGAACCAGACTGCATAATTGGCCTTATTTCTATCGTACGTAGGTTTCCGGGCCTGGTGGTCGGTAGCCCAGAGCGCTGTGGGGCCGTTTCGCGTTGTAGTGTTTCCTCCATTGTTCGATAAGGATTTGTGCCTCCCGCAAGCTGTTGAAGACTTCGCCATTGAGCAGTTCATCCCGGAGGAGGGTCGTGTCTCGGAAGTGGTGGAAATTCGAAGGTGGCGTAATCTCCGGGTGAACTGACACCTACCCGACCGGCGGCTGCAACCGCCGCCGCCCTCTTCCCCAACAGCTTCGGCCCCGACGGCCTGCCGAAGGGGTGGGAGGTGGGAGAGGTGGGCGATCTGATCACGCTTCAACGTGGCTTCGACCTCCCCAAGAAAAATCGACAGGATGGCCCTTTCCCGGTTATGGCCGCCGGGGGACATCATGGAACTCACAATGAGTTCAAGGTCAAAGAACCCGGCGTTACGACGGGGCGAAGCGGAGTTATCGGCCAAGTCTATCTCGTGACCGGTGATTTCTGGCCGCTTAACACATCGTTGTGGATTAAGGAATTCAAAGGGTGTTCACCGTATTTCGCATACTTCTTTCTCGGCGCACTGGATCTCGCGGCATTGAATTCTGGCTCGGCTGTCCCCTCCCTCAGCTGGACGTGCCGGAGCCAGAGTGCGTCGCTTTTGCATCCGTACGGTTTTTCTGAGACTTCGCTTACCCTCCTATCATGTGCGATGGCTCCCACCGAAACATCGAGCCATTCCTCGCCTCGGAGAAGTTCACCCCGACGGTCGGGAACCTCCGGTCAGCACGCGGGAATTTTTTACATTGTTGACAGAATCAAAAACATAAATAACGTAATGTATGTAATTGGAGGCGAAGCGTGACAACGAAGAGACGATCCCAGAGCGAGCGGCGAGAGCAGACGCGCAACGCGTTGATCGACGCGACCACCGAGTTGCTCATGGAGCGCGGCATGCAAGGCGCAGCCGTCCAGGAGATCTGCAAGCGCGCCGGCGTGACGACCGGCGCCATCCAGCACCAGTTCGGCTCGAAGACCGGGCTGATCGCCGAGGTGGTGGAAACCCTGTTCACCTCCTTTGCGGACGATATTCCCGCGATCGGCGAGGCGGATCTATCGCTCGAAGAGCGCGTCGCGCGCGTCGTCGATCATTATTGGTCGATCTACGGCGGCGAACGGTATTTCGCGGTGCTCGAGATCCTCCTGGCAACCCGGCATGACCCCTCGCTCATGACGCTGGTCTCGCAATACCGCTCGCGCAACCTCTCCGCGCTCGAGCATCGACTGCTCGTGGAGTTCCCGGATGTCGACCTGCCGCCTTCAGAATTGAAAGCCACGGTGCAGCGCATGATGGATTACCTGCGCGGCCATGCCCTTCGCCGCCTGTATCAGTCCGACGCAACGCTGGACCGGCAGGCGCTCGATCATGCCCGCAAGATGGTCCTGACCGAATTTGAACCCAGACAGAAGGCCCGGACATGACCGTCGAACCGCTGCATCAAACCGCGCTGGTCTGGGACCAGACCTTTCCCGCCACACCCACCTGTGGCGCCTGGTCGACGCACCTGCGCGCGTTGGAGCGGATGCACGCCAGCGGCTATGACGCGGTGTCGATCACCGTCGCTTCCGATCCGAACGATACGATGGAAGCGCTGCGCCGAATCGCGCAATGGCGCCGTTTCGTGGCGCAAAACCCCAACAGATACCTGCTCCTCACCCGCGCCGAACATGCCGAGGAGGCCAGGGCCAGCGGCCGGCTGGCACTCGGCTTTCACTTCCAGGGCACCACGCCCTTCGGCCGCGATCTCGGCCTGGTCGAAGCATTCTATGCGCTTGGCGTGCGCCATGCCCTGATGGCCTATAACCAGAAGAACCACGTCGGCGACGGCTGCCACGAACGCACCGATGCCGGGTTGTCCCGCTTCGGCCAGGATCTCGTCGCGGAAATGCAGCGTGTCGGCATGCTCGTGGACGTCACCCATACCGGCCGGCGCACGGCGATGGACGTGTTCGAGGTCGCGCGCGCGCCAGTCATCTTCTCACACTCCAACGCGCGCGCACTGACCGATCATGAGCGCAATATCGACGACGAGATGGCACAAGCCTGCGCCGCGACGGGCGGCGTCGTAGGCTTGAACGGGATCGGCATCTTCCTGGGCGAGATGGCGGCGTCGACCGAGGCGCTGTTCACGCACCTCGATTACTGGGTGCAGCTTCTGGGGCCGCGGCATGTGGGCATTGGCCTCGACAGCGTGTCCGACATCGGCGCGCTGGCCAACTCGGTCGAGGACCAGGCGTCGAAATACCCCGAAGGTCAGGGCTATGACCGCACCGATGTGATGAAGGTCTCCACGCCCGAGCAGATTCCCGAGTTGAGCGACCGGATGCTGCGCGCGGGCTATTCCGAAGTCGATATCAGCCTGATCCTTGGCGGCAACTGGCTGCGGCTGGCGCGCGAAGTCTGGAAGGACGTTCCCGGATGCTGACACGGATCTCAGAGCGCGCCGACGCGCTGTCGCGGCTGATCGCCTCGCTGTTGACCGGCCTCGCGGCGCTGGCCGTCGGGGCAATCGTCCTGGTTCTGGCCTTTTCCAGTCTCCAACGCTACGCGCTCGCCCAGCCGATCCCGGCCACCGAGGAAATCGCGGCCTATCTCTTCGTCTGCGTGGCCTTCCTGTCGATGGTGGGCGGATTGGTCGAGGGACGGCACATCCGGCTGCTGCCCCTGTGGCGCAAGCTGCCGATGCAGGCGCAGAACTGGGCCATGCTGGCGGGGCATCTGTTTTCGGTCGCGGTGCTCACCGTGATCACCCGAGAGACCTTTGCCTTTGCCTGGAGCAGCTACGAGTTCGGGGCGCGCAGCTATGTCGCGAACCTGCTCGAATGGCCCTGGATGATGATCCTGCCCGCCACGCTGGCGCTGCTGGCGCTGGCCATTGCCATCCGCGCCCTTGCCGATCTGGACCGCGCCCTGCGTGGCCTGCCTGCCCCCGAGGCGCTTGCAGCCGACAGTGAAGAGGCCATCTGACATGCTGACATTTTCCTTGCTCGCGCTTGTCGCCTTTGCCCTGCTCTCCGGCGCGCTGCTGGGGGTGCTGATCGGGGCGGCCGGGCTGACCGTGCTGTGGTTCGAATTCAACGGCAATTTCAGCGTGCTGGGCAACGCGAGCTGGAACCTGTTCAACAGCTTCACCTTCACCGCCGTTCCGGCCTTCATCCTGTTGGGAGAGATCCTCGGCCAGTCAGGGCTCGCCAAGCGCATCTATGGCGCGATCTCGCCCGGTTTCGAGCGGCTGCCCGGCAAGCTGCTGCAGACCAATATCGGCGCCTGCACCGTGTTCAGCGCCATCAGCGGCTCCTCCACCGCCACCGCGGCGGTGGTGGGGTCGATCGCCTATGACGAACTCAAGGACCGCGGCTATGACCGTTCCGCCATCGTCGGAACCATCGCGGCCGGCGGCACCCTCGGCATCCTTATCCCGCCCTCCATCGCGCTGATCGTATACGGCGCGTGGCAAAACGTGTCGGTCGGTGCGCTGTTCCTCGCCGGCGTCGTGCCGGGACTGCTGCTGACCGGGCTGTTCATGGTCTATATTGCGGTTCTGGCGAAGCTGCGCCCAAAGGCGGTGCCGCCCGCGCGCGAAGTCATGCCGCTGGCACGGGCGCTGGCGAAATCTGCCGAAGCATGGCCTTTCCTCATCCTCGTCTTCGCGATCCTCGGCACCATCTTCCTCGGTCTCGCCACGCCAACCGAGGCGGCGGCGCTGGGGGTGGTCACGGCAATCGTGCTCGCGGCCCTCTACCGGGAATTCTCGCTGGCCCGGCTCTGGGCGGCGCTTATGGCGACCGCGCGCACCTTTTCCACGCTGGCGCTGGTGATCCTCGGCGCCCTGATCCTCAGCCAGGCGGTGGCCCTGACCGGCCTGCCCCGGGTGTTGATCGAATTGGTGGGCGAGGCCGGCCTGCCCGCCCCGGCGGTGATCACGCTGATCTATCTGCTCTACCTGGTTCTGGGCTGCTTCTTCGGTCCATTGGAAATGCTGCTGATCACCCTGCCCTTCGTGTTCCCGCTGGTGACCGGGCTTGGGTATGACCCGGTATGGTTCGGCATCGTCCTGGTCATCGTCATCGAGATCGGGCTTCTGACGCCGCCCCTGGGCATCAACCTCTTCGTCGTCATGGCCGTGAGCCGCAACGAGATCAGCCTGGGCCAGGCCGCGCTGGCCTGCCTGCCCTACTGGCTGCTGATGCTGGCCGCTCTGGCGCTGATCACAATCGTCCCGCAGATCGCGCTGATGCTGCCGCAGGCGGCCGGGTTCGGCTGAGCGCAGAGACACAAACCGCCAATCAAAACAGGGAGAGTAACGATGGGACTGAGAGACTGGGCACTGGCCGCGACGCTGGCGGCCACGGCACTGACCGCGCAGGCGGCCGAGGTGGAATGGACACTCGGCTCCGCTGTCGGCCCGCAGGATCCGACGACGCTGAATTATCAGGAACTGGCGCGCCGCGTGGCCGAAGCCTCGGGCGGCCGGTTCGAGATCGAGGTGATCCCGATCGAGACCATCGGGTTCAAGAACGTGGATTCGCTCCGTGTGGTCAAGCAGGGGGCGGTGGATGCGATGGGCCTCGTTCCCTATTACGTCACGCGCGACGAACCGGCGATGGGCGTCTTCGCGCCGCATGGCATGCTGGTGGAAGCCGAAGAGAACCTCAAGATCGTCGATACCCAATATGAGATCGCCCGCGAAATCCTGAGCGGCGACAAATGGGGCATGGAGCTGATCGCGCGCGCGCCCTTCGGCGCCCTGCGCGACATGGTGATCATGACCAAGGAGCCGATCAACACTCTGGACGGTTTGCGAGGCATCAAGTTCCGCCACTTTACCAAGGACGGGCTCAAGGCGTTCAACGCGCTCGGCATCTCCACCCAGGTGGTCCCCTCGTCGGAGCTCTACCTGGCGCTCAAGACCGGTGTGGTCGACGGTTCGGTCTACGGGCCCACCTATGCCAAGTCGCAGTCGATCTACGAGGTCACCTGCTGCTATTCCTACCTCGGCGCATTCTCGATGGCCTATCCGTTCTCGATCGTCGCCCAGAAGGAAACCTGGGCCGCCGTGCCCGAGGACCTGCAAGAGATCTTTGTCACCGAGGCCCGCGTGATGTGGGACGAGGCGCTGGAAAGATGGCGCAGCGCCGAAACCGAAAAGGCCGCCTATGACTGGCTGAAGACCCAAGGCGGTATGCGCGAACTCGACCCCATGCCGTTGGAGGACCGCAAGGAAATCCAGGCCGAACTGATCAAGATCTGGAAGGGCACCTGCGCCGGCCTTGGCGAACAAGCTGTCTCATATTGCACCCGGATCGAGGCGGCGCTGACCAACTGATCCTCCCCGCAGGCGGCGCGGTGGCTCTCAACCGTGGCTGCGCCGTCTGCAAAAGGGGCAAGGATGACCGGTCCATAGCCCACTATCCCACCAATTCTTCGATCCTGGCTCTGGACCGGCACGGACCCGCCACGCTGGCTGAGACGCTGACTGGCAGCGCCTATTCAAGTCCATCAGCCCGATCCAGGCCGATGGAGATCTGTCGCCGGCTTATGGGGTGCGAAACCCCGGAAAATGGACGGCTGTTGCCTGTCCCCCGCGCCTCAGCCGCACTTGGAATAACCGCAGCTGGCGCAGGTCATGCAGCCCTCGATCATCCGCATCTCGTACTGGCCGCAGGAGGGGCAGGCCTTGCCGCGCGGGGCGTCAAGGTTGACCACCTGCGCCTGCGGGTCGCTTTTCAGGCCCATCCCCTCGCCCTCGAGGAACCCGATGGAGACCATGTGCCGCTCCAGCACACCGCCGATGGCGGCCAGGATCGAGGGGATGTATTTGCCCTGCACCCAGGCGCCGCCGCGCGGATCGAACACCGCCTTGAGCTCTTCGACCACGAAAGACACATCGCCGCCGCGGCGGAACACCGCCGAGATCATCCGGGTCAGTGCCAGCGTCCAGGCGTAATGCTCCATGTTCTTGGAGTTGATGAAGACCTCGAACGGGCGGCGGTGGCCGTTGATGATGATATCGTTGATCGTCAGATAGATGGCGTGTTCGCTGTCGGGCCATTTCAGCTTGTAGGTATTGCCCTCCAGCGCCTGCGGCCGGTCCAGCGGCTCGGACATATAGACCACCTCGGCGCCCGGCACCGTCTCGCCCGCACCCTGGGCGGCCGCCTCGCCCGGGGCGGCGTCGGTCTTTTCGCTGACGCTCAGCACCGAGCCGGTCACGTCATTGGGCCGGTAGGTGGTGCAGCCCTTGCAGCCGGTCTCATAGGCCTGCATGTAGACGTCCTTGAAGGCGTCGAAGCCGATGTCCTCGGGGCAGTTGATGGTCTTGGAGATCGAACTGTCGATCCATTTCTGCGCCGCCGCCTGCATCCGCACGTGATCCTGCGGCGCCAGCGTCTGGGCGTTGACGAAGTAATCCGGCAGCGCCGCGTCGCCGAACTTGTCGCGCCACATCTGCACCGCGTAATCGACCACCTCTTCCTCGCTGCGCGAGCCGTCCTTTTGCAGCACCTTGCGGGTGTAGGAATAGGCAAAGACCGGCTCGATCCCCGAAGAGACATTGCCGGCATAAAGGCTGATCGTGCCGGTGGGTGCGATCGAGGTCAGCAGTGCGTTGCGGATGCCGTGCTCTGCGATCGCCGCGCGCACATCCTCATCCATCTGCCGCAGCGCGCCCGAGGCGAGGTATTTCTCGGCGTCGAACAGCGGAAAGGCGCCCTTTTCCTTGGCCAGTTCGACCGAAGCCAGATAAGAGGCCCGCGCGATCGCGTGCAGCCAGTCCTCGGTCTGTCTGGCGGCCGCCTCACTGCCATAGCGCAGCCCCAGCATCAGCAGCGCGTCGGCCAGCCCGGTGACCCCCAGCCCGATCCGCCGCTTGGCCTGCGCCTCGGCCGCCTGTTCGGGCAGCGGGAATTTCGAGGTATCGACCACATTGTCCATCATCCGCACCGCGGTGGCGACCAGATCGGACAGCGCCGCCTGATCCAGCGCCGCGTCGGGTCCGAACGGATCGCTGACCAGCCGCGCCAGGTTGACCGAGCCCAGCAGACAGGCGCCATAGGGCGGCAGGGGCTGCTCGCCGCAGGGGTTGGTCGCGGCGATGGTCTCGCAATAGGCCAGATTGTTCATCTGGTTGATGCGGTCGATAAAGATCACCCCCGGCTCGGCGTAATCATAGGTGGCGCGCATGATCTTGTTCCACAGATCCCGCGCCTGCACCGTGTGATAGACTTTGTCGCCGAATTTCAGCTCCCACGGACCATCCGCCTTGACCGCCTCCATGAAGGCATCGGTGACCAGAACAGACATGTTGAAATTGCGCAGCCGCGCCGGGTCGGACTTGGCCGAGATGAACTGTTCCACATCCGGATGATCGCAGCGCATGGTCGCCATCATCGCGCCGCGGCGGGATCCGGCGGACATGATGGTGCGGCACATGGCGTCCCAGACATCCATGAAGGACAGCGGGCCGGAGGCGTCGGCGGCGACCCCGGCAACGGCAGCGCCGCGGGGTCGGATGGTCGAGAAATCATAGCCGATGCCGCCGCCCTGCTGCATGGTCAGCGCGGCCTCTTTCAGCATGTCGAAGATGCCGCCCATGGTGTCCGGGATGGTGCCCATGACAAAGCAGTTGAACAGCGTCACCTCACGCGCGGTGCCGGCGCCGGCGGTGATGCGGCCGGCGGGCAGGTATTTGAAATCCTCCAGCGCGGCAAAGAATCGCTCTTCCCACAGGGCCGGATCCTTTTCGACCCGCGCCAGGTCGCGGGCGATGCGTCGCCAGGTATCCTCGACCGTCAGGTCGATCGGCACACCGTCGGCGGATTTGAAGCGGTACTTCATATCCCATATCTGCTCGGCGATGGGGGCGGCGAAACGGGTCATATTGGCGATCCTTGGCAGAGGATTTGTCATTTTGAGTAGATACCCAAGATACACCACAACCTCGGGCGACCACAACAAGCCAAGCCGCCGGAAGCGAAAAATAACACTAGGGTTTGCCGTCGGGTGCGGAGCCCCTACAATATGAGCTTATCTGTTGGGGGGCGACTCGCGTGACCGGAACCATCAACCTGATCAAGCTCTGCGTCGGCGCCGAAGGGGTGCAGGATCTGCATGACTGGCAGCTGACCCCGCACGCCTGCACCGCCGAGGGCTATCCGCGCCACGTCACAAGAATGTGGCCCAAACGCACCGAAGAGCTGCTCAATGGCGGCTCGCTCTACTGGGTGTTCAAGGGCGTGGTGCTGGCCCGCCAGCGCGTCCTGCGGCTGGACGAGGTCGATCGCGGCGACGGTATCCGGCGCTGCGGCATCGTCATGGACCGGGAGATTGTCCTGACCCGCGCCGCCCCCCGCCGGCCGTTTCAGGGCTGGCGCTATCTGACGCCCGAGGATGCCCCGGCCGACCTGCCCGCCGGGCGGGCGCAGGAAGCGGCGCTGCCCGAGGAGCTGGACCGCGCACTGGCCGAGATCGGGGTGCTTTGAGCCCTTCGCGCGCGTGACGGTTCAGCCCGTCGGACACGGCGAAACCCCGGGGGTGGCATCCATGCCCCCTCTGCGCGCCGGGCATGCACCGGCGCGGGCAACCGATTGAAACGCCTGACGGTAGACCGGGGCGGGCGTTGCACGGCCCGAGAGCACGGCGAACAAAGCCAAGCCCCCAGCGCGGCGCGGTCTTCGGGTCAGGCGGCAAGGCGCAGCAGCGTCCCCTTCGGGGCGTGCCTAGCCCTCCACCCGCTTCAGCAGGGCGTCCAGCGCCTGTTTCTCCGCGGCATCGCACTGGGCCACCCGGCTGCGCCACAGCGTCGCCTGGCTGCGCAACACCAGCCCGTCGCCGAGGATCTTGAGGTGATTGGCGCGCAGCGTCTCGCCGGTCGAGGTGATGTCGGCGATCGCCTCGGCGGTCTCGTTGCGGACGGTGCCCTCGGTCGCGCCCTGACTGTCGACCAACTGATAGTCGGCAACCCCTGCATCGGTCAGGAAGTCGCGCACCAGCCGGTGATACTTGGTCGCGATACGCAGCCGGAAGCCGTGGCGCGCGCGAAACGCGGCGGCGGCGGCATCCAGATCGTCCAGCGTGTCGACATCGACCCAGCATCCCGGCACCGCCAGGATCAGGTCGGCCTGACCGAACCCCAGCGGCGCGATCTCTTCGACCTGCTGTTCCCAGCGCGGCAGCTTTTCCTGCACCAGATCGGTGCCGGTGACGCCCATATGAATGCGGCCCGCCGCCAGTTCGCGCGGGATCTCACCCGCCGACAGCAGCACCAGCGACACCCCCCCGATCCCCTCGACCGCGCCGGAATATTCCCGATCGGATCCGGTGCGGCTGAGGCGGATGCCGCGCTTCTCGAACCAGTCAAAGGTTTTGTCCATCAACCGCCCCTTGGACGGCACGCCCAGCTTCACGCTCATTGCGCCGCCTCCTCGAGGGTCAGCATCACACCGGGGCGCAGCACACCGCCCACCGCCGGGATTTCAGAGCCATCGCCCAGCGCCCGGGTCAGCGCGTCATAGCGCCCGCCGGTGGCCACGGGGGGCAGGTCGGCACGGGTCGCGGCGTAGAAACCGAACACGAAGCCGTCGTAATATTCCATCGAGGTTCGGCCATAGCTGGCCTCGAATTCCAGGTGCTCCACATCCACCCCGCGCGCGGCAAGCGCGGCGATGCGCGCCTCGAGCCGGTCGAGCGCCGGGGTGATCTGCGGCAGATCGACGGCCACGTCCCGCAGATGCTCCAGCGCGAAAGGCAGGGTTTCGCGCACCGCCAGCAGAGCCTCGAGCGCGGTCATCTCGCGCTCGGAAATCGGCGGCGCCGCAGCATCGGCGCGCAGCGCCTCGATCCGCGCCTCGATATCGGCGCGGCTGCGCAGCCCGATCTGCGGCCCGGCACCGGCCATCGGATCGGCGGAGGCAAGCAGCGCGGCGCGCGCGCCCGGCACCGGGGCGCGTCCCGAATAGCGGTCCAGCAGGGCACGGAACCGGCGCGGACGCCAGATATGGCGCATCAGCGCCGATTTGCGCGCCCCGGTCGTCTCCAGCCCGGCGACCGCGGCCATCAGGATGCCGATATCGCCGGTTGCCGCGCGCAGATGCAAACCCGAAAGGGTGCCCGCGATCAGGGTGAACACCTCGGCGTCCGCCGCCGCCGGATCGGCACGGTCGAACACCTCGTATCCCACCTGGATATACTCGTTGTCGCGGTCCGGGTCATGCTCCTGCCGGCGAAACACCTCGCCCGAATAGGTATAGCGCGCGGGCTCGGCGCCATGCGTCATGTGCATCTGCACCACCGGCACGGTGAAATCCGGGCGCAGCATCAGCTCGCCCCGCAGCGCGTCCCAGGTGACATAGGCGCGGCCGCGGATATCCTCGCCGTAAAGATCCAGCAGGGTTTCCGCCGGTTGCAGCACCGGGGTTTCGACCGGGCGGGCGCCGGCCTCTTCGAAATAGGCGCGCAGCCCGGCGGCGCGGGACAGGATGCGGGCGCGGCGGGGCATCAGTCCTGCCCGCCGGCTTGAGCGTCGAGGATCTCGCGCACCTTGGCGATCAGATCGGTGCGCGGCACCTCGAACTGGCTCGGGCGTTCTTTCCATTCCTCCAGCGTCGCGCTTTCGGCGATCTGCGCGCCCAGGATCAGATCCTTGATCTGGACCACGCCGCGCTCCTTCTCGTCGCCCCCCTCGATCACCGCGACGGGAGAGTGGCGCCGGTCGGCGTATTTGAGCTGGTTGCCGAAGTTCTTGGGGTTGCCCAGATAGACCTCGGCGCGGATGCCGGCATTGCGCAATTCGGCCACCATCGCCTGATAATCGGCCATGCGGTCGCGGTCCATCACGGTGACGACGACGGGGCCCTGATCGTGGGCGGTGATGCGGCCCTTTTCGCGCAGTGCCGCCAGCAGCCGGTCAACGCCGATCGAGATGCCGGTGGCGGGAACCGCCTGGCCGGTGAAGCGCTTGACCAGATCGTCATAACGCCCGCCGCCGGCGACCGAGCCGAACTGCCGCTTGCGGCCCTTTTCGTCGAAGATCTCGAAGGTCAACTCGGCCTCATAGACCGGCCCGGTGTAATAACCCAGGCCGCGCACCACCGAGGGGTCGATGACGATGCGTGAAGAATCGTATCCTTGAGCCTCCAATAGCACGACGATTTCTTCAAGTTCGTTGACGCCTTCGGAACCCACCACGGAATTGCAAACTAGTTCCCGCAAGACGTGAAGAGTCGCAGCATTTCGAAGCGCGTTCGACGCACTGACATCGAGACCACTACCAGCCCTATAACCACGCTTTGAAGCAAGTATCATGGATATGATGGAATGCAGTTCCGGATCATCCGGGTCAATTTCTCCGAGAGTTTTTTGCCCAAGGGTGTCTAGTTTTTCGTCTACCGTTTTTCCGGCAAGCAGAAACTGAACCACAGGCTCGGCCTGCTCAGGCGCCAGCCCGACCCCGTCGATATAGGCGCCGGAAGCATCAAGCCTGCCCTTGCCCAGCAATTCGCGCACCCCGGCCTCGCCGACCTTGTCGAATTTGTCGATGGTGCGCAGCACCGCCGCTCGGTCCTCGCCCTCGGGCAGGCCAATGACCTCAAGCACACCGTTCAGAACCTTGCGGTTGTTGACCCGGATCAGGTAATCGCCGCGCGGCATGCCCACCGCCTCCAGCGTGTCGGCCAGCATGGCGCAGATCTCGGCATCGGCCGCCATCGACCCGCTGCCGACGGTATCGGCGTCGCACTGGTAGAACTGGCGATAGCGCCCCGGCCCGGGTTTCTCGTTGCGCCAGACCGGCCCCATCGCATAGCGGCGATAGGGGGTCGGCAGATCGTTGCGATGCTGGGCATAGACGCGCGCCAGCGGCGCGGTCAGGTCATAGCGCAGCGCCAGCCAATCGCCCTTGTCCTCCTCGGCGCCCTCCTGCCAGGCAAAGACGCCCTCGTTGGGGCGGTCCACATCGGGCAGGAACTTGCCCAGCGCCTCGACCGTCTCCACCGCGCTGCTTTCCAGCGCGTCGAAGCCATAGCGATGATAGACCCCGGCGATCTGGCGCAGCATCTCGGTGCGCTGCGTCACCTCGGCGCCGAAGTAATCGCGGAAGCCTTTTGGCGTCTCGGCCTTGGGGCGGGGCTGTTTCTTGGGCTTGGCCATCAAGGGCTCCTGCTCACTCACGTGTCGCGGCGCGGTCTATCCCAAGCCCCCCCGGGGGGCAAGGCGGCGCGAGGGGCGCGGCGTACATCTTGATGCAATGGCCTCTGCCCCGGCTCTTGCCTTCACCGCAAATACCCGCCGAAGGCTGCGGGGGTTCGGTGAAACCCCGCAAAGCGCCGCCCGGCTCCGGCGCCGGCTCAAATCGCCGCGAAATCCCCGCCGCGCCCCTTGCCGGCGGCGAACCGCGCCGCCCCGCCCCGTCCCTCGGCGGCGAAGATCGCGGCCGAGGCCCATTCGCGGCGCAGCGCCCGGGCCAGATCTTCGGGCGCGATGCGGGCCGAAAGGTGGTCGGCGCGCAGACACCCCTGCGGGAACCGCGCGAGCTCGCGCGCGAGATCCTGCGCCATGGCCAGCGCCCCGCCCTGCGGTGCAATGCGGTCGGCAAAGCCGATGGCGCGCGCCTCTTCCGCGCCGACGGGGCGGCCGGTCAGGATCAGGTCGTTGGCCCGCCCCTGCCCCAGCAGACGCGGCAGCCGTACCGTGCCGCCGTCGATCAGCGGCACGCCCCAGCGGCGGCAAAAGACGCCGGTGGTGGCCCCCTCGGCCATCACCCGCATATCGCACCAGGCGGCCAGTTCCATGCCGCCGGCCACCGCGTGCCCCTCGATCGCCGCGATCACCGGCTTGCCCAGCATCAGCCGCGACGGCCCCATCGGGCCGGGGCGCGGATCGCCCATCGGGTCGGACCACCCCTCGGGGATGTCCAGCCCGGCGATCCAGCCATCCGCCGCGCCCGATCCCGCCGCCTTCAGATCGAAGCCGGCGCAAAACGCCCCGCCGGTGCCGGTCAGAACCGCGACGTCAAGATCCGGATCGGCGTCAAAGGCCAGAAAGGCGTCGTAAAGCGCCTGCGCGGTCTGCGGGTTCACCGCGTTGCGGGCCTGCGGCCGGTCGATGGCGATGGTGCGCACCGGCCCGTCGGTTTCGATCTGAATGCTCATGTCGTCCTCTCCCTTTCCCCGCCCAGCCTGACAGCGCGGCCCCTTGGCAGGCAAGGCCGCGGCGCCGGTGACGTTGCGCCCCGGGCCGCGCCGGCCTATCTGGTCGGAAAAGGAGAGCGTGATGCAGCAAATCGAAGAACGGCTGGCCCATCTGATCCGCACCGTGGAGGATCTGAGCGACGTGGTCGCCCGCCAGCAGGCCGAGATCGACCGGCTGACCCGCCGGGTCGAGATGCTGATGCAGCGCGAGGCCGGGCGCGAGGCCGAGGGCACCGGCGGTGTGGTGCTGGGCGACGAGCGGCCGCCGCATTATTGAGGTTGGGGTATCCCCCTCCCTAACCCTCCCCCGAGAGGGGGAAGGAAGGCGAGCAGTGACGCGAGACCTTGACCTTCCAAGCGCAACAGAGGGCGGCGCCCGGCCGCGGGTGGGCGCTTCCTCGCTGTGAGATCGTCACTTTATGGTCGCCAAAACATCGAACCTGAGTTCTGTGCGCTGAGGGTGGAGTAGCGCCCGCCCGTGGGGGCGGTCGGGCGCTGCCCGGCGGCGCTGCGCGCCTTGATTCCGGGCAAAGAGGGCACCTGTCATCACTGCTTTCGCGGCAACGACAGTGCGAGACGCAAACCGCCTCGCTCGCCCCCCTACAACTCCTCCACGTCCAGCACGCCGTCCAGGCTTTTCAGCGCACCCTTGATCTGCGGATTGATGGCGAAATCCTGGCCCAGGTCCATCTCGACCTCGCCCGGCAGGGCCGGATCGAGCAGGCAAAGCTGCACCGGCCCCTTGGCCGCGCCGCGCGCGGCCTTGGCGGCCTCGTCCAGAATGGTGGCGACCGGATCGACCGCGCCGGCGTTGTCGACAAAGACCTTGAGCCCCGCCGTCCCCGCCTGCGCCACCGCCGCGTCCACCGGCGCCACGCCGCGGCCCAGCAGTTTGAGCTGATCGCTCTCCATCGTCGCCTCGACCGTCACCACCACCTTGGAGCCGGTCTCCAGCGCGTCGCGCGATTTCTCAAGCGCTTCGGAGAACAGCGTCACCTCATAGGCGCCGGTGGTGTCACTCATCTGGACAAAGGCAAAACGGTTGCCGCGGGCCGATTTGCGCTCCTGCCGCCCGGCCACGACACCGGCCAGTTTGGCCACCAGCGGGCCGCGCTCGGCCTTGGCGATCAGCTCGTCCAGGGTCAGCACGCCCTTGCGTTTCAGCGGCGCCATGTAGTCGTCCAGCGGGTGACCGGACAGGTAAAAGCCCACCGCCTTGAATTCCTCGGCCAGCCGTTCGGCCGGCAACCAGTCGGGCGCGGCGCTCAGGCGCGGCTCGGGCAGATCGTCGCCCGCCTCGCCGAACAGCGACACCTGCGCGCTGGCCTTCTGGTCGTGGATCGCCGCCGAATAGGCGACCAGCGCATCGAGGCTGTCGAAGACGCGGCGCCGGTTGCGGTCGAGCTGATCGAAGGCGCCGGCACGGGCCAGCATTTCCATCGGGCGCTTGCCGATCCGCTTCAAATCCACCCGACGGGCGAAATCGAACAGCGTGGCAAACGGGCGGTCCTCGCCCTCGGCGCGGCGGCCGCCGACCACCAGCCGCATGGCATCGACGCCCACGTTTTTCAGCGCGCCAAGCCCATAGACCAGCTCACCGTTCACCACGGTGAAGGTGGCCTCCGAGCGGTTGACGCAGGGCGGCACCCAAGGCAGGCCGAGGCCCTTGCGGACCTCTTCGAAATAGATCGCCAGCTTGTCGGTCAGGTGGATATCGCAGTTCATGACGCCGGCCATGAACTCCACCGGGTGGTTCGCCTTGAGCCAGGCGGTCTGGTACGAGACCACCGCATAAGCCGCCGCATGGGATTTGTTGAACCCGTAGTTGGCGAATTTCTCCAGCAGGTCGAAAACCTCCGAGGCTTTCTTCTGGTCGACGCCGTTCTCCATCGCGCCTTTTTCGAATTTCGGGCGCTCCTTGGCCATTTCCTCGGCGATCTTCTTGCCCATCGCCCGGCGCAGCAGGTCGGCGCCCCCGAGCGAATAGCCCGCCATCACCTGGGCGATCTGCATCACCTGTTCCTGGTAGACGATGATGCCCTGCGTCTCGGCAAGGATGTGGTCGATCGTGGGGTGCACCGAGGTGATCTCGCGCTGGCCGTTCTTGACCTCGCAATAGGTCGGGATGTTCTCCATCGGGCCGGGGCGATAGAGCGCCACCAGGGCCACGATATCCTCGATACAGGTGGGTTTCATGCGCTTGAGCGCATCCATCATGCCCGAGCTTTCCACCTGGAACACCGCCACCGTCTTGGCGCGGGCGTAGAGCCTGTATGTCTTTTCGTCATCCAGCGGGATGGCGTTCATCTGGTTCTCGGCGCCCTCGGCCGGCTCGTACAGCTGCGCGCCATCGGCGGCGACGTGCAGGGGACGGCCCGATTTCAGGATCTGGTCGACCGCGTTCTGAATCACGGTCAGCGTCTTGAGACCCAGAAAGTCGAACTTCACCAGTCCGGCCTGTTCCACCCATTTCATGTTGAACTGGGTCGCCAGCATGTCCGAGCGCGGATCCTGATACAGCGGCACCAGCTCATCGAGCGGCCGGTCGCCGATCACCACCCCGGCGGCGTGGGTCGAGGCATTCCTGAGCAGCCCCTCGACCTGCTGGCCGTAGGTCAGCAGACGGTCGACCACCTCCTCCTCGCGCGCGGCCTCGCGCAGGCGGGGCTCGTCCTTGAGCGCCTTTTCGATCGAGACCGGTTTGACCCCCTCGACCGGGATCATCTTGGACAGCCGGTCCACCTGGCCATAGGGCATCTGCAGCACCCGGCCGATATCGCGCACCGCCGCCTTGGACAGCAGCGCGCCGAAGGTGATGATCTGCCCCACCTTGTCGCGGCCGTATTTCTCCTGCACGTAGCGGATCGTCTCTTCGCGGCGATCCATGCAGAAGTCGATGTCGAAGTCGGGCATCGAGACCCGTTCGGGGTTGAGGAAGCGTTCGAACAGCAGGCTGTAGCGCAGCGGATCGAGGTCGGTGATGGTCAGCGCATAGGCCACCAGGCTGCCCGCGCCCGACCCCCGCCCAGGCCCAATCGGGATGCCGTTGTCCTTGGACCACTTGATGAAGTCGGCCACGATCAGGAAATAGCCGGGAAAGCCCATTCCCTCGATGATGCCCATCTCGAACTCGAGACGTTTTTCGTATTCCTCGACCGGTGCGGCGTGCGGGATCACCGCAAGACGCGCCGCCAGCCCCTCCTTGGCCTGCCGGCGCAGTTCCTCGACCTCGTCATCGGCGAATTTCGGCAGGATCGGCGCCCGCTTGTAGGTCATGAAGGCGCAGCGGCGGGCGATCTCGACGGTGTTCTCGACCGCCTCGGGCAGATCGGCGAAGAGGGTGATCATCTCCTGCTGCGATTTGAAGTAATGCTGCGCGGTCAGGCGGCGGCGTCCCTCGGCCTGATCGACATAGGCGCCCTCGGCGATACAGATCAGCGCGTCGTGCGCCTCGTACATTTCGGACTTGGGAAAGTACACATCGTTGGTGGCCACCAGCGGGATGTTCATCGCATAGGCCATCTCGACGAAACCGCGCTCGGTCAGCCTCTCGGCCTCGGGCGCGCCGTCCTCGCCGGGGTGGCGCTGCAGCTCGACATAGAGCCGGTCGCCGTAAATGGCGTGCAGGCGCCGCATCAGCGCCTCAGCCTCCTCGCGGCGGCCCTGTTGCAGAAGCTGCCCCACCGGCCCGTCCGGCCCGCCGGAAAGGCAGATCAGCCCCTCGCCGTGACGCTCCAGCTCTTCGGGCAGCACATGGGCCGGCAGGCCGTCGCCGCGCAGATAGAGGCAGGAGTTCAGCTTCATCAGGTTTTCATAGCCGCGCTCGGTCTGCGCCAGCACAACCACCGCACCGATCGGTAACGTCTGGCTGCGCGCCGCCGGCTGCACCTCGGCGCCGTCATAGGCCAGGTCGACCTGGCAACCGACGATGGGCTGAATGCCCGCGCCCGAGAGGGTCACGGAAAACTCCAGCGCCGCGAACATGTTGTTGGTGTCGGTCAGCGCAACCGCCGGCATCTCGAGGCTCCGGCACAGGTCCGGCAGCTTTTTCAGCCGCACGGCGCCCTCCAGCAGGGAGTATTCGGTATGGGTGCGAAGGTGGATGAATCGGGGGGTGCTGCTCATGGCGGCAGGCTATCGCGATGGCGCGGGCAGGGAAAGAGAGGGCGACGCGGAATGCGCCCGCCGGGATCCGGGGGCGAGAATCCCCACCCCGGCCGGCGGCGGCGGCGCCCACCCGCCTACCAGTCCGGTCGGAGATGCCGCGAAAACGGGCGCAATTGTTCGGAAAATATTGAAAGACCTTCTGCCGCCTATCGCGGGAAAATTTCAGGTAAACCACAGTAATATAAACACTTTCCAGAACATCCTACCGGCCCGGACAGATTGACGCGCCAGCGCGCCGCCGCAGTTTTCCTTGCCTCGGCACCGGGCCTCTTTCTAACCTCGGGGGACAAGCACATAGGCCCGCCTTTTTTCTACGTCGCATCGAGGAAAGGCAGCAAAGGGCACAACGGGGTAAGGCGACCGGTTTCAAGAATGGAGATCAGGTTTCTTCTGAACGGAGAGGCTGTTGCGTTGTCGAACGTCGCGCCGACGCAAACGCTGCTGGACTGGCTGCGCGAGCGGCGCGGGCTGACCGGCACGAAAGAGGGCTGCAACGAGGGCGACTGCGGGGCCTGCACGGTGATGGTGACGGACGCGGCGGGCGCCCGGGCGCTGAATGCCTGCATCCTGTTTCTGCCGCAACTGCACGGGCGCGCGGTGCGCACCGTCGAGGGGATCGCCGGTCCGGACGGGCAGCTCCACCCGGTGCAACAGGCGATGATCGACCATCATGGCAGCCAGTGCGGCTTTTGCACACCGGGGTTCGTGGTCTCGATGGCGGTGGCGCATCTGAACGGCGAGCGTGACCACGAGACGGCGCTGGCCGGCAACCTGTGCCGCTGCACCGGCTATGCGCCGATCCTGCGCGCCGCCGAGGCGGCGGCGCTGCAGCCGGTGCCCGAGTGGATGGTGTCCGATGCCGCATGGCTGATCGAAAACGGCACCCCGCCGCTCGAAGCCGCGCCGGACAGCGCGGAGGAACTGGCCGCGCTCTATGCCGCGCGCCCCGAGGCGACGCTGGTGGCCGGGGCCACCGATGTGGGACTCTGGGTGACCAAGGCGCTGCGCGACCCGGACCCGGTGATCTTTCTCAACCGCTGCGAGGATCTCAAGGGCGTCCAGATCGGCGAGCATGAGGTCCGCATCGGCGCGATGACCGACATGAACATCTTTGGCGCGGCGATGGAGGGGCTGCACCCCTCTTATGCCGCGATGATCCGCCGCTATGCCTCGGCCCAGGTGCGCGCGGCGGCGACGGTGGGCGGCAATATCGCCAACGGCTCGCCGATCGGGGACAACCCGCCGGCGCTGATCGCTCTGGGCGCGGTGCTGCATTTGCGGCGCGGGGCGGAGCGGCGGGCGCTGCCACTTGAGGCGTTCTTCATCGACTATGGCAAGCAGGACCGCCAGCCCGGCGAATTCGTCGAGGCGGTGAGTTTCCCGCGCCAGGACGACCGGCTGAAGTGCTACAAGCTGTCGAAGCGGTTCGACCAGGACATCTCGGCGGTCTGCGGCTGTTTCAACATCCGGGTCGAGGACGGGATCGTATCGTCGGCGCGGATCGCCTTTGGCGGCATGGCCGGCATTCCGAAGCGGGCGGCGCATGTGGAAAGCGCGCTGCTGGGGCAACCCTGGGAGGTCGGCACCATCCGCATGGCCCAGGCCGGGTTCGACGCCGATTTTGCCCCGATGAGCGACATGCGCGCCAGCGCCGCCTACCGGCTGGAAACCGCGCGGGCGATGCTGGAGCGGTATTTCGCGGAAGATCAGGGCGAACAGGTATCGGTGCTGGAGGTGAGCGCATGAGCGTGACCAGACCCCTGCCCCATGACGCCGCGCGCCTGCATGTGACCGGCACCGCGCGCTATATCGACGATGTTCCGATGCCGAAGGGCACGCTGCATCTGGCCTTTGGCCTCAGCGAGGTGGCGCGCGGGCGGATCGCGGCGATGGACCTCTCCGCCGTGCGGTCCGCGCCCGGCGTGGTGGCGGTGCTGACCGCCGCGGATCTGCCCTTTGCCAACGATGTCTCGCCCTCGGTGCATGACGAGCCCTTGCTGGCGGTGGACCGGGTGAACTACGTCGGCCAGCCGCTGTTTATGGTGGTCGCCGAGAGCCATCTGGCCGCGCGCAAGGCGGCGCGGCTGGGCGATGTGAGGATCGCCGGGGAAGAGCCGATCCTGACCATCGATCAGGCACTCGCCGCCGACAGCCGGTTCGAGGGCGGCCCGGTGATCTGGCAGAAGGGCGATGCGGCGACGGCGATTGCACAGTCTGCCCATGTGATCGAGGGCAGCTTCGAGATGGGCGGGCAGGAGCACTTCTATCTCGAGGGTCAGGCGGCGCTGGCGCTGCCGCAGGAGGGGGGCGACATGATCGTCCAGTCCTCCACCCAGCACCCGACCGAGATCCAGCACAAGGTGGCCGAGGCGCTTGGCGTGCCGATGCACGCCGTGCGGGTCGAGGTGCGGCGCATGGGCGGCGGTTTCGGCGGCAAGGAGAGCCAGGGCAATGCGCTCGCCGTCTCCTGCGCCGTGGCGGCGCGGCTGACGGGCAGGCCCTGCAAGATGCGCTACGACCGCGACGACGACATCATGATCACCGGCAAGCGGCATGATTTCCGCATCGCCTATCGCGCCGGGTTCGATGCGGAGGGGCTGATCCAGGGCGTCGAGTTTGTCCAATACGCCCGCTGCGGCTGGGCGATGGATCTGTCGCTGCCGGTGGCCGACCGCGCCATGCTGCACGCCGACAGCGCCTATCTGCTGCCGAATGCGCGGATCGAGAGCCACCGGCTCAAGACCAACACCCAGAGCGCCACCGCCTATCGCGGCTTCGGCGGGCCGCAGGGGATGCTGGGGATGGAGCGGCTGATGGATCATGCCGCGCATGCGCTCGGGATCGAGCCGGTCGAGCTCAGGCGGCGGAATTACTATGCGGAAGCGGTGGAAGGGGGCTCTGCCCGCCGGGACAATTCCGACCCGAAAGAGAGCGGGCGCGGGACGCTGCCTCAGACCACGCCCTATGGGCAGGAGGTCGAGGATTTCGAGCTGCATGGGATCACCGAGGTTCTGTTGGAAAGCAGCGATTACGCGGCGCGGAAGGCGGCGATTGCGGAGTGGAATGCCACCCATGGCGCGATCAGGAAGGGGATCGCGTTTTCGCCGGTGAAATTCGGGATTTCCTTTACGCTGACGCATCTGAACCAGGCGGGTGCGCTGGTACATGTCTATCAGGACGGCTCGGTGCATCTGAACCACGGCGGCACCGAGATGGGACAGGGATTGTTCCAGAAGGTGGCGCAGGTGGCCGCCGAGCGGTTCGGGATTGATATGGCCTCGGTGAAGATCACCGCGACGGATACCGCCAAGGTGCCGAACACGTCGGCGACGGCGGCCTCGTCCGGCTCGGACCTGAACGGGATGGCCGTCAAGGCGGCCTGCGACACGATCCGGGCCCGGATGGCGGAGTTTCTGGCGGCCGAGCATCAGGCGACACCCGAGGATGTAAGGTTCGAGGGTGGAAACGTACAGGTGGGCGGCGAGGTGCTGAGCTTTGCCGAGGCGGCGCAGCGCTGTTACGAGGGGCGGGTGAGCCTGTCGTCGACCGGGTTCTACAAGACGCCCAAACTTGCCTGGGACAGGGTGAAGGGGACCGGGCGGCCGTTCTTTTACTTCGCCTATGGCGCGGCGGTGACCGAGGTGGCGGTGGACAGCCGCACCGGCGAATACCGCATCCTGCGCGCCGATATTCTGCATGACGCCGGCGCCAGCCTGAACCCGGCGCTGGACAAGGGCCAGGTCGAGGGCGGCTATGTGCAGGGCGCGGGCTGGCTGACCACCGAGGAGCTGGTATGGGACGACAAGGGGCGGCTGCGCACCCATGCGCCCAGCACCTACAAGATCCCGGCGTTTTCCGATCAGCCGGATGTGTTCAACGTGGCGCTCTGGGACGGGCGCAACCGGGAGGACAGCATCTATCGCTCCAAGGCGGTGGGAGAGCCGCCCTTCATGCTGGGGATCTCGGCCTTTCTGGCGCTGAGCGATGCGGTGGCCTCCTGCGGGGATGGCTATCCCGACCTGGACGCCCCGGCGACGCCGGAACGGGTCTGGGCGGCGATCCGGGGGATGCGCGATGAGCTTTGATCTCGACGCGCTGCGGGCGGCCGTTGCGGCGCATGGGCGGGTGGCCCGGGTTGTCATCGCGGAAATACGCGGCTCGTCGCCGCGCGATGTCGGGGCGGCAATGCTGGTCTGGGGGACCGGGCAGTCGGGCACCATCGGCGGCGGGGCTTTGGAACATGCCGCGGCGCAGACGGCGCGGGGGCAGACGGAGCGGACCCGGGTCAGCCGCCATGCGCTGGGGCCCGAGCTCGGCCAGTGCTGCGGCGGGGCCGTCACCCTGGTGAGCGAGATTTACGACGCCGCGGCGCTGGCGGTGCTGGAGGGCGAGGTGATCGCCCGGCCGGTTTCAGCGGCGGCGCAGATGCCTTTGTCGGTGCGGCGGCTGCTGGACCGGGCCCGGGCGCAAGGCCTGCGGCCCGAACCGGCGCTGATCGACGGCTGGATGGTGGAGCCGGTGGCGCGGCCTGCGCGGCAGCTCTGGATCTGGGGTGCAGGCCATGTGGGGCGGGCGATGGTCGATGTTCTCTCGCCGCTGCCCGATCTGGCGATCGCCTGGGTCGATTGCGGGCCGGAGCGGTTTCCCGAGAACGTGCCGGAGGGGGTGACAGTCCTGCCCGCCGCCAATCCGGTCGATCTGGTGCGCCATGCGCCCATCGAGGCCGAGCATCTGATCGTGACCTATTCGCATGCGCTGGATCTGGAACTGTGCCACCGGCTGCTTTCCCATGGGTTCGGCTTTGCCGGGCTGATCGGATCGGCTACCAAATGGGCCCGGTTCCGGTCGCGGCTGCGCGCGCTGGGGCATGCGCCTGAAGCCATCGCGCGGATCGCCTGCCCGATCGGCGATCCTGGTCTGGGCAAACATCCGCAGCAGATCGCCATCGGCGTGGCGGCGCAGCTTTTGCGCCCCGCGACCGCCACGGCAGAGAAAAAGGAGCGACGCGCGTGAGCCAAGTATTGCTGAGCCTGAGCGGGCTGACCAAGGCCTATCCCGGCGTTGTGGCCAACGACGACATCTCGTTCAGGATCGGCGCCGGCGAGGTGCATGCGCTGCTGGGCGAGAACGGCGCCGGGAAATCGACGCTGGTCAAGATGATCTATGGTCTGGTCAAGCCCGACAGCGGCGCAATGGAGCTGCGCGGGCGGCCCTATGCGCCGGGTGAGCCGCGCGCGGCCCGGGCCGACGGGATCGCAATGGTGTTCCAGCATTTCTCGCTGTTCGACGCGCTGAACGTGGCCGAGAATATCGCGCTGGGGATGGAGAACCCGCCGCCGATGAGGGATCTGGCCGCCCGCATCCGCGAGGTGTCGGAGACCTACGGCCTTCCGCTCGATCCGTTCCGCACGGTGGGGGATCTGTCGGCGGGCGAACGTCAGCGGGTCGAGATCATCCGCTGTCTGTTGCAGGATCCCAAGCTGCTGATCATGGACGAGCCCACCAGCGTGCTGACGCCGCAGGAGGTGGACATCCTGTTTGAGACCCTGCGCAAGCTGCGCGGTGAGGGCACCTCGATCCTCTATATCTCGCACAAGCTGGAGGAGATCCGCGCGCTCTGCGACACCGCGACGATCCTGCGGCTGGGCAAGGTGGTGGGCACCTGCATCCCGCGCGAAACCACGGCGCGGGACATGGCCGAGATGATGGTGGGCAGCGCGCTGAAGACGCCGGAGCGGTCCGGGCGCGCGCTGGGCGAGGTCGCGCTGGACATTTCCGGGTTGTCGGTGCCCTCGCCCTCGGCCTTTGGTACGGCGCTGAAGAATGTGCATCTGACCGTGCAACAGGGCGAGATCGTCGGCATCGGAGGGGTCGCGGGCAACGGGCAGGAGGAGCTGTTGGGCGTGCTCTCGGGCGAGATCCTGACCGAGGCGGGCGCGGTCAAGCTGATGGACCGGCCGATCGGGCGGTTGGGGCCGACGGCGCGGCGCGCGCTGGGTCTGCTGACCGCCCCGGAGGAACGGCTGGGCCATGCCGCCGCCCCGGACATGAGCCTGACCGAGAACGCGCTGCTGACCGGGGCGGTGCGCGAAAAGCTGGTGCACAACGGGTTTCTCAGATGGGGGGCGACGCGGGCCTTTGCCGAGCGGATCATCGCGGACTTCGACGTGCGCACGCCGGGGCCGGACACCGCCGCGCGGGCGCTGTCGGGCGGCAACCTGCAGAAGTTCGTGATCGGGCGCGAGGTGTTGCAGAACCCGCAGGTGCTGGTGGTCAACCAGCCGACCTGGGGGGTGGATGCGGCCGCCGCGGCGGCGATCCGGCAGGCGCTGCTGGATCTCGCCGCGGGCGGGGCGGCGGTGGTCTGCATCAGCCAGGACCTGGACGAGCTGATGGAAATCGCCGACCGTTTCGCGGCCCTGAACGAAGGGCGGCTGAGTACGCCGCGGCCCACCGCCGGGCTGACGGTGGAGGAGATCGGGCTGATGATGGGCGGGGCGCATGGCATGGAGGTCGCGCATGTTTAGGCGGCAGGGCCGGCGTTTGCCTCCGGCGGGAGCAATTGAACAAAGACAAAGCACGGGGGGCCGCGCATGATCCGGCTGGAGAAAAGGCCGCAGCCGTCGCAGCGCTGGTCGATGGCGACGCCGCTGGTGGCGGTGCTGGCGACGATGCTGTTCGGGGGGCTGTTGTTCGGGGTGCTGGGCACCAACCCGCTGCTGGCGATCGAGACGATTTTCTGGGAGCCGCTGTTTGGCGAGTTTTCCTTTTATTATCGCCCGCAACTGCTGGTGAAAGGGGCGCCGCTGGTGCTGATCGCGATCGGGCTGAGCCTGGGGTTCCGTGCCGGGATCTGGAACATCGGGGCCGAGGGCCAATATATCATCGGCGCGCTGACCGGCGCGGCGGTGGGCCTGGCCTTTTACCCGGTCGAGGCCTGGTACATCTTTCCGCTGATGGTGATCGCCGGGGCCCTGGGCGGCTGGGCCTGGGCGATGATCCCGGCCTTTCTCAAGGTCCGCTTCGGCACCAACGAGATCCTGGTCTCGCTGATGCTGGTCTATGTGGCCGAGCAGTTCCTGGCGTCGATGTCGCTGGGGCTGCTGAAGAACCCCGAGGGCTTCGGCTTTCCTGGCAGCCGCAACCTTCAGCAATACGAGAGCGCGCATAATGCCGACCTGATCGCCAATTCCGGCATGCACTGGGGCGTGGTGGCGGCGCTGATCGCGGTGATCTTTGCCTATGTGCTGCTGAACCGGCACATGCTGGGGTTCCAGATCCGGCTGACCGGCGAGGCGCCGCGGGCGGCCCGGTTCGCAGGCGTGCGCCCGGCGCGGCTGATCCTGTTGTGCCTGGGCATCTCGGGCGCGCTGGCCGGGCTGGCGGGGTTGTTCGAGGTGTCGGGGCCGGCGGGTCAGGTGAGCATCGATTTCAACGTCGGCTACGGCTTCACCGCGATCATCGTGGCGTTCCTGGGCCGGCTGCACCCGGTGGGCATCCTGCTGGCCGGCGGGCTGATGGCGTTGACCTATATCGGCGGCGAGATCGCGCAGGGGCAGCTGGGGCTGCCGGCGGCGGCGATCCAGGTGTTTCAGGGGATGCTGCTGTTCTTCCTGCTGGCACTGGACCTGTTGACCAATTACCGCGTCGCCTGGCGCAAACCGGAGGTGGCGTGACATGGACCTGAGCGCAATCAATCCCGTCCTTCTGATCGCGTCGCTGATGGTGGCGGCGACGCCGCTGCTGCTGGCGGCGATCGGCGAGCTGGTGGTGGAGAAGGCGGGCGTGCTGAACCTCGGGGTCGAGGGGATGATGATCACCGGCGCGATCAGCGGCTTTGCCATCTCCGTCGAGACCGGATCGCCCTGGCTGGGCTTTCTCGCGGCGGCGGTGGGGGGGGCGGTTCTGTCGCTGCTGTTCGTCGTGCTCACCCAGCTGGCGCTGGCCAACCAGGTGGCGAGCGGTCTGTCGCTGACCCTGTTCGGGCTTGGGCTGAGCTCGCTCATGGGCCAAAGCTATGTCGGGATCAAACCGCCGCAGATGGCCGATGTGCATATCCCGGTGCTGAGTGATCTGCCGGTGCTGGGTCCGATCCTGTTCAGCCATGACCCGATGCTCTACCTCGGCGTGGGCATCATCGCGGCGGTCTGGGCGTTGTTGAAATTCACCCGCGTCGGCCTGATCCTGCGGGCGGTGGGGGAAAACCACGATGCCGCCCATGCGCTGGGCTACAAGGTGGTGCGCATCCGGGTGCTGGCGATCCTGTTCGGCGGCGCCTGCGCGGGCCTTGGCGGCGCCTATATCAGCCTGATCCGGGTGCCGCAGTGGACCGAGGGCATGACCGCGGGCGTCGGCTGGATCGCGCTGGCGCTGGTGGTCTTTGCCAGCTGGAAGCCCTGGCGGGTGCTGCTGGGCGCCTATCTTTTCGGCGGCGTCACCGTCGTGCAGCTCAATCTGCAGGCGGCCGGCGTTGCCATTCCGGTCGAGTATCTGGCAATGTCGCCCTATTTGGTGACGATCCTCGTGCTCGTGATCCTGTCGGCCGACAAGAGCAGCGCGCCTGCCTCTTTGGGCCGAATTTTCCATGCCTCGCATTAGGGGCAAATGACATCCAACAGGGGGACCCTGAATGAAACTGACATCTCTTCTCGCCAGTGCCGCAATGGTGCTGGGCCTAGCCACCGGAGCGGTGGCGCAGGACAAAACCAAGGTCGGCTTTGTCTATGTCGGGCCGGTCGGCGACGGCGGCTGGACCTATGAGCACAACCAGGGCCGTCTGGCGGTCGAGGCGGAGTTCGGCGACAAGGTGGAAACCGTCTATGTGGAAAACGTGGCCGAGGGCCCGGATTCCGAGCGTGTGATGACGCAGATGGCGCTGAACGGCGCCGATCTGATCTTTACCACCTCGTTCGGCTATATGGACCCGACGATCAACGTGGCCAAGAAATTCCCCAACGTGAAATTCGAGCACGCCACGGGCTACAAGACCGCGCCGAACGTCTCGGTCTATTCCGCCCGCTTCTATGAAGGCCGTGCGGTGCAGGGCACCATCGCAGGCATGATGACCAAGTCGAACGTGATCGGCTACATCGGCTCCTACCCGATCCCGGAAGTGATCCGCGGCATCAACTCGGCCTATATCCACGCCAAGAAGGTGAACCCGGACGTGCAGTTCAAGATCGTCTGGGCCTTTACCTGGTTCGATCCGGCGAAAGAGGCGGATGCGGCCAAGGTACTGATCGAACAGGGCGCCGACGTGATCCTGCAGCACACCGACTCGACCGCGCCGCAGGCGGCCGCCAAGAACGCCGGCAATGTGATCACCTTCGGCCAGGCCTCGGACATGGGTGAATACGCGCCGATGCCGCGCGTCAGCTCGATCATCGACAACTGGGCGCCCTATTACATCGAACGCACCCGCGCGGTGATGGACGGCACCTGGGAAACCAGCAATCGCTGGGACGGCATCGGCAAGGGCATGGTGAAGATCGGCGAGATCTCCTCGGCCGTGCCGGAGGACGTGAAGGCCAAGGCGCTGGAAGTGAAAGAGGCGATCGCCTCGGGCGCCTACCACCCGTTCACCGGCCCGCTGAACAAGCAGGACGGCAGCGCCTGGCTGGCCGAGGGCGATGTTGCCGATGACGGCACCCTGGCCGGCATGAACTTCTTCGTTGAAGGCATCGACGGCGAAATCCCGCAATAAGCGGTTTCCGCGTGAAAAGACTGGAAGGCCCCGCCATGCGCGGGGCCTTTTTCGTCTGGGGAGAGCGGCAGCCCCTGCCCTCATCCCTCATCCCTCATCCCTCATTGAAGCCCTTTCGGTCGGGCGCGGGCCGTGGCAATGTCGCGCCATGACACCGACCCTGACCACACCCGACGGCAGCCCGGCGGGCCGCTTTGCCTTTGGCACCATGCAATTCGGCGGGCGCGCCGATGCCGGTGCCAGCCGGGCTATGTTCGAGGCCTGCCGCGCCGACGGCCTTGCCCATTTCGACACCGCGCATGTCTATACCGACGGCGCCTCCGAGACCCTGCTGGGCGGCATGATCGCGGGCGAGCGCGAGCGGCTGCTGATCGCCACCAAGGCCGGCTATACCGGCGGCGCGGGGGCGGAGAATATCCGCGCGCAGTTCGACATCTCGCGCCGGCGGCTGGGGCTGGACACGGTCGATCTGCTCTATCTGCACCGGTTCGATCCGGACACCGACCTGCGCGAAACGATGGAATGTTTCGCCGGGCTGAAACAGGCCGGGCTGATCCGGTATGTCGGCCTGTCGAATTTCGCCGCCTGGCAGGTGATGAAGGCGGCCTGGATCGGGGCGGAGTTCGGCCTGGGCATCGATGTCCTGCAGCCGATGTACAACCTGGTGAAACGCCAGGCCGAGGTCGAGATCCTGCCGATGTGCGCCGACCAGGGTATCGTCGCGGCCACCTATTCGCCGCTGGGCGGTGGGCTCTTGACCGGGAAATACACCGGCGGCGGCGGCGGGCGGCTGCGCGAGGACGACCGCTATGCGGCGCGCTACAGGCTGGACTGGATGCACGAGGCGGCAGAGCGGCTGGCCGCGCTGGCCGACGAACGCGGCACCGATCCCGCGACGCTGGCGGTGGCCTGGGTGGCGGCACAAACGACCCGCCCGGTGCCGATCATCTCGGCCCGCTCGGAGGCGCAGCTGCGCCCGTCGCTGGCGGCGCTGGCGTTCGAGATGGATGACACGCTATATGCAGAGCTCAGCGCACTGTCCCCTGCCCCGCCGCCGGCCACCGACCGGATCGAGGAACAGGGCTGAACCCGCGCCATTGACCGGGGCGCCCCGCCGCCCGCCGCAAGAGGATGCCGCCGATGACCGATGATGCCCGGAAGACCGAGATTGCCTCTCACGCGGTGCCCGGCGAGGGCGACAAGCTGATCGCGCCCTCGGCCGAGCGCAATCTGGCGCCGATCTGCGACCTGCTGGCCCATGTGGCACCGACCAGCGGCAAGGCGCTGGAGATCGCGAGCGGCACCGGGCAGCATGTGGCGGCCTTTGCCGCGCGGTTCCCCGATCTGCACTGGCAGCCCAGCGAACCCGATGCTGCGCGGCGCGCCAGCATCGACGCCTATGCGGCCGAGAGCGGGTGCCCGAATATCGCCCCCGCGCTCGCTCTCGATGCCGCCCGCCCGGGCTGGGGGGCGGAGCTGTCCGGGCAGAACCTGATCACCCTTTGCAACCTGCTGCACCTGATCCCGATGGAGCGCGTCGAAGTGCTGATCGCCGAGGCCGCGCGGGCGCTGGCGCCCGGCGGGCGGCTGGTGATCTATGGCCCCTTCATGCGCGCGGGCGAGCTGACCAGCGAGGGCGACGCGGCGTTCCACGCCAGCCTGACCGCGCAGGATCCGCGCATCGGCTACAAGGACGATTTCGACGTGATCGACCTGATGCAGGAGGCCGGGCTGGAACTGGCCGAGGTGGTCGAAATGCCGGCGAACAATCTGGCATTGATCGCGCAAAAGCCGGCTTTCTGATCAAGATCAAGGTCTTTCCCCCGGACGCGTGATCAGTGGCCGCAAAACCGAACTGTGAAAGGCATCAAAATGAGCTGGAAAGAAAAGCTGCCCAAGATCCGCGACGGTCTGCGCAACCTGGGCCGCGCCAATCCGGAGGCCACCCGCGGCTTCGGCGGGCTGAGCAAGGCGGTGAAGGAAGGCGGCGTCCTGGATTTCAAAACCAAGGAATTCGTGGCCCTCGGCATCGCCGTCGCGGTCCGCTGCGAAGACTGCATCGGACTGCATGTGGAGACGCTGATCAAGGCCGGCGCCAGCCGCGAAGAGGTGGCCGACGTGCTGGGCATGTGCATCCAGATGGGCGGCGGGCCGTCGATGATGTATGCCGCCAAGGCGCTGGACTGCTTTGACGAGCTGAGCGCGGAGTGACGGGGGGCGCCATGAAAGCATCTCATATCATGCGTCGTCTGGTCCTGACCGCGACCGCGCTCGGGCTGATCTCCGGCGCGGCGCTGGCCGCCGGCAGCGACGCCACGCCTCCTGCGGCGGCGACGCCCGCCTTCGCGCCCCATTTCATCGAGAACTGGGATCTGGACGGCGACGGCAAGGTCACCCGCGCAGAGGCCCACGAACAGCGCGGCAATATCTTCTATATGTTCGACGCGGACGAGAACGGCGCGCTGGATGGCGAGGAATACGACCTCTTCGACGAAACCCGCGCCGCCGATATGGCGAATGCCGGCATGAAGCAGGGCCAGGGCCGCAGAAATTCGCCCGCCGCGCTGCTGGCCCGCGAATACAATGATGCCGACGGCAACGGCGAGGTGTCGAAGGAAGAGTTCCTCGGCACCACCGACGCCTGGTTCGACCGGATGGACCGGACCGGCGACGGCGTGGTGACAATCGAGGATTTCGGCCGCGGCATGAACTGAGCATGCCGAACCGGATCGGATGTCAGCGCCGCCCGCCGGAATTCTCCAGCGGGCGGCGTTTTCGTCAGCCGTCCTTGCGGATCGCCTCGTTCCTGGGGTCGTAGGGGCTGTCTTCGGTCACCTCGGCGTCCCAGAGCTGGTCGAACATCCGCACCTTCAGCCTGGTGCCCGGCACCGCAAGTTCGGGTTTGACATAGCCCATGCCGATGGATTTTCCGAAGGCCACCGAATAGCCGCCCGAGGTCAGTCGGCCGACCTTTGTCCCGTCGAGATAAAGCGCCTCGCGGCCCCAGGGGTCGGCATCCTCCGGCCCGTCGATCAGCAGGGTGCAGCATTTGCTACGGATGCCCATTTCTTCCAGCGCGCCCTTGCCGTGGAACTCCTTCGACAGATCCACGAAGCGTGGCAGATCGGCCTCCAGCGGGGTCGCGTCGCGGCCCAGTTCGGTACCGAAGGCGCGATAGCTCTTCTCCTGGCGCAGCCAGTTCTGGGCGCGGGCGCCGACCAGTTTCATCCCGTGGTTCGCGCCGGCCTCCATCAGCTGGTCCCAGAGATAATTCTGCATCTCGATCGGGTGGTGCAACTCCCACCCCAGCTCGCCAGTATAGGCGACACGGATGGCGCGGACCGGGCACATGCCCAATTCGATATTGCGCATGGAGAGCCACGGGAAGCGTTTGTTCGAGAGCACCGTTTCCGGCGCCGCGTCCTTGACGATCTGGTTCAGCACATCGCGCGATTTCGGCCCGGCGATGGCGAAGACGCCCCATTGGGTGGTGACGTCCTGAATTTCGATATAGCCAAATTCGGGGGCCTTGTCCGCGGCCGCCTTGCGCAGGTAATCGGCGTCATAGGCCGTCCAGGCGCCGGCGGAGACGAGGTAGTATTCATCCTCGGCCAGCCGCACGATGGTATATTCGGTGCGCGTGGTCCCGGCAACGGTCAGCGCATAGGTCAAATTGATCCGCCCGACCTTGGGCAGCTTGTTGCAGGTGAACCAGTCGAGGAACTGCGTCGCGCCGGGCCCCTTGACCACATGTTTGGTGAAGGCTGTGGCGTCGATCAGGCCGACCCCCTCGCGGATCGCCCTGGCCTCTTCGACCGCATATTGCCACCAGCCGCCACGGCGGAACGAGAAGGTGGTTTCGTCAAACCCCTCGGGCGCATCGGCGGGGCCGTAGTAGTTCGGGCGTTCCCAGCCGTTCACCTGGCCGAACTGCGCGCCCAGCGCCCTTTGGCGGTCGTAGGCGGGCGCGGTGCGCAGCGGCCGGCAGGCCGGACGCTCCTCATCGGGCCAATGCAGTTTCAGCAGGAAGGGATAGGTTTCCTCGTTCTTGCGGGTCGCATATTCCGAGGTCATCCAGTCGCCGTAGCGCTTGGGGTCGAGCGAGGCCATGTCGATCTCGGCCTCGCCGTCGACCATCATCTGCGCCAGGTAATGACCGGCGCCGCCGGCGGCAGTGATGCCGAAACTGAAGCCTTCGGCCAGCCACATGTTGCGCAGCCCCGGCGCCGGGCCGATCAGCGGGTTGCCGTCCGGGGTATAGCAGATCGGGCCGTTGAAATCGTCCTTAAGCCCGACGGTTTCGGTCGAGGGGATGCGATGGATGAAATCCATGTATTCCTGTTCGATCCGCTCCAGATCCAGCGGGAAGAGGTCGGCGCGGAAACTGTCCGGCACGCCATAACGGAACCGCGCCGGCGCGCCATCCTCATAGGGGCCGAGGATCCATCCGCCGCGCTCTTCGCGCACGTACCAGCGCGCGTCGACATCGCGCAGGACGGGGTGTTCGCCATGGCTCTTGCGATATTCGACCAGCGCCGGGTCGGGTTCGGTGACGATGAACTGGTGTTCGACCGGAATCGCCGGCAGCTTGATCCCCAGCATCCCGGCGGTGCGCTGGGCGTGGTTGCCGCTGGCGGTGACCACATGTTCAGCCGAGACAACGACCTGTTCGTCAGAGGCCACCAGGTTGCCGCCCTTTTCGATCATCTTGGTGAGCGTCACCTCCCAGTGGTCACCTTTCCAGTCGAAACCGTCCGCCTGCCATTTGCGTTCGATCGCAACCCCGCGCTGACGCGCGCCCTTGGCCATGGCCATGGTGACATCGGCGGGGTTGATATAGCCGTCGGTCGGGTGGAAAATCGCGCCGACAAGATCCTCGGTGCGCACCAGCGGCCAACGCTCCCTGATCTGGGCGGGGCTCAGAAATTCATGCGGGATACCGACGGTTTCGGCGGTGGTGGCGTAAAGTTGGTATTCGTCCATGCGCGCGCGGCTTTGGGCCATGCGCAGATTGCCGACCACGGCGAAACCGGGGTTCAGGCCGGTCTCCTCCTCCAGGGTCTTGTAGAACCTGACCGAGTAGTCGTGGATGTGACTGCTGGCATAGCTCATGTTGAAGAGCGGCAGCAGCCCCGCGGCATGCCATGTGGACCCGGAGGTCAGCTCGTCGCGTTCGACGAGCATCACGTCGGACCAGCCGGCGCGGGCGAGGTGATAGGCGATCGAGGTGCCGACGGCACCGCCGCCGACGACCAGGGCTTTGACATGGGTTTTCATGATACCGCGCTCCGCAAATGAGTCTCTGCTGTTTGATGTATGCCATAAGGGCGGGTCCGCTCAGAAGCCATCCGACACCCTATATTGCAAAACCGACCTCGGGGCGGTTTCAGGGTGCCGAGCCAGAGGGGGGGCAAGCGGATCTCCTCTGATGGCAACGACAGCATGGCGGCCCGGCCTGAAACGACGGCCCTGTTGTTCTGGATTGCTCTGGCCGGGAAGATCCCCGCCGGGCGCATCCGCGGCCTCCCCTCCCCCTCTCGGGGGCAGGGAGGGGGGCCGCGCCGCTTTAGATAATCTTGCCCGGGTTCATGATGTTGTCCGGATCCAGCGCCGCCTTGATCGCCGCCATGTATTTCGTGGCCGCGCCAAGTTCCTTTTTCAGATAGGGTCGCTTGCCCTGCCCGATGCCATGTTCGCCGGTGCAGGTGCCCTCCATCGAGATCGCCAGATCGTTCAGCCAGCCGACGAAGTCCTCGGCCTTGGCGATCTCTTCGGGGTTGTCCATGTCGATCAGCGGCAGGCAGTGGAAATTGCCGTCGCCCACATGGCCGACGATGGGTGAGATCAGCCCCAGTTCCGCGGCCTTGGCCGCCGCGGCGCCAACGCATTCGGCGAGCTTCGAAATAGGTACGCAGACATCCGTCGACAGCCCCTTGGCGCCCGGACGCAGGGCATGGCTGGCCCAGTACATGTCATGGCGTGCCTGCCAGAGCTTGCTGCGCTCCTCGGTGCTGGTGGTGGCGGCAAAATCAGTGCCGCCGAATTCCTCGGCGATGCCCTGGAAGGTCTCGGCCTGTTCGACCACGCCAGCGTCGGAGCCGTGGAATTCCAGCAGCAGCAGCGGCGTTTCCGGCAGATCGAGCTTGGAATAAACATTGGCCGCGCCCACGCTCATCGCATCCAGCAGTTCGATCCGCGCCACCGGGATGCCATACTGGATCGTCATCATGACGGCCTGGCAGGCGGCATCGACGGTCGGAAACGAACAGCGCGCCGAAGAGATCGCCTCGGGGATGCCCTGCAGGCGCAGGGTGATCTCGGTGATCAGGCCCAGCGTGCCCTCGGCGCCGACCATCAGCCGGGTCAGATCGTAGCCGGCCGAGCTTTTCTTGGCGCGTTGCGCGGTGCGGATCACCTCGCCGTCGGGCATCACCACCTCAAGCGCGATGACGTTATCCTTCATGGTGCCGTAGCGAACAGCGTTGGTGCCCGAGGCCCGCGTCGAGGCCATGCCGCCGAGCGAGGCGTTGGCACCAGGGTCGATCGGAAAGAACAGGCCCTGATCGCGCAGATGGGTGTTCAGATCCTCGCGCGTGACGCCGGGCTGAACCACACAGTCGAGGTCCCCCGGATGCACCGCGAGGATCTTGTTCATCTGCATCAGATCGACCGAAATGCCACCGGCGGGCGCGTTCACATGCCCCTCAAGCGAGGTGCCGGTGCCGAAGGGGATCACCGGAACCCGGTGCGCGGCGCAGACCTTGACGATCTCCGAGACCTCTTCGGTGCTGTGCGGGAACACCACGGCATCGGGCGCCTGGTTCTGGATGTAGGTGGTGGTATGACCGTGCTGCTCGCGGATCGCCGCCCCCGTCTGGCAGCGGTCGCCGAAACGCTGCTTGAGAATGCCCAGGGCGGTTTCGATTCCGGTTTCGTTGCGCGGCAGCGCGGTGGCCTGGACCATGGTCGGCTCCTTGTTATCGGTCGTTCGCGGCGAACCCTGCCCTATCGACCGGACCGGGGCAAGGCACAGCTGCGCGCCTCAGCCGCCCATCGCGATCCCCTCGCGGCGCGGGTCGGCGCCGCCCTTCAGGGTGTCGCCGATTTCGATGGCATGCAGGCCCGAGTTCAGATCTCGGATCCTGACCTCGTATCCCAACGTCTCCAGCGGCGCCTGCAGCGCCTCAGCCGCCGTGCCGGCCTCAAGGTCGTAGGGTCCGAACCGGTTGACCGCATGGGGCAGCGCCACCGCCTGCTGCACATCCAGCCCCCAGTCGAGCCAGGCGATCACCGCCTGTGCCACGTAGCCGATGATGCGGCTGCCGCCGGGGGAGCCCAGGGCGAGCACCGGGCGGCCGTCCTTCATCACGATGGTCGGCGCCATCGAGGAGCGGGGGCGCTTGCCCGGTTCCACCCGGTTGGCGATGGGGGTGCCGTCCCTGTGGGTTCGGAAGGAGAAATCAGTGAGTTCGTTGTTCAAGAGGAACCCCCGCACCATCAGGCGGGAGCCAAAGGCGTTTTCGATGGTGGTGGTCATCGACAGCACATTGCCCCGGCTGTCGACGATGGAGAGATGTGAGGTCGAGGGAAACTCGATGGCCGCGTCGTCGGCCCAGTTCAGCGCGTGATCGAATTTCGGCGTTCCGGGCGCGACCTCGGGCAGGGCGTCGTCACCGTCGAGGAGTGTCGCGCGCTCGGCCAGATAGGCCGGATCGACCAGCCCCTTTGTCGGCATCGGCACGAAATCGG
Organism: Antarcticimicrobium luteum; assembly: GCF_004358185.1. Lineage (GTDB taxonomy): Bacteria > Pseudomonadota > Alphaproteobacteria > Rhodobacterales > Rhodobacteraceae > Antarcticimicrobium > Antarcticimicrobium luteum. Next base: position 147,359 of record NZ_SMUV01000071.1, read on the forward strand.
CATCCGCAATGTAGCGGCCCCGGTCGGCAAAGGCGAGGCGCGAGGCGTCGCCGATCATCCGCCAGGCCTCGGGATCCTGCGGGCCGGGCAGATCGCGGGTCTCAAGCATCCCGAGAATCTGCCCCACCGTCAGCGCGCCGGAGGACGGCGGCCCCATGCCGCAAACCTCATGGGCGCGGTAGCTGACGCAGACCGGCGGCCGCTCGCGCACCTGATAGAGCGCCAGATCGGTCTGGGACAGCACGCCTGGATTGCCCGGCGCGGTCTGCACGGCCTGCACGATGTCGGCGGCGATGGGTCCGGCATAGAAGGCCTCGGCCCCCTGCCCGGCCAGTTGACGCAGGGTGTCGACATAGGCGGGGTTTCTCAGGGTTTGGCCCTCGGCCAGCGGCGCGCCGCCGGGCAGGAAATAGGCCGCGGTTTCCGGGAAGCGGGCCAGCCGTTCGGCATCGCCGGCGATGAGGCCGGCAAGGCGCGGCGAGACCGGAAAACCCTGCTCGGCGAGGTCGATGGCGTCGTGAAACAGCCCCGGCCAGGGGCTGCGGCCCCAGCGGCGGTGCGCCTCTGCCATCAGCGCCGGCGTGCCCGGGGTACCGACCGAGCGGCCGCCGACCACCGCGTCGAAGAATGTCAGCGGTTCGCCCTGGTCGTCCTGAAACAGGGTCGGCGCTGCGGAGAGCGGCGCGGTTTCACGGCCGTCGAGCGTGGTCAGCTCTGCGCTCGCCGCATCGTACCAGACCAGGAATGCGCCGCCGCCAAGACCCGAGCTTTGCGGTTCCACCAGCCCCAGCACGGCCTGGGCCGCGATCATGGCGTCGGCGGCAGACCCGCCCGCGCCAAGCACCGCCGCGCCGGCCTCCACCGCGTGGGGATTCGCGGCTGCGATCATCCAGTTTTCGGCCACGACCGGGCGGCCCGACTGTTTCGCCGCCAGTGCCTCGGCAATAGCGGGGGAGGCACTGGCAAAGGCGCCCTCGGTCGCGGCTTCGGGGGCGACGGCATCGGCGGTTTGCTGGGCGGAGAGCGGTGCCGCGAGGGTCAGGCTGGCGGCAAAGGCGATTGCGAAGCGGCGCATGGGCGTCTCCCTTGGGCTGGATTGGGCAACTGTAGCGGATCGGGGCGGGCTGGCAATTGCTGGGGGCTGCGGAGCTTGTGAAAGTTGGTCCACCTGGCCGCCTGGCTCGACCCCAAGATCGGGCCGAAAACCTGCAGCACTGGTGTGAAGGAGGCCTCCGAGCCAAAGTACCCCTTCGCGGAACAAGCCCGAAGGGCGCCGCGCAAGCGCCGGACCGTCCCCGCGTTCTGGCGCTTGGCTGACGTAGGCGCGCCGTTCGTATCTAGGTCGGATTTGCGGCCGTATGTATCAAGCGCACCAAGAAACCGGAATCCCCTAAGTAGGGGAACTGCTATCCTGCGCCCATGCAGGACAAGACTATCAACAATGCTCTACTGGATCTGCGTAAGGAAGGTGGAGAGGTTCGAGACTTAGCCGAGAGGCTGCTTGCTCTGCGTGGCGTCAATCGCTTGCCGCGCATCCAAAGGCCACCACGATTCAAGCCAGCCCGCCGTGGTGTCATGCCAGCTATAGTGATGGACGCTCTCAGAGACGGCCCCAAGGGGCTTCCAGAGGTTGCGGAGTGGGTCAAATGCAAGCGCCCTGATCTGGACTGGCAGGCTTCTTACACGCGGTCTGCGTTGATGCTGTCAGAGTTGAAGCGGCAAGGTATGGTGGGGCGTGAGGGGCGGGTGTGGATGTCTCTAAGGTGAAATGGTCCGGCATCTTTGGCGTGGCTTGAATGCGACTTGTGCATCACGATCTGGATATGTAGGATTCACATTCCTCAAGGTAGACCTTAGTATCCCACATAATCCGTGAATTTTATCGGGAGGCTAGCATGGCAAGTGTATTTGATGTTGCGGCCTACATCTTGGAAAAGACGGGTCCAGTTAGCGCATGGAAGCTACAGAAGCTTATTTACTACAGTCAGGCTTGGGTAGCGACGTGGAGAGATTCTCCGCTCTTCGAGAGCAAAATTGAAGCTTGGGCGAACGGACCTGTTTGCCCGGACCTGTACGCCAAACATAGGGGCATGTTTAAGGTCGGGGGGATATCCGGCGGAGATGCTTCGTTGCTTTCGGAGTCAGAGGCCGATGACGTTTTGAAGGTGGTTGAGTTTTATTCACAGTACAATGGTCAGCAGCTAAGCGATATTACACATGCTGAAAAACCGTGGCTGTCCGCGCGTGAGGGCCTTGGCCCGAGTGAGCGCGGGAACCACGAAATTACTTTGGAATCAATGTCCGAGTACTATGGCTCGCTCAAATAGGCGTGGTAGGGGGAACCAACCAAAGGTCGCTAAAGAGCCCATCTCAGGACCAGAGGTGAGGGCTTCAGTTCGAACTGACAGTGACGCAGGTTTGAAACTGTCGTGGCGTCTTGGCGCATTCGACTGGGATGGGCCGTGGGGCGAAAAATCTCTCGCTAGCATGTCGTTGCCCGACCTACTTAACAAACAAATTAAATCATTCGAAAGTATGTCGTGGTCTGAACTACGTGATAAGCAACATCATTCGATTGAATGCAGAAGACTCAACAAGGTTGCTAAAGATCGGCTTATGGAAATCCAGCAGGATGACCTAGACTCTATTTTTTCACTCAGGCTGCAAGGGCAACATCGAATCTATGGTATACGGGACGGTGGAGCGCTCAAGGTTTTGTGGGTTGATTTGAATCACGGTGATAACAGCGATTGCGTGTGTAGGTCTAGGAAGAATCACACTTAAGCCGCCCGCTGCCAGTACCCTTTCCACTGACGGCTAACCGGCGCGCTCATGGCGTTCGACACCACGATCTGCGCCAGCGTCCCGTTGTCGGTGCGGCGGTTGTCTTCCAGCCATGCGGCGTGGTTCGCGTACTGGTAAAGGTACTGCGGGCTGACGTGGTGGTGCTGACCTTCGACCATGCGGCGCAGGCGGGAAAAGAAGCTCTCGACCATGTTGGTATGCTTGCCGTGGTCGCTGTAGCACTCGCTGTGGTTCACCCGGTCAACGTTCCATCCCGCGTGAAGCAGATCCCAATGGCTCGCCTCGTCGGCGGAAATGGTTGCCGTGCGGTCAACGTTCTCGTTTGCCAGCGCAACGCCTTCGGCCTCGCTCATGGTCACGAAAGGCAGGGTGCGGCCCTCGCGCTCGCGCAGGGCGACGACAACGCGGCGCTTGCCGGTCTGGTTCTCTTTCAGGCGGCGGTCAACGCGGTCAACCTTGGCGTTTGCCGGGCGGATGTGACCGCCGAAATAGGCCCCGTCAATCTCGACGTGATCGGTCAGAACTTCGCCGGTCTGGACTTCCTGCGCCATCGCCTCGCGCAGCTTGTGCGCCAGCACGAAGGCGGTCTTGTACTGGCAGTCCAGATCGCGCGAAAGCTGGACCATCGAAACACCCTTGGAGGCGTTCACGATGATGCAGATCGCCGCCAGCAGGTCAACGAAGTCCATCTTGCGGCTTGCGAAGATGGTCCCGCTGGTGACGCTGAACTGGTGGTGACACGCCTTGCACTTGAACTTGCGGCGGGTGGTGATCTTGTACGCCTCGTCATGACCGCAGCACGGGCAAACCGCTTCGCCGTTGGTTTCCGGCCAGCGCATTTCGCAGAAGGTGCGGTAAGCCGAGTCCTCGCCAGCCTTGTAAATCGAGCGAAGGCTGAGGGTGCGGGATGCTGCGGAGAGAAGGAAGTGTTGTGCCATTTCTACTACATTCGTTAGGTTTATATCGAATATAGTATAGTGACATACTGTTTGCAATAGGTTATCTATCACATACGATAGATTTATAACGGAGGCGACATGGCCACGCAAACAGAGTGGGAAGCGAAGGCGGCAAACCTTCTCAAGGCTGAGCTGAAACGGAAAGGCGTGACATACGCTAAACTTGTTGAAAAGCTAGGCGAAATGGGAATCAGCGAGAAGGAAGCGAACATCGCCAACAAGCTGTCCCGAGGGAAGTTTAGCGCGGCGTTCCTGTTGCAATGTCTGTCAGCCGTTGGATCATCGCAGTTGCATTTGGATTAGCTTTCATTGCATCGGCAAGTGCTGGCATTTGGGCTATTTGGTCATTGGAGGAATATTATGCCCATGATCGTCAAGATATAGCCGAACGACAAAATTCCGAAGCACATAGCGGCATCGATGCTTGCGGAGAAATCCCCTATGTCTTTTCTGCGTCGAAATGCATTAGAGATGCCATAGACTCCGCCAATGAAGAATATACATCCTACAAGGACTTGAAGGCGCAACAGCATATGTCGCTGTCCGCTCTTGGAGTTCTCATTGTCTCTGCCATCACTATGTTTGTCACCTCTATTGGTGTCGTTTTTGTTTACTACACCCTCAGAGAAACCAAGAACACTGCCGACCAAGCCAAGCGAGAGGCCGACATTGCCGAGGACAGCTTCAGAACTCTGGAGAGGCCTTTCCTCGCAGTCAAAATTACCGATACATACAGGCTCCATAACAACCAAGGCGGGGTGCGATCCATTGACTACACCGTTGTTAACGCTGGCCGTAGCCCCGCTGTTCTCACTGCGGTACGCCATCACCTTGGGAAAACAGTAGAAAAAGGCGAGTTGGATGCTTGCTATGATGTCATTCAATCGGGCGGGGAACTGAACAACCAGCGCCACGTCGCTTTGAGCGAGACCGAAAGCGCCGCAATTACAGAAAGTGATCGTATCGTTTTTCTTGTGCAACTCTCGTTCATGGACGTAACCGGGGTTGGCGGCGAGACGGTATGGAGGTTCATCAAAGACGGAACCAGGCCATTTGTCCTGCTGGACATTGCTTAAGATTATCAACGCGATCAAAGCTATCTTAATCACCGCTCAGCCCTCCGGCTGGCGCTGTCGCACGCTTGGTGCGTTTGATACATAAGGCCGCGGATTTGGCTGCCATAAAGTGCGCCGATCAGAGGTCGTAGCGCCATCCCACGGTCTGGCGCTCGCTCGGCTTGCTCTGGAGATCGAGGGATAGAGGGGGAACGGCAAAATCGCCTCGCACCTTCCTCTGTCCTTTGCGCCCCCTCCCCCAACGGAGGAAAAGCGAGCGGACCAGCTGCCCCCGAGCCCCCTTCACACCAAATCGTACCGCGCCAGCAGCTCATAACGCACCCCGGACGGGTGCCGCGTCGATTCGTAGAGGCCGAACCCCGTGACCGCAAACCCGGGCAGCGGCGTGTCGCCATGCTCGGCAAGGAACCCGCGCAACCGGGCTGCCACGTCCGCCGCCGCGCCATTGCCGAAGCGCCCCAGCGTCACATGCGGATGAAAACGCTCTCGCGGCGGAACCATCCCGGCGCGGCGCAGCGCGCCCGTTACCCGGCGGTGCAGATCGGTAAGCGCCGACTCAGGCGCCACATCGGCGAACAGGATCCGCGGCCGGTTGCCGCCAAAGGTGCCGAGACCAGAGAAGCACAGCTCGAAGGGCGGCGCTTTTATTCCCTCCAACTCGTAATGCAGCCCTTCCAGCACTACCTCTTCCTGATCGCCCAGAAAGGCCAGCGTCAGGTGCAGGTTCTCCTCCGCCACCGGCCTGCCAGCGGGCAGCCCGGCCTGCAGCCGGACCAGCGGCGCCGTCACCTCCTCGGGCAGGTCGATGGCGATGAAGGCCCGCACCCGTCAGAGCATCGCCGGCACCACCTGATCGGGTGGGCGGTGGCCGTCCTCGAAGGTCTTGATGTTGATGATCACCTTTTCGCCCATCTCGATCCGCCCCTCGACGGTGGCCGACCCCATGTGCGGCAGCAGCACCACATTGGGCAGCTCACGCAGCCGCGGGTTCACCTCGGCGCCGCGTTCGTAGACATCCAGCCCGGCGCCCGCGATCTCGCCCGCGCGGATCATCCGGGTCAGTGCATTCTCGTCGATCACCTCGCCGCGCGAGGTGTTCACGATCACCGCGCTGGGCTTCATCAGCTTGAGTCGCCGCGCATTCATCAGGTGAAAGGTGCTGGGGGTGGACGGACAGTTGATCGAGATGACGTCCATCCGCGCCACCATCTGATCGAGGCTGTCCCAATAGGTGGCCTCATGCGCCTCTTCGATCTCGGGGCGCAGCCGGCGGCGGTTGTGGTAATGCACCTGCATACCGAAGGCGGCGGCGCGCCGGGCCACCGCCTGGCCGATCCGGCCCATGCCGAGGATGCCCAGTCGCCGGCCGCCGATCCGCCCGCCCAGCATCGCGGTGGGCGCCCAGCCGGGCCAGTCGCCGCGCTGCATCATCGCCAGCCCCTCGGGGATGCGGCGGGTCACGGCGAGGATCAGCGCGATGGTCATGTCGGCGGTGTCGTCGGTGACCACGCCGGGGGTGTTGGAGACCAGAACGCCACGCTGGCGGGCGGTGGCGACGTCGATGTGATCAACCCCGGCCCCGTAATTGGCGATCAGCTTGAGCCGGTCGCCCGCCTGGGCGATCAGGCCGGCGTCGATCGCGTCGGTCAGGGTGGGCACCAGGACATCGGCGGTTTTCACCGCCTCGACCAGTTCGGCGCGGGTCATGGGGGTGTCATCCTCGCGCAAGCGGACGTCGAAAAGCTCGCTCAGCCGGGTTTCGACCGCCTCCGGCAACCGTCGCGTCACGACAACACTCAGTCGTTCTCTTGGCACTGATGCTCCTCCGATGCTTTTCAAAACCGCCTGCGCCGTGGCATCGTGGCGCAGGATCAGCCGGGGCACAAGAACCCGATGCGCAAATGACGCAGGCTTTCCGCGATGAGGCAAACAGAGAAATCGGGCAGGCCGTCTGTGAGTGTATTGATGCGACTGACACGCCGCGCCGCGGCGACCGTGGCGGTGATCCTGCTGGCAAGTGCGGGGCAGGCGCAGCAAGGCGACGCGCGCGGGCCGGTGACGAACCTGCCACTGCCGCGTTTCGTTTCGCTCAAGGCCGGCGAGGGCAACGTGCGCCGTGGCCCGTCGCTGACCCATCGGATCGACTGGGTGTTCAAGCGCCGCGACATGCCGCTGCAGATTACCGCCGAGCACGGCCACTGGCGCCGGGTGCAGGACCGCGACGGCGCCGGAGGCTGGGTGCACTATGCGCTGCTGTCCGGGGTACGCACGGTGCTGGTGGAACAGGACATGCTGGCGGTGCACGCGCGCGCCGACGACGCCACGCCGGTGATCGCGCGATTCGAACTGGGGGTGGTGGCGCGGCTGGGCGAATGCAGCCATGACTGGTGCCGGATTTCGGCCGGCGGCTATCGCGGCTGGACCCGGAAATCCAACCTCTGGGGCGTCGATCCGGACGAGATCCGGGACTGATCCGGAGGGCCGGTCATGCGATGGCGCGGAAAGATCCTCCGCACCGCCGCCGCCGCCAGCATCTTTGCGGATTTTTTTGTCAGATGGGCCTTGAACAGCCCGAACAAGCCGCGTAATTAGCCGCTCACCGTTGGGGTGTAGCCAAGTGGTAAGGCAGCGGTTTTTGGTACCGTGTACCGTAGGTTCGAATCCTACCACCCCAGCCATTGATCTCCAGATTAATAAACCAAGCATCCGTGGCCCCCGTTGGCCGGGAAATTCCCCTGAAAAGTGCCCCAGCTAACTGGGCTGCTCTCGGGTCCGTCTGCGTGACCTCCCCCGGTGTGGGAGAGGTCGCTGTCGTTGATGGTGGCACCCGTTACACCCAGACTCTCCCTATGCGGGTACGGCGGGTGGAGGCAGCACATGAGAGCATCAGAGATGCCGATCCGCGACTGATCAAAGCTGCAGTCCGTATCGCTTTCACCTGCTGCCGTTGGCGTTGGAATCCCCATGACGAGGACGCCTCTACTCGAGAGGCTTACGAGGAGGAGAAAGCGGGGAAGGACGCTGACGCGGTTGCAGCCGAGATCGCTTGGCTCGATGGCGGACCTGAGCCGACTTGGCCAGAGCTTCCGGAAGAGACACCGTCATTTTCGCGTCAGCCGCGTGCGATTGTCTCACCGAACGGCGAACATATTGACCTCAAACGTGATGACGACTCCCTGAGACGCAGCTCCAAACAGGCCGTCGTTCGAGTCAACGACCAAGAGCTCTCAAGATGGTTGAGTCTACTCAATGTTGAAAGGTTCGCTCGGCCAGGCTGGTACATTGAGATCGTAGACACTCATGCGGCTTGGTCCGCACGAATGAATGGCCATGGCTATTCCGCCGATGCCGAGCCCAATCGGACGCCAGACGATTGGAACAATCAGTTCTATGCATTGGTGTCGTCAGCTTAGATGGACGCCGCGGAGGATCGGTTCTCGTCGCTCCTTCAGCCGATAATTGAACTACCTGATCAGTCATTCTGCGATGTTGCTGAAACGATCATCCTCGACCCCTCCTCCCCTGGCTGCCCGGTCCACCAGATCAAGGTCGCCGACCAGTTCAAAGGGCTGCTCGACCCGCGCCGCCCGATGGGCGTGGAGACCGGCCGCGCCATGGCGGAATGGGCCAAGGGGCAAGGCAATGCCCAAAAGCAGAAGGAAATCCTCGACCGCGCCCGCGCGGAGGCCCGCAATCGCGCGCGGCGTCATGCGCTATGTGGTCGAGGCGAAACAGCCCTTCGTGATCTCGGTCGCGCACGGCTATAGCGGTGGACGGCGTGAATATCCCATCGGCGATCCGCTTGGAACCGTCTCTGCCGGCGGCATCCAGCATGGGCTGGTCGCGCCGACCCTCGCCCCCTTCTCGACGCAGGGCCAGCACGGCGGCCACAACCGGCCGATGGACGCACCGCACCACACGATCACCGCCAGCACCAAGGATTACAACGGCATCGTCGTGCCCACTCTGGTGCAGACCGGATATGGTGAGCGGCCCGGGCAAGCCCCGCGCGTTCCGGGGCTGGACAAGCCGCTGGGCACCGTGGTGGCAGGCGGGGCGAAACATGCGCTGGTCGCCACCTTCCTCGCCCAGCACAACGCCGGGCCGCGGATGGAGCGCAACGCCGGGCGGTCCGCCACCGCGCCGCTCAGCACCCTGACCACGCGCGGGACACAACAGCAGGTGGTCGCGGCCTCTCTCCTCAGCCTGCATGGCACGTCGCGGCGGGACGCCTCGATCGAGGCCCCGCACCCGACAATCTGCGCCGGCGGCGGACATGGCGCGCTGGTGGCGGCGTTCCTGCAAAAATACTACGGGCAGGGCCTGGGACAGGAGGCGGGCGAGCCGCTGCACACCCTCAGCACCCGCGACACTTTCGGCCTGGTCACGGTCGAGATCGACGGCGCGACCTATGCCATCGCCGATATCGGCATGCGCATGCTCACCCCGCGCGAAATGTTCCGTGCCCAGGGTTTCCCAGACAGCTACCGGATCGAGACCGCGCCAGACGGCCGGACCTTCACCAAGACCGAACAGACCCGCATGTGCGGCAACAGCGTCTGCCCGCCACTGGCCGAGGCGCTGGCGCGGGCGAACTGCGCGCACGTGGCCGAGAGAGAGGAACAAGCGGCATGAAACTTATCACCCCAGACACCATCAGTTTCCGCGCCCAGGTCACCGAGGAGGAGCTGCGCGCGCGCATGGCGACCGAGGTGCTGGAGCAGATCGGCGGGCTTGGCCCGGACGGCAAACCGTTGCCCGGGATCAAGACGCGCGTTCTGCGCGGCGATGGGCGCAAGGGCGGCTACACCATCGATGTCACCGGCCCAGCCCCGGCGCGGCTCTATCTGCCGAGGGGAGAGGACAATGGCTGACCGCCCCCGCCGCATCCAGATGCGCCGCGACCGCCCATGGCGCGCCGAGAACCCGGACGCGGTGATCGTGGCGCGGCCCAGCCGGTGGGGCAATCCGTTCCGCATCGGAGAGGACGGCATTCAAGACGCCGCCGCCGCGGTGCGGGAGTTTCGCGCCTTGACGGAGAAAGAGCTGCGCCACGATCCACATCTGATTTCCTTTGTCGTCGCCCCCCTGCGCGGGCGTGATCTCGCCTGCTGGTGTCGGCTGTGCGACCGCCACGCGGAGGGGCTGCCGCTGGGCGAGACTTGTCCAGACTGAACCCCCTGCCACGCCGACGTTCTGTTGGAGATTGCGAACAGGGAGGCGGAGGACTGACGCCATGGCCGTGACGCTCGAATTCCCGCCCGCCCTGTTGCCGGCCCCGCAGGCCGCGCACTATCTGGGCGTATCGGAATCGACGCTGCACACCCTCGACATTCCGCGCCGGGTGCTGGGCCGAAAACGGCTGTACGACCGCCGCGGCCTTGACCAACTCATCGCATCGCTGCCCTATGAGGGGCAGGAGGCGAACTCATGCGACGATCTGTTCGGGGCGGGGCTGTGCGGCTGAAAGGGCTCAGCCAGAGCGGCCACTGGCCGTCCGGCAACCCGCGCTTTTATCTGCGCCGGCCGGGCACAGGGCCATTGCCATGCCGGATCTGCCAAAGGGGCATCCCGATTTTCTCGCCGCCTATGTCGCCTCGACGCGGGCGAGCTGGCGGCGCATGCTCGACGACATCGACGCGCGCTATGGCGTCGGCCGGATGGTCGATCTTGAGCCGCGCCACGTCAGGCAGGATCTGGCCCGCCTCGCGCCGATCCCGGCAAACAACCGGCTCAAGGTCTGGCGGGCGCTGGGGCGCTGGTGGTACGATTCCGGTCTGGTTGAGGCCAACCCAACCGCTGGTTGGACCGCACAGGGCCCCGAAAACGGACGGCCACACACCGTGGACTAGGGCGGATGCCGATCGGTTCCGGCGGCACTGGGCAATTGGCACGATGCAGCGGTTTGCGATGGAGCTGATGCTGCACACCGGCGCCGGCGTCACCGATGCCTGCCGGATCGGACCCGGGCACGTCGACCGGCAGGGCTGGCTGCGCTACAAGCGCGCGAAAACCGGGACGCTGGCGATCTGCCCCTTTTCCGGGGCGGCGGCGATGGGGCCCCCGGTATGGTTCGAGATCAGCCCGCACCTGGCGGACTGCGTCGCGGCGGCGCCTAAACACATGACGTTCCTCAGCACCGCGCAGGGCGCCGCCAGATCGCCAAAGGCCGCGCAACAGTGGTTTTCCCGCGCCGCGAAAGAGGCTGGGCTCGCCAGCGGACTGACCGCCCACGGGCTGCGAAAACTACGATCAGTGATGATGGCCGAGGCCGGCGCGCCCCCTGAGCAGCGCATGGCGTTTCTGGGACACGAAACATCCGAGCAAACCCGCGAATATAGCAAGACCGCGGATGCCAAGAATATCATTTCGGGAACGGATTTTTCCAACTTTTCCGAACGAGTTGGAAAAAATGCAGATTAATCGTTCAAAAACAACATCGTAAAAGTGCAGTGGCGGACCGAGGAGGATTCGAACCCCCGACCCCCTGATTCGTAGTCAGGTACTCTATCCAGCTGAGCTATCGGTCCACTGAGGCCCTGCATGTACCCTTGGCCCTGGGGGTTTGCAACCCATTTCAGACGATTTTTTCATCCTTTTTTCGCGTCCCTTCCAGGGTGCGATCCGGCCCGGAAATCTCCAGCGCCGACATGGATCGTGGCAGGCGGATGGCAAAGACCGTGCCCTCAGGCCCGGAGCGGACAAGTTCGAGCGCGCCGCCGTGACCGCGCACCAGCTCCGCCGAAATCGCCAGGCCCAACCCGGCGCCGCCGGCGCGGGCGCCGCCGCGGAACGGCGTAAACAGGTTCTCCCGCGCCTTGACCGGCAGGCCGGGGCCGGTATCGGCGATCTCGATCCACCAGTCGTCGTCGTCCTCGCGCGCGTGCAGGGTCACGGAGCCGGGGCGGCGGGTCGCCTCGATCGCCTGGCAGGCGTTGCGCACCAGATTGAGCAGCACCCGATAGAGCTGCTCGGGATCGGCCCGCACCCGCAGACTCGAGGGCACGGTGTTGTGCAGCTCCACCGGGCCATCGCCGACGGCCAGCCGTTCGCTTTCGACCACGTCCTCAGCGATGGCGGCCAGCCCGATCATGCGCAGCGCTGGCGGCGGCTCCTCGGCGCGGCCAAAGGCCAGCGTGCTTTCACACAGACTCACCGCGCGGGTGATCGAATTGACCAGCTTGGGCGCCAGCCGGCGCACGCGGGGATCCTCGCTCATCTCGATCCGGTCGGTGAACAGCTGCGCGCTGGTCAGGATGTTGCGCAGATCATGACTGACCTTGGCCACCGCGCCGCCCAACTGCGCCATGCGCTCGCGCTGCTTGAGAAGCTGGGTCAGCTCGGTCTGCAGCATCTGCAGCGCCTCTTCCGCCTCGCGCAGCTCGGTTACGCCGGCATGCGGCTGGATAATCCCGCGCGCATCCTCGGGGGCGGCGGCATAGCGTTTCATGTAGCTCACCACGCCCTTGATCGGCCGCACCAGAAACCGCTGCACCGCCACGAACAGCAGCAGCGCGGTAAAGACCGAGATCACCGCCGAGAGCAGCAGGATCCGCAACCCATAGTCGATCATCGCCGTGCGCAGCGGCGCGGTCTCCATCGTCACCTCGATCAGCCGACCGGCATCGCGGGTCGGCGCGCCGATCACCCGCACGATCTGGTTCTGCGGCGTGAACAGCCGGCGCAGCGCGTCGCGGATCAGCATCACCGCCCCCGCGTCGCGCAGATCATACGTCTCGGCGATGGGCTCGGGGATCGGCGAGGACAGCATCAGCTGGCGCATCTCGTCGCGGCGCAGCACCACGTTGAACACCTCGGCGTTGCGCAGGAGCTCCTGCTCCAGCTCGGTCTCCAGCATGTCGTCGGCCAGAAGCGCCATCGAGGCGATCTGCGCCCGCTCGAGCCGATCGTTCAGGTAATCGACCCGGAACCGGGCGATCGACGGCACAAAGATCAGCACCTCGGCCAGCATCACGAAGACCGTGGTCAGGATCAGAAACCGGCCCGAAAGCGTGTTCAGCATACAGCCCTTTCCAGATCAGGGCAGCCACCTCTGAACGGCCCCGACCACGCGTTTGACCATTTGACTATCAAACAACCTGGGTGAGAAATAGGCCCCCGCAACGCGTTTGTTAAGCTCGCCGATGGTCGGATAGGGCGCGACCATCGCGGCGATCTGGCCCATCTTCAGCCCGTTGGCCAGCGCCAGCGACCACAGGCCGATCAACTCGCCCGCCTGATCGCCGACGATGCTCGCGCCCACCGGGCGCCCTCTGACCACCATCACCTTGACGAATCCCACTGCCTTGCGCCCGGCAATCGCCCGGTCGTTATGGGCATAATCGAACCGCACAACCTCCAGCCGGTCGCCATGAATCTCGCGCGCCGCGGCCTCGCTCAGACCGACCTGCGCAAGTTCCGGATCGCTATAGGTCACCCGCGGGATATGCGCCTCGCCGGCCTTCGACGGCAGACCGAACAGGGCCGAACGGATGATGACCCCGGCGTGATACCCCGCCACATGGGTGAATTGCAGCCCGCCCGCCACATCGCCGATGGCATAGACCCGGCGGTTGCTCGTGCGCAGCCCGGCATCCACCTTGATCCCCGTGCGCGTGGTCTCGATCCCCGCCGCCGGCAGGTTCAGCCGCTCGGTATTCGCCTTGCGCCCCACCGCCACCAGCAGGTGCGAGCCGGCAAAGACCCGCCCGTCCTGCGCCGTCACCTCGATCGCGCCCGCCGTGCCGGAAACCCGTTCCACCAGCGCGCCCTCGGCAATTTCCACGCCCTCGCCGCGCAGGCTGTCGCAAACCACCGCCGCCAGTTCGGGGTCGTCGCGGTTCAGCGCGCGGTCGCCCTCGATCACCGTGACCTTGCTGCCCAGCCGCACATGCGCCTGCGCCATCTCCATTCCGATCGGGCCGCCGCCGATGATCAGCAGATGATCGGGCCGCGCGCGCAGATCGAACAGCGTCTCGTTGGTCAGATAGGGCACATCCGCCAGCCCCGGGATCGGCGGCACCAGCGGCGAAGAGCCGGTGGCGATCACCACCCGCCGCGCGCGGATCACATGATCCCCCGCCTGCACCTCGCGCGGCGAGACAAAGCGGCCATACTCGCGGATCACCCGCACCCCCAGCCCCTCGAACCGCGCCTGACTGTCCATCGGTTCGATCTGCCCGACCACATCCGCCACATGTTCCATCGCCGCGGCGTAATCCACCTGCGGAACCACGTTGGCGACGCCGAATCTCGCGGAACTCGCCTGGCCATGCGCCGCCCTGGCCGCCGCGATCAGCGCCTTGGAGGGCACGCAGCCGTAGTTCAGGCAATCGCCGCCCATCCGGTGCCCTTCCAGCAGCACCACATCGGCGCCCATCTGCGCCGCCCCCGCCGCCACCGACAGCCCGCCAGAGCCCGCGCCGATCACCAGCAGGTCGGTCTTGATCCGTTCCATACCGCTCATACCTCTTTGCCCCCGCGCAGCATCTTCATGGCGATGGGCAGCGCCGCCAGCAGACAGAGCCCCAGGATCGGCCCGATGATATACGGCTCCCATAGCAGTGAAAGATCCGGTTTTTCGCCGCGGGCAAAGACCTCGCCCAGACCCACCCCGATCCAGGTGAACACCAGCGCGCCGGGCACGATCCCCACGGCCGTGGTCCACAGGAAGGTCCAGAACCGCACGCCCACCAGCGCCGGCAGCAGGTTGGCGACGAAAAACGGCACCGCCGGCACCAGCCGCAGCAGCAGCAGTACATTGACCTCATGTTCGCGCAGCCCCTCGCGCAGCCGCTGCAACCGCCCCTCCGAGGCCTCCATCCGCGCGCTCAACGCCTGTCCCGGCCCCCAGCGCGCCACCAGAAAGATCACCGCCGCGCCGATGGTCGCGGACACGACATTCAGCACGCCGCCGAGCCCCAGCCCGAACAGGAACCCGCCAGTGACCGAGGCCACCGCCGCCCCGGGCAGGGAGAAGGCCACGATCAGCACGTAGACGCCGACGAAACTCAGCGCGAGCGCTGTGAAATTGCCATCCCGGAACGCCAGCAGCGCCGCGCGGTTGTCGCGCAGCGTGTCGAAACTCAGATCGTCGCCCAGCGTCGCCGCGCCGGTCGCGGCCACCAGCAGAATCGCGATCAGCGGCAGATGCCGCAGCCACCGTCGCGCGCGTGGGGTCATCATCTCGTTCGTCTCCGTCATCCTGCCGCCCGATCCTGTTCGCCGAACCTGTTCACCGAGGGTCCAAAATGGGCCGCAGGAACAAAAAACGACAGGGGCCTCACGCGGCGGTGATGGACCGGGCCGGATTCGTGACAAATTCCGCGCTCGGGCGCGCCTTTGTAACATTCCGCCTGCCCGCGCCGCGTCTTTTGTTGCAGACACAGCGCGAAAACCGTCCCGACAGGGTTTGACTTGCCGGGCAACTGCCCGTAAAGGACGGGCTTCGAACACATCCGGGGGGCGAATCCGCGTCGCACCCGACCGCAAGACTGGAGACGGAGCGATGAAACGCACCTTTCAACCCTCGAACCTGGTTCGCAAACGGCGCCACGGTTTTCGCGCGCGCATGGCAACCAAGGCCGGCCGCAAGATCCTGAACGCCCGTCGCGCCCGCGGCCGCAAGTCGCTGAGCGCGTAACGCCTCAGTCAGGTTCCGATGACAACGACACCGCCGGAGGCCCCCGAGACCATTGCGGGGACGACGCCCCCGGCGGTTTCGTCATGTCCGGAGGCTGATCCCAGGATGCCGCTTCAGACCATGCGCAAGCGGGCGGAGTTTCTGGCCGCGTCGCGCGCCCGGCGCCAGGCCACCGCCACCATGGTGGTGCAGGCCCGCCGCCGCCCCGAGGGGCACGCCGCGACCGGAATCCGCGTCGGCTATACCTGTTCCAAGAAGGTCGGCAATGCCGTCGCCCGCAACCGCGCCAAGCGGCGGCTGCGCGAGGTGGCGCGCGCGATCCTGCCCGACCTCGGCCACGACGGCTGGGACTATGTGCTGATCGGGCGCCGCGACACAACTGTCGCAGCCCCCTATGAGTCGCTTCTGGGCGATCTTAGATATGCGATGGCGAAACTTCACGCCGACCGCAACAAGAGCCGCCCATGACCCCGCTCGCCCGCATCGTCGCCCTGCCGGTCCATGCCTACCGGCTGATCTTTTCGCCCTGGGTCGGACATAACTGCCGCTATCAGCCCACCTGCAGCGCCTATGCGCTGGAGGCGCTGGCGAAACACGGGGCGATCCGGGGCAGCTGGCTGGCGCTGCGCCGCATCGGCCGCTGCCATCCCTTGGGCAGCGACGGCTATGATCCGGTGCCGGAGCCGAAGCCGAAGGAAAAGGCGGCCAATAGAAAGTAAGGGGGCGGTTTCATCCCTCCCTCCGATGCAGGCGCACAGGGCCGCGCCCGCCCGCAGAATCACCCCCCGCCGATCCCCAAGGCCGCGCCCCAATGCCGCGCCCGCTGCGCGCGCCGCTTACCGCACTTCGCGCCGCTTGCCCGATCCGCGCGACTCCATTAAAGCCAGACCATGTTCGACGAAACCGACGATATCCACCCGCTGTTCAACGGCGCGCCCTCCTCGACGGAGTTCAAGAAGCTGCGCAAGCGCATCGTCCGCGCCACCCGCGAGGCGATCGAGCAATACGGCATGGTCGAACAGGGCGCGGAACGGCCGAAATGGCTTGTCTGCCTGTCGGGGGGCAAGGACAGCTACACGCTGCTGGCGGTCCTTTACGAGCTGAAATGGCGCGGGCTGCTGCCCGTTGATCTCCTGGCCTGCAACCTCGATCAGGGCCAGCCCGGCTTTCCCGCCACGGTGCTGCCCGAGTTTCTGGACAAGATGCAGGTGCCGCACCGGATCGAATATCAGGACACCTATTCGGTGGTGATGGACAAGGTGCCCGCCGGGCGCACCTACTGTGCCCTCTGCTCGCGGTTAAGGCGCGGAAATCTTTACCGGATCGCTCGGGAAGAGGGCTGCTCAGCGGTGGTTCTGGGCCACCACCGGGACGACATCCTGGAAACCTTCTTCATGAACCTCTTTCACGGCGGGCGGCTGGCGACCATGCCGCCAAAGCTGGTCAACGAAGAGGGCGACCTCTTTGTCTACCGGCCGCTGGCTCATGTGGCCGAGGAGGATTGCGGGAAATTCGCCCGCGCCATGAACTATCCGATCATCCCCTGCGACCTCTGCGGCAGCCAGGACGGGCTGCAACGCCAGCAGGTCAAGGCGATCCTGGACCAGTGGGAAAGTAACGCGCCGGGCCGCCGCCAGGTGATGTTCCGGGCGCTGATGAACATCCGCCCTTCGCATATGCTCGACCCCAAACTGTTCGATTTCGCCGGCCTGACCCGCGCCGCCACGGCCCACGCGGAGGATGGGAACGACAACGGGAAAATTCCCGTTCTGCGTTAACATCTGGGTCAGACCCTCGGGCTAACCTCACCTTGCGAAACGCAAAAGGTGAAAGGCCCCCAATGTCCCTGCCGCCCTCCAGCCCCCTGACCCGGCTGCGCCAGACCGTCCTGCCCATTCTCATGGGCCCCCCGGTTCTGGCCTTTCTTCCGGCGATCACGCTGGGCGCCTTCTGGCTCTGGGGCGAGGCGGCGCTGGTCATCACCTCGCTCGGTCTGCCGCTGCTGTTTGCCTTTGTTGGCGCCTTCGACGAACGGGCGCGGGCCCCCTCGGTCCCGCGCGACGGGGTGACCGGTCTGCTGCTGCGCGACGGATTCGAGGCGGCGCTGGAGCGGGTCTATGCCGAGACCAGCCGCTCCGGCCTGCGCTCGGCCTGTTTCGTGCTGGAGCTGGACGACTTCCGCGATCTGGAGGAACGGCATGGCCAGGCCGCCGCCGATCAGGTGGCGCTGCAGACCGGGGAGCGGATCGGCGCGGCGCTGCGCGGCACCGACACGGTGGCGCGGATCGGCGACAGCCGCTTTGCCATCTGCCTGACCCCGGTGCGCCAGCTCGATCTCGAACTCTGCATTCAGCTTGCCGGCCGGATGCAAAGCGCGGTGGAGGATCCGATCTCGGTCGACGCCAGCACCATCTACATGTCCTGCTCCATCGGTCTGTGCCTGCGCAGCCGCGCGCCTGGCCCGGGTGCCGGCGCCTGGTTCGAGGCCGCCAGTGCCGCCCTGAGCGAGGCGCAGGCCAATGGCCCCTCGGGCATCCGCGTCTACAGCGCCGAGACCCATCGCCGCAGCCGCGCCCGCCACGACCTGCAGGACGAGGCCGCGGCCGCGCTTGAAAACGGCCAGATCCAGCCCTGGTATCAACCGCAGATCTCGACCGACACCGGAAAGATCACCGGATTCGAGGCGCTGGCGCGCTGGACCCACCCGGTCCACGGGATGATCCCGACCGGTCAGTTCCTGCCGGCGCTGGAGGAGGCGGGGCTGATGCAGCGGCTGGGCGAGGTGATCCTCTACAACGCGCTGACCGCCCTGAAGGCCTGGGACAGCGCCGGGGCGGATGTGCCGCGCGTGGGGGTGAATTTCTCCACCGACGAGCTGCGCAATCCGGCCCTGGTGGAGCGCATCCGCTGGGAACTCGACCGCTTCGATCTGACCGCCGACCGGCTGTCGGTCGAGATCCTCGAAACGGTGATGAGCAGCGATCCGGACGACACCATCGCCCGCAATATCGCCGGGCTGGCCGGGCTGGGCTGCCGCATCGACCTGGACGATTTCGGCACCGGCCATGCCTCGCTCGCCTCGATCCAGAGGTTCGAAGTCTCGCGGATCAAGATCGACCGGTCCTTTGTGATGAAGGCCGACCGCGACCCCGAACAGCAAAAGCTGATCGCCGCGATCCTGACCATGGCCGAACGGCTGGAACTGGAGACCCTCGCCGAAGGGGTCGAGACGGTCGGTGAACACGCGCTGCTGGCGCAGCTCGGCTGCGACCATGTGCAGGGCTTCGGCATCGGTCGCCCGATGCCCTTCGATCGCACGCTCGACTGGATTTCCGCCCATCGGGCGAAACTGCGGGACGCGCCGCGAATCGGGGACAAAACCGGCTGAGGGGCATGGCTTCCTGGGCCGGGAACGGACCGGGGCGCACCACGAATGCACACTCACCCGGAATCCGCTTGACCTTTGGGGCTGCACTCTGTTGAACCCACCCTGTCATAGACAGCACAAGGTGGCGGTCCCCGATGGACGATCAGAACAAGAACCTCATTCTCGCAACGGCGCTCAGTTTCCTGGTGATCCTCGGGTGGTTCATCCTGTTCCCGCCGCCGGAGCCGGACACAACCGGCACCGCGCCGACCGAACAGGCCAGCCAGACCACGCCCGGCGCGGGCGCACCCGCGGTCCCTTCCGCCACGGCGCCGACCGCCGAGGCCGGCAGCGGCACGGCCGGCACCGCACCGGGCTCGGCCCCGCAGGAGGCCGCCACAGACGCGCCCCGCGTCGCCATCGACACGCCGCGCCTGACCGGCAGCATCTCGCTGCTGGGCGGCCGGATCGACGATCTGTCGCTCAAGGATTACCGCGTCACCATCGACCCGCAGTCCGAAATCGTCCGCATGCTCAAGCCGGTGGGCGAGGCTGGCGCCTATTACGCGCTTTACGGCTGGGCGCCCGGCGCCGGTCTCACCGCGAACGACGTGCCGGGCCCCAATACCGAATGGCGGGCCGAAAGCGGCAAAACGCTGAGCATCGACAGCCCGGTGACGCTGGCCTGGGACAACGGCAAGGGCCTGACCTTCCGCCGCGTGGTCGCGGTGGACGATAATTACATGTTCACCGTCACCCAGACGGTCCAGAACGCCTCCGGCGCCCCGGTCAGCCTGGCGCCCTATGGCATCCTGGCGCGCCACGGCGAGCCCGCAGACCGCAAGAAATTCTTTATCCTGCACGAGGGCGTGGTTTCCATGTCCGATGGCGAGCTGACCGAAACCGACTACAAGAAAATGCCGGACTTTGATTTCCAGGACCGTGAAGGCGCCCGCGCCGAGGTCCGCCAGGTCGAGGAAAACGGCTGGATCGGCTTTACCGACCACTACTGGATGTCGACCCTGATCCCCGCCCCCGGCAGCGCCTTCAAGCAGGCCGCCAAATACGACGAGCGCCGCGACATCTACCAGACCGAGGCGGTGCTGCCGACCGAAACCCTCGCCGAGGGGCAGTCGGCCAGCGTCACCACCCAGCTGTTCGCCGGCGCCAAGGAATGGGAAACCATCCGCGCCTATGAGACCGCCGGCATTCAGGGTTTCATCGACTCGATCGACTGGGGCTGGTTCTTTTTCCTGACCAAGCCGATCTTCTGGCTGCTGCACAACATCCACAACCTGCTCGGCAACATGGGCTGGTCGATCATCGGCCTCACCCTGATCCTCAAGGCGATCCTGTTCCCGCTGGCCTTCAAATCCTATGTCTCGATGGCCAAGATGAAGGAACTTCAGCCCCAGATGGAAAAGCTGAAAGAGGCCGCCGGCGACGACCGCGCCAAGGTTCAGCAGGGGATGATGGAGCTTTACAAGAAGGAAAAGGTAAACCCGGCCGCCGGCTGTCTGCCGATCCTGCTGCAGATCCCGATCTTCTTCTCGCTCTACAAGGTGATCTTCGTCACCATCGAGTTGCGCCAGACCGCCTGGTTCGGCCCGTTCCAGGATCTCAGCGCGCCGGATCCCACCTCGATCATGAACTTCTTCGGCCTCGCGCCCTGGGGCGCGCCGGACCCCGGCTCGATGGTGGCCACGGTGATGATCGGCATCCTGCCGCTGCTTCTGGGCATCTCGATGTTCCTGCAGCAAAAGCTGAACCCGGCGCCCACCGATCCCACGCAAAAGATGATCTTTGCCTGGATGCCCTGGGTCTTCATGTTCATGCTGGGCCGCTTTGCCAGCGGGCTGGTGGTCTACTGGATCACCAACAACACCATCACCTTCACCCAGCAGTACCTGATCATGCGCACCCAGGGGTACAAACCGGACGTGTTCGGCAACATCAAGGAAACCTTCAAGCGCAAACCGGCCGGAGACAAGAAGTGACCGGCCGGGTCAGGGAAATCTGGCGCCACCCGATCAAGTCCCACGGACGTGAGCGGGTGGCCAGCGTGACCCTGACCGAGGGCGCCGCCCTGCCCTGGGACCGGCGTTGGGCGGTCGCGCATGAGGCCTCGCGCTTTGACGATGCCGCGCCCGCCTGGACGCCCTGCCGCGAATTCACCCGCGCCGCCGGATCGCCCGCCCTTCAGGCGGTCGCGGCGCAGCTCGACGAGGCGACAGGCCGGCTGACGCTCAGCCACCCGAACCGGCCCGACATCACCATCACCCCCGAGGATCCCGCCGACGCGGCGCGCTTTATCGACTGGGCGAGCGCGATCACCAACTCCGACCGCCCGCAGCCCGCGCGGCTGGTCCGCGCGCCCGCGCAGGCAATGACCGACAGCGACTATCCCTCGGTCTCGCTCATCAACATGGCCAGCCACGCCGAAGTCGAGCGTCAGCTCGGCCATGCCATCTCGCCGTTGCGCTGGCGCGGCAACATCCTGTTCGACGGGTTCGCCCCCTGGGCCGAGACCGCCTGGCCCGCCAAGCGGCTGCGCCTCGGCGCGGTCGAGATGGAGCTGGTGGAGCCGATCCGCCGCTGCATGGCCACCACCGCCAATCCCGAGACGGGCCTGCGCGACGCCGAGACGCTGAAGGCCCTGAACGAGGGCTTCGGCCATCAAGATTGCGGTGTCTATGCCCGCGTCACCCGCGGCGGACCGCTGTCCGAAGGCGACACCATCGAGGTTCTGAACTGATGCAGATGCGCTTTCCCCTGGCCGAAGAGCCCGATCCGCAGGACGCCGAGACCGGCCGGCTGCTGTTCGCGCGCGAGTCGATCTTCGTCAAGGGCGTGGTCGCCATGTCCGGCCTGCCCCCCGCCGACCGGCTCGAGATCTGCTTTGCCGGCCGCTCCAACGTCGGAAAATCAAGCCTGATCAACGCGCTGACCGGCACCAAGGGGCTGGCCCGCGCCTCCAACACCCCCGGCCGCACGCAGGAGATCAACTTTTTCACGCAGGGCCCCGACCTCTATCTCGTCGACCTGCCGGGCTATGGCTATGCCAACGCGCCGCTGCCGGTGGTCGAGAAATGGCAGCGGCTGCTGAAACAATACCTGTCGGGCCGCCAGACCCTGCGCCGCGCCTTCGTGCTGGTCGACGCCCGCCACGGGGTGAAACCGGTGGACGAAGAGATCATGTCGCTGCTCGACACCAGCGCGGTGACCTTCCAGTGCGTGCTGACCAAACTCGACAAGATCAAGGCGGCCGAGCGCGACAAGGTGCTGACCCAGGTGCGCGGCGCGCTGGCCAAACACACCGCCGCCTATCCCGAGATTGTCCTGACCTCCAGCGAAAAGGGCGACGGGATTGCAACCCTGCGCGCCATCATCGCCGGGCTGTTGCAGGAATAGCTTGCACCGCGCGCTCCTTTCATGAGATTTCGCCCCGAACGGAGTTTCCGATGAAGACACAGGACATGAACCGCAACTGGATCGCCACCGCCGAAACCCTGTCGCACGCGCTGCCCTACCTGCAGCGCTACGACGAGGCCATCATCGTGATCAAGCTCGGCGGCCACGCCATGGGCAGCGACGAAGCGATGGACAGTTTCGCCCGCGACGTGGTGCTGATGCGGCAGGTCGGCGTGAACCCGGTGATCGTTCACGGCGGCGGTCCGATGATCAACGCCATGCTGGAAAAGCTTGGCGTGAAATCCGAATTCGTCAACGGCAAGCGGGTAACCGACAAAATCACCGTCGAGGTGGTCGAGATGGTGCTCTCCGGCCTGGTCAACAAGCGGATCGTGCAGGCGGTCAACCGCCAGGGCGGCACTGCCGTGGGCCTCTCGGGCAAGGATGCCAACCTGATGATCTGCGACCAGACCGATCCGGCGCTGGGCTTTGTCGGCACCCCGTCGCAGATGAACCCCAAGCTGCTGACCGACCTCTTCGCGCATGAGATCATCCCGGTGATCGCCCCGATCGGCGCCGGCCGCAACGGCGAGACCTACAACGTCAACGGCGACACCGCCGCCGGCGCCATCGCCGCCGCGCTCAAGGCCGACCGCCTGCTGCTGCTGACCGATGTGCCCGGCGTCAAGAACGCCGCCGGCGAAGTGGTGACCGAACTGACCGCCGAACATATCCGCGAGATGACCCGCGACGGCGTCATCGCCGGCGGCATGATCCCCAAGACCGAAACCGCGCTGGCCGCCATCGAGGGCGGTGTGCGGGCTGTGGCGATCCTGGACGGACGCGCGCCCAATGCGGTTCTGCTCGAGCTGTTCACCGAACACGGCGCAGGCTCGCTGATCCGCAAGGGCTGACATCCGGGGCGGGACATCGGGGCAGGACATCGGGACGGATGTCAGCGGAATATTTCCGCGCGGCCTTGCCTTGTGTCGTTACATGCATAACTCTGCATATATGGAAAACGAGGCACTGATCCGACTGTCGGTCTTTCTGGGGCTGTTCGCCCTGCTTGCGCTGACCGAGGCCGCCCTGCCCCGGCGGGCGCGGCGGGTTCCGCGATCGCGGCGCTGGCTGACCAACTGGGGCCTGACGGTGATCAACACCGCCACCCTGCGCCTGATGGCCCTGCTGCTGCCGCTGCTGGCGGTGGGCGCGGCCCTCGATGCCGCCCGCGGGGGCTGGGGCCTTTTCAACGCGCTCGCCTGGCCCGTCTGGGTCGAGGTGGCGCTGGCGATCCTGATCCTTGATTTCGCGATCTGGGCGCAACACCTGATCACCCACAAGGTGCCCCCCCTGTGGCGGCTGCACCGGGTCCATCACGCCGACCGCGACATGGACGTGACTACCGCGATCCGCTTCCACCCGGTCGAAATCGCCCTTTCCATGGGGCTCAAGATCGGGTTGGTCTATCTCCTGGGGCCGGCGGCGCTCGCCGTCGTCCTCTTCGAGATCATCCTGAACGGAACCGCCATGTTCAACCACGCCAATCTTCGCCTGCCGCTGCCGCTGGACCGCGCCCTCCGGCTGATGCTGGTCACCCCGGACATGCACCGCGTGCATCACTCGGTGCATCGGCACGAGCATGACAGCAACTACGGCTTTTCGCTGTCGATCTGGGACCGGCTGTTCGGCACCTACGTCGCCCAGCCCACCGATGGGCACGAGGCGATGACCGTGGGCCTGCGCTGGCAGGACGACCGCCCGGCCCGCCTGGGCTGGAGCCTGCGCCTGCCGTTTTTCCGCAAATGACCTACGCCCGCCTCCGCGCCGCCGCCGAGGCGGATGGGCTGATCGTCATGGGCGCGCTGGACGTGGCGGCGACCGGGGCCAGGGGCCTCACCGGCGGCAGCCTGATCCTGCTCGGCGCCGGTCCGGCCTTCTGGCCCGCCTTCACCGCCTCGCCCGAGGCGCAGGACGGCGCGCCCGATCCGGTCGACCGCTGGTCCGCGCGCGTGATCGGCGGGCTGGCCGCCAAGCTCGGCGCGACGGCGCATTTCCCCTTCGGCGGCCCGCCCTACACCCCCTTCATCGACTGGGCGCTGAAATCGGGGCGCGCCTTTTCCAGCCCAACGGGCATGCTGGTGCATGACACCGTCGGGATGATGATCTCCTATCGCGGTGCGCTGCATTTCGCCGATCCCTTCGCCCTGCCCGCCGCGACCGCCGCCTCGCCCTGCGACATCTGCGTCGAAAAACCCTGCCTCACCGCCTGCCCGGTCGGGGCGCTTGGCGCCGACCGTCCCTATGATGTGCCCCGCTGCCACGATTATCTGGACAGCCCCGCCGGGCAATCCTGTATGATGCAGGGGTGCGCGGTGCGCCGCGCCTGCCCGTTCAGCCGGGGCGCCGGCCGGCGGCCCGCGCAATCCGCCCTTCACATGAGGTCTTTCCACCCATGACCCGAACCCTGATCCTGACCCGCCATGCAAAATCCAGCTGGGACACCGCCGGCATGCCCGATCACGACCGGCCACTGAATGCGCGCGGGCGCCGCTCGGCCGTGGCGATCGGACAATGGCTGCGCGCCAAGGGGCTGGTGCCCGACCAGGTACTCTGCTCCTCGGCGCGACGCACGCGGGAAACCTATGAGCGGATGGGCTTCGACACGCCCGCAGAGGTCACCGACACCCTCTATCTGGTGACCGCCAACCAGATCCTGCGCGAACTGTCGGAGGCCACCGGCGACACCGTCCTGCTGCTGGGCCACAGCCCCGGCATCGGCCAGTTCGCCGCCGAGATCCTGGGCGAGCCGCCCGATCATCCGAAGTTCGACGCCTATCCCACCGGCGCGACGCTGATCGCCCGCTTTGACATCGATAGCTGGGAAAAACTGGCCTGGCGCGGCGGCGCGGTGGTGGATTTCGTTGTCCCGCGCGAATTGCTGGGCGAGCAGACCGAAGAGTGAAAAAGGCCGGGCGCGATGCCCGGCCTTTGCCAATCTCTCTCTGCGGCCGTTTCAGCGGCCCGGTCGCGTGGCCCTCAATGGCCCAGGATCTGGCTGAGGAACAGCTTGGTCCGGTCGCTCTGCGGGTTGTTGAAGAACTCTTCCGGCTCGTTCTGCTCGACGATCTGGCCCTGGTCCATGAAGATGACCCGGTTCGCCACCTGGCGGGCAAAGCCCATCTCATGCGTCACGCAGAGCATGGTCATCCCCTCTTCGGCGAGCTCGATCATGGTATCGAGCACCTCCTTGATCATCTCAGGGTCCAGCGCCGATGTCGGCTCGTCGAACAGCATGATCCGCGGCATCATGCAAAGGCTGCGCGCGATCGCCACCCGCTGCTGCTGACCGCCCGACAGCTGTCCGGGATATTTGTCGGCCTGCTCGGGGATCTTCACCTTTTCCAGGAAATGCATCGCCCGCTCCACCGCCTCCTTGCGCGGCGTCTTGCGCACCCAGATCGGCGCCAGCGTGCAGTTCTCCAGGATCGTCAGGTGCGGAAACAGGTTGAAATGCTGGAACACCATCCCGACCTCGGAGCGGATCTTGTCGATGTTCTTCAGATCGTTCGAAAGCTCGGTCCCGTCGACGACGATCTTGCCCTGCTGGTGTTCCTCCAGCGCGTTGATGCAGCGGATCAGGGTCGATTTACCCGACCCCGACGGGCCGGCGATGACGATCCGTTCGCCGGCGTTGACCGTCAGGTTGATGTCGCGCAGCACGTGGAATGTCCCGAACCACTTGTTCATGTTGAGGATTTCAATGGCGACCTCGTCCGAGACTTTCATCTTGGAGCGGTCGATTTCACGGTCGATAGCCAATGCAGACATTGTGTGACTTCCTTATCTGTGGCCGGTCTGAAGCTTGCGCTCCAGATACATGGAGTAACGGGACATGCCGAAGCAGAAGACGAAGAACAGCAGCGCGATAAAGCCGTAAAGCTCCCACACGATGCCGTTCCAGTTGGCGTCGGCACGGATGGCGTTCGACAAGCCCAGCGGATCGAGAAGCCCGATGATCGAGACCAGCGTGGTGTCCTTGAACACCCCGATGAAGGTCGAGACGATCCCCGGGATCGAGATCTTCAGCGCCTGCGGCATGATGATCAGCCGCTGCGACTGCCAATAGTCCAGCCCCAGCGAATCGGCGCCCTCGTACTGCCCCTTGGGCAGCGCGGCGAGCCCGCCGCGGATCACTTCGGCCATATAGGCCGAGGCGAACAGCGTCACCATGATCAGAACCCGCAGGATGATGTCGAAATTGGTCCCCGGCGGCATGAAGATGTTCAGCAGCGTCGAGGCCACGAACAGCAGCGTGATCAGCGGCACGCCCCTGATGAACTCGATGAAGCCCACGCAGAGATACTTCACGATCAGCAGGTCCGATTGCCGCCCCAGCGCCAGCACGACGCCGAGGGGCAGCGAACAGGCGATGGCCACGATGCCGATGGTGATCGACAGCATGAAGCCGCCGAACTTGCGGCTTTCCACCGCCTCGATGCCGATCGGCAGGATGCTTTCCAGCGCCGAGACCGCCAGCCCCGACAGGGCCAGCCACCAGATCAGGGCCGCGACCAGGCCGCCGATCATGCCGGCCAGGCTGCTCACCGCGTCGCTCAGGATGCGATAGACCACAAAACCGATCCCGAACCCCGCCGCGGCCGCGATCGGGCCCCAGACGGTACCGCCCCACAATAGCCAGGGGAAGATGAACGGGTAGGCGGCCGAGAACCAGATCAGTTTGCCCGGAACCTTGTCGGAAAACAGGATCGGCGCCAGCGCCACCGCCAGCAGGATGAAGGCCGCGATGGGCCGCCAATACAGTTCGCTCGGATAAAATCCGAACAACAGCTGGATCCAGCGTTCCCGGATCACCCCCCAGCAGGCGCCGCCATGTCCGCCGTTGTGGCCGGCCGCGGCCAGCATTTCACGGCATTCGTTCAGCGAGGTGCCCGACCAGGTCGGCGACAGAACCCACGGCACGATCGCCGAGAGCACATAGAGGATGACCACGAGCGAGACCAGCGTCAGCGCCGTGTTGAACCAGCCGGAAAACAGGTTCTCCCGCATCCAGCCGATGGCGCCGGCGGATGTGACCGGCGGGGCCTTTTCCGGCAGCATTTCCGTTCGGACAAAAGAAACATCGGACATCTCAGCGCTCCTTCAGCTTCACGGATTCGTTGTACCAGTTCATCACCGTCGAAATGCTCAGGCTGATGACCAGATAGACCAGCATCAGCAGCAGAACGCATTCCAGCTCGCGCCCGGTCTGGTTCATGGTGATCCCGCCCAGCGTGCCGGTGATGTCCATGTAGCCCACCGCGATCGCCAGCGACGAGTTCTTGGTCAGGTTCAGGTATTGCGAGATCAGCGGCGGTACGATCACCCGCAGCGCCTGCGGCAGGATTACCAGGCTCATGATCCGGTTGGACCGCAGCCCCAGCGCCGACGCCGCCTCGGTCTGGCCCTTGGAAATCGCCATGATCCCCGATCGCACAATCTCGGCCACGAAGGCCGCGGTATAGAGCGACAGCGCCAGCCACAGGGCGATCAGCGAATTGCGAAGGTGCGTGCCCCCCTGAAAGTTGAAGCCTTTCAGCGCCGGATACCCCAGGTGAAAGCCCAGCACCGTCAGAACGATCGCCAGCGGCACCACGATCACGCCCAGGCGCAGATACCAGGTGGTCGGCCGCACGCCGGTGGATTCCTGAATCCGGTCCGCCCGCCGCTTGATCCGGCGCGACACCCAGAGACCGCCGCCCAGCACCACCAGAAGCAGGATCAGATCCAGGCTGATGTCAAAGCGCAGACCAGAGCCGCCCAGCATGTGAACGTCGCCCAGACTGCGCGAGAACAGCGGCTCGGGGATGTAGACCCCGCGATTGGTCAGCGCCACAGTATCGCCCAGCAGCATGCTCGCGGCCGGATCCTCGCCCCGGAACGCCCGTGGCGCCGGCAGCGTCTCGATCAGGATCGCCATGATGAACACGATCCACAGCAGCACCGGCACGTTGCGGAACATCTCCACATAGACCGTCATCAGCCGGCCGATCAGCCAGTTGTGCGACAGTCGCAGAACGCCGATTATGACCCCCAGGATCGTCGCGGTGGCGCAGCCCAGAACGGCAACGACCAGCGTATTGAGCAGCCCGATCAGCGCCGCCCGCAGATGGGTATCGCGCGAATTGTAGTCCAGCAGACGCTGATTGATGTCATAGCTGGCCGGCTCGCTGAAGAACCCGAAATCGATCGGCTTTCCCAGCTCGGCCAGGTTCTGCGCAGTGTTGTTGATCAGCCAGGCTGCCAGAAGCATGAAAAAGATCAGCGCGATCACCTGGATCGTGGCCGATCGGTAGCGTGTGTCGTAAAGGAGCATGGACAGCCGGAACTGCTCCTTGGCTGGGTCAGAAAGTGTTGTCATGACCGATTGAATCCCCGAGGCAACCCGGTCTTTTCCTCCGACGGAGTTTCCCCCCGTTCCGTGAAGACCGGATTATTTGTTATCGTTAACAATGCAAAAGGGCGCGGGATGATCCCGCGCCCTGATCGCCATGAGTCTTAGCGGAACGGCGGTGCGTACAGCAGCCCGCCGTTGGTCCACTGCGCGTTCAGGCCGCGCGCCAGACCGACCGGGGTGTTCTCGCCGATGTTCTTGGCAAAGATCTCACCATAGTTGCCGTTCGCGGCAATCGCCCGCTTGGCCCATTCCTTGTCCAGGCCCAGCATTTCACCCAGGGTGCCCTCAGTGCCCAGCAAACGGTTGATTTCCGGGTTGTTGGTGCCCTTGGCCAGCTCTTCGATATTGGCCGAGGTGACGCCGTATTCCTCAGCCGCGATCAGTGCGTTGAGGCTCCAGCGTGCAATGTCGCCCCACTCGTTGTCGCCGTGGCGCACCAGCGGGCCCAGCGGCTCTTTCGAGATGATTTCCGGCAGGATCACGTGATCGCCGGGGGTCTCGAAGGTGGCGCGGGTCGCGGCCAGGCCGGAGGCGTCGGTGGTGTAGACGTCACAGGCACCAGCCAGATATTGTTGCTGCGCCTCGGCGTTGGTCTCGATCGGCACCGGCTCGTAGCTGATGTTGTTCGAGCGGAAGAAGTCCGCCAGGTTCAGCTCGGTGGTGGTGCCGGTCTGGATGCAGACGGTGGCGCCGTCCAGTTCCTTGGCCGAGGACACGCCCAGGCTCTTGGGAACCATGAAGCCCTGACCGTCATAGTAGTTCACGCCGACGAATTCGAACTTCAGGTCGACATCGCGCGAGAAGGTCCAGGTGGTGTTGCGGGCCAGCATGTCGATCTCGCCCGAGGCGAGCGCGGTAAAGCGGGTCTTGCCGGTGGTCGGCACGAATTCCACAGCGTTCTGGTCGCCCAGCACAGCCGCGGCAACGGCACGGCACACCGCCACGTCGAACCCGTTCCATTCCCCGTTCGCGTCCGGTGCAGCAAAACCGACCAGGCCTGTCGTCACACCGCAGTTCAGCTTACCGCGTGCCTTGACGTCGTCCATGGTGCCCGCTGCAGCCGCGCCGGCGGCTAGGCCGGCTACGGTCAACGCGCCAAAAAATACGGATTTCTTCATTTTCACCTCTTCCTGATTTGCCGCCTCATGATGGGCGGTTGTCCGGCAACAACTGACGCCGGTTCATATACCAAACGGGTACTCCCCCTAGGCACGAGCAAGTTTGGGCGGATTCATCAACTGACGTCAAGGGTAGGATCAGACAATTAGATCAGTGCCCGCGCCGCCAATGCCTGACGCAACGGCAACGCCCGGACCCTGATCAATCATGCAAAATCATAGAACGCCTTGGCATGCAGAAAGGCGTCCCGCTTCAGCGCCTCGATCGCTGCCGCTTCGTCATCGGCGCCCCATTGCTCCTCCTGCCAATGCTCGTCGAGGCGCGAAAGCGCCCACAGGGCATCGACCGGGCGCCAGTCACGGGCCGCCGCAAAGCCAAGGATGAGCGAGCCGGTCAGACTCACAAGATCATGAAACGCCGCCAGCCGGAACGCATCGAGCGCATGAACCTGCGCCCGCAACCGGGCCAGCGCCTCGGGGTCCTGCGGCCGGTGGATCACGCCGCTACGCGGCTCCAGCCGCACACCCAGCGCCTGTTCCGCCCAGTCCAGCGCCGGACCCCAGGCCTCGGCCTGACGCTCCACCAGTTCCTGCGGCCTGTCGGCGCGATAACACAGAAGATCGGAATCGCCGTAGTCGGCCAGCAAGTCCGCCACCTCGCCATGCTGCGTGCGCACCTTGTCGATCGCCGCGTTGGCCGAGCGAGTGAAGGGCATCCTGCGCGGATCGATTTCCCCCTCCTGCGCCGCCCATTCGTCCGCCACCGCCTCGGCCATCGGCCGAGCGGGCAGGATCAGCGGCGCCTTGGCCGGCGTCTTGATCCGCCGCCCGTCCAGCGCGACGGAATACCCGTCCTCATCCTTCTCTACGCTCACATCGGTCCAAAAGCGTTTCTGCTTCCATTCGCTCATGCTGTCTTTTCCCAGATCCGATCCAACGCGGGCGGCAGATCCTCGATCCGGTCGATCACCGACCGCGCGTTTTTCAGTGCCTCGGGGGCGTGATACCCCCAGCTCACGCCCAGCCCGGCAACGCCTGCGGCCCTGGCCATGTCCATGTCATAGCTGGTATCGCCCACCATCACCGCATCTGCGGCCGAAACGCCGGTCTCGGCCAGCGCCGCCTCGATCATCGCCGGGTGCGGTTTCGACGGGTGATCGTCGGCCACCTGGGTGGTGACGAAATAGCGCCCCAGCCCATGCGCCTCGATCAGCGCGTCCAGCCCGCGACGCGATTTGCCCGTGGCCACGCCGATCAGGATTCCGGGCTGCGCCGCCAGATCCTCCAGCATCTCCGCCGTACCCGGGAACAGCGGCGAATGCGCCGCCCCCTGTTCCAGCCGGTGCGCGTGATAGGCCGCCTTGTAGCCCTCGACCAGACGCGCGCGGCTGTCCGCCGCGGCCCCGGGCGCCAGCCGCAGCATGGCATGATCCAGCGACAACCCGACGATCGCCAGGACCGCCGCCCGCGCCGGCACCGCCAGCCCCTCGGCGCCAAAGGCCGCCGTCATCGCCGCGATGATGCTGACCTGGCTGTCCACCAGCGTGCCGTCGACGTCGAAAATGACCAGCCGCTGGCTCACCGGATCGCCTCGAACGGGTCGTCATCGGCCAGATCCTCGGACCAGCCGAAGGTGTCCCAGCTCTGTTTCATATGCTCGGGCAACTCTGCGACAATGGTGACCGGCTTTTTCGTCACCGGATGCTCGAAACTCAGGCTGCGGGCGTGCAGGTGCAGCTTCTTGCTGATGATGCCGCCCAGTTGCGCGCCCCAGCCGTCGCCCATGTTCTCCTGCCCCGAGCCGCCGTATTTGCCATCGCCGATGATCGGATGCCCCATCTCGGCCATATGCGCACGCAGCTGGTGGGTGCGCCCGGTCAGCGGCTCCAGCGCCACCCAGGCCGCGCGCCCGGCCACCCGGTAAAGCGTCGCATAAAGCGTATGCGCCCGTTTCGCCCCCGGCGTGCTGTCGATGTCGCGCGGATGCACGGCGATCATCTTCTCGCCCTCGCCGCCCTTGCCATGGCCGGCCGCCTTGACCAGCCCGGCCTTGATCTCGCCCAGATAGGGGGTCGGCACACCGGCGACCAGCGCCCAATAGATCTTGCGCGTGGCTCGGTGCCGGAACGCCGCCGTCATCCCCGCCGCCGCCTCGCGCGTGCGCGCCAGCACCAGCACGCCCGAGGTGTCCTTGTCCAGCCGGTGCACCAGCCGCGGCTTCTCGTCATAGCCAAAGCGCAGCGCCTCGCTCAGCCCGTCAACATGTTTTGTCGTGCCGCTGCCGCCCTGCACCGCCAGCCCCGGCGGCTTGTTCAGCGCGATGATATGGTCGTCGCGGTAGATCACGCAGTCCTGGATCATCTTTGCATCGGCGTCCGAGATGCGCGACCGCGGCGGCGGCGGCCGGTGATCGGCCTCCGGCAGCGGCGGCACCCGCACCTGCTGACCGGCCTCAAGCCGGGTCGCGGGCTTGACCCGCCCGCCATCGACGCGCAGCTCGCCCTTGCGGCACATCTTCTCGATGCGGCCCTGGCTGACATGCGGGAACAGGCGCCGCAGCCAGCGGTCCAGCCGCTGATCGCCGTCGCCCTCTTCCACCGTGATCGTCTGCACTCCGCTCATGCCAGTACCCCGCGCGTCAAAATCATCCCCAGCGCCAGCGCCAGGATCGAGACCGCCACCGACAGCCCCACATAAAGCGCCGCCGACCCCAGGTCGCCGCGTTCGATCAGGTTCACCGCCTCCAGCGAAAAGGTCGAAAAGGTGGTAAAGCCGCCCAGCATCCCGGTCACCACCAGCGGGCTCAGGTGGGTCAGCCCCTTGTGCGCCGCCGCCACCACGAAAACCCCCATCAGGAACGAGCCCAGAACGTTGACGGTCAGGATCGCCACCGGAAAGCCGGTGTGCCCGATCAGCCGCACGATTCCCAGCCCCGCGAGATAGCGCAGAGAGGCGCCGATCGCGCCGCCCAGTGCCACGAATGTTACCGTTTGCATCATGGCCGGTCTGTCGCGCGGCAGGGGCACAGAGTCAAGCGGGGGTTGGTTTTCGCCTGAATTTCATCCACAAAATCAACCTCCGGACCAAAAGAGCGAGCCGCGCAAGTGCCGGACCGTGAGCTGGCGCAGCACCCTCTGATCGGCGCGCTTTATGGTCGCTAAATCAGGACGAGATCCGATCGGCGCGCTCACGTGGACCAAGCGCCAGCCCGCCGGGACGGTCCGGCGCTTGCGCGGCGCCCCGCGGGCTTGTTCCGCGCTGGGGGATTAGCTCGGAGGTCCGTTGCGGAGGGTCGTCCCACCGCTCCGCTAATCACCCTGCCGCTGCAGCCGCAGCCGGGTGAAATAGTCCAGCCGCTTTTTCAGCTCGCGCTCGAAGCCGCGCTCGACCGGGCTGTACATCACCGGCCGCTTCACATCCTCGGGGAAATAGTTCTGCCCCGAGAACGCATCCTCGGCATCGTGGTCATAGGCATAGCCGGCGCCATACCCCTGCTCCTTCATCAGCCCGGTCGGCGCGTTCAGGATATGCTTGGGCGGCGGCGCGCTGCCGGTCTTTCTGGCCAGTTGCCGCGCCATCTTATAGGCCATGTAGCCGGCGTTCGATTTCGGCGCCAAAGCCAGATAGATCACCGCCTGGGCCAGCGCCAGCTCGCCCTCGGGGCTGCCCAGCCGCTCATAGGTTTCCCATGCGTGCAGGCAATGGGTCTGCGCCTGCGGATCGGCCAGGCCAATATCCTCGACCGCCATCCGGGTGATGCGGCGGGCCAGATAGCGCGGATCCTCGCCCCCCTCCAGCATCCGCGAATACCAGTACAGCGCCGCGTCCGGGTCCGATCCGCGCACCGATTTGTGCAGCGCCGAGATCAGGTTGTAATGCTCGTCCCCCGACTTGTCGTATTTCGCCGCCCGCCGCATCAGCCGGGTGGCGAGCTGGTCGGGGGACAGCTTGCCCTCGACCTTCCAGGCCATCACCTGCTCGATCAGGTTCAGCGCCGCGCGCCCGTCGCCATCGGCCATCTCCAGCAGCGCCTCGCGCGCCTCGCCGGTCAGCGGCAGCGGGCGGCCCAGCTCCTTTTCCGCGCGCTGGGTCAGCCGCTCCAGTTCCGCCAGGCTCAGCCGCTCCAGCACCAGCACCTGCGAGCGCGACAAGAGCGCCGCGTTCAACTCGAACGACGGGTTCTCGGTGGTGGCCCCGATCAGCAGGATGGTGCCATCCTCCATATGCGGCAGGAACCCGTCCTGCTGCGCCTTGTTGAACCGGTGAATCTCATCCACGAACAGCAGCGTGCCCTGCCCGTTGCTCCGCCGGATCCGTGCCGCCTCGAACACCTTTTTCAGATCCTGAACGCCGCTGAAAATGGCGCTGATCTGCACGAAATGAAGATCGCTCTCCGCCGCCAGCAGCCGCGCGATGGTGGTCTTGCCCACCCCCGGCGGCCCCCAGAGGATCAGCGACGACAACGATCCGGCGGCCAGCATCGCCCCCAGCGGCCCGTCCGGCCCCAGGATCTGCTCCTGTCCGATCACCTCGGCCAGCGACTGCGGCCGCAGCCGGTCGGCCAGCGGCCGGGGTCTGACCGGGGCGGGTTCCGCGCCGCCCGCAGGCCCGCTCTCTGGCCCGGTATCGAACAGATCCGCCATCCGCTACAGCCGGAACCGCAGGCGCACCCGCTGACCGCGGCGCGACAGATCCATCTTCAGCCATCGGCCCGGATCGCTGAGCGCGCGGCGCACGTCGCGCGGGCGCGCCACCGCCTCGTCGTTGATCGCGCCGATCACATCGCCCTGTTTCAGCCCCGCCCGCGCGCCATAGGGACCGGGATCGGTCACCACGACCCCCTCGGTCGTCAGCGGCAGGCCCAGCCGCGCAATCACCGCCGGGTTGGCGCGCGCCACCGACAGCCCCGGCACCACGGTCTTTTCGTCCAGCGTCACCGGCTCGGCGGGCGGATCGTCGGGGGCGGCGATCAGCGCCACCTCGATCTCGTCGGTCGCGCCCCGGCGCGCGCGGGTCACCTGCGCCTTTGCCCCGATCCCCCGAACGGACATGCGGAACACCATTTCCGAGGGCGAATTGACCGGCTGACCGTCGACCCGGGCGATCACGTCGCCCACCTCGAATCCAGCCTTGCGGAACGGACTTTGCGGATGCAGATCGGAAATCACGATCCCCTCCGGCAGCTCCAGCCCCAGCGATTGCGCCAGATCCGCGTCCACCGGCTGCCCGGCCATGCCGGCCCAGGGCCGCTCGAACACGATGTTGCCCTCCTGCGCCTGCTCGACGAACTGCGCCACAAGATTGGCGGGAATGGCGAATCCGATGCCGTTCGAGCCGCCCGAGCGGCTGAGAATGCGGCTGTTGATGCCGATCAGCGCCCCGTTCACGTCGATCAGAGCCCCGCCCGAGTTGCCCGGGTTGATCGGCGCGTCGGTCTGGATGAAATAGCCGCGCGCATTGCCGGTCGCCGCGCCCGAGCGTGCCAGCCCTGACACGATTCCGCTGCTCACCGTCTGCCCCACCCCAAAGGGGTTGCCGATCGCCAGCACCAGCTCACCCACCTCGACATGGTCGGAGTCGCGCAACGGCAGGTAGGGCAGCCCCTGCGCGCCCTCAAGCTGCAGGATCGCCAGGTCGGCCTCCTTGTCGGCCAGGACGACCCGGGCCTCGTATTCATGGCGGTCGTTGGTGACCACCCGGATATCGGTCGCCTGCCCGACCACGTGGTAATTCGACACCACGATCCCGTCCGCCGACAGGATCACACCCGACCCGAGCGAGTTCTGCACCCGCGGACGCGGGGTGCCGAAGCCGCGAAAGAAATCCTCAAAGAACGGATCGCCGGCAAACGGGCTCGCCTGCCCCTGGGTGACGATCCGTGCATAGATATTGACCACCGCCGGCGCGGCCTGTTTCACCAACGGCGCGAAGCCCAGTGAAATCTCGGTCTGCGATTGCGGCACGCGCGTCTCGGCCCCGGCCGGGACGGCCAGCGGGGCCGACAGGATCAGGGCCACTGCGATCACCAGAAAGCGGAACATTCAGGCCTCCTTTCGGTTGTGGCCGATATGCGCCCGGGCGGCCACGATTGCAAGCCGCCGCGCAAAGGGCCGCAGGAGGCATATCGGCGCTTTACCCGTAAGCCCGGCCACAGATACACTCGACCGGAAAGACAGAAGGAGAGGCAAATGACCGAACTGACCAATGGAACCTGGATCGTTGTGGCGGACAGCGAAAAGGCGCTCCTGATGCGCAACCTGACCGATCACGCCGACCCCAATTTCGAGGTCATCGCCCGCGAGGAACAGCCGGAGGTTTCCGACAACGCCGACCGCCCCGGCCGCCTTGTCAACAGCGGCGCCGGCCAGATCTCGGCGATGGAGCAGTCCGACTGGCACGTTCTGGCGCGCGACAAGTTCGCCAAGGAACTGGCCGCGATCCTCTACAGCCACGCGCACAAGGGCGCCTATGAGCAGCTGGTGATCGCAGCCGATCCCAAGCTGCTGGGCAAACTGCGCGACGAGCTGCACCCGGAGGTGCAGAGCAAGGTTGTGGCCGAAATCCCCAAGAACTTGGCCAACCACACCATCCGCGACCTCGAACGGCTGATCAAGGCCGACCTGGACGCGGTGTAACCGCCACGGAAAAGGGGCGCCGCCCGATCAGGCAGCGCCCCCGAAACTGTCAGCCGACGGGCCGGGATTACTCCTCGGCGGCCTCCTCGGCGGCGACACGGGCCTTGTCCGACGCACCCTTGGCGTCAGCGTCCCGGTCGACGAATTCGATGATCGCCATCGGCGCCATGTCGCCATAGCGGAAGCCGGCCTTCAGAACCCGGATGTACCCACCCTGGCGGTCCTTGTAGCGCGGGCCCAGAATCTCGAACAGCTTGGCAACATGCTGGTCCTGCTTCAGCCGCGCCGCGGCCTGGCGGCGGGCATGCAGATCGCCGCGCTTGGCCAGCGTGATCAGCTTTTCGACGATCGGGCGAAGTTCCTTCGCCTTGGGCAGGGTGGTCTTGATCTGTTCGTGCTCGATCAGCGACCCGGCCATGTTGGCGAACAGCGCCTTGCGGTGCTCATGGGTGCGGTTCAGGCGGCGGTAACCACGTGCGTGACGCATTTTCTAATCTCCATCTTTGCCCTCTACGGGCGGTTTTGCTTTGTCCGGCAGCCGATGCGTGTCAGCCACTCTCCTTGGGGCGGGGATGCCCGGGGGCCGGCCGGCCGGGAAAATCCCGCCCGAACCGAAATTTCAGGCCGAGGCCTAGAACGTGTCTTCGAACTTCTTCGCCAGATCCTCGATGTTGTCCGGCGGCCAGTCCTCGACATCCATGCCCAGGTGCAGGCCCATGCCCGAGAGCACTTCCTTGATCTCGTTCAGCGACTTGCGGCCGAAGTTCGGGGTGCGCAGCATCTCGGCTTCGGTCTTCTGGATCAGATCGCCGATATAGACGATGTTGTCGTTTTTCAGGCAGTTGGCGGACCGCACCGACAGTTCCAGCTCGTCCACCTTCTTCAGCAGAAGCGGGTTGAACTCCAGACCGTCGTCCTCGGACTCGCGGCCGGCCGCTTCGGGCTCGTCGAAGTTGACGAAGATCGACAGCTGGTCCTGCAGGATGCGGGCGGCATAGGCCACCGCATCGTCGGGGGTCAGCGAGCCGTCGGTTTCCACCTTCATGGTCAGCTTGTCGTAATCCAGAACCTGGCCCTCACGGGTGGGCTGGACGTCATAGCTGACCCGCTTGATCGGCGAATAGATCGCGTCGATCGGGATCAGGCCGATGGGCGCATCCTCGGGCCTGTTCTTGTCGGCGGAAACATAGCCCTTGCCGGTATTGACCGTCAGTTCGATGAACAGGTCGGCACCGTCGTCCAGGTGACAGATCACGTGATCGCGGTTCAGGATCTCGATCCCGGCGCTTTCGCTGATGTCGCCGGCGGTGACCACGGCCGGGCCTTTGGCGCTGATCGACAGACGCTTGGGGCCTTCGACCTCCATGCGCAGCGACACCCCCTTGAGGTTCAGGATGATGTCGGTGACATCCTCGCGGACGCCGGCCACGCTGGAAAATTCGTGCAGCACGTTGTCGATCTGCACGCTGGTGATGGCGGCGCCCTGAAGCGACGACATCAGGATACGGCGCAGGGCATTGCCCAGGGTCAGACCAAAGCCGCGCTCCAGCGGTTCGGCCACGACGGTGGCCTGCCGTGCGGGATCGTTGCCCGGCTTCACCTCAAGCTGCGTCGGCTTGATCAGTTCTGCCCAGTTTTTATGGATCATGCGGTCCCTCCATTCCTGTCCGTGCTCCATGTCCGAAAAGCGCAGACGCCCGAGGTTTAAAATGACGTACCGGGGCCGTGCTGTGACACGGCCCCGTCAATACTGTCTCTGCCCTTAGACGCGGCGGCGTTTCGGAGGGCGGCAGCCGTTGTGGGCGATCGGGGTCACATCGCGGATCGAGGTGATGTTGAACCCGACGGCGGCCAGCGCGCGCAGTGCCGATTCACGGCCCGAACCGGGGCCCTGAACTTCGACTTCCAGCGTTTTCACGCCGTGATCCTGGGCTTTCTTGCCGGCGTCCTCGGCAGCCATCTGGGCGGCGTAAGGGGTCGATTTCCGCGATCCCTTGAAGCCCATGGTGCCGGCAGACGACCATGCGATCGCATTGCCCTGCACGTCCGAGATCAGGATCTTGGTGTTGTTGAACGAGCTGTTCACATGCGCCACGCCGGCGGCAATGTTCTTGCGCTCTTTTTTCTTGGTACGAGTCTTATCGCGTGCCATTGATCGAACCCTCCCTTACTTCTTCTTGCCGGCAATGGCCTTTGCGGGGCCTTTGCGGGTACGAGCGTTGGTGTGGGTGCGCTGACCGCGAACCGGCAGGTTGCGGCGATGACGCAGACCGCGATAGCAGCCCAGGTCCATCAGACGCTTGATGTTCATCTGCGTCTCGCGGCGAAGGTCGCCTTCGACGGTGAAATTGGCGTCGATATGCTCGCGGATCTGCAGAACCTCGGCGTCGCTCAGTTCGTTGACCCGGCGGGCATGGTCGATGCCGACGGCGTCACAGATCGCCTTGGCCGAGGCGTTTCCGATTCCGGTGATATAGGTGAGGGCGATGGGGACCCGCTTTGCAGTCGGGATGTTTACGCCGGCAATACGTGCCACGTGTCACTTTCCTTTTCGTTGCGGTTCCGTAGCTCCAGAACCTTTTTTCACAACGCTCGACCATGGCAGTGGGTGCCAGCGGGCCAGCAGTTCATGAGGTGAGCGCGCGGCGCGGACGAATCCCGCACCCCGCGGTTGATTCCCTCTCGGGATGGGGGTCGATATGGGGTTTTGCGCGTGCGGTCAACCCCCGACCTCAGCTGTCCAGCGCGCCGGCGATCGCGGCGCGGACCGCGTCGATCTCGCCCAGCCCGTCGATCCTGCTCAGCTTGCCCTTGGCATAGTAGTAGCCGATCAGCGGTGAGGTCTTCTTGTAGTATTCCATCAGCCGGGTGCGCAGGCTGTCCTCGTTGTCGTCGGCGCGGCGGTTGAAGGTGGTGCCGCCGCATTTGGCGCATTTGCCATCGGCCGGAATCGGCTTGGTGATGTCGTTGTAGACCTCGCCGCAGGTGCCGCAGGTCGAGCGCGCGGTGATGCGGCTGACCAGGGCCTCGTCGTCGACTTCCATCTCGATCACCGCGTCAAGGCTCTGGCCCTCGGCCTCCAGCAGCTCGCCCAGCGCGTCGGCCTGGGCCAGCGTGCGCGGAAAGCCGTCAAAGATGAACCCGTTGGCCTTCACCGTCTCCAGCTTCTCGCGGATCAGCCCGATCACGATCTCGTCGGTCACCAGCTGGCCCTTGGCCATCACCTCGGCAACGATGTTGCCCATCTCGGTGCCGCTGTCCTTGGCCTCGCGCAGCATGTCGCCGGTGCTCAGCTGCACCATGCCGCGGTCCTCGACCAGATAGCGCGCCTGTGTTCCCTTGCCCGCGCCGGGCGGCCCCAGAAGTATGATGTTCATCGCCG
The DNA here is from genome assembly GCF_004358185.1 of Antarcticimicrobium luteum. GTDB lineage: Bacteria > Pseudomonadota > Alphaproteobacteria > Rhodobacterales > Rhodobacteraceae > Antarcticimicrobium > Antarcticimicrobium luteum. Next base: position 187,211 of record NZ_SMUV01000071.1, read on the forward strand.
TGCCGGCCCCCGTTTGGTGCGTTTCTTGGTGGCGCCCTTGCCGCGTCCGCGCAACTGCGATTTCTCGATCAGCCCCTCGTACTGATGGGCCAGAAGATGACTTTGCGCCTGCTGGATCGTGTCCATGGTCACCGACACGATGATCAGCACCGAGGTGCCGCCGAAATAGAACGGAACCGCGAACTGGCCGCGCAGGATCTCCGGCATCAGGCAGACCAGCGCAAGATAGCCGGACCCCAGCACCAGGATGCGGTTGACCACATACTCCAGATACTCGGCCGTTTTCTTGCCCGGACGGATGCCGGGAACAAAGCCGTTCTGGTTCTTCAGGTTGTCGGCCACGTCATCGGGTTTGAACGAGACGTTGAAGGTATAGAAATAGGCGAAGAACACGATCATCGAGACGAAGAACAGCAGATAGAGCGGCTGGCCCGGCCCGAAATTCGCCAGCAGCCAGGACATCACCGGCCCGCTGGCCGCATTGGCCGAAAAGGTCGAGATGGTCACCGGCAGCAGCAGCAGCGAGCTGGCGAAGATCGCCGGGATCACGCCCGCCGGGTTCACCTTGACCGGCAGGTGCGACGAGCCGCCGTCATAGACCTTCATCCCCACCTGACGGCGCGGATACTGGATGTGGATCTTGCGCAGCGCCCGCTCCATGAACACCACAAAGGTGATCACCGCGATCACCATCAGGATCACCGCGATGATCACGGCCGGGCTCAGCGCGCCCGAGCGGCCGGAGGCAAAGAACTGCGCGATCGCTGCGGGAACCTCGGCGATGATGCCGACGAAAATGATCAAAGAGATGCCGTTGCCCAGCCCGCGCGAGGTGATCTGCTCACCCAGCCACATCAGGAACATGGTGCCGCCGACCAGCGTGACCATGGTGGAGAAGCGGAAATACAGCCCCGGATCGGTGGCCAGATCGCCGGTTTCCAGCGACACCGCCAGGCCATAGGCCTGCACCGTGGCCAGCGCCACCGTGCCATAGCGGGTATACTGGTTCATCTTCTTGCGGCCCTGCTCGCCCTCTTTCTTGAGCTGTTCGAGCGAGGGAACCATGGCGGTCAGCAACTGCACGATGATCGAGGCCGAGATATAGGGCATGATGCCCAGCGCAAAGATGCCCATCCGACCCAGCGCGCCGCCGGTGAACATCGACACCATGCCGCCGATGCCCTGCCCCGCCTGCTGCATGAACTCGCGCAGAGCCGCGCCGTCGATGCCCGGAACCGGAATGAAGGTGCCCAGCCGATAGACAATCAGCAGGCCCAGCGTAAACAGGATGCGGTTGCGCAGATCTGTGGCCTTGCCCAGGGCGGCCCAGCTGGTGTTCGCCGCCATTTGTTCTGCTGCTGATACCATGAAAGAGGTCTCTCTTATGATTGCGCCGCCCGGAGCCGTTTTCCGGCTCGGGCGGCGTCATGGAAAACTGAGGTCTATGTAAGCGGCTGGCGCGCCGCCCACAACCGCTTAGGCGTCAGCGCCCGCAGTTGTGACCTTCAGCGCGCCGCCCGCGGCCTCGACGGCGGCAACAGCCGATTTCGAGGCGCCGGTGACTTCGATCGTCGCCTTGGCGCTGAACTCGCCCTTGGCCAGGATGCGGACGCCGTCCAGCTTGCGGCGCACCAGACCCGAGGCGATCAGCGCGTCCTCGGTGATGGCCTGACCGGCGTCGATCTTGCCGGCGTCGATGAATTTCTGGATCAGCCCCAGGTTCACCACCGCATAGGATTTGCGGTTCGGCTTGTTGAAGCCGCGCTTGGGCAGACGCTGATAGAGCGGCATCTGGCCGCCCTCATAACCGTTGATGGCCACACCCGAACGGGATTTCTGACCCTTGATACCCCGGCCGGCGGTCTTGCCCTTGCCCGAGCCAGGGCCGCGGCCGACGCGTTTGCGGGATTTCGTCGCGCCCGCATTGTCGCGCAGTTCGTGCAGTTTCATATCGCTTCTCCATTGCCGGATGCGCCCCCGAAGCGAACAGGACGACCACGGCGTTTCTTTGCGTGTGAGTCGGGCCCCGAGGGACCACCGGGCGCGTATAGCCGCAAGGACGTGACGATGCAAGACCGGGGCGCGGGCGCTTCCTGCCCCGATGCGCTCAGAAATCCTTCAACAACCTCGTGGTCTCCGGGTCCATGAACCCCGCCACGGTCGCCTCGGTCTCCAGCGCCAGCGCCCGGTTCAGATCGGTGAGGCCGGCCGCGTTCAGCACCCGCTTCATCGCCCGCACCGACAAGGGCGGCAGCGCCGCCAGCCGCCCGGCCACCTCCACCGCCTGCCCCATCAACTCGTCATCCGGCGCCACCCGCCAGGCGACCCCCATCTCCTTCAGCGCGGCGGCGTCGTATCTGTCGCCCAGCATCAGCATCTCGCGCGCCCTGTTCATCCCCACCAGCGCCGGCAACAGCGAGGTTACCGCCCCGGTGACGAACAGGTTCAGCGACACCTCGGGAAAGAAGCCTTTCGCGCTCTCACCCCAGATCGGGAAATCACAGTTGATCGCCCACTCAAAGCCGCCGCCGACAGCCCAGCCGTTGATCGCGCCCACCACCGGCTTGGCCCCCAGCGTAATCGCCTGCGTCGCCCGCTGGATCGCGTTCACCGCCGCGCGCGCCTGTTCCTCGGTCTCGGGATGCACATGTTCGTGCCGGTCGTCGCCGGCGCAGAACGCCTTGCCCGTGCCGGTGAACACGATCGCCCGCGTCGCGGGATCCGCATTGGCGTCGTCGAACGCCCGCGCCACATCGTCGATCAGCTGCCGGTTCATCGCGTTCAGGCTGCCGGGCCGGTTCAGCGCAATGGTCCGCACCCCGTTTTCGCCCAGCGTGCTCAGCACGGTCTCATAACTAAAATCGCTCATTTCTATCCCCGTATCACCCGTTTCGTCTTACCCTCGGTGCGGGGAAAGCTGCCCGCCGCCCGCACCATGACATGCGCCGTCGTCCCCAGCCGTCGCTTGATCTCGGCCACCACCCGTGCCGCCAGATCGGGTGCCTCGTCCACGCCCCCGGCCAGTTCCACCGCCACCGGCAGCACATCATAGGGCGGCAGCCCCGACAGCTCGATCCGGTATTCGCCGGACAGCTCGGCAAACTCCATCACCACCGCGGCCACCATCGAGGGGAACATGTTCAGCCCCCGCACCACCACCATATCGTCGGACCGCCCGACAACGGCGAACCGGAACCCGCTGCGCCCGCAGGAACAGGGGTCGGTCGCCTCGATGCGGATGATGTCGCCGGTTCGGAACCGCACCAGCGGCTGACAATCGCGCAGCAGGTGGGTCAGCACCAGCTCGCCCTCCTGCCCCGCCTCCAGCGGCAGCGGCGCGGCCGTATCCGGGTCGATCAGCTCGGGGTGCAGCACATCGGCCGCCATGAAATGCAGGTGGCTGTCGTCCTCGCATTGCGCCGCGAAGTTGGAAAACACATCCGACACGCCGTAGTTGGCATTGCGCGGCTCCATTCCCCAGGTCTCGCGCAGCCGCGCGCGGAACGCCGGATCGTCCAGCCCCGGCTCACCGCCGAACAGGCCCAGCCGCAGCCCCAGATCGCGGGGGGTCAACCCCGGGAATTTCTCCGCGATCACCCGCTCCAGCACCGCCGGATAGGAGGGCGTGCAGGAGATCGCGGTGATCCCCACCTCCTGAATGGTGTGCACCAGCAACTCGGTCGCGCCGACACCGAAGGGCACCACCAGCGCGCCGGTCGCCTCCAGCGTCATGTGGTCGGTCAGCCCGCCCATCCACATCTGGTAGTTCAGGCAATGCACAACGGTATCCTCCGGCCCCAGCCCCGCCGCCGAATGACAGCGCCCGCCCACGGCCTGGGTGATCGCCGCATCCCGCGCCGACAGCGCCAGGTTCATCGCCTGTCCCGTGGTGCCCGAGGTGCGGTGCAGCCGGTTCGCCGCGGCCCGCGCCGAGGCGAGGTAATCGCCGAACGGCGGATGCGCCGCCTGCGACTGGCGCAGCATCGCCTTGTCCGACAGCGGCAGCTCGGCCAGATCCTCCAGCCGCGCCGGCGGCTGCCTGCCGTCCCAGAGCGTGTGGTAGAAATCCGAATGCGCCTCCACATAGGCCGCCTGCTCCTGCCAGAGCGCCTGGATATGCGGTGCCAGCTCGGCCCGGCTCATCCGCTCGGCGCCCTCGATCATCCCGTTGCCCGCTGTCATGGCTGCATCCCCCGGTCCCAGATCAAATCCAGCGTGTCCAGCACCGCCGCCTCGTCGCCCGAGACCGCCATCAGCGCCGGATCCTCCGACAGCAACAGGCTGGACAGGTACTGGTCCACCATTCCACCCAGCGCATAGGCCCGCCGCAGCAGCTCGTCCCGCGCAATCGCCCCGGCCCGCCCTTGCCGCGCCAGATCCCGCTCCACGGCCGCGGCCACGCCTTCCAGCCAGTCGCGGTTGAACCGGTGGAACGCCGCGCGCGCCTCGGGAAACCCCTCCAGATGGTGCACCAGACAGCGCATCAGCCCCCGGTTCTCGCGGAACAGCGCCACATAGGCCCGCGTCGCCGCCCGCACCGGATCGTCGGGGCGCACCCGGCTCGCCGCCCGCATCGCCGCCTGGGCAAAGCCGACAAATCCGGTCAGCAGCTCGTCCAGCAGCAGCCCGCGGTCGCTGAAATAGACATAGAACGCCCCGTTCGACAGCCCCGCCCGGCCGCAGATCGCCGCGATGGTCAGATCCTGCGGCGGCTGCCCCTCCAGCAGCTCACACACCGCCCGCAGCAGTTGCGCGCGGCTGCGCTCGCCCTTGGGCCGGTCCGCCGCCTGCGCCACCAGCGCGGCGGCATAGGAGGATCCGGCCAGAGTGGGATTCGGGATCTGACCGGGATCGGGATCGGATCTTGCGGCGTCAGCGGTCATCGCACCCTCGAAATGAAAATGAAGTCATTTTCATTTCTGTCGCCAGATGCCCCCCTTTGCAAGGATTTTCTGCCCACCGGCGCGACAGCGCCCGCCGCGCCCCTCGGCGCGGCGCCATCTCAGGCCGTGCTCAGACCTTGCCCTTCCACGGCACCATCACCCGCTCCGCCCAGCGCATCAGCATGTCGATGCCGAACCCGATCACCCCGATCAGGATGATCCCCATGATCACAATATCGGTGTTCTGGAATTTCGAGGCGACCATGATCATCATGCCCGCCCCCTTTTCCGCGGCGACCAGTTCGGCGGCCACCACCGTCCCCCAGCACACCCCCATCGCCACCCGTGCGCCGGTAAAGATTTCCGGCAGCGAATTGGGCATGATCACATGGCGCATGATCTGCCATTTGCTCGCCCCCAGCGAATAGGCCGCATGCACCTTGGAGATCGCCACGCCCGACACGCCCGAGCGCGCCGCGATCGCCATGATCCACAGCGCCGCCAGGAACAGCAGGATGATCTTGCCGGTCTCGCCGATTCCTGCCCAGATGATCACCAGCGGGATCAGCGCCAGCGGCGGCACCGGCCGCATGAACTCGACAATCGGGTCGAACCAGCCCCGGAACCAGTTGCTCAGCCCCATCGCATAGCCCAGCGGAATGCCCAGCAGCGCCCCGAAGAAGAAGCCGACGACGACCCGGAACAGCGAATAGCCCAGATGCTCCCACAGGGTCGATCCGCGAAAGCCCTCGCCGGCAATCTCGCCCATCCTGACCACCACCGCCTCCGGCGAAGGCAGCCAGATCGGCTCCATCTGCCAACCCTTGTCGGGCTCGAAATTCAACGTGCCCTTGGGCGACATGCCGACGCGGCCGAACTCGGTCCCGACCGAGCCGCCGGGCGCGATCGGCTCACCGTTGACGGCGACCACCTCGGCGCCCTCGGCGCGGCCCAACTCGTCGTTGCGGTCGACCCGGATCAGCCCGCTGCGCCACATCCCCACCGTGGCGCTGTCGTTCCTGGCCCAGCCGTCGCCGGGATCGACCTCCGGCGCCTCGACCTTCTGATCGACCGGATGCACCAGCACCGTCACCGTGGCGTCGTCGCGCTCCCCGTCCGGCGTCTGCGCGGTATAGTCAAAGGTCGCCACCCCCTCGAACGGCCCCGGCGCATGCAGGAACCCGGGCAACAGCGCCGAGCCGGTGAACATCCCCCAGAGCACGAAGATGGTGACGATCGAGATCACGCTGGCCCAGCGGTCCGAGACCACCGCGCTCTCGTCGCCGAAGGTCACCGTCTTGAGCGCGGTGAAATCGCGCCGCGCCGCCCGGCGCACCACCCGGCTGACGATCAGGAACGAGGCGACAAAGATCGCGGCATAGATCAGCAGCGGGATCATGCGCCCGCCTCCACCCGGCCCATGATCTCTTCTTCCATGTTCCAGATCATGTTCAGGATCTCCTCCCGCGTCGGCGCATAATCGGGATGTTTCTTGACCTCGCGCAGATCGGCCCCCACCCCCATGTCGGCGAACGGCAGCCGGTATTCCTTGTGAATCCGCCCCGGCCGCGGCGCCATCACCAGCAGACGCTCGCCCAAAAGCAGCGCCTCCTCCACCGAATGGGTGATCAGGATGATGGTCTTGCCGGTCTCCTTCCACAGCTTCAGAACCAGGCTCTGCATCTTCTCCCGGGTCAGCGCATCCAGCGCGCCCAGCGGCTCGTCCATCAGGATCACGTCGGGATCGTTTGCCAGGCACCGCGCCAGCGCCACCCGCTGCTGCATGCCGCCCGACAGCTCATAGACCGCCTTGTCCTTGAAATCCCTCAGCCCCACGACCTCCAGCAGGTGATCGACGATCCCGGCCATCTCGGCCCGGCCCATGCCCTTCATGCGCGGCCCGAAACTGACGTTGTCGCGCACGTTCATCCACTCGAACAGCGCGCCCTGCTGGAACACCATGCCGCGCTCGGCGTCCGGCCCGGTGACCCGGTGCCCGTTCATCACCACCTGCCCCTCGGTCGGTGCGAGGAACCCCGCGAGGATGTTCAGCAACGTGGTCTTGCCGCAGCCCGACGGGCCCAGCACACTCAACAACTCGCCCTCTTTCAGATGCAGCGAGACGTCCTGCAACGCCTGCACCGACGTGCCGCCCGGCAGGTCGAACCGCATCGAGAGGTTTTCGATCGCCAGTCCGGACATGGCCCCCCCTGTCTGTCAGATATGCGCCGCGGGCCGGCAGGGCGGGAAAGCCCGCCTCACCGCCCCGATGCAGGCCGGCAGCCGGGCGTACCGCACCCGCACGGCCGCCCCGCCTGACCGCCCGTCACATGCCGCTGGCGGCCTGCAACGGCGCGATGTTGACCGCGTTCTCATAGCTGTCCAGCGCCGCGTCGATACTGCCCGCCTGCACGAACACATCCGCCACCCCCTTCATGAAGGTCTGCGCGCCCCCACCCAGCCATTTCGGCCCCAGCTGATCGGTCACCGAGGGAAAGATGAAGGTGCTGATCGTGGCCTCGGTCGCCTCCAGATCCATGCCGGCATCCTTGGCGATCACCGGCAGCATCTCAGCCTTATGCGCACCGGAGTTCCACATCGCGTTGGCCTCGCCCGTCACCTTGAGGAACTTGGCCACCAGATCGCTGTTCTCCGCGACCCAGCCGGCCGGCCCCGAGGTCACGTCGAACACCAGAATGCCCAGCTCTTCCTTTTCCGCCCCGGTCAGCAACACGTTGCCATGCTCCTTCATCCGGCGCAGGCTGCCGCCCCAGCCGCAGGCCATGTCCACCGCGCCCTGCGCGATCGCCGCGGCGCCATCGGGCGGCGCCATGTCGACAATCTCCATGCTTCCGAGATCGACGCCGAAATGATTCATCTGCTTGAGGAAACCGTAATGCGCCGCGGTGCCCAGCGGCACGGCGACCTTCCTGCCCGCCAGTTCGCCGGCGGACATCTTGTCGATCTCCAGATCCGAGCGCACCACGCAGTTGTCGTTGTCCGAATAGCTCACCGCCACGTCGAGGATCTGCAGATCCTGCCCGGCGCTGGTCGCCACCACGAAGGGCGGCACCCCCTGACTGACCGACAGCTGCACGTCTCCGCTCGCCATCGCCGCGCTCATCGCGGTGCCGGTATCGAAGCTGACCCAGTTCACCGTGACGCCCATCTCCTCGTCATAGGTGCCCATCACCTTGGCGTATTCGAACGGCATCGGCCATTCGAGGAAATAGCCCACCGTGACCTCCTCGGCGCTGGCCGCCGTCGCCCCGGCCAGCAGGGCCAGACCGGCCACCGCGCCCATCAGTTTGCTCTTTGCTGTCATCGTCATCTCCCTGTTCGTCCGCCTGCGGGCGGACCCAGTTTTCGCGGGCGGTTTGCCGCCACGTCTTTTCACATCGTCACATCGTCACACCGGGCGCGCCGCCTCCGGCCGCCGCCGCCCCCCCGATCCGAGCCCAATTTCCGGGCGCGATCAAACTTTTTTTCCGGCGCGATCCGGACTGTAGCAGAAATCGAAATATGTCTTCCGCTTTCGTAAATCTGCCGATTTCCGCCGGATTCCGGGTGCCTACCCGATGGGCAGCGACGCCCCGGACCGGGCATCGGCGCCGCGTTGGACTCATTGCAAAATCGCATCTGGACCTACGGAACACTGCAAATTTGGCGTTTGTCATGAAACAGATGCCACACCCCGCACGCGGGGCCTTTGGCGCCCCCGGATTCCTGAATAAATCGAAAGGACAGGCTATGGACGGCACGTTCAATGAAAACGACATCAGCCGCATCGTCGAGGCCGACAAGGCCCATGTCTGGCATCACCTGATCCAGCACAAGGCGTTCGAAACCAACGATCCGCGCATCATCCTCGAAGGCAAGGGCATGCGCGTCTGGGACCAGAACGGCAAGGAATACCTCGACGCCGTCTCCGGCGGGGTCTGGACCGTGAACGTCGGCTATGGCCGCGAAAGCATCGCCAAGGCGGTCTATGACCAGCTGATGAAACTGTGCTATTTCGCCCAGTCGGCCGGCTCGATCCCCGGCTCGCTGTTCTCGGAGAAACTGATCTCGAAAATGCCGGGGATGAGCCGGGTGTACTACACCAACTCCGGCTCCGAGGCGAACGAGAAGGCGTTCAAGATGATCCGCCAGATCGCCCACAAGAAATACGACGGCAAGAAGCACAAGATCCTTTACCGCGACCGCGACTACCACGGCGGTACGCTGGCCACCATGTCGGCCGGCGGTCAGGACGAGCGGGTGATGCAATACGGCCCCCTCGCGCCGGGCTTCGTGCGCGTCCCCCACTGCATGGAATACCGCGCCCAGTGGGATCTGAGCGGTGAGGAATACGGCCAGCGCGCCGCCGACGCCATCGAAGAGGTGATCCTGGCCGAGGGCCCCGATACCGTCGGCGGCCTCTGCCTCGAACCGGTGACCGCCGGCGGCGGCGTCATCACCCCGCCCCCGGGCTACTGGGAGCGGGTGCAGGAGATCTGCAAGAAGTACGACGTCCTGCTGCACATCGATGAGGTCGTCTGCGGCATCGGCCGCACCGGCACCTGGTTCGGCTACCAGCAATACGGCATCAAGCCCGACTTCGTGACCATGGCCAAGGGCGTCGCCTCGGGCTACGCGGCAATCGCCTGCTGCGTGACCACCGAAGAGGTGTTCGAGATGTTCAAGGACGACGCCAGCGATCCGATGAACTACTTCCGCGACATCTCCACCTTCGGCGGCTGCACCGCCGGCCCGGCGGCGGCGCTGGAGAACATGCGCATCATCGAGGACGAGAACCTGCTCGAAAACACCGTCAACATGGGCGAGCGGATGATGGGCAACCTCCAGGCGCTGATGGACAAGCACAAGGTCATCGGCGATGTGCGCGGCAAGGGCCTGTTCCTGGGCGCCGAACTGGTCGCCGACCGCGCCAGCAAGGAGCCGGTGAGCGAAAAGGAAATCGCCCAGGTCTCCGCCGAATGCGGCGCGCAGGGGGTTATCATCGGCGCCTCGAACCGCTCGGTGCCGGGGCTCAATAACGTGCTGTGCTTCTCGCCGGCGCTGATCGCCACCGCCGACGACATCGACCAGATCACCGACACCGTCGACCGGGCGCTGACCAAGGTCTTCGGCTGACGCAAAAGGGCGGGGCGCCCCTCATCGCGCCCCGCCCCCATCTTCCTGTCACCCGAAATATCCCGGGGGAGGCGCGCCACCGCGCGCCGGGGCAGCCCCCCCCTCACACCGCCAGCTGGAACAGCATCCCCGCGATCACCGCGCCCAGCACCCCCAGCCCCAGATAGACCGCGAACACCCGCGGTTTCACCAGCGACCAGACCGCCGCCATCGCCGGGATCGAGCTGACCGCGCCGGCGATCATGAAGGCCATCGCGGCGCCCGCGCTCATCCCCTGCTCCATCAGCCCGGCCAGCAGCGGCGGCGCGACATAGGAGTTCAGATAGGCCGGCATCCCCACCAGCGCCGCGATCCCGATCGCGCCGACACCGTCGCCGCCGACGACCTGCGCGATCAGATCGGCGGGCACGTAATGCACCAGCAGCGCCTCCAGCACATAGGCCAGCGCCAGCCATTTCAGCAGGAACAGCCCGTTGGAGACGAATTCCGCCCGGAACGTCGCCCGCCGCTCCGCCGCGCCCCAGAACCGCCAGACCGGCCTGGCGTCCAGCTTGGGTCCGCCGCAGCCGCAGCAGCCGCTGCGCTGCACCTGCCTCAGCGGGCTGGCAAAGGCGCCGCCGCGCATCAGCGCCTTGACCGCGAAACCGCCGAACAGCCCCAGCGCCACCGCCGCCACCGCCTTGCCGACCGCGAACGGCCAGCCCAGCGCACCTGCGGTGATGAGCAGCGTCGGCGGGTCGATCAGCGGCGAGGACAGCCAGAAGGCCATCACCGCCGACAGCGGCGCGCCCAGCGCCAGCAGCCCGGCGATGAACGGGATCACCTCGCAGGAACAGAACGGCGCCAGCCCGCCCAGAAGCGCGGCAAAGACGATCATCCGCATCTCGCGTCCGACAAAGGCGCGCGCCACCATCGCCTCGGCGCCGGTGGCCTTGAGATAGGCCAGCAGCAGCACCGCGAACAGGATATACTGCCCGGTATGGGCCAGCGCGCGCGCCGCAAAGACCACCGTATCGCGCAGATTGCCCGGATCCAGCACCGCCACCGCCAGCAGGATCGCCACGATCACCGCCCAGGGGGTCTTCAGCGCCTGTTTCAGCGCCCGGGAAATCCCGCGCCCGGTCCCGACAGGCTGCGTCCCGCCGGAGTTCACTTGCGTCGTGTCAGCCATCGTTCGCCGCCTTTCTCTGCGTGTCGATGCAGCATTCATCCAGGATAAAGGCCGCCAGCTCTTTCAATCTGTCATAGCGGGCCCGGTTGATGACCGTGCGGCCCGCCTTTTCCTGCTCCACCAGCCCGCCGGCGGCGAGGAATTTCAGATGGTGCGCCAGGGTCGAGGGCGCGATGCCGGTCCGCTCCTGGATCTCGCCCACCGTCAATCCGACCTCGCCGGCGCGCACCAGCGTCTTGAGCACCCTCAGCCGGGACTCCGATCCCATCGCGGCAAAGCCCTGTGCCGTCTCTTCCCACATCCGCGCCTCCATCAAAACTATAAACCTAGTTATTTCGAATCATGAGGCGATGTCAAGATCAACGGAACCCGCCCCACCGCCAGCCCCCGGTCCGGCGCTTGCCCGCCACCGGGCCGCCCGCCCAAATCATTGAGAAATTCCGCCACCCGGGGCACACTTCCCCCCACCCCAGCGGAAAGGCCGGCCCGATGCACGACGACAGCCCCGAGACGGTGCCGCCCCTGACCCTGCTGCGAACCACCCTCGCGCTCGACGACGCGCTGTCCGGGCTCGACCGGGCGGTCGGCGATCAGGCCCGGCTGCTGCGGTCCATGACCGAGCTTTCGGCCCGCATCGCCGCCCTGGCCGATCCCGCCGCCCCCGCCTCAGCCGACCGCGCCGGACGCCTCAAGACCCTGATGCTCCGCGCCCAGTCCTGCGAAAAACAGCTGGAGAGGGCACAACGGACGCTCTCCGCCGAACGGGCCGCCTACCGCGCCGCGCTGACCGACGGGCGCGACGCGCTCTCGCGCCATGCCGCGCTGATCGCCGGCCTTGGGTCCGGGCTCGAAACGCAGGCCCGCAAGAACGCCGCGCTCCAGCGCACGCTGGAGCGACAGCTCCATCGCCAGTGCCAGGCGGTGCCGGACATCCCCGCCAACGGCTTCGACCTCCCCGACGGCTCCTACGATTACATCGCCATCGGCATCGGCCGCCTGCTCGACCTGCTCGCACGGCTCGACCTCTGCCTCAGCCAGGATCCGGCCCTTGCCGTGGACGGCGCGCGCTACCGGCCGGTCTCTTTGCTCGAAATCGGCTGCGGGCCGGGGCATAATCTCGAACTGGCCCGCAGCGCCGGGCTCTGCCTGTTTTCCGAGTGCAGCGGCTTCGACATCAATCCGCTGGCCATCGCCACGGGCCGCGCCGCCTTTGACCTCGGCACCGCGATCGAGGTGGCCGACGCGCTGGACTACGACTATTCCCGGGCCGACGTGATCTATTCCTTCCGCCCGTTCTCCTCCTTCGATCTTCAGGCCCGGCTCGAGGCGCGGCTGGCCGAGGACATGCGCCCCGGCGCCTATCTGATCGCGCCGATGCCGCTCGACCTCGAACAGTACCCCGCGCTGATCCCGATGGAGGGCGCGGGCGAGATTTGGCGCAAGGCCCGCTGACGCCGCAGACGGGCCGCAGCGGCGCGAAGGGTTCAATACACCGTGAGATGCCGCCCCCCGTTAACCGCGGTCCGGGCCGATGCCCCCGGTCCCCCGCCGGATTGTACGAAACGCCGCGAAAACTCCCCAATCCGCCCGCAACCGGCACCGGCACCGCGCCCCAAACCGTACAAAACCGCGATGAAACTCCCCGATACCCACCAGCAAACACCCCGGCGGCCCCCCGATTCCCACCCCCAAGCGCCCGGTTAACGCCCCGCGCGTCGCCCCTCCCGTTACATCCAGTTTACAAGCCGGATAAGTCCAACCTATTCTGCCGCCATGTCCATCGCCGTCGATACCTTCTTTCTCAACCCCGACGCGCCCGGCACGCTCCAGGCGCAGGTGCAGCAGATGATCGCCGAGGGCATCCTGTCGGGCCGGTTTCACACCGGCGAAAAGCTGCCCTCCTCGCGCAGGCTCGCCGCCCATCTCGGCGTCAGCCGGATCACCGTGACGCTGGCCTATACCGAGTTGGTGGCAAACGATTATCTCAGCGCGCAGGGCCGCTCGGGCTATTACGTGTCCGAGAACGCGCCGGTGCCGCCCACCTATTCGCCGCGCCCGCGCGCCGCCGATACCGTGGACTGGACCCGCGCCATCGCCCAGCGTTTCACCGGCGGCGATACCCCCCGCAAACCCGGCGACTGGCGCGACTTCCGCTATCCCTTCATCTACGGTCAGGCCGACCCCACGCTGTTTGACCACGCCAACTGGCGCCAATGTGCCCTGCGCGCACTGGGACAGAAGGATTTCGCATCATTAACAGACGATTACTATGATCGCGACGATCCCCTGCTGGTCGAATACATCGCCCGCCACACCCTGCCCCGACGCGGTATTTCGGCCCGGCCCGAGGAAATCCTGATCACGCTGGGGGCGCAGAACGCGCTGTGGATCGCCGCCCGCGTCCTGCTCAACCGCCGCCGTCGCGCGGTGATCGAGGATCCCTGCTATCACGCCCAGCGCGACCTGCTGACCCATGCCGGCTGCCGGCTGACCCCGGTGCGGGTGGATGCCGACGGGCTGCCGCCGGACGCGATCCCGCCGGGCACCGACGTGATCTTCACCACCCCCAGCCACCAGTGCCCGACCACCGCCACCATGCCGCTGCATCGCCGCCACGCCCTGCTGGAGCGCGCCCGCGAACTCGACGCGCTGGTGGTCGAGGACGATTATGAATTCGAGATGGCCTTCCTCGCCGCCCCGTCCCCGGCGCTGAAATCGCTCGATGAGGACGGCCGCGTGATCTACGTCGGCAGCTTCTCCAAATCGCTCTTCCCCGGCCTGCGGCTGGGCTACATGGTCGGTTCCGAACCCTTCATCCGCGAGGCCCGCGCGCTGCGCGCCACCATGCTGCGCCACCCGCCCGGCCACATGCAGCGCACCGCCGCCTATTTCCTGTCGCTGGGCCATTATGACAGCCAGATCAGGCGCATGGGGGCGGCGCTGCACGACCGCCGCCGCGCGGCGGAGGCGGCAATCGCGGAGCACGGGCTGACCATCGCGGGACGCGGCGTTTATGGCGGCTCGTCCCTGTGGATGCAGGCGCCGGAGGGCACCGACAGCGCCGAGCTGGCCACCCGTCTGCAAGCCGACGGCGTGTTCATCGAACCCGGCGCCCCCTTTTTCGCCGGGCCGGAGCGGCCGGCGCGGTTTTACCGGCTGGGGTATTCCTCGATCCCCACATCCCGGATCGGAGAGGGAATTGCGCGCATCGCTGCGGCGCTGCGCGACGCACCGGGCGCGACCGACAGGCCCGCGCCGCAAGCAATGCAGCATAGCTGACCTAAGTGGACCTATTTCGCCGCGCCGACTGGCCCTAACCGTCCTGGTGACAAGCGCCTAAACAAATCCAGACCTAAAATCGAATTTCAAAATTCCCGGAGTCTCTGCCCATGAAAATGACCACCGAAGAAGCCTTTGTGAAAGTGCTGCAGCAGCATGGGATCGAACATGCCTTCGGCATCATCGGCTCGGCCTTCATGCCGATTTCCGATCTGTTTCCCAAGGCCGGGATCGCCTTCTGGGACTGCGCGCACGAGGGCTCCGGCGGCATGATGGCCGACGGCTATACCCGCGCCACCGGCAAGATGAGCATGATGATCGCCCAGAACGGCCCGGGCATCACCAATTTCGTCACCGCCGTGAAAACCGCCTATTGGAACCACTCGCCGCTGCTGCTGGTCACGCCGCAGGCCGCCAACAGGACCATGGGTCAGGGCGGCTTTCAGGAGGTCGAGCAGATGGCCGCCTTCAAGGACATGGTCGCCTATCAGGAAGAGGTGCGCGATCCCACCCGCGTGGCCGAGGTGTTGAACCGGGTGATCATCCAGGCCAAGCGCGCCAGCGCGCCGGCTCAGATCAACATGCCGCGCGACTTCTGGACCAAGGTTATCGACATCGAGCTGCCCGAGATTGTCGAGTTCGAGCGCCCCGCCGGTGGCGAGGCCGCGCTGGATGAGGCGGCGGCGCTGCTCTCCGGGGCGAAATTCCCGGTGATCCTGAACGGCGCCGGCGTGGTGCTGGGAGGTGCGATCCCGGCCTCGATGGCGCTGGCCGAACGGCTCGATGCGCCGGTCTGCGTGGGCTATCAGCACAACGACGCCTTCCCCGGCTCGCATCCGCTGTTCGCCGGGCCGCTGGGCTATAACGGCTCGAAGGCGGGGATGGAGCTGATCGCCAAGGCCGATGTGGTGCTGTGCCTCGGCACCCGTCTGAACCCGTTCTCGACCCTGCCCGGCTACGGCATCGATTACTGGCCGCAGCAGGCCAAGATCATCCAGGTCGACATCAACCCCGACCGGATCGGGCTGACCAAGAAAGTGACCGTGGGCATCGTCGGCGACGCCAAGCAGGTGGCGGGGTCGCTGCTCGACAAGCTGTCCGGCAGCGCCGGCGACGAGGGCCGCGAGGCGCGCAAGGCGATGATCGCGCAGACCAAATCCGCCTGGGCGCAGCAGCTGGCCTCGATGGATCACGAGGACGACGATCCCGGCACGACATGGAACCAGCGCGCCCGCGACGACAAGCCCGACTGGATGTCCCCCCGCATGGCCTGGCGCGCGATCCAGAGCGCGCTGCCGCGCGAGGCGATCATCAGCTCCGACATCGGCAACAACTGCGCCATCGGCAACGCCTATCCGTCGTTCGAGGCGGGGCGGAAATACCTCGCACCCGGCCTGTTCGGCCCCTGCGGCTACGGGTTGCCCTCGATCGTCGGGGCCAAGATCGGCTGCCCGGATGTGCCGGTTGTCGGCTTCTCCGGCGACGGCGCCTTTGGCATCGCGGTGACGGAACTCACCGCCATCGGGCGGGGCGAATGGCCGGCGATCACGCAAGTTGTCTTCCGCAACTATCAATGGGGCGCGGAAAAGCGGAACTCGACCCTGTGGTATGACGACAACTTCGTCGGCACCGAGCTGGACACCCAGGTCTCCTATGCCGGCATCGCCAACGCCTGCGGGCTGCAGGGCGTGATCGCGCGCACCATGGAGGAGCTTTCGGCGGCGCTGAAACAGGCGATCACCGACCAGATGGAGCAAGGCAAGACGACGCTGATCGAGGCGCTGATCAACCAGGAACTGGGCGAGCCGTTCCGCCGCGACGCGATGACCAAGCCGGTTGAGGTTGCCGGGATCAATGCCGCCGACATGCGGCCGCAGCAGGTCTGATCGAAGAAGTCAGAGGGGGCCGTTGGCCGCAAATTCCTTCGAAGGAATTTATGCGGAATTTTCGAAAATTCCGCCCCCTCAGGCCAGCGCCAGCGTCACCACGGTGGCGGCCACGATATCCTCGACCGTCGCCCCGCGGCTCAGATCGCAGACGGGGCGGCGGAACCCCTGCAGGATCGGCCCCAGCGCCTGCGCGCCAGCCAGTTCCTGCGCCAGTTTGTAAGCGATATTGCCCGCATCCAGATCGGGGAAGACAAGAACATTGGCATCGCCCTGCCCCAGCCCCTTGGCCTCGGCCACCCGTGGATTGAGCGCCGCGTCCCCCTGCAGCGGACCGGTGAAGCCGGTGGCCTCGGCCGCCGCGCGCACCTTGTCGACGCTGGGGCCAACGCCGCTGGAGCCGGTGGAGAAGGACAGCAGCGCCACCGGCGCCGCGCCCAGCAACGCGGCGCCGGTGGCCGCCGAGGCGCGGGCGATGTCGGCCAGTTGCGCCGCGTCCGGGTCCACGTTCAGCCCACAATCGGCAAAGATCAATTCGCGCCCGTCGGGGAACCGCATCAGGAAAAACGACGATGCTGTCGACACCCCCTCTGCCGGACCGATGGCGATGCTGGCCGCCTCGATCACCTTTTTTGTGGGGGTGACGGCACCGGCGACCATCGCGTCGGCCTCGCCAGCCGCGACCATGGCGGCGGCGCGGATCAGCGGGCGACCCAGCATCCGCCGCGCCAACGCCTCTTTCACGCCGCGCGCTTCAACCAGAATATCGATCTGCGCCTCCGTTATATCGGAGACCGGCACCGGCTCCGCCAGCCCCTCTTCGCGCAGCCGCTGCGCCGCCGCGTCGATGCGGGTGTCCTGCCCCATTTCGGGGAACACCACCCGGGCCCGTCGCGCGCGGGCCGTCTCAAACGCCTTGTCCAGAGCCGACATTCCACCCTCCCTTTCGATCCGAAGGAGCCAGTCATGAGCGAGAACGTCAAGATCAACCGGGGCCTCAAGGGCGTCTATTTCGAACGCTGCGGCGTCAGCGACATCGACGGCGCCAGGGGCGAGCTGAGCTATCGCGGCTATTCGATCCACGACCTGGCGACCAGATCGAGTTTCGAAGAGGTCTGCTATCTGCTGATCTTCGGGGAATTGCCGACGACGGAAGAACTGGCCGCATTCGACGCCAGGCTGAAGGCCGCGCGCGTGCTGCCCGATGCGGTCTATGACATCATCGCGGCGTGCGGGGCGGGGCATCCGATGGACGTGCTGCGCACCGCCGTGTCGGCGCTGGCCGCGCTGGAGCCCGCCGCGCGCGAGGTGGGCGAAGAGGCGTTTATCGAGAACGGCATCCGCCTGACCAGCCAGGTGCCGATGATCATTGCCGCCCATGAGGCGATCCGCAACGGGCGCGACCCGGTTGCCGCTGACGACAGCCTCGGCCATGCCGCCAACTGGCTGTGGATGCTGAAAGGCAAAAAGCCGTCAGAGGATGCCGCCCGGCTGGCCGATGTGGATTTCATCCTGCATGCCGAACATGGCGCCAACGCCTCCAGCTTCGCCGCCCGGGTGACCATCGGCACCGAGACCAACCTGCACGGCGGCATTGTCACCGCGCTGTCCACTCTCGCCGGCCCGGCCCATGGCGGCGCGGCCGAGGACGTAATGAAGATGGTGCATGAGATCGGCAAGCCGGAAAATGCGGCGGCCTACGTCAAGGCCAAGCGCGCGGCGAAAGAGGCCGTCACCGGCTTTGGCCACCGGGTCTATCGCAAGGAGGATCCGCGGGCGCGGCACATGCGGGAAGGCGTGCGCAAACTGGGCGAGGAGATGGGCGCGCCGGAGTGGTACGAGATCCTGCAGGCGGTGGTCGAGGCGATGAAACCCTATGCCCGCCACGGGCTGAACGTGAACGTCGATTTCTATTCCGGCGTGATCTACCAGCTGCACGGCATCCCGATGGACCTCTATGTGCCGATCTTCGCCATCGGGCGGATGCCCGGCTGGGTCATCCAGTGCATCGAACAGCAGCGCGGCAACATCCTGATCCGCCCGCTCACCCTCTATAACGGGCCGGAGCCGCGCGCCTATCTGCCCATCGCGGCACGGTGACGCCGGTCCGGAAACTGGCCAATCTCAAGGACAGGGTTTCGCGTTTCCGCAGCAATTCGGAAAATCGTCGCAAGGCCCGGCAATCTGCTCTAGCGTTCCGGGAAAACGGGGAAGACGAGACATGAGCCACCGCCAGCCGGATCTGGAGCTTTCGCCGAAGGTCTCGGACGAGGTCCGCAAGACCACCTGCTACATGTGCGCCTGCCGCTGTGGCATCAACGTGCATATGAAGGCCGGCCCGGACGGAAAAGAACAGGTCGCCTATATCGAGGGCAACCGCGATCATCCGGTGAACAAGGGGGTACTCTGCGCCAAAGGTTCGGCCGGGATCATGCAGGTCAACTCGCCGTCACGCCTGCGCGCACCGCTCAAACGGGTGGGGCCGCGCGGATCGGGCGCGTTCGAGGAAATCAGCTGGGAGGAGGCGCTGGAGATCGCCACCGGCTGGCTGAAACCGCTGCGCGACGAGGCGCCGGAAAAGCTGGCCTTCTTCACCGGGCGGGATCAATCGCAAAGCTTCACCGGCTGGTGGGCGCAACAGTACGGCACCCCCAACTATGCCGCCCACGGCGGCTTCTGCTCGGTCAACATGGCCACCGCCGGCATCTACACCATGGGCGGCGCGTTCTGGGAATTCGGCCAGCCGGACTGGGATCATACCAAGCTTTTCATCCTGTTCGGCGTGGCCGAGGACCATGACAGCAACCCGATCAAGATGGGGATCGGCAGGATCAAGGCGCGCGGCGCGCGGGTGATCGGGGTGAACCCGGTGCGCACCGGCTACAACGCGGTGGCCGACGACTGGGTGGGGATCACGCCGGGCACCGATGGCCTCCTGATCCTGTCGCTGATCCATGTGCTGATGAAGTCGGGCAAGATCGACCTTGATTACCTCGCCCGCTATACCAACGCGCCCTGCCTGGTGGCGCAGGCGCCGGGCACGGATCAGGACGGGCTGCTGCTGCGCGACGGGGACGGCAAACCGTTGGTGATCGACCGGGCGAGCGGCACGCTGACCCCTTTCGACCAGCCGGGTGCGCGGCCCGATCTCTCGGCCACGCATGAACAGGACGGCGTGACCTATCGCCCGGTGCTGCACCTGATGGCGGAGCGATACCTGTCGGACGAGTACGCCCCCGAGGTGGTGGCGGAACGCTGCGGCATCCCGGCGCAGAAAATCCGCGCGGTGGCCGCCGAGATCGCCCGCGTCGCCTTTGACGAGGCCATCGAGCTGGACCGCGAATGGACCGATTTCCGCGGCGAGAAACACGCCAGGATGATCGGGCGGCCGGTCAGTTTCCATGCCATGCGCGGGATTTCAGCCCATGCCAACGGGTTTCAGACGGCCCGCGCGCTGCATGTGTTGCAGATCCTGCTGGGCACGGTCGAGGTGCCCGGCGGCTTTCGCTTCAAACCGCCCTATCCGAAGCCCTCGGAGATCCACCCCAAGCCGCATTGCAAGGCGACCCCCGGCGCGCCGCTCGACGGGCCGCACCTGGGCTTTGTCCAAGGCCCGGAGGATCTGGCGCTAAAGCCGGACGGCAGCCCCGCGCGGATCGACAAGGCCTTTACCTGGGACAACCCGATGAGCGCCCATGGCCTCATGCATATGGTGATCTCCAATGCGCATGCGGGCGATCCCTACAAGATCGACACGCTGTTCATGTACATGGCGAACATGGCGTGGAACTCCTCCATGAACACCAAGGGTGTGATGGAGATGCTGACTGACACCGACGAGAGCGGCGAGTATGTGATCCCGCGCATCATCTATTCGGATGCCTATAGTTCCGAGATGGTGGCCTATGCCGATCTGGTGCTGCCCGACACCACCTATCTGGAGCGGCACGACTGCATTTCCCTGCTCGACCGGCCGATCTGCGAGGCGGATGCGGCGGCGGATGCGATCCGCTGGCCGGTGGTGGAGCCGGATCGCGACGTGCGCGGGTTTCAGTCGGTGCTGATCGACCTCGGCGTGCGGCTGGGCCTGCCGGGCTTGGTCGACGCGGACGGCAAGGCGATCTACGCCGATTACGCCGATTACATCGTCAACCACCAGCGCAAGCCGGGGATCGGCCCGCTGGCCGGTTGGCGCGGTGACGGAACAGGGGCCGGGCGAGGCGTACCGAACCCGGGGCAGCTCGATCGCTATATCGAGAACGGCGGGTTCTTCGTCAGCCATATCCCCGAGGAGGCTGCCTATTACAAACCCTGGAACGCGGCCTATCAGGACTGGGCGGTGGGGATGGGCCTTTATGACAGCCCGCAGCCCTATCTGTTCCAGCTTTACGTCGAACCGCTGCGCCGGTTCCAATTGGCCGCCGAGGGGCATGGCGAGCGGCAACCGCCGGAGCACCTGCGCGCGCGGATCAAGGCCACGATGGACCCGCTGCCGATCTGGTACGAGACCGACCAACAGGGCAACGAGGGCTATACCGTCAACGCGCTGACCCAGCGGCCGATGGCGATGTATCATAGCTGGGGCAGCCAAAACGCCTGGCTGCGGCAATTGCACGGGCACAACCCGCTTTATGTCCCGACGAAATTGATGCGGGACCACGGGCTGCGCGACGGCGACTGGGTGCGGGTTTCCTCGCCGCATGGGCAAATCACCGTTCCGGTGATGGAGATGGCGGCGCTGAACGACAACACCGTCTGGACCTGGAACGCCATCGGCAAACGCAAGGGCGCCTGGGCCCTGGAGCCGGACGCGTCGGAGGCGACCAGGGGCTTCCTGCTCAACCATCTGATCCATGAGTTGCTGCCGCCCCGGGGCGAC
This sequence comes from Antarcticimicrobium luteum, assembly GCF_004358185.1. GTDB lineage: Bacteria > Pseudomonadota > Alphaproteobacteria > Rhodobacterales > Rhodobacteraceae > Antarcticimicrobium > Antarcticimicrobium luteum. Next base: position 208,445 of record NZ_SMUV01000071.1, read on the forward strand.
GGGCTGCGCTGGGCCAATTCCGATCCGATCACCGGCCAGGCGGCCTGGTTCGACCTGAAGGTGAAGATCGAGAAAGTGGCGCCGCCGGCGGAAAGCCAGCCAGCATTTGCGCCGATTGCATCGCCGGTGCGCACCGGGCCGGATGTCCTGAAATGGAAGGTTGGAAAATGACTGCCATCCTCCTCTCACCGGAAATATCCCGGGGTCCGGGGCAGCGCCCCGGTCCCGTCGACGCACCCAGCGCCAAGGGCTGACCGAATGACCCAACTTCCCACCGAAACCGACCGCAAGATGGGTCTGGTGATCGATCTGGACACCTGCGTCGGCTGCCATGCCTGCGTGATCTCCTGCAAGGGCTGGAACACCGAGAATTATGGCGCTCCGCTCAGCGATCAGTCGCCCTATGGCGCCGATCCGTCGGGCACCTTCCTCAACCGTGTGCACTCCTATGAGGTGCAGCCGGAGGACGGGCTGGCACAACTGGTGCATTTCCCCAAATCCTGCCTGCATTGCGAGGATGCGCCCTGCGTCACCGTCTGCCCCACCGGCGCCAGCTACAAGCGGGTGGAGGACGGTATCGTGCTGGTCAACGAAAGCGATTGCATCGGCTGCGGCCTCTGCGCCTGGGCCTGCCCCTATGGCGCGCGGGAGCTCGATGCGGCAGAGGGGGTGATGAAGAAATGCACGCTTTGCGTCGACCGGATCTATAACAACAATCTGCCGGAGGAGGACCGGGTGCCCGCCTGCGTGCGCACCTGCCCGGCCGGCGCGCGGCATTTCGGCGATCTGGGCGATCCGGACAGCGATGTGAGCCGGCTGGTGGATGCGCGCGGCGGCTTCGACCTGATGCCGGAACAGGGCACGAAGCCGGTCAACAAGTACCTGCCGCCGCGTCCCAAGGACCGGCTGGAGCAGGCGGGCGCCGCGCCGCTCGCCCCGGTGACGGAGGAACCCGGCGGCTTCCTCGGCTGGCTCGATCGGGCGCTGGACCGCCTTCCGGGCGGGAGGCACTGATATGCATCCCGCGCGCTCGGTCATCCTGTTCACCACGCTCTCCGGCCTTGGCTTCGGCCTGCTGATCTGGCTGGGCTTCGGCCTGCCTGCCGTCACCGGCTGGGTGGCTTTCGTCTTTTTCGTCCTCGCCTACCTGCTGGCGGTGGGCGGGCTGATCGCCTCTGCCTTCCACCTCGGCCACCCTGAACGCGGGCTCAAGGCGTTCACTCAGTGGCGTACAAGCTGGCTGAGCCGCGAGGGCTGGGCCTCGGTCACCACATTGATCGTCATGGCCATCTATGGCGCCGGTCTGGTGTTCCTGGACAGTCGCTGGAGCCTTCTTGGCTGGCTCGGCAGCACGCTCAGCCTTGGCACCGTCCTGACCACCTCGATGATCTACACCCAGCTCAGATCGGTGCCGCGCTGGCATTCGCGGCTGACACCGGCACTGTTCCTTGTCCTGTCGCTGGCCGGCGGCGCGCTGCTGGCCGGACAGACCCGCTGGGCCGTACCTTTGCTGATCTTCGCCGGCATCATCCAGATCGCCCACTGGATCCGCGGCGACGCGGCGCTGGCACGATCCGGTACGACGATGACCAGCGCCACCGGGCTCAGGGGCGGCGCGGTGCGCGCTTTCGAGCCGCCGCACACCGGCCCCAACTACCTGCTGCGCGAAATGGTCTACGTTGTCGGGCGCAAGCACGCGGCCAGGCTGCGGGTGATCGCGCTGCTGCTGATGGTTGCCGTGCCGGTGATCTGCCTGATCCTGCCGTTCTCGCACCTGCTGGCGGCGCTGGCGGTACTGAGCCATCTGGCCGGCGTCATGGTCTCGCGCTGGCTGTTCTTTGCCGAGGCCGAGCATGTGGTGGGGCTGTACTACGGCCAGCGTTGAGGCGCTGTCGGCGGGAGACGGAGGCGGCGCCCCCGGGATATTTCCGGCCGGAAAAAGACCGGAAGGGCGGCGCCCCGGAGGACGCCGCCAAACACGATATCAGAGAAGCCCGGCGTGTTTCATCGCCGCGTCGATCACCGCTTTGGTGCTGTCCTCCAGCCCGGTCAGCGGCGAGCGGACCTCTTCGCCGCACAGCCCCAGTTTCGACAGCGCGTATTTGGCGCCGACCAGCCCCGGCTCGATAAAGATCGCCTCGTGCAACGGCATCAGCCTGTCCTGATACTCCAGCGCCAGTGCATAGTCGCCGGCCAGCGTCGCCGCCTGGAATTCGGCGCAAAGCTTCGGCGCCACGTTGGCGGTGACCGAGATGCAGCCGACACCGCCATGGGCGTTGAAGCCCAACGCGGTGGCATCCTCGCCCGAGAGCTGGATGAACTCCGGCCCGCAGCTCATGCGCTGCTGGCTGACCCGCTCCAGCTTGCCGGTGGCGTCCTTGACGCCGACGATGCGCGGCAGTTTCGCGAGCTGGCCCATGGTGGCGGGCGTCATGTCGACCACCGAGCGGCCGGGGATATTGTAGATGATGATCGGGATATCGGCGCAATCGTGCAGCGCGGTGAAGTGGGCGATCATGCCGCGCTGGGTCGGCTTGTTGTAATAGGGGGTCACGACCAGCGCCGCATCGGCGCCGATGCGGGCGGCGAATTCGACAAAGCGAATCGCCTCGACGGTGTTGTTCGACCCGGCGCCGGCGATCACCGGCACGCGCCCGGCGGCGGCCCTGACCACCTCGGCGATCACGGTTTCGTGCTCTTCATGGGACAGCGTTGGACTCTCGCCCGTGGTGCCCACGGGCACGATCCCGGTAGAGCCTTCGCCGATCTGCCATTCCACAAGACGTTTGAGCGTATCCAGGTCCAGCTCGCCGTTTCGGAACGGGGTGACGAGGGCCGGCATTGAGCCTTTGAACATGGAAACACTCCCTTATACTGCGTCCTGCGCGGGCGGCGCGGTGCCGAACCGGGGCGCCATCCGCGATTGTGTGTTGATCCGGGCAGGCCACGGATTATCGTCAATGGCTCTAGCCATGGTTAGGTGAGAAATGCAAGGGATGACGCGTATTCGGGCCCTCGTGCCGAACTGGCCTGTATTGAATCTGCTGCTGTGCCTGCTGCTGAGCCTGCCGCTGCGGGCCGGTGCCGGATCGACCGAGGATCTCGCCAGCGGGCTCGCGGCGATGCGAGACGGCGACTGGGAGCGCGCGCTGAGCGTCTCGGGAACGCGCGGATCGGTGTCGCGCGACGTGATCGTCTGGCACTGGCTGCGCGCCGGCAAGGGGACGGCGGGCGACGTGACGGTGTTTCTGGGTCGCCGACCGGACTGGCCCGGGCTGGACTGGCTGCGCCGCAAGAGCGAACCGGTCTTTACCAGTGAGGTGCCTGACCGGGTTCTGAAATTCTTCTCCGAACAGCCGCCACAGACCGCCGAGGGCGCGCTGATCCATGCCGCTGCGCTGGAGAAAAAGGGTCTGGGCGGCGATGCGCGGGCGGGGCTGGTGCTGGCCTGGCGCACCATGCCGATGGGCAAGGGGCTGATGGATCTCTTCCTGTCGCGCCACGGCGCGCTGCTGCGTCCGCATCACGCCGCCCGGCTGGACCGGATGATCTGGGACGGGCATCTGACCAGCGCGCGGGCGATGCTGCCGCTGGTGGGCGACAGCGACAGGGCACTGGCCGAGGCGCGGATCGCACTGCTGGATCTGGCGCCGGGGGTGGACGGGTTGATCGCGCGGGTGCCGGCCGCGCTCTCGGAGGATCCCGGCTTGGCCCATGCGCGCTTTGTCTGGCGCCACCGCAAAGGGCGTAACGGCGACGCAATCGACCTTATGCTGGCCCATAGCGGCAGCGCCGCCGATCTGGGCGAGCCGGAGCACTGGGCCACCCGCCGCCGGTCGCTGGCGCGAGACACGATGCGCGACGGCGATGCCGCGCTGGCCTATCGCATCGCGGCCAGCCACCAGCTGACCCCCGAGGCCGGGTATGACTATGCCGACCTGGAATGGATCGCGGGTTATGTCGCGTTGAGCAAACTGGGCGATCCGGCCGCCGCATTGCGCCACTTCCAAACCTTCGACGCCGCGGTGGAAACGCCGATCTCCAAGGCGCGGGCAGGCTATTGGCTGGGCCGCGCGCAGGAGGCACTGGGCAATGCCGACGCCGCCCACGCGGCCTATGCGATGGCGGCAGAGTATCAGACCGCGTTCTATGGCCTGCTGGCCGCCGAGCGGATCGGCCGCCCGTTCGACCCCGAGCTTGCCACTCCGCCGCCGCCGCCGCCCTGGCGCACGGCGCCGTTCCTGCGCTCCAGCGTGGCCGAGGCCGGGCTCATGCTGCTCAACGCGGACGAGCCGGTCCTGGCCGAACGGTTCCTCACCCATCTGGTCGAGTCGCTCGACGAGCAGCAGGCGCTGCAGATGGGCGCGATGGCGGTCGAAATGGGCCGCCCGCACCTTGCGGTGATGATCGCCAAGCGCGCGGCGCGGCGGGGCCAGGTGCTGAACGGGGCCTATTACCCGCTGCATCCGGTGGCCGATCTGGAATTGCCGATGGCCAAGGAAATGACGCTCGCCATCGCCCGGCGCGAGAGCGAGTTCGATCACCGCGTGGTCAGCGGCGCCGGTGCGCGCGGTCTGATGCAGGTGATGCCCTCGACCGCGCGGCTGGTCGCGGGACAGCTGGGCATCCTCGGCGGGCACAGCACCGACCGGCTACTCTCCGATCCGGACTACAACGCCAAGCTGGGCGCGAATTATCTCGCCGGGCTGGCGGGCGAATTCGATGGCAACGTGGTGATGATGGCGGCCGGCTATAACGCCGGGCCACGGCGGCCGCAGCAGTGGTTGCAGCGTTACGGCGACCCGCGCGGCGGCGCGGTGGACATCGTCGACTGGATCGAACACATCCCGTTCAACGAGACCCGCAACTATGTCATGCGGGTGACCGAGAGCCTGCCGATCTACCGCGCACGGCTGGGCAAACCGCCACTGCCGATTCCGTTCTCGCGGGAGCTGGCCGGCTCAACCCTGCGCGCGTTCGCGCCATAGGGTGAAAAGGCCGGCGGCGACGATCAGCGTCGCCCCGATGATCACGTTGTCGCGCAGCACCTCGCCAAAGATCGCCATACCCAGGATCGACGCCCAGATCAGGTGGAAATAGGCAAAGGGCTGCACCGCGCCGGCCTCGGCCACCTCGTAGCACTTGATCAGCAGCCAGTGGCCCGAGGCGCCGGTGACGCAGAGCACCGCCATCCAGGCCCAGTCAGGGCCGGTCATCGGCTCCCAGAACCAGATGCCGATGGCGGTCATCATCACCGCGCCCGCGGTGCCGGTATAGAAAAAGCTGGTCTCGGTCCGGTCGCGCCGCGCCACATAGCGGGTCAGCAGCCCGTAAAGCGCGAACATCAGCGCCGAGATCAACGGGATCACGGCAGCGGGGTCGAACACGCCCATGCCCGGTTGCAGAATGATCAGCACGCCGATCAGACCGACGCCGATCGCCGCCCAGCGCCGCCAGCCGACGCTCTCGCCCAGCACCGGGCCGGAGAGGGCGGCGACCAACAGCGGATAGCAGATGAACACCGCCTGGCTCTGGATCAGACCCAGCAGGGTGAACCCGTAGATCGCCACGCAAACCTCGCCCGCCAGCAGCAGCCCGCGAAAGATCTGCAACAGCCGCTGCTCGGTCCTGGCCGCCCGGCGCAACCCGCCCGGCGCGCGCGCGGCCAGGGCGATCACGAAGGCCGAGAAGAACCAGTAGCGGATCATCACCACCATCCAGGTGTTGTAAGTCCCCGCCAGGTGACGCGAGATGCCGTCCTGCAGGGCGAAGACGATGGTCGCCGCGACCATCAGGACGATGCCCAGCGGTACGGAGTTGCGTTGCGGCTCGGTCATTGCGGCATCCTTGCGCATGTCATGTGGCGTTTGCGCCCGTAACCGGGGATGCGCTCGACGGCAAAGCCCGCCGCAGCCAGTCCCCGGCGCACGAAGCCGGCCGCGGTATAGGTGGCCGCCATGCCGCCGGGGGCGCTATGGCGGGCGACCTGCGCCAACAGCTCATCGCCCCAAAGCTCGGGATTCTTGGCCGGCGCGAACCCGTCGAGGAACCAGGCGTCGGCCTGGCCCTGCCAGCCCGGCAGTGTCTCGCGCGCGTCGCCCGCGATCATCTCGAACCGCAGCGTGCCGAGGTCGCAGGCGCCGGTCCCGGTCCAGACCACCAGGAACCGCGCCGCCCAGGGGGCGAGCTCGGGAAACGCCGCGAGCGCGCGGGCCATGTCGGCGGGCGCCATCGGATAGGCCTCGAAGGTGGTAAAGCGCAGCGGCCCTTCCTGCCCGCTCTCTTCCCATGCCGCCCAGGCGGCGAGCAGGTTCAGCCCGGTGCCGAACCCCAGCTCGGCGATGTGAAACCCGGGGCGAAACCGCGCCGGCAGGTCATTGCCCGCCAGAAACACGTGCCGGGTCTCCTCGAGCCCGTTCTGGAGCGAGAAATAGGGATCGTCGAACCGGGACGAGACCGGGACCCCCTCTTCGCGCCAGGTGAGTTCCGCCCGCTGGTCGGCCATCGTCGTTTTCCGTACAAGGTGGTGAGCGGCGCGACATTGGAGAAAGGCGGCGGGAATGGCAATGGCGGATGTGACGGTACGCGGGGCGGGGATTTTCGGCCTCTCGATAGCCTGGGTTTGCGCCCGGCGCGGCGCCCGGGTGCAGCTGATCGACCCCCATGGTCCCGGCGCCGGCGCCAGTGGCGGGCTGGTCGGCGCGCTGGCCCCGCATGTGCCGGAAAACTGGAATGCCAAGAAGGCGTTCCAGTTCGACAGCCTCATCATGGCCGAAGGGTTCTGGGCGGATGTGGAGCAGACCGGCGGCGTCTCACCGGGCTATGGCCGTACCGGGAGGCTGCAACCGATCACCGACGATCGCGCGCTTGAACTGGCCCGCGCCCGCGAGGCGACGGCGGCGGATCTCTGGCAGGGCAAGGCGCGCTGGCAGGTGCGGCCGGCGGCAGAGCTTGGCCCGTGGGTTCCGCCCAGCGCCACCGGGCATGTCATCCACGATACGCTCAGCGCCCGGATGCACCCGCGTCGCGCCTGCGCCGCGCTGGCCGCCGCGCTGCGCGCGCTGGGGGTGGAGATCGCCGCCGAGGGCCCGGATCGCGGCGTTGTGGTCCACGCCACCGGCGTGGCCGGGCTGGAGGAGCTCAACGCACATTTCGGCAAGGTGGTGGGCGGCGCCGTCAAGGGACAGGGCGCGCTGCTGCGCTTCGATGCCGGGCCGGAGGCGCCGCAGATCTTTGCCGATGCGGTGCATATCGTGCCGCACGCCGACGGCACGCTCGCCATCGGATCGACCAGCGAACGGGACTTCGATGACCCCAAGGCCACCGATGCGCAGCTCGACGCGGTGATCGAACGCGCCGTGAACGCCATGCCGGTCCTGCATGGTGCGGCGGTGATCGAGCGTTGGGCAGGGCTGCGGCCGCGGGCGAAATCGCGGGCGCCGATGCTGGGCGCCCATCCCCTTTATCCGGGCCAGTTCATCGCCAATGGCGGCTTCAAGATCGGCTTTGGCATGGCCCCCAGGGTCGCCGGGGTGATGGCCGATCTGGTGCTGGAAGGACGCGATGCGATCCCGGAGGGGTTCCACCCCGAGGCCTCGCTCTGACAGGAGGATGACAATGCCCCCCACCGTAGCCGCGCTTGACCATCTGGTGCTGACCGTCGCCGACATCGACGCCACCCTGCGGTTCTACACGCAGGTGATGGGGATGCGGGCCGAAACCTTCCGCCCCGCCGACGGCTCCAGTCGCCACGCGCTGAGCTTCGGCGCGCAAAAGATCAACCTGCACCCGGCGACGGCCCCCTTCGATCCCAAGGCGGCGCATCCCGGCCCCGGCACCGCCGATCTGTGTTTTCTGACCGGCACCCCGCTGGCCGACTGGCAGGCGCATCTTGCCGCCTGCGGCGTCGCGGTCGAGGAAGGCCCGGTGCCCCGCACCGGCGCCACCGGGCCGATCCTGTCGCTCTATATCCGCGATCCGGACGGCAACCTGATCGAGATCAGCACCCGGGCGGACAGGATCTGAGGGCGCGCGGGCTCAGCGCCCGATTTCGGCGCGCAGCTTGTTCATCAGCGCCTGAAGCGTCCTGGTGTACTGTTCGCTGATCAGCCGGCCGTCGGCGTCGAACTGGTTGCGGCAATCCGCCAGATGCAACTCAGGCTCCGACAGCAGACGCGGCTGGAACGGCACCATGAAGCCGCGCAGAACCATCTGCGCCCGCTCGCCCCCCGCGCGGCCCGCCGCCGCCGACATCACCGCCACCGGCTTGTCGGCCCAGGGTTTGCCCTCGGTGCGGCTGACCCAGTCGAGCGCGTTCTTGAGCACGCCCGAGGGCCCCTTGTTGTACTCCGGGGTCGAGATCACCACCGCGTCGGCCTGCGCGATCTGCTCGGCCAGCCGCTGCACCGGGGCGGGGATGCCCTCGGCCTCCTCGACGTCCCCGTGATAGAGTGGCAGGTCCAGATCCGCCTCGGTAAACGTGGCGGCCCCGAACAGGCGGGCCGCCTCGCGGATCAGCTTGCGGTTGGCGGACGCCCGGCGCAGCGCGCCGGACAGGCCCAGAAGGGCGGGATCGGACATATCGGGTCACCTCCGGTTGTGGGTCATGTCCTGACATAGGACAGCCCGACGGCGGGGACCACCCGACGCCCTACCCGGAGGGGATCATCACGATTTCGACCCGGCGGTTCCGCGCCTTGCCCTCCTCGGTCAGGTTCGAGGCGATCGGCTCTTCCTCGCCGCGTCCGATGGTGGACAGACGGGCATAGGACACACCGTTGGCCTGAAGGATGTCGGCCACCGCGTTGGCGCGGCGCTTCGACAGACCGATGTTATAGGCGGCGTCGCCGTCGCTGTCGGTGTGGCCGACCACCCGCACCGTCATGTCCGGGTAGCGTTGCAGATGCGCGGCGACCCTGTTCAGATCGGAACGCAGAGCCGGGCGCACCTCGAAACTGTCAGTGGCGAAGGTGATGTCATTGGGCAGCGATACGATCAGCCGGTCGCCTGTATTGGTGATGGTGATGCCGTCGCTGGACAGATCGCGGCGCAGCTCGGCCTCCTGCCGGTCGAGGCTTTCGCCGATCCCTGCGCCGACGATCGCACCAAGCGTCGCGCCGCCCAGCACCGCCGTGGTCTTGTGCGGCGACCCCGAAACGGCACCGATCCCCGCGCCAAGAAGCCCGCCGATCAGCGCGCCCTGCTTGGTCTTGCGGTTCGGGTCACCCGGATCGATCCGAGCCGGATCGGTGCAGGCGCCGAGCAGAAAGACGGCGCTGATTGCGGTCGCGGTGGTAAGTTTCACAAGCTTCATCGGGTTGCCTCATGCTCTGGTTCCGCGCGCGCCGGCCAGTCCGGTTCCTGACGCGGTTTGAGTTTGAGATATTATATCGGGGCGGGGCCGCCGTCACTCAAGCAAATGACCACCGGACTCGGCGGATTGCCGCGCATCCCGTGCCCCGATCGTGCCGCGTGCAGATCAAAGGGCCGCGACCTCTTCCTCCCGGCCCTCGACCCGCGCAGATTCATAGGCCAGCAGCGCCCGTTTCACCGGCAGCCCCCAGTGATAGCCGCCGAGCCCGCCGGATTTGCGCAGGGCGCGGTGGCAAGGGATCAGCCAGCTGATCGGGTTGCGCCCCACGGCCGTGCCGACCGCGCGCACGGCCCGGGGGGATCCGATCGCCTGAGCGATTTCCGAATAGGTGGTCACATGGCCCGAGGGGATCCGCAGCAGCGCCTCCCAGACCTTGATCTGAAACGGCGCGCCGATGAGATAGAGCGGGGTCAGCTCCAGCCGGTCGCTCGCCGCGCCGAAAGCATTGAGCACCCAAGGCCGCAGCCGCATCACATCCTCGACGAACCGGGCCCCGGGCCAGCGGCCGACCAGATCCTCCATCGCGGCCTCTTCGCCGGTTTCGGCGGCAAAGCCGATGCCGCAGATGCCCTTGTCGGTGCCCATCACCAGCGCCGGTCCAAACGGGCTTTCGAACCAGCCCCAATAAATGGTCAGTCCGGCCCCGCCCCGGGCGAATTCGCCCGGGCTCATCGCCTCCCAGCGCAGGAACAGATCATGCAGGCGCCCGCCGCCCGACAGGCCGGCCGCATGGGCCGACTCCAGCGTGGTGAACCGCTCGCGCAGCAGCGCCTTGGCGTGGCCCAGCGTCAAATATTGCTGATACCGCTTGGGCGAGACGCCGACCCAAGCCGAAAACAGGCGCTGGAAATGCGCGGCACTCATATCCATTCTCGCCGCCAGATCCTCCAGCGTCAGGGTCTCGTCGCCCCGGTCGATCAGCTCGATCGCCCGGCGCATGACGTTGTAGTGATAGCTTCCCTCACGGGTTTCGACATTCATTCCGGCTCTCCCGTCCTGCCTCCTGACCATAGCGCGCCGGACCGGCGCGACGCGACCCGAAAGCTGCGCAAATGCCGCCGCCCCGCAGTGTTTGCCGCCGCCACGGCCTGCGCTTTCGCGTTGCACGGCCCGTCCCGGCACGGCATTAAGGCGCGGATGGCAAAGCAGCTCGATTATCACACGATCCGCGAGATCTTTACCCGCTTCCAGGCGCGCGAACCCGAACCAAGGGGAGAGCTGGAGCATGTCAACGCCTATACGCTGGTGGTTGCCGTGGCGCTCAGCGCGCAGGCGACCGACGCGGGCGTGAACAGGGCCACACGCGCGCTGTTCCAGATCGCCGACACCCCGCAGAAGATGCTGGATCTGGGCGAAGAACGGCTGATCGAGCATATCAAGACCATCGGCCTGTTCCGCAACAAGGCCAAGAACGTGATGAAGCTGTCGAAGATCCTCGTCGAGGAATACGACGGCATCGTCCCCAATTCCCGCGCCGCGCTGCAATCGCTGCCGGGGGTGGGGCGCAAGACCGCCAATGTGGTGCTGAATATGTGGTGGCATTACCCCGCGCAGGCGGTCGACACCCATATATTTCGGGTCGGCAACCGCAGCGGCATCTGCCCGGGCAAGGACGTGGATGCGGTCGAGCGCGCCATCGAGGACAACGTGCCGGTGGATTTCCAGCAACACGCGCATCACTGGCTGATCCTGCACGGAAGATACCATTGCAAGGCGCGCAAACCGCTGTGCGGAACCTGCCTGATCCGCGACCTGTGCCAATTCGAGGACAAGACTCTATGAAAACCTACCAGCTCGTCGGCATCGGCAATGCCGTCGTCGATGTCATCAGCCAGAACGAGGATGCCTTTCTGATCGAAAATGCGATCGAAAAGGGCATCATGCAACTGATCGAGCAGGACCGTGCCGAACAGCTTTACGGCGCGATGACCAACCGGCTTCAGACCCCGGGCGGCTCGGTCGCCAACACCATCGCCGGCGCCGGTGCGCTGGGGCTGAACACCGCCTTTATCGGACGGGTGCGCGACGACGATCTGGGCCGGTTCTATGCCGATGCGATGAACGAGGACGGGGTGGATTTCGTCAACCCGCCGGTGGCGGGCGGCGAGTTGCCGACCTCGCGCTCGATGATCTTCGTCTCGCCGGACGGCGAACGCTCGATGAACACCTATCTGGGGATTTCCTCGGATCTCAGCTCGGACGACGTGCCGTCCGAAGTTGCCGGCAAGGCCGAGCTGATGTTCCTCGAAGGCTACCTTTTCGACAAGGACAAGGGGAAAGAGGCGTTCCTGGAGGCCGCCCGCGACTGCCACACGGGCGGCGGCAAGATCGGCATCGCCATTTCCGACCCGTTCTGCGTCGACCGGCACCGCGGCGATTTCCTGTCGCTGATCGAGCACCAGATGGATTTCGTGATCGGCAACGAGGCCGAGATCCAGTCGCTGTTCCAGACCGATCACCTGGACGACGCGCTGGTGATGACCGCCGCGCTCTGCCCGCTGGTGGTCTGCACCCGCTCGGGCGACGGGGTGACGGTGATGGAGGGCACCAGCCGCATCGATATTCCGGTCGACAAGATCACGCCGGTCGATGCCACCGGCGCCGGCGATCAATTCGCCGCCGGCTTCCTCTATGGCATGGCCACCGGCCGCGATCTGGAGACCTGCGCCCGGATCGGCAACATCTGTGCCCGCGAGGTGATCAGCCATATCGGCCCGCGCCCGGAAACCAATGTCACCGAGCTTCTGCGCGAGGCCGGGCTGGTGTGATGACGCTGGAGCCCGGGTTCTACGACGTGCCTGCGGGCATGGTGGCAACGGTGGTGACCCATCTGGAGATGCGCGCCCCGGCCGCGCCGCGCCCGGTGCCGACGCCCGAGGGCGTCAGCCTGACCCGGATCGCGGCACCTGCGCCCGGCTGGTACCGCGACCTCTTCACCCGGGTGGGCGGCCAGGACTGGCTGTGGTTCTCGCGCCTCGGGCTCGATGACGCCGGGCTCTCGAGCATCCTCTGCGATCCCGGCGTTGACGTCTGGGCACTGGAAAAGGACGACCGCGCCGAGGGGCTGCTGGAGCTGGATTTCCGCGAAGAGGGCGCCTGCGAGCTGGCCTTTTTCGGAGTGACGCCGGCGCTGATCGGTTCCGGCGCCGGACGGTTCATGATGAACGCGGCAATCGAAACGGCCTGGGCGCGGCCGATCACCCGCTTTCACGTGCACACCTGTACGCTCGACAGCCCCGGCGCGCTGGGGTTCTATCGCCGCAGCGGCTTTACACCGATCCGCCAGCAGGTGGAGATCGCCCCGGACCCGCGGCTGAACGGCAACCTGCCGCGCGAGGCCGGGCCGCATATCCCAATCTTCGAAGGCTGAGCCGGGCCGGTCGCCCCCCGCGCCCTCAGCCGCCCAGACGCAACAGGGCGGTTCCGACGGTGACGCGGACCGGACCGCAGCCCTGCCCCACCGACATACGCCCCCTTGGACCGGCGGTCCCGACACCGACCCCAAGGTTCACATCGACGGGTTGCTTGCACTCTTCGCACCCGGTCAACAGCAGGGCCGCCACAATCAGCAGAATCGATCGGATTGGCATCGGTACACCTCCGGCAACCTCCCCAACGATAACGTGGCGGCTGCCGCCGACAAAGGGAAATGACCGGCCGGTCTACCCCAGATAAGGCGCGAATTCCTCGACCACCTTTTCGTAGACCGCACGCTTGAACGGGACGATCCGCTCCACCAGATGCGCCGGCTCCTGCCATCGCCAGGTGCTGAATTCCGGGTGTTCGGTTTCGATGTTCACCTGATCGTCGCGGCCAGTGAACCGCATCAGAAACCATTTCTGTTTTTGCCCGCGATAGCGGCCCTTCCAGATATGCGGCACCAGATCCTGCGGCAGTTCATAGGGCAGCCACTGGGCGCTCTCCGCCACGATCTCGACCAGATCGGCGGTCACCCCGGTCTCTTCCCACAGCTCGCGCAGCGCCGCCTCCTGCGGGGCCTCACCCTTGTCCACCCCGCCCTGGGGCATTTGCCAGGCCTCCTCGTAGCGGTCGCGGCGCTGACCGACAAAGACATGGCCTTCGGCGTTCATCAACATCACGCCCACACAGGGGCGATAGGGCAGCTTGGCGATTTCATCAGGGGTCATCCGGGCGGCTCCTCACTTGCCCGCCCTGTCTAGCGCCTGTTCCGCGCGGTGCAAGCGGGTGACGCAGGGTTGGGGGTGACAGACGCCCGCATTGGGGCAATTCTGCCCCCGACATGAGGGAGGGCGATATGACCGAGTACCCAAATCTTCTGGCGCCGCTGGATCTGGGCTTTACCACCTTGAAGAACCGCGTGCTGATGGGCTCCATGCACACCGGGCTGGAGGAGACCGGCGACTGGAACCGGGTGGCCGAGTTCTATGCCGAACGTGCCCGCGGCGGCGTCGGGCTGATGGTCACCGGGGGCATCGGGCCGAATCTGGAAGGTTCGGTCCTGCCCGGGGCGGCGATGATGACCACGGACAAGGACGTGGCGAACCATTCCATCGTGACCGATCGCGTGCATCAGGCGGGCGGCAAGATCGCCATGCAGATCCTGCATGCGGGGCGCTATGCCTATGGGCCGAAATGCGTGGCACCGAGCCCGGTGAAATCGCCGATCTCCCCCTTCCCGCCCAACGAGCTGGACGAGGAGGGGATCGAGAAACAGATCTCGGACATCGTCAACGCCGCCGTGCTGGCGCGTCAGGCCGGCTATGACGGGGTCGAGATCATGGGCTCGGAGGGCTATTTCCTCAACCAGTTTCTGGTGACCCACACCAACAAGCGGACCGACGGCTGGGGCGGGGCGTACGAAAACCGCATGAAACTCCCCATCGAGGTGGTGCGGCGCACGCGGGAGGCGGTGGGTCCCGATTTCATCATCATCTATCGGCTGTCGATGATCGACCTGGTGCCCAATGGCTCCACCCATGAGGAAGTGGTGCAGCTGGCGCAGGAGATCGAGAAGGCCGGCGCCACCATCATCAACACCGGCATCGGCTGGCATGAGGCGCGGGTGCCGACCATCGCCACCAGCGTGCCGCGCCGGGCCTTTGCCTGGGTGACGAAAAAGCTGATGGGCAGGGTCGGTATCCCGCTGATCACCTCGAACCGGATCAACACGGCCGACGTGGCCGAAGAGGTGCTGGCCGAGGGCTGCGCCGACATGGTCTCGCTCGCCCGGCCGATGCTGGCGGACGCGCATTTCGTCGCCAAGGCGCAGGCCGGGCGGGCGGCGACCATCGCCCCCTGCATCGCCTGCAACCAGGCCTGTCTCGACCATACCTTCGGCGGCAAGCTCACCTCGTGTCTGGTCAACCCGCGCGCCTGCCATGAAACCGAACTGGTGCTGGGCAAGGCCGCCGCGCCGAAAACCGTCGCCATCGTCGGCGCCGGTCCCGCCGGCCTCTCCACCGCGCTGGCGGCCGCCGAACGGGGGCACAGGGTCACGCTGTTCGACAGGGCGGCAGAGATCGGCGGCCAGCTCAACATGGCCAAACAGGTGCCCGGCAAGGAAGAGTTCTGGGGGCTGGTGGACTGGTACGGGACCATGCTGGCCGAGGCCGGGGTTACCGTCGCGCTGCGCCGCGAGGTCACCGCCGACGATCTGACCGGCTATGACGAGGTGGTGATCGCCACCGGCGTCCTGCCGCGCGATCCCGGCATTCCGGGCGAAGAGCGCGACAATGTGCTCAGCTACATCGACGTGCTGCGCGACAAGGCCCCCGTTGGCAAGAGCGTCGCGGTGATCGGCGCCGGCGGCATCGGCTTCGATGTCTCGGAATTCCTGCTGGAGGAACACAGCCCGACAACAGACCTGCCCCTCTGGATGCGGGAATGGGGCGTGACCGACCCCGAACAGCACCGCGCCGGCCTCGCCCCAGAGGGTCCGCAGCCGGAGGCGCCGGCGCGCCACGTGACGCTGCTGCAGCGCAAGAAACAGGCGCATGGCAAGGGGCTGGGAAAGACCACCGGCTGGATCCACCGCGCCACCCTGAAGATGAAGGGCGTCGAATTCGTCGGCGGCGTGAATTACGAGAGGATCGACGACGACGGGCTGCACGTCAGTTTCGGCGAGGCGCGTGAGACCCCGACAGTGATCCCCGCCGAGACCATCGTGCTCTGCGCCGGACAGCTACCCGAGCGTAGCCTGGCCGACGCGCTGGAGGCCAAAGGCATCACCACCCATGTGATCGGTGGCGCCGACGTCGCCGCCGAACTCGACGCCAAACGCGCGATCAACCAAGGCACGCGGCTGGCCGCCACGCTGTAAGGGGACGATCCGCCCCGGTCCCGCCTCTCCTCGGCTCGAGAGAGAGGCGGTGTCCGGGCTGAGGCGCCAGAGCCGCCTGTCACCCCTCGTGCGCGGCGCGGCTGTCCTGCGGCGCCTCGGCGCGGTCGTTCATCCCGTAGTCACGCAGCACATGCGCCACCCGCAGACGGTAGTCCGCGAACAACCCGCCGCGCCCTTTGGCCTGTGCCGCGCGATGCGCGGAGAGCTTGCGCCAACGTGCCACCGCCGCCTCGTCCTCCCAGAAGGAGATCGACAGCAGTTTGCCCGGCCGGGTCAGGCTCTCGAACCGTTCGACCGAGATGAATCCCTCGATCTGCTCGGCCAGCGGGCGCATCTCGGCGGCGATATCGAGATAGTCGGGCTGACGCCCATCGGCCGGTTCTACTTCGAATATGATGGCGATCATCGGGTCTTCTCCATTTGAGCATGCGGCCCACTTTCGCTCCGCCGAGGGGCGCGTGCAACCGGCCCCCGGATCATCGCGGCCTGTTTCCACGACCGGAACGATCCCTGTGAAAACCGCGATATTATCCCATCGCCGCCGCGATCTTGCCCAGATTGAGCCGGATAACGGAGCCTGCAAGACACCGAAACCGAGGATGATGGCATGGACCGACTGACCGAAATGGAAGCCTTTGCCAATGTGGTGGATCAGGGCGGATTCACCGACGCGGCCAAGAAGATGGGCATCTCCAAATCGGCGGTGTCCAAGCATGTCTCCAGCCTCGAGGCGCGGCTGGGCGCCCGCCTTCTCAATCGCACCACCCGCCGTGTAAGCCCGACCGAGATCGGCCTGGCCTATTACGACCGCGCCCGCAGGGTGCTGAACGACGCCGGCGAGGCCGACGCGCTGGTCACCTCGATGCAGTCGGCGCCCTCGGGGTTGCTGAGGATTTCCGTGGCCACCGATTTCGGCGTCAATCTGCTGTCGCCGGTGCTGTCGGACTTCCTGTCGGATTTCCCCGAAATCACCGTGAACATGGTTCTGAACAACCGTTTTGTCGAACTGATCTCTGAGGGGTTCGACATGGCGATCCGCATCGGCGAACTTGAGGACAGCTCGCTTCGTGCCCGCAAGCTGACCGAAACCACAAAGCGGCTGATCGCCAGCCCGGCCTATATCCAGAAATTCGGCCGTCCGCAGAAGATCGACGATCTGAACGAGCACAAGCTGCTGCATTACTCCAACCAGTCCAGTGGCAATGTCTGGAAACTGACCGCCTCCTCCGGCGAAAAGCGGCAGGTGCGCACCACCGGCTGGCTCAGCGTCAATGACGGGCAATCGTTGCTCAACGCCGCGATTTCCGGGCTCGGGATCGCCTATCTGCCCAGCTACCTCTACGCTCAGGCGATGCAGGAGGGGCTGGTCGAGGATGCGATGCCCTCGCTCCCGGTCGAGACGCTGGGCGTCTATGCGGTCTATCCGCCTGGCCGTTTCACCCAACCCAAGGTGCGCGCTTTTATCGATTTCCTGGTCCACGCCTTTGCCGACAAGGGCCCGACCGAGTGGTAACGAGTTTCATGTTGCTTCCCTTGGCAACCCGCCTGCCCCCGTGTTCCGCACGGGGGCTTTTTTATTCCACCGGCAACAACAGCGCCTCGACCCGGCGATTCTTCTCGCGCCCTTCGCGGGTCAGGTTCGAGGCGACCGGCGCGAGATAGCCCATCCCCTCGGCCGCCACCCGCTCGGGCGACACGCCATAGGTGTTGACCAGCCGATCGCGCACGGTCCCGGCCCGGCGTTTCGACAGCGAGATATTGGCCTCCAGCGCACCGGTGCTGTCGGTATGGCCGACCAGAACCACCCGATAATCCGGGTTGGCGGCGAGAAAAACGGCGATGCGCGAAAGCGACTCAAAGGGGCCCGGCCCCAGCGCGTTGGCGCCGGTGCGGAAATCCAGATCGCCCAGGATGACATGGCCCTCGGTCATCAGCGCGCCGATCAGGGGCGGTGTCACCGGTCCCGGTTCCGACCCCGGTTCCGACTCCGGCCTCGGCTCCGGCTCCGGGGATTGCGGAACTTCGGCGGGCGTCTCGTGAACCCCGGGCGCCACCGGCAGGAGGTGGATTTCCTGGACATAGGCGCTGGAGCCGCTGCGGCTGACCAGCAGGCTCAGCACCTCGTCTCCGGTGCGGACGGCCGAAAGAAACCTGAAATCCCCGATATCCACATGCATCTGCGGGGCCAGGGCGACCTCGGTCCCAAAGCGGAAATCGAAGCCGCCGCAGGCGCTGGCCTTGCATTCGAACACGACCTCGTATCCGCCAGTTACCAGTTGATCGCGCAGCGGCGCCAGAATCTGCAGCGGCGTGGACACGCCGCCGTCCAGGCGCCAGGTGCGGCGCTCCACCTGCCCCTCATAGACCTGCGCCGGCACCGTCGTTCCGTCAAAGGGCGCAAGCGGCAGCGCATAGCTGTCCAGCGGCACGATCCGTTCGGACAGGAGACGCGCGCCGAACGGCATGTCCAGCGCAAGCGCCGGAGCCGAAGCAGCCGCCAATAGGGCACAAAAGGCGGCCGCCCGGATCATCTGAACTGCGCGTGATACTCGTCGTTGGGCCACATGGCCGTGGCGCTGGCAACGCGGTTGGTCATGTTGAAGAACCCGGCGACATTGGCGATGTCCCAGATATCGCGGTCGGAAAAACCCGCCTCGCGCAGCGCCTGACGATCATCTTCCTCGATCGTATAGCTTTCGGTGGTCATCTTGGCGGCGAAATCCAGCATTGCGCGCTGGCGTGCGTCCAGATCGGCCACCCGGTAGTTGATCGCCAGCATCTCGCCCAGCATCGGATCGCCCGACAACTGCCGAACTGCCGCGCCATGGGCCACAATGCAGTAGAAACAGCGGTTGATCGACGAGACCACCACCGCGATCATCTCGCGCTCCAGCTTGCTCAGCCCGCTGTGGGCAAGCATCAGATCGTTGTAGATGCCGGTAAAGGCGTTCAGCTTGTCGACGTCGAAGGCGTTGGCCCTGAGCACGTTGGGGATCAGCCCGAGCTTTTCGGTGCAGATGTCGAAATATTTCTGCGTCGCCTCGGGCAGCGGATCGACCATAGACAGGTCGAGCGCGGTGGGCGGTTTTCGGTCGGTCATCGGCGGGTTTCCTCCCCTTGCCATATTCGGTAGTGATACTGTCCCACTACAGACATGCCGAGCCTGGAATACAAGGCATTCGCCCCGTCATTTTCGCGGGTGCAGACCACGGCGAGGGTATGGGCGCCCTGTTTTTCCGCCCAGTGCGCCGCGCCGCGCATCATCCACTGTCCAAGCCCCTGCTTGCGCTGATGCGGCAGGATCTCCAGCGCATGCAGCATCGCCACGCCGTCATGTATGGCGACAAAGGCGGTGCCGCCCGGCTTGTCGTTGAAACGCGCCAACAGCCCGGTCTTGGGTCCCTCGGCACGGGCCATCACCGCCAGACGCGCCGGGCCGATCCCGGCCTCGGCCCAGATCTCGCGCATGATTGCCAGCGGCTCCCAGACCTGCAGCACGGTGACGCGGGGGATCGGTATATCGGTCAACTGGCCAATCGGGCAGGCATAGGCCGACACCGGATCCTTCACCGCATAGCCGCGCGCCTCCAGCAGGGCGTCGAGATCCCCGTCGCCCGGGCGGATCATGAACAGCGGGGTCTGGCCCATGGCGCGCATCGCCTGTTCCGCCCCGGCGATGTCGCCGGCGGTCGCGGGCCCCGCGGCCGAAGCCGCCGAGACCCGGCTGCCGCCGCCCTGCCCCTCGCGCAATATCCAGGGGCCCTGCCTGACATAGCGGGCCGCCGGCCATGTCCCGTCGATCACATCGAATAGCCAGGGGGCGGTCGGCTCGCTCATCCCTCCAGATCCCGGGAAAGACGGGTCACGGCGGCGTCCACCCGCGCCCCGTCGCTGCCGCGCACCACGATATTGGCGCCGAACACGCCGTCCTTCTGGAACGGGTAGCAGCCGATGGAGAGGTCGGAAAACTCGGCCGCCAGCGCCCCCAGCGTCGCCGCGATCTCGCCCTCGCCGCGCATCACCCGCAGACTTTGCGATAACAGCGGCGCCCCCCCGGTGAGCGTCGGCAGAAGGCTGGCCACCATCGCCTCGAACACCGCCGGGACGCCGGCCATCACATGGACGTTCTCGAGAGTGAAACCGGGCGCCGTGGAAACCGGGTTGTCGATCAGCGCCGCCCCATCGGGGATGCGCGCCATCCGCAGCCGGGCCGCGTTCAGCTCCAGCCCCGTGGTCTTGTAGTGCGCCTCAAGCAGCGCGCGGGCGTCGTCGCGCACGTCGATATGCGCGTCAAAGGCCGCGGCGATGCAATCGGCGGTGATATCGTCATGGGTGGGGCCGATGCCGCCGCTGGTAAAGACGTGATCAAAGCGCGACGACAATGCGCGCACCGCGCCGGTGATCGCCTGCGCGTCGTCGCTGACCACGCGAACCTCCTGCAGGGCGATCCCGTGTTTGGTGAGCTCGCCCGCGAGGTAATACATATTGGAATCGCGTGTGCGCCCGGACAGGATCTCGTCCCCGATCACAAGCATGGCGGCGGTTGGATTGGTCATGGTGCCCCTTCCCTCAGGTCGCGGTCTTGAAGGGCCGCGCCGGCAGGTATAGGCCGGGTTTCATGCGCTTTCAAACCCCACTTGTCCCGGCCCGGCTGATCAGACGTTACAAGCGGTTCCTGGCCGACTGCCGGCTGGAGGACGGGCGCGAGGTGACGGCCCATTGCGCCAACCCCGGCTCGATGATGGGTCTGGCCGATCCAGAGATGAAGATCTGGCTGGAGCCCAACGACGACCCGAAGAAAAAGCTGAAATTCGGCTGGCGGCTGGTCGATCATGAAAACGGCCATTTCACCGGCGTCGACACTTCGGTTCCCAACCGCGCCCTGCGCGCCGCGCTTGAGGCGCAGCAGATAGCACCGCTGGCCGCCTACGGCACGGTGCGGCCGGAGGTCAAATACGGCCAGTCCAGCCGCATCGACTTTCTGCTCAACGAGCCGGGTTTGCCGGATGCCTATGTCGAGGTGAAATCGGTGACTCTGTCCCGCGCGCCGGGGCTGGCGGAGTTTCCCGACAGCCGTACCGCGCGCGGCGCCAAGCATCTGGACGAGCTTTCGGACATGGTGCGCGCGGGTCACCGGGCGCTGATGCTCTATCTGATACAGCGCACCGATTGCGACCGCTTCGAACTGGCCCGCGACATCGACCCCGCCTATGGCGCGGCGTTCGACCGGGCGCAGGCGGCGGGGGTGGAAAGGCTGGTTTATACCACCCGGATCACCCCGCAGGACATCACGCTGGATCACGCGCTTTAGGCGCCGGACTCAGCCCCTCTGGCAACTCTGCTGCAAAGGCATTAAAATATTGTGCAACGGCAGAAAATGGAGCCTTCATTGAACAACGAATTTCGTGGCCGTCTGACCAGGGACGGCATCCGGATACACGATCAGGCCGATTTTGCGGGGATGCACAAGGCCGGGCATCTGGCCGCACAGATCCTGGACGAAATCGCCGAGCACGTGTTTCCCGGCCAGACCACCGGAGAGATCGACCGCATCATCGAGGACAAGGTGAATGCGGCTGGGGCGACATCGGCCACGATCGGCTACAAGGGGTACAAGCACGCCAGTTGCATCAGCGTCAATCACGTGGTCTGCCATGGCATCCCCGGCGACAAGAAGCTGAAGGACGGCGACATCCTGAACATCGACGTGACCGTGATCGTCGATGGCTGGTTCGGTGATACCAGCCGGATGTATGTGGCCGGCAAGCTCAGCCGCAAGGCGGAGCGCCTGATCCAGGTCACCCACGACTCGCTGATGATCGGGATCGAGTCGGTCAGGCCCGGCAACACCTTTGGCGACATCGGCCACGCGATCCAGGTCTATGTGGAAAGCCAGCGGATGAGCGTTGTGCGCGATTTCTGCGGTCACGGTCTGGGCCAGGTGTTCCACAGCAAGCCGAACGTGCTGCATTACGGCCGCCCGGGCACCGGCGCGGTGCTGGAGGAAGGCATGTTCTTCACCATCGAGCCGATGGTGAACCTCGGCCGCCCCGAGACCAAGACGCTGGCCGACGACTGGACAGCGGTGACGCGTGACAAATCACTCTCGGCGCAGTTCGAACATTCGGTGGGGGTGACTGCGGATGGCGTCGAAATCTTCACCCTGTCGCCGGCAGGACGGTTTCACCCGACCTACGGCTGAGCCGCGCAGGACCCCGGAAAAGGAAAAGGCAGGCCTTGCGCCTGCCTTTTGTGTGTCCGGCGGATGAGTCCGGTCACTGGATCGTCAGCGTCATCGCCTTTTGCACGTGGTAAGGGGCGGCGGAAAACCGCGCCTCGTTCTTCTGCCCCGCATCGGAGGCATAGAGCGCCACGGCGCCGGCGAAGAGGGCGGTAAGGGCGATCGCGCCCAGCAGAGACACACGCAAACCAGTCATTTTTCTCGCTCGTTTTGTTTTTGTTATTCGGTTATTTTTTGATCGGACCGCCGAGATAGGCATCTTTCGCCCGGGATACGAGGGGGCAGCACAGGAAGATCCGCCTGTCGTCGCGTCACAAATCCGTTACTATCGGCAAGATCGAAGCGATCGTGGCCAGCCCCGCCGCGCCCTACCCCGCGTCCCCGACCTCAAGCAGAGTCACATGGGTTTCGCCATATCGGCGCCGCTCAAGCAGGGCAAAGCCGGCCGGCGGCTCCATCGGTGCGCTTTCTTCCCAGACGATCAGCGCACCGGGGGCGAGCCAGCCGCCCGCCAGCGCAGCCATCAGTGCCTTTTGTCCCATGCCCTTGCCATAGGGCGGGTCCAGAAAGACCAGATCGAAGGGGTCTGTATCACATTTCGCCGGTTTGGTGGCGTCGCGCCGGATCAGGCGGGTCTCTGCCCCGCTGCGGGTGATCTCGACATTCCGGCCGATCAGCCCCTGCGCCACCCGGCCGCTTTCGACAAAGGTGACATGCGCCGCGCCGCGCGACAGCGCCTCCAGCCCCAGTGCGCCGGTGCCGGCGAACAGGTCCAGCACCCGTGCGCCGGGAATCACGCCATAATGGGTCAGCACCGAAAACAGGCTCTCGCGCACACGGTCGGTGGTGGGGCGCAGATGTGCGCCCGCGTCCCCCTTGCCGACCGAGGCGAGCGTGCGGCCGCGAAACTGTCCGGCGATGACCCTCACGCCCGCATCAGCGCCTTGATGTCGAACTCCGGGTCGCCCACCTGGTCGGGGTTGGCGGTCTTGCCGCCGTCGATCAGCCGCTTGCCGACCATATAGGCGCGCGGATCGTTCATCGCGTCCACCGCCAGAAGCTGCGCCCCCCTGAAATACCAGAACGAGGCCGACTGCCCCGCGCCCTGCCGCGTCACAATGCGGTCATAGCCGGCGTTCAGCCCGGCGATCTGCAGTTTTACATCGTATTGATCCGACCAGAACCAGGGCTTGGGCACATATTCCTCCCCGTCGCCGAGGATATTGCCCGCCACGCATTCGGCCATGTCGATCGCGTTGGGCACGCTCTCCAGCCGGATGCGCCCCCCTTGATACGGGAAGGAAGCACAATCCCCCGCCGCCCAGATATGCGGATCGGAGCTGCGGCAGCGGCCGTCCAACTTGATGCCGTTGTCGATCTCCAGCCCCGCCGCCTCAGCCAGCACGGTGGTCGGCGCGATGCCGACGCCGACGACGACGAAATCCGCCGCCAGTTCGGTGCCATCCGTGAAACGCGCGCCGGTCACGCGGCCGTCCCCGCCCAGCAGCCGCTCCAGCCCGACGCCCTCGCGGATGTCGACGCCGTGACCGCTATGCAGAGCGCGGAAATAATCGCTGGTCTCGGGCGCGGCCACCCGTTGCAGGATGCGGTCGGCCATCTCGACCAGCGTCACCTTGACGCCGCGTTTGGCGCAGACCGCCGCCGCCTCCAGCCCGATATATCCGCCGCCGACGATCAGCGCCCGCGCGCCCTCGGTCACCGCGGGCGCCATCGCGTCCACATCGGCCAGCGTGCGCACGGTAAAGACCCCCTCCAGATCGCCGCCGATCGCCGCCGGAAGACGCCGCGGGTCAGACCCCGTGGTCAGCACCAGATCGTCATAGGCGATCGTCTCGCCCCCGACCGTCACCGTCTGTGCCACCGGGTCGATCCCGGTCACCTTCTGCCCCAGACGAAGGGTGATGTCGTTCTCGGCGTAAAAGCTTTCTGGCCGCAGATAGAGCCGCTCCAGTGCCATGTCGCCCAGCAGATAGGCCTTGGACAGCGGCGGCCGCTGATAGGGCGGCACCGGCTCGGCCCCGATCAGGGTTATCTTGCCGTCGTACCCGTCCTTGCGCAGCTTTGCCACCACAGAGGCCCCGGCCTGCCCGGCCCCGATCACAACGATATGGCCCATGTGAAAATCCTTTTCCGCTGGCTGTGGTCAATCTCCGGCAGGACACTACATGCAGGCCCGGGAAAAACACAATCTCTCGCGAAAGGAACACGCATGAGCATCAAACCAGGCGACCGCCTGCCCGAGGCGACCCTGACCCGGCTGAGCGCGAACGGCCCCGATCCGGTGAAGCTGTCCGATCTTACGACAGGACGCAAAGTGGTGATCTTCGGCCTGCCGGGCCCGTTCACCGGCACCTGCAGCACGTCGCACCTGCCCAGCTTCATGCGCACGGCGCAGGCGTTCAAAGACAAGGGTGTGGACGAGATCATCTGCATCGCGGTCAACGACGCCTGGGTGATGGATGCCTGGGACAAGGCCACCGGTGCAGGCGCAGCGGGCGTCACCCTGCTGGCCGATCACGCCAGCGAACTGACCAAGGCCCTGGGCCAGGAGCTGACGGTGCCCGCCATCGGCTTCTTCTCGCGTTCCAAGCGCTTCGCGCTGGTGGCCGAGGACGGCGTCATCACCCACCTGCAGGAAGAGGTCGCGCCCGGCGCCTGCGATCTGACCACAGGCGAAACGCTGCTCTCCGCGCTGTAAGCCGCCGCCGGGCGGACCCCGCCCGGCAATCCCCGGCTCAGACCAGCCCGTCCAGCTTGCGGGCGAGCTTGGCGTCCAGCGCGCTCAGACCGCCAACGTCATGGGTGGTCAGCACCACCTCCACCCGGTTGTAGACATTGCGCCATTCCGGGTGGTGGTTCCACTTCTCGGCCCAGATCGCCACCCGGGTCATCCAGCCAAAGGCATCGACGAAGGTCTCAAAGGTGAAGGTCTTGGCGATGGCATCGCGTCCCTCGACCATCTGCCAGCCGTTCTTCAACAGCGGGTCCAGCAGCGGGCCGCGGGTTTCCTCGGACAGTCGCTCGCTCATTCCTTCTCCTCCACATTGGTCTTTTTGAACGGCCCGTAGTCCGTCAGGATTTCGATTTCCTCGTCCACCGCCGCCCGCTCGGCCACAAGGAATTGCCTGACCGCCTCGGCAAAACCCGGATCGGCAATCCAGTGCAGGCTGTGGGTCTGGCTCGGCAGGTAGCCGCGCGCCAGCTTGTGCTCGCCCTGCGCGCCGGCCTCGACCCGGGCCAGCCCACGGGCAATGGCCTCGTCGATGGCACGATAATAGCACAGTTCAAAATGCAGAAACGGGTGTTGCTCACTACAGCCCCAATAGCGGCCGTAGAGTGTATCCCGACCGATCAGGTTCATCGCGCCGGCGATCCAACGCCCGTCACGCTCGGCCAGCAGCAGCAGGATGTCGTCCCGCAGATGCGCCTGCGCCAGATCAAAGAACGCGCGGGTCAGATAGGGCGAGCCCCATTTGCGCGCGCCGGTGTCTTGGTAGAACGTCCAGAACGCCTCCCAATGCTCGGGCTTCAGATCGTCGCCGGTAAACCGGTGAATCGTGCCGCCGAACGCATTTGCCTCGCGCCGTTCCTTGCGGATGGCCTTGCGCTTGCGCGAGGAGAGACTCGCCAGAAAGGCGTCGAAATCCGCGTAGCTGTCGTTCAGCCAGTGAAACTGCTGACTGGAACGCGCCATCAGCCCCATCGCCTCGCCCGCCGCGGCCTCCGCTTCGGTGCAGAAGGTGACATGCAGCGACGAGATGCCGTTGTCGGCGGCCAGTTGCACCGCCCCCTGCACCAGCGCCGCCTGCCCGATCTCTTCGTATCCGGGGCGCACCAGAAACCGCCGCCCCGTCGCCGGGGTAAAGGGCACCGCGATCTGCAACTTGGGGTAATAGCGCCCGCCGGCACGCTCATAGGCATGGGCCCAGCTATGGTCGAAGATATATTCACCCTGACTGTGCGACTTGGCGTACATCGGCGCCACCGCGATCAGTTGACCGTCGAGCCAGGCGGTCAGATACTGGGGCTGCCAGCCGGTGCCGCGCCCGACCGAGCCGCTGTCCTCCAGCGCCCTGAGAAACCGGTGTGTGGTGAAAGGATCATCGGGGCGGCCACCCCGGGCCGCCTCGGGGCAGGCGCAGGCATCCCACTCCTGTGCCGCGATCTGCGACAGCGACGGCAGCACCTGAATTTCGATCTGCGCCTGATCCATGATCCCTCCGGGCCTGTTCCCTATTTGTGGCCCCCGGGATGCGGTTCAAGCCGGGATCGCGGCGGCGTAGCCCTCGAAGGTGATATTGTCGGCAAGTTTGCGCGCCTCTGCCTCTGCTTCGGGCGACCGGATGGTCCAGCACAGCACCGGCACCCCATCGGAATGCAGCGCACGCACGCGGGGACGGGACAGATCCCCGGCCTGATGGCTGATGAAACCGGCGCCAACGCGCTCGAAATCGGGGATCGCGCGCAGCCTTTCACAGGTTTCGACCGTCAGCGGCCAGTCGGCGGGATCATAGCTGCAGGTGGTCAGCCCACGCGGCAGTTCAGGCGCCAGGCGCGCCAACTCGGCCATGCTGTGCGGGTTGAAGGACATCACCGCGACCGGCCCGGCATAGCCCGACAGCGCCCGCGCGGTGGCGGCCTCCAGCGAGCCGACATCGGGGCCCATGGCGCCGTCCTGATCCTTCAGTTCGACCAGCAGCGGCACCCGGCCCGCCACCAGATCGAGGATTTCCTCGAACCGCGGGATGGTCTCGCCGTCGCCGTTGAGCAGCGGGATCGCCGAGGCCTCTGCCGCGCTGCGCCGGCGCAGCGGGCCGGCCTGCCCGGTCAGCCGGCCAAGGTCGTAGTCGTGGAACACCATCGCCGCGCCGTCGGCGGTGAGCTGCAGGTCGATCTCGATCCCGTAGCCCGCCGCGATCGCCGCGCGGATCGCCGCGCGGCTGTTTTCGGGGCGCCCGCTGGCGATGTCATGATAGGCCCGGTGCGCCACCGGCAGGCGCAAAAGGGCGTCGGGCAGGACGGGCAATCCGGTCATCGCAGCTGGAATATCCCTTCGATCTCGACCGCGACGCCCAGCGGCAGCGACGCCGCCGACACCGCCGAGCGCGAATGCCGCCCGGCCTCGCCCAGCGCCTCGACCAGGAAATCCGAGGCGCCGTTGACCACCTGCGGCTGCTGGGTGAAATCGCCGGTCGAGTTGACGAAGCCGGTCAGCTTGATCACCCGCACCAGTTGATCCAGATCACCGCCACAGGCCGCCCGCACCTGGGCCAGAAGGCCCAGCGCACAGCGTTTAGCGGCGGCCGCACCGGCCTCGACATCCATGGTGTCGCCAAGCTTGCCGGTGATCAGATTGCCGCCCTCATCGATCGAAATCTGGCCCGAAACGTACAACGTGTCGCCCACCCGCACGTAGGGTACATAGTTTGCCGCCGGGGCCGGCGCGGCGGGCAGGGTCACGCCCATCTCGTCCAGTTTGCCTTGAATGCTCATCGTCTCTCTCCTGTTCTTCGTTCAGCCAGTCCCGTCGCCGCAATGTTCCGGCCCTTGGGGTCCGACCCTCCTCAGGTTTCGCGGAACGCCTTGGTGAAATAATCCGCAAGCGGTTTGACCAGATAGGCCAGCGGCGACCGGTCGGTCGTGCGCACAAAGGCCTCGACCGGCATCCCGGGGATCAGCACGGTGCCCTCTGGCAGCTTGTCCATCTGCCCCTCGTCCAGAACGATCTCGGCGCGGTAGAACGACAGCCCGCTCGCCTCGTCCTGGAAGGCGTCGGCGGAAATCTTGGTCACCGAGCCGAGCAGTTCGGGCGTCTGACGCTGATCCAGCGAGGCCAGGCGCAGGTGCACCGGCTGGCCGATGTAAATCTCGTCCACATGGATCGGGTCGACCCGCCCGGCAATCACCAGCGGGCGATCCTGCGGCACCAGGAAAAGGACCGGGTCGGCCGGTCCGATCACCGAACGCGGCGTGTGCACGCGCATCCCATAGACCACGCCCGAGACCGGCGCCGTGATCTCCAGCCGGGCCAGCCGGTCCTTGAGCGAGCGGCGCTGCTCGGCCAGTTCCAGTTCCTGATAGCGCAGGTCGCGCAGGCGCGTGATCGCCTCTTCGCGCCGGCCGGTGCCAAGCTTGAGCGTTTCGATCTCGATCTCGGTAATCCGGCCCTCGGCCTGCGCCTTGGAGGCCTTCAGTTCGCCCAGCGTGCCGTCCAGATTGGCCGACGTGCGGCGCAGGTTCAGCACGGTGGAGGCCTGCGCCAGCCCGCGGTCCAGCAGCGATTGCTGATTGGCCAGCTCCTCCTGGATCAGTTCGAGCTGGATCTTGAGCGAGTCCTGTTGCGCCTCGATCCCTTCGATCTGGCTGCGGATCTGGTTGCGGCGCTTTTCCAGTTGCTCGATCTCGCGGTTCTCGGAATCGGTGCGTGCGTGGAACAGCCGCCGCTGCCCCTCGACCAGTTCCGCCACTTCCGGACGGTCCTTGGCCACCTCCAGCACTTCGGGGTCGAACTCAACCGCGGACGTCTCGTCGCGCTCGGCCTCAAGGCGGCCGCGCCGGGCCATCAATTCAAAAAGCTGCCCCTCGATGATCACCAGTTGCGAGGACATGTCCCGCGAATCCAGCCGGATCAGGGTCTGACCCTTTTCGACGAGATCGCCCTCGTCGACATAGATCTCGGCGACCACGCCGCCGTCGAGATGCTGAACCACCTGGCGGTTCTGGTCCACCTCGATCCGCCCGCTGACCACCACCGCACCGGCAATGGTCGACAGGGCCGCCCAGCTGCCGAAACCGCCGACCAGCGTCAGCAGGCCCAACATGCCGACAATCAGCGGCTTTCTCGCCGACCAGCCGCGCGCGGCGGGTTTCTTCGGCGTGGCCGGGGCGGGCCGTGCGACCGGGGCGGTGCCGCTCTTCTTCGCCAGCACCGCCTTGGTCGTCTTGTCCACCTCGCTCCGCGTCACTTTCTTCGGCGCGATCTTGCTCAGCTCTTTCCCGGTCATTTCATGCCGCCCATTCCGGCCGATTTCAGCAATTGCTGGTGGTTCGAGACCATTTCACGCAACACCTGTTCCTTGGGCCCGAAGGCCGTCCGGTGGCCGTCGTCGAGGACCATCAACATATCGCATTCCTGGATCGCCGAGGGCCGGTGCGCCATGATCAGCACCGATTTCCCGGCCGCCTTCATCGCCTTGATCGCATTGTTCAGCGCCATCGACCCTTCGTTGTCGAGATTCGAGTTCGGCTCGTCCAGAATCAGGATCACCGGATTGTCATAAAGCGCGCGGGCCAGCGCCACGCGCTGCATCTGGCCACCAGAAAGCCGCCCGCCGCCCGCCGTCACGCGCGTGTCGTAGCCGTCGGGCAAGGACACGATCAGATCATGCGCCGCCGCCATCCTGGCCGCCGCGACGACCTTTTCGCTGTCCGGCTCGGGCGCCATGCGGGCAATATTCTCGGCGATCGTGCCGTCGAACAGCTGCACCCGCTGCGGCAGGTAGCCGATATGCTGGCCCAGAACGTCAGGGGCATATTGGTCCAGCGCGGCGCCGTCCAGCCGCACGGTGCCGCCCGCCGGTTTCCAGAACCCGGTCAGGGTACGCGCCAGGGTCGTCTTGCCCGACCCGGAGGGACCGATCACCCCCATGGCCTGGCCCGGCTCGACCTTGAAGCTCACGGTTTTCAATTTCGCCCGGCTGTCGCCCGGCGGCACCACGGTCAGCGCATGTGCCTCCAGCCGCGCCTTGGGTTGCGGCAGGGCGGTGCGCGTCTGATCCGGGGGCACCTTGCTCAGCAGCTCGCCCAGTTGCAGCCACCCTTTGCGGGCACGCTGGATGTTCGGCCAATGGCCGACAAGCTGTTCGATCGGCGCCAGCGCCCGGCCCAGCAGGATCGACGCAGCGATCATCACGCCCGCCGTCACCTCGCCCTGAAGCACCAGGTAGGCGCCCAGACCCAGCATCGCCGATTGCAGGAACATCCGCAGCGTCTTGGTCAACGACGAGAAACTGCCGCTCACGTCATTGGCGAGCACCGATTCCACCAGCGATTCATCGCGGGTGTGGTTCCAGCGGTCGAAGGCGGCGCCGCGCATGCCCATAGACTGGATCGTCTCGGCCTCGTGGCGAATCTCTTCGGCCATCAGCCCGGCGCGATGCGAGGTGACGTTGGCCTGCTGCACCGGCTTGCGCGAAAAGATCTGGTTCAGGATGGTGATCAGCACCAAAAGCCCGCCGCCCGACACCGCGAGGATGCCCAGCCAGGGGTGGAACAGCGAGATGCCGAACAGGAAAAACGGTGTCCAGGGCAGATCGAACAGCGACATGAACGGGGGTGAGGCATACAGCCGCTGCACCGCTTCGAGATCGCTCAGTCCGGTCTGCGCAACCGGATCGTTGGCCACGGCCGAACGTTTCAGCATCGCCTCGAACACGCGCCGGTCCAGCGCCCCCTGAAAGCGTGCGCCGACCCGCGCCATGATCCGGCCTCGGGAGAAGTCCAGGATCCCCATCGTGCCGTAGAGGAAAGCCACCAGCAGCGATAGGGCGACCAGCGTTTCCTCTGACCGGCTGCCCAGCACCCGGTCATAGACCTGCAGCATGTAGAGCGGCCCGGTCAGCATCAGCAGGTTCGCGAAAAAGCTGAAAAGGCCGACGGCCCAGAACAATGGGCGGCTCTGTTTCCGGGCCTCGACGAGTTCGACGAACCCATCCCAGTTGGAACCGCTGCTACGATAGGGGGCGGACATATTCTTCCAGTATATTTGCGGCCTCAAGCGGCCATAATTTCGGCGTCATCGCGCTTTTTGCGTCCGACTCTGTTTCAATACGGTCACACATCCATTATTGGAGCGAGTACCACTTTTGCTGGTCATGTACGAGCCTACATTTTCAGAAGTTGCCCACCAACTGCAAGCATCAACGGATTGTCATACGGATATGAAATTTTCCCCTCGTGCCTTGACCCTTTTCTTTGCGATCCTTTCCGCAGGTCTGCTGTCGGCTTGCGTGATCCGGACGCCCGAGCAGAAGGCAAGCGGCGAAATCTTCGACCCCTACGAGCGCACCAATCGTTCGATACACGCCTTCAACCTGGGCGTTGACAAGGCCGTCTTCCGCCCCGCCTCCAAGAGCTATGTCACCATCGTGCCCGAACCGATGGTCGACAGTTTCAACCATTTCGCGCAGAATCTCTCGATGCCGGGCATGATGGTTGACTCGCTCCTGCAGGGCAGGATCAAGCAGGCCGGGATCGCGCTTGCGCGTTTTGTCATCAACTCCACCGTGGGCTTTGCCGGGCTGGCCGATCCGGCCTCGGACTTCGACATTCCGGAGGTCGACACCGATTTCGGCGAGACGCTCTATGTCTGGGGCTTTGACGAGGGCGCCTATGTCGAATTGCCGCTGTATGGGCCGTCCACGACGCGCGATGCGGTGGGCGTCGTGGTCAATCTGTTCACCAATCCGCTCGACTACACCGATCCCCGTCCCGCCGACAATCTGGGCCTGTATAGCGAGGTTGTGCGCCGGATGGGCGACCGGGGCCGCTATTCGGACACCGTCGATGCGATGCTGTACGAAAGCGCGGACAGCTACGCTCAACTCCGGACGCTTTACCTCCAAAATCGCCGCTTCGATCTGGAAGGCGAGAATACCGACCTCTACATTACTCCTGACGAGATAAGCACCGAGGGTTTCTGAATGACTGTTTTTGTTACGCGGCGCCACATCATCGGGTCCATTTCCGCAGCGGCCGGCCTGGCCGCCCTGCCGGGGGCAGCATTGGCCCTGAACCCGGGTCTGGCCCGCAGCATGGTCGACAAGCTGGTTGCCGAGATCAACCGGGTGATCGACAGCGGCAAGTCCGAAGCGTCGATGTATCGGGATTTCGAGAGTATCTTCAAAGATTATTCCGACACCTCCTATATCGCCGCCTATGCGCTGGGAGTGGACGGGCGCCGCGCCTCCAGCAGCCAGAAGCGTGCCTTTACCGCGGCCTTCACCGGCTACATCTCGCGCAAGTACGGCAAGCGATTCCGCGAATTCATCGGCGGCAAGCTGGTGGTCGAGGACGTGCGCCAGGTCAAGAATTTCCTCGAGGTGCGCACCACCGCCTATCTGCGCGGCGAGTCGCCCTTTGAGGTGGCCTTCCACGTCTCCGACCGCACCGGGCGCGAGTTGTTCTTCAACATCTATATCGAAGGCGTGAACATGCTGCTGACCGAGCGGACCGAAATCGGTGCGATGCTCGATGCGCGCCGGGGCGATATCGACCGGCTGATCGCGGATCTCAAACACACCGGCTGACCCGCGCGGACAAGCCGTCAGAACCCGGGCCGCGATGTTCCGCATCGCGGCCCTTGCCGTTCCGGGGCGATGACGGCATCAGCGATTGGCAGCGCCGCGCCCGAAGATGTCGCGCAGGAGCTGGTTGACCGCGCCGCCGACCCCGCCTTCGGCACCGCCGCCGGTCGCCTCGCCGTCCGGCCGGTGCGGTGGGATCGGCTCGCGCATCGGCAGCGGCCTGGGCGTGCGCCCCTCATGCACGCGAACCATGGTCTCGTGCCAGATTTCCGCGGGCAGCCCGCTGCCGGTGACGCCCTTGAGCGGGGTATTGTCGTCATACCCCATCCAGACCCCGGCAACATAGTCGGCGGAAAATCCGATGAACCAGGCATCGCGCGCCTGTTGCGAGGTGCCGGTCTTGCCCGCCACCTGCCATCCGGGGATCTGCGCCCGGCTGCCGGTGCCCTCGGTGACGACCTTTTCCAGCATCCAGATCAGTTGTTCGGCGGCCTCGGTGCGGATCACCCGCTCGCCGATGCCGCCGGCGGCGCCGAACAGCGGCGTGTCATCGCCCAGCAGCCGCAGTTCGGTAAGGCCGAAGGGGGTCACCGACGAGCCGCCGTTCAGGATTCCCGCATAGGCGCCCGTCATCTCGATCAGCGTGCTTTCCGAGGCCCCCAGCGCCAGCGCCGGACCGGCCGCCAGATCGCTGTCGATGCCGAACTCGCTGGCGACGATGCGCACCTTGTCGCGCCCGTATTTCTCCGAGGTTTTCACCGCCGGAATGTTCAGTGACTTTTTCAGCGCCTCGGTCAGCGTGACCCGGCCATAATGCTTGTGGGTATAGTTCTCGGGGCACCACTGGCCCGAGCCGGGAATGGTCATGCAGAATGGCTCATCCACCACCGTGTCCAGCGGCGAGGCCCCCAGATCCAGCGCGGTGGCATAGACGAATGGCTTGAACGCCGAGCCGGTCTGCCGCTTGGCCTGGGAGGCG
Source organism: Antarcticimicrobium luteum (assembly GCF_004358185.1). Lineage (GTDB taxonomy): Bacteria > Pseudomonadota > Alphaproteobacteria > Rhodobacterales > Rhodobacteraceae > Antarcticimicrobium > Antarcticimicrobium luteum. The sequence continues at coordinate 241,685 of NZ_SMUV01000071.1, forward strand.
CGGTTGAACACCCCCGAGACCCGCGTCTTGCGCCCGCCCACCATGGCGCGCACGGCGCCGTCGGCGCTCATCACCACGATCGCCGCCTGCGCCTTGGACCCGTCGCTCACCCGCTCCTGGAACACGAATTTCATCGCCTCTTCGGCCGCGGCCTGGATGTTCTGGTCCAGCGTGGTCTTGATGATCACGTCCTCGGTGGTCTTGTCGCCGAAGAACTCCGGCGTCTCGTCCATCACCCAATCGGCGAAATAGCCGCCGGCGCGGGCCGCTGCCGCCTCGGACAGTTCGGCCGGTTGCCTGCGCGCCTGGTCCGCCTCTGCCGTGGTCAGATAACCCTGATCCTCCATCAGCCCGACGATGACCCCGGCCCGGTTCTGCGCACGGGTCAGGCTGTTGGTGGGCGCATAGCGCGTCGGTGCCGCCAGAAGACCGGCCAGCATCGCCGCCTCAGACGGGCTAACCTCGGCCGCCGATTTGCCGAAATAGCGCTGGCTGGCCGCCTCGAAGCCGCGGGCGCCGGCCCCCAGAAAGGCGCGGTTCATGTAGATGGTCAGGATCTCGTCCTTGGAGTACTTGACCTCCATCGCCATGGCATAGATTGCCTCCTTGACCTTGCGCCACAGTGTGCCCTGACGGCAATTGGCCTCGTATTCCGCCTCGGTCTGGCCGGAACTCGGGTCGAACGGTTCGCCCAGGCACAGCAGCTTGGCCGTCTGCTGGGTGATGGTCGAACCGCCATGACCGGAAAGCGGTCCGCGCCCCTCGCTCAGGTTGATGCTCACGGCGCTGGCGATGCCGCGCGGGCTGATCCCGAAATGGCGGTAGAACCGCTTGTCCTCGGTGGCGATGATCGCGTTCTTGAGATTGGGCGAAACGGTGTCGGAGGTGACCACCCCGCCGAACTGGTCGCCGCGCCAGGCAAACACGTTGCCGGCGCGGTCCAGCAGCGTGACCGAACCGCGCGCGCGCCCGTCCAGCAGCGTCGCCATCTCCGGCAGCTTGGTATAGTGATAACCGACGCCGGCGGCGATCAGCAGCGCGATCACCATGCCCATGCGCCAGGAGAACCCCCAGATCAGCCCGAAGATCCAGCGGATCAAGGCCCGGATCGCGCCGAAGAACCCGCCGCCTCCGCCATTGCTTTTGCGCGGGGCGGATTTGCGCGCTTTGGTCTTTGGCTTTGCCTTGGCCGCGGCCTTGCCGCCGCGCCGCGGCGTCTTGGCCGCGGATTTGCCGCCGCCGCCCGAGGGGTAGCGTTTATCGGCCACCAGCGGTGTACGACGTGTCTGTTTGGCCATGCCCGATCCTGCCCGATCTTTTGTTCTGCGCGCAGAATACAGTGCCGCGGATGATTTGTAGAGGGGCCGTGGCACCGGCAGATTCCGACTCCTTTCCGCCCAATAAACAGGCATTCGCCGGAGTTTGTGCAAAAATTGTGCAAATTTGACAGGGCCACTGCGGATTTTTCGGGCATCGGCGTTCCCTTAAAGCCCCTCAATCGCCTTGCTTGCGGGGCGACTTGCAGGGCGACCTGCCGAATGAAGGGGACGATCGTGAAACTGATCATTGCGACAATCAAACCGTTCAAGCTGGAGGAGGTCCGCGAGGCGCTGACCGAAGCCGGTGTACGCGGCATGATGGTGACAGAAATCAAAGGGTTCGGATCGCAGTCCGGCCATACCGAAATCTACCGCGGCGCCGAATACGCCGTGAATTTCGTGCCGAAGGTGAAACTCGAGATCGTGGTCAGCGCCGGAATGGCCGACCAGGTGGTCGAGACCATCACGAAGACCGCCAAGACCGGCAAGATCGGAGACGGCAAGATCTTCGTTCTGGACGTGGAGCAGGCGATCCGCGTGCGCACGGGCGAAACCAACGAAGACGCGCTTTGAGGCGTGCAACCAAGGGAAACGGAGCTATGAAACGACTCAATGCATTTGCCGCCGCCGCGGCGCTGATTGCGCTGCCCACGCTGGGCCTGGCGCAGGAGGCAGACGTCACCCCGCCGAACGAGGAAATCGGCTATATCTTCACCACCTTCATGTTCCTGGTCACCGGCTTTCTGGTGATGTGGATGGCTGCCGGTTTCACCATGCTGGAGGCCGGTCTGGTCCGCCAGAAGAACGTGACCATGCAGCTGACCAAGAACATCGCGTTGTTCTCGATTGCGGCGCTGATGTACTACCTGATCGGCTATAACCTGATGTATCCGGGCGACGGCTGGACCATCAGCGGCGTGATCGGCGCCTTCTCGATGGCGGTGATGGAACCGGTGGGTCTGGCCGGGACCGAGACCGACCTGACCTATGCCTCTGTCGGATCGGACTTCTACTTCCAGCTGATGTTCTGCGCGACCACCGCGTCGATCGTGTCGGGCACCCTGGCCGAGCGAATCAAGCTGTGGCCGTTCCTGATCTTCGTTGTCGTGCTGACCGGCCTGATCTACCCGATCCAGGCCAGCTGGAAATGGGGCGGCGGCTTCCTCGATGCCGGTGGGTTCCTCGATTTCGCCGGTTCGACCGTGGTGCACTCGGTCGGTGGCTGGGCGGCTCTGGCCGGGGCGCTGATCCTGGGTCCGCGTCTGGGCAAGTACAAGAACGGCGCCGTGCATCCGATGCTGGGCTCGAACCTGCCGCTGGCGACGCTGGGCACGTTCATCCTGTGGCTGGGCTGGTTCGGGTTCAATGGCGGCTCGCAGCTGTACATGGACACCGCCGGTAACGTGGCCGACATCAGCCGCATCTTTGCCAACACCAACACCGCAGCCGCCGGTGGCGCCGTCGCCGCGCTGATCCTGACGCAGCTTCTGTACAAGAAGGTCGACCTGACCATGGTTCTGAACGGTGCGCTGGCGGGCCTCGTCTCGATCACCGCCGAACCGCTGACCCCGGGCCTCGGGGCTGCCACCCTGATCGGGGCCGTGGGCGGTATCATCGTGGTCTTCGCCGTCCCCTTCCTGGACAAGCTGAAGATCGACGACGTGGTCGGCGCCATCCCGGTGCACCTGTTCGCAGGCATCTGGGGCACCATCGCTGTGGTCCTGACCAACTCCGACGCGAGCCTGGGCACGCAGCTCTACTCGATCGTGGTTGTCGGCCTCTTCGTCTTCGTGGTCTCGGGTGTGGTCTGGTTCGCGCTGAAGATGATCATGGGCATCCGGGTGAGCGAGGAAGAAGAGATCAACGGTCTCGACATGGCCGAGCTTGGCATGGAAGCCTATCCCGAGTTCTCGAAGGGCTGAGTTTCCTTCCCCTCAGCCTGAATGACTGGCCCGGGCGGCAACGCCCGGGCTTTTTCGATTCGGCCCGGCCGGTTCGTGACCCCGGCGCGCGCCGCGCGAACCCGGCCCCGCACCACCGGGAAAAGCGAGTCGCGCTTGGCCATCCGGGCGCGAAACGGGGCATTTCGGGGCCGTTCTGTACACTCTCGCCAGGGGCGTCCGCGCCCCGCGCGGCACGGTTGGGGAGTTTCAGGCCGGTTTTGTACATTCCGCCCGCACCGGCGCGATTTAGACGGATTCGCGGTTAACACGTCCGAAAATCGCGCCGGCGCCGCAAGATTTCTTGCGCGCCCTCCGCGGTGGCGCGGCGGCCGCCCGCCGCCGACCCCGAATCGGCAGCGCGCTGTTGTCAGCGCCCGGCCCGGGCACTAAAGGAGTCCCCCATGACCGCATCGCTTCCCTCCCCCGCTTCGCCGCTGAAGATTGGCACCCGTGGCTCGCCCCTCGCGCTGGCGCAGGCGCATGAGACGCGCGACCGTCTGGCCGCCGCCTTTGACCTGCCCGCCGAGGCCTTTGAGGTGGTGGTGATCAGGACCACCGGCGACGACGCCGCCCTGATCGCCAAGGACCGGCCGCTCAAGGATCTGGGCGGCAAGGGCCTGTTCACCAAGGAGATCGAGGAGCAGTTGTCGTCGGGCGGCATCGACATCGCGGTGCATTCGATGAAGGACATGCCGGTGGCGCAGCCGGGGGGCCTGGTGCTCGACTGTTACCTGCCGCGCGAGGATGTGCGCGACGGGTTCGTCTCGCCCGGGCTGTCCGGCTGGGCCGAGCTGCCGCAGGGGGCCGTCGCCGGCACCTCCAGCCTGCGGCGGCGGGCGCAATTGCTGAACCGGCGGCCCGATCTGAAGGTGGTGGAGTTCCGCGGCAACGTGCAGACCCGGCTGAAGAAGCTGGCGGACGGGGTCGCCGATTGCACCTTTCTCGCCATGGCCGGGCTGAACCGGCTGGGGCGCAGCGACGTGCCGGCGACGCCGGTGGAGCCCGAGGCGATGCTGCCCGCCGTGGCGCAGGGCGCGATCGGGATCGAGCGGCGAGGCAGCGATAGCCGCGTGGCGGATATGCTGGCGGCGATCCATGACGCGGTCACCGCGCAGCGGCTGGTGGCCGAACGGGCGTTTCTGGCCGCTTTGGATGGCTCCTGCGAGACACCGATTGCCGGGCTGGCCGAGCTTGACGGTTCCACCCTGCGGCTGCGCGGCGAAGTGCTGCGCCCGGACGGGTCGGAGGCGATTTCCGACGACGCCACCTGTGCCGTCGAGGATGGCGCCAAGCTGGGCCACGAAATGGCGCTGAAGCTGTTGCAGCAGGCGGGGCCGAATTTCTTTGACTGGCGCGGCTGAGGCCCCTGACGCCACGCTCCGTTTGACAGCCATTGCCTCTCCCGGCCAGCCTTTGGCGCAGGGAGGAACGGACATGACAGCGGGAACGACATATCTGACGCGGGACGAGATCAGGGGGCTGGCGGAACGCTCGGACGCGATGGGCATCTGGCTGGTGGCGCATTGCTTGGGGACCATCGCGCTGGCGCTGGCGCTGTTCGGGCTCTGGCCCAATCCGCTGACGTTTATCCTTGCGGTGATGGTGATCGGATCGCGGCAATTGGGGCTGGCGATCCTGATGCATGAGGCGGCGCATAATGCGCTGTTCCGGTCGCGGCGGCTGAACGATCTGGTGGGCGAATGGCTCTGCGCCCGGCCGATCCTGGCCGACCTGCCGGCCTATCGCCATTACCACCTGACCCATCACCGGTTCACCCAGACCGACAAGGACCCCGACCTTGTGCTGTCGTCGAAATTCCCGACCTCGCGCGCCTCGCTGAAGCGCAAGTTCCTGCGCGATCTGACCGGGCGGACCGGGATCAAGCAACTGGCGGGGCAGATTGCCCTGTCGCTGCGGCTGGCGGGCGACGAGGATGCCAAGGCCGCCGCCGCCTCGGATTTCGCGCAGGCGTTCAAGGCGCGCCAGCTCTGGACCGCGCTGCCGGTGTTCGTCGCCGTCATGGTGGCGATGGGGCTGGCGGGCGAGTGGTGGTGGGGGCTGGCGTTCTGGCTGCTGCCGTACCTGACCTGGTTCCAGTTCGTTCTGCGGGTGCGCAATATCGCCGAGCATGGCGCGACCGAGGAATCGGAGAACCCGCTGCAAAACGTGCGCACCACTCTGGCCGGACCCGTCGCGCGGCTGCTGGTGGCGCCCTATTGGGTGAATTTCCATCTGGAGCATCACATGGTAATGCATGTGCCCTGCTGGCGGCTGAAGCGGATGCACAGGCTGCTGGTCGCGCGCGGGCTGGGGCCGAGGATGCGGGTGGCGCGGAGTTACTGGCAGGCTTTGGGCGAGGCCGGGTGGAAACGGCCGGCTTGAAGCCTACCCCCCTGAAGCACCACCGAATTTCTGTTTCGCCCAGCCGCAAGCCGGGCCGGGGCTTGCCCCCCCCCGCGCAGGGGGGATCTCCTGACCTAAGCGGCTGCGTTGGGAGGCCCCCGCCTGCGCGGGGGTGACAGGCTCATTCAGCGCAGACCGTCTTCGCCCTTCACGTCTTCCACGGCGAGGCCGCCCATGCGGTGATGGATGCGGCCGCCGCGGCTCATGGCGAGCGCGAAGAGCAGCTCACCGGCGCGGGGGCCGTCGGGGATGCCGACCTCCATCGCGTCGAAATGGCTGCGGACATAGGCGGCGTTGATATGGCCGAGCGGCACGTCGATGCGGGTGCCAGGGCCGCCGACCTTCATCGCCGAGGGGACGATGGCCCTGGCCGCGCCCAGGCGTTCGCGCATGGCATAGCCGCCGGGGACGTGCCAGAGCGCGGTGTGTTCCAGCTCTCCGCCCTCGCCCGCCAGCCCGGCCTTGCCGTAACCGTCGATCCCTTTGATCCCGCCCATCGCCTCGATCAGCCGATCGGTCATCATCAGGCCGAGCGGTTTGAGATCGTCCATCGCCGATTGCAGATCCTCGGTGTAGGTGCCGGCGAAGGGGTTCTTGACCACCGCGAGGATGGCGGCGCGGCGGCGCGGCAGCGCGGGGGGCGGGCCGCCTTCGTGGTGGATGTCCTCGATGAGGATCATCGTCTTGCGGAGGGGGAAGTCAGGCATGAGTCGGCTCCTTGATCGCGATGAGGTCGGCGGCGCCGAGCATACGGGTCTGTCCCGAGAGCGTCAGCAGGGCGGCGTGGATCACCCCGCGGGCGCGGCATGCGCGCGCGAAGGCAAGGCCGCGGGTGAGGGCGGTTTCGGTTTCCGCCCCGGTCAGCGGGGCGAGGGCGGTGGTCACCGGGCGGTCGCCGAGGTCGCTGTCGGGGGCGAGATCCCGGGCCGGAGTGCGGGTGACCTTGGGGTTGCCGGGCAGGTCGGTGGCGTTGGCGATCAGGGTGGCGGCGGCGTCGGCCTGAGCCGCCGTTGCGGCCAGCACGGTGACGCTGTCGGCGATGCCGAGCGAGTGGCTGCGGCCATGGCGGCCGGAGGTGGCGATGCCGCGTGCAGGGCTGTCGGCGGGGATGGTGGCGCGGCCCGTCGTGCCGCCCGCGATGGCGGCGGTGAAGCTTTGGCCGGGGACAAGATGGAGGGCGATGTCGCCGCCGTTGTTGACATAGGCGCGGGTCAGGTCTCCGGCCTCGGTCATGGCGGCGAGGATGGTGTCGGCCACCGCTCCGGCGACGGCGGCCATCGGGGTGATGAACGTTGGCCGGTAGGGCGCGGTGACGGCGTGCATGGTCTGGGCGATGGCGCCTTCGGGCTGCGGGCCGGTGGGCGCGCGCAGCAGCGGGAGTTCGGCGACCAACTCCTCCAGCACGGTCTCGAAACGGGTGGCGGCGGCGCGGAGGGCGGCGTTTCGGCCCGGGCCTTCGGCGTCGATAATCAGGTCGATCGGGCCGTGGTGCAGGTGCAACCGGCGTGCATCGGGGAGAAAGGCGATCTGCGGCGGGTGCATGCTCAGCCCTTGTCGGCGGGGGCGACGGCGCGCGTCTCGGCGCCGTACTCGCCGCCGTTTTCGAGGATGTCCCCGACCGCGCGGGCCTTGTCGTCATGGCCGCCGAGCGCACGGTAGTCATCGCGGCGCAGGGTGAATTCCAGCGGTGCGACGATGGCGGGGGTGGGGACATAGCCGAAGGCGTTGTCGGGCATCTGCGTCACATCGGCCATGATGGTGATGCCGCCGCCGGGCCAGACGTAAGCCGGAGCGCCGCCAACGGTGACGCGGGTCTTTTCCTGCTGCACCGAGCGGGTGAGGCGCACCGGGTTCTTGGTCACGCCGGAGCGGAGCGAGCCGCCTGCCCCGCCCATGAACAGCACGGTGCAGTGCGCCGGCTCGCAGTTCTCGGCGATCAGATCGACGGAGGGGCGGAGCGCCGCTGGCAACTCCCGTTTCTGCGGTTTGAGATCGGCGTCGAGGACGTAATAGCCGTATTGCTCGCCGGTGGTGGAGACCATCAGCAGGGTCAGGCCGGGGCGTGCGCCCTTTTTCGGGTTCCAGTCGCCGAGGATGGTCAGCGGATCGGTGATGTCGGTGCCGCCCCAGCCCAGCCCGGGCGCGGCGACCTGGAAATAGCGCCCCGGGGTGGAGCGGCGGCCGAGGATGCGGATACCGGTGTCGGGCCAGCCCAGCACCTTGCCCGCCTGATGTTCGCTGACCACGCCGGTGATATGGTCGTCGACCACAACCACCTCGTCCACCAGCCCCTGCCATTGGCTTGCGAACATGCCGATGGTGGCCGAGCCGCAGCCGACGCGCATACGCTCCTCGCGGTGGCCGTCGACGATCGGGGGCTGGCCCGCCTGCACGGTCACCGTGGCGCCGCCGTCGACGGAAAGCTCCACCGCCTCGCGGTTGCACAGGCGCATGAGGGTGTCGCAGGTGATGCGGCCCTCGGGCTTGGAGCCGCCGGTGAGGTGGTCGACGCCGCCGAGGGACATCATCTGCGAGCCGTATTCGGAGGTGATCATCAGGCCCACCGCCTCGCCCTGGGCGCGGATGGTGGCGCCCTCATGGCCGAGGTGGCGGTCGGTGTCGATCTTCACCTTGACGCCGCAGTAGGAAAAGATCGCCTCGGTCACCACGGTGACGAAATCGGCGCCGTCGACCTCGCGGGAGACGATGAAGGGGGCCGGTTTGTAGTCGGGGTAGGTGGTGCCGGCGCCCACGGCGGTGACAAAGAGGCTGTCATCCGTCAGGCTGCCGTCCCAGTCGGCTGTGAGGAAGGGTTTGATTTCGCCGCCTTTTTCGATGCGGCGGTCGAGGATGGTGAGCGGGTCGCAGCGGATGATGCGGCCGCCCTGATTGGCGTAGCGGTCGCAGGCGCCGATGCGGCCCTCGGCGATGTAGCACATCACCGGGCAGGCGTCGCAGCGGATTTTCTCTTCGCGGGGGCGGGGGGCGGTCATGGGCGGCCCTCCCGGATGTTCGGTTGCGCGCTGAACACCTGTTTCGCCCGGCAGCACGCCGGGCTGCGCCTGCCTGCCCCTCGGCAGGCGCATTCGCGCCAGCCCAGGCGGGCGCTGCCCTTCTCGATATTGAACTGTCGGTGCCGCGCCTGGATTTGTTTCAAGGCGACCGCTGAACATTTGTCCCGGCCGGCGTTCACGCCCGGCAGCGCCCGCCCGCCCCCATCGCGCCCAAGGCGCCCAAGGCGTGCCTCCGGCACGACGCGGGCGCTACCGCGCCCGCCACGGGCAGGCGCAGCCCTCTTCAATTTGCAGCTGCCGTTGCAGCGCATTCCCATCATCCCGCCTCCCTCATCGCCGCCAGCACCCGGTGCGGCAGGGCGGGCAGCTTGGTGACCCTGGCCCCGCAGGCATCCCTGATCGCGTTGAGGATCGCCGGCGCGGTGGGGATCAGCGCGTGTTCGCCAAGCCCCTTGGCGCCGAAGGGCCCCTCGGGGTCGGGCGTTTCGATCAGGAGGGTGTCGATGCGCGGCATGTCCCCCACGGTGGGGATCAGATAGTCGTGCAGGTTCTCGGTGCGGCCGGGAATATATTCCTCCATCAGCGCGAGGCCCAACCCCTGCGCCACGCCGCCCTCGATCTGGCCCTCGGCCAGCAGCGGGTTGATGACGCGGCCGAGATCATGGGCGGCGGTCAGGCGATGCACCCGGACGGTGCCGAGGGCGAGGTCCACCTCCACCTCGGCCAGATGGGCGCCATAGCCGTAGACGGCATAGGGGATGCCCTGCCCGTTCTCGTCCAGCGTCTCGGTCGGGGGATCATAGGTCTCCTCGACGGCGAGCGCATAGCCGCGGGCATCCGCCGCAAGCTCTGCCAGATCGATGCGCCGCGTCTGGGTGCCGTCGGTGACGGTGACCGCGCCGGGGGCCAGCGCGATCCGCGCCCCCTCGCCCATGTTGGTCAGGGCGAGGATGCGGGCGCGCAGGGCGCGGCCCGCCAGCAGCGCGGCGTTGCCGGTCACCACGGTCTGGCGCGAGGCCGATGTCTTGCCGCAATCGAGGGTCAGCGCGGTGTCGGGGCCGACCAGTTCGAAGGCATCGACCGGCAGACCCAGCGCGTCGGCGCAGATCTGGGTGATCACGGTGTTGGACCCCTGGCCGATGTCGGTGGCGCCCTGATGCAGCATGAGCCGCCCCTGCGGCGTCAGCCCCAAGCGGATGGTCGAGGGGTTGGGCAGGGCGGTATTGCCGCAACCATACCAGCAGGAGGCGACGCCGACGCCGCGTTTGCGGCCCTGATGCGCGGCGTTGAAGGCGGCGGCCTCGGCCAGCGCCGCGTCCCAACGGGGTTTCAGCGCGTCGAGGCAGGGGCCGATGCCGACGCCGTGCAACTCCTGTCCGCAGACGCTGGTGCCGCCCTCGGGCAGGGCGTTGAGGCGGCGGAAGGCGAGGCGGTCGAGGCCCGATTTGAGGGCGAGCTCGTCGAACAGCGTCTCCTGCAAGATCGCCGCCTGCGGCACGCCGAAGCCGCGGAAGGCACCGGAGACCGGGCCGTTGGTATGCACGGCGCGGGCCTCGGCATGGTAGTGGGGGATGCTGTAGGGGCCGGAGGCGTGGACCGGGACGCGGACGGCGACGGTGGGGCCCCAGCTGGCATAGGCGCCGGTGTTGAAATCGCCGTCGAATTCCATCGCGGTGAGGCGGCCGCCCGCATCCGCCGCGATGCGGGCGCGCATACGGGCCGGGTGGCGTTTGGTGGTCGAGGTCATGCTTTCGCGGCGGGAATAGGTCATCCGCGCGGGTTGCCCGGTTTTCAGCACCACCAGCCCGATCAGCGGCTGCACCGAGAGGTCGAGTTTCGAGCCGAAGCCGCCGCCGGTGGCCGAGGGGATGATGCGCACCCGCTCGGGCGGCAGGCCGAGGATGCGGGCGGTGTCGTCGCGGTCCATCACCGGGGCCTGGGTGCAGGCCTGGATCACCAGCGTGTCGCCGTCGAGCCAGGCGGCGCCGGCCTCGGGCTCGATATAGGCATGTTCGACGTATGGGGTTTCGGCCTCGCCTTCCGCGACATGGGCGGCGGCGGCGAAGCCCGCGGCCGGGTCGCCGTGGTGGACGAGGCCGGCGATCAGGATGTTGTCCTGCCGTGCCTCATGCAGGCGGGGCGCGTCGGGGGCGCGGGCGGCGGGGGTGTCCAGCAGCTCCGGCGCGGAGTGCCAGGTGACGGGGAAGCTGTCGGGGTCGAGGGCCTCGACGGCGGGTTTGTCGCCGGCGACCAGCGCCACCGCCTCGCCGCGCATCCGCACGACATCGACGCCCAGCGCCGGCTGATCGGCAAAGGGCGGAATGGTGCCATAGATGTTCTGGCCGGGGATGTCGGCCGCTGTGAAGACCTGCAGGCCGGTTTCGGCGGCGAAGGCATCCAGATCGCCAAAGCTGAAGCGGGCGGCGAAATGCGGGCTGCGAATGGCGCGGACCCAGAGCGCGCCCCGGGGGGCGTAGTCGGCGCCGTAGATCTCGGTGCCCTCGACCTTGGGCGCGCCATCGAGCCGTTCGATCCGGGCGCCGACCGCAGCGCCGCTGACGGGGGCGGCGGGGGCCTCGGTTTGCGGCGTACTGCCTGCGGCATCGAGCACCGCGTCAATGATCTTGGCATATCCGGTGCAGCGGCAGAGGACGCCGCCCAGCGCCGCCTCGACCTCGCTACGGTCCGGGGTGCCGGGGCGGGACAGCAGGGCGGCGGCGGCGATCAGCATGCCGGGGGTGCAGATGCCGCATTGCGCCGCGCCATGGCGCAGGAAGGCGGTCTTGAGCCGCGCCATCGGGGCGCCCAGCCCCTCGACGGTGGTGACCTCCGCGCCTTCGGCGCGGATGACGGGGGTGAGGCAGGCGCAGACCGGCTCGCCGTCCAGCAGCACGGTGCAGGCGCCGCAATCGCCGGCGTCGCAGCCCACCTTGGTGCCGGTCAGGCCGAGGCCGTCGCGCAGCGCCTCGGACAGCCGGCGACCGGGGGCGGCGTCGAGCTGCGCTGCGGCACCGTTCACGGTGAGGGCGATCATCGGCATGTCCTTCATCGCAGGGCCTCCTCGGGTTCAGATACGGCCCCGGATACGGCGCGGCGCAGGAGTTCGGCGGCGGCGTGGCGGCGATAGGCGGCGTCGGCGCGCAGATCGTCGATCGGCGAGAGGGCGGCGGCGACGGCATCCGCGTCGATGGCGCCGGTCAGATCGCGGAGCGGCAGCCCGGTGAGCGCGCGTTCGACCCCCGGCAGCCGGGTGGCAACCGGGCCGCAGGCGCCGACGGCGAGGGCGACATGGGCGGCGCGCCCGCCGTCGTCCACGACGATGCGGGCGGCGACCATGGCGATGGAGATCACCAGGTATTTGCGCGCCCCGAGCTTGAGAAAGCGGCTGGCGCCCTGACCCGCCGCCTGCGGGATGTGGACGGCGGTGAGCAGCTCGCCCGGCCGCAGCGCGGTGGCGCGAGGGCCGGTGATGAAATCGGAGAGCGGCATCCGGCGGCTGCCGGTGGCGCAGGCCATCTCGACCGCCGCATCCAGCGCCAGGAGCGGCGGCACCCCGTCGGCGGCGGGCGAGGCGTTGCAGAGGTTGCCCGCAAGGGTGCCGGCGTTCTGGATCTGGGTCGAGCCCACCTCGCGCGCGGCCTGTTTGAGCATGTCGAAGCCGGGCGGCAGATCGGCGCGGGCGATGTCGGTCCAGGTGGTGGTGGCGCCGATGCGCCAGCCGTCTGCGGTTTCCGCGATCCCGCGCAGCGCGGCGATGGCGGTGATGTCGAGCACCGGCCCGCCGAGCGCCGGACGCTCGGTGGCGGGAAAGAGATCGGTGCAGCCGGCGGCGATGACGGCAGGGGCGCGCGAAAGACCGTCGAGCGCCTCTTGCAGATTGCCGGGGCGGAGATACAGGCTCATGGCCGGACCCTCGCGCTGTTGGATGGGGTTTATTGTTAGTATACAAGCAGAGTGTGAGACAGCGCCCCGGCCCTGTCAACATTCCAGACAGGAAGGACGGACGGGGATGAGCGAAGAGACGAATAACGAGCCCGCGTACAGGCTGGACGTGCAGGTGGGGTTTCTGATGCGGCGGGCCAACCAGCGGCATCTGGCGCTGTTCGCGCAGGCCATCCCCGACCTGACGCCGACTCAGTTCGCGGCGCTGTCCAAGCTGTGCGAGCTGGGCCAGGCCAGCCAGAACGCGCTGGGGCGGGCGACGGCGATGGATGCGGCGACGATCAAGGGAGTGGTGGACCGGCTGCGACGGCGTGATCTGGTGGCCTCTGCCCCGGACCGGGAGGACCAGCGGCGGGTGTTCCTGACCCCGACCGAGGCGGGGCGGACGCTCTATGCCTCGGTGATCGGGGCGGCCCATACGGTGACGGCGGAAACGCTGGCGCCGCTGGCGCCGGAGGAACGGGAGGTGTTCCTGCGGCTGCTGGAGAAGCTGACCTGAAGGGGAGGCGTCAGCGCTTGCCTCATGGCGAAGGTCTGCAATGCGGGACATTTCGAAGTTTGAGAGGGGTATACCGGCCGAATTGGACCCGAAACGACCGGTCGCTGCATATAGCTCTGAAAGAGGGCGCCACTCAGCCCGGAACAAAGGCGCGGAGCGCGGTCGGGAGCTGCCCTCTGTTGTGCCTGTGCAGGCGAGAGTGTTGATCGCACCTCGGGTCAGGTGCGATCAACGCCGCCTCCGATCAGGGCGGCCGCCCCGGGGCTCCGCCCGTTCGCGCCTGAAACGGTCCACCGGACCGTTTCCGAGACGGCGTTCACCCCACCACGTTGAACTCGGGCCCGAAGGGATAGCCGGTGATGTTCTCGTTGCCGTCCTCGGTGATCACCAGAATGTCATGTTCACGGAAACCGCCGGCGCCCGGCTGGCCCTGGGGGATCGTGAGCATCGGCTCCATCGAGATCACCATGCCGGGCTCCAGCACGGTGTCGATATCCTCGCGCAGTTCCAGCCCGGCCTCGCGGCCGTAGTAATGCGACAGCAGGCCGAAGGAGTGGCCGTAGCCGAAGCTGCGGTATTGCAGCAAATCCCGTTCGGCGAAAAAGGCGTTGATCGCCTGGGTCACCTCGGCGCAGCTTATGCCCGGTTGCAGCAGCGACATGCCGTATTCATGGGCGGCGACATTGGCCTGCCATATCTTCAGGCTCTCGGCGTCGACCTCGCCCACGAACATCGTGCGCTCCAGCGCGGTGTAATAGCCGGAGATCATCGGGAAGGTGTTGAGCGACAGGATATCGCCCCGCTCCAGCCGGCGGGCGGTGACCGGGTTGTGGGCGCCGTCGGTGTTGATGCCGGACTGGAACCAGACCCAGGTGTCGCGGTATTCGGCATCGGGAAAGCGTTTGGCGATCTCAAGTTCCATCGCATCGCGCCCGGCCATGGCCACGTCGATCTCGCGCGTGCCGGCCCGGATCGCATCGCGGATGGCGTAGCCGCCGACGTCGGCGACCTGCGCGCCGGCGCGGATCAGCGCGATCTCGGCGGGGGATTTGTGCATCCGCTGGCGCATGGTGGCGGGGGCCAGATCGACCATGGTGACGGGCGCGAGGAAATCCTCGAGCTTGTCGCGCTGGGTCAGCGTCAGGTGATCGCCCTCGTAGCCGACGACGCGGTTCTGGCCGGTGACCGAGAGCACCGCGCGCCAGAAATTGTCGCGGGTCCAGTCGGTATAGGTGATGTTGTCGCAGAAGCTGCGCCGCCAGGGCTGGCCGGCGTCGATGCCGGCAGAGATGGTCACCGCGCTGTCGCCGGTCACCACCAGCGCGTAGGGGCGGCCGAAGGAGCAGTAGAGAAAGCCCGAGTAATAGGCGACATTTTGCATCGAGGTGAGCACGGCGGCCTGCGCCCCGATCTCATCCATCGCGGCGCGGAGGCCCTTGAGGCGAGCCTGGTATTCGGTATCGGCGAAGGGCAGCGGGGCCTTTTCGCCCGCCTTCTTGTCAGTGTGGAAACGGAAATGCTCGGGGCGTGCGGTCATCACAGACCCTCCTTTGCAGAAAGGTCCCGGCGTGCAGGACGGAGAAACGGGCGCTTCCCCGTCGTGCATGGGGGAAGGCGGCGACGCCATCGCCGGGCCCGAGGGCAGTTAGACCCGGACGTCTGTCCCGCTCAAGCCCATTTGCGACATGGGGGTGGTCAACGCAGGCTTTGCAGCCGGGCACGCTCTGCACTACCTAGGGGGAAAGATGGACAACCCGCTGCGCCGGGTTTACTGCACATGTTCATGACAACCGGAGGAACCCCGCCATGCTGGACGCACCGACCAACCTGAAATCCCTGCTCAAGGATCCGAGCCTGCTGGCGACCGACGCCTATATCGACGGCCAATGGGTGAAGGGCGACAGCGGCACCTTTGGGGTGACCAACCCGGCCCGCGGCGACGTGATCGCCGAGGTGGCCGACCTGAGCCGCGCCCAGGTGGCCGGCGCCATCGACAGCGCCTATGCGGCGCAGAAGGACTGGGCCGCCTGGACCGGCAAGGAACGCGCGGCGGTGCTGCGCAAATGGTTCGATCTGATGATCGAGAACGCCGACGATCTGGCCACCATCCTGACCGCCGAACAGGGCAAGCCGCATGCCGAGGCCAAGGGCGAGATCGTCTATGGCGCCTCTTTTGTCGAATTCTTCGGCGAAGAGGCCAAGCGGGTTTACGGCGAGACCATCCCGGGCCACCAGCGCGACAAGCGGATCACGGTGATGAAGCAGCCGATCGGGGTGGCCGCCTCGATCACGCCGTGGAACTTTCCCAACGCGATGATCACCCGCAAGGCGGCGCCGGCGCTGGCCGCCGGCTGTTCCTTTGTCGCCCGCCCCGCCGCCGAGACGCCGCTGTCGGCGCTTGTGCTGGGGGTTCTGGCCGAGCGCGCCGGCATTCCGGCTGGGGTCTTCAACGTGCTGCCCTCGTCGCGGTCGAGCGAGATCGGCAAGGAGTTCTGCGAGAACGAGAAGGTGCGCAAGCTGACCTTCACCGGTTCCACCGAGGTGGGGCGCATCCTGCTGCGGCAGGCGGCCGATCAGGTGATGAAATGCAGCATGGAGCTGGGCGGCAACGCGCCCTTTATCGTGTTCGACGACGCCGATCTGGATGCCGCCGTCGAGGGCGCGATGATGTGCAAGTTCCGCAACAACGGCCAGACCTGCGTCTGTGCCAACCGAATCTATGTGCAGGCCGGGGTCTATGACGCCTTTGCCGAAAAGCTGAAGGCTGCGGTGGAGAAGCTGAACGTCGGCGACGGGCTGGCCGAGGGCGTCACCACCGGGCCGCTGATCAATCAGGAGGCGGTCGAGAAGGTGCTGGAGCATCTGGGCGACGTCACCGAAAAGGGCGGCGCGATCCTGACCGGCGGGCACCGGTCGAACCTGGGCGCCACCTTTTTCGAGCCCACCATCGTCACCGGCGTGACCCAGGCGATGAAGGTGGCCAAGGAGGAAACCTTTGGGCCGCTGGCGCCGCTGTTCAAGTTCGAGGATGTGGACGAGGTGATCGAGATGGCCAATGACACCATCTTTGGTCTGGCCGCCTATTTCTATGCCAAGGATCTGAGCCGCGTCTACAAGGTGGCCGAGGCGCTGGAATACGGCATCGTCGGCGTCAACACCGGCATCATCTCGACCGAGGTGGCCCCGTTTGGCGGGGTCAAGCAATCCGGCCTTGGCCGCGAGGGCAGCCATCACGGCATCGAGGAGTTCCTCGAGATGAAATACGTCTGCATGTCGGTCTAATCCGACAGCGCGATCATGCGCTGGATGAGGGTGTCGGCCACCCTTGTCCAGCGCGCAAGCTGCCGGACCGTGAGACCCTCTGAGAGGCTGCTCTCCAGCGCCTCCCTCAGTGCGCGGCCGGCAATCCGGAAGTCCGCCGCGCTGATCCCGTGGCGGCGATGCACCTCGACCATATGGCGGGCGATCTGCTCCAGCGCGTCGGGGTTGCCGGCGCTTTGGGCGATCTTGACGATCAGCATGGCAAAGACGGATTTCTGCTCGCCGAAACCGCCCCCGAAATGGGCGCGGGTTTCCGGCGCCAGACGGAACATCGCCTGGTAGAACCGATCAGCGATCCGGGCCTTGTTCTGGAACACCAGCGGCAGCGTCTCGCACAGGTCGTTTGTCAGCATACCGCCACCCGCAATCCTCCCGCCCCCTGACAGACAAGACAGAAACGCGGTAACAAAACGTAAATCCCGGGTCGCGGCACAGCCGCTGGTGCGCCAGCCCGCACGCCGGCCGGCGCCGGACAAGAAAAAGCCCCCGTCCCCGGGAGGGGGGACGGAGGCGGGAACGGGCCGCGGGGCGGCTCAGTTCACCGGGGCGGTGTCGACCTCGGCCTCCAGCACCTCGCGGGTGGTGGATCTGGTCGAGGCGATTTCGATCCGGCGGGGTTTCAGCGCATCGGGCACCTCGCGCTTCAGATCGATGTGCAGCATACCGTTTTCATGGGTCGCGCCGGTGACGCGGACATGATCGGCAAGGGTAAAGCGGCGCTCGAACGCGCGGGTGGCGATGCCGCGGTGCAGATAGGTGCGCTCGCCCTCGTCCTCGGCCTTGCGGGCCGACACGACGAGCTGATGCTCCTTCACCTCGACCGAGAGGTCGTTTTCGGCAAAGCCGGCCACCGCGATGGAGATGCGATAGGCATCCGCGGCGGTCTTTTCGATGTTGTAGGGGGGATAGCTGGGCTGGCCCACGTCATTGGCCATGATCCGGTCCATCAGGTCCGCAATCTGGTCAAAGCCGACAGTGGCCCGGTGCAGCGGTGCAAAATCAAACGTACGCATATGTCGTCATCCTCTTGGTTCGAGCGATTCACGATAAGCCCTCCGGTAAGGACGGGCGGGAACAGACCCGGACCCCATGCAGGCGATCCGGGCAGGGAAAAGGTGGGAAGCGGCGCGGGCGGTTTCAAGACCCTGAACCGGGCCCTGCGCCGCCCCGGGGGACGGTCTCAGCCGCCGGGACGGATGAATTTCGCGCCGGTGTCGCGCCGCGCGCCGCCCACAACCACGCGGTTGCTGTCCGGCGCGGGCGCCAGCGCATAGCCGCGCCCGGCCTTCATGATCGCGCGCAGCAGCGCCAGCGGCTCGCCCAGTTCGGTGCCC
Organism: Antarcticimicrobium luteum; assembly: GCF_004358185.1. Classification (GTDB taxonomy): domain Bacteria; phylum Pseudomonadota; class Alphaproteobacteria; order Rhodobacterales; family Rhodobacteraceae; genus Antarcticimicrobium; species Antarcticimicrobium luteum. Next base: position 259,460 of record NZ_SMUV01000071.1, read on the forward strand.
AGCGCGACGCGGCCGCCACGGACCTCGGCCTTGGCCGAGACCACCGAGACGATGCGCGGCGCGCCGGCGTCAAAGGAAAAGATCGGTGCCCCGGACGAGCCGAAATCGACGTCGCAGGACATCACCAGGATCCCCTCCTGGCGGGCCATGACGCCGCAGACCTCCTGCAGCGCGGGCGCCTCGGAGCGGTCGCGCGCGTAGGAGACGACGCCGACCTCGTCGCCGGTGGCGGGGCGGGCGGCGGTATCGAAGGGCACCACGGTGGTGTTGCGGATCGGGTGCTGAAGCTGCAACAGCGCCAGGTCGCGGCGCACCCGTTCGGGCGAGACGGCACTGTCATAGATGTAGTCGGGATGCACGACCGCCCGGCGGACCTGCCGATAGGCCGAGGCGCGGCCGTTGCGCCAGCCTGCCAGAAACTCGATCCGCTCGGGGTCGATGCGTTTCTTGCTGGCCTTGTCGAACAGGCAATGCGCCGCGGTCAGCACCAGATCCGGCGCGATCAGTGTGCCGGTGCAAAAGCCCAGCCCGCCGATGTCGAGCCGCCCGACCGCCTGCCAGGCGCGGCCCGCGTCGAGGCTGTCGAGTTTTTGCAGGCGGGAATCGCCGGCATGCGCCAGTGCGGGCAGTACCGCCATCGCCAATGCCGCAAACCAGTGTCGCACGCGCCCCTCCGTCTTTTGTCCCGTTCGGCCTGTTCCTGGCTCCGGTCTAGTCGGGCCGTTGGGCGAAAATAGGGCGCGGGGCGGGCAATTACCCGCGCAGATCCGGAACCTGGGGGTCGCGTCCGGCCATCGCCGGCGGCGTCGGCCCCCCGGTCGCCCAGTCGAGCAGCTCCACGGTATGCACCACCGGCACACCGGTGCCCGAGCCGATCTGCATCATGCAGCCGATATTGCCGGCGGCGATGACGTCCGGGCGTTTCGCCTCAAGCGTACGGATCTTGCGCGCCTTGAGCTGGCCGGAAATCTCGGGCTGCATCAGGTTGTAGGTGCCGGCCGAGCCGCAGCACAGGTGGCTGTCGGCGGGTTCGACCACGGTGAAGCCGGCGCGTTTCAGCAGGGTCTTGGGGTGGGTCTTGATCTGTTGGCCATGCTGGAGCGAGCAGGCGGCGTGATAGGCGACGGTCATGTCGCGCGGGGCGGCGGCCTCGGGCAGATCGAGTTTCATCAGAAGCTCGCTGACATCCATCGCCAGCCCGGCGACCCTTGCGGCATCCCCGGCCAGCGCATCCTGCGCGAACATATGGCCGTAATCCTTGACCGTGGTGCCGCAGCCGGAGGTGTTGATGACGATGGCGTCCAGCCCCTCGCCCTCGATCTCGCGCGTCCAGGCACGGATGTTCTTCGCCGCGCTGGCGTGGCTTTCGTCCGCCTTGCCCATGTGGTGGGTCAGCGCGCCGCAGCAGCCGGCGCCGTTCGCAACCACCACCTCGCAGCCCAGGCGGCGCAGCAGGCGGATGGTGGCGTCGTTGATGTCGGTGTTCAGCGCCTTTTGCGCGCAGCCGGTCATCAGCGCCACGCGCATCTTTTTCTCGGCCTTGGGGGCAAAGCTTTGCGGGCTGTCGTTGCGGCTGACCGGCGGGATGGTTTTCGGCGCCATGTCGAGCATGGCGCGCAGCCGCGCGTCGGGGATCAGGCGGCGGAAGGGGCGCGCGATTTTCGCCCCCAGCAGCGCCAGCCGGAACCGGCCCGGATAGGGCAGGATGCGCGCCAGCAGCCAGCGCAGGGCGCGGTCGTGCCAGGGCCGGGTATAGTTTTTCTCGATATAGGCACGGGCGTGGTCGACGAGGTGCATGTAGTGCACCCCCGAGGGGCAGGTGGTCATGCAGGCCAGGCAGGACAGGCAGCGGTCGACATGGCGGACGGTCTTTTCGTCCGGCACGCGCGCGTTCTCCAGCATGTCCTTGATCAGGTAGATGCGGCCGCGCGGGCTGTCCAGCTCGTCGCCCAGCACCTGATAGGTCGGGCAGGTCGCGGTGCAGAAGCCGCAATGCACGCAGGCGCGCAGGATCTCGTTGGCACGCGCGGTGCCGGGGTCGGAGAGTTGCGCCTCGGTGAATTCGGTTTTCATCAGCCCATCAGCCCCGGATTGAAAATGCCGCGTGGATCGAATTTCGCGCGCAGCCCCGCCGCGATCGCCGCCAGCGGCGCCGGCTGCGGCTGGAACATGCCCAGACGCGCGCGGGTTTCAGGTGCCGCGCGCATCAGCGTGGCGTGGCCGTCATAGCTGCCGGCGCGGGCGCGCAGGTCGGTGCCCTCGGGCACCCGCGCCCAGATCAGCCCGCCGCCCCAGTCGAACAGCAGCGCCTCGGCCTTCAGCCGCGCGGCGAGTTCCGGCGCCTGGGAGGGTTTGCAGGACAGCCGCCAGACATCGCCCGATTGCCCCCGGAACGGTGCCACGTCGCGGAGCGCGGCCCAGAGCGCGGCAGAGGTCGCGGCGTCCTCCACCAGTTCGACAGCGCCCGATGCACCGAGCAGCGCGGAGAGCCTCCCGGCGCGGTAGGAAACCGAAGGGGCGAACCCCTCGATCCGGAGCAGCGCCGCGCCCTGATCGGGATCGTAGGCGGCGCCGCTGACCTCGAAGGGCGAACCCAGCGCCACGGATAGCGCGCGCACCGCTGCCGCCGCCCCGTCCACGGCGACGCGTAGGGTCGCCTCGGTCTCGGGGCGCGGCAGCACCTTGAAGGAAACCTCGGACAGCACCCCCAGTGTGCCCCAGCTGCCGGCCATCAGCTTGACCAGATCATAACCGGTGACGTTCTTCATCACCCGGCCGCCGTTCTTGATCGCCTGCCCCATGCCGTCGATATAGCGCACGCCGAGCAGGAAATCGCGCGCCGCCCCCGCCTGCACCCGGCGCGGGCCGGAGACATTGGCGGCAAAGACGCCGCCGATGGTGGGGACACCTTCAGTGCCGAGGAGGCCACGGTGGTCCATCGGTTCGAAGGCCAGGCGCTGGTTCTCGGCGGCCAGCGCCGCCTCGACCTCGGCCAGCGGCGTGCCGGCCTGGGCCACCATGGTCAGCGCGCCCGGCTCATAGAGGGTGATACCGCTGAGGCCCGAAACGCTCAGCGCCTCGCCCGCCAGCCCGGTCAGCCGGGTGCCGCCGCCGCGGATCGCCAGCGGTGCCTTTGCCTGCCGGACGGCTTCGCCCAGCTCGGCCTCATCTTTCGGTGTCATCATCTTCTTCTCTGACAAAATACTGGGGATCAGGGGGGCAAAGCCCCCGTCACTCGGCGGCCAGCGGCCGGGCGCGGCGCGCCTCGGTCACCTGCAACGGGAAGACCTTGGCGGGATTGAGCAGCCAGGCGGGGTCGAAGACGTCCTTGACCGTCAGCTGCGCCTCCAGATCGACCGGATCGTACTGGTGCAGCATCAGATCGCGCTTTTCGACGCCGACCCCATGCTCGCCGGTCAGGCAGCCGCCCGCCTCGACGCAGAGCTTGAGGATCTCGGCCCCGAAGGCCTCGCAGGTTTCCAGATCGCCGGGCTTGTTGGCGTCGAACAGGATCAGCGGGTGCATGTTGCCGTCGCCGGCGTGGAACACATTGGCCACGTCGAGGCCGAAGTCCTTTGACATCTCGCCGATGCGGCGCAGAACCATCGGCAGCGACGAGACCGGAATGGTCCCGTCGAGGCACATGTAGTCGTTGATCTGTCCCATGGCGCCAAAGGCGGATTTGCGGCCCAGCCAGATGCGCCCGGCCTCGTCCGCATCGGCCGCCTCGCGAAACTCGACCGGGTCGTGGCGGGCGGCGATTTCCTTGATCAGGGTGAGCTGATGCGCGATCTCGGGATCCGAGCCCTCGACCTCGATGATCAGCAGTGCCTCGCAATCGGGATACCCGGCATGGGCAAAGGCCTCGGTCGCGCGGATGCAGGGGCGGTCCATGAATTCGATCGCCACCGGCAGGACGCCCGCCTTGATGATGTCGGAGACGCAGGCGCCGGCCACCTCGGAATCGTCGAACCCCATCAGCACGGGGCGCGCGCCCTCGGGCTTGCGCAGGATTCGCAGGGTCGCCTCGGTCACCACGCCCAGCTGCCCCTCGGAGCCGCAGATCACCCCCAGCAGGTCGAGCCCGCCGGCATCCAGATGGGCGCCGCCGATCTCGAGCACGGTGCCGTCCATCAGCACCAGGGTGACGCCCATCAGGTTGTTGGTGGTGACCCCGTATTTGAGGCAATGCGCGCCGCCGGAGTTCATGCCGATATTGCCGGCGATGGCACAGGCGAGCTGACTGGAGGGGTCGGGGGCGTAAAAGAAATCCTCCTCCTCGACCGCGCCGGTGACCGAGAGGTTGGTGCGCCCGGTCTGCACCCGGATGATGCGGTTGTCGAAATCGGTTTCCAGCACCGCGTTCATCCGCGCCACGCCAAGGATCACGCTGTCGGCGGTGGGCAGCGCGCCACCCGCCAGCGAGGTGCCGGAGCCGCGGGGAACCACCGGCACCCCCTCTTCATGGCAGATGCGCAGCACGTCCGCGACCTCGCGCGTCGAGCGCGGCAGCACCGCAAGCATCGGCGCGCATTTATAGGCGGTCAGCGCGTCGCACTCATAGGCGCGGGTTTCGGCCGGGTCGTGGATCAGTGCATCGGGCGCCAGCACCTGCGACAGGCGCGCGACCAGCCGGTCCTTGCGCGCCAGCACGCTGGCGTCGGGCTGTGGCATCTGCATGGTCACCCCTCCTTCTTTTGGTAAAATGTTATTACCAATTTGACCTACTGACAACCCGAATAGATCGGGCCTAGGGTGATTCCATGACTTGGGTCGACCGTCTATATATGTTCGCGCCGCTGGATTACACCGCGCTCGCCCTGCTGGTTCTGGTCTGGGCCGGAATTGGCTGGCTGATCGAGCACCCGCCAGCCGGGCGCCCCTCGGTCGCCGAGATCATGGGCGGGTTCCGCCGCGACTGGATGCGGCAGATGGTGACGCGGCAGCCGCGCATCTTCGACTCCAGCCTGATCGGCAATCTGCGGCAGAGCACGGCCTTTTTCGCCTCGGCCACGATGATCGCGCTGGGGGGCGGACTGGCGCTGATCCGCAATCCAGAGCCGGTGGCGGCGCTGGCCAGCGATCTGGCGCTGAGCCTGCATCCCGATGTCGTCTGGGAGATCAAGCTGCTGGTGACGCTGCTGTTCCTGACCAGCGCGTTCCTGAAATTCGTCTGGGCGAACCGGCTGTTCGGCTATTGCTCGGTCGTGATGGGGGCGGTGCCCAACGATCCCGAGGATCCGCTTGCCCTGGCGCGTGCGGATCAGGCGGCCGAGATCAACATCACCGCCGCGCGCAGTTTCAACCGCGGGCTCAGGACCACCTATTTCGGGCTGGCCTCGGCGACCTGGCTGCTGGGGCCCGGGGCGCTGATCGCGGCGGTGCTGCTGACGCTGGCGATGATCTACCGGCGCGAATTCAGCTCGGCCTCGCGGGCGGTGCTGCTGAAGGTGCCGCCGGACACAGGGTCGTGATTTCTGCCCCGCCGGGGTGGCGGATAGGCTGACGCCATGAGACCCCTGCCCTTCTCCGCGCTGGCGCTTTGCGCCCTCCTGGCCGCCCTGCCCGTTCGCGCCGAGCCGCCGGCGATCGAGGCGGTCCACGCCCAGCGCGACGGCGCGACCTGGCGATTCGACGTGACCCTGTCGCACCCGGACACCGGCTGGGATCACTACGCAGATGGCTGGCGGGTGCTCGACATGGGCGGAAACGTGCTGGGCCTGCGGGTGTTGGCGCATCCGCATGTGAGCGAACAGCCCTTCACCCGCTCGCTGTCCGGCGTGGCGATCCCCGAGGGGACCACCCAGGTGCAGGTTCAGGCGCGGTGCCTTGTGGAGGGCTGGAACGCGGCGACCAGGGTGATCGCCCTGCCCTGATCCGGGTGCGGTTCCCTGCCGCGCCAAGGTCCGGTGAGTCAGGTCCGGTGGTAGGGAGAGCCGGCCAGGATGGTGGCGGCGCGGTAGAGCTGTTCGGTCAGCATCACGCGCGCCAGCATGTGCGGCCAGACCATCCTGCCGAACGACAGGCTGAAATCGGCCTCGGCCCGCAGGGCCGGGTCGATGCCGTCGGCGCCGCCGATCACCAGCGCCAGATCGCCCCGGCCCTGATCGCGCCAGCCGGCGAGTCTTTCGGCGAAATCGGGCGACGAGATCAACTTGCCGCGCTCGTCCAGCGTGCAGATCACAGCGCCCTCGGGAACGGCACGGCGCAGCAGCGCGCCCTCGGCCGCCATGCCGGCGTTCTTGCGGTCGTCGACCTCGATCACCTCGGCCGGGCCGAGGCCCAGCGCGCGGCCGGTCCGGTCAAACCGTTTCAGGTAATCGTCGATCAGGGATTTCTCGGGTCCGGCCCGCAAGCGGCCGACCGCGCAAATTCGGATGCGCATTCAACGTCCAGTCCGGGGCCCGCGCGGGATCGCGGGCCGGGTTTGCCTCAGCCGTTGGCGGCGCCCTGGGGCAGCCACATCTTTTCCAGTTGGTAAAAGTCGCGCACTTCCGGGCGGAAGAGATGCACGATCACGTCGCCGGTGTCGATCAGCACCCAGTCGCCGGCATCCTTGCCTTCGACCTTGGCGATGATGCCGAAGTCCTGCTTGAGCCGGTCGACCAGCTTTTCGGCGATCGCCGAGACCTGGCGCGAGGAGCGCCCGGAGCCGATCACCATGTAGTCGCCAAAGGCGGTTCGGCCGCGCAGATCGATCTGCACGACATCTTCGGCCTTGTCTGATTCGAGCGAGGAAAGAATCCGCTCAAGCAGCGTTTCGCTGCTCGGCAGGGGTTGGGCCGCCATCACGCCGGCCCGGCCATCAGCGGGCAAGGCCGCTTCTGCATGGGTTGCCAGGACAATGTCCTCCTTCTAGCACGCCGGCATGACCCCCGGCGCGGGGTAGTTGCAAGGTAGCAAGCCGGCGGCGGGATTTCAATGAAACCGCGATGACAGAGGGGCCAGTGGCGGCGAATGGCCGCTCTAGGCCCCACCGGTCGTTTTTTCCGCACCGGCCGCCTTGTCCGCGCCGTCGCCTCCGCCGGTGCGCGCCGGGTCGTTGAGATGGCGCACCTCGCGCTGGGGAAAGGGGATGGAAATGCCGTTTTCCCTGAACGCGTCCCAGAGCGCCAGAAACACGTTGCCCTTGATATTGGTCAGCCCGTCCGACGGGTCGGTGATCCAGAACCGCAGGATGTAATCAACGCTGCTGTCGCCGAAGCCGGTGATATGGCAGACCGGCGGGGTCGGATGGCCGAGGACGCGGTTCACCGATCTGGCGGCCGCGACCGCCACCCTGCGCACCTCGTGCGGATCGTCGCCATAGGAGGTGCCGAAATTGATGTCGAGGCGGACGAACTTGTTGGTATAGGACCAGTTGACCACCTGGGAGGTGATCAGATCCTCGTTCGGGATCAGGTATTCCTTGCCGTCGCGGGTGACCACCGAGACATAGCGCGCGCCCAGCGAATCGATCCAGCCGAAGGTATCGCCCAGGCTGATCACGTCGCCCGGCTTGATCGAGCGGTCAAGCAGGATGATGATGCCCGAGACCAGGTTGGACACCACCTTTTGCAGCCCGAAGCCGATGCCGACGCCCACCGCGCCTGACAGCAGCGCCAGCCCGGTCAGATCGAAGCCCAGCGCCCGGATGCCGGTGATGATGACAAAGCCGTACATCAGCACCTGCACCGCCTTGATCGCCAGAACCCGCATCGAGGGGGACATGTCCTCGTTGCGGTTCAGGCTGCGGCCGGCCGCCTGGGTGGTGATCCGCGCCAGCACCAGAAGCGTGATCACCAGCAGCAGCGCCTTGAGCACCGCCAGCAGGGAGATGTTCAGCTCGCCCGAGCGGAAGGCGACCGAATCGAGGAATGCCGTGACATCGTCGATCAGTTCCAGCGCGTAGAGCGTGGCGTAGATCCACAGCCCCCAGGTCAGCAGCCGGCGCAGGGTGCGGTTCTGCACCAGCCGCGACAGGAAGGCGATGACCACCCAGGCGGTGGCCAGCGTGGCCGCGATTCCGATCAGATAGCTGCGCGAGGGCCAGGTCACCTGCCGCATCACCGCATAGACGACCCAGGCGCCGGCCACGAAATAGATCAGCGCCAGACGCTGGCGGACCTGCACCAGCATCCGCAGCCGGTACTTCGGCCAGCCGTCGCGCGCACGGGTCCAGTCCTGCACCCGCGCCTCGGTCAGCAGGCGCATCAGCCAGGCCAGGGCGATCAGCCCCAGAACGATCAGGATCTGATTCTGACGCCAGCCCGGCGTCAGGAACATCTGCAACAGCTCGCGCCCCTGATCGAGCAGCGCCACGATCTGTTCGGTCAGGCCCGGGGCCGGGGTTTCTTGGTCCATATGGTCCGCTCCTTGTCGGCAGGGTGGAACGGATCGGGCGCGCTGACAAGCCGCCCCGGCGCCGGCGCCCGGCGGTTTCGCACCTTGATCGAAGGCGGGGACGGCTGTATCTGAAACCGCATGAGCCCGGAAACCGCCCCCGATTTCGATTGCGATCTGCAGGACCGCGCGCGGCTGCGCGAGCGGTTCTTCGGGGCTGCCCGTTCCGTTCTGGCCCGGCTATAATCCGCCCGCCAGCCCAAGACCGCCATTTTCATGCAAGAACGGGAGAGGACAGATGTCCCCCAAGACACTTTATGACAAAATCTGGGACGCCCACCTGGTCGACACGACCGAGGACGGCACCAGCCTGCTGTATATCGACCGCCACCTGGTTCACGAGGTGACCAGCCCGCAGGCCTTCGAGGGGCTGCGCATGTCGGGGCGCGATGTGCATGCGCCGGACAAGACCATCGCGGTGCCCGACCACAACGTGCCGACCACGCCGGACCGGGTGAACGGCATCGAGAACGAGGAAAGCCGCATTCAGGTCGATGCGCTGGACAAGAATGCGCGCGATTTCGGCATCAACTATTACCCGGTGGACGACATCCGCCAGGGCATCGTGCATATCGTCGGCCCCGAACAGGGCTGGACCCTGCCGGGGATGACGGTTGTCTGCGGCGACAGCCACACCGCCACCCATGGCGCCTTTGGCGCGCTGGCGCACGGCATCGGCACGAGCGAGGTCGAGCATGTGCTGGCGACCCAGACGCTGATCCAGACCAAATCGAAGAACATGAAGGTCGAGATCACCGGCAAGCTGCACCCGGGCGTGACCGCCAAGGACATCACCCTGAGCGTGATCGGCAGGACCGGCACCGCCGGCGGCACCGGCCATGTGATCGAATATTGCGGCGAGGCGATCCGCGATCTGTCGATGGAAGGGCGGATGACCGTCTGCAACATGGCGATCGAGGGCGGCGCGCGCGCCGGTCTGATCGCGCCGGACGAGACCACCTTCGAGTACATCAAGGGCCGGCCGCATGCCCCCAAGGGCGCCCAGTGGGAGGCCGCGCTGGCGTGGTGGAAGACGCTTTACTCCGACGACGACGCCCATTGGGACAAGGTGATCACGCTGGACGCGGGCGAGATCGCGCCGGTGGTCACCTGGGGCACCAGCCCCGAGGACGTTCTGCCGATCACCGCGACGGTGCCGGCGCCCGAGGATTTCTCCGGCGGCAAGGTCGACGCCGTGCGCCGCGCGCTGGAGTACATGGGGCTGAAGCCCGGCATGAAGCTGACCGATATCGAGATCGACACGGTCTTTATCGGGTCGTGCACCAACGGCCGGATCGAGGATCTGCGCGCCGTCGCCGAGATCGTGAAGGGCAAGAAGGTCAAGGACGGCATGCGCGCCATGATCGTGCCCGGCTCGGGCTTGGTCCGCGCCCAGGCCGAGGAAGAGGGTCTGGCCGACATCTTCCTCGAAGCGGGTTTCGAATGGCGTCTGGCGGGTTGTTCCATGTGCCTGGCGATGAACCCCGATCAGCTGTCGCCCGGCGAGCGCTGCGCGGCCACCTCGAACCGCAACTTCGAGGGCCGTCAGGGCCGCGGCGGGCGTACCCACCTGCTGAGCCCGGCGATGGCCGCCGCCGCCGCGATCACCGGCCGGCTGACGGATGTGCGCGAGGTGATGTGAAACGGTGTGCCGGGCCACGCGCCCGGCCTACCGCAGATGTAGGGCGGACCGAGGTCCGCCACCCGTTCCAAGGAGAACAACCGATGGATAAATTCACCAAGATCACCGGGGTCGCGGCGCCGCTGCCGCTGATCAACGTCGATACCGACATGATCATCCCCAAGCAGTTCCTCAAGACCATCAAGCGCTCGGGTCTGGGCGTGAACCTGTTCGACGAGATGCGCTATCAGGACGACGGCAGCGAGAACCCCGATTTCGTGCTGAACAAGCCCGCCTACCGCAGCGCCGAGATCCTGATCGCCGGCGACAACTTCGGCTGCGGCTCGTCGCGGGAACACGCGCCCTGGGCGATCAAGGATTTCGGCATCCGCTGCGTCATCGCGCCCAGCTTTGCCGACATCTTCTTCAACAACTGCTTCAAGAACGGCATCCTGCCGATCACCCTGCCGCAGGAGCAGATCGACATGCTGATGAAGGACGCGGAAAAGGGCGAGAACGCCCGCATGACCGTGGACCTGGAGGCGCAGACGGTGACGACCTCGGACGGCGAGACGTTCCCCTTCGAGGTCGACGCCTTCAAGAAGCACTGTCTGCTGGAGGGGCTCGACGACATCGCGCTGACGCTGGAAAAGGCGCCCGCGATCCAGAGCTTTGAGGCGCAGGCCGCGGTGTCGCGCCCCTGGGTCTGAGCGCCGCGGGGCCGTCGACCGCCGGTTCGGTGCCTGTACAGGACCGGCCGACGCCCACAAGATATGGGTTGCTGACCCTAGATCCGCCCCTGACCGGGGGCGGGTCACCTTGTTAAATTGATGCAAAGACGCACCAGTTTCTTCATGATTTTGCCGTAAATTCAGCCTTTTGTCAGGGGGCAGCTTGAGCTCACGGCCGAAAGACGGCACAAATATGACCGAAATGAGGCAATCCGCCCGGTTGGGCGGGGTCAAGTTGGAACAAAGGCGCGGCAACGTATCGGCCTGTCCAGTTTGAAGGGATCGAACAGTGTTTGCACGCATCGCAGGCGCGGCATTGCGGGCAGTCCTGGTGGCTGTGGTCGTGGCGATTCCATCGCTGCTTTTGCCCGGAACGGGCTCGGGCGGGGCGGAGATCGTCACCCTTCTGGCGCTGCTGGCAGCGCTGCTGACCTTTGCCGAATACAATTCCAACTATCCCAGCATCGTGGAATTTCGCGGCGCACCGCCGCTGAACCGGATGCGCTTTGCCGCGCTGACGGCGATGCTTCTGTCGCTGTCGCTGATCGCCAAGCATCAGGTCGAACCGACCAATCTGACCGCGCTGCTTGCCGGGGTGGGGCGACTGGTCGGCGGGCTGACCGATTTTCCCTATTCGCCGGTGCGGCTGGCCGCGCTGATGCTGCCGGCCACGGCGCCGCCGGAGCTGCTGGACGCGGTGCGGATCGCCGCCGGCGTGTCCTATCTGATCGCGCTGACGGCAGTTGGCGCCTTTTTCTTTGCGGTGCGCGTGCTGGGCTGGCCGGTGATGAACGGGTCGTTCAACGTCTGGATCAACCTGCCGCTGTTCGATCCGACGGCGGGCGGCGACGTGGTGCACCGGCTGCAGCGGGACGGGCATATCAACGTGATGATCGGGCTGCTCCTGCCCTTTGCGATCCCGGCGCTGGTCAAGCTGGGATCGGAAATGTTCCGTCCGGTGACGCTGGACGATCCGCAGACGCTGATCTGGGCGATGAGCGCCTGGGCCTTTCTGCCCGCCAGCATGGTGATGCGCGGGGTGGCGATGCTGCGGATCGCCGAGCTGATCCAGCAAAAGCGCCGCCGCGCCTATACCGACGCCGACGGCGAGGCCGTGCAGACCGCATGAGCCGGGCTGGCGCCCTTTCGTGTTTCCTCTTTCTGTGTCTGACTGCCGCGCCGCTGCCTGCGGAGCCCGTCCGCGTGGCCAGCTTCAACACCGAATTGCAGCGCGAGGGGCCGGGCCTGCTGCTGCGCGACATCGAGCGGGGCGAGGACGATCGGGTCGCCGCCGTGGTCGCGGTGATCGCGCGGGCGGGCGCGGATATTCTGGCGCTGCAGGGGATCGACTGGGACCACGAGGGGCGGGCGCTGACGGCGCTGACCGCGCGGCTGGACGCAGCCGGGGCGCCCTATCCCCACCGGCTGGCGCTGCGCCCCAACAGCGGGATGGCCTCGGGGGGGGATCTGGACGGCGACGGCGTCCCGGGCGGACCCGGGGATTCGCAGGGGTTCGGGCATTTCACCGGTCAGGGCGGGATCGCGGTGCTGTCCCGGTTTCCGATCGTCGCCGACGCGGTGCGGGATTTCAGCGGCACTCTGTGGCGCGATATGCCCGGCGCGCTGTTGCCCGCCTATCCGGACGGGTCGCCGTTTCCGTCGCAGCAGGCGCAGGCGATCCAGCGGTTGTCCTCCACCGGGCATTGGGCGGTGCCCATCGCCCTGCCAGATGGCACAACACTGACGCTGCTGACGTTTCAGGCGGGGCCGCCGGTGTTCGACGGGCCGGAGGATCGCAACGGGCGGCGCAATCACGATGAGATCGTTTTCTGGAAACTCTATCTCGACGGGGCGTTCGGCCCTGCCCCACCGGACCGTTTCATCCTCGCCGGCGGGGCCAATCTGGACCCGCAGGACGGCGCCGGGCGGCATCAGGCGATCCGGGCGCTGCTGGCCGATCCGCGCGTGACAGACCCGCGCCCGGCCAGCGAAGGCGGGGCGCGGGCCGGGGATCAGGGCCATGCGGGCCCGGACCGCCTCGATACCGTGGACTGGGACGGTCCGGGACGGTTGCGGGTGGATTACGTCCTGCCGTCCTCAGACTGGACGGTTGAGGGCGCCAGTGTGCACTGGCCCGGCCCCGGCGACCCCGGTCGGGACGCCGCCCTGCGCGCCAGTCGTCACCGGCTGGTCTGGGTGGATCTTGGGCGGTAGCGCCGCCAGCATCACCTCGCGCGGATCGCTGAATTCGAAGCCGGGCAACAAACGGTTGAATTTGGTGCCCGACAGCCGGTGCGGCATATCCCAGAGATAGCGCATTTCCAGCAGCTCCCTTGCCAGTTCCCAGACCGGCGAGGCGAGGCGCATCGCCCACCAGGGAAAGCGCGAGATGCGCAGCGGGCGGCGCAGATCGACCTCCAGCCGCGCGCGCAGCTCGTTCAGGGTGAAGCTGTGGCCGGGAAAGGGCACGTCCTCGAAGGTCGCCAGACGGTCACGCATTTCGACCAGCGAAACCACGGCACGCGCCCAGTCGGGCATGTAGGCATAGGGCTGCATCGCGGCCGGGTCGCCCATGGCGGTGATGCGGCCGCGCTTGATCGCGCTGAGAATCAGCATGCTCATCACGTCGCCGTTGCGCTCGGGGTCGACGAAGTTGCCGGCGCGCAGGATCAGGGTTTTCACGCCGCTGTCCCGATAGGCGCGCTCCATCTCGACCCGGATCTTGCCCTTGCGCGAACAGGGGGTCTGGGGTGTGTCTTCGGCGATATCCTCTGAAACGTGCCCGAAGTTGTACACATTGCCGGGAATGACCACCATCGCGCCCGAGGCGCGGGCGGCGGCGATGACCTGCGCGGTGATGGCGGGAATGATCCCGGCCCAGTTGTGATAGTTGGGCGGGTTCAGCCCGTTGACGATCACCTCACAGCCCATCGCGGCCCTGGTCATGTCGTCGCGGGCGCGGTCGAAAAGGCGCACCTGCCAGCCGGCCGCCCGGAAGGCGGCGGCAGCGTGGCGGCCGATCTTGCCGGAAGCGCCGAGGATGAGAACAGTCTTGGTCATGGGATCGCTCCTTTGCTTGTCTATCCGATGTGTCTGGTACAAAGGTGGCCCAGACAGATGCGTTTAGGAATTGCCAAAAATCGACGATATGATATTCATAATTAAATGATCGCACCGCTGGACTGGACCCTGTTGCAGAGCTTCTCCGCCGTGGCGGAAACCGGATCGCTGTCGGCGGCGGCCCGTAAGCTGGGGCAGAGTCAGCCGACGCTGGGCCGGCACATCCGAGCGCTGGAGGCGGCGCTGGGGGTCGAGCTGTTCACGCGGGGGCCCAAGGGGTTGATCCCGACCGAGGCGGCGCGCGGGCTGATCGGACCGGCGGACCAGATGCGGCAGGCCGCGGCGCGGCTGCGGCTTGCCGCCGAAGGGCAGGAGACCGGGCTGGCGGGCACGGTGCGGGTGACCGCCTCGACCGTGGTGTCGCATTTCATCCTGCCGCCGATCCTCGCCGCGATCCGCCGCGCGCACCCGGAGATCCAGATCGAGCTGGTCCCGGCAGACAGCTCGGAGAACCTGCTGTTCCGCGAGGCCGACATCGCGCTGCGGATGTACCGGCCGACGCAGCTGGATCTGGTCGCCGCCCATGTCACCGACCTGGAGATGGGCCTTTACGCCGCGACCGGGTTTCTGGACCGGGTCGGGCGGCCGCGGACGGTGGACGAGTTGCTGAAGCTCGATTTCGTCGGCTTCGACGCCAATGACACGATCATCCGCTTCATGCGCGAGGCCGGGCTGGAGGTGGGGCGCGGGTTTTTCGGGGTGCGCTGCGACGATCAGGCGGCCTATTGGCAGCTGGTCCGGGCCGGCTGCGGCATCGGCGGCATGCAGGCGGCGATCGGAGACGACGAGCCCGGGGTGGAACGGGTGCTGTCCAAGATGGATCTGCCGACCCTGCCGGTCTGGCTGGCCGCCCCCGCCGCGCTGCGCCACAGCCCGCGCATCAGGCTGGTCTGGGACCGGCTGGCGGCGGGGTTGCGGCGGCTGTGAGGGGCTAGGACGTCGTCATTCCAGCGTTTCGCCCGGCCGCAGGCCGGGCAGCGCCCGCCCTCCCCCCGGCGGGCGCCGCCCTTCTCACTTGTCTCCTCCGTATTTTCCGCGCCGTTACAGCCCGGCAATATTGACGGTGGGGAAAGGCCGCGCTACGCCCTGCGCAACCCAGATAAAGGAGTGCCCCCATGTCCAACCCTTCGCTTCTCATCCTGCCCGGCGACGGGATTGGCCCCGAGGTGATGGCCGAAGTCCGCAAGATCATCGACTGGTACGGCGCCAAGGGCGGCCTGACCTTCGACGTGACCGAGGATCTGGTCGGCGGCTGCGCCTATGACAAGCACGGTGTGCCGCTGGCCGACGCGACCATGGCCAAGGCGCAGGAGGTGGACGCCGTTCTGCTGGGCGCCGTCGGCGGGCCGAAATACGACAACCTGGACTTTTCCGTAAAGCCCGAGCGCGGCCTGCTGCGCCTGCGCAAGGAGATGGATCTTTTCGCCAACCTGCGCCCGGCCCAGTGCTTTGACGCGCTGGCCGATTTCTCGTCGCTGAAAAAGGATATCGTCGCCGGCCTCGACATCATGATCGTGCGCGAACTGACGAGCGGAATCTATTTCGGCGAGCCGCGCGGCATCTTCGAGGAGGGCAACGAGCGCGTCGGCATCAACACCCAGCGCTATACCGAGAGCGAGATCGACCGCGTCGCGCGCGCCGCGTTCGAGCTGGCCATGAAGCGCGGCAAGAAGCTGTGCTCGATGGAAAAGGCCAACGTGATGGAATCGGGCATCCTGTGGCGCGAAGTGGTCACCAAGGTCGGCGAGGATTATCCCGAGGTGGCGCTGAGCCACATGTATGCCGACGCCGGCGCCATGCAGCTGGTGCGCGCGCCCAAGCAGTTCGATGTGATTGTCACCGACAACCTGTTCGGCGATCTGCTGTCGGATGCCGCAGCGATGCTGACCGGCTCGCTCGGGATGCTGCCCTCGGCCAGCCTCGGGGCGCCGATGGCCAATGGCCGGCCCAAGGCGCTGTATGAGCCGGTGCACGGTTCGGCCCCCGATATTGCGGGTCAGGGCAAGGCGAACCCGATCGCCTGCATCCTCAGCTTTGCGATGGCGCTGCGCTACAGCTTCGACCAGGGCGCCGAGGCCGACCGGGTGGAAGCGGCGGTGGAAAAGGTGCTGGCCGACGGGTTGCGCACCGCCGACCTGCTGGGCGAAGAGGGCGTGCAGCCGGTCTCGACCAGCCAGATGGGCGACGCCGTGGTCGCGGCGCTGGACGCCAGCCTCTGATCGCCGGAGCGGCGTTCTGAATATCTGAAGCGAGGGGGCAGCGATGCCCCCTTTTTTCTGCCCGTACCACAGGAGCAAGCCGCGCAGGGAGGACTTGCCTCGGAGGCCAATCAGATCGGTGGCGTAACTGGGCGTCAGGCCGCCGGCGGGGCCTCCTGCTGCAACCCCCGCAGAGCGGTGCGGTCGTAATAGCCGATCCGTTCCGTATGATGCACGACGCGCTGCAGCCAGCGCATCGCATCGGTATGGGCGAACACCTCTGTCAGCGTGTAGAGCCCCGCATGTTCGCCCAGAAGCAGCCCGCGGCGGTGCCGCCCGGTGCGATGCCGGATCAGCGTCTCCAGCCGCGCCAGGCGGTCGGACTCCAGATACCGGCCGCTCTCCGAGGCCGCCCGCGCCAGAATCCCCCCCATCAGAACGGCCGGGCGGCGCAGGATGCGATCCTCTACCAACGACTGGATCCGGTCCTTCTGCCCGGCGCGGTGCAGCAGGCGGCGCAGGTGGTCGGCCTCGTGCAGCAGGGCGGAATAGACCTCTTCCTCGGCCGGCAGATCGGCGGGCAGGCGGAGGTTGGCAAGGAATTGCGCCAGCTCATCTATCGCCTTGGCCATCTCCGGCTCCAGCGCCGAGAGCCTCCGGTAGTCCGGCTGGTCCTGCAGCGCCGCGCTGAGCGCGGCGAACATCCGCGTGGCGAGCAGCGCCGAGGCGCCGCGCGCGGCGGTCAGCGCCGCCCGCGCATCCGACAGGAGCGCCCGGTCCAGCCCAAGGGCAAGCCCGCCCTCATCCCGCGCGGGCACCAGCCGGGCCACCAGCGCGGTGAACCGGCCGGTCATCGGCAGGAACAAGGTGGTGCCGGCCAGGTTGAACCCGGTATGGAACATCAAGAGCGCGGTCAGCGGGCCGGTGGCGGCCGCCAGCCGCTCCAGCCCCGGCCCCAAGACCAGCAGCAGCGGAAAGGCGATGGTCGAGGTGATAACGTTGAAGGCCAGGTTGGCGACCGCCGCCTGCCGCATCACCCGCGCGCCCCCGACCGAGGCCAAGAGCGCGGTAAAGGTGGTGCCGATATTCATCCCCACCACCAGCGCCGCGGCCTGCATCAGGTTGATCGATCCCCCCTGCAGCATCACCAGCGCCAGCGCCACCGTGGCGCTGGAGGACTGGATCAGGACAGTCAGCGCCAGCCCCGCGACCGCCAGCGCCAACATGCCCCATAGCCCGCCCTGCGGCAGCGCCTCGGGGCGCAGCAGGCCGGTGGCCCCCGCCATGGCATTCTGCATCAGCTCCAGCCCGATCAGCAGCAGGCAGAGCCCCGCCACCACCTGCCCCGCCCGCGCCAGTCCGCCACGGCCGAGCAGGTTGATCAGGCTGGCCGGCAATAGCGTGACCATCGCCACCGTTTCGAGCTGCAGCTTGAAGCCCAGCAGCGAAACCAGCCAGCCGGTGGCGGTGGTGCCGATATTGGCCCCGTAAATGATTCCCAGCGCCTGCGGCAGGCTCATCAACCCGGCCCCGACAAAGCCCACCGTCATAACCGTTGTGGCGCTGGAGGACTGGATCAGCGCGGTCGCCGCCGCCCCGGTCAGCACCCCGCGCAAGGGCGTGGTGGTGAACCGCGCGAGAATCCCCCGCAGGTTGGAGCCGGCGATATCCTTGAGCGCACGGGTCATCACATCCATGCCCATCAGGAACATGCCGACCCCGCCGACCAATAGGAAAATATCCGAATTCATGCGCCATACTCCCGGCAAGGCAGAATGCCCCGCCCCCCCCTGTCTGACAAGCCGCGCGATCGCGCGAATTCAGCGATAATGCCCTTGCAAAACTTCCGGGACAGGTTTAACCCCGCCCGCACGGTCGGAGTGTAGCTCAGCCTGGTAGAGCACTGTCTTCGGGAGGCAGGGGCCGGAGGTTCGAATCCTCTCACTCCGACCAATAAAACAAGGCGCCTCAGGGCGCCTTTTTTATTTTCAGGACAGTGCTCCTAGGTTCATTGAACCTGAGCACTAGCCGAACTCCAACGCGCTGGCGGCCTTACGCAGGTGTTCCGGGCTGTAGCGCGCGTAGGTGGAGGCCGTGATCCGCGAATCCGAGTGGCCGAGATACTGGGCGATCTCGTCCATCGAGATGCCAGCCTCGGCCATGTGGACCGCTGCCGTGTGGCGCAGCACGTGGGGCGATACGTTGGACAGCCCGGCATCAACTGCGGCCGCCTTGAAGC
>NZ_SMUV01000065.1 GCF_004358185.1 Antarcticimicrobium luteum
CCGAGGTCGGCCAGCGCGCGGGCGACGCGGTCGCGCGCGGCGCCCGGCCCGTGCGGCGGGACCGGGTCGCCGCCGCCGCCCTGCCCGCCTCCGGTCAGGAAACGGTCCCAGTTCTGCGCCACGTGCGGGCCGATCTGGGCCAGTTCGAAATCCTCGCGCAGCCGCTCGCCGGCGCGAACCAGCCCGCCATCGAGGAACGGCTGCCCGTCCCGGTCCTTGCGCCGCGCCAGAAGAGCCAGCGGACTTTCGCTGCGGCAGTACCGGGCCCGCCGCTCCGCCGCGGTATCCTCATCGCCGGCGGGGACGCCGCCGAGCCGATAGGGCGACGGCGCCTCGGAAAACCCTGTGTCGGTCTGTGCCCGCGCGCGGTTCTCGGCTTCGGCCAGCATCCGGCGCAGCGCCGCCCGACCGGTTCCGGTGATACGATAACGGCTGATCCGTCCCGGCGCATCGCAGGAAATCCAGTCGTTGAGCGCCATCGCCTCGGCGACCGCGACCGGAACCACGGCGGTGCGGGTGCCCGCCCCGGTCGCATCCGCCCGGACCACCACCGCTTTTTCCATCTGTTCCGCCACGGCAAGAACCGCGCCGGGGTCGCTCAGCCGTCGCAGAACGGTCAGGGCCTCGGGCGAGGCCGGCGGGAAGGCGGCGCGGTCGGGCGGCTGGGGCATCGCGGCAGGCTCCTGATCTGGGGCCCGCCCGTCATCCAGGCGCGCGGGCGGGAAATGATCCCGCGCCAATGCGGTAAGGGCCGCATCGACCAGCGGGTCGTCACGGCGCATTTCAACCTGGCGGATCTGGCGCAGCACGGTCGAGGCATGACATCCCGCGGACCGGGCGAGGGCCCGGATCGGTCGTCCTGCGACGGTATGAAGAAGATACCGCTGTGCGGGGATCGGAACCCAGGGCGGGACCGGCGGCAGAGGAGAGTGCGTTATCTTTTCGCCGGGGTGTCGTCTCAAGGGCAGATCCGGTTCTCCAGAATGCATCCCCAAGCTTACCCACAATCGTGTGCAACCCTGGTTAATCAGAGGTTAAATCAGCGCGTGAATGGAAATCATTGTTTCCAAAAGATAAACAAAAATGAAAACCCCCGCGCGCTGATCTCCAGCGCCCGCAACACTCGCACGGGTTGTGTAAAACAGAGGGTCTGCCGCCGCTTTTTCCGAAAGGACACGCGATGAAAGACCTTTTCAGCCTCCTCTCAGCCCGCCACCGGCCACGGTTGCTGGTCCGCGCTGCGCGGATCGGGGCACAGGAGTACCGGCGCAGCGTGCATCTGCCGCGGCTGCTCGGCTATGGCGGGCTGCCGTCCCCGGCCCCGGCCCTGATGCGTCTGATGGACATCGAGGACGAGATCAACGACCTGCGCCGCGACGGCGATGCCGGGTACTCCCTTGCCCGGCATCTGGACGTTCTGATCGCAATGGTGGGCGAGGCGCATCTGCTCGCGGCCGATCGCCCTGCCCCGGTGTCTGTCTGGCCTACATGAAGGCGTCGGGCATCGACGCCTTCTTGTCCTCCACATAGGCCTCGAGCGCCTCTTGGATCGCCGGGTCGAGCGCGGGTTGCTGATAGGTGCTGAGCAGCTTGGCCACCCGCACCGAGGCCAGCGCCTGGGTATCGCGGGCGCCCTCCTCCTCCCAGGTTTCGAACGGCTTGTAGTCGAGCAGATCGGTGCGCCAGAAGGCCTGTTTGAAATTGGCCTGGGTATGGGCGCAGCCCAGATAGTGGCCGCCCGGCCCCACCTCGGCAATCGCATCCATCGCCTGGGCGTTCACATCCACCGCCACGCCTTCGGCGAGCTTGTGCAGCATGCCGAGCTGGTCGGCGTCCATCACGAATTTCTCGTAGGAGGACACCAGCCCGCCTTCGAGCCAACCGCAGGCGTGCAGCATGAAGTTCACCCCGCCCAGCAGCGCCGCGTTCAGGGTATGCGCGGTCTCATACGCCGCCTGCGCATCGGGCAGCTTGGAGGCACAAAGGCCGCCGCCCGAGCGGAACGGCAGCCCCAGCCGCCGCGCCAGCTGCCCGGCGCCATAGAGGATCTGGCTGGCCTCGGGTGTGCCAAAGGTCGGCGCGCCGCTGTTCATGTCGATCGAGGTGACGAAGGCGCCGAACACCACCGGCGCACCGGGGCGGATCAGCTGGGAATAGGCGATCCCCGCCATTACCTCGGCCAGCACCTGGGTCAGCGTGCCCGCGACCGAGACCGGCGCCATCGCGCCGCCGACGATGAAGGGTGAGATCACGCAGGCCTGGTTGTTCTGCGCATAGACCTCCAGCGCGCCCATCATCACATCGTCGAATGTCATCGGCGAGTTGATGTTGATCAGCGAGGTCATCACCGTGTTTTCCTGCACAAATTCCTTGCCGAACAGGATCTCACACATCTCGACGCTGTCCTGCGCCCGGCTCGGTTCGGTGACCGAGCCCATGAAGGGTTTGTCCGACAGCGTCATATGCGCCATCAGCATGTCCAGATGCCGCTTGTTCACCGGCACGTCGGTGGGCTCGCACACCGTGCCGCCGGAATGGTGGAGCCATTTCGACATATAGCCGAGCTTCACGAAGTTGCGGAAATCCTCCATCGTGGCATAGCGGCGGCCGCCGCCGGCGTCGCGCACGAAGGGCGGGCCGTAGACCGGCGCGCAGACCAGTGTCTTGCCGCCGATCACCACGTTGCGGTCGGGATTGCGGGCGTGCTGGGTGTAGGACGCGGGCGCGGTTACGCATAGTTTCCGCGCCAGGCCGCGCGGGATGCGCACCCGCTCGCCCTCGATCTCGGCCCCGGCCTCGCGCCAGCGGTCCAGCGCGGCGGGATTGTTGACGAAATTCACCCCGATCTCGGCCAAAACGGTTTCGGCGTTGGCCTCGATGATTTCCAGGGCCTCCTCGGTGAGGATCTCGAAATTGGGGATATTGCGCTCGATATATTTCGCGGTCTCGATCCGGACGGCGGTCCGTTCCGCACGCCGCGCGGCGCCGCCGCCTCCCCGCGCCCTGCGCCGTGAAATCGCCTCTGCCATGTCTTCATCCCCCGATAAACGGACTTCTCTGGATCGCTTGATAGCCCAGCTTCCCGTTCGGGCGGATCAGGATAACGGCGCATCCGGGGAAAAAGCGACATCACCGCCACCGCACAACACATTTTTTTTTAAAGATATATAGAAAACACTATGTGTAGTGCTTAAAGGCGGCTTAATATGAGATCTCCGGTCACCTTTACGGAAGCCCGGAGAACCAACAGAGCATGGGCCGGCAGATCAGCGCCGGCCCGTACAGGGAGAGGGAAATGACAGTAAACAAACTGCGCGGCCGCTTCGCGGTCAGCGCATTCTCAACACTTGTGTCCGGGCTGATCCTCAGCACTCCGGCACATGCCACAAACGGGTATTTCTCGAACGGCTACAACCCGCAATCCAAGGCGATGGCGGGATCCGGCGTCGCCGTCGACAACGGCGTCTTGGGCCTGGCACAGAACCCGGCCCTGGGTTTCAGGGTCGGCAATGGCGCCGAAGGCTGCATCACGCTCTTCGCCCCCGAGCGCGGGTTCACCATCGGCGGTGCCGCGCCACTGACCCCCGGCAGCTACAGCAGCGAGAACAATCTCTTCGCCATCCCCTGTGGCGGGGCGAATTTTCGACTGAACGACCGCAGCACGGTGGGCTTTGTGATCTATGGCAATGGCGGGATGAACACCGAATACGTCGGCAATCCCTTTGCCGGGCTCGGCGCTGGCACCTCGCCGCTGGGCGTAAACCTGGAACAGGTGTTTATGTCGGTCAGCTTTGCCTATCAGATCAATGATGCCCTGAGCCTGGGCATCGCGCCGGTCTTTGCCGCGCAGCGGTTCAGCGCGACGGGTCTGCAGGCGTTCGGGGCGATGTCCACCAATCCGGCGGCGCTGACCAACAACGGCGATGACTGGTCGCATGGCTGGGGCCTCAACCTGGGTATGGCATGGGAGCCGAGCGCGGAGTGGACCATCGGCGCCTCGTACCGCACCAGGATGCAGATGGACCAGTTCCGGAGCTATGCGGGCCTGTTCGCCGAACAGGGCGATTTCGACATTCCGGCGACCGCGACCCTTGGGGCCGCCTATACGCCGGCGGCGTATTCCAACCTGACCCTGACCGCCGAGTTCCAGCGCATATTCTTCAGCGATGTCGCCGCGATCTCCAATTCCGGCGCGCTGCTGGCGACGCCATTGGGCGCCAACAACGGCCCCGGCTTCGGCTGGAAGGACATGAACGTGGTGCGCGCCGCGGCGATCTACCGGGCCAGTCCGCGGCTGACCCTGCGCGGCGGCGTCAGCTATGCCACCGATTTCACCGATGACAACGAGGTTCTGCTCAACGTCCTGGCGCCGGCCACGATCCGCTGGCACGCCTCGTTCGGTGCCAGCTATGCGATGAAGAACGGCTGGGAGCTGAGCGGCGCCTTTACCCATGCGCTGGAGGCCGAAAAGAGCGGCAGCAACTTGACCCCCGGTTTCGGCCAACCGGTCACGCTGAGCATGTATCAGAACGAGTTGTCGATCGGTTTGAGCTATAAATGGTGACAACCGCGGCGCCCGCGTGCCCTGGCATGCGGGCGCCACTTGCGGAATGAAGGAACCGGCGCTATCAGCCGATCCATGACACGCCCATCGCATGACCGCCTCCTCATCATAGACTTCGGCAGCCAGGTGACGCAGCTGATCGCGCGCCGCCTGCGCGAGCTGAACGTCTATTGCGAAATCCACCCCTATCAGAACGTGACCGACACGTTCCTGACGACCTTTTCGCCCAAGGCCGTGATTTTTTCCGGCGGGCCGGATTCGGTTGCGCGCGAGGGCTCGCCCCGGCCGCCGAAGGCGGTCTATGATCTGGGCGTGCCGATCCTGGGCATCTGCTATGGCCAGCAGGTGATGATGCAGGATCTGGGCGGCATGGTCGAGGCCGGCGAAAGCCACACCGCCGAGTTCGGCCGCGCCTATGTGACGCCCGCCGATCAGCGGATCGACCTTCTGACCGGCTGGTTTCTGGAGGGCCGCGAACAGGTCTGGATGAGCCATGGCGATCACGTCAGCAAGCTTGCCCCCGGGTTCGAGGTCTACGGCACCTCGCCCGGTGCCCCCTTTGCCATCACCGCCGATCTGGACCGGGGTTTCTTTGCGGTGCAGTTCCATCCGGAGGTGCACCACACCCCGAACGGCGCCACCTTGTACGAAAACTTCGTCAAACTGGCGGGTTTCACCGGCGACTGGACCATGGGCGCCTATCGCGAGGAGATGATCCAGAAAATCCGCGACCGGGTCGGCGACAAGAAAGTCATCTGTGCCCTGTCCGGCGGCGTCGACAGTTCGGTCACCGGCATCCTGTTGCACGAAGCCATCGGCGATCAGCTGACCTGTGTTTTCGTCGACCATGGCCTGCTGCGACTGAACGAGGCCGAGCAGGTCGTTCAGATGTTCCGCGAGAACTATAACCTGAACCTGATCCACGCCGACGAAAGCGATCTGTTTCTGGGCGAGCTCGACGGCGTTTCCGATCCCGAAACAAAGCGCAAGATAATTGGCAAATTGTTCATTGATGTATTCCAGAAATACGCCAATGACATCGAAGGGGCCGAGTTTCTGGCGCAGGGCACGCTGTACCCCGATGTGATCGAGAGCGTGTCTTTCTCCGGCGGGCCTTCGGTGACGATCAAATCGCACCACAACGTCGGCGGCCTGCCCGAAAAGATGGGGCTGAAACTGGTCGAGCCGCTGCGCGAGCTGTTCAAGGACGAGGTCCGCGCCCTGGGCCACGAGCTGGGCCTGCCGGCCAGTTTCATCGGTCGCCACCCGTTTCCCGGACCGGGCCTGGCGATCCGTTGCCCCGGCGAGATCACCCGCGAAAAGCTGGAGATCCTGCGCAAGGCCGACGCGATCTACATCGACCAGATCCGCAAGCACGGGCTGTACGACGAGATCTGGCAGGCCTTTGCCGCCATTCTGCCGATGCGCACCGTCGGCGTGATGGGCGACGGGCGCACCTATGACTATGCGCTGGCCCTGCGCGCGGTGACCTCGGTGGACGGGATGACGGCCGATTATTATCCCTTCACCCACGAGTTCCTGGGCGAAACCTCGACCCGGATCATCAATGAGGTCAAGGGCGTGAATCGGGTGTTCTACGACTGCACCTCGAAGCCGCCCGGGACGATCGAGCTGGAATAGGGGCATCGCCCCAAAGCGGAACCCCGGCCCGGCGCCGGGGTTTTGTTTTTCAATGGCTTGCGGCAAGGCCTCGAATCGATACATGACTATCGACCGATCTGCGGTCCGCACGGCGGGCCCCCCGGTCCGCCAACGGCGCAACCGCTGCGGGATACCCGCTTGACCTTCCCCGGCTTTGGCGGTTCGGTGCCAGCCAGGGAGAGGAGCCCGCATGCAGGATACATCGCCGCCCCGCGTCGGGCTTGCCGCGCTGTGGATGACCGGCGCCATCGCCTCGTTCTCGGCCATGGCGGTCGCCGGACGTGAGGTCAGCTTTGCGCTGGATACCTTTGAAATCATGATGTATCGTAGCGCACTTGGGTTCGCCATCGTGGTCCTTATATTGGCGTTGACCGGCCATCTGAGACAGGTCACCCGGCGCGATCTGGGGCAGCAGGTGGTGCGCAACATGGTCCATTTCGCGGGCCAGAACCTGTGGTTTTTCGCCGTCACCGCGATCCCGCTGGCGCAGGTCTTTGCGCTGGAGTTCACCGCGCCGCTCTGGGTCGTGGTGCTATCGCCGCTGGTGCTGGGCGAACGGCTCACCCCGATCCGCGCGCTGTCGGCGGTGATCGGATTCGCGGGCATCCTGATCGTCGCCCGGCCCAGTCCCGACACGCTGAACGTCGGCGTTTTCGCCGCCGCCGGCACGGCGGTGTTCTTTGCCTTCACCAATATGCTGACCAAGCGGCTGACCCGGCGCCACAGCGTCGCGAACATCATGTTCTGGCTGACCCTGCTGCAACTGGTCTTCGGGATCATCGCCGCCGCAATCGACGGTGACGTGGCCCTGCCCGACGCCACCACCGCGCCCTGGCTTGTGCTGATCGCCCTCGGTGGGCTGCTGGCGCATTTCTGCATCGCCAACGCGCTCTCCATCGCGCCGGCCACGGTGGTCATGCCCATCGATTTCGCCCGTCTGCCCACCATCGCTATCGTCGGCATGCTGCTTTATTCGGAACCGCTGGAGATCTGGGTCTTTGCCGGGGCGGCGGTCATCTTTGCCGGAAACTACCTCAACATCTTGGCCGAAACCCGCAGGTTCCGGGTCGCGTGACCGCATCGCCGGCGGCTAACTGGCCGCCATGAGCACACAAAAATCCATCTCGCCCCGCGCCTGGGCCGAATTGTCCCTTCTGGGCCTCATCTGGGGCGCCTCCTTTCTGACCATGCGCATCGCGCTCAATGAGATCCCGGTGCTGACGGTGGTGCTGCACCGGGTGTTCTGGGCGATGCTGGTCCTCTGGGCGGTCGTCTTTGCGATGCGCCTGCCGGTGCCGCGCGCCCCAAGGGTCTGGGCGGCGTTCCTGATGATGGGACTGCTGAACAACGTGATCCCCTTCGGGCTGATGACCTGGGGCCAGCTGCATATCGAGAGCGGTCTGACGGCGATCCTGAATGCGACCACGGCGATCTTCGGGGTGATCGTGGCCGCGCTGGTCTTTGCCGACGAAAGGCTGACCTGGCGCAGGGGGGTCGGCGTGGCCATCGGCTTTGCCGGGGTGACGCTGGCCATCGGCGCAGGGCAGCTGACCGCGTTCGATCCGCGCAGCATGGCGCAGCTTGCGGTGCTGGGCGGCACGCTCTCCTATGCGCTGGCCAGCTCCTGGGCCCGGTCGAAATTGGGCGGGCTGGCGCCGCAGGTTGCGGCGGCGGGGATGCTGACCGGCTCCACCCTTGTCCTGTTGCCGGCCGCCTGGGTGATCGACGGGCCGGTGGAACTGACGCTCGCTCCCGCCACATGGGGCGCCATCGGCTATTACGCGCTGGCGGGCACGGCGGGGGCCTATCTGCTGTATTACCGGGTGCTCGGCATGGCGGGCTCCGGCAACCTCATGCTGGTCACCCTGATCATCCCGCCGGTGGCGATCGTGCTGGGCGCGCTGGTGTTGGGCGAGGCGCTGAGCCCGTCCGCCTTTGGCGGCTTTGCCCTGCTGGCGCTGGGGCTGTTGATCGTGAACGGAAAGATCGGGCGACGGCGCGATTGACCCCCCCGCCCGCCGCCGCTAGCAAGGGCCAAAAGGGGGCGCAACCATGCTCTATTCTTCGGCGGACGACTGGCGCGGGGCGGCGCGCAAACAGGTGTTGTTCTTTGGCATGTCGGGCCTGGGCAAGACCCATGTCAGCAACATGCTGCGAACGGCGGGCGACTGGTTCCACTACAGCATCGATTACCGCATCGGCACCCGCTACATGGGCGAATACATCACCGACAACGCCAAGGCCGAGGCGATGAAGGTGCCGTTCCTGCGCGATCTGCTGCTGTCGGATTCGATCTATATCGGCTCGAACATCAGTTTTGACAATCTCACCCCGGTCTCGACCTATCTGGGCAAGCCGGGCGACCCGGCCAGGGGCGGGCTGCCGATCGCCGAATACCGCCGCCGGCAGGAACAGTTCCGGCTGGCCGAGATACACGCGCTGCTGGATACCGAATATTTCATCGACCGTGCCGAGCGGCTCTATGGCTATCCCCATTTCATCTGCGATACCGGCGGCTCGATCTGCGAATGGGTGGACCCGGAGAATCCCGCGGATCCGGTCCTGAGCGAGCTGGACAAGCACACGCTGATGGTCTGGATCAAGGGCGACGAGGCCCATACCCGCGAGTTGATCCACCGGTTTGACCGCGCGCCCAAGCCGATGTCCTACCAGCCCGGGTTCCTGGCCCGTGCCTGGGACCAGTACCTGAAGGAAAAGGGCTGCGCCGAGGATCAGGTGGACCCGGATGATTTCATCCGCTGGACCTATGCCCAGGCGCTGGCGCATCGGCAGCCGCGCTATGCCGCGATGGCCGCACGCTGGGGCGTCACGGTGACCGCCGATCAGATCGCCGCGCTGCGAGATGCCGCCGATTTCGACGACCTGATCGCAGGCGCGATTGCAGCCCGGGGCTGACCGGCCCCGAGCAGACCATCCTCGCGGTGCGAAACCTGCCCGGGCTCCACGTCGGGCAACAGCGCACGCGGGCATGGCCAGGCCACCCCGAACGATGATGCGCTGAAACCGACATTGGAGCGTCGCAAAACGACAATTTTCTAGGCACCCGTCCCGCAACAGGCCGATTGGCCCGGACCCGACACCCGCAACGGTAGACCGATGACTTGGCAGCAGCGCAGGCTCGGATTATCTAGCGGGAGAACAAGGAATGATATTCGACATGCCCATCAAGATCCCCTCCGACCTGCCTGCCTATGACGTGCTTACGCGCGAGGGCGTCATGGTCATGTCCGAGGAACAGGCGGCGCGTCAGGACATCCGCCCGCAGAAGATCGCGCTGCTCAATCTCATGCCCAAGAAGATTCAGACCGAGACCCAGTTCGCCCGGCTGATCGGCGCAACACCGTTGCAGATCGAACTGACGCTGATCCGGATGTCGGGACATGAGAGCAAGAACACCTCGTCCGAGCATATGGAAGAGTTCTACCGCCCGTTTCAGGAGATGAAGGACGAAAAGTTCGATGGTCTGATCATCACCGGCGCGCCGATCGAGCATCTCGACTTTGACGAGGTGACCTATTGGGACGAGCTGCGCGAGGTGTTCGAGTGGACCCAGACCAATGTGCACTGCACCTTTGGCGTCTGCTGGGGCGGCATGGCGATGATCAATCATTTCCACGGGGTGAAGAAACACCTGTTGAAGGACAAGGCGTTCGGCTGCTTCCGGCACAAGAACCTGTCGCCCGCGTCGCCGTTTCTGCGCGGGTTCTCGGATGATTTCGTGGTGCCGGTCAGCCGCTGGACCGAAGTGAAGCAGGACGAGATCGACGCCGTGCCCGAGCTGGTGACGCTGCTGGGCAGCGACGAGGTGGGGCCATGCCTGGTGGCCGATCCGTCGCATCGCGCGCTCTATGTGTTCAACCATTTCGAGTATGACAGCGACACCCTCAAGCAGGAATACGACCGGGACGTGGCGAACGGCACGCCGGCGCGGGTTCCAGTCAACTACTACCCCGATGACGACCCCGCTAAAAAACCGCTGAACCGGTGGAAAAGCCAGGCGCATCTTCTCTATGGAAACTGGATCAGCGAGATCTATCTGACCACCCCGTATGACATCGACAAGATCGGCGTGGAGTCCAGCGACCTGCGCGGCTGAGGGGATATGTGATCCGCGCAATTGTGATCTTTCTGGTTCTGGTGGCTCTGGTCTGGGCGGTGACGCTGTGGCGCGCCGCGCGGGCCGAGGCACGGGCCGAGGCCAGTCACCCGCCGGGCGGCAGGCTGATCGAGGTGGACGGGGTCACCGTCCACGCCGAGGTCATGGGCGACGGCCCCGACGTGGTGCTGATCCACGGAGCCAGCGGCAATGCGCGCGACATGACCTTTGCCCTGGCGCCGCTGCTGGCCGAGCGGTATCGCGTGATCGTCTTCGATCGGCCCGGACTGGGTTACACCGACCGGATCGGCGCGGGCGGGGCCAGCATCGCGGATCAGGCCGCGCTGTTGGTGCGCGCGGCGCGGGCCCTGGGCGCCGACCGGCCGGTGGTGATGGGCCAGAGCTATGGCGGCGCGGTCGCGCTGGCCTGGGCGGTGCATCATCCCGAGGCACTGTCGGCGCTGGTGCCGGTCTCGGCGGCCTCCCACCCCTGGGAGACACCGCTCGATCTGTTCTATCGCATCACCTCCTCGCCGCTGGGTCAGGCGCTGGCGGTGCCCGCCCTCACCGCCTGGGTGCCCAACGGAAAGGTCGACCGGGAACTGGCGGCGGTCTTTGCCCCGCAGCCCGTCCCGGAGGGGTATTCGAAGCATTTCGGACCCGGCCTGACCCTGCGGCGGGAGTCGCTGCGCGCCAACGCGGTGCAGCGCGCCACCCTGCTGGACGAGATCAGGGCGCTGGCGCCCCATTACCCGCGCATCTCGGTGCCGACCGAAATTGTCCACGGCACCGCCGATTCCACCGTGGACCCCATGCTGCATTCCGAGAACCTGGCCCGGCGCGTACCCGGTGCACGGCTGACCTGGCTGGAGGGAATCGGCCATATGCCACAGCATGTCGCCGCGCCGGACGTGGCCGCCGCAATCGACCGCGCGGCGCGACGTGCGGGTTTGCGTTAACCCGATTAACATTCCATATAGAGAATGACCAACAACGGACAGGCAGGCGCATGGACCTTCCCTTTGACGGCGCGATCACCCGGTTTTTCGAGCACGAGGCGCCCGACGACATCCGCAATGCGATCCGGCGGGCGGACAAGGACGACATTCTGAACCCGGACTACCCCCGTTCCGAGCGGATGGGCAAGAAACCCTATGAAAGCGAGCTGGAAAACCTCCAGATCGAACTGGTCAAGATGCAGTCCTGGGCAAAGTCCAGCGGCGCACGCATCGTGACCCTGTTCGAGGGGCGCGACGCCGCCGGCAAGGGCGGCACCATCAAACGGTTCCGCGAAAACCTCAACCCGCGCGGCGCCCGTGTCGTTGCCCTGCCCAAGCCCAGCGAGGCCGAGCGCAGCCAGTGGTATTTTCAACGCTACATTGACCACCTGCCGGCGGGCGGCGAAATCGTGTTCTTTGACCGCAGCTGGTACAATCGCGGTGTGGTGGAAAAGGTGTTCAGCTTTTGCACCGATGCCGAGCGCGAGAGGTTCTTTCGCCAGGTACGCCCGTTCGAACAGGCGCTGGTGGACGACGGCATCCACCTGTTCAAATTCTGGCTGAACGTCGGCCGCGCCGAACAGCTGCGCCGGTTTCTCGACCGCGAACGCGACCCGCTGAAACACTGGAAACTCAGCGAGATCGACGTCAAGGGGCTGTCGCGCTGGACCGCCTATTCCGAGGCGATCGAGGAAACCCTCATCCGCAGCCATACCGCCCGCGCCCCCTGGACGGTGATCCGGTCGGACGACAAGCGGCGTGCGCGGATCGAGGCGATCCGCCATGTGCTGCTGGCGCTGGACTACGATCACAAGGACGAAAAGGCGCTCGGCCGATGCGACCCGCAGGTTTGCGGCGGCCCGGACATCTGGGATGGCTAAACGCGGCTATCATCACGGCAATCTGCGCCAGGCGCTGATCGAGGCCGCGTTGCAACTGATCGAGGCCAAGGGGCCGACCGGATTCACCCTGTCCGAGGCGGCGAAGACGGCCGGGGTCACGCCGGCGGCGGTCTATCGCCATTTTGCCGGCCGCGAGGATCTGATCGCCGAGGCCGCGCGCCAAGGCTTCGAGATGTTCGCGGATCTGATGCAATACGCCTATGACAGTGGGCAGCCCTCGGCGCTGGCCGCCTTCGAGGCCACCGGGCGCGCCTATCTGGCCTTTGCGCGCAAGCATCCCGGACATTACATCGCCATGTTCGAAAGCGGCATCTCGGTCAATCGAACGCCGGAGCTGGCCGCCGCCTCGGCCCAGGCGCGCGGCGTGCTTGAAAAGGCCGCCGCGGATCTGTCGCAACATATCCCGGCGGACAAACGCCCGCCCGCCTCGATGTTCAGTGCCCATATCTGGGCGCTGAGCCATGGTGTGGTCGAGCTTTATGCCCGCAACGCCGGCGCCACCGCCCCGTTTTCTCCCGAGGATCTGCTGGAGACCGGGATCGGGATCTATCTGCGCGGGCTGGGCCTGATCGAACCGGACAGGTGATCGCCGCCGGATCGTCCCCACCCCGGGAGAACGGCCCCAAAAAGAAAAGGCCGCGCAGGAGCGCGGCCTTTGTCGATTTCGGATCGCCAGCGATTAACGCTTGGAGAACTGGAAG
This sequence comes from Antarcticimicrobium luteum, assembly GCF_004358185.1. Taxonomy (GTDB): domain Bacteria; phylum Pseudomonadota; class Alphaproteobacteria; order Rhodobacterales; family Rhodobacteraceae; genus Antarcticimicrobium; species Antarcticimicrobium luteum. The sequence goes on from NZ_SMUV01000065.1 coordinate 12,945, forward strand.
CTCCGGCGCGCCTTGCGCTTGCCGTATTTCTTCCGTTCCACCACGCGGCTGTCGCGGGTGAGAAAACCGGCGGCCTTCAGCGCGCCGCGCAGGCTCGGATCATAGAGTTGCAGCGCCTTGGAAATGCCGTGCTTGACCGCACCGGCCTGACCCGACAGGCCACCACCCTTGACGGTCGCCATGACGTCGAACTGGTCCTCGACACCGGCCACCGTGAACGGCTGGCGCAGGATCATCTGCAGCACCGGACGGGCGAAATAGGTTTTGATTTCCTTACCGTTGACGGTGACCTTGCCAGAACCCGGCTTGATCCAGACGCGGGCGACCGCGTCCTTCCGCTTGCCGGTTGCATAGGCGCGGCCAAGCTCGTCACGCACCGGCTCGCGGGCGATGAGCTCTTCGGTCGCGGGGGCGACGCCGGCGACGGCGCTCAGCTCTTCGAGAGTGTTGATCTGATCAGACATCTGTCTCAGCTCCGGGTGTTTTTCTTGTTCATGGATTTGACATCCAGAACGTCGGGGCTCTGGGCCTCATGCGGATGTACGGCACCGGCGTAGATGCGCAGGTTGGTCATCTGCTGACGCGACAGGCGGTTGCCCGGCAGCATGCGCTTGACGGCCTGATAGACCACGCGCTCGGGGTGCGCGCCTTCCAGGATCTGCTGCTTGGTGCGCGACTTGATGCCACCCGGGTGCCCGGTGTGCCAATAGAAGTTTTCATCGCGCTTCTTGCCGGTCATCTGCACCTTGTCGGCATTGATGACGATAACGTTGTCACCCATGTCCATGTGCGGCGTGAAGGTCGCTTTGTGCTTGCCACGCAGACGCATGGCAATGATCGAGGCAAGACGGCCCAGAACAACGCCTTCGGCGTCGATCAGGATCCACTTCTTGTCGATCTCTGCAGGGGTCGCAGAAAAGGTTTTCATCGGATCGGTCCCGTTTGTCGTGAACGGCGGACACAACAGGTGCCGCCGGAATTCGATGGACGGGGTATATGGAACCACAGGGGACGCGTCAACAGCGCAATTTCAGGATTAAATACATTAAATCAATGATTTAAAAATTAGGTACTATTTTACCCCACGCTCAGACGGTGATTTGCTCCGGCGGATTGCCAAGCAGATCCCGAAGCCGCTGCATGGCGCGCGCGAAGGCGCCAAGCGTTACGCCGGTGTTGACCGATAGCCGGACCGCGTGGGGCGCCCGCGCGGTCCGCAGCACGAAATCCTCGGCCGGGCGCAGCCGCACCCCCCGCGCCTCGGCCGCCTGGACAAAGGCACCGGCGCGCCAGCCCGCAGGCAGGGTCAGCCACAGGAACGGAACGTCCGGCCGCCAAACCAACTGGTAACCGCCCAGTTCATTCACAGCGCATTGGACATATTCGCGGGTCACGTCCAGGACCCTGTCCGCGATCGCGTCCAGTCGCGGATCGACCAGAAGCCGCGCCATCAGATCGCTCAGCGGCGTGGCCAGCCCGAAGAAGCCCTGTTCTGCGCTGCGGCGCAGATGCGCGGTCCGGTCGGGCGGGGCCAGGGCAAAGCCGACGCGCAGGGCCGGCGTGATGTTCTTGGAGATCGAGGTGACATACCAGCTCCGTTCCGGCGCCAGCAGCCGATAGCTGGGTCCGGCCCCCGCCTTCATGTTATAGCAGTTGTCATCGAGGATCTGCAGATCGCGCTTGCGGGCGACCTCGGCGATGGCGCGGCGGCGATCCTCCGGCGTGTAGGTGGCCGTCGGATTGTGCGCCTCCGGCGAGGTGCACAGGATCTGCGCGTCATGGGTGCGGGCGGCGGCGTCGAGCGCCTCGGGGATGATGCCATCGGCATCCATCTCGACCGCCACCACATCGGCGCGCAGCAATTCGGCGGCGCGGCGAAAGCCGGGATAGAACAGCTCTTCGACCAGCACCACCGGGCGGCGGCCGCGCAAAACCGTCTGCATCACCAGGCCAAGCGCATTCTGTCCGCCATTGGCGAATACCACGTCGCTCTCGCGCACCCGGCCGACAGCGGCATGGGACAGCCAGTGCGCCGCCGCCTGCCGCGCGGGGCGGGCGGCATCGCGCGACGGGTAATGCATGAACCCCGAGGGCGGGTTCTGCGCAACCTCGGTCAACAGTTCGCGAATCAGGGCGGCCTGGCCCACGTTCGGCAGATGCGGCGAGAAGAGGTTGACGTAATACCCGTCCCCCGCCTCATTGTTGTGGGGCGCCACATCCAACTCGAACCCCAGTTCGGGTTCGGCGGCGGTATCCATCCCGTCCCCCTGCCCCGACCGTCCGGCGACAAAGGTGCCGCGTCCGACCTCGGCCTGAAGGACCCCTTCGTCGGTCAGGACCGTATAGGCGCGGGCAACGGTTCCCGGTGTGATTTCAAGCTGATAGGCAAGTTCCCTGACCGGAGGCAGCCGCTCTCCGGCGCTCAGCTTGCCGGCCTGGACGGCCCTGCGGATGCGGTCCGCGACGGCCTTGTACTTGGGTCCGGACGCCTCGGTGAGCGTTCCCATCCAAATTGTACTCACTACAATCTTTCCTTTGACCTACCTGCCGCTGTTATTGTATCAATTAGCTACAAGGCGTATCGCCTTTGTGTCAATACATTTCGATAGGTGTTCCAATGTCCCGCGTGATGCAGTCCAACCCCTCCACCGTTCTCGGCGCCGGCCGGCGCCAGCGCTCGACCGTTTCGGTGTCGCGTCGCCTGTTCGGCCTGCTGGGTGTCTGGAGCGGTCGCCTGCGCAGCCGGACACGGCTGAGCCAGCTTGACCCGCATATGCTGAAGGACATCGGCATCACCGAGGCCGAGGCCAGAACCGAGGCGAACCGCCCGTTCTGGCACGGCTGACCCTTTCCCCGTCCGGCAACGGACCTCTTCCTGCCGGGGCCTTGTGCCCCGGCTTTTTTCGTTTGCGCCCCCTCATTCGGGCTGACAGATCTCCCGCCGGCTGATCGCCAGCACGGTGCGCGCCAGCAGCCCGACGATGATCACCGACAGCGCGGCCAGACCGATCAGGCCGATCACCTCATGGGCCGCGGATCCGGCCAGGCGGGCATAGAGGAATGACGCGATCGTCAGGGCCGCCACCGGAAAGGACAGCGCCCACCAGCTCAGCGCGAAGGGCAGTTTCAACAGTTTGGGAATCTGCATCAGGATCAGCGCCGCAAAGACATAGGTCGTGTTCAGCAGGATGTGAGCGAAAGGGTCAACCTTTCCAACCAATTGAAAATACGAAACGAAACCCACCGCCGGTGGCGCGATAAGGATCAGCAGCGTGGGAAACAGCCGCGCCGGAATCGGATTGTGGAACACCAGCCGGTTCATCACCAGCGTCAGCAGAACAATCCAGAAGATCAGACCGCCAGAGAAGAACAGCCAGGAAATCTCCGGGTGGCCGAGCCGGACGCCGGCCACCGGCACGATGATATTGCCCACCGCGGGGATGAACCATGCGGGGGTCAGATGCCCGACCTCGAACGACCGGTGGCTGATCCAGCCGGAAACCACGGCGATGGTCAGCCCCCCCTGCGCAACTGTCCCCAGGACCCAGAGCACACGGGCGATTTGCGGCAAATCGGTATAGCAAGCGGTGGCCGTCAACAGCAGCGAGATCGAGAAAGCGGGGAAGAAGGCCAGCCGCACCGGGTGGTTCCATTCCCCGCGAACGGCACCCGGATGACGCAGGATCTTGGCAGCGTAAAAGCCCGCGATCGTGGCAAAGACCAAGGCCGCGAAAACCAGAACGCCCTGCGCCAGTGGCGCGGTCCAGGGCAGAGTCTCATGGGCGCTGTGCAGCGCCAGAACCAGCCCCATGAGTCCCATTACGATGGCAAAGAAGGTGATCGGAAAATGGGACAGGCGATGAAGGTCAATCTCATCCGGCATCGCGCCGGGTGCGGGTGCGTCGCTCATGGCGTTTCCTTGTGATATTTTCCCCGACCATGCGCGGTGGGCCGGCCCGGGTCATTGATACAAATCAAACATGCAACCAGAGTTTACCTTTGATGCGGCGCGCCCCGACCGGTCGACCGGCCCGATTGTATCGACACAGGACTGGGGAGTTTCCCGCTCCCATCGTACACTCCACCCGCCGCCGCGCACCGGCGCACCCGGTCGGTCAGCGCGGCGGAATGGAATAGGTCAGCGTGGCCCGCGCCACCGGCTTGTCGCCGCCGTCCGAGACCATCAGCACATCGCCCACCGCCAGAACGCGGCCGAGTTTCAGCAGGCGGCAGTGCGCGATCACGTCGCGCCCGGCCTCGGGTTTGCGCATGAAGTCCAGAGAACAGTTGGTGGTCACCGCCAGCGCCTTTTTCCCCACCCGCGCCAGCACCATCGCATAGACCGCCACATCGGCCAGCGCGAACATCGACGGCCCCGAGACCGTGCCGCCCGGGCGCAGGTGCCGATCGTCGGTGAGCAACCGCATGGTGATGGTATTTTCGGTCAGATCGTCGATGGCGAAATCGTCGCGGATCTGGGGAAACACCTCGGCCAGATAGTCGGTCAGCTCTTCGCGGTTCAGGGCCAGAGTCATGCTTTTCCTCCCGGTTCATTGGCCCTAGAGTTGGCGCAACATCTCATGGGAGGGCAAGATGGCAATTCTGGAACGTAACGACACCGGCGCGGTGGCGCATCTGAACATGAACGCACCGGAGCGGCTGAACGCCCTGTCCGACGAGATGATCGCGGCGCTTCAAGCCCAGTTCGACGCGCTGAAGGAAGATCGCGACATCCGCGCCGTGATCCTGTCGGGGGCGGGCAAGGCGTTCTGCGCCGGTCACGACCTCAAGGAGATGACCGCCGGTCGCCAGGCCGAGGATGGCGGCAAGGCCTATTTCAAAGATCTGTTCGACCGCTGCACCCGAATGATGATGTCGATCCAGTCGCTGCCGCAGCCGGTGATCGCACAGGCGCACGGCATCGCCACCGCCGCCGGCTGCCAGCTGGTGGCCAGCTGCGACATGGCGGTGGCCGCCCAGGGCACCCGGTTCGGGGTGAACGGGGTGAACATCGGCCTGTTCTGTTCCACCCCGATGGTGGCGCTCAGCCGCAATATCCCTCGCAAGCAGGCCTTCGAGATGCTCAGCACCGGCGAATTCATCGAGGCGGACCGCGCCCGCGAGCTGGGCCTGATCAACCGGGCCGTCGCGCCCGAGGATCTGGAGACGGAAACCGCCGCCTTGGCGGCGAAACTGGCGAACAAGCTGGGCGCGGCGGTGCGCATCGGCAAGCGCGCCTTTTACGACCAGATCCAGATGCCGATCGCGGATGCCTATGCCTATGCCGGCGAGGTGATGGTCGAGAACATGCTCTATCGGGACACAGAGGAAGGGATCGCCGCCTTTCTCGACAAGCGCCCGCCGGACTGGAAACAGTGAGCCGGCAAGGCCGGCGGCGGCATCGTTTCGTGTATTCGTAAAATTGTTTCCAACACTCCGCTTCTCAAAAAGGATGCGCTGTGGCACATGTTTTCATGTTCAAGTCGCTTGTCTCGGGTCGCCGCCGATGGACGGTCCCTCCGGGCCGGACTTCTCTCTCCGGCACCTTGTCCGTCCTGCGGCGGCCCTGAGACGGCGATGCGGCCATCCGGCATGTCCCCTTGCGATCCGGGCGGCCATCCGGCCCAATCGCCGGTCTGGCGTTGCACTGTCCGCGCCTGTGCCCTATCTGCCAGAAAATGAGCAACACACTTCATATCGTGGGCGGTGGCATGGCCGGGTCCGAGGCCGCCTGGCAGGCGGCGCAGGCGGGCGTCGACGTGGTGATCCACGAGATGCGCCCCAGGGTCGGAACCTTTGCCCACCAGACCGGCAACCTGGCCGAGATGGTCTGTTCCAATTCCTTCCGCTCGGACGACAGCGAACAGAATGCGGTCGGGCTGCTGCATTGGGAAATGCGGGCGGCGAACGGGCTGATCATGTCGGCCGCAGACGCGCACCGGCTGCCAGCCGGCGGCGCGCTGGCGGTGGACCGCAACCCCTTTTCCGAGACGGTGACCGAGCGGCTGAAGGCGCATCCGCGCGTCTCGGTCTCTTATGAAGAGATCGACAGCCTGCCGGACGAGGGGCAATGGATCATCGCCACCGGGCCGCTGACCTCCTCGGCGCTGGGGGCGGCGATCCAGGCCGAGACCGGGGCCGAGGCGTTGGCCTTTTTCGACGCCATCGCGCCGATCGTCTATGCCGAGAGCATCGACATGTCCAAGGCCTGGATGCAGTCGCGCTATGACAAGGGCGAGACCGAGGAAGAGCGGACCGCTTACCTCAACTGCCCGATGGATCGCGAGCAGTACGAAGCCTTCATCGACGCGCTGCTGGCCGCCGACAAGACCGAGTTCCACGAGGGGGAAACGGCGGGGTATTTCGACGGCTGCCTGCCGATCGAGGTGATGGCCGAACGCGGCCGCGAGACCCTGCGCCACGGGCCGATGAAACCCGTCGGTCTGACCAACCCGCATCAGCCGGAGGTCAAGGCCCATGCCATCGTGCAATTGCGCCGCGACAACAAGCTGGGGACGCTGTTCAATATCGTCGGCTTTCAGACCAAGATGAAATACGGCGCCCAGACCGACGTTCTGCGGATGATCCCGGGGCTGGAGCAGGCCCGTTTCGCCCGGCTGGGCGGCATTCACCGCAATACCTTCCTCAACTCGCCCACGCTGCTGGACACGCAGATGCGGCTGAAGTCGAAACCCAATATCCGCTTTGCCGGGCAGATCACCGGCGTCGAGGGCTATGTGGAAAGCGCGGCGATGGGCCTGCTGGCGGGCCGGATGGCGGCGGCGGAGATCCAGGGCCGGGCGTTGACCGCGCCGCCGGGCACCACGGCCACCGGCGCGCTGGTTACCCACATCACCGGCGGGGCGGAGGCCCGGACCTTTCAGCCGATGAACGTGAATTTCGGCCTGTTCCCCCCGGTCGAGGGGCTGAGGGGCGGCCGGCGCGGGCGCAAGGACCGCTACAAGGCCTATACCGACCGGGCCAAGGACGACTGGACCGCCTGGCTGGCAGCCGCGGAGGGGATGGCAGAAGGGATGGCGGGGACGCTGTGAGCTTCACCACCCGGTTCGCCCCCTCGCCCACCGGGCCGCTGCACCTGGGCCATGCCTATTCGGCGCTGCTGGCGCAGGACATGGCGAGGGCGGCGGGCGGCACTTTCCTGTTGCGCATCGAGGATATCGACCAGAGCCGCGCCCGCCCCGAGTGGGAGGCGCTGATCTATGACGATCTGCACTGGCTGGGGCTGCGCTGGCCAAACCCCGTGATGCGGCAGTCGGAGCGGATGGATCGCTATTCAGCGGCACTGGACCGGCTGGCGGATATGGACCTCACCTATCCCTGCCGCTGCCGGCGCGGCGATATCGAGGCCGCCGCCGGCGCGCCGCAGGAGGGGGTGCCGCGGTTTGGCCCCGACGGGCGGATCTATCCCGGCACCTGTCACGCGCGCCCGATGGCCGAGGCCGGGGCGGAGGACGTGATCCGGCTGAACATGGACAAGGCCACTGCCGCCCTGCCCCCGCTCGGCTTTGCCGAGACCGGACCGGCGCATGAGGGGCGCCACGCGCTCGACCGCGACCACCTCTGCCGGGCGGTGGGCGATATCGTGCTGGTGCGGCGGCGGATGGGCAGCTCCTATCACCTGTCCGTGGTGGTGGACGACGCCGATCAGGGGATCACCGATGTGGTGCGCGGTCTCGACCTGTTCGAGGCCACCCAGATCCACGTCCTGCTCCAGCACCTGCTGGGTCTGCCCACGCCGATCTATCACCATCACCGGCTGATCCGGGACGATCAGGGCAAGCGGCTGGCCAAGCGCGACGATGCCCGCGCGATTGCAAAATACCGCGCCGACGGCGCGACGCCGGAGGATATCCGCCGGATGGTGGGCCTGGGGTGAGCGTTGAACCGGGCCCAGCCCCCGCCGCGACGACGTCGCTCCCCCGGAGTATTTTCGGCCGGAAAAAGCTGGGGGGTCAGTCTTCCACCGGCGTCATCAGCTCGACCTCTTCGCCCGCGCGCACGGCGGTATAGAAACAACTGCGCCGGTTGGTATGGCAGGCCGGTCCGGTCTGATCGACCAGCACCAGCAGGCAGTCGCGGTCGCAATCGACCCGGAAATCCACCAGTTTCTGCACATGGCCCGAGCTCTCGCCCTTGACCCAAAAGGCCTGGCGCGAGCGCGACCAATAGGTGACGCGCCCCGTCTCCAGCGTCCGTGTGACGGCTTCGGCGGTCATCCAGGCCATCATCAGAACCTCGCCGGTCGCCGCGTCCTGGGCGATGGCCGGGATCAGCCCGTCTGACGTGAATGTGAGCGTTGCAGGATCGAAGGACATCGGCGAAAACCTTTTGCATCGGAGGGCGGTCCCCTTATGTATGGGGAAGACGATGCGAGGAAAACCCATGTCCGGCAACACCGACCTGATCAAGCTCTATTCGGCGCGCATTCTGGCGCTGGCCGCCGACATTCCGCATCTGGGCCGGCTCGACGGGCCGCAGGCGACGGTCAAGAAACGCTCGCCGCTTTGCGGCTCGACGGTGACCGTGGATGTCACGGTCCGGGATGGCCGCGTTGCCGATTTCGCCCAGGACGTGAAGGCCTGCGCGCTGGGGCAGGCCTCGGCCGCGGTGGTGGGCGGCGCGATTCTCGGCGCGACGCGGGCGCAGGTGGAACGGGCGCGCGATCAGCTCAAAGCGATGCTGAAACAGGATGGCCCGGCGCCCGATGCGCCGTTCGACGGGCTGGAGGTGCTGCGGCCGGCACGCGAATACAAGAACCGCCACGCCTCGATCCTGCTGGCGCTCGAGGCCACCGCCGAGGCGATGGAACAGGCCGAACAGGCCGATTGCGCCTGAGACCCGTTCCGGGTGAACAGGACGGAGTGATCTTGCACGGTATTCTCGAACAGATCGTCACACTCTGGGTCGTGATCGACCCGATCGGCACCATCCCCGTCTTCATCGCCATCACCGCCGGCGCCGGCGCCGCCCTGCGCCGTCAGATCGCGCTGCAGGCGGCGCTGGTCAGCGCCGGTGTTCTGCTGTTCTTCCTGATCTTCGGGCAATTGCTGATCGATGCGCTGGGAATCGGGCTGAATTCCTTTCAGGTGGCCGGGGGCATCGTCCTGTTCCTCTTCGCGCTGACCATGATCTTTGGTGAGGGCAAGACCGAAGCCGAGCAGCGCGCCCTGTCGGACATGACCGTCGACGACCGCCGCACACCAAATCCGGCGATCTTTCCGCTGGCGGTACCCTCGCTCGCCTCGCCGGGGGCGATGCTGGCAATCGTCATCCTGACCGACAACAACCGGTTCAGCATCTCTGACCAGGCGGTGACCGGAGCGATCATGCTGGCGGTCATCGTCGCCGCCTATCTGATGATGCGGCTGGCCGAGCCGATCATCCGGCTGATCGGCGAGGCGGGATCGGCCATCGTCAGCCGTGTGATGGGGATGATCCTGGCATCGGTCGCCGCCAATGCGGTGCTGACCGCGCTCTTGCGCATCGTCACCACCGGAGAGCTGTGAACCCAGGCCCGGCGCAGGGGTGTGACCACCCCGCCGGAAAGAAAAAACCGCCGCACCTCCTTGGGCGTGGAGGGCGGCGGCAGTTATGCGTGTCTCATGCAGGATCCGGAGGGGCGCAGGCCCGCATGTGCGGGCCGGAGAGGGATCGGTTGAGGCAGGTCACCCTTGCATCGAACAATGGGACAGAGATGCGGCGCATCCCCCGGCACGAGATCGCAGGCAGAAAATCGGTCAGACAAGCCCCGGCAAGTGCAACGCGCCGAGCAGGATCACCACCAGCGCCGCCGCTCCGACGGCGTCCTGAAGCAACGTGTCGCGATTGGTCATCAGGGCGGTCTTGATCTGGGTCAGCATGGGATCACCTCCGGGTCGGTCAGGGGTTGTCGTTCCGTGTTGACCTTTTGTTCTCATATTTCGCCCGCTTCTGTAAAGAACTTTTTGAGAACATTTGCGAACTTTGGAGAACGCTTTTGGTAACTGGTTGAGATTACGTTGTTTTCACCAACCGCGTTTGTTCCCCTTTTGTGCGGCGCGTCCGGGGCTCCGTCCGTTCGCAGGCGAAACGCTCCACCGGAGCGTTTCCGGGGAGCCTGCTCACCCCACCGTAATCCAGCGGATCGCGCGGTCCTGCCGCATCAGCCACAAGAGCACCCGCGCGGCACGGCCGCGATCGCCCTCCAGTCCCGGATCGGCCTCGAGCAGCGCGCGCGCGTCGGTCTGCGCCACCGCCATCAAGGCGGTCTGCCGCTCCAGATCGGCGATCTGGAACCGGGGCACGCCGGATTGCGCGGTGCCGATCAGATCGCCCGCCCCGCGCATTTCCAGATCGACCTCGGCGATGCGAAAGCCGTCCTCGGTCCCGCGCAGCACCTCCAGCCGTTGGCGCCCGCCCTCGGTCAGCGGCGGGCGGTACATCAGCAGGCAGGTGCTTTGTGCCGCGCCGCGTCCGACCCGGCCGCGCAGCTGATGAAGCTGCGCCAAACCAAAGATTTCCGCCCGTTCGATCACCATGATGGTGGCATTGGGCACATCCACCCCCACCTCGATCACCGTGGTGGCGACCAGAACCTGGGTTCGCCCCGCCTGGAAATCCGCCATGGCGGCGTCCTTCTGATCGGGCGGCATCTGACCATGGACCAGCCCCACGACCCCCTCGCCCAGCAGCGCGCGCAACCGTTTGAAGCGGTCCTCGGCGGCCGTCAGGTCGGACAATTCGGATTCGTCCACCAGCGGGCAGACCCAATAGCATTGCCGCCCCTCGGCGATGGCGTGGCGCAGATGGTCGATCACCTCGTCCAGCCGTTCGGTGCTGATCACCGCGGTCCTGATCGGCTTGCGCCCCGGCGGCTTCTCATCGAGGATCGAGACATCCATATCGCCGTATTGCGCCAGCGACAGGCTGCGCGGGATCGGCGTGGCGGTCATCACCAGCATGTCGGCGGCCAGCCCCTTTTCGGCCAGCTCCATCCGCTGGCGCACCCCAAAGCGGTGCTGTTCGTCGACGATGGCCAGGCGCAGATCGGCAAACTCCACATCCGTCTGGAACACCGCATGGGTGCCGACCAGAATCTGAATATCGCCGCGTTTGAGCGCGGCCAGCTTTGCCTGCCGCTCGCGCCCCTTGTCGCGCCCGGTCAGCAGCTCCAGCACCACGCCGGCCTCCTCGGCCAGCGGCCGCAGCGCCTCCAGATGCTGACGGGCCAGGATCTCGGTCGGCGCCATCATCACCCCCTGCCCGCCGGCCTCGACCGCGATCAGCAGCGCGAGAAAGGCGACCAGCGTCTTGCCGGCCCCCACATCGCCCTGCAGCAGCCGGTTCATCCGCGCCGGCGCGGCCATATCGGCGGCGATCTCGGCCACCGCCCGCCGCTGCGCGCCGGTGGGCGCATAGGGCAGCGCCGCAAGCACGCTGTCCTGCAACGCGCCGCTGCCCCGGCTGGAGATGCCGCGCGCCTTGCGCTCGCGTCGCCGGGCCAGTGCCAGGGTCACCTGGTGGGCGAAAAACTCGTCATAGGCCAGCCGCGCCCGCGCCGGGGCCGAGGGGCTGATGTCGTCCATCCCTTCGGGCGCATGGGCGGTGTGGATGGCCTCGCCCCAGCCGGGCCATCCCTCGCGCGCCAGATAGGCCGGGTCGATCCATTCCGCCAGATCCGGCGCCCGGCGCAGCGCCCCCTGCGTGGCCTTGTAGATCACCTTTTGGCTGATGCCCTGGGTCAGGTGATAGACCGGCTCGAAATCGGGGATGTCGCCGGCCTCCTCCACCGGCAGCACATGATCGGGATGCACCATCTGCGCCATGCCGTCGAACAGCTCCAGCTTGCCCGAGACCACCCGCTTCGCCCCTTCGGGCAGCAACCGGGTGAGATAGTCGGTCCGCGCGTGGAAAAAGACCAGCTGGAACTCCTCCTGCGCATCGGTCACATGCACGCGGTAGGCACCGCCGCGATTGCGCGGGGGGCGGTGCGTACCCACTGTCACCTCCACCGTCAGGGTGGTGGGAAATTCCGCGCCGCGAATGGTGTCGCGCCGGCGCCGGTCCACCACCGCATAGGGCAGCGAGAACAGCAGATCACGCGGCGCCTCGATCCCCAGATGCGCCATCAGCTTCGCGGTCTTGGGGCCGACCCCCTCAAGCGTTTCCAGATCCGCGAAAAGCGGGAACAGGATTTCCGGCCGGCCGGTCATGCCGCCCCGATCAGGGCGAGCCAGCCATCCTCGTCGATGACCTCTATGCCCAGATCCTCCGCCTTCTTGGCCTTGGACCCGGCGCCGGGGCCGGCGACCAGCAGATCGGTCTTTTTGCTGACCGAACCGGAAACCTTGGCCCCCAGCGCCTCGGCCCGCGCCTTGGCCTCGGCACGGGTCATCTTTTCCAGGGTGCCGGTAAAGACGACGGTCTTGCCCGCGACCGGGCTGCCCGAGGTGTCCGGGGCCTTGACCGCCTGAATGGCGAGTTCGGCCGCCAGCCGGTCGATCGAGGCGCGCTCGGCCCTCTGGGCAAAGGCGGTGACCAGCGCCACGGCAACGGTCATGCCGATGCCGTCAACGCCGACCAGATCCTCCCAGGCCGCGCGCGCGCCGGCGGGCAATGCGGGATCCGCAGCCCAGACAGCGGCGCGGGTGTCAGTGATTCTTGCCCGCCGGCCCGCTTCGGCCGCGGCGGCGCGTTCGGCCATGACGGCCGCATCGGCCTCCAGATGCCGTTCAAGCGCGGGGCGGGCCGTATCGAGGGCTGCGATCATCGCGGCCCAGGTGGAATAATGGCGGGCCAGATCGGCGGCGACCACCACGCCCACGTGGCGGATGCCGAGGGCAAAGATCACCCGGTTGAGCGGGACGCGCCTACGCTCGTCAATCGCGGCGAAGAGGTTGGTGGCGGATCTTTCGCCCCAGCCCTTGACCTGCGCCAGCGGCTTGCCCGCCAGATGCCGGACGCCCGCGATCACATGATCGGCGTCTTCTTCGTCAACCGGCACGCCCGAGCTGCGCAGCATCTCGGCGAGCCGCTCCAGCAGGTCCGCCCGCCGCTCCGGATCGCTGAGCTGGCGTTGGATGCGATCGCGCGGATCGGCGGTGAGGCGTTCGGGATCGCCGTCGCGTTCGGCCAGGCGGAAAATGTCGGCAGGCTCGGAAATGCGGCAGGTGTAATAGAAATACTCCACCTGCTTCGCCCCCAGCCCCTCGATATCGAAGGCGGCGCGGGAGACGAAATGCTTCAGCTTTTCAACAGCCTGAGCGGGACAGATCATTCCGCCGGTACAGCGGCGCACCGAATCGCCCTCTTCGCGGATCGCGTCGGAGCCGCATTCGGGGCATGTGTCGGGAAAGGTGTAGGGCTCGGCGTTGTCGGGCCGCTTCGACAGGTCCACATCGGCCACCTTGGGGATCACGTCGCCGGCGCGATAGACCTGCACCCAGTCGCCCACCCGGATATCCTTGCCGTCGCGGATCGGATTGCCCGAGGAATCCCGCCCGGCGATATAATCCTCGTTGTGCAGGGTCGCGTTGGAGACCACCACGCCGCCCACCGTCACCGGCGTCAGCCGCGCCACCGGGCTGAGCGCGCCGGTGCGTCCGACCTGGATGTCGATCGCCTCAAGCCGGGTCCAGGCCAGTTCGGCGGGAAACTTGTGGGCGATGGCCCAGCGCGGCGTGGTGGACCGGAAGCCGAGCCGCGCCTGCAGGCCCAGATCATTTACCTTGTAGACCACGCCGTCGATGTCATAGCCGAGCGTGGCGCGCTGTTCCTCGATGCGGGCGTAATGCGTCAGCATCTCGTCCGGGCCCTGGCAGAGCACGGTGAGGTCGTTGGTGACGAAATCCAGCCCACGCAGCCGGTCCATGGCCCCCATCTGGGTATCGGCGAGCGGTTCGGAGAGCTGGCCCCATCCATAGGCATAGAAGCGCAGCGGCCGGGATCGGGTGATCCCGGCATCGAGCTGGCGCAGCGATCCGGCGGCGGCGTTGCGCGGGTTGGCGAAGGGTTTGTCGCCTTTCTCCTCCTGACGGGCGTTCAGCGCCGCGAAATCGGCATGGCTCATATAGACCTCGCCGCGCACCTCTAGGATGTCCGGCGCGCCGGTGAGGGTCTGGGGAATATCGGCGATGGTGCGCGCATTGGCGGTGACATTCTCGCCGACCGCGCCGTCGCCGCGGGTGGCGGCCTGTACCAGCCGGCCGCTTTCATAGCGCAGCGACAGCGACAGACCGTCGATCTTGGGCTCGGCGGTATAGGCGACGGTCCCCGGCCCCATCCCGAGGTATTTGCGCACGCCGGCATCGAATCCGGTCACGTCCTCGGACGCAAAGGCGTTGCCGAGCGACATCATCCGCTGGGCATGGGTGACCTTGGCGAATCCCTCGGCCGGACGTGCGCCGACCCGGTCTGAGGGGCTGTCGGTTCGCTTGAGCGCCGGGAACCCCGCCTCGATCGCGGCGTTGCGGCGTTTCAGTCGGTCATAGTCCGCGTCCGACATCACCGGGGCATCCTCGGTGTGATAGGCGGCGTCGGCGCGGGCCAGAAGGTCGGCCAGGCGCGCCAGTTCGGCCCGCGCCTGATCCCCGGTCAGCGTGTCAATGTCGGTTTCTTCGATTGCGTCCGCCACGGCCCTGCGCGCCCCACCTGTGTCCGGCTGATTGTCTCCGGTAACGTGATAGGGCGGGTCAGGCCGCAGGTCCAGACGTGGCGGCGCCCGCGCCGGCGGTTCGCCGGGTCAGGCGGTGGCAGCCATCCGCGATCCGTCCTCGTCCTCGCGCGGGTCGCGCAGAACATAGCCGCGGCCCCAGACCGTTTCGATGTAGTTGTCGCCGCCGGTGGCCTGGCCGAGTTTCTTGCGCAGCTTGCAGATGAAGACGTCGATGATCTTGAGCTCGGGCTCATCCATGCCGCCGTAGAGATGGTTCAGGAACATCTCCTTGGTCAGCGTGGTGCCCTTGCGCAGGCTGAGCAGTTCGAGCATCTGGTATTCCTTGCCG
This sequence comes from Antarcticimicrobium luteum, assembly GCF_004358185.1. GTDB lineage: Bacteria > Pseudomonadota > Alphaproteobacteria > Rhodobacterales > Rhodobacteraceae > Antarcticimicrobium > Antarcticimicrobium luteum. The sequence continues at coordinate 27,947 of NZ_SMUV01000065.1, forward strand.
GTCAGATGCACCGGCTCGCCGGCCACATCGACGGTCTTGGCATCCAGGTTCACGGCGATCTTGCCGGTGTGGATGACCGATTGCGAATGCCCCTTGGAGCGGCGGATGATCGCGTGAATGCGCGCCACCAGCTCGTCACGGTGGAACGGCTTGGTCAGGTAATCGTCGGCGCCAAAGCCGAATCCCTTGAGCTTGCTTTCGGTATCGTCGGACCCGGTCAGGATCAGAATCGGCGTATCGACGCGCGCCAGACGGATCTGGCGCAGCACCTCGTGCCCATTCATGTCCGGCAGGTTGAGGTCGAGCAGGATAAGATCGTAGTCATACAGCTTGGCGAGGTCGATCCCCTCTTCCCCCAGATCGGTGGAATAGACGTTCAGATTGGCATGAGTCAGAATCAACTCGATGCTCTTGGACGTTGCCGGGTCGTCTTCCACCAGTAAAACACGCATAATGGACCCCTCCGGAAAGTTGAAAAGTATCAGACGCGTTAACCGTGGCGAAAAAAAGTTAATCGCGTGTTACCAACTTGGAGTTTCCACAGAACCGTCGCAAAACAATCTAGGGTTGTCTATACTTTTTCAATGCCGTCGCCTTCAGCGCCTTTTCTCCGTGTTTTCCGACCGCGTCGATCCAGGACTGCAACTCTTCATCGCTGAGCGCATAGCGTGTCTTTGCCTCGGACTCGCTGATCAGCCCGTAAAGCACGCCCTTGACCACCGCCGCCTTGCGCGAGGCAACCCATCGTTGCGTCGTGGCCGGCGGCAGGTCGGCACGGGTCATCGTCCTGCCGTCCGGCAGCTTTACGGCGCGCGGTCCTTCCACTTTCTTCAGGTACATCACCACCCCATAGAGTTCCCGACGCCAGTCTTGGCGGACAGCTCTTAACGGGTGGTGAAACGGCCCCTTGAGAGTATCTTGTATTTTCTTATATTCCGACAGACTTCCCGGGACCGACCGCTTTCAAGGAGCCGCCGCCATGGCGCTGGATACCGACGCACCGCTGAATTCCCTTGGCCTGCCAAAACCGCCGGCCGAGACGCGCGTGGTCGTCGCCATGTCCGGCGGCGTCGACAGCTCGGTCGTGGCCGCGCATCTGGCCGCCGAGGGCTATGACGTGATCGGCGTGACGCTGCAGCTCTACGATCACGGCGCGGCGCTGGCGAAAAAGGGCGCCTGCTGCGCCGGGATCGACATCCACGACGCCCGCCGGGTGGCCGAAGAGCGCGGCTTTCCCCATTACGTTCTGGATTACGAGAACATCTTCAAGGACGCGGTGATCGACGAGTTCGCCGACAGCTATCTGGCCGGCGCCACGCCGGTGCCCTGCATCCGCTGCAACGAACGGGTGAAGTTCAAGGACCTGCTGGAAACGGCAAAGGATCTGGAGGCCGACTGCATGGCCACCGGCCATTACATCCAGCGCAAGATGGGGCCGAACGGGCCTGAACTGCACTCGGCGGCCGATCCGAACCGCGATCAGAGCTATTTCCTGTTCTCGACCACACCGGAGCAGCTCGCCTTTCTGCGCTTTCCGCTGGGCCATCTGCCGTCCAAGGACGCAACCCGGGCGCTGGCGGCGGACTATGGCCTCGCGGTGGCGGACAAGCCTGACAGCCAGGACATCTGTTTCGTGCCGAACGGCGACTATGCCAGCGTGATCGAAAAACTGCGCCCGGGCGCCGCCGATCCGGGCGAGATCGTGCATGCGGATGGCCGGGTTCTGGGAACGCATGAGGGCGTGATCCATTACACCATCGGCCAGCGCCGGGGGCTGGGCATCGGCGGTCTGAGTGATCCGCTTTATGTGGTCCGGCTCGACGTCGACAAGAAACAGGTGGTGGTCGGCCCCAAGGAGATGCTGGCGACCCGGGTCATCCCGGTGCGCGAGATCAACTGGCTGGGGGATGAGCCGTTTGACAGCCGCCCCGAGTGGACGCTGTCGGTCAAGGTCCGCTCGACCCGGCCGCCGCGCGAGGCGATCGTGCGGCCGACCTCGCCCACCACGGCAGAGGTGGAGCTGCTGACGCCGGAGGAAGGCGTGTCGCCCGGCCAGGCCTGCGTGTTTTACGAAACCGAAGGTACGCGGATCTTTGGCGGCGGCTGGATCTGGCGCGGGGCGTAAGCGCCGGAAAAAGCGCTTAGCTCAAATCTTTCCGGGGCGTCAGCCCCGGTTATCCCCCCTCGGGCCGGGTCCGAAGCATTGTTCTGCAGGATGTCGGTCTGGACAAGGGGCGTCACCCCTGCCCCATCCCTTTCAGCACCGCCCGCGCCGCGCGCAGCCCCGGCGCCTCGCCCCTCAGCCCCAGCCGCTCCATGGTCAGCGCCATCGCCTCCTTTTGCGCCTCGGGGCGCTCAAGCACGCCCAGCACCGCCGCCGCGATCAGATCCGGCCGGCAATCGGGGCCCAGGCATTCGGGGACCAGCCGCGTTTCGCTGACCAGATTGACCAGGTTGGCGGTGTCGATGCGCATCATCGGGCGCACCAGCTGCCAGGTCAGCCAGTTGACCTTGTAGGCCATGACCATGGGCGTATCGGCGGCGGCAAGCTCCAGCGCGACGGTGCCGGAGGCCGCCAGCGCGACACTGGCGGCGGCGAACGCGGCGCGTTTGTCCGCCTGCGCCGCCGCGGCATCGGTGTCGCGCGGATCCAGGATCAGCGGCGCGCCGGGCCAGTCCGCCGTCATCTGCCGGACCATGGCGGCCACCGGTGCGGCGGCGGGCACCACCAGCCGCAGATCGGGCCGTGCCGCCAGTACCGGGGCCAGCGCCGCACCAAAGACCGGCGCCAGTTTGCCGACCTCTCCCCGGCGCGATCCGGGCAGCACCAGCAGCACCGGCGCGTCGCCGAGCCCATGGCGCACGCGAAATGCGTCGACCTCTTGTGCGGTCGCCACCGGCTCGGCCACCACCGGATGGCCGACGAAATCGCAGTCCATGCCGGCGGCCTGCATGTAGGGCGGCTCGAACGGCAACAGCGCCAGCACGTGATCGATCACCCGCGCCATCCTGTCGGCGCGTTTCGGCCGCCAGGCCCAGACCGAAGGCGCGACGTAGTGCACGGTGCGAATCCGGGTCTCGGCCTTGACCAACCCGGCGACCCGCAGGCAGAAATCCGGGCTGTCGATGGTGATCAGCACGTCGGGCGCGGTCTCGATCACCGCCCTTGCGGTCTCGGCGATCCGGCGTTTGAGGTGAAAATACTTCGGCAGAACCTCGGCGACGCCCATGACGCTGAGCTCATCCATGGGAAAGCGGCTGACCAGCCCCTGGGCCTGCATCTCGTCGCCGCCGATGCCGTCGAACCGGACCTCGGGGACAAGCTGGCGCAGACCGGCCATCAGCGCGCCGCCCAGCCGGTCGCCCGATGGTTCCCCGGCGACCAGAAAGACGCGCATCAGCCCCGCGCCCCCCGCGACCAGAGGAACATGCCCATCCGGTCGCAGGCGGCGATCACCCCGGGCTGATCCAGGACGATGACGCCGCCGGCCTCGATCACGATTCCCCTCAGCCCGGCCCCGGCGGCGGCGCGGACGGTTTCGGGGCCGATGGTCGGCAGGTCGGCGCGGTGGTCCTGACCGGGTTTCGGCGCCTTCAACAGCAGCCCGCCCTCGCCGTCGGGCCGCGCGGCCAGCCCGGCGAGCATCCAGTCGGTGCCAAACACCCCCTCGACCGCCAGTGCCTGACCGTTCAGCACCGCACAGGCCTGGCCGATGTCCACCGAAGCCATCGCTGTCACGATCTCGGCGCCGCGCAGCGCGTCGGCGCGGCTCGCCTCGTCGGGCTGTGCCACAGTCGGCACTCCCGGCGCCAGCAGCAGGCCCGGCGCGGCCTCATGGGCGGCGACCACCGCGAATCCGGCCTGTTCGAAAATGCCAATCAGCGCCCGCAATGCACCGTCATCGCCGGTTTTCAGCGCCTCGGTCAGAACCGGCACCAGCGGCAGGGTCGCGGCATCGATCGCCGCCGGGTCGATCTGCGGACGCTCGATGCCGCCGGCCATGCAGATCCGGGTCACGCCATGCGCCTTCAGCGCCCCGAGCAGACTGCCAAGGGTCTCGATGCGAAACCGCAGCGCCACCTCCAGCCGTCCGGGCGGATCGGTCTCCAACGCGCAGATCAGCGGCGGGCTGTCCTGCGCCGCCGCGATGGCCTCGGGCAGCGCCCCGCGCCCGGCGATCAGGGCCAGCATCCCCTAGCTCCCCGGCGTCAGGAAGGAGCGGTCGGTGTCCCCCATCACGAAATCGACGATTTCGCGCACATAGGCGCTGTCGGTTTCCTCGCCCAGACGGCGGGCGCGGTCCTGAAAGGTGCCCTCGCCCTGGGCCAGCATCTGGAACGCGGCGCGCAGCGCGGTGATGTCGGCGCGCGCAACCCCGCGCCGCTTGAGGCCGATCAGGTTCAGCCCGTCCAGCTCACCGCGCGGCGCCTGCACCAGACCATAGGGAATGACATCGTTGGTCACCCGGGTCAGCCCGCCGATGATCGCGCCGCGGCCGACACGCACCCACTGATGCACCCCCGACAACCCCCCGACGATGACATCGTCCTCGAGGACGCAATGCCCGGCGATGGACACATGGTTCACCAAAATCACCCGGTCGCCGATCTGGCAATCGTGGGCGATGTGGCTGCCGGCCATGAACAACCCGTCGTTGCCGATCCGCGTGACCCCGCCGCCGCCCTCGGTGCCGGGGTTCATGGTCGCATGTTCGCGGATCCGGTTGCGCGCACCGATGATCAGGCTGGTGTTTTCGCCGCGATACTTCAGATCCTGCGGCACCTCGCCGATGACCGCGAAGGGAAAGACCACGGTCTCTTCGCCGATCTGCGTGTCGCCGGTCACCACCACATGGCTTTTCAGTTCCACCCGGTCGCCCAGCACCACCTGGGGGCCGACCATGCAGAACGGGCCGACAACGCAACCCTCGCCAAGCCGGGCCCCCGGCTCGACGATCGCACTGGAATGAACCCGGGCCATGGCGGTCAGCCTCCCTGCAGGTCGACCATGGCGGAAAATTCCGCCTCGGCGGCCAGCTCGCCGTCGACCGTGGCCTTGCCGGAGAATTTGAAGATCTTGCCGCCCGGCTTGCCGCGCAGGGTGGTGACATGCATTTCCAGCACATCGCCCGGCACCACCTTGCGGCGGAACTTGCACTTGTCGATGTTCATGAAATAGATCAGCAACTCGGAATCGACGATGTCCATCCCGACGCCCAGCATCACGCCGGCGGTCTGCGCCATCGCCTCGACGATGGTGACGCCCGGCATGATCGGCGTACCGGGGAAATGGCCCTGGAATTGCGGCTCGTTCATGGTCACGTTCTTGATGCCGCGCGCGGCGCTGTAACCGTCGATATCGACCACCTTGTCCACCAGAAGAAACGGATACCGGTGCGGAAGGATGCGCTGGATCAGATGGATATCCGCGCTTTTCAACTCTGCGGTCATATGGAATTTCCCGTTGATGAACGTTGGCGCCTGACTAGCAACCCCGCCCCGGTTCGGCAAGCCGGGCTATTGATCGGCGCCGATCCCGGTGGCGCCGCCATCGCCGATGGCGGCATCGATGCGGCTGATCGCCAGATCGGTGATGTCGGTGGCATCGGCGCTGAGAAAGACGCTGTTGCGCTCCAGGATCACACCGGCGCCGCTCTCGCGCATCAGGGCTTCGAGCACCGGGCGGGCCGCCCGCAGGAACTCCACCCGCGCCTTGTCGGCGCGCTGGTTCAGCGCCCGCGCCTTGGCGTCCTGGGCGCGCCGGATCAACTGCACCTTCTCGTCAAAGGCATCGGCCAGCGCGCGGAACGCATCCGGCTCCATGTCCGGACGGCGCGTGGTCAGATCCTTTTCCTCGGTCGACAGCTCGGCCTCCATCTTGCGGTTCTCGGCGGCGAGCACGGCGCTGTCGGCCTCGATCTCGTTGGCGGTGCGACGGCCAAAGGCCGACTCGGCAAAAAGCCGGTCGGTCTCGATGGTCAGGATCGCGGCCTGCGGCAGGCCGATCTGCTGCGCCGTTCCCGCTGCAGGCCCCAGAAGGACCATTGCAAGGCTCAGCGCTAGAAGCGGCCCGATATGACGCCCAGGCCACCGCACGCGGACGATCAGAACTTGGCCTGAAGCGTCAGGTCAAAAGTCTGTTCCTTATCAAAGGATTCCTTGCTGATCGCCCTGGAAAAGTTGAAGCGCAGCGGCCCCAGGCCTGTCGACCACAGGAACGAGATGCCGATCACCGAGCGCCAGGCGCCATCGGCGCCAACGATGCAGCTCGACGTGCCCGCCGGGCCGCAGGTGCTGGCCGCCGCCGCCGTGTTGACGTTGCTCAGATCCCAGAGGTTGCCGACATCGAGGAACACGCCGCCTCGCAGACCCAGCTCTTCCGGCAGGCCCAGGGGGAAATCCGCCTCGAACCGGGCGACGGCGTAGAGGTTCCCGCCCAGCCCGTCGTCATAGGCGACGCCGCTTGCATCGGGCGACAGGTCGCGCGGCCCCATCCCCAAGGGCTCGAACCCGCGCATGATGTCAGACGTCAGCGAAAAGCGATCCAGGGTGCGGCTGTTGGTGTTGCCCATCCAGTTGAGCGCACCGGCCTCGAAGGTGGCCCGCAGCGTGACCTCTTCGTTCATGATCTTGGTCTGCGCGATGGCCTTGGCCTTGGTCCGGATGTATTCGGAGTCGCCGCCGAGACCGGCGTAGTCGGCCCCGACCTCGAACAACACGCCCGAGTTCGGGTCCAGGCCGGTCAGCCGGCTGTCATAGGTATAGGTGAAGCCGAGGCCGCTGGTCGTCACGCCGCCCTGCGCGATCTCCGAGCCGATCACCGGCCCGTGAATCGGTGTGTCCCGCGACTTCATCTCGCTGCCGTCCCAGGAGTAGTGGACATTCAGCGTCGAGATTTCCGCCAGGCGGAAGGTCAGCGCCGGCGAGAAGAATGCGCGCTGGGTATCGAAGGCGGAATAGCTCGAATCGGTCTGCGAGAAGCCCATGTCCAGATCGAAGCGCAGCTCGCGCCCCAACAGGAACGGCTCGGTAAAGCCAAGAACGTAGGATTCCGCATCCTCCGCCGTCGAGAAGGTGAAGGACAACCGCTGGCCACGGCCGAGGAAGTTGTTTTCGGTCAGGCCGATGGCCACACCGAACCCGTCGTTGACAGAGTAGGATCCGCCCAGGTTCAGAGAGCCGGTCGGTTTCTCCTCGACATTCACGTCGATGATGACCTGTTCCTTCGAGGTGCCTTCGCGGGCCTCGACATCCGCCTTTTCAAAAAACCCGAGGGCGCGGATACGTTCGGCGCTGGCGCGGATCTCGCGCGGGTTGAACGGGTCGCCTTCGGCGATCCTGAACTGCTGGCGAACGACACGGTCCAGCGTCGTGGTGTTGCCCTCGATGTCGATCCGTTCGACAAAGATACGCGGCCCCTTGGTCAGGGCGAATTCGACGTCCAGCGTCAGGTCGCGCTCGTTGCGGGTGATCCGCGGCTCGACCCGCAGGAAATCGACGCCCTGCTTGATCGCCAGGCGTTCCTGCCGGGCGATGGAGCTCTCGACCAGAGTCGGCGAATAGACCACACCAGACTTGATCTTGAGAGAGTCTCCATAGGCCGCCGCGTCGACACCGGGATACTCGCTGACCGTGGTGATCTTGCCAAAGCGGAACTGCTGCCCCTCCTGAACGTCCATCACCAGAAAAAAGGCGTCGCGTTCACGGGTGAATTCCACATTGGCGCTGTTGACCCGGAAATCCACATATCCGCGCGACAGGTAGAAATCGCGCAACACGCGCTTGTCGAACTCGATCCTGTCCTCGATCAGCGTGTCGGAGCGGACGAAGGCGCGCAGGATATTGGCCTGTTTGGTCTGCAGCACGCGGCGCAGGCGGCGATCGGAATAGACCCGGTTGCCGACAAAGCTGACCCGTTCCACCTCGATGGTGGACCCTTCGGCGATCTCGAAGATCAGATCGACGCGATTGTCGGTGCGGCGGATGATGCGCGGCGTCACGGTGGCGGCGACCCGCCCCTGCTGCGAATAGGCGGTGGCGATGGTGTTGGCATCGCGCTCGGCCTTGGCCGGATTGAAGACCTGGCGCGATGTGGACTCGACGATCTTGGCCAGATCCTCATCCTTGATGCGCCGGTTGCCCTCGAAGTTGATCACGTTGATCGTGGGGTATTCGGTGACCGAAATCACCAGCGTGCCGCCGCGCGGAGTCAGCTCGACGGTTTCGAACAGCCCGCTTCCCAGGATACGCTGATAGGCATCGTTCAGCTCTCCGGCCGAAACCGATTTGCCGCGCGCAATCGCGGCATAGGAGACGACGGTCGCCGCCTCGATCCGCTGATTGCCTTCGACGCGCACCGAATTGAACCGGTAATCCTGTGCCGCGGCCGGATGCGACAGCGCCAGCAGGAAGAATGATACGAAAAAGACGAACGTGGGCAGCACACGATGCAGCACGGTGCGTCCAAAGCCTCGTTCAGCGCAGGGGTTTCCTGCGGTGCTCCCCAATCCCATTTTACGAACCCAGTGTTAAGCAGACATTGGGAAAGTGAGTATCGGGATTGCCAGTGGTTGTCAAAAGCCCAGTTGGCGAATTGGGCGCCGTCGCGCGCCCCCCGTCGCCGATCAGATCAGACTGCCCAACCAGGCACCCGCCATCAGCGCGACGATGATCGTCGCGGCGTAGAGGAACAGATCCCAGTTCAGCTCCATCACCAGGCCCAGCCCGTGGTAGGTTTGCTGCAAACTATGCATTCCGTGGCCCTTTCTGCGTCGGCATTGCGATCGCGTCGGACCCTAGGGGGCGAATGTGGCGACAGTTTGGCGATCACCGCCGCCGGCGGCGCCCGGCCCCCGCCCGGGGCAGCGGCGTCAGCACGGAATTCAGCATAGAATGTCGTTGCCCAGGGCAAAGACCATCAGCGACAGGATCAGCGCCAGGCCAATCGCCATCAGGATTCGCACCACGCCGTCGCTGGGCGGTTTTCCCGCCACCGCCTCATAGGCGTAGAACATCAGATGCCCGCCATCGAGCGCCGGGATCGGAAACAGGTTCAGCATTCCCACCGCCGTGGACAGCACCGCGATGAAGGAAATGAAGCTCTGCGCGCCCTGGCTGGCCATCGCGCCCGAGGTTTCGGCGATTCCGATCGGCCCCGATATGTTGCAGGTGCTGATCGCCCCGGTGACCATGTGCCACAACCCCGAGAGCGAGCCGCGGACGATGTCCCAGGTCTGGACCAGACCGCCGGTCAGCGCCGCCACCGGACCGGCGGTTTCGGTGGCCGGCTCGAACGCCATGCCGCCGGCGATGCCGATCCGCCACTGGGTGATGAATCCGCCCTCTGCGGTCGGCTCGTCGGTGCGGCGCGGGGCGAGGGTAAAGTCCATGACCGCGCCGTCGCGCCAGACCTTGAGCAGCAGCGCCCGCCCGTTTGAGGCCTCGACCGCCTGTTTCAGCTGGTCAAAGGCGTGAATCGGCTGCCCGTCGACCGCAGTGATCACGTCGCCCGGTTTCAGGTCGATATCCATCGCGGCGCTGCGCGGCGCCACGCCATAGATATAGGCGGGGAAAGGGTATGGACCCTGAACGGTGATCTCCTGACCGTCGCGGCGCACGGCATAATCCAGCGTCGGCGCCAGCGGCAGCGTTGCGGAAAACGCCGACCAGGACGACCCATCGCCGACACCCGGCGCCGGAACCCCGGCCACGGCGATGATCTCGTCGCCGCCCTGCAATCCGGTCGCGGCGCCCGGCAGTGCCACCACCCTGCCCACGGTCAACGGATCGCGGGCCACGCCCTGAACCATGAAAATCGCGGTGAAAACAAAGATCGACATGACGAAATTGAACACCGGCCCGGCCGCCACCGTGGCGGTACGCGCCCAGAGCGGCGCGCCATGCATGGTGTGGCGCAGGTTGTCGGGATTCTCGCGGTAGATCTCGGCCATGGTCTCGCCATCCTTGCCCGAGGCGGCGTCGGCATCGCCGAGAAACTTGACATAGCCGCCGAACGGCAGCGCGGCGATCTGCCAGCGGGTGCCGCGACGGTCCTTGCGGCTCCACAGCACCGGGCCGAACCCGAGCGAGAACACCTCGGCATGGATGCCGGACCAGCGGCCGACGATGTAATGGCCGTATTCATGCACCGCGACGATCACCGACAGCGCGACGACAAAGGCGACAATCGTATAGACCAGTCCGCCAAACTGCGGAATCAATTCAACAATATTCAAAACCTATCCTGCCTTCTCTGCCATCGCCTCATCCGCCCATATCCGGGCGAGATGGTCCGTTTGAAGCACGTTATCAAGGGTCATCGCGGCGTTTGCATGACCTCCCTGCGCCGCGAAACGGTCCAGAACCCGCTCCACCACACAGGCCATGTCCAGAAATCCGATGCGCCCGGCGATGAACCCGTCGAGGCCGCGCTCCTTGGCGGCGTTGAAGGCGGCGCCGGCCAGCCCGCCCATCTGCATCACCGCCCGCGCCAGCCGCAGCGCCGGATAGCGCGTCTCGTCCGGGGCGCGGAAGGTCATCTGTCCGACCGCCGCCAGATCCAGCCGCGGCACCGGCAATGCGCGGCGCGCCGGCCAGTGCAGCGCATAGCCGATGGCGTGGCGCATATCCGGTGCGCCGACATGCGCCATCAGCGCGCCGTCGTTGAACCCGACCAGCGCGTGGATCAGGGATTCGGGATGTACCAGAACCTCGATCTGTTCGGGCAGAACGCCGAAGAACTCACGTGTTTCAATGACTTCCAGCGCCTTGTTGAACATCGAGGCGCTGTCGATGGTGATCCGCTGCCCCATATCCCAGTTGGGGTGGTTCGAGGCCTCGGCCACGCTGGCCCGGGCCAGCCGCTGCAGCGGCCAGTCACGGAAGGCACCGCCCGACGCGGTGATCACGATACGCTCGACCGCCGTGATCTCCTCGCCCGCCATTGCCTGGAACACCGCCGAATGCTCGCTGTCGACCGGCAGGATGCGGGCGCCGTGCCGGCGGGCCGTCTCCAGCACCAGCGCCCCGGCGCAGACCAGCGATTCCTTGTTGGCCAGCGCCAGCGTGGTGCCCTGCTCCAGCGCCGCGAGGCCCGGCGCCAGCCCCGCCGATCCGACGATGGCCGACATGATCCAGTCGGCCGGGCGGCGGGCCGCCTCGATGATCGCCTCGGCGCCCGCGGCCGCCTCGATACCGGAGCCGGCCAGCGCCGCGCGCAGATCCTGCAACCGGTCGTCATAGGCGGTGACGGCCACAGCAGCCCCCAGCGCGCGCGCGTCCTCGGCCAGCCGGGCGATATTCGCCCCGCCGGTCAGCGCCACCACCTCATAGGCCCCCGGCTCGCGCCGGATCAGGTCGATCGTGTTCTGCCCGATGGAGCCCGTCGCGCCCAGGATCGTCAACCGCCGCATCATTCCTGTCCCTTCATACGGCCCCGGGCGGATAGCCGGTCAGATGCATCACGACCAGCACCAGGATCGCCGCCCCCAGCATCCCGTCGAACCGGTCGAACAATCCGCCGTGGCCGGGAATAAGGGAACTGGAGTCCTTCACGCCGCTCTGCCGTTTGACCGCGCTTTCGGCGATGTCTCCCATCTGCGAGGCAAAGGACGCCGCCGCCGACAGCAGCAACAGCCAGGGCCCCGCCCCGGTTACCGCCATGAAGGCACCGCCGACGACCGCCGCCACGATCCAGCCCGCAACGGTCCCGGACCAGGTCTTTTTCGGGCTGATCGCCGGCCAGAATTTCGGCCCGCCGATCATCCGGCCAGCGAAGTACCCGGCAATATCGGTGCCGGCCACTACCAGCACCAGCCACAGCATCCAGACAAAGCCGAACTCGCTGCGCACCGACATCATGCCAAAGGCGGCCAGCAGGATGAAGATCACGAAGGGCACATAGATGCGCCGGACCTGCGGCAGCCAGACATAGCCGACGATGGCCGGCACCAGCAGCGTCGGCAGCGCGAAACCGGCGGGAAAATAGATCGCCAGAAACCCTGCCACCCCGGCCAGCGCGCCCATCAGAACCGCCCGCGTCGCATCGCCCGGACGCACCATGCGCGTCAGCTCCCACACGATCAGGCCGGTCACGACGGAAACGAAGGTGACAAAGTAGTAGCCCCCCGCCCACACCGCCCCCAGCCCGGCGGCGGCCAGCACCAGCCCGGAGAGCAGGCGCGCGGTCAGATCACCCCATCGGCCTGAACCGCTCATGCCTTGACCGCCCCGAACCGGCGGTCGCGGGCGCCATAGCTCTGGCACAGGCGGGCCAGCTCGCCAGCGGTGAAATCGGGCCAGAGCGTATCGATGAATTCATATTCCGCATAGGCCGACTGCCACAGCAGGAAGTTCGAGATCCGCGCCTCACCACTGGTGCGGATCACCAGATCCGGGTCGGGCAGCACACAGGTATCAAGGTATTTGGGCAGGGTCTCCTCGTCCACGTCCTCGGGACGCAGCGCGCCGTCCGCGACATCCTGCGCCAGCCGTTTCGTGGCGCGCGCCACCTCGTCGCGGCCGCCATAGTTCAGCGCGATGGTCAGATGGGTGCCGTCATTGCCCGCGGTCTCGATCTCCAGCTGATCCATCAGCGCGATCAGCTTGGCGTCCAGCCGCACCCGGTCGCCGATGAATCGCACCCGCACATTCTTGGCCGCCAGCGCCTGCATCTCCTTGGCGATATAGCGGCGGAACAGGCTCATCAGCCCGGCCACCTCGACCTGGGTCCGTTTCCAGTTCTCGGTCGAGAAGGCAAAGATCGTCAGGTACTTGATCCCGAGGCTGGGGCAGGCCTCGACCACCTCGCGCACACGCTTGGCGCCGGCGTGGTGGCCAAACAGGCGCGGCCGCCCGCGCGCCTGCGCCCAGCGGCCGTTGCCATCCATGATGATGGCCACGTGACGCGGGCCGTGGGGATGGGCCTCGATTTCGGGATCCTTGGGCATGTTCCCGGTCAGACCTGCATGATCTCGGCTTGCTTGGTCTCCAGCGCCTCATCCACCGCCGCGATCATCTTGTCGGTCAGATCCTGCACCTCGGACTCCCAGAATTTCTGGTCATCCTCGGACATGCCGTCGGCCTTGGCCTTCTTGATCCGGTCCATGCCGTCACGGCGCACGTTGCGAATCGCGACCCGGGCATGCTCGGCATATTGCCCGGCTACCTTGGTCAGTTCGCGCCGGCGCTCCTCGTTCAGTTCCGGGATCGGCAGCATGATGATGGTGCCGTTGAGCTGCGGATTGATGCCCAGCCCGCTTTCGCGGATCGCTTTCTCGACCTTGCCCACCAGCCCCTTGTCCCAGACGTTGATGGTGACCATGCGCGGCTCGGGCACGTTAACGGTGCCGACCTGGTTGATCGGCGTCGCCTGCCCATAGGCGTCGACCATCACCGGCTCCAGCATCGAGGCGCTGGCACGCCCGGTGCGCAGCGAGGCGAACTCGGTGCGCAGATTGGTCATCGCGCCGTCCATGCGGCGTTTCAGATCGTCGGTATCCAGTTCAAAATCATCGGACATGGCTGCCCTCTCCCCAAGGTTCGGATTATCGCTTGCTAGGTGTACGTTTGCGCGGTCTATACCCTCAGCCGTGCACCTTTGTATAGGTGCCCTCGCCTGCCAGGATGCCCCGGAAGCCGCCCGGCTCGTCCAACGAGAAGACGATGATCGGCAGGTTATTGTCGCGCGCCAGCGCGATGGCGCTGGCGTCCATCACCCCCAGCCGCTTGGCCAGAACGTCGTCATAGCTGACCTCGTCATACCGTTTGGCATCGCTGAACTTCACCGGATCCTTGTCATAGACGCCGTCCACCTTGGTCCCCTTGAAGATCGCCTCGCAGGCCATTTCGTTGGCCCGCAGCGTCGCCGCCGTGTCGGTGGTGAAATAGGGGTTGCCGGTGCCGGCGGCAAAGATGCAGACCCGCTTTTTCTCAAGGTGGCGCACCGCGCGCCGGCGGATATAGGGCTCGGCCACCTCGTCCATGCGGATGGCGCTGATCACACGGGTAAAGACCCCGATCCCCTCCAGCGCCGACTGCATCGCCAGCGCGTTCATCACCGTGGCGAGCATCCCCATATAGTCGGCCGTGGTGCGTTCCATCCCCTGTGCCGATCCCGCGAGACCGCGAAAGATGTTGCCGCCGCCGATCACCATGCAGATCTCGACCCCCATCTCATGGACCGACTGGACCTCTCTCGCGATCCGCTGGACGGTCGGCGGATGCAGGCCGTACCCCTGATCCCCCATCAGCGCCTCGCCCGATATCTTGAGCAGAACGCGCTTGTATTTCATGGATTTCGGTTGCGGGTCGGTTTCCTTGGACGAGGTCATGTTGCGCTTCTCTCCGGCACGGGGTTATTTTCCCGCAAAATGTCGGAAATCGCCGCGAGGTTCAATGCGGCAACCACCGGTGACCGGCGGGTTTCGCCCCTTTCGGACAAATGGACATGCAGCGTCTCAGCGACCTTCCCGATATTCCCGACGACCGCCCGGTCCTGATTGCGGGGCCAACCGCCTCCGGCAAATCGGCGCTGGCGCTCGAAATCGCGCAGCGGTTCGGCGGCGTCGTCGTCAATGCCGATGCCAGCCAGGTGTTCGCCTGCTGGCGCATCATCACCGCCCGCCCGGACCCCGAGGAAGAGGCCCTGGCGCCGCATCGCCTTTACGGTCATGTCCCCTGCACCGCACAGTATTCCGCCGGCCACTGGCTGCGCGATGTGGCGCCGCTGCTGCGGGGCGGGGCGCGGCCGATCATCGTGGGCGGAACCGGCCTCTATTTCACCGCCCTGACCCGGGGTCTCGCCGAGATCCCCGCGACCCCGCCAGAGGTCCGGGCCGAGGCCGATCGGATCCCGCTGGAGGCGCTGATCGCCGATCTCGATCCCGGCACCGCCGCCGGGCTGGACCTGCAAAACCGGATGCGGGTGCAGCGCGCCTGGGAGGTGCAGCGCGCCACCGGACGACCGCTGGCCTCCTGGCAGGCCGACACGCCGCCGCCGCTGCTGCCGCTGGAGGCCGCCGTGCCGCTGGTATTCGACGTGCCTAGGGACTGGCTGCTCGACCGCATCACCCGGCGGTTCGATGCGATGCTGGAGGCCGGCGCGCTGGAGGAGGTGGCGGCGATGCGCGCCGCCTACGATCCGGCCCTGCCCGCCTTCAAGGCGATCGGCGTGCCCGAGTTGATGGCCTATATCGTCGGCGAGATTCCGCTTGAGGCGGCGCGGGCGCGCGCCACCGTTGCCACGCGCCAGTTCGCCAAGCGCCAGCGCACCTGGTTCCGGTCGAAAATGCGTCATTGGCACCCGGTCCGCCCCGCCGGCTGAGGCTCCGGCTTGTCCATTGCCGGTATTTGTGGTCTAGAATGGGGCATAACCCCCGACGCCATCAGACATTTTCGTGCCGATGCCCTTTGACCCGAGCGATATGGACGACCTCCGCCTCGTGACGCTGGCGCAATTGATGAAGGCTGGCGCGTGGCAGCTGGAACTGGCCCATGACCGGGCCGAACATCTGCTGATCTGGATCACCAAGGGCCAGGGGGTGGCGCTGATCGACGGCGCGCGGCGCGGGATCGGCACCCATAACGCGCTGTTCATCCCGGCCCGGCACCTGATGGCGATCGAATTGATGCGCGGCGGGTTCGGCCAGGCGCTGGTGATCCCCGACAGCGCCGATCTGCCCCTGCCGCAGGCGGTCCAGCACCTGCGTATCCGCGACGTGACCGCCCAGGGCGAGCTGACCGTGCTGTTCGAGGCGATGGGACGCGAACAGAACGCCGCGCGCCCGCTCTACCATTCGGCCATGCACGCCTATGGCGAGCTGATGGCGATCTGGCTGCGCCGCTACCTCCCCGACGAACCGGCCCCCGGGCAAAGCGCCGCGCGCCGGCTGGTCCTGGCCTATTGCGACCGGCTGGTGCAGACCTATGCCAGCGGCGCCACCATGGCCGAACATGCCGAGGCGCTGGGTGTCACGCCCACCCATCTGACCCGGGTCTGCCGCGCCGAGACCGGGCGCACCGCCGCGGCGCTTCTGACCGAACGCCAGCTGCATGCGGCGCGGCGGCTGTTGATCACCACCAAGGTGCCGGTGCAGGACATTGCCCGCCACCTGGGCTTTGGCAGCGCCGCCTATTTCACCCGGTTCATCCAGCAGCACACGCAACGGACTCCGACCGCGCTGCGCCAGATGGCACGATCCCCCGCTTGACGTGGAGTTAACCGCTCATGTCGCCCAGCGACCTGTTGATGTCGTTTTTATACCATGTAAAGTGAAATGGTACCGTTGACGGACGGGTAATTCTGTTGCGCAATGACGTCATGGGGGAACAACCGATCGCAACGCCGACGTCCGCATGGGTTCACCCGTGTCAGCCCGGGTCCATGCCGGTGAACCTCAGCCGATAAAAAACGACCAAACAGGGAGATTCCAATGCACTGCCATTCAACACAATCTCACACCGTCCATCCGGCGGCGCGGATGCACGCGCAGGAATGCCTGGACGGAAAGCTCAGCCGCCGCGAGTTTCTCACCCGCGCGACCGCGCTGGGGGTTTCCTCCGCCGCGGCCTACGGGCTGATCGGCCTCGCCGCCCCGACCGAGGCCCGCGCCGCCACCCCGAAACCGGGCGGAACCTTGCGCGTTCAGATGCAGGTCAAGGCGCTGAAGGATACCCGCACCGCCGACTGGTCCGAGATCGCCTGCGCCACCCGCGGCACCTGCGAATATCTGGTCGAGTACAACAACGACGGCTCGTTCCGGGGCATGCTGCTCGACGGCTGGGAGGTCAACGGGGACGCCACCGAATACACCCTCAAGGTCCGCCAGGGCGTGAAATGGCACGACGGCTCGGACTTCACCGCCGAGGATGTGGCCCGCAACATCACACGCTGGTGCGAGAAGGGTGTCGAGGGCAACTCGATGGCCGCCCGGGTCGCCTCGCTGGTCGATCCAGACACCGGCAAGGCCCGCGACGGCGCCATCACCGTGGTCGATGCCTCGACCGTGCTGCTCAAGACCTCGACGCCGGACATCTCGATCATCCCGGGGTTTGCCGACTACCCCGCTGCCGTGGTGCATGCGAGCTATGATCCGGCCAATCCAACCGCGCTGATCGGCACCGGCCCCTACAAGCTGGCCCGGATCGAGGTCGGCGTCGGCGCCACGCTGGAGCGCGCCGCCGATCATCCCTGGTGGGGGACCGAGGTCTATGGCGGACCCTACCTCGATACCATCGAGTACATCGACTACGGCACCGACCCCTCGGCCTGGCTGGCGGCGATCGAGTCCGAAGAGGTCGACATGCTCTATGAATCGGTGGGCGAATTCATCGACATCATGAACGACATCGGCCTGGTAAAGTCCGAGGTGGTGACCGCCGCGACCGTGGTGATCCGGCCCAACCAACTGGCCGAGATCGACGGCAAGAAACCCTATGCCGACCCGCGCGTGCGCAAGGCGCTGGCGATGGCCGTCGACAACGCGGTCTGCCTCGAGCTGGGCTACGGCAACCGCGGCGAGGTGGCCGAGAACCACCACGTGTGCCGGATTCACCCCGAATACGCCGAACTGCCGGCGATCAAACCCGACCCCGAAGGCGCCCGCGCCCTGATGGAAGAGGCCGGGATGATGGATTTCGAACATGAAATCGTCTCGATCGACGACGACTGGCGCAAGAACACCACCGACGCCGTGGCGGCCCAGCTGCGCGACGCCGGCTTCAAGGTCAAGCGCACGGTGCTGCCCGGCAACACCTTCTGGAACGACTGGGTGAAATACCCGTTCAGCTCGACCAACTGGAACCACCGCCCGCTTGGGGTCCAGATCTGGGCACTGGCCTATCGGTCTGGCGAGGCCTGGAACGAGTTCGGCTGGTCCAACCCCGAGTTCGACGCGCTGCTCGAGGACGCGTTGGCGATCGCCGACGCCGACAAGCGCCGCGAGATCGCCGCCAAGGGCGAGGCGCTGATCCAGCAGGAGGGCGTGACGATCCAGCCTTACTGGCGCTCGCTGTATCGCCACATGCGCGAGGGGCTGGTGGGCACCGACATGCACATCACCTATGAGCACCACCACTACAAATGGGGCTGGGCGGCCTGATCCGCCGCCCATCCGGGCCGTCCCCCCTCGGGGCGGCCCCAATCTCGGCGGCGCCAATGCGCGCCCGCCACGACAAGGTCCGCAAGAACGGGGCCGGACCAAAGCCTGACCAACAGGGGGCCTTATGGGACTGTTCATCCTGCGCAGATCCGGCGTGATGATCCTGACGGCACTGTGCCTGACCTTCATCGTGTTTTTTCTGACCAACCTCTATCCGAACCTGGAAAAGCTGGCCAAGACACAAGGCAATTTCCGCATGTCCGACGAGGCGGTGGAAAGCTGGCTGGGCAGTCATGGATACCTCCAACCCCTGCCGGTGAAATACGGCCAGTGGCTGGGCGTGATGCCGGGCTGGACCCATCAGGGCGACGACGGGGTGACCGGGCGCTGCCTGCGCGGCACCGTCACCGAGGAAGAGGCCGCTCAAGGCCGCAGGTTCTGCGGTATCCTGCAGGGTGACTGGGGCTATTCCACCGTGTTCCGTGATGACGTCTCGGGCATCATCGCCACGCGGCTGGGGCTGACGGCAAAGCTGATGTTCTGGGTGCTGGTGCTGATGGTGCCCTCGGCGCTGCTGGTGGGCGTGCTGGCCGGGATGCGCGAGGGCTCGCCGCTGGACCGCACGCTCTCGACCTTTTCCATCGTCACCACGGCGACGCCGGAATATGTCTCGGGCGTGATCTTCATCGCCGTCTTCGCCTCATCGACGGTCGGGCTGAAATGGTTCAAGGGCACCGCCACCAGCGCGATGGACAGCGCCAATTTCGAGAATTTCTTTCTGCCGGTCCTCACCATCGCCCTCTACGGCATGGGATATATCGCCCGGATGACCCGCGCCAGCATGACCGAGGTGATGACGGCGCAATACATCCGCACCGCGCGCCTCAAGGGGGTGTCGTTCCGCAACATCGTGATGAAACACGCGCTGCGCAATGCGCTGATCGCCCCCTTCACGGTGATCATGCTGCAATTCCCCTGGCTGCTGAACGGCGTCGTCATCGTCGAGACGCTGTTCAACTACAAGGGCTTCGGCTGGACCCTGGTCCAGGCGGCCGGAAACAATGACATCGAGCTGCTGCTGGCGGTCTCGGTGGTCTCGGTGATCGTGGTTCTGACGACGCAGCTGATATCCGACATCGGCTATGTCTATCTCAATCCGCGCATCCGGATTTCGTGAGGGGGAACGGACAGATGGAACCTCTCGGCTGGATCGAAATCATCGCCCGCGTGCTCTACCAGTTCACCCCGGTCTGGATCGCGCTGATCATCCTTTTCGCGGTCTCTGCCGCGTTCAAGCGAAAACTCGGCCTTTATGGCAAGCTGTTCGACAGCCCGATCGGCATGATCGGCTTTGCCCTGGTGATGTTCTGGGTCTTCACCGGCATCTTCGGCGCGCTCGACCTGATCATCACCCACGACCCGCTGGCGCAGGTCTCGGGGTTGAAGAACAAGGTGCCCGGCACCGCCCTGCGCGACGCCGAGGACGGCCAGTACGCCTGGTATCTGCTGGGCGGCGACAACCTGGCGCGCGATGTCTTCAGCCGCATGGTCAAGGGCGCCTGGGTGGTGGTGCAGATCGCGCCGCTGGCGACGCTCTTTGCCTTCATGGTGGGGATCACGCTGGGGCTTCCGGCGGGATACTACGGCGGCCGGCTCGACACCTTCCTGTCGTTCCTGGCCAACCTGATCCTGGCCTTCCCGGTGATCCTGTTGTTCTACCTGCTGGTGACGCCCGAGATCGTCGATACCGGCGTTCCCAGCTACATGGCCGCCGTGCTGTTCGTCTTTCCCATCGTCTTTCTCGCGGTGCTGCTGAATTCGCGCTATTACACTCGGCCAAACTTCCGCACGCCGCTGCTGATCGGGGTGCTGGGCGTCGCGATCTGGCTTTATCTGTCGCTGATCTCGACCAATGGCTATCTGGTCAACACCCGCGCCATCTCGATCCCTGCATTGCCCCGGACCCTCGATCTCTTCGACATTCCCGGCGGCATTCTGGTGGTCTTCGTCTCGGTGGTCTTCGTCAATTCGCCCACCGTGTTCCGCATCGTGCGCGGGCTGGCGATGGACATCAAGACGCGCGACTATGTCGCCGCCGCCCAGACCCGCGGCGAGGGCCCCTGGTACATCATGCTGTGGGAGATTCTGCCGAACGCGCGCGGCCCGCTGATCGTCGATTTCTGCCTGCGCATCGGCTACACCACGATCCTGCTGGGAACCCTGGGTTTCTTCGGCCTCGGCCTGCCGCCGGAAAGCCCGGACTGGGGATCGACCATCAACGAGGGGCGCAAGCTGCTGTCGATCTACCTGCACCCCGCCCTGCCCCCGGCGCTGGCGCTGCTGTCGCTGGTGCTCGGGCTGAACCTGCTGGCGGACGGGCTGCGCGAGGAAAGTTTGAAAGATTAAGGGCGGACCGGGGCATGATCCATTGGTCTCGAACCAATGGCGGCCAATGAACGATCCCCGGACCCCCGGCGTATTTGGACAAAGAAGAAGCAGGGGAGCTGCCCTGCCCGGAACGGGAGAGTGACATGCCGAAACCGAGTTATGACGGCCCGATCCTGGAGATCGATAAGCTTTCGATCTCCTTCTTCACCCGGCTGAGGGAAATTCCCGCAGTGATGGATTTCTCGGTCGCGGTGCGGCCGGGCGAGGCGGTGGGCCTGGTCGGCGAGAGCGGCTGCGGCAAGTCCACCGTGGCGCTGGGCGTGATGCGCGATCTGGGCAAGAACGGGCGCATCACCGGCGGCACGATCAGGTTCAAGGGCCGCGACATGGGCGAGATGAGCCGCGAGGAGCTGGGCAGGATCCGCGGCAACGAGATCGCGATGATCTACCAGGAACCGATGGCGAGCCTGAACCCGGCGATGAAGATCGGCCGCCAACTGATGGAGGTGCCGATGATCCATCAGGGCGCCTCCGAGGCCGAGGCCCGCGCGCGGGCGTTGCAGGTGGTCGAGGATGTGAAACTGCCCGACCCCAAGCGCATCCTGAATTCCTACCCGCACCAGCTTTCGGGCGGCCAGCAACAACGCATCGTTATCGCCATGGCGCTGATGTCCGAACCCGCCCTGCTGATCCTGGACGAGCCGACCACCGCGCTCGACGTGACGGTCGAGGCGGCGGTGGTCGAGCTGGTCAAGGATCTGGGCAAAAAATACGGCACCTCGATGCTGTTCATCAGCCACAACCTCGGGCTGGTGCTGGAAACCTGCGACCGGCTTTGCGTGATGTATTCCGGCGAGGCGGTGGAGCGCGGCAGCATCGAGGATGTCTTCGACGAGATGCAGCACCCCTATACCCAGGCGCTGTTCCGCTCGATCCCGCTGCCGGGGGCGGACAAGAACGCCCGCCCGCTCAAGGCGATCCCCGGCAACTTTCCGCTGCCGCACGAACGCCCCCGGGGCTGCAATTTCGGCCCGCGCTGCGACTATTTCGAGGCCGGCCGATGCGATGCGCGCGACATCCCGATGTCCGACGTGCCCGGCAACGACCGCCACGCCACCCGCTGCCTGAAATTCCAGGAGATCGACTGGGCCGCCCCGGCCGAACTCATGGAGACCAAGGAAAAAGGCGCGATCGGCGAGGTCATCCTGAAGATGGACAAGCTGAAGAAATACTACGAGGTGTCTGCCAATGCCCTGTTCGGCGGCGGCGCGCGCAAGGTGGTCAAGGCCAACGAGGAGCTGAGCTTCGAGGCGCGCGAAAGCGAGACACTGGCCATCGTCGGCGAATCCGGCTGCGGCAAGTCCACCTTTGCCAAGGTGCTGATGGGACTGGAGACGGCGACCGAGGGTCAGATCCTGCTCGACGGGCGCAACATCGAACAGATCCCGATCCAGCAGCGCGACCGCAAGACCGTGGGCGAGGTTCAGATGGTGTTCCAGAACCCCTTCGACACACTCAACCCCTCGATGACGGTGGGCCGGCAGATCATCCGCGCGCTGGAGATCTTCGGTGTGGGCAATTCAGAGGCCGAGCGGCGCAACCGCATGCTGGAACTGCTGGATCTGGTCAAACTGCCCCGCGAATTCGCCCAGCGGATGCCGCGGCAGCTGTCCGGCGGGCAGAAGCAGCGCGTCGGCATCGCCCGCGCCTTTGCCGGCGGCGCCCGTATCGTGGTGGCGGACGAGCCCGTCTCGGCGCTGGATGTCTCGGTCCAGGCCGCCGTCACCGACCTGCTGATGGAGATCCAGCGCGAGGAAAAGACCACGCTGCTGTTCATCTCGCACGACCTGTCGATCGTGCGCTATCTCTCTGACCGGGTGATGGTGATGTACCTGGGCCATGTGGTCGAACTGGGCACTACCGATCAGGTGTTCAGCCCGCCCTATCATCCCTATACAGAGGCGCTGCTGTCAGCGGTCCCGATCGCCGACACCTCGGTCCAAAAGACGCACATCGTGCTGGAGGGCGACATCCCCTCGGCGATGAACCCGCCGCCGGGCTGCCCGTTCCAGACCCGCTGCCGGTGGAAATCGGAGGTGCCGGGGGGCCTGTGCGAGCGCGAGGTGCCGAAGGTGCGCGACCTGGCCGAAGGCCATCAGGTCAAATGCCACCTGAGCGACGAGAAGCTGGCCGAAATGGAGCCGGTGATCAAGATCGCGGCGGAGTGAGGGGCGGCGCTGCGGGCAGTGAGCCGACCTTCGCTGTGCGCCAACCAAGGATGACAGTGATGCGCAGGGAGCGGGCTTTGCTAAGCCGCAGGGTTGCGCTGACGCTGCGGCATGCGACCGGCCCTAAGCTGCCGTTTGACCGAGTTGCAGCGGAGGTTCGCAGGAGCCGAAAGCGGTCCCACTCCTGCGTGCCAATGTGCCGGGATTGTTCATGCAGGTCAGGCGGAGAGCAGTCGTTCGCTGCGACCCATGCGAACATAGGCTACGCGGAGTTTGCTGACAGTGCGGCCTTGAAGAATCGAACGGGTATGCCTCGGCAACTCGCTTCAGAGCAAAGGCGTTTGAACCCTGTCGGGGTGCTACGAACGCCTGCCCAGCTCCTTGGAACTGGCAGAATCCTACCCATGTTATTGAATAACACTTGAGGGCATAGCTAGTTGACCACAAGATTACGACAAACGACCGGGTAACTCGTTTGCCTGGCAACATGGCGAACTGGCGACAATCCTGAAGCGCAAGGGCCATACCACCGCGACCTGCGGTAAGAAGGAGAAAGACAATGAAACTTTTGATAGCAGCAGCGACGGCTGTTCTGGTTGCATCTCAGGCATTTGCCGGCTCGTACGAGGTAAGATGCGAGACAAAGAGAGTACCGTATCAGGAAACCGTCAAAGGCGGAACTCCCGAGAAAGTAATCGGCGGAGCGATTGTCGGCGGGGTGATCGGGAAAGTCGTGACAAAGAAAGATGCCGGCGCTGCCGCCGGCGCGATCATCGGCGGCGCCGTCGCCAATGAAACGAGCAAAAAGACCGTCACCAAATACAAAGACGTCGAAACCTGCTCGAACGTGTTCATTCCCGCGCGCGTCACGAATGAGGAAACGCTGCGACAGGCCTTGCTGGATCTGAACGCCGGCAAGCCGGTCAGCAAGGAAAAGACCATGGACGTGCAGTATACGATCGGCGTCGCCCATGACGGAAAATGGGGGCCGCAGTCTCAGCTTGCCGCCGAGAAATACCTGGCAAACCTTGCGCCCGACGCGCCGCTGTATTCACTGGTGGTCAATGATGTGGTCATCGTCAGCTCGGCCGACGTCAGTGCGGTCGATCAGATCAAGAATGCGCTGCTTGAAGCAGGTATCCAATCGCAAATCTTTGTTGATTTGCAGCGGTGAATGTCAGCGGCGCTACGCAATGTAGCGCCGCCGGCGATCGCAGGCGAAAACGCCCAAACCACGGTTCGGAACGTGTTCGTCGGGCAATCGGCATCCGTGTCAGCGTATTTCGGATGCCCGCGCTCTCCACATTGCAGTGGAGCGGATATTCCCCGCTTGTGAAATCACCCCGAAGCGGATCATTGGCACAGGTCTCGGACATGCTCCGGGACAGCGGTCATCAAGCCGACGAAGGTCAGCTCCGGGCTGTGACCGGTCATTGGGCGCCAAACGCATGAACGTCGGCCCAGGGCCGGGATCGACGAACAGGTTATTCTGGCTTGATCTGATCACGTTGCGATGCCGCAGGTCGGCTCCGAGCCAAAAGCGAACGGCTCGCTTCCGTGAGTGTTGCCAAAATTCAAATCGACGTGCTTCATGAAAGACATGCCGCGCCTGCGGCTTTCAAGAAGGTCAAACAAAATTACGAGAGATTTGCGCATCTTCGCGCCAGTGGCGATCCAGGCGATCATGACCCGCCTTATTCCGCGCATTGAGACAGCCATAGGGCTTTCAATCTCGCCGATGATCGACCTGAACCCAGCGATACCCCAACGGATATCGGCGGGCGAAGAATACGACATCGGCCTGACGAATCCACACTATGCCAGGGAACTGATTGCGGGCGGGCACGCAGACGGCGCAAGTCATCGTGCGTTTGGCCGTGTGCCTCTTGCAGTGGGGAGAAAGGCCGGGCCGGAAACCGCGATCTTGGGGGGCGAGCAGGAGATCAAGGCCCTTCTCCGCGCCGCCCGAAGTATCGGGTATACCGGCACCGGGACGAGCGGACGGACGTATCTCGATGTAGTGGAGAGGTTGGGCCTGACCGGCGTCGTCCTCCCAAGAAGCCGGGCCATGGGGGGCGGCGAGCCAGTAGCGTCGGTTGCGGCAGGTGACACCGACCTCGCAATTGCCCCGCTGAGCACGATCCTTTCCACGCCGGGCCTCGTTCCCGCGGCGGTGTTTCCCGACAAGCTCGGGACCCATATCGACATGTCGATTTTCTTCAGCGCGACACCGCGAAGCGGCGCGGCAGCCGCGTTCGGGTTTCTTTCAGCAAGTGACCTCGACGACGAACTCCGCGCGGCAGGCATCCTGCGCTTTGAATTGGACTGACTTGGCCTCGATAGCCTACGGTCGCGCATGGTCTCAGGTCGGCCGTTTCGTCTGCCCAGCGGACTTTCCAGGCGGAAGTCTCTCTGCACGCCGTTGCGAATGGCAGCTATCATCAAGCAGCGCCGCAGCATCTCGCGATTGACGAGTGGCAGCAATGGGCCGGCGGCAGCAATCCAGCCCGGCCCGCCCCCTCACTCCCCCAACAAATCCTCATAGCGCGCGTCGGTCAGCGTCTTCAGGAACGCCACCAGCGCATCGATTCGGTCGTCCTCCAGTGCCGGGCCGGTGGTCAGCTCTTTCATCGACAGCGTCCCGTCCACCTCCGGCGCGGCAAAGGGCTGGCCGGTTTCCGGGTTGATCTGCCGCGCCTCGGACCTGGTGTTATACGTGTTATAGAACAGCACGACCGTGCGCAGATCCTCGAACACGCCGTTGTGCATATAGGGCCCGGTCACCGCCACGTTGCGCAAGCTGGGAACCTTGAACTTACCCGCCTGCGCCAGGTCGTCGACGCCCGGGTTGTCCATGAGGCCCCGGTCCGGCCCCGCCATATGCGCCAGCGCCGGGTTCGGCGGCACACCGATGTTGTGGTATTCGTAGTTGCTGAAGGTCTCCTGCGGGTCCACCGGGCTGGTCTTCAGCTGGTGGCACAGGTTGCAGTTGGTGAACTGCTGCGAAAAGAACAGCAACCGGCCCAGATCCTCCTGCCGCGTCAGCTCGTATTCGCCGCGCAGATAGCGGTCGTATTTGCTGTCGAAGGGGGCGAACTCCGGTGTGCGCTCATAGGCGGCGATCGCCCGGGTCATGGCGTCATAGGCGGCCTCGGGGATGTCGAAAACCGCCTTGCCCGCCAGCGCCTCCAACGCCGCGACATACTCGGGGGTCTCGCGCAGCCGCGCCACCACCGCCGGTTTGTCCGGCATCGCCATCTCCACCTGGTTCAGCGGCGGCCCGCCCGCCTGCGCCTCCAGATCCGCTGCACGACCGTCCAGGAACAGCCCGCCGACCCATTTTCCCTCGGCGCTCAGATGAAAGGGCGGCGTCAGCGCGGCATAGCCGACGGTCGGCGCGTTGCGCGTGCCCAGCGAGCGCCCGTCGTCGCCCAGCGAGACGGCGCGGCCCAGATCGGTCTCGCGCGGATCGACAAAGCCGGAATTCGGATCGTGACAGGTGGCGCAGGCCTGGGTGCGGTCGCGGGACAGGTTGGGGTCGAAAAACAGCGCCTCGCCCAAGCTTTCCCAACTGCCGAACCCCGGCCCGGCCGCCAGCGGCCCCGCAAGAGCCGCCAAACCCATGGCCATACCCGTGCCCATGCCCCAGATCCGCATCGCCGCCCGCATACCCGCATCTCCCGCGCCGCCATTTCCAGAGCGTTATAGTCAGGAATTTATCGGATGCAAAGCGGACAGCCTGCCCCAGGGGCGACTGCGATTGTGGATGTGATTGCGGGTAAGACTGCGGGCGCGTCAGCTGCCCCAGATCGCCTTGACGTAATTCCGGGTCTCGTCATAGGGCGGCACACCGCCGTGTTTCTTCACCGCGTCCGGCCCGGCGTTATAGGCGGCCAGCGCCAGCCGCCAGGATTTGAACTTGCGGTACTGTTTGGCCAGATACCGCGCGCCGCCGTCCAGGTTTTCCCCCGGATCGGCCGGGTCCACGCCCAGCCGCCGCGCGGTGTCCGGCATCAGCTGCGCCAGTCCCAGCGCCCCCTTGTGCGAGACCGCGTTCGGGTTCCAGCCGGACTCCTGCTGCACCAGCCGCAGGAACAGATCCTCGGGCACGTCATGACGTCGCGCCGCTGCCCGCGCCAACTCCAGATACTCGCCCTTGTATTTGCCGGCATAGGGCAGCGGACCCCATTTGCTTGGCGTGTGGACCGAGGGCGGTTGCAGGCGCACGGAATCGTTGTACTGGATCGCCGCGCGGGTATCGAGGACGCGGGTCTGCGACTTGAACAGGTTCTTCTGCCCGCGGGTCGCAAAGATATCCGCCCCCGCAGGCGCCCCAAGGCCGACCGCCACCAAAATTCCGATCGTAATCCTGCGCATTCCGACCTGCCCCGCACCGTTCACAACCGGCGCAACTATACAGATTTCGCACCCAAAGGAAAGTTGCCCCGCCGCCGCCGCGCCCGGCCCCGGCACAACCGCGCCGAAGCCGGCGGATAACCATGTTTCAACCTCTGTGCGGGAGGTATAGGGTGCCCATCCAAGGATCGTACAGATTCGGGCATAAACTGGACAAAACAAGACGGGGGCTCTCATGGCCGGGTCAGTGAACAAAGTCATTCTCATCGGCAATCTGGGCCGCGATCCCGAGGTGCGCAGCTTTCCAAACGGCGGCAAGGTCTGCAACCTGCGGATCGCCACCTCCGACACCTGGAAAGACCGCAACACCGGCGAGCGGCGCGAAAAGACCGAATGGCATTCGGTGGCAATCTTCAACGAAAACCTCGCCCGTCTGGCCGAGCAATACCTGCGCAAGGGCTCCAAGGTCTATGTCGAGGGCAAGCTCGAAACCCGCAAGTGGCAGGATCAGTCCGGCCAAGACCGTTATAGCACCGAGGTGGTGCTGCGCCCGTTCTCGGGCGAGCTGACCTTTCTCGACGGCCGCGATGGCGGTCAGGGCGGCGGCGGTCAGGGCGGCAGCTATGGGGGTGGCCAGGGCGGTGGCGGCTATGACAGCGGTCCGCAGGACGATCCCTATGGCGGCGCCCCCTCGGGCGGTGGCCGCGGTGCCCCGTCGAGCAATATCGAAGACGACGAAATCCCGTTCTGAGAGCGGGTCACGGGGCGGCCCTTCCGGCACGCCCCGTTTTCATTTCCGGATGAGGCGGTGACATGAGCTGGTCTTTCTCCATCGGCAGGATTCTGGGCTCGGAACTTCGGGTCCACGTCACCTTTTTCCTGCTGCTGGCCTGGGTCGGCTATGCAGCCTATGGCACGTCAGGATGGCCCGGCGCGCTGGAGAATGTCCTGTTCGTCATCACGCTCTTTGCCTGCGTGGTGGCGCATGAATTCGGCCACGCCCTGACCGCCCGCCGCTATGGCATCAAGACGCCCGACATCACGCTGTTGCCGATCGGCGGGCTGGCGCGGCTGGAACGGATGCCGGAAAAACCCGGGCAGGAAATTCTGGTCGCGCTGGCCGGCCCGATGGTCAATGTGGTGATCTGGGCGGTTCTTATGCTGGCTGGCGCCAAGATGCCGCTGGACATGGCCGGGGAGCTGGAGCTGACCGGGCCCGGCTTTCTCGGGCGGCTGGCCTTCGTCAATCTGTTCCTGGCGCTGTTCAATCTGATCCCGGCCTTTCCGATGGATGGCGGGCGGGTGTTCCGTGCCCTGCTGTCGCTGGCGATGGACCGGGTGAGCGCCACGAGGGTGGCGGCGACGGCCGGGCAGATCGTCGCCTTTCTGTTCGGTTTCGCCGGGCTCAGCACCGGCAATCCGGTGCTGATCCTGATCGCCGTCTTCGTCTTTGTCGCCGCCAATGCGGAAAGCCAGGATGTGGCGATGCGCGCGGTGGCCCGGCAACTCAGCGCGCGGGACGCCACCATCACCAGTTACGAGAGCCTGACGCCGGAAGACACGCTTCAGGCCGCCGCCTCGGCGCTGGTGCACAGCACCCAGCATGAGTTTCCGGTGATCGACACTGATGGCACCTTTCGCGGCTTTGTCACCCGCGGCGCCCTCTTTGCCGCGCTCGCGAAGGAGGGTCAGCGCACACGGCCGGTGTCCGAGATCATGCAGACCGACATCCCCAGCCTGACGCTGACCACCCGACTGGAGAAGGTTCTGGATGCGCTCTACAAGGGGGCGCCGGCGGTGGCGATCACCGACAGCAAGGGGCGCATGGTCGGCTATGTCACCCGCGAGAATGTGGGCGAGTTGATGGTGATCAACGGACGCTGATCATTCGACACAAGGGGCTGAGGGCCACGGGCCGCCCCGGGCGGGCAGCCGATCCTTTGCCTCGGTCCGATGCGGGGGCTCACCGCCCCGCCAGCGCATCCTCAAGCAGCGTCAGCACCGCATCCCCCGGGACATCCGAGGTCATGAAGGCCTCGCCGATCCCCTGCGCGAGGATGAATCGGAGCTGGCCATCCACCACCTTCTTGTCCTGCGCCATCAGACCCAACAGCCCCGCCGCATCCGGCAGGGCGCCCGGAATGTCGGCCAGATCGGTCTTCATTCCCATCGCCCGCAAATGCGCGCGCACCCGGCTCGGGTCTTCCTGGCTGCACAGCCCCAGCCGCGCCGACAGCTCGAAGGCCAGCGCGCAACCGATCGCCACCCCCTCGCCATGCAGCAGCCGGTCGGAATAGCCGGTCGCCGCCTCCAGCGCGTGACAAAAGGTATGGCCAAGGTTCAGCAGCGCGCGGTCGCCCTGCTCGGTCTCGTCGCGGGCGACAATATCCGCCTTCATCTGGACCGAGCGGGTCACCGCCCGCACCCGCGCCTCCATGTCGCCCCGGGCCAGCGCGGGGCCCTGCGCCTCCAGCCAGCCGAAGAAATCCGCATCCCCCAGCAGCCCGTATTTCACCACCTCGCCGTAGCCTGCGAGGAAATCGCGCGGCGTCAGCGTACCCAGAACGGCGGTGTCGGCCAGCACCAGCGACGGCTGGTGAAAGGCGCCCACAAGGTTCTTGCCCTGGGCCGTGTTGATCCCGGTCTTACCGCCGACCGAGCTGTCGACCTGCGCCAGAAGCGAGGTGGGGATCTGCACGAAGCGCACGCCGCGGCGCAGCACAGCGGCGGCAAACCCGGCCAGATCGCCGATCACCCCGCCGCCAAAGGCGACCACGATATCGCGCCGCTCGACCTTTTGCTCCAGCAGCCATTCCACCGCGCGGGTGAACTGCGGCCAGCCCTTGGTCGCCTCGCCGGGCGGCAGCGCCAGCGCCGTCATGTCGATACCCGCAGCGGTCAGCCCGTCGCGCAGGGCCTCCAGATGCAGCCCCGCGACCGTCTCATCGGTCAGCACGGTGACGCGTTTGCGCGCCAGCAGCGGCGCGATCCGCGCCCCCGCCTCGGCTATCAGGCCCGGTCCGATTTCCACGTCATAGGATCGGTCACCCAGCGCGACATGGACGCGGTTCTTCATTCTTCCATCTCCAGTACATCCGGGCGCGTGGCCAGCGCGGCCAGCACCCGGTCAACCACCCCCTCGACCGGGGTCTGCGCATCCGAGCGCACCACCAGATCGGCCCGGGCATAGAGCGGCACCCGCGCCTCGTATAGTTCCTTGAGCGTTTCGTACGGATCGGCGGTCTTCAACAACGGCCGGTGATCGCGGTGGCGCACCCGGTTCCACAACACGTCCAGATCGGCGTTCAGCCAGACCGACACGCCCCTGTCCGAGATCATGTCGCGGTTCGCCTCGGACAGGAAAGCGCCGCCGCCGGTCGACAGAACGCCGCGCGCCTCGGCCAGCAACCGGGCGATCACCTGCGATTCCTTCTTGCGAAAGAACGCCTCGCCGTCGCGGGCGAAAATCTCGGGAATGGTCATGTTGGCGGCCGCCTCGATCTCGTGATCGCTGTCGAGGAACGGCGCCCGCAGCCGCGCCGCCAGAGCCCGGCCCACGGCGGTCTTGCCGGCGCCCATCATGCCGACCATGACAACGGTTTTCTTCAGCCGCCCCGGTCTGGGTCCGGTCTTTTTACCGGCCTCGGCGGCAGCGTTATGCTCAATTTCGCTCATTCTGTAGTGAATGACGTGATCTTGCCCAAAAGGCCATATATAACTTGTTCAAAACAGCAGCTGCGCGAGCAGAAGGGACAACCATGGGGCGAGTGATCAAGTATCTGTTTTACCTTCTTATTCTGGCAGCGATCGGGTTGATCGGCTATGCCTATCTGGGGCCTTGGTTCGGGGCCGATTTCGCACCGCCCAGGACCGAGGTGCGCCAGCCGGTGACCCTGAATGCGGATTAAGGCGGCGCTGATCGCGATCTGTCTGCCGCTCGCGGCCCCCGCCGAGGAGCCGCTTTCGGCGATCGACTGGCTGGAACAGGCCCACCCCGCCCCCCTGCCCGGCCCGGTCCTGCTGGAGCCGCCGGTGGCCGAACAGGCCCTGCGCCCCGAGATCGAGGTCAGCGCGCTGGAGGCGCTCGCGCCGCCGCTCGGTCTGGTACCGCCCAGCATTACCGGTCTGCCGGTCGATCTGTGGTATGGCAGCGATGCCGGCCAGCTGTCGCGCCTGATCGCCGAGGCGCCGGTGCAGAACAGCCCGGCGATGCAGGCGCTGTTCTATACCTTGCTGCTGACCGAGAAGCGGCCGCCGCCGGGCGCGCCGGAGCGGGACGCCGAGGCGCTGCTGCTGGCGCAGATCGACCGGCTGATCGACCTGGGCGCGACCGACCCGGCGCTGGCGCTGACCGAACTGGCCGGACCGATGCAGTCGCCGGCGCTGTACCGGCGCTGGTTCGACACCTCGCTGCTGACCGGGGAAGAGGACGCGCCCTGCGCCGCGCTGCGCGACAAGCCCTATCTTTCGCCCGGGTACGCCGCCACGATCTTTTGCACCATACGGGCGGGCGACTGGCAGACCGCCGCGCTGACGCTGGAGAGCGTCCATGCGCTGGAGCTGCTGCCGCCGGCGCAGCTGGACCTGCTCGACCGGTTCCTCAGCCCCGAGATCTTCGAGGGCGCGCCGCCGCTGCCCGCGCCGGAGTCGCCGGATCCGCTGACCTTTCGCCTGTATGAGGCGATCGGCGAGCGGGTGCCAAGCACCAGGTTGCCACGGGCCTTTGCCAATGCGGACCTGCGCGATCTTGCCGGCTGGAAGGCCCAGATCGAGGCCGCCGAACGTCTGACCCGGATCGGCGCGCTGAACCCAAACAAGCTGCTTGGCCTCTATACCGAACGGGCGCCGGCCGCCTCTGGCGGGGTGTGGGACCGGGTGGCGGCGGTGCAGCGGTTCGACACCGCACTGGGCACCGGCAGCGACGATGCGGTGGCCAAGACCCTGCCCAAAGTCTGGGCCCTGATCCATGACGCAGGGCTCGACGTGCCCTTTGCCCATCTGTTCGCCGACCGTCTCGAGGTGCACCACCTGGACGGGGCAGCCGCCGCGCTGGCCTGGAGGATCCGGCTGCTCTCGCCACGTTACGAGGCGGCGGCGCGCCAGCCGGCGGGTGATGACGCCGCGGATCTTTTCCTTGCCGCGCTGGCCCTGGGCGAGCCGGGCGGCGCCACCGCGACGACCGATCAGGCGCGCGCCATCGCCGACGGGTTCGCCCCCGGCGCCGCGCCGCCGCAAGCGCTGCGCGAGGCGCTCGACGCCGGGCAACTGGGCGAGGTGATCCTGCGCAGCATCGCACTGTTCGACAGCGGCGCGCGGGGCAACCCGGCCGATCTGACCGCGGCGCTCGCCACGCTGCGGCACGTCGGACTTGAGGACACCGCCCGGCGCGCGGCGCTGCAACTGATGCTGATCGGACGGGGCTGAGATGGCGGGGCCGGCGGATCAGCCAGGCTGGATCAGCGCCTTTCTCGAGGCGCAGGCGGCGGAACTGGGGGCGGCCACGAACACCCAGCTTGCCTATGGGCGCGATCTGAAGGATTTCTCCGGCTGGCTCGACCGCAGGGGCGGCAGCTTTGCCGGCGCCGACCGCGAGGCGATCGAATCCTATCTGGTCTATTGCGATGCGCAGGGCCTCTCGCGCGCGACACGGGCCCGGCGCCTCTCGGCGATCAAGCAGCTTTATCGTTTCGCCTTTGAGGAGGGCTGGCGCGAGGACAGCCCGGCGATCCAGATCCGCGGCCCCGGCCGCGACAAACGCCTGCCAAAGACGCTGGACGTGCCGGATGTCGACCGGCTGCTCGCGGCGGCGCGCCAGACCGGGCGCAGCCCCGCCGACCGGCTGCGCAACACCTGCCTGATGGAACTGCTCTATGCCACCGGGATGCGGGTGAGCGAGCTGGTCTCGCTGCCGGCCTCGGCCGCGCGCGGCGATCCGCGCATGCTGCTGGTCATGGGCAAGGGCGGCAAGGAACGGATGGTGCCGCTGTCGCCGCCGGCGCGCGCGGCACTGGCGGCCTGGCTGGCCGAGCGCGACGCCGCGGAGGAGCGGAGCGCGGAAACGGGCGGCATGGCGTCGCGGTTCCTGTTTCCCTCGCGCGGCAAGTCGGGGCATCTGACGCGGCACCGGTTCTATCTGCTGATCAAGGAGCTGGCGGTGACCGGCGGTGTCGATCCGGCCCGGGTCACGCCCCATACCCTGCGCCATGCCTTTGCCACCCACCTGCTGGCCAATGGCGCCGATCTGCGATCGATCCAGACGCTGCTGGGCCATGCGGACATCTCCACCACCGAGATCTACACCCATGTGCTCGATGAGCGTCTGGCCGAACTGGTGCTGGAGCATCACCCGCTGGCGCGCCCAGCCAAAGACGCCGGCTAACCCCCTGTGCAGGGTTGATATGCGCCCCGCCCGGCCCCATAACCGCAAAAGGACAAAGGGAAAATATTTCCGATGGAGACCACCTCGACCATATTCGACACCGCCTTTTGGGGAACGGTGGGCGCGATCGTGTTCCTGCTGGTCCTGTCCGCGTTCTTTTCCGGCTCGGAAACCGCGCTGACCGCGGCCTCGCGCGGCAAGCTGCGCGCCCAGGCGGACAAGGGATCGAATGGGGCGGACAAGGCGCTGCGCATCACCGAGGACAGCGAACGGCTGATCGGTTCGGTCCTTTTGGGCAACAACCTGGTCAACATCCTCGCCGCCTCCCTGGCCACCGCGCTCTTTACCCGGGTCTTCGGCGAAAGCGGCGTGGCGCTGGCGACGCTGGTGATGACCTTTCTCGTGCTGATCTTCGCCGAGGTGCTGCCCAAGACCTATGCCATCACAAATTCGGAGAAAGCCGCCGCCGCGGTTGCGCCGGTGATCGGGGTCATCGTCACGCTGTTCGCCCCCATCGTCGGCGCCGTGCGGCTGCTGGTGCGCGGCGTGCTGCGTTTGTTCGGCGTGCGCATCGACCCCGACAGCCATGTCCTCGCCGTGCGCGAGGAGATCGCCGGCGCGCTGCAGCTGGGCCATTCCGAGGGCGTGGTCGAGAAAGAGGACCGCGACCGCATCCTCGGCGCGCTCGACCTCAGCGACCGCACCGTCGAGGAGATCATGCTGCACCGCTCGGGCATCGAGATGATCGACGCAGCCGCCGATCCCCGTGACATCTTTGCGCAATGCGTGAACAGCCCCCATACCCGGCTGCCGGTGTTCCGCGACGAACCCGAGAACATCATCGGCGTGATCCACGCCAAGGATCTGCTGCGCGCGATCTATACCCACATCGGCGGCGCGGCGGGCGATGTCGACACCCTCAGCGGGTTTCAGGTCACCGACATGGCCAAGCCGCCCTATTTCGTGCCCGAGACCACCACGCTGGACGACCAGATGCGGCAGTTCCTGCATCAGCGCACCCATTTCGCGCTGGTGGTGGACGAATACGGCTCGCTTCAGGGGCTGATCACGCTGGAGGACATCCTCGAAGAGATCGTCGGCGAGATCACCGACGAATTCGACATCGACGGCGATCACCCGGTGCGCAAGACCGAGGATGGCCATTTTCTGATCGACGGCGCGATGACGATCCGCGATCTCAACCGCGCCACCGACTGGTCGCTGCCCGATGAAGAGGCCAATACCGTCGCCGGGCTGGTGATCCATGAGGCGCAGATGATCCCCACCGTCGGGCAGGTGTTTTCCTTTCACGACTTCCGCTTCGAGGTCATCGGGCGCGAAGGCAACCGGGTCACAAAGCTGAAGATCCGACCGCTATGACCCGCCTCTGGGGCGCCGCCTACGACTGGTTCGACGCGGTCGTTCTGGAACTGGGGCGCGAGATGCGCTGGTCCTTCCTGCCGCCGCTGATGGTCTATTTCGCCTATGGCGCCTCGGGGCTGACCTCGGTGGTGGGCACCTTTTTCGTCAAGGACTACCTCGATGTCTCCGCCGCCTTTCTGGCCGGGCTGGGGTTCTGGGTCGGGCTGCCCTGGGCGCTGAAGATGCCGATGGGGCATCTGGTCGATCTGATGTGGCGCTGGAAATGGGTGCTGGTGTTCATTGGCGCCGGGCTGATCGCGGCCAGTTTTCTGATCATGTTCGGGCTGGCCACCGGGGTGTCCTGGATGGCGGAGATGATGCCGGTCACCGCCTGGTTCGTGCTCGCCGCGCTGTTGTCGCCCTGCGGTTACGTGGTGCAGGACGCGGTGGCCGACGCGCTCTCGGTCGAGGCGGTGCCAAAGGTGGACGCGGCCGGCGCGCCGCTTGACGAGGACACCCGCCGTGCGATGCACACCACGATGCAGACGCTGGGGCGGGTGGCGCTGATCGGCGCGCTCTCGGCGGTCGCCGCGCTCAACATCACGCTGTTTTCCGGGATGGACGCGCTGCCCGAGGCGGCCAAGGGCGCGGTCTATGGCCGGATCTATCTGATCGGGCTGGCGATCCCGGTGATCTCGGTCTCCGGCGTGCTGCTGGCGATGGTGCAGCAGCGCCGCCAGATCGCCGCGCTGGTGGCCTGCGGCCTGTCCCGCGCCAGTGCCGAGGCGCATTTCGTCCCCGAGGGCGGCGCGGTCAAACCCAACTGGTCCTATTTCATCGGCGGCGGTGCCTTTGTCGCCCTGTCGGTGACGCTGGGGCTGTCCGATCTGCCCTATTCGCAGGAGGTCATCTTTGCCGGATCGATGGCCATCGTGCTCTTTCTCATGCGCCAGATCATCGCCGCGCTGGAGCCGGCCAAGGCGCGCGCGCTGGTCGGCACGGCGATCATCATCTTCATCTTCCGCGCGACGCCGCTGCCCGGGGCCGGAGCCACCTGGTTCACCATCGACGAGTTGGGGTTCGATCAGCAGTTCCTGGCCGTCCTCTCGCTGATCACCTCGGTGCTGACGCTGGTCGGGATGTTCGTGCTGCGCCCGCTGATGGCCAATCACAGCATCGTCTATATCGTGGTGCTGCTGACGGTTGCGGCCGGGCTGCTGTCACTGCCCAACATCGGCCTTTTCTATGGCATCCAGGACTGGACCGCGCCGCTGACCGGCGGCATCGTCGATGCCCGGTTCATCGCCATCCTGGATACCGCGATCGAAAGCCCGCTGGGCCAGATCGCCATGATCCCGATGCTGGCCTGGATCGCCCGCAACGCGCCCGATAATCTCAAGGCGACCTTCTTTGCCGTCATGGCCTCTTTCACCAATCTGGCGCTCTCGGCCAGCAGCCTTGGCACCAGATACCTCAACCAGATCTTCAGCATCACGCGCGAAGTGACCGGCCCGGACGGCGCAGTCGCGACGCCGGCCGATTATTCGCAACTGGGCCTGCTGCTGATCATCGTCGCGGTGATCGGCCTCGCCGGTCCGCTGGTGGCCGTGCTGCTGGTGCAACGCTCCAGCCTGCGCACGCCGGACTGACACCGGACTGGGGTGCGGCCCCTGTCTCAGGCCCTGAGCCGCGCGCCGGCCGGATCGAACGGTGGCTCGGCCAGGATCCGCGCGCGGTGCGGACGGCCCAGCACCATCACCTCCACCGCGTCACCCGGTCCGGCCCCCCTGACATAGCCCAGCGCCAGCGATTGCCCCACGCTGTAGCCATAGGCGCCCGAGGTGACACGCCCGATCCCGACGCCACCGCGAAAGATCGGTTCGCCGCCGGTGGCATCGGCATCCGAGGCGGCGACGTCCGCCTCTTCCAGGGCCAGCAGCACCAGCTGCTCGCGCGCCGGGTTGGCCAGCGTCGTCTCGACCGCCCCCTTGTTCAGGAACTCCTTGTCGAGCTTCACCAACCGCTCGAGGCCAACCTCCTGCGGCCAGTATTCCGGGCTGTATTCCCGCCCCCAGGAGCCATAACCCTTTTCAATCCGCAGGCTCATCAGCGCCCGGCTGCCCACCGGACCGGCGCCGACCGCGCGCCCCGCCTCGATCAGCGCGGAGTAAAGCCGCGCCTGATCCTCTGCCGCGCAATGCAACTCCCAGCCCAGATCGCCGGTGAAGGAGACCCGCAGCGCCAGGCAGTCGACGCCGGCCAGTTCAATCCGGCGGCTGGCCATGAACGGAAAATCCGCCGTCGCCAGCGAGGCATTGGTCAGCCGTTGCAGCATCTCGCGCGACCTCGGCCCGGCCACGTTGAAGCCGCAGATCGCCTCGGTCTTGGTTTCAAAAACCGTCCCCCCAGGCAGCGGCAGCGCCTTGAAGAACCGCTGGTGATAGCCCTCGGCCATGCCCGAACCGATGATCCAGAACTCGGCGTCGCCCAGCCGTGTGACGGTGAAATCCCCGGCAATTCCGCCCCGCTTGCCGATCAGCGGCGTCAGACAGGAGCGACCCACCGCTTTCGGCATCCGGTTGGCGAAGAGCGCGTTGAGCCAATCCTCGGCCCCTGCCCCCGCCACCCGGTATTTGGCAAAGTTGGAGATATCGATGATCCCCGCCCGGTCGCGCAGCATCTTGCATTCCTCGCCGACCGGGCCCCACCAGTTCTGGCGGGTAAAGCCGTTGGTGTCCTCCGTCCCCGGCGTCTCGGCGAACCACAACGGATGTTCCCAGCCGGAGTTGAGCCCGAACACCGCGCCCATCCCCTTTTGCATCCCGTAAACCGGCCGTGTGCGCGCGGGGCGTCCCGCCGCGCGCTCCTCGTTGGGGAAGTGGATCGAGAACCGGTGCGCATAGGCATCCTGCACCCGCGCCTTGGTGAACCCCTTGTCGGCCCAACCGCCGAACCGGGCCACGTCCCAGGCGAACATGTCATACCGGGTCTCGCCCTCGACGATCCATTGCGCCGCCATCAGCCCCATGCCGCCCGACTGGCTGAACCCCGGGATGATGCCATTGCAACAAAAATACCCCGTCAGCTCCGGCACCGGGCCGAACAGCACATTGGCATCCGGCGACCAGATCATCGGCCCGTTGATCACCCGCTTGATCCCGGCGCGGCCCACCACCGGCACCCGGTCGATGGCGCGCATCATGTTTTCCTCGATCCGCTCCAGATCGTCGGGAAAGAGGTCATGGGCGAAATCCAGCGGTGTGCCCTCCTCGGCCCAGAACCGCATGTCGCGCTCATAGGCGCCGACCAGAAGCCCCTGCCCCTCCTGCCGGAGGTAGTATTCGCCGTCGCGGTCGGCGACCGAGGGAAGGCGCCGATCCAACGCGGCGATCTCCGGGATGGTTTCGGTGACGAAATACTGATGCTCGGTCGGTTGCAGCGGCAGGGTCAGCCCGGCCAGCGCCGCCACCTCGCGGCCCCAGAGGCCGGCGGCGTTGATCACCCAGTCTGTGCGGATATCGCCCTTGGGTGTACGGACGATCCACGTCCCGTCCGGCTGCGCCTCCGTCGCCGTAACCGGGGTGAAGCGATGGATTTCGGCCCCCCGCGCCCGGGCGCCGGCAGCATAGGCGGCGGTCACCCCCGACGGATCGACATTGCCGCCGTCCGGCTCCCACATGATGCAGCGGATGCCGGTGAAATCGACCAGCGGATGCAAACGCTCTGCCTCGTCGCGGCTGACCTCGTGGAAATTCATGCCGTAAAGCTTGGCCTTGGCCGCCTGCAGCCTGAGCTGATGCTCCCGCGCCTCGGTCTGGGCGAGGTACAGCGATCCCGGCTGGAACACGCCGCATCCCTGCCCGGTCTCCGCCTCCAGCTCCTTGTAGAGGGTCATGGTGTAATGCTGGATGCGGCTGATGTTGGTGTTGTCATGGAGCCCGTGGATGTTCGCGGCAGCGTGCCAGGTCGAGCCGGAGGTCAGTTCGTCCCGCTCCAGCAGGACCACATCGGTCCAGCCCAGCTTGGTCAGATGGTAGAGGATCGAGCATCCGATAACGCCACCGCCGATCACGACGGCCTGTGCGTGGCTACGCATTGACGGGCTCCCTGGCCGGTTTCTCTATCGGTCACCCTGCCCATGCCGATGCGGAAGGAATTGCCGGTTTGCGACGAAAATCGTCGCATTTCTGCCCATCGGGTCCCGGTCAGACGCCCCGTCCACCGACCGTCAGGGTCGGCATATCGACCCGGTGATCGTAGCCCAGCGTGTAATTCGGCGGCACCGGCTCATCGGGATCGGGCGGTTCGGTGGTATCGTCGAGCCAACCTTCCAAGAGTTCTTCGCCCAGGTCGATCCTGCCCAAGAGGCGAACACCGTCCAGCGCATCAAAGGGCAACTCGGAGTCATCAATGCCGCTGAAGAAAAAATAGTCTTCCTGCGAGCGCAACCCCTCCGGAAGGCTTTTCCCTTCTGGCACGTAAAGCACCCTTCCCGAAAAGCTTTCCAGCTGGGCGCCACTGGACGCCGTCCCGCCTATGTAAGTTGTTACCTCGTCCTCCACCACATGAACCGATCCTCCGGCCCCGTCCGGCAGTTCGATGTCAAGACTGTCGCCCGATCCAAGGCGCGCCTGGAAAATCGGGATGTCGCCGTCGGAAACGTCAACACCTTTACCTCCGGACAGATACTCGAACACCGACAGTTGCGGCGCGGCATCCAGATCGTCCTGCGACACGGACACCGTCAGCAGATCGCCCTCTTCGCCCTCGATGTCGTCCCCGGTCTCCTCATCCTCGCTGCGCAGGTCGACCATGTCCCCCATCCCGGCCTCGACCACATCGTCGCCCCCGCCGCCATCGATCAGCTGATAGGTATCGTCGGAGGTATTCGTCTCGATCAGCTCGTCCGCGCTGCTGCCGGCATAACCGGACAGGTCGGACCCGGGAAAGGCGCTGTCGTCGATCTCTTCCGGCACGATCAGCTCGGGCTCGCTTCCGAGTTCAGTCACCCGGATCTCGTCACCGTCCCAGGTTTCGCCGTCACCGCCGCCGTCCCCCGCCGGATCAGGCGCCGCGTCATCGTCCATGACCCCGGACAAGGCGAGCAATGCCCCCCCGGCCATCAGCAACGCAAAAAAGCCCACCATGACCATCCCCCTCCTGGAAACCCGAAAAAATCGGAACCGATCAATCGCTGAACAATCTTACCGAGCACGCGGGGCCAGTCAACCATCAGGGGTTGAAACCCGCCACCTGTCCAATCAGCCGATCGCCCGGGTTCCAGCGGCGAGGCCCGGTGGAACAGCCCCCGACAAGCAGCGTGCCACGCGCCGACCCCTGTCCCGCCAGCGACAGTTCCCGTCGCTTTCCGGCAAGCGGCCCCTGCCGACCGGCCACAGGCTGACGACAACGCAACAAGGAGGCCCCCATGAAACCCACAACCCGTGTCGCGGTGATCGGCGGCGGCGTCGTCGGCTGTTCGGTGCTCTATCACCTGACCAAGCTGGGCTGGTCCGACGTGATGCTGCTGGAACGCTCGGAGCTGACCTCGGGCTCCACCTGGCACGCGGCGGGCGGGTTTCATACCCTCAACGGCGACACCAACATGGCGGCGCTGCAGGGCTATACCATCCGCCTTTACAAGGAGCTGGAGGAGATCACCGGCATGTCCTGCGGGCTGCACCATGTCGGCGGCGTGACGCTGGCCGACAACCGCGACCGCTTCGACATGCTGCTGGCGGAACGGGCCAAGCACCGGTTCATGGGGCTGGAGACCGCGATCGTCGGCCCCGAGGAGATCGCGAAAATCGCACCGATCACCAATCTCGACGGCATCATCGGCGCGCTTTACGACCCGCTCGACGGGCACCTGGACCCCTCGGGCACGACGCACGCCTATGCCAAGGCCGCGCGGATGGGCGGCGCCACGATCGAGACCCATTGCATGGTGAAGGAGACCAACCAGCGCCCGGACGGCAGCTGGGACGTGGTCACCGACAAGGGCACGGTCCATGCGGAACATGTGGTCAACGCCGGCGGCCTCTGGGCGCGCGAGGTGGCGGCGATGGCGGGCGTCTATGCCCCGCTGCACCCGATGGAGCATCAGTACATCGTCACCGACGACATCCCCGAGATTTACGAACGCGATCAGGAACACCCGCATGTGATGGATCCGGCCGGCGAAAGCTATCTGCGGCAGGAGGGGCGCGGACTGTGCATCGGCTTTTATGAGCAGCCCTGCAAGCCCTGGGCGGTCGACGGCACGCCCTGGAGCTTTGGCCACGAACTCCTGCCGGATGACTTTGAAAAGATCTCGGAAAGCATTGAATTTGCGTACAAACGCTTTCCCGTTCTCGAACGCGCCGGGGTCAAGTCCGTGATCCACGGCCCGTTCACCTTTGCCCCCGACGGCAACCCGCTGGTCGGCCCGGTGCCGGGCCTGCGCAACTATTGGTCCGCCTGCGGGGTGATGGCGGGGTTCAGCCAGGGCGGCGGTGTCGGCCTCATGCTGGCGCAATGGATGATCGAGGGCGAGCCGGAGCGCGACGTGACGGCGATGGATGTCGCCCGCTTTGGCGACTGGATCGGCCCCGGTTACACCCGCCCGAAAGTCATTGAAAACTATCAGAAACGTTTCTCGGTCTCCTATCCCAACGAAGAGCTTCCGGCGGCCCGGCCCAACCGCACCACGCCGATG
Source organism: Antarcticimicrobium luteum (assembly GCF_004358185.1). Taxonomy (GTDB): domain Bacteria; phylum Pseudomonadota; class Alphaproteobacteria; order Rhodobacterales; family Rhodobacteraceae; genus Antarcticimicrobium; species Antarcticimicrobium luteum. Next base: position 69,455 of record NZ_SMUV01000065.1, read on the forward strand.
TACGACATTTTCTCGGGCATGGGGGCCGTGTGGGGCCAGCAATATGGGCTGGAGGTGGTCAACTACTTCGCCCGGGAAAATGAGCCGCGGTACGAGACCCCGTCCTTCCGCCGCTCCAACGCCTTTGACGCCACCGCACGAGAGGTGATGACTGTACGCGAAGCCGTTGGAATCAATGAACTTCAAAACTTTGGGAAATATCGTGTCACGGGGCCGGCAGCCCGCGCCTGGCTCGACCGCATCATGGCCGGACGCCTGCCGCAGCCCGGGCGGCTGTCGCTGTCCCCGATGCTGTCCCCGCGCGGCAGGCTGATCGGCGATTTCACTATTTCCTGCCTCGACGAGGCGAGCTTTCAGCTCACCGCCTCCTATGGCGCGCAAGCCTATCACATGCGCTGGTTTCTGAAACATCAGGAGGATGGCGTAACCATCGAAAATATCAGCGATAATCTGAACGGGTTTCAGATCTCCGGACCGAAGGCCCGCACGCTTCTGGCCGATTGCACCCGCGCCGATGTCGCGGACATGCGGTTCATGGACGTGCGGCGGATGACCGTTGGCATGACCGATTGCCTGGTGCAGCGGGTCAGCTATACCGGCGATCTGGGCTATGAGATCTATTGCGATCCCATGGCGCAGCGCCAGCTTTGGGACAGGCTGTTCGCCGCCGGTCAGGCGCATGGCATCGAACCCTTCGGGATGCGGGCGATGATGTCGCTCCGGCTCGACAAGTTTTTCGGCAGCTGGATGGCGGAGTATTCGCCCGACTACACCCCCGGCGAGACCGGGTTGGATCGCTTCATCTCCTTCAAGAAAGACATTGATTTTATTGGATGGTCCGCCGCTGATGCCGAACGCGCCACCGGCCCCGCCCGCCGTCTCGCCGCCTTCTTGGTCGCGGCGGAGGATGCCGATGTGAACGGGTACGAGCCGATCTGGCTCGACGGCGAGGTCCGGGGCTTCTGCACCTCCGGCGGCTATTCCCATTTCGCCGGGCAATCCGTTGCACTTGGCTTCCTGCCCACCGACCGGATCGCCGACGGGCTGGAGGTCGAGATCGAGATCCTCGGGGCCATGCGCAAGGCGCGGTTGGTCACCACCCCGCTTTTCGATCCGGACGGGGTGCGGATGCGCGGGTGACAGCCGCCGCCGCCCGCGCCATGATCGGCGCATGACCGATCTGCCGATCCTGTTGCTCGCCGCCGGGCAATCAAGCCGCATGCGCGGGCGCGACAAGCTGATGGAGCCTGTCGGCGGCGTGCCGTTGTTGCGGCGCGCGGCCCGGCGCGCCTGTGCTGCCGGGATCGGCCCGGTGATCGCGGCGCTGCCGCCGGCGCCGCATCCGCGCCATGACGCGCTGGCGGGCCTGCCGGTCGTCCCGGTTCCGGTGCCGGACGCGGCCGAGGGGATCGCCGCAAGTCTGCGGCGCGCGCTGACCGCGCTGCCGCCCAAAGCGGAGGCGGCGATGATCCTGCTGGCCGATCTGCCCGAGCTGTCGACGGCCGATCTGCAAACCGTCGCCGGCGCGGTGGACCTGCGCTCCGGCGTCTTGGTCTGGCGTGGCGCCACGGCGGCGGGACAGCCCGGACATCCGGTCGTTGTCGCCCGGGCGCTGTTTGCCGAGTTGGCCGCGCTCACCGGCGACAGCGGCGCCCAGGTGGCCATCCGGCGTCACGCGGACCGCCTGATGCTGGTGCCGCTTCCGGGCCGCCACGCGCGGCTGGATCTGGACACCCCCGAAGACTGGGCCGCCTGGCGCGCGGCGCAGCGGTCGGAATGCTGACCGCCAAACGAAAAAGGCAGGGCGCGAACCCTGCCTTTCCCCCGCGTGCGTGGCACGCCCTGCGTAGCTGCAATGACTGTCGCCGGGCCTCCCCCACCCCTGCGGATCACTGCATCAGCAAGGCCGCCTCATGCCGCTTCAGCGACCGGCGCGCAGACTGATAGCCCCTGAACCCCTGTTCCGAGGTCAACTCGGGGAACAGGTCCAGCAATTCCGCCCGCTGGGCGCTGTCCATGCCCTCCAGCGTCAGATCGCCCGGCTGGAAACTTTCGGTCCAGGCCCCGTCCGAGAGCACGACCTCATGCTGGTCGAACATGAAGTGGATATAGGTGACCGAGGACAAATCCACCCGCTCGATCCCGTCGGTGCCAATCAGATGCTTGGCCGCGACCAGAACCTCGCGCTCTTCGAAATAGAGCGCGGTGCGGTCGTTGGCGATCAACACACGGTGCTGCGGGCTGACCATCATGTCGCGTTCCGGCAACCCCTTGCCGAGCGCGCCCTTGCGGATCATCACCGGCTGCAGGTGATCGGCCAGTGACAGTTCCAGCCCGTTCAGGCGGCGCTTGCCGATCCAGCGGATCTCCTGGATGCCGTTGTCGCGGGTGATCACCCGGTCGCCGACCTCCAGATCCTCGACCGGCCGTTCGCCCTGGGGCGTTGCGATCCGGGTGCCGGGGGTGAAACAGGGCACGATCTTCTCGATTTCCTTGAAGGTCATCGAGCCGGTCACGCTGCCGGTGCTGTCCAGCAGATCCATCGTCCCCGAGGTGCTGTTGCCGTCGGCGTCGTCGGTCTCGCTGGTGATGACATAGCGCTGGCCGCCCATGTAGAGCGTATCGAAATCATCGCCGCCGCTGCCGCCATCGACCGAGTCGCCGCCCTCATAGCTGCCGCGGAAATCATCGCGCCCATCGCCGCCGAACACCGTATCCACGCCCTGACCGCCGATCAGGGTGTCGTTGCCGGCGCCACCGTCGATATAATCGTCGTCGATGCCGCCGTCGATGACGTCATTTCCATCGTCGCCATAGATGGTGTCGTCGTCATCCTGGCCATAGATGGTGTCGTCGCCGGCACCGCCGTGGATCACATCCATGCCATTGGTGGTTTCCGGGTCCGGGTCGCCGGCGCTGCCGTCGTCGGGAATGTTCGGCACGTCGGGAAAGCTGGGGTCCAGACCGCCATAGATGGTGTCGTTACCCTCGCCGCCATCGATCGTGTCGGCGCCTTCGCCGCCGACAATGAAGTCGTCGCCGCTGCCGCCGTCGATCTGGTCGTCGTCCAGACCGCCATCAATGGTGTCATTGCCGGCACCGCCGTAGATCACATCGTTATCGTCGCCGGTGATGATCGTGTCATTTCCGGCGCCGCCATCGACGGTATCACGGTCGTCATAGGGATCGGAGTCCGCCGGCACCTCCGGCAGCCCCTGGTAGGAGGGGAAGCCGCGATCGGGCAGCGGAACGCCAGAGGTCGAGCTGGTGTCGATGGTGTCATCGCCGTCGCCGCCGTAGACCGTGTCGTTGCCGTCGCCGCCGGTGATGGTGTCCCTGCCGCCTTCGCCATAGATGATGTCGTCGCCCTCGCCGCCATGCAGCTGGTCGTCGCCGTCAGCGCCCGGGTCGGCGTCCGGGGCGTCGAAATAGATATCCGTCACCGCGATTCCGGAGTCTGCCGGGCCGTCCTGATCGTGGACGATTTCCAGCGACGAGATCGGGCCGGCAATCTCGACAAGAACCGAGTGCGTCGTGCTGGTATAGGGCATGTTGCCGCCTACCGAGGTCGCGGTATCGTCCCCGGCCACGGCATCGGTATCCGACAGCGTCACACGGGACCCGCCGGTCAGGGTGACCTCGACCGGGTCGCCGTTGGCGTCGAACGCCTTGACCGTGACGACGCCGTCATTGTCGATATCGTTGATCCGGAACGACACGTTCTCGACCGGCGCGGAAAAGTCCAGATCGTAGACCACCGGGTCGCCCTGGACATAGGCGTCGGAATCCAGCGCGCTGGTGCTGTCCGCCGGGGCGCCATCGGTGGTGATGCCGTCCACCAGTTGCGTCTCGGCAGAGAAGGTAGAAGCGCTGGCCGGCGACTGCGAGACCACGGTAAAGGTCACGTCGACGCTGCCGGTGTTCTGGGTGAAACCGCCGCTCAGATCGTCATAGGCGTCGATATCGCCGCCATCGTCCGGGTCGGGGGCCAGATCCCATTGGAACACCTGGCGCCCACCGCTGGTGCCCGGGGCGTTGGCGTCACCGTAAAGAATATCGTCGCCGGACTGGCCGTAGACCTCGTCATCGCCGCTGCCGGCATAGACCACGTCGTCGCCCTCGCCCGCCTCGACGTAATCGTCGCCGCCTTTCGCATCCACGATATCGTCATCGGGACCGGCGCTCGGGTCGATCGCGTCACCGTTGTCGATCATATCGCCTTCGGGATCGCCGGTGTAGGCAACGTCAATCCGGTTGTCGTTTTCGTCGCCTTCAACAAACCCGGCGCCCGTGGGTGGACGTGTAATGGGCATCACTCTCTCCTTTTCGACACACGCCGATCACCTGGCCGCAACTCGCGCCCGTCGGCCGCCAAACTGATGCAATCCGTCTCCCGCAGGCCATCCCGCCCGCTCAGCGTGAAACAATTCGGAAAATCCGGCCACTTCGACCGGTGCCCGCCGCACTGCGACAGACATTCGCCATGCCCGCGCCGCCGACAAAGTCCGGCCGCGCACATGTGTTTCCTGCATCGTTTCGATGCGAACAGACGGTCGCCTCCGCGACCTACAGACAATGCCCCCAGTTGGCATGTTAAGAATTACCCGTTGGCCGGGGCCGGTCAAAAAGAAAATTCTAACAAAATTGCGGGCGTTTTCACCGGGACCCGTTGTTCGCGCCCCGGACAGGCCTCGGACAAGGTGCAGACCGACAGGGGATTGTTTCCGTTTTTTGCCGTTTTTCGGAACATTTCCCCTTCATCCATCCGATTGCCGGCCAATTCCGGGTCAAATCCTTCCCGATTGTTTCCGATCCTTGCGGTCATGCCCACGGTAAGATCGCCCGCGCCGCCCCCCCAGCCGGTTGGAATGAGCCCCTGCCCCCGCCCCCACAAAGCGCAGTTTTTTGAACCAATCCCCCAGTATCTGACAAAACTCTTTCCTTGTTGGGAACAATCTTTCGCCCCTGACGATGATTCGGGCCGTTAACCTTTTCACCCCCGCCCCAGCGATCTCCACCTCTGCGGGGCACTTATGGAGCGCCACACGGCCGGCCCACGAAACCCATGGACATTTCATCCCCTTTTCCGGCTACTCTGGGCATCGAACACGGTTTCCCGGTCCGCCCGCCTGCGCGGCCGCCCGAGGAAACCGGACGAACAACCGGGAGAGCATGATGAGCCAGATCACCGTCTTTGGCGCGAAAAAGATCGTAACGATGGACCCCAGCCACCCGACCGCCACCCATGTGGCGGTGCGGGACGGGCATATCCTGGCCGTCGGCGGGCCCGACTGCGCCGATGCCTGGGGGCCGGTCACCCATGACGACAGCCTGTCCCACGCGGTGCTGTTGCCCGGTTTTGTCGAGGGGCACGCCCATATGATGGCCGGCGCGATGTGGAATATGACCTATGCCGGCTATCACGACCGGATCGACCCCGGCGGCACGCTGCACAAGGGGATGACCGACATCGATGCGGTGATCGACCGGCTGCGCGAACGGGCCGCCGCGCTGCCGCCGGGCGCGCCGCTGCTGGCCTGGGGCTTCGATCCGATCTTTCTGCCCACCGAGCGGCTGAGCCGCAAACACCTCGACTCGGTGGCCGGTGATCGCCCGGTGGCGGTGATGTTCTCCAACTTCCACCTGATGTGCGTGAACTCCGCCGCGCTGGAGCTGGCCGGCTATTCCCATGAGACCAATGCCGAGGGCGTGGTCAAAGGCCCCGATGGCGAGCCCACCGGCGAGTTGCAGGAAATGGCGGCGATGTTCCCGGTCATGCGCCGGGTCGGCATGGATTTCCGCGGCCTGTCGCAAAGCGCGCAGGCGATCCGTACCTATGCCGATGTCTGCCGTCTGGCCGGGGTGACCACGGTAACCGACCTCTATTCCCAGATGGAAGAGGACGATCTCGACACCCTGCTGGAGATCACCGGCGAACCCGGCTTTGGTGTGCGCCTGGTGCCGGCGCTGGGGGCGGCGGGCGCCCCGCCGGAGGAGACCGCGCAAAAGGCGCTGCGCCTGCGCGCGAAATCCACCGACAAGCTGCGCCTCGGCGCGGTCAAACTGATGACCGACGGCTCGATCCAGGGCTGGACCGCGCGGGTGAAATGGCCCGGCTATGTCGGCGGCCAGCCCAACGGCATCTGGAACACGCCGCCGGACATGATCCATATCCAGTGCGAGACCTTTCAGAGGCACGGGCTGCAGATGCATATCCATGTCAACGGCGACGAGGCCTCTTCTGTCGCGCTCGACGCGCTGGAAGCGGCGGCGCGCAAACATCCCTGGCCCGGTGCGCGTCACGTGCTGCAGCATTGCCAGATGATGGGGCCGGACCAGTTCCGCCGCTGCGCCGATCTCGGCGTCTGCAGCAATATCTTCTCCAACCACATCTGGTATTTCGGCGACCAGCATCTGGCGCTGACCGTCGGCAGGGATCGCGCCCTGCGCATGAATGCCGCGCGCTCCGCGCTGGACGCGGGGGTGCATGTGGCGCTGCATTCGGACGCGCCGGTGACCGCGATGGGCCCGCTGTTCACCGCCTGGGCGGCCGTCAACCGGCAGACGATGACCGACCGTGTGCTGGGCGAGGAACAGCGCATCACCGTATCCGAGGCGCTTTATGCCATCACCCTCGGGGCGGCCTATACGCTGCGGCTGGATGGCGAGATCGGCAGTATCGAGACTGGCAAGATCGCCGATTTCGCTGTGCTGGGCGAGGATCCCACCGCCGTTCCGCCCGCTCTGCTGAAGGATGTGCCGGTGCTGGGCACGGTGTCCGGCGGGATCGTGAACCTGTCATGACGCGCCTGCCGCTCACGGTGATCAGCGGCTATCTCGGCGCCGGCAAGACCACACTGATCAACCGGCTTCTGTCCGAGGACCACGGGCTGCGCCTGCTGGTGCTGGTCAACGATTTCGGCGCCATCAATATCGACGCCGCCCTGATCGAAACCAGCGATGACGACACCATCGCGCTGACCAATGGCTGCGTCTGCTGCACCATGGGGGCGGATCTGTTCATGGCGCTGGGCGATGCGCTGGACCGCAGGCCGCGCCCCGACCATCTGCTGGTCGAGGCCAGCGGCATCGCCGACCCCGCCGCCATCGCCAATGCGGCGATTGCCGAGCCGGAGCTGTCATATGCCGGCATCGTCACGCTGGTCGATGTGCTGAACGGTCCGGGCCTGCTGGACGATGCGCGGATCGCGCCGCAGCTCGAACAGCAGATCAGGGTGGCCGACCTGGTGTTTCTGACCAAGGGGGCGGCGCCCGACCCGGCCCTGCTGGACCGCCTCGGGCGTATCGGCGCGCGCAGCCCGCAGCCGTTGCCCGAAGACGGCCCGCTTGCGCCGCTGCTGTTTGGCATCCTGCCGCATCCGCAGGGACGCGCCGCCGCGCCGCACCCGGCCTATGTGCGCTGGCATCACGAAACCGACGCGGTGATCGGCCGCGCGGCGCTGGATGACAGGCTGACCGCGCGGCCCGAGGATCTCTATCGCCTCAAGGGGTTTGTCCTGACCGACGACGGCCCCTGCGAGGTGCAGGTGGTCGGCCGCAACGTGCAGGTCAAACGCGGCCGGGCCGAGCGGACCGCGCTGGTCGGCCTGGGCCTGACCGGGCGGATCACCACGCGGGACATCGAGGCCTGGTGGAGCGGCGCGCCGACCAGCTAGATCCGCGCACCGGCGCACCGGCGCAGCGCGCGGCACTGCCCGGCGGTGCCTCAGAAATCATGCTTGCGGATATTGCCCAGCATCTTGTGCAGCGTTCCGAGAAAAGCCCGCTGTTCGGCCTCGTCGATGCCCTCGAACATGCGGTCGTGGCTGGCGGCCATATGCGGCCACATCCGGTCGAACGCCGCCCGCCCGGACCGGGTCAGATAGATCCGGCTGGCGCGCTGGTCGTCCGGGTCGCTCTCGCGCCGCACCAGCCCCTCGGTGCACAGCGAGTCCACAGCGCGCGACAGGGTCGACTGTTCCACCACCGCATAGACGCCGAGCTGCGACAATTGCAGCCCGTCGATCACCGACAACACCGCCAGCGCCCGCATCTTGGCGGTGCTGAGCCCCAGCGCGGTCATCTCCCGCCGCAGATCGGCGTTGTACCGTCCCATGATCCGGTTCATCAGATAGGGGGCGAACCCGTTCAGCCCGACCTCGCCCAGCCAGGGGGTCCGGCCCGGATCGTCGCCCTCCGGCTGACCAATTGCCTCGTTCATGCACCCCGCCCTTCCGACTGCCTCTTGCTCTGATGTCTTTTTCCATGAATTTCCGGGTTACCGCAACAGCGTGCCGCAGACCACCTTGTCGCATGGCCCCGCGCCCGTGCGCTGCGGAGCAGGAAAAATAAACTTCCGTTTGCATGTATACTTGACGAATAAAAAGCATACTAATTACCCTGTCGATACGATGCGCGAAAAGATCCGCTTCGACCTGCAAACCACCGGCGCGCAGAGGGAGCGCACCCGTTTGCATGTATTGACAACCGCCGACACAGACGGCGGCACCTCCGTCCGAACGCCGGAGCCGCGCCGCCACCACAAACTCACAGGGAGAGGGTCCATGAAAAAACTAGCATTCGCCGCACTCGCGGCCTGCCTTGCCGGCGCGCCGGCGCTCGCCGAAGAGGTCACCCTGCGCGGGGTCAGCGCCTTTGCCGGCGGCACCACCTTTTCGCGGCCTTTCGAGGCCTTCGTTGCCCATGTGAACGAGATCGGCAAGGGCGTTGTGCAGATCGATTATGTCGGCGGGCCCGAGGCCGTGCCGCCGTTCGAGCTGGGCAATGCGGTCTCCGGCGGCGTCGTCGACATCGCCAACGACACCTCGGCGTTCTACACCAATCTGGTGCCCACCGGCGACGCGTTGCACCTGGCCACCAACACCGTACAGGAGCAGCGCGCGAACGGCTGTTTCGACAAGATCGACGCCATCCACCAGGAGCAGATGAATGCCAAGTTCCTCGCCCGTACCGGCGACAACGTGGCCTTTCACCTCTATCTGACCAAACCCATCGAGGGCCCGGACCTGAGCGGGCTGACCATCCGCACCACCCCGGTGTATCGCGCCATGTTCGAAGCCCTCGGCGCCACCTTGGTGCGCACCGCCCCGGGCGAGGTCTATACCGCGCTGGAGCGTGGCGCCATCGACGGCTATGGCTGGCCGTTGCAGGGGGTGATGGATCTGGGCTGGGACGAGCAGACCAAGTATCGCGTCGACCCCGGCTTTTATCAGGTCGATGTGAATATCCTGGTCAACCTCGACCGCTGGAACGGGATTTCGGATGAGGCCAGGGCGGTCCTGCAGCAGGCCGCCGAGTGGGTCGAGGCGAAGAACGCCGAGAATATCGCCATCAACGCCGAGGAGGCCTCCAAGCAGGCCGGAGCCGGAATCGAGGTGATCACCTTCTCGCCCGAGGATCAGGCCAAGTGGCTGGCCACCTCGCAAGAGGCCGGCTGGGCCGGTGTGGCCGCGGTGGATGCCGCGATCGCCGCGGATCTCAAGGCCTGCCTGGTCGAGTGACCCGCAATACGAAGGGGGCCTGACACCATGTCCAATCTGAACGCGCTGTTCGACGGCGTGCTCAAGGCCTGCGCGGCGCTGGCCGGAACCATCTTCGCGGCAATCGCGGCGATGATCTCGGTCAACGTCGTGCTTCGTAACCTGTTCGGCAGCCCGGTTTACGGGCTGCTGGACGCTGTGGAATACGGGCTGCTGGTGGCCACCTTCCTCGGCGCGCCCTGGGTGTTGTGGAAGCGCGGCCATGTCACCGTCGATCTGGTCACCGCCGCCCTTCCGGGCCGGCTGGCCGCGCCGCTGGCACGGCTGACGGCGCTGATCGGGCTGGCGGCCTGCGCGGCGCTGGTGCGCTATGCCGGCGAGGCGGCGCTGATCTCGGCGCAGCGTGGCTCGATGATCCGCACCGCCTTTGTCATTCCCGAATGGTGGGTACTGGCGGTGGCGCCGCTGGGCTTTGCGCTGCTGGCGCTGGAATTCCTGCGGCAGATGGTCGGGCGCGCCGACCGCGGCCGAATAACGGCGGGGCTTTAGACGCAATGGACTGGACCCTTGTTCTTGGCCTGATGCTGGGCGGACTGGCGCTGCTATTGCTGATGGGGCTGCCGGTGGCCTTTGCCTTTCTCACCGTCACCGTGATCGGCGCCTACGAGGTGCTGGGCGGCGAGCGCGGCGTTATGCAACTGGCCCGCAATGCGGTGCAATCCATCGCAAGTTTCCAGCTTGCTCCGATCCCGCTCTTCATCCTGATGGGCGAGCTTTTGTTCCAGACCGGCGTGGCCCATCGCGCCATCGACGCGGTCGACCGGGTGGTGACACGCATTCCCGGCCGCCTCGCGGTGGTCAGCGTCTTTGGCGGCACGCTGTTCGCGGCGCTGTCAGGATCGACCATCGCCAATACCGCCATGCTCGGCTCGACCCTGCTGCCGGGGATGCTGAAAAAGGGCTATGCGCCCACCATCGCCATGGGGCCGATCATGGCGTCGGGCGCAATCGCCATGCTGATCCCGCCCTCGGCGCTGGCGGTGCTGGTGGGCAGCCTCGCGGGCATTTCAATCGCCGGGCTGCTGATCGCCGGGGTGATCCCGGCGCTGCTGCTGTCAGTGCTCTTCGTGATCTGGATCGTCTGGCGGGTGACCCGCAATCCGTCCCTCGCGCCACCCGATCCGGGGGCCGAGGGGCTGACCCTGACCGAGCGTTGGGGGCCGTTCCTGCGCTATGTCGCGCCGCTGTCGCTGGTCTTCGCGGTGGTGATCGGCAGCCTGCTGGCGGGCATCGCCACGCCGACCGAAAGCGCCGCGCTCGGCTCGGTGGCGGCGCTGGCGCTGGGCGCCGGATACCGCGCGCTGAGCTGGAAAAAGCTGCAGTCGGCCCTTACCGAAACGGTCAAACTGTCGGTGATGATCCTCTTCATCATCCTGATTTCGCAGACCTTTGCCCAGGTGCTGTCGTTCTCGGGGGCCACCAACGGGGTGATCCGCGCCGTCCAGGGCATCGGCCTCGACCCGGTGCAGGTGCTGGTCGGCATGATCGTGATCCTGCTGATCATGGGCTGCTTCGTCGACCAGGTTTCGATGCTGATGGTCACGGTGCCGATTTTCGTGCCGCTGGCCAAGGCGGCGGGGATCGATCCGCTGGTGCTGGGCGTCGTCTATCTGCTGACGATGGAGATCGGGCTCCTGACGCCGCCGTTTGGCCTCATCCTCTTCGTGATGCGCGGCGTCGCCCCGCCCGAGATCCGGATGTCCACCATCTATGCCTCGATCCTGCCTTTCGTGGCGATCAAGCTGCTGGTGCTCGCCCTCATCGTCTGGCAGCCTGCGCTGGGCACATGGCTGCCATCGATGATCGGGCGCTGAACCACAAGGACCGGTAATGACGACAGAAATCCAGATCTATGGCCGCGGCCGGATGCCGCCGCGGCTGGAACAGCGGCTGAGCGATCATTTCACCCTGCATTGCGACGCCGCCCCGGCCCCGTCCGGGGACTGGTTCGCGCGGCATGGGGACCAGATCCGCGGGATGACCAATGCCAGCGCCGCGCCGCTGACCGGCGCCCTGATGGACCGGCTGCCGAAGCTCGAGATCATCTCCGGCCTCGGGGTCGGGTATGACGGGATCGACGTGGCCGCCGCCCGGGCGCGCGGGATCATCGTCACCCACACCCCCGATGTTCTGAACGCCGATGTGGCCAACTACGCGCTGCTCCTGCTGCTGGCGGCCAGCCGCGATCTGCTGTTTCAGGATGCCTATGCCCGGTCCGGCCGCTGGGCGCGCGACGGGCAGGCCCCGCTCACCTCCACGCTGGAGGGGCGCAGCATCGGCATCGTCGGGCTGGGCCGCATCGGGCGGACGCTGGCGAAGAAGCTGGAGATCTTCGGCGGCCCGATCCTTTATCACGGGCGCCGGGAGCAGCCGGAGGTTCCGTACGAATTCTGCCCCGATCTGTGCGAAATGGCGCGGCGCTGCACCGCGCTGATCCTGTGCCTGCCGGGCGGCGCCGGCACCGACCGGCTGATCGGTACAAAGGTTCTGGACGCGCTGGGCCCGGAGGGCATCCTGGTCAATGTCGCGCGCGGTTCGGTGGTGGATCAGCCCGCCCTGATCGCAGCGCTGGAAGAGGGGCGGTTGGGCCGCGCCGCGCTGGACGTGTTCGAGGAGGAACCGGCGGTGCCGCAGACGCTGTGCGACAGCGACCGGGTGATCCTGTCGCCCCATGCCGCCAGCGCCACGGTCGAGACCCGGACAGCCATGTTCGATCTGACCGCAGACAACCTGATCGCCCATTTCCGCGACGGCGCCCCGAAGACGCCGGTGCCGGAATGCCGGGACATGATCCGCCGCTAGTCCTGCTGCTCAAGCTGCGCCAGCAGCGTCTCGAGAATCGGCTTGATGCGTTCGGCGTCCTCGCCGCCGAGCGCGTCGAGGATCCGCGCCTCATGGGCCCGGGCATCGACGATCAACTCATGCGCCAGATCCCGGCCCATCCCGGTCAGAAACACCCGGACCCGGCGCCTGTCCTCGGGATCCGAGCGGCGGCTGACCAGCCCGCGTTCAACCATCTGATCGATGATTCGCGTCAGCCGCGACTGCTCCATCAGCGACAGCCGCGCCAGCCGCGTCACCATCGCCCCATCCTCATCCGCGAGACAGGCCAGCACCCGCCATTCCGGCACCCGCAGACCTGCCGCGCGGGCATGTGCGTGAAACTCGGAACTCGCCCGTTCGCTGACCGCCGCCAGCAGATAGAGCAAATAGGATGTGACAAATGGTTGATCTGAACGCTTATTTTCTAGACTTCTCATACAACTATGCCGTGTTTCACCTGAATGGATTAGGCCGCGACCGTCGAAAGGTCAAGAAAAGGCTTGACCGATTTTATATGAATTTTCATATTAATTCCACAGGGAGTGCAAAAGCGTGACTCAAGAGCTCATCATCGACGGTATCCGCGACGAGACGGACACCATCCGGGAATTTACCCTGCGTGCCGCAGATGATGGCGCGCTGCCCGCGCATGGCGCCGGGGCGCATCTGAAATTCGACCTCGGCGCAATCGGTACGCGGTCCTATTCGCTGATCGACTGGCCCGGCGATGCCCCGGGCACCCTGCGCATCGCCGTCCAGCGCGAGGACGGCGGCCAGGGCGGCTCGCGCCATATGCACAGCCTGCAGCCTGGCGACCGCCTGCGCGCCGAGACGCCCGACAACGATTTCCCCCTTGGCGCGCATGACGGCCCGGCGCTGCTGCTGGCCGGCGGCATCGGCATCACACCGTTGATTTCGATGGCCAGCGCGCTCGACGCCGCCGGGCGTCCCTTTGCGCTGCACTACTGCGCGCGCTCGCGCGGCGTTATGGGATTTGCGGATGCCCTCGCCTCGGCCTTCGGCGACCGTGTCGGTTTTCATTTTGACGATGAAACCCCGCTCGACCTTGCCACGCTGTTCGCCGGCCTCGACCCGGCCACCCATCTCTATGTCTGCGGCCCGAAGGGCATGATCGAGGCCGCCCGCGCCGCCGCCAACGCCGCCGGCCTGCCCGACGCGCAGATCCATTTCGAACTGTTCACCACACCGCAGCCGCAGGACGGCGACACCGCCTTTGAGGTCGAGATCGCCTCGACCGGCCAGGTCTTCACCGTCCCGCCGGGCCGCACCATCATCGAGGTGCTGGAGGACGGCGGCCTCGATCTGATCTATGATTGCCAGCGCGGCGATTGCGGCATCTGCCAGACCGAGGTGCTGGAGGGCACCCCCGATCACCGCGACGTGGTCCTGTCGGATGCGGAAAAGGCCGAAGGAAAACTCATGCAGATCTGCGTCAGCCGCGCCAAATCCGCGAAACTGGTCCTCGACCTGTAAGGAAAGGAGCCCGCCATGCCAGCCGCCACGCCAGCCTATACCGCCGACACCGTTACCGATCTGGTTCAGCCGCATCAGGTCCACCGCGATGTCTATACCGATCCCGAGGTCTACCGGCTGGAGATGAAGCACCTTTTCGCCAACACCTGGGTGTTTGTCGGCCACGACAGCCAGACGCCGAACAAGGGCGATTATTACACCACGCAAATCGGCGACCAGCCGGTGATCCAGGTGCGCCACAGCAACGGAGAGATCTGCGTTCTCTACAACCGCTGCCCGCACAAGGGCACCAAGATCGCCATCGACCGGACCGGCAACACCGGCAAGTTCTTTCGCTGCCCCTATCACGCCTGGTCGTTCAAGACCGACGGATGCCTTTTGGCGATCCCGCTGAAAAAGGGCTATGAGGGCACCGGACTGGACCAGACCCAGAACGGCAAGGGCATGAAGGCGGTGGGCGCGGTGAAGAATTACCGCGGCTTCATCTTTGCCCGGCTGGCCGAAGATGGCATTTCTTTCGAGGAGTTCTTCGGCGACAGCCTGTCCTCGCTCGACAACATGGTCGACCGCTCGCCGGCCGGCCGGCTGGAGGTCGCCGGCCCGCCGCTGCGCTACATGCACCAGTGCAACTGGAAAATGCTGGTCGAGAACCAGACCGACACCTGCCACCCGATGGTGGCGCATGAATCCAGTGCCGGCACCGCGGTCAAGATATTCGAGGACATGGACTGGCCCGAGGACAAGCCCAAGCCGATGGCGATGGAGATCATCGCGCCCTTCATGTCGCCCTATGAATTCTTCGAGAACATGGGCATCCGCACCTGGCCCAACGGCCACGGCCATACCGGCGTGCACCATTCGATCCATTCCGACTATTCCGCCATCCCCGGCTATTTAGAACAGATGGTCGAAGCCTATGGCGAAGAGAAGGCCAAGCAGATCCTGGGCGAGAACCGCCACAACACCGTCTATTTCCCCAACATCATGATCAAGGGGCCGATCCAGCAGCTGCGCAACTTCATCCCGCTGGGGCCGGACAAGACGCTGGTGGAAAGCTATATCTACCGGCTGGTCGATGCGCCCGATCAACTGCTGGCGCGCACCGCGATGTATAACCGGCTGATCAACGCGCCGACCTCGATGGTGGGCCATGACGATCTGGAAATGTACGAGCGCGCGCAGGAGGGGCTGGCGGCAGACGGCATGGAATGGGTCAACATCCAGCGACTTTATGAGGAAGGCGAGGATTTCGACCAGGAGGCGGTCGAAAACGGCACCACCGAACGGCAGATGCGCAACCAGTTTCACGCCTGGGTCAAATTCATGTCGCCCCAGCCCGCAACCGAACAAGCGGAGGCCGCAGAATGAGCTTTCCCAGCCGCGACGAGCTGATCGACTTCATCTACGACGAGGCCCGCATGCTGGACGAGGGCCGGTTTACCGAATGGCTCGATCTGTGGATGCCCGAGGGGGTCTATTGGATGCCGCTCGACTACAAGCAGACCGATCCGGACCTCGTGACATCGCTGCTCCACGAGGATCAGTTCATGCTGCGCCTGCGGGTCGAGCGTCTGAACGGCGCGCGCACGTTCAGCCAGAAACCGAAAAGCCGCTGTCACCATGTGATCCAGCGCCCCTTTGTCGACGAGATGGACCCAGGCGCCAACCGATATGTGACCAACACCAACATGCATTATGTCGAAACCCGGCTCGACGATCAGTTCCTGCTGGCGATCACCGCCACCCATGATCTGACCGTTGTCGACGGCAAGATTCGCATCGCGGGCAAGCGCGTCGATCTGCTGAACTCCGACGCCGCCTTCGGCAATATCCAGCTTCTGCCGTGAGACCATCATGAAACTGAGCGATTTCGACAGCGTCTATGATGCCTTCGCCGCCGCCGCCCGCCGCTGGCCCGCGCGGCCGATGCTGAACGTGCTTGAGGCAACCGCGCGGGTCTATGGCATCGCGGCGGGTGAGATCCCCTATGGCGCGGCGCTGGCGCAGGTCGATGCGCTGGCCGAGAGGTTTACCGCCGCCGGCTACGGGCCGGGCATGCGGGTGGCGCTGCTGCTGGAGAACCGCCCCTCGTTCTTCCTGACCTGGCTGGCGCTGAACCGGCTGGGCGCCTCGGTGGTGCCGATCAACCCCGACCTGCGCGCGGCGGAGCTGGAGTATCTCATCGGCCACGCCGAACCGGCGCTGATCGTGGCGATCCCGGCGCGGGCCGATGAATTGCGCGCGGCGGCCGAGGCGGCGGGTATCGCGCTGAGCGTCATCGCCCCGGACGAGGCGCCCCCTGCCCCGCGCCCCGGTGCCGAAGTGGCCGACGCGGCAGAGGGCCCGGCGCGAGAGGCGGCCGTGCTCTATACCTCGGGCACCACCGGCCAGCCCAAGGGCTGCGTGCTGTCCAATACCTATTTCCTCGACTCCGGCGACTGGTACGCAGGCCTTGGCGGGATCGCGGCGCTTTCCGAGGATGGCGAGCGGATGATCACCCCGCTGCCGATCTTTCACATGAACGCGATGGCCTGTTCCTTCCCGGTGATGATCGCCGTGGGTGGCTGCCTGACCGCCCTCGACCGGTTCCATCCGCGCAGCTGGTGGGACGACGTGCGCGCCGCCCGCGCCACCTGCCTGCATTACCTGGGCGTGATGCCCTCGATGCTGATGGGCGCACCGGAAGGTGCCAGCGACCGGGATCATTCGGTGCGCTTCGGCTTCGGCGCCGGGGTCGATCCGAAGTTGCAGGCCGATTTCGAGGCGCGCTTCGGCTTTCCGCTGGTCGAGGCCTGGGCGATGACCGAAACCGGCGCCGGTGCGGCGATCTCGGCCCATACCGAAGACCGGTTGGTGGGCCAAGCCTGCCTCGGCCACCCGACCGAGGCGGTGGAGCTGCGCATCGTCGATGATGCCGGGGCGGACGTTGCCCCGGGCCAGCCGGGCGAATTGCTGATCCGCCGCTCCGGCCCCGACCCGCGCCTCGGCTTCTTTACCTGCTATTACAAGAACCCCGAGGCCACGGCAGAGGCCTGGGAAGGCGGCTATTTCCACACCGGCGACATCGTGCGGCAACAAGCGGACGGCAATATGTTCTTCGTCGATCGCAAGAAGAACGTGATCCGCCGTTCGGGCGAGAATATCGCGGCGGTCGAGGTGGAATCGGTGCTGATGCGCCACCCGGAGATCACCGCCGCCGGCGTCGCCCCGGTGCCGGACCCGGTGCGCGGGGACGAGGTTTTCGCCTGCCTCGCCGTCGCCGACCCCTCGCCGGAAAAGGCGCAGCAGATCGCGCAATGGGCGCTGACCCAAATGGCCTATTACAAGGTGCCCGGCTACATCGCCTTCGTCGACACGCTGCCGCTGACCGCCACCCAGAAGATCCAGCGTGCCGCGTTGAAAACGCTTGCCACAGAGCTTCTGGCGGCGGGCAAGGCGCATGACACCACCGCGCTGAAGAAACGGCAGGTGGCCTGATGGCGCGGCTGGGCTATGACGGGGTGGTGGTGACGGCGCCGGTCTCGGTGCCCTACGAGCGCTATTCCATCGAGACCGCCCATTGGTGGATCGCCCGCGCCCTGCGCGGCACCCTGCAAGCGGCCGGGCTGAAACCGGCCGAGCTGGACGGCTTCACCGTCTCCAGCTTCACGCTCTTCCCCGATACCGCCGTGGGGCTGACCCAGCATCTGGGCCTGTGCCCGCGTTGGCTGGACCATATCCCCATGGGCGGGGCGAGCGGCGTGATCGCCCTGCGCCGGGCCGCCCGGGCGGTACAGGCGGGGGACGCCGATATCGTCGCCTGCGTCGCCGGCGACACCAACCATATCGACAGTTTCCGCAGCCTTCTGTCCAGCTTCTCGCGCTTTGCCTCGGATGCCTCCTACCCCTATGGCTATGGCGGACCGAACGCGAATTTTGCCCTTTTGACAGACCGTTACATGCAGGACTTTAACGCAACGCGTGAGGATTTCGGCCGCATCTGCGTGGCACAGCGCGACAATGCCCTGCGCAACCTGAATGCGGTGATGAAAAAGCCGCTGACGATGGAGGCCTATCTGAACGCCCGCCCCATTGCCGACCCCATCGCGCTCTATGACTGCGTGATGCCCTGCGCCGGGGCCGAGGCCTTTCTGGTGATGCGCGAGGAGGAGGCGATAAAACGCAACCTCCCCTTCGCCCGCATCAAGGGTACCATCGAACGCCACAACGCCCATGCCGGGAACCCGATCCAGTTGCGCGGCGGCTGGACCCTCGACGTGGACGATCTTTACGGCATGGCCCAATGCGCGCCCGAGGATATGGACCTGGTGCAGACCTATGACGATTACCCGGTGATCTCGATGATGCAGATCGAGGATCTTGGGTTCTGCGACAAGGGCGGCGCGCCGGAGTTCCTGCGGGGCCGCGACATGACGGTGACCGGGGATTTCCCGCATAACACCAACGGCGGCCAGCTTTCGGCCGGCCAGGCCGGCGCGGCGGGCGGTTTCATCGGGCTGGTCGAGGCGATCCGCCAGGTCACCTGGACCGCCGAGGGCACACAGGTGCCGGGCGCGCGGCGCGCCCTCGTCTCCGGCTTTGGCATGATCAACTACGACCGCGGCGTCTGTTCCGCCGCCGCCATTCTGGAGGGCGCCGCATGACCGATCCGTTGCAGCCCCCGGTCAAGAAGAACCCGCAAAAGCGCACCGTTTCGCCCACCCGTCCGCCCGAAAGCCGCAGCCGCGCCGCGCTGGGCCTGACGGCGGCGGCGGCCGAGGGGCGCTTTGCCCTGCAATGCTGCGCCGAGTGTGGCGCGGTGCAATATCCGCCGCGCGACGCCTGCTGCGCCTGCCTGTCCGTGGCGCTGGACTGGCGCGATGTTTCGCCCAAAGGCCAACTCATCGCCGAGACCCGCATCCGCGCCACCACCAGCCTCTATTTCCGCGACCGGCTGCCCTGGCGGACCGGCACCGTGCAGCTGGACGTCGGGCCATCGGTGATTTGCCATGTGCATGGCGAATGCGAAAAAGGTGCGCGGGTGGAACTGTGGAACCGGCTCGACCGCGCCGGACAGGGGGTGCTGATCGCGGTCCCCGAGGAAAGGACTCCGAACATGCAGGACGACCCGCAACTGCGCGCGATGACCTCCGACCCCAAGCACCGCCGGGTGCTGATCACCGACGGGCGCGCCCCCAACGCCCCGGCACTGACCAAGGCATTGCTGGCCGCCGGCGCCGCGAGCGTGTTCCTCGGCGAGGGAGAGACCTGGCGCCCCTATCCAGAACGCACCGCGCTGGAGGCGCTGGGGGTCGAGTTTCTGCCGCTCGACGTCACTGACACCTCCTCGGTCAATCGCATGGCCTCGGAATACGGCGGCAAGGTGGACATCCTGATCAACAATGCCCGCTTTTTGCGCCCCGGCGGCGTGCTGGCGCGCGGCGACACCGGGTTCGCGCGGGACGAGATCGAGGTGAATTACCTGGGGTTGATGCGGCTGGCCCAGGCCTTTGGCCCGGCGATGTGCGGACGCACCGGCGACGGGGTGAATTCCGCCGTCGCATGGGTCAATATCCTTGCCGCAACATCGCTTTCCAACAGCCCGGAAATGGGGTGTTTTTCCGCCTCGCAGGCCGCCGCACGGGCGCTGAGCCAAAGCCTGCGCGGCGAATTCCGCACCTCAGGCCTCAGGGTGATGAACGTCTATGTCGGCCCCACCGAGGACGACTGGCACCAGCCGCTGCCGCCGCCCAAGGTGGCGCCGGGCGCGCTGGCCCGCGATGTGGTCTCCGGTCTGAGGAACGGCCTGGAGGATGTCTACTGCGGCGATGTGGCGAAGGACATGTCCCTTAAATTCGCTCGTGATCCCAAGGTATTGGAACGCGAACTTACCATGGGAGGTGAGACATGACCGCCCTTGCGAACCTCGCCGCGGCGCTGGCCGGCGGCGACGTCGAGGTGATCGACCTCACCCATACGCTCGACCCGGATTTCCCGGTGATCGTGCTGCCCCCCGAATTCGGCCAATGCGCCCGGTTCCGCATGGAAGAGATCAGCGCCTATGACCACCGCGGCCCGGGCTGGAAATGGCACAACATCTCCATGTCCGAACACACCGGCACCCATTTCGACGCCCCCTGCCACTGGGTCTCGGGGCGCGACCTGCCACAATCGGCGGTGGACGAGATCCCGGTGGACCGTTTCGTCGGCCCGGTGGTGGTAATCGACTGTTCGGCGCAATCGGCGCAAGACCCGGACTTCCTGATGACCCCCGCGCATATCGAGGCCTGGGAGACCGAACATGACCGCATCCCGGAGGATGCCTGGGTGCTGATGCGCTCCGACTGGTCGAAGAAATCCGGCGCCGCCTACCTGAATATGGCCGACGACGGCCCGCATTCCCCGGGGCCGTCCCCCGAGGCGATCCGCTTCCTGATCGAAGAGCGCAACATCCTCGGCTTCGGCACCGAAACCGTGGGCACCGACGCCGGTCAGGGCATGCATCTGAGCCCGCCTTATCCTGCCCATTTCCTGCTGCACGGCGCGGGCAAATACGGGCTGCAATGCCTCTGCGGCCTCGACCGCCTTCCGCCCACCGGCGCGATATTGATGGCCGCGCCGCTGAAGATCCGCAACGGCACCGGCAGCCCGCTCCGGGTGCTCGCTCTCGTCGAAAAGGACAGCGCATGACCGATTACACCGCCGTCATCACCGGGGCGTCGAAGGGCATCGGCGCCGATCTGGCCCAAAGGCTGCTGGAGCGCGGCTATCGGGTGATCTCGATCGCCCGCCACGACCCGGAGTTCACCCACGACAACCTGCTCAGCGTCACCTGCGACCTGCTCGACCCCAAGGCGGTGGCGCAGGCCGCAACCGACATCGGCGCCGTGCATGAGGTCACCCATTTCATCCACAATGCAGGGCTGATCTGGCCCAATCTGCTGGAGGAAGCAAAACCAGAAGACCTTCTGGGCCTGACCCAGATCCACCTCGGCAGCGCGCTGACGCTGCTGCAATCCTTCCTGCCGGCGATGAAGGCGCGCCGCTTTGGCCGCGTCGTATTCAACGGCTCGCGCGCCGCCCTCGGCGTGCCGACCCGCACCGCCTATTCGGCGACCAAGGCGGGGATGATCGGCATGGCCCGCACCTGGGCGCTGGAACTGGCGCCGCACGGGATCACCGTCAACGTGGTCGCGCCCGGCCCGGTGCGCACCGACAATTTTTGGGGTATCATCGACAAGGACAGCGAACAGGAGGCTGCGCTGGCCGCACGACTCCCCGTCGGACGGCTGGGCGAGGTCCGCGACATCTCAAACGCCTTTTTGTTCTTCTGCGATCCCGAGAACGGCTTTGTCACTGGCCAGACGCTCTATGTTTGTGGCGGCGCCAGTATCGGAACCCTGCAATTGTGAGGGGGGAGCCAAAGGATATTTGCGTTTGTTAACCCGTGCCCCGAAGATGAATCCAAAAAACCAATAAACCAACAGAAGAGGAACACACCAATGATGATGAAACGCCTGATCACCACATTCGCCGCCGGCATCACCGCGGCGGGGCTGACCGCCGGCGCGGCGCTGGCCCAGACCGAACTGACCTATTCGTCCTGGATTCCCTGGACCCACCCGGTCAACCTCAACATCTACATCCCCTGGATGGAAGCCATCGAGAAGGAGAGCGAAGGGCGCATCACCTTCAAGCGTCTGCCCAAGCCGGTCGGCTCGCCGCCGGCCCATTTCGACGCGGTGCGCACCGGCCAGGCCGATGTCGCCTTTACCGTCCACGGCTATGCGCGCAAACGTTTTGCCGCCTATCTCTTTGCCGAACTCCCGTTTCTCGGCGACCGGGCCGAGACCACCTCGATCGCGCTGCAACGCACCCATGACAAGTTTCTGGCCGACAAGGGGTTCTATGACGGCGTGCACCTGATCGGCATGAACATGCACGGCCCCGGCCAGGTCCACCATTCCAAGAAGAACATCCTGTCCCCGGCCGACATGGAGGGGCAGAAGATGCGCACCGGCGGCCCGATCCCGCTGGCCATCGTCGAGGGTTGGGGCGGCGTCTCGATCCGCCAGCCCTCGCCGAAATCCTACGAGATTCTGTCCTCCGGCATCGCCGACGGAATCCTGTTCCCCTATGAAAGTGTCACCAGTTTCAACCTGACCGACCTGGTGCCCTATTCGACCAATCTGCCCGGCGGCTGGTACTCCTCCAGCCACTTCCTGATCATGAACCAGGCCAAGTACGATGCGCTGTCGGCCGAGGACAAGGCGGTGGTCGACAAGTATTCCGGCGAGGCCTTTGCCAAGCTGGCCGGCCAGGGCTGGGACCGGATCAACGACAAGGGACTCGAGGACGTGCTGGCCAACGGCAACACGGTCGTCGATGCGCCTGACGAGCTGATCGCCGCCGTCGAAGAGCTGAACAAGGGGTTTCTGGAAACCTATTACCAGAACGCCGCCGAGGTGGGCATCGATGGCAAGGAAATGCTCGATTACTTCAAGGCCCAGGTTGCCGAGCTTTCGGCTCAGTAGGCGCGGCAGGGAGAGCCTGAATTGGACCTGAAATCCACCTACGGGACCGCGGAGCATATCCGCGGTCTCACCCCGCTGGCCGGGTTGTTGTCGCGCATCGCGTGCCTGCTGCTCTTTGCCATGATGATGTTCACTTTTGCCGATGTGGTCGGGCGTTATTTCTTTTCCAGCCCCCTGCCCGCGGCCTATGAGGTCGTCTCTCTGATGATGCCGGCACTGATCTTTTGCGCGCTGCCGCTCACCGTGTTGCGCGAGGGGCATGTCACCGTCGATCTGCTGGATGCGATCACCCCCGCCCCGGTGGCGCGGGTCCAGGCCGTGATCGTCCACCTTGTCAGCGCCGCCGCGCTGGCGCTGATTTCATGGCGGCTGGTGATCCGGTCGATCGATCAGCGCACCTATGAAGAGGTCACCGACGAGCTGTTTCTTGAGCTCTGGCCGTTCAGCGCCGTCATGGCGGTGCTCTGCGCCATTGCAGCGATCGCCGCGCTCGCCAATGCCGGGCTGAGTGCGACCCGCCGAAAAGCCCGGGGGTAGTCCAGTCATGACCGTAGCCCTGATCGGCCTTGCCGTCCTTCTCATTCTCGCGTTTCTCCGCATCCCCATCGCCTTTGTCATGGCGCTGGTGGGGTTTGCCGGAATGGCCTGGGTCAACAGCCCCACGGCGGCCTTGTACAACGTCGGCCAGACCGCCTTTGACGCCGCCATCAACTACGAGCTGTCGGTGGTGCCGCTGTTCGTTCTGATGGGCAATTTCGTCGCCCGCGCGCATCTCGCGGCCGAACTCTATAACGCCTCCAACGCCTTTCTCGGCCACCGCAAGGGCGGGCTGGCCATGGCCACCGTCGTGGCCTGCGGCGGGTTCAGCGCGATCTGCGGCTCGTCGCTGGCGACCGCCGCCACCATGTCCAAGGTGGCGATGCCCTCGATGCGCCGCTTTGGCTATGCGGATTCTCTGGCCACCGGCTCCATTGCCGCCGGCGGCACGCTGGGCATCCTGATCCCGCCCTCGGTTCTGCTAGTGATCTACGGCATTCTCACCCAGCAGAGCATCGGCAAGCTGTTCGCCGCCGGCATCCTGCCGGGGCTGATCGGCGTTCTGTTCTATCTCTTCGCGGTCCGCTATGTCACCTGGCGGCGCCCCGAGGCCGGCCCCGCCGGCGAGCGGCAGGACTGGCCGCAGCGGTTTCGCGCGTTGTCCTCGGTCTGGGGGGTGATCCTGCTTTTCGCTCTGGTCATGGGCGGCATCTATGGCGGCGTGTTCAGCCCGACCGAGGCCGCCGGGATCGGCGCGATGGGCGCCTTTGCCTTTGCGCTGCTGCGCGGCGCGCTGAGCTGGCGGGTGCTGTGGGAAATCCTCGAGGAAAGCGTGGCGACCACCGCGATGCTCTTCGCGGTGCTGATCGGCGCGCTGCTGTTCGCCAACTTCATCAATTTCACCGACTTCCCACAGGCACTGGTGCGCATCGCCATGCAGTTTCAGGACACCCCCTGGCTGGTGATCGCGGCCATTCTGGTGATCTATATCCTGCTGGGCTGCGTCTTCGAGAGCATGTCGATGATCCTGCTCACCGTGCCGATCTTCTACCCGCTGATCGTACAGCTGGGCTATGATCCGATCTGGTTCGGCATCGTGGTGGTGGTGGTGACCGAGATCAGCCTGATCACCCCGCCGGTGGGGCTCAACGTCTTCGTGCTGCGCGGGGTTCTGCCCGATGTGAGCACCGGCACCATCTTCAAGGGGGTCACGCCGTTCTGGGTGGCCGATATCTTCCGGCTCACGCTGATCGTGCTGGTGCCGTGGGTATCGACCTGGCTGGCCACCTATGTCGTCTGACCCCCGCTCATTCGGCGAGGGTGAAGCCGACGCGGCCCAGCCCGCCCATGGTGACCTCGACCCGGCCCGTCTCGGGGGCCAGCGCCCGCAGCGGCAAATGGGTCCCGCACATCACCACCATGCCGGGGATCAGTCGCAACCCGCGCGCGGCCAGATGCCCGATCAGCCAGGCCACCGCGTCGCCCGGGTGCTGCGGGGCGGCGCCGCGCGCCTCGGCGACCCGGGCGCCGTCCAGATCCAGCGTCACCTCCAGCCCGTCGAGGTCCAGCTCGCCCGGCTCGATGCGGCCCGCGCCCAGCACGATGCCGGCGTTGAAGACATTGAGCGCGATGGCCTGCGCCAGCTCCACCTTTGGCATCGGAATGCCGCGCTGGTCGATCAGCTCGATCGCCGGGCGAAAACAGTCGATCGCCTCCATCGCGGCCGCGCGGTCCACCGGCCCGGAGAGGTCGGCCACCCCCGCCCCCATCACCGCGGCGAGCTCCGGCTCGACGGCGATCTCCTGAAACCGGGATTTGTGCAAAACCGCGTCGTTTTCGTACAGTTCGCCCGCGAACAACCGCCCCGAGACCGGCTCGGACACGCCGAAATGCGCCATCTGCGGGGCCCCGTTCACCGCCAGCTTGTAGCCCGCCACCGGCAGGCCCACGGCGGCGACATAGGCATCCTGGAACGCATAGGCCGGTGCCAACGACGCCCCGTCCAGCCCCTGCGGCGCCTCGAACCGCTCCACCCGCTTGCGCACCCCTGCCGCGGCCTGCGCCGCCACGTCCAACCCATTGTCCATTCTGCAAAAGCTCCCTGCCTGTCGCATTTCCGGTCGCGCCCATGTTGACGCCCGCGCGCCCCGAAATCTAGGCTGAACCGTCATTCCCGGAGACCCCATGACCGATCCCGATGCAAAACCCCGCAAGCTGCGCTCGCGCGTCACCACCGACGGGCTCGACCGTGTCCCCCACCGCGCCTTCTATCGCGGCCAGGGGCTGGACGACGACGCCATTTCCCGCCCGATGATCGGCGTGGTCAGCACCGCCGGCGAAACCTCGCCCTGCAACGCCAATCTGGGCGATCAGGCCGCGCATGCCTATCGCGGCGTGCAGGAGGCGGGCGGAACCCCCCGGGAATTCACGACAATCTCCGTCTCCGACGGGTTCTCGATGAACCATCAGGGGATGAAAAACTCGCTGATGTCGCGCGAGGTGATCGCGGATTCGATCGAGCTGGTGATGCGCGGCCACGCCTATGACGGGCTGGTGGGATACGGCGGCTGCGACAAGAACCTGCCGGCGATCATCATGGCGATGGTGCGGCTGAACGCGCCGTCGGTCTTTGTCTATGGCGGCTCCACCCTGCCGGGGCAGTACAAGGGCAAGACGATCAGCATCCTCGACGCCTACGAGGGGGCCGGGGCAGTGATGACCGGCGAGATGGACCAGAAGACGCTGGACGAGATGGAGCGCGCGGCGATGCCCACCGTCGGTGCCTGCCCGGGCCAGTTCACCGCCAACACCATGGGCATGGTGTCGGAGGTTCTGGGCATCGCGCCGCTGGGCTCGTCGCTGATCCCGGCGGTGTTTTCCGAGCGCGCGGCACTCGGGCGCCGGGCCGGCAAGCTGGTGATGGAAATCCTCGAACGCGGCGGCCCCCTGCCGCGCGATCTGATCACGCGGCAAAGCCTGGAAAACGCCTGTGCCATCGTCGCCGCCACCGGCGGATCGACCAACGCGGGCATGCACCTTTCGGCGATCGCGCACGAGGCCGGGATCAAGTTCACCATGGACGATGTCGGTGAAGTTTTCGAACGCACCCCGCTGATCGGCAACCTGCGCCCGGGCGGGCAGTATTATGCGCTCGACGTGCACCGCCTCGGCGGTGTGCCGGTGATCGTCAGGGAGTTGATCGCCAGCGGGCATATGCACGGGGAAACGCTGACACTGACCGGCCAGACGCTGGCCGAGGCGGTCGCCGATGCCCCCGCCCCCGACGGCGATGTGATCCACCCGGTTTCCAACGCGCGCGACAGCTCGGGCGGGGTGATCGTGCTCAAGGGCAACCTCGCGCCGCAGGGCGCCTTCATCAAGGTGGCCGGGCTGAAGACCCGGGTGCATGAGGGGCCCGCCCGCGTGTTCGAAAGCGAGGAGGATTGCATGGCCGCCATCCGCAAACGGGACTATGCCGAGGGCGATGTCATCATCATCCGCAACGAGGGGCCCAAGGGCGGCCCGGGCATGCGCGAGATGCTGGGGCCGACGGCGGTGATCTATGGTCAGGGCATGGGGGAAAAGGTGGCGCTGGTCACCGATGGCCGCTTTTCCGGGGCCACGCGCGGCATGTGCATCGGCTATCTCTCGCCCGAGGCGGGGGATGGCGGGCCGCTGGCGCTGGTCGAGAATGGGGATACCATCCGCATCGATACCCGCACGGCCCGCGCCATCGATCTTCTGGTCGATGACGAGACGCTGTCGCAGCGCCGCGCCGCACTGCGGGCCCGCCCGCCGCGCCGCCTGGCCGGGTTTCATGAGAAATACGCCGCCCAGGTGCAAAGCGCCTATTACGGCGCGGTGACCCATTCCGGCGCAGCCGACTGGCCGATGGACGGGCTGGACGATGAATAACCCGCGGCTGGGATACCTCGGCACCGGGCTGATGGGCGGGCCGATGGTGCTGAACCTGCTGAAGGCGGGCTACGAGGTGACGGTCTGGAACCGCACCGCGTCGAAATGCGACGAGGCCGTTGCCGCCGGTGCCCGGCGCGCCGACAGCCCGGCGGATCTGGCCCGTCACAGCGACGTGGTGATGGCCTGCCTGACCAATGCCGCCGCCGTCGAGGCGGTGCTGTTTGGCCCCGATGGGGTGGCCGGGGTCGCGGGACCGACGCTGTTCGTCGATTTCTCCTCGATGGACCCGGAGCAGACCAAGGCCTTCGGCGCCCGCCTACGCGCGGCCAACGGCATGGGCTGGGTCGATGCCCCGGTCTCCGGCGGCACGCCGGCGGCGACCTCCGGTACGCTGACCATCATGGCCGGCGGCACGGCGGAGGATTTCGCCCGGGCCGAACCGCTGATGGCCCCTCTGGCGCAGCGGGTCACCCATATGGGGCCTGCGGGCAGCGGCCAGATGACCAAGCTGGTGAACCAGATCATCTCGGGCTGCACCATGGCGGTAGTGGCCGAGGCGGTGCAGTTCGCCAAGTCCAGCGGCGTCGATGCCACCAGGCTGACCGAGGCGCTGGCCGGAGGGTTCGCCGATTCCAAACCGTTCCAGCTGCTCGCCCCGCGCATGGCGACCGAAAGCTTCGAGAATCCACTGGGGACCGTCGCGATGATGCTCAAGGATCTCGATACCGTGGCCGAGGTCGGCGGCCCCGCCGCCCCCCTGCCGATGACCGAAACCGCCCGTGCGCTGATGCGCGTGGCCTGCGATCAGGGCCACGCGGAAGAGGATATTTCGACCATCATCCTGACGCTGAAAGGCATGGCATGACCCGCATCGGCCTGATCGTTCCCCCTGCCGCCGGCGCGGTGCCGCCGGAGCCGCCGCAACTCTATCCCGATCTGGAGTTCATCGCGGTCGGCCTCGGCATCCCCGAGGTTACGGCAGAGGGGTTCAATCAGGTGATCGGCCGGCTGTCCGATCTGGCCGGGGAATTGCGGGCGCGCGGCGCCGAGGCGGTCTCGCTGATGGGCACATCGCTGAGCTTCTATCGCGGACCCGAAGGGAATGCCGAGGTGCTGGCGGCGCTGCGGGACGGCAGCGGAGTGCCGGCGACGACGATGACCGACTCCGTGTTGGAGGCGCTGTCCGCCGTCGGCGCGAAACGGGTGGCCGTCGGCACCGCCTATACCGATCCGGTGAATGCCGCGCTCACCCGATATCTGACCGCCAGCGGCTATGAGCTCGCCTCGCTGGAGGCGATGCACCTGAAAACGGTCGAGGAGGTCTTTGCCACCACCGACGCCGATCTGATCGCGCTGGGGGACCGGGCCATCGCCGCAGCGGGGGGCGCCGATTGCCTGTTCATCTCCTGCGGCGGGTTGCACACCCTGCCGGTGATCCCGGTGCTGGAGGCGGCGCATGGCCTGCCGGTGATTTCCAGCGCCACCGCCGGCGCCTGGGGCGCGGCGCGGCTGGCCGGGCATTCGGGCCGCGCGCCGGGACATGGGCGGCTGTTCGAGATCTGAGGCAAGGGCACCTGCCCGGTCGGCAGCCGGGCCATTGCGAACCCAAAGGGCCGCCCCGCTGACGGGACGGCCCTTTCTTCATCGCAATTCGCTCCGCCTATTGCGGAATATGCGCCGTCGCCTCGATCTCCAGCAGCGCCTCGTCCTCCAGCAGATCGGCCACCACCAACAACGACATGGCCGGGAAATTGCGCCCCAGCACCGCGCGATAGGATTTGCCGATCTCGGCCTGATGCGCCATGTATTCCGCCTTGTCCTTGACGAACCAGGTCAGCCGCGTGATGTGCTCGGCGCCGCCGCCGGCGGCCTCGACCACGTCGAGGATATTCTTCAGAACCTGTTCCATCTGGCCGATGAAATCGTGCCGTTCGAACCGCTGATCGGCGGTCCAGCCGATCTGCCCGCCCACGTAGAGCGTTCCGTCCGCGGCCAGGATGCCGTTGGCATAGCCCTTGGCCGGCGCCCATCCTTCGGGCTGGATAACCTTGTGCGTCATGTCGTGCCTTTCCGTTCCGTTCTGTCTCAGGTCACCCGCGAGCGGGTCTGGTATTTCGCGTCGCGCCACAGCTCCTGCCCGATCACCTCTTCGATGATCTCGGCCGCCGCCACCACGTCGCCCTCGTCGATGTAAAGCGGGGTGAAGCCAAAGCGCATGATGTCGGGCGCCCGGAAATCGCCGATCACGCCGCGGTCGATCAGTGCCTGCATGGCTGCATAACCATGCTCGAACCGGAACGAGACCTGGCTGCCCCGGATCGCGCCGTCGCGCGGGGTGGCGAGTTCAAGCTGCGGGCAGCGCACCTCGACCTCGGCGATGAACCGCTCGGTCAGCGCCAGCGAGGCGGCGCGCAGGTCCGCCATATCCACCCCGTCCCAGGCGGCGAGCGCCTGTTGCAACACCGCCAGTTGCAGGATCGGCGGTGTGCCGACCCGCAACCTTTCGGTCGACATCGCGGGGCGATAGTGCCGCTCCATCGCAAAGGGCGCGTCATGGCCCAGCCAGCCCGACAGCGCCGGCTGCACCTCCTCGACGATATCGGGGCGGGCATAGATGAAGGCCGGCGCGCCGGGACCGCCGTTGAGGTATTTGTAGGAACAGCCCACCGCGAATTCGCAGTTGCTGCCCGCGAGGTCTACCGGCACCGCGCCGGCGCTGTGCGCCAGATCCCAGATCATCACAGCGCCCGCCGCATGGGCGCGTCTGGTGATCGCCTGCATGTCGTGCATCCGCCCGCTGCGGTAATCCACATGGGTCAGCATCACGACCGCGACGTCCTCGGTGATGGCCTCGGCCACCGCCTCGGGGTCGGGGGTGCGCAACTCGTACCCCTGCCCCAGCAGCCCGACCAGCCCCTCGGCCATGTAGAGATCGGAGGGGAAGTTGCCGTTGTCGGACAGGATCACCTTTCGGCCCGGGCGCATCTTCAGCGCGGCGGCCAGCGCCTGATAGACCTTGATCGACAGCGTGTCGCCGGTGGCGACGCTGCCCGCGGGCGCGCCGATCAGCTGGCCGATCCGGTCGCCCACAACGCGTGGCAGCTCCATCCATCCGGCGCTGTTCCAGGCCTTGATCAGTTCGCCGCCCCATTCGGCGCGCATCACCTCGCTCACCCGCTCCACCGCGCCCTTCGGCAGCGGCCCCAGCGAGTTTCCGTCGAGATAAAGGACGCCCTCGGGCAGATCGAACAGATCCTTTCGGGGCAAGGTCGATTGGGTCATCGTCACAATTCTCCGCGCAAATGCCAAAGTTCAGGAAACAGCTCCACCTCCAGCATCCGGCGCAGGTATTGCACGCCAGAGGTGCCGCCGGTGCCGCGCTTGAAGCCGATCACCCGTTCCACCGTGGTGACATGGTTGAACCGCCAGCGGCGGAAGTAGTCCTCCAGATCCACCAGTTTTTCGCCCAGCTCGTACAGCGTCCACCAGCTGTCGACATCCTCATAGACCTGCTTCCACTTCGCCTGCACCTCGGGCAGCGCCTTGTGCGGCTGATCCAGTTGCGGCGCGGGCACCTGCGCCTCGGGCCCGTCGATGGTGGTAAAGAGCAGCCGGATCACGTCGTCGTAGAAACTGGGCCGCGCCAGTTCCCCGGCCAGCATCGCATGCACCTGCGGCACATGCGCGTGCGGTTTGAGCATGTTGGGATTCCGGTTGCCCAGGATGTATTCGATCATCCGGTACTGATACGACTGGAACCCCGAGGACGGCCCCAGCGCCTCGCGGAAGCGGGTGTAATCGGCCGGCGTCATGGTGCGCAGCACGTCCCAGGCGTTGTTGAGCTGTTCAAAGATGCGGCTGACCCGCGCCAGCATCTTGAACGCCTGCGGCATCCGGCCCGCGTTCATCGCGTCGCGGGCGCCCGCCATCTCGTGAATGGCCAGCTTCATCCACAGCTCGCTGGTCTGGTGCTGGATGATGAACAGCATCTCGTCATGCGCGCCGCTCAGCGGGCGCTGCTGCTCCAGCAGCGCGTCCAGCCCCAGATAATCGCCATAGGACATGGCGTCGGCAAAGCTCATCCTTGCGCCTTCGGCGCCGGGATCATAGGCGGATCCGGTCATTTCGCGTCTCGCAGTCTG
The DNA here is from genome assembly GCF_004358185.1 of Antarcticimicrobium luteum. Classification (GTDB taxonomy): domain Bacteria; phylum Pseudomonadota; class Alphaproteobacteria; order Rhodobacterales; family Rhodobacteraceae; genus Antarcticimicrobium; species Antarcticimicrobium luteum. The sequence goes on from NZ_SMUV01000065.1 coordinate 100,442, forward strand.
AAGCGTTGAATCTTGCCGGACTCGGTCTTGGGCAACTCCTTGGCGAAGACCACCGAGCGCGGGTATTTATAGGGCGCGATCGTTGCCTTGACGTGGTCCTGCAACAGCTTGGCCGTCAACTCGCCCGGCGTATGCCCCGCACCAAGGACCACATGCGCCTCGACGATCTGGCCGCGCGCCTCGTCCGGCGCGCCGATCACCGCGCATTCCAGCACCGCCTCATGCGCCAGCAGCGCCGCCTCGACCTCGGGGCCGGCGATGTTGTAGCCCGCCGACAGGATGATGTCGTCATTGCGCGCGGCAAAGTGGAAATAGCCCTCCTCGTCCTGCACGAAGGCGTCTCCGGTGACGTTCCAGCCGTCCTGGACATAGTCGGTCTGCCGCTGCCCGCCGAGATAGCGGCAACCGGTCGGACCGCGCACCGCCAGCCGCCCCACCTCTCCGCGCGGCATCTCCTGGCCATCCTCGCCGATCACCCTGGCCTCATAGCCGGCCACCGGTTTGCCGGTGCAGGCGGGTTTGTAGTCGTCGAAGCGGTTGGTGATGAAGATATGCAGCATCTCGGTCGCGCCGATGCCGTCCAGCATCGGCTTGCCGGTCTTCAGCATCCACTGCTCGAACACCGGCGCCGGCAGGGTTTCCCCGGCCGATACCGCGGCACGCAGCGAGGACAGATCCGCCCCCTCTTCCATCGCCACCAGCATGGCGCGATAGGCGGTCGGCGCGGTAAAACAGACCGTCGCCTTGTAGGTCTCGATGATCTCGATCATGTTCGGCGGCGAGGCGTTTTCCAACAGTGTCGCCGCCGCCCCGAAGCGCAGCGGAAAGATCGCCAGCCCGCCAAGACCAAAGGTAAAGGCCAGCGGCGGCGAGCCGATGAACACATCATCGGGCGTGACGTTCAGCACCTCCTTGGCATAGCCGTCGGCGATGATCAGAAGATCGCGGTGAAAATGCATCGTCCCCTTGGGCTCTCCGGTGGAGCCGGAGGTGAAGCCGATCAGCGCCACGTCGTCCTGCGCGGTGTCCACCGCGTCGAACGTCACCGGTTTCTGCAGGGCCAGCCGGTCCAGTTCCGCGTCGTGGTTGGAAGTGCCGTCAAAGCCGACCACGGTTTCCAGCACGTCGCTGTCCTTGGCGCAGGCGATCATCTCTTCCATCAGGCGAGTGTCGCAGAGCGCATGGGTGATCTCGGCCTTGTCCACGTATTTGGCCAACTCGCCCGCGCGCAGCATCGGCATCGTGTTGACCACCACCGCGCCCGCCTTGGTCGCCGCCAGCCAGCAGGCCACCATCGCCGGGTTGTTGGCCGAGCGGATCATCACCCGGTTGCCCGGCTTGACGCCAAAATCGTCAACCAGCACATGCGCCAGCCGGCTGGTCCAGTCGGACAGCTCCTTGTAGGTGCGCCGCCGCCCGTTGCCGATCAGCGCGGTATGATCGCCAAAGCCCCGGGCCACCATGGCGTCGGTCAGTTCCACCGCCGCGTTCAACCGGTCAGGATAGTCGAACCCGTCCAGCAGAAGGTCGGGCCAGGTCTCCGGCGCCGGCAGGTTGTCGCGGGTGAATGTATCGCTATGGGCAGATGGTCTGAGCATATGTGTCTTACCTCTCCTGAATGGCGCCGGGCTCCACCGTCTGTCGCGGCTTGGCCCCGGCCCTGTCGGTCTTGCGCCTAACCTTGCTGGAACGCCCCCAACGCCTGGCGCGCGATGACCACGCGCTGGACGTCCGAGGCCCCCTCGTAGATGCGCAGCGCGCGGATCTCACGGTACAGTTTTTCCACCGTCTCGCCCGATCGCACGCCATCGCCGCCGTGCAGCTGCACCGCCTTGTCGATCACCTGCTGCGCCCGGTCGGTGGCGAAAAGCTTGGCCATCGCCGCCTCGCGGGTGACCCGCGGCGCGCCGCTGTCCTTGGTCCAGGCGGCGCGATAGACCAGCAGCGCGGCAGCGTCCACATCCAGTGCCATGTCGGCGATATGGCCCTGCACCATCTGCAGATCGAACAGCGGTGCGCCCTGCACCTTGCGCGTGGTGACGCGGTGCAGCGCCTCGTCCAGCGCCCGGCGGGCAAACCCCAGCGCCGCGGCCGCGACGGTGGAGCGGAAGACGTCCAGCACCGACATGGCGATCCGGAACCCGGCGCCCGCCTCTCCCAGAAGGGCCGAGACCGGGATCCGGCAATCGGTGAAGTGCAGCGTCGCCAAGGGGTGCGGCGCGATCACCTCCAGCCGTTCGGCGATCTCAAGCCCGGGCGTATCCGCCGGCACAATGAAGCACGACAGCCCCTTGGCGCCCGGCGCCTCGCCCGTGCGGGCGAAGACGCAGTAGACATCGGCAATGCCGCCGTTGGAGATCCAGGTCTTCTCACCATTCAGCACGAAATGGTCGCCGTCGCGGGTCGCCGTCATCGCCGAATTGGCAACGTCCGAGCCGGAGGCCGGTTCGGTCAGAGCGAAGGCCGAGATCACCTTGCCCGCCCGGGTCTGCGTCAGCCATTCGCCGCGCTGCGCCGGCGTGCCGAACAGCGAGATCGCCCCGGTGCCCAGCCCCTGCATCGCAAAGGCGAAATCGGCCAGACCGTCATGGCGCGCCAGCGTCTCGCGGATCAGGCACAGGCTGCGCACATCGAGGCCCGTCCCGGTCTCCGGATCGACGGCGGAATGGGTCAGGAACCCGGCCTCGCCCAGCCCGGGCACCAGCGCGCGGCAGGCGGCATCGGTGTCGGAATGGTCGATGGCGGACAGATGCGACTGCGCCCAGCTCTCCAATGCGTCGGCCAGCGCCTTGTGGCGCGGCTCGAAAAACGGCCAGTCCAGAAAACTGCGGTCGGACATATGCGCCCCTCCCCTTCTTCTCGTTTCAAATACTCCCGCTGGAGGCGACCCGACGCCGCCCCCGCGCGAGCCGGTCAGTCGCCCTCGAACACCGGTTTTTCCTTGGCCACAAACGCATGATAGGCGCGGTGGAAATCCTGCCCCTGCATGCAGATCGCCTGCGCCTGCGCCTCGGCCTCGATCGCCTGCTCGATCGACATGCACCATTCCTGCGCCAGCATGGTCTTGGTCATCATGTTGGCGAAGTTGGGTCCGGCGGCGATGCGCGATGCCAGTTTCTGCGCTGTGGCCTCCAGCTCGCCGGCGGGCACCACGTTGTTGAAGAACCCCCAGGCGTGGCCTTCCTCGGCGCTCATCGCGCGGCCAAGATACAGCAGTTCAGCCGCCCGCCCCTGACCGATGATGCGTGGCAGGATCGCGCAGGCGCCCATGTCGCAGCCCGCCAACCCGACCCGGTTGAACAGGAACGCCACCTTCGCCTCGGGCGTTGCCACCCGCAGGTCGGAGGCCATGGCGATGATCGCGCCGGCGCCGGCGCAGATGCCGTCCACGGCGGCGATGATCGGCTTGCCGCAGTTCACCATTGCCTTGACCAGATCGCCGGTCATCCGGGTGAAGGTCAAAAGCTCCTTCATGTTCATTTTGGTCAGCGGGCCGATGATGTCGTGCACATCCCCGCCCGAGCTGAAGTTGCCGCCGTTGGAGGTGAAGACCACCGCCCCGACCTCGTCATCGTAATGCAGGTCGCGGAACCAGTCGCGCAGTTCGGCATAGCTGTCGAAGGTCAGCGGGTTCTTCCGCTCGGGCCGGTCGAGCGCGATGGTGGCGATGCCGTCCTCAATCTCGCATTTGAAGTGCTTCACGTCGCTGCGCATGGTCAGTCATTCTCCTCCAGAGTGTCGTTGAGATAGTCGAGGCGGCGGATCATCCCCTCGACATCGTCGGCATCGAGCCGGTCCAGCATGTCGTCGATCCAGGTCTCATGCGCGGCCGCCTGTTCGGCAAAGGTCCGCTTGCCCTTGGCCGTCAGCCGCACCTGCGAGGCGCGCCGGTCCCCCGGCACCGCCACCCGCAGGGCCAGCCCCTCGTCGGTCAGCCGGTCGACAATGCCGGTGACATTGCCGTTCGACACCCGCAGCATGTCCGAAATCTGCGACATCTTCAGCCCCTCGGGGCTGCGCGCCAGCGCCGACATCACGTCAAAGCGCGGCAGGGTCGTCTGGAAATCCTCGCGCAGGCGGCGGCGGATCTGGTCTTCGATCAGGTTGCTGGCCTTCAGCAGCTTGAGCCATAGCCGCAGCCGCATCTTCGACATCGGTTCATCGGCCCCGGTTTCAACAGATTGCGGTGTCATGTCTCCCCTCCCGAAATGCTGAGCGCATGGCCATTGACGGATCGCGCCGCCTCGGAACACAGCCAGATCGCGGCGCCGGCCACTTCATCGGTCTGGATGAACCGTTTCTGCGGGTTGCCGGATTTCAGCGAGTTTGCCGCCTGTTCCGCGCTCATACCAGTGGTCTTGACGATATTCCCGATGGACCGCTCAAGCAGCGGCGTCTCGATGAATCCGGGGCAAAGCGCATTGACCGTGATCCCGGTGGCCGCCAGTTCCACCGACAGCGCCCGCGTCAGGCCAAGAACCCCATGCTTGGCGGCACAATAGGCCGCCACATAGGGATAGCCCTTTTGCGCGGCGGTGGAGGCCACGGCGATCATCCGTCCCCAGCCCGCCGCCTTCATGTCCGGCAGCGCCGCCTGCCAGCAGTTCGACACGCCCACCAGATTGACCGCCAGCATGGCGTTCAGATGCTCGGGCGTCATCCGCGAAAACGGCACGCTCTCGGCGGCGCCGGCGTTGGCGACCATGACCGACACCGGCCCCTGCGCGGCGCGGGCAGCCTCGAATGCGGCCCGCACCGAGTCCGCGTCGGTCACGTCGCAAAGCCGGTAGGGCAGCCCCTGCGCCTTGAGCGTGGCCTCCGAGCGCCCCATGATGGTGACCTTGGCCCCCGCCGCGGCCAGGGCGCGGGCCACCTCGGCCCCCACCCCGGTGCCGCCGCCGGTGACGACGGCATGTCTGTCCGCCAGGCTCATACCTTCATCGCCGCTTCTGCCTCGCGTTCCCGCTCGGCCAGGCGCCAATAGAGGTCACGTCCGCCGCGATAGGGATCGGGCCAGACCGCATGGCGATCGCCCAGCTGGCTTCCCGCGTGCAGCGTCCAGTAGGGATCGGCCAGATGCGCCCGCGCCAGGCAGACCAGATCGGCCCGCCCCGCCATCAGGATCGAGTTCACATGGTCGGGCTCATAGATATTGCCGACCGCCATGGTCCTGATCCCGGTCTGGTTGCGGATGCGGTCAGAGAAGGGCACCTGGAACATGCGGCCATAGACCGGCTGTTCCTCGGAGACGGTCTGTCCCGAGGAGACGTCGATGATGTCGGCCCCGGCCGCGTCAAAGGCCTTGGCGATCTCAACCGCGTCCTCGGGCAGGTTTCCGTCCTCTCCAACCCAGTCATGGGCCGAGATCCGCACCGACATCGGCTTGCTTTCTGGCCAGACCGCGCGCATCGCGTTGAAGACCTCCAGCGGGAAGCGCAGGCGGTTTTCCAGGCTGCCGCCATACTCGTCCGAGCGCCGGTTGGTGGCCGGCGACAGGAAGCTGCCGATCAGATAGCCATGGGCGGCGTGCAGCTCGATCATGTCGAAGCCGGCGCGCTCTGCCATCTTGGCGGCCTCCACGAACTGGTCGCGAACCGCGTCCATGTCCGCGCGTGTCATCTCGCGCGGGGTCTGGCTGGCCGGTTTGTAGGGCAGCGGCGAGGGCGCCAGAATCTCCCAGTTGCCGTCTGCCAGCGGCGCGTCCATGCCACCGCCGTCCCAGGGCACGCAGGTCGACCCCTTGCGCCCCGAATGGCCGATCTGACAGCACATCCTGGCCTGCGTCTCGGCATGAACGAAATCGGTCAGGCGTTTCCACGCCGCCTCATGCTCGGGCGCATAGAGGCCGGGGCAGCCGGGGGTGATCCGCCCCTCCGGGCTGACGCAGGTCATCTCGGTATAGACCAGCGCGGCGCCGCCCTTGGCACGTTCCGAATAATGGACAAAGTGCCAGTCGGTCGGACAGCCGTCGACCGCCTTGTACTGGGCCATGGGCGAGACGACGACGCGGTCGATCAGTTCCATGTCGCGCAGCTTGAAGGGGGCGAACATCGGCGCGCGCACCGGCGCATCCGCGGGCACGCCGGCCTGCATCTGGAACCATTTCTCCGCCGAGGCCAGCCATTCCGGATCGCGCAGACGCAGGTTTTCGTGGGAAATCCGCTGCGACCGGGTCAGCAGCGAATAGTTGAACTGCACCGGGTCCAGATCGAGATAGCGTTCGACCTCCTCGAACCATTCCAGCGAGTTGCGGGCGGCAGATTGCAGACGTAGCACATCCAGCCGCCGCTCCTCCTGATAGCGCTCGAACGCCCTCTCCAGCGTCGCCTCGGACTGCAGGTAGTTGGCCAGCGCGATGGCGCTGTCAAAGGCCAGCCGAGAGCCCGAGCCAATGGAGAAATGCGCGGTGGCCGAGGCATCGCCAAGCAGCACGACGTTCTCGTGATACCATTTCTCGCAGAGCACCCGGGGAAAGTTGATCCAGACCGCCGAGCCGCGCAGGTGATCGGCGTTCGACATCAGCTCGTGCCCGCCCAGATGATCCTCGAACACCTTGCGGCAGGTCTCGACGATCTCTTCCTTGCTCATCCCCTCGAAGCCGAAATTCTCCCAGGTCTGCTGCGAGCATTCGACGATGAAAGTCGCGGTCTCGTCGTCGAACTGGTAGGCATGCGCCCAGATCCAGCCATGCTCGGTCTTCTCGAAGATGAAGGTAAAGGCGTCATCGAACCGCTGATGGGTGCCGAGCCAGATGAACTTGCACTTTCGGGTGTCGATGTCGGGCTTGAAGTGCTCTGCATATTCGGTGCGCACGCGGGAGTTCAGCCCGTCGCAGGCGACCACGAGGTCATACTCGTGCCGGATCGCCTCGGCCGAGTCGAACTCGGTCTCAAAGCGCAGATCGACACCCAGCTCGCGCGCCCGTTCCTGCAGCAGGATCAGCATCTGCTTGCGACCGATGCCCGCGAAGCCGTGCCCGCCCGAGACGGTGCGCACGCCGTCATGCACCACGGCGATGTCGTCCCAATAGGCGAAATGCTCGCGGATCGCCTCCGCGCTCACCGGGTCGTTCTCGCGCAGGTTTTCCAGCGCGTCGTCGGACAGCACCACGCCCCAGCCGAAGGTATCGTTGGCGCGGTTGCGCTCGATCACCACGACCTCGTGGTTTGGGTCGCGCAGTTTCATCGAGATTGCAAAATAGAGCCCCGCCGGCCCGCCGCCCAGACACGCAATACGCATGAGGTCACTCCCCCTGTGGCTGTTTTCCCGTGGCCGAAAACCCGGCCGCTGAGGAAACGCTAGAGCGAGTCGGGTTTTACTTCAAGCTTAAACATTATATACCCTAACCATTCATGGTTAAATATTACCATGACAGCTATCGACCAGGCGCCTCGACGGCCTGGGGCCGGTCCCGGCCGCCGGCGATGTCCAACCGGCGGCCCGACAGTCGCAGCCAAGGCGCCGCCGCCCCCGAACAGCGCATCCCGCGGGGAAAAAATATCGATCCGACCGGCCCGCATCCCGATTGGCAAGGCGCCGCCGGTCGCGATAGGGTTCACCCATGTCCGACCCCGTCTCGACCATCCGCAACCTCGGCCCCGCCTCCGAGGAGAGTTTTGCCCGCGCCGGTATCGGCTCGGCCGAAGCGTTGCGCGCGCTCGGGGCCGACGCCGCCTATGAACGGCTGCTGGCGGCGGGCAGCCGGCCGCATTTCATCGGCTACTATGCGCTGGTTATGGGGTTGCAGGGCCGTCCCTGGAACGATTGCCAGGGCGAGGAGAAGGCGGCGCTGCGCCGCCGCTTCGACGCCATCTGCTCTGCGGCCAGAGGCAAGGGCGATCCGGGCCGCAGCGCGCTCGAGGCAGCGCTCGACGCCATCGGTGTGATCGAGCGGCGGCGGTGAGGGGGGAAAGGGCCGAAAAAGGGAGCGATGGCCGCGCAATGGCCGTTTCGAGCCCTGCCGCGACAGTCGCGCACCATGCAACATTCGAAACGATGGGCGGGAAACAGACTTTCGCCGCGCTTCATCCGAACGGCCGGTCTGGCGCGGCATTGCTCCCGCTAATTCACGGTTCGGACACGGCCAGACCGAGCGACTTTGCAGCGTCTCGTATCGCCATGACCAAACGGTCGCGGCTTTCATCGAAGGACTGATCGGCCGGAAACAACAGGCTGATACCCCGGTTCGCATCCTGCATGACAAGAGGCCTGACGACGACTTCTTCGCGGTGGATCGCCTGCCGACGTGCGAACAGGTCGGGAAGAACCGCAACCCCGGCACCGGTCGCGGCCATCAACACGATGGAGTCGAGGCTGGTGCCCTCGTAATCGTCGGACACCAGTCCACCACTGAGACCGGCGAGACCGTAAACGATACGCGCCAGTCGGTGCCCCGTATCCAGCGTCAGCAGACGCTGACCGACCAGGTCGGTCGTGCTGACACACGCAAGGGCGGCGATGGGATGGTCTGTCGCGACAGCGACCCACAGGGGCTCTGTGAACAAGGGGCCTTGCCAGGTGTTCGGGTGATCTTCCGGGGTGGAGATGATCGCATCGAAGCGGCCGTTCCGGATCCCCTCATCCAGCCGCAAGGTATTCTCTTCACGCACGATAACGCGCAGGTCGGGTTGATCGCGGTGCAGTGCCCGCATCACTTGTGGCAGGAGATAGGGACCAATCGATGGCAGAACGCCGAGCCGCAGACGCCCCCCGAAGGGCAATGCGGAGGTCATGACGGTGCGCAGATTTTCCACCTCTGCCAGGATGCGACGCGCGCGGTGGACGAATTCGAGGCCTTTTGCCGTGGCGCGTGCGCCGCCGCGGCCGCGCGTGAACAGACGCACACCAAGGTCGGTTTCCACGGCGGCGATCTGGTTGGACAGGCTTGGTTGGCTCACGTGCAGGGTTTCCGCAGCAAGTCCGAACCCGCCGAGCTGATGCACCGTGACAATGTATTCCAGTTGGCGAAGCGTGGGCCTCATAAATAGCCTCAGGCTATGTTAATCACGAATACAAAGTATTTAAGCTATCTCAAAAGATACGGCAATAGGCGCAGAACTGAATGGAGTTCGCAAATGCCTGCCGTCCTTGATACCTTGTCTGGCAACCTCATGGTGCCAACCATCCTGTTCTTCGCCCTTGGACTTGTTGCCGCGGGCGTTCGCAGCGATCTGTCCATCCCCGAAGGCGCCGCCAAGTTCATGTCGCTCTACCTTCTTCTGGCCATCGGGTTCAAAGGCGGGCACAGCCTCGCGGAGCATGGTTTGCGTGGGGATCTGTTTGTGGCCATCGTGGCCGGCCTGCTTCTGTCCTTCCTGATCCCTTTCCTGGCGTTCTTGCTGCTGCGGGTCATGACCCGGCTTGATCCGATGAATGCGGCAGCAGTGGCAGGGCACTATGGTTCGATCTCGATCGTGACGTTCGTCGCCGCATCCAGCCTGCTCGACCTGTCGGGCATTGCATTCGATGGCTACATGGTTGCAGTCGCCGCAAGCATGGAGGTGCCCGCGATCCTTTCGGCGCTCTGGATCGCGCATCGGTTTTCCCGCGATAAAACCGCCGGTCGCGTTCCGGCCCGGGAGTTGTTCGCGAACGGATCTGTGGTGCTACTCTCCGGGGCCTTCGTGATAGGAGCCGTGACGCAGGACAGGGGCATGGAGATGATCGCCCCCTTCGTCGTCACGCCGTTTACCGGAATCCTGTGTCTCTTCCTGCTCGATATGGGGATTTCCGCTGGCCGGAGCCTGATGAAAAACCGCCATATGCTCAATTCGGGGCTCTTCTCCTTCGGCTTGCTGATGCCGGTTATCGGCGCATTGCTGGGCTGGGCCGTCGGCTCGGTGATCGGGTTGCAGACTGGAAGCCTGTTCCTGCTGATGGTCCTGTCTGCCTCCGCCTCGTATATCGCGGTTCCGGCGGCGATGCGGATCGCCCTTCCCCAGGCGGAATCCGGGATTTATCTGACGCTTTCACTGGGCGTGACATTCCCCTTCAACATCACGGTGGGTCTGCCATTCTATCTTTGGCTTGCAGGGTTAGGAACGTGATCCGGGCGGCCTGGTCGACTGGCAACCCACTCTTGGAAGGATCTGCTCGAATACCGCGTGTGCGACCCGCTCTTTGCGAGCCTGCGGACGCGGCAGTTGCCCTCGGTGTGACCACTCTGGCGCCAGAGCCGACCCGCGGTGCGCTATGCACCAGGGTCAACTCTGGACCGTCCTTGCCGTGCCGGGTGTCGCTGCAACCGTGAATGACGATCGCTTCAGAACCGCCAGAATGGGTTCGAAGTGGCCTCGCGGCGGCGTGACGGGCTGGGCCCCACAACCGACGCTCCGATCGACAAGGCCGGCCCTGACCGGCTCTGTTGCAACAGAGCCGCGTCGGGACAAAAGTCCCGGAGCCCGTCCAAACGGGGTCAAAAAAATGCACTCATGAAATCGAACGGCTACCGAGGTATTTCTCGGTAGCCGTTGCATTTGTTTCCCAAGACCCGGCATGAGCCAGCCGGGGCGGGGGATCGGATCGTTTGGCTTCGGCTTACGCCACGCCGAAAGTGAAGTCCGATGCGTCGATATCGGCCGCGAGCGTGTTGCGCACGGTGGCGAAATCGGTGCCGTCGAGATCGAGAATAACGTCGTCGCCATTCTGCCGCACGCCAATATCGGCAAAGCTGCGCACGGTGTCGTCGAGAACGCTGAAATTATCGGCGCCGTCGTTGTAATCGACAACCACGTCGGCAAAGTTCATCTCGTCGGCCTTGAACTGGAACGTGTCTGCATGGAGGCCACCCTTCAGGATGTCCTTGCCGAGGCCGCCATCGAGAAGATCCTGACCCTTGTTGCCGACCAGCCGGTCAAAGCCGATGCCGCCATCCAGTGTGTCCCAGCCGTTCTGGCCACGAAGCACGTCGCTGCCCTTGTTCCCGAACAGCGTGTCGCGGCCTTTGGCGCCGCGCAGCACGTCGTCGCCGTCACGGCCCTTTATCTCGTTGTTGGCGTCGTTGCCGATGATGACGTCGTCCTGATCGGTGCCGATGGCATTCTCGATCAGGGTGTCGGTCGCCTCGGCGATGCCGCCCTCGATCGCGTCGATGATGTCCGAGCTGTCCGAGCTGAGGTCAACCACGGTGCCAAAGCCGAAGAAATCGACGATATCCTGATAGGCCTCGGTGACCGTGGTGCCAAAGTCGGACACGGCAAAGATCGGGATGATCCCGCCCTTCAGCAGGGCGTCCTTGACCTGATCCAGGGACGGGTAGTCTTCGCCGGTGCCGTCATCGCCGGGCCCGTCGGTGACATTGTCACCATCGTTGGACGGAACGGTGGAGAAATCCCCCGCCATATGCGGCACCGCGTCGGTGGCCAGAACCACGACCTTCAGCGCGTCGCTGGACCAGCCGACTTCCGCCGTCCGCAGCGCCACCTGCATCAGGCCGGTCAGCTGCGACTCGGGGCCGTCGGCGCCGCTGCCCAGCACCAGCGCGTCAAGCGCGGTCTTCCAGGAGTCATAGTCGCCGGTCAGCGCGAGCTGGGTCTGGTATTCATGGTCCGAGGTGCTCCCGAAGGGAGAGATCGGCTTGTCGATGAAGCTGGCCAGGCCGAGTTCCACATCGGCCGCCAGACCCGAGATCGCGGTGACCAGATCGTCGGCCAGGCCACTCACGGTCGAGATGTCGTCGCCGAACGAGCCGGACAGATCCTCCAGCAGGACCATTTCCAGCGCCCGCGCGCCATCGTCGTCGGACAGGCCGGTCAGTTCGATGGTGCGATCATCGACAGTCGAGATCGCGCCGGCGTTCATGTCGATACGCGCGCTGGTGATGCCGCCCGAGAAATCGATCGTGTCTTTTCTTCCCGAGGTATCGGTGATCACCACGTGATCGCCGGCGAACCCGTTGACAACGAAATGGTCGTTTCCATCGCCGCCAAAGGCGGTGTCGTCGCCCTGGGTCAACTCGAAGACATCACGCTTATTGCCTCCCAAAAGTAAATCATCACCGATGCCGCCGATAAGGTAGTCCCAGCCTTCGCCGCCTTCCAAGATATCGTCGCCGACATGACCCAACAAAACGTCATCACCGCTAAGCCCAATTAATTGGTCATTACGAAGCGTGCCGGCAAGGACGTCATCAACGCCGTCTTCGCCAAATTGCACTTTCATGATTTCCTCCTTTTCAATGCGTTAGCCGCTTTTAAGAGCAGCAAATTCGCTGAATTTCGCGCATCCAGCACCGGGAGGGTAAAGGAGATTCGCCCTGTTCGCAAATTTCGCAGAAACTTTTGGGGTCAGGATGGCGCTGTTGTGACCGCCCCCCGACGGCATCAATGTGCCATATGTGGACGGGCCGCTCCCGATTCTGTTGCAACAGAGCCCGTCCAGTGCAGTATCCGGGCTCAGGATCCATCAATCGGCTCGCTGTCGCCTTGGCTACGTGAGTCACGCTCCTTGCGCGCGCCTTGTGTCAGCGGATCGGTTTCGGGCCGCGGATCGCGATACGGAGCGAAATGATGCTGTTGCGATAGTCGGGCGAGGTGCGCTTCAGTTCCTCATGCAGTTCAGGCAGGTTGTGATAGGGCACGCCCGGATACATGTGATGGGCGGTGTGAAAGCGGAAACCCACCGGCTGCACCAGCAGGGCGAGCGGCGTTTCGACGGTGAAACTGTCCGCCATCTGACCACGCGGCCCCGAGGACTGCGCCAGGTGTTCAAGCTCATGTTCCAGCGGAATGCGCGCAGTGATCAGCGCCCAGCCCCCGACCATGATCGCATAATAGAACGGCAGCGCGCCGGGCAGCAAAACCACAAAGGCCAGGAACGCCAGCAGCGTCACCCGGGCATGCCGCGTGACCTCGGCCTGCTGCTCGGCGTTCAGCTCGGAACTCAGCGAAAAGCCGAATGTCTCCGTCGCCCAGCGGTCCAGCGCCATTTCGAACCGGAAGGCCCCCAGCGCGCCGGTCACGGTCATCAGCAGGTTGGTGAAGGGAACGATAAAGGGAATGACCAGCAGCACCATCGCCATGGCAAAGGCGTTTCCCCGCACCAGCGGATATTGCGGATCCTTGCCGGTGCCAAAGACGCCGGGGCGATGATGGGCAAGATGCGGCAGCCCGAACCGGACCGGCGGCACCATCACGACGAGCGCGACCGTCCAGGTATAGAGCGCGCAAAAGCCGCGCAGGCTGGCATGCCTGCTGTGAACCACCTCGTGGCAGAAAAGACCGGCGCGATGGAGGCTGACCGCCGCCAGAGCCCAGGGCAGGATGACCAAAGGCCAATCCACCTGAAGCCCCCAAACAAAAGATGCCGTAAAAACAGCAACGTAGATTAGGTAATCACGAAAATACCGGGCCGGTCTCGGTACAAAGAACCTGCGATCAATCATCTGAGCCATAACTTTCCGGGGCTGCGCTCTGGCATCCTGCCTTGCGTGCGGACGTCCTGTCAGGTCCTTCATACATCCATCCCGCGCCGAAGCCAGCACGCCCCAGACAGGGTCCGATGATCCCCCGCACACCGATGCGCCCCTGTCGGCGGCCACAGGGGGTCGACGCGCGCAGCGCCACCTAGCGCAGCCCGTGCGGCCGGTGTTCCATCTCCAGGTATTTTTCCAACGCCAGTTTGACGATCCCACAACAGCTGATCGGGTTCGTCGGCTGACCTTGAAAAATGGGATCGCGCTCCGGGGTGCCATAGACCGTGCCGCCGGAGGACAGGACCATCAGCCTGCGCCTTCCGTGGCGCCGCATGGCCTCGATCGGACCTACGGTCGGAACCGGATTTTCGGCGATGTCCGCGCGGATGTCCGCGCCCTTGTCGAGGAACGAGGTTGCCGGCACGGTGGCGCAGACCGACGGCCGGTCGGTGGATGAATCCGGCGGTCGCGCCGGCCTCGCAGGATGCCGCCCGTGCAGGATCTTGGGAACCAGAGCCGGTCCCGCCTGCGGGGGCAAGGGGCGTAAGGGGCAAGGGGCCGTGGCCCCCTGCCCGGTTTTCGGGCCTGTTAGCCCACCAGCTCGGTGCCGGCGAAGAAATAGGCGATCTCGACCGCTGCGGTTTCCGGTGCGTCCGAGCCGTGGACCGAGTTTTCGCCGACCGACTCGGCGAACTCGGCGCGGATGGTGCCCGCCGCGGCGTCGGCCGGGTTGGTGGCGCCCATCACTTCGCGGTTCTTGGCGATGGCGTTGTCGCCTTCCAGAACCTGCACCACGACCGGACCGGACGACATGAACTCGCACAGCTCGTCATAGAACGGGCGTTCCTTGTGCACGCCGTAGAATTCGCCGGCCTGCGCCTTGGTCATCAGGATGCGTTTCTGCGCGACGATGCGCAGGCCGGCCTCCTCGAACTTGGCGTTGATCTTGCCGGTCAGGTTGCGGCGGGTTGCGTCGGGTTTGATGATCGAGAACGTGCGTTCCAGTGCCATTGAGAATGCTCCTTGATGACTCGTCCCAGCGGGGCTGCGGGACGGCGCTGACATTGCGCGCCGCCTAGCACGGGCCGACACGATTGAAAAGCCTTCCGCGTCGCGCCATGCGCGCCGCCCGGTCAGCTCATCGGCGGCAGCGGATCGCGCTGATCGACCCAGCGCACATAGAGCGCCGCGAGCAGCCCGAGGATACTGGTCGCCAGCATGATCGCCAGCACGATATAGGGCGCGTGTTCCGGCGTCACCAAGGCCCCTGTGAGACTGGTCATCACCGCCCCGAGCGCCACCGTCATCGCCCCCGAAAGCCCCGAGGCACTGCCCGCCAGCCGCGGACGCACCGACATCACCCCGGCGCTGGCATTGGCATTGGTCAGCCCGTTGCCAAAGCCCACCACGATGGCCGAGCCGAAAAACACCCACAGCGTCCCTGCCCCGGACCAGAACAGCACCAGTCCGGCCAACGGCCCCGCGGTGGCACAGATCCGCCCGGCCAGAACCATGGTCACCAGCTCGCTGCGCGCGCCGATCCTGCCAGAGACGAAATTGCCCGCCATGAACCCCACGGTGATGATCCCGATCCCCAGCCCCAGCGCCGCCGGGCTCAGATCGTACCAGGCGGCCGCCACCAGCGGCGCACCGGTGATAAAGGAAAAGAACCCCGCCACGGCAAAGGCGTAACACAGGCTGTAGCCCCAGAACCGGCGCGACCGGACCAGCTCGGGGTAATCGCGCATCTGCTCGCCCAGGCTCAGGCTCGCGCCGGCGTGGTTGGTCTCGCCCAGATCGGCCCAGAGGATCGCCAGCATGACCGCGCCCAGCAGCGCATAGAGAACGAAGGAGGACCGCCAGCCAAAGGCCATGTCCAGCCCGCCGCCCAGCATCGGCCCCAGCATCGGCGCCAGCGCCATCGCCATGGCCACATGGCCCAGCATCTTTGCCGCCGCCTTGGGCTCATGCATGTCCCGGATCACCGCCCGCGACAGCACCTGGCCCGACACGATCCCCGCCTGCAACATACGAAATCCCAGAAACACCCAGATATCCTGCGCCAGTGCGCAACCGACCGAGGCGGCGGCGAAAATCGCCGTGCTGACCAGCATCACCAGACGCCGCCCGAACCTGTCCGACATCGGCCCCATCACCAGTTGCAACACCGCCGAAATCGCCAGATAGCCCGCCACCGACAGATTCACGAGGCCATAGTCGGCGTTCAGCGCCTCGGCCATCCTGGGCAGCGAGGGCAGGAACATGTTCAGCGTCAGGACGGAAAGGCCATTGGTCAGGATCAGAGTCAGCAGATGCGGCGGGGTCTGGGCTGGGCGCATGGTCAGGATCGGTCCGGAAGGAACTTAACAGGTTCAGCGCATACCATAGGGGTCCGGCGATGACCATCGAGGGCCGCACCGGGGTGTGCTGAAACGCCGCCTCGCCTTACCTGACTTTTTTGTAAGCTTTTTCGACATGCAAATCCAACCAGGAAAGACCATACAGATGTCACTCAAATTTTCCCTCGCGGCCCTCGGCATGGCGCTGGCGGCGCTGCCCGCACTGGCGGCGGACCCGCTGCCGCTCACCTATGAACAGTTCGAGGCCGCGGTGCCGCATGTCGCCCTCGAGAAATGCCCGGCCAGCCTGCCGCAGCAGGACAGTTTCTGCCGCGCCGCGATGCAACATTCGGAAATCCACGTGTTCGCCTTTTCCGACGCGGGCGACAGCCCGATGATCGGTTTTGCCTCCTTCCCGGCGGTTCGTTTGGACACTGTGCTGAAATAAGCCGCCGGAGCGATTGACATCGACCGGGCGCTGCGACAGTGCTCCGCCCATGCTGCGAATTGAAAACATTTCCTATGCGGTCGCTGGCCGCCCCCTCTTCGACGGCGCCAGCGCCACCATTCCCGATGGCCACAAGGTCGGGCTTGTCGGGCGCAACGGCGCCGGCAAGACCACCTTGTTCCGCCTGCTGCGCGGCGAGCTTGCGCTGGAGTCGGGATCGATCTCGCTGCCGGCCCGCGCCCGCATCGGTGGCATCGCGCAGGAGGTGCCCTCCTCGGACACCTCGCTGATCGACACCGTGCTGGCGGCCGATACCGAACGCGCCGCGCTGCTGGAGGAATCCGAGACCGCCACCGATCCCGCCCGCATCGCCGAGATCCAGACCCGTCTGGCCGACATCGACGCCTGGTCGGCCGAGGCGCGCGCCGCCTCGATCCTCAAGGGGCTGGGCTTTGACGACGCCGCGCAAAAGCGGCCCTGCGCCGATTTCTCCGGCGGCTGGCGGATGCGCGTGGCGCTGGCCGCCGTGCTGTTCTCGCAGCCCGACCTGCTGCTACTGGACGAACCGACCAACTATCTCGACCTCGAGGGCGCGCTCTGGCTGGAAAACTACCTGGCCCGCTATCCCCACACGGTGATCATCATCAGCCACGACCGCGGGCTTCTGAACCGCGCCGTCGGCGCCATCCTGCATCTGGAGGGAAAGAAGCTCACCCTCTACAGCGGCCCCTACGACCAGTTTGCCCGCCAGCGCGCCGAACAGCGCGCGCTGCAGGCGGCAGCGGCCCGCAAACAGGATGCCCGCCGGGCCCACCTGCAAAGTTTCGTCGACCGGTTCAAGGCCAAGGCCAGCAAGGCCAAACAGGCCCAGTCGCGGGTCAAGATGCTGGAAAAGATGGAAAAGATCACCGCGCCCGAGGATGCGGCGCGCACCGTCTTCACCTTTCCCGAGCCTGAGGAGCTGTCGCCGCCGATCATCTCGCTCGAGGGCGCCTCGACCGGCTATGGCGATACCGTGGTGCTGCGCGGCATGACCCTGCGCATCGATCAGGACGACCGCATCGCGCTGCTGGGCCGCAACGGCGAGGGCAAATCGACCCTGTCCAAGATGCTGTCGGGCCGGCTGCCGGTGATCGACGGCAAGATGGCCCGCTCGTCCAAGCTGCGCATCGGCTTCTTCGCCCAGCACCAGGTGGACGAGCTCTATGTCGACGAAACCCCGCTGCAACACCTGCAGCGCGCCCGCCCCGGCGAACAGCAATCGAAGCTGCGCGCGCGGCTGGCCGGCTTCGGCCTTGGCGCCGATCAGGCGGAAACCACCGTCGCCCAGCTCTCTGGCGGACAAAAGGCGCGGCTGTCGCTGCTGCTGGCGACGCTCGATGCGCCGCACATGCTGATCCTCGACGAGCCCACCAACCACCTCGACATCGAGAGCCGCGAGGCGCTGGTCGAGGCGCTCACCGCCTATACCGGCGCAGTGATCCTGGTCAGTCACGACATGCACCTGCTGTCGCTGGTGGCCGACCGGCTCTGGCTGGTCTCGGACGGCACCGTCAAACCCTATGACGGCGATCTGGAGGCCTATCGCAGCTTCCTGCTCTCCGCCGACAAGCCGGCCTCCAAACAGGCCGCCAAACCCGAGGCGGCCAAACCCAAACGGGCCACGCGCGAAACGCTTATGGCCCTGCGCGCCGAGGTTCGCAAAGGCGAGGCAAGGGTCGAAAAGCTGAACGAGATGCGCGACAAGCTGGCCTCGAAACTGGCCAACCCGGCGCTGTACGAGGACGGGAAGCTGGGCGAGATGGAGGTCTGGCAGCGCAAATACGCCGAGGTGATGGAGGGGCTCGACCGCGCCGAGGCCATTTGGATGCAGGCGCTGGAAAAACTCGAGGCCGCCGGAGGCTGAGCCGCGGCCGATCGAGGGCGGCGGCGGCCCGTTCGCGCCGCCACCGCCCGGCCACCCCCTGACCCGCGCCGCGTCCTTTCCGCCCGAATCTCCCCGCCGGAGGCCCGCCCCGCAGGGGCGCCCGCCGCCGCCCCGTTGTCACGCGGGGGTTTCAATTCCGCGCCCGCCGGGCCAGGCTGCGGACACCCGAACCAGAGGCCGACGATGGACACCGCCTTTCTGATCACCGCCTTCGTGACGCTCTTCGTGATTGTCGACCCGATCGGGCTGACCCCGATGTTCGTGGCGCTGACCCAGGGCATGGGCCCGGCACAGCGCCGCGCCATCGGGCTGCGGGCCTGCCTGACGGCGGCGGTGCTGCTCACGCTCTTTGCCGGTTTCGGCGAGGCGGTGCTGGGCTTCATCGGCATCTCGATGCCCGCCTTTCGCGTGGCCGGCGGCATCCTGCTGTTTCTCACCGCCCTCGACATGCTGTTCGAACGCCGAACCAAGCGCCGCGCCGGTCAGGCCGAAGAGGCCGAGGAAGAGGACGACAGCCACGATCCCTCGGTCTTTCCGCTCGCCATCCCGCTGATCGCCGGTCCGGGGGCCATCGCCACCATGATCCTGCTGGCCGGCCAGAAGCCCGGGCTGACAGGCCTTGCCATGGTGATCGGCGTGATGCTGGCGGTGCTGGCGCTTCTCTTCGTGCTGTTTCTGTCCGCCGGCCTGTTCGAACGTGCGATGGGCAAGACCGGGATCAACGTGGTCACCCGGCTTCTGGGCATGCTGCTGGCCGCGCTCTCGGTGCAATTCGTGCTCGACGGGCTGCGCGCCTTTGGCCTGGCCAACTGGTAACCGCGCGCGCAATGCCTACATCTGTGCCATGAGGTTTCGGAGATCGCCCGCATGAGCAGTTGGGATACAGGCCGTCTGGTCTATCTGGGGCTGCTGGGCGCCGTCCTGGTGGTCTGGCTGATCGTCCATAACCGCCAGTCACTGGGCCGCACCCTGCAACAGGCCCTGGGCTGGGCGCTGATCTTTCTCGCCATGATCGCCGTGGTGGGGCTGTGGGACGACATCCGCCGCACCGCGCTGCCGGGCCGCGCCGCCGTGGCCTCCGAGAACCGGATCGAGGTGCCGCGCTCGCCCGACGGGCATTTCTATCTGACCCTTCTGGTCAATGACGCGCCGGTGAATTTCATGGTCGATACCGGTGCCAGCGCCGTGGTCCTCAGCGCCCGGGACGCCGCCCGCGCCGGCATCGATACCGGCACTCTGGCCTATACCGGGCGGGCCAACACCGCCAACGGCATGGTGCGCACCGCGCCGGTGCGGCTGGACCGGATCGGCCTCGGTCCGGTCAGCGACCGCAACGTGCGCGCCTGGGTGAACCAGGGCGAGATGGACACATCGCTGCTCGGCATGTCCTATCTTGAGCGTTGGGGCCGGATCGAGATCGTCGGCCGCAGCCTGGTGCTGGAACGGTAACCGCCCCGCCCCGGCGCATTGACCAGGATCAAGGTCCAGCGGTCCCGGATCGATTTGACTGGGACGGTGCGCCAATCGGGCGCGCCTGCAAGGGAGCCGATCCGTGGAAGACCCGAAACAGCCCGGCATCCCCGATCCCCCGGCGGTCCGTCGGCTGGTCCGCGCGATCTGGGTCGGCGGGCTGATCCTGACCCCGCTGGTGGGCCTGGCCGCGCGCCAGACCCTGGCCGCGCGGGGCATTCCCGTGGTCGGGCTGTCGCGGGGCGTGTCGCTGATCCTGCCCGTGACCCTGTTCTTCGAGGTGCCCTTTGTCATCCTCGCCGCGATCGTGCGGCGCCTGCTGCGGAAAACCGTCCGGCAACAGCCAGAGGCGCTGACCAGGTGGCTGTACATGTCCGCCGGCTCCTTTGCCGGAATGCTGGCAACGATCGCCTACAGCCAGTTCGACATGTTCCTCTATTCCGGCCCCGGCGGCTTCGGCGAGGTGGTGGGCATGATGCTGGCGCTGTGGATGCTCACCCTGCCCTCCTTCCTGGCCATCGGCGCGGCCGGCGCCGGCGTCGGCGCGGTGGTGGGGCAGCTCCTCTGGCGCCTCCGTTCCATCCGGGGCCGATAGCGCCCTCTACCGCTCCGCCTTCTTCTCCCAGCGCCCCGATTCCTCCGACCAGTATTGCGCCGAACAGCCCGCATCGGTCAGCGCCTTCCACTGGCTCCGCGCCTGGTCCAAGGCCTCGGGATCGTGGCCGTCGAACAGGACGCAGACCCGCTCCAGCGCCTGCACCTCCTCGGGCGTGACCCCGGCTCCGTCCACCGCCATCAGGCAGGCGGGATCGTTCGCCGCCGCCCCGGTGGTCAGCAGGATCGGCTGATCGGCGTCATGCGGCCCGCCCGCCAGCCCATGCGGCAGGAACCCGTCGTCGGCCCCCTGCCACAGCTTTTCGTCCAGCCATTCCAAACGCCCGGCGTCGGTGCCGCGCACCGCGATGCGCCATCCCGCCTCGCGCGCCTTGCCCAGCAGCACCGGCAGGGTCGCCTCCAGCGGACGCCGCGTCAGGTGATAGAAAAAGGCCGCGCCCATCGTCCTGTCCCCAGAGCCCTATTCTGTCTCGAACCGGTCCCGCACCAGACGGTCCAGCGCCATCACGCCCCAGCCGGTCGCCCCCTTGGGCGCCAGATCGGTGCCGTCCTTGACCGAGGCCACCCCGGCGATGTCCAGGTGGACCCAGGGTGTGCCCTCCTGCACGAACCGCTTCAGGAACTGCGCCGCGGTGATCGAGCCCGCAGGCCGGCCGCCCACGTTCTTCATGTCGGCGATGCGCGACTTGAGCTGGTCGTCATAGGCCTTGCCCAGCGGCATCCGCCAGGCGCCCTCGCCCTCTGCCGCCGCCGCCTTGAGGAAATCGCCGCAGAGCGCGTCGTCGTTCGAGAACACCCCGGCATTCTCATGGCCCAGCCCGATGATGATCGCGCCGGTCAGCGTGGCCAGGTCGATCATCCCGGCGGGCTTGAAGCGCTCCTGCGCATACCACATCACATCGCAGAGCACCAAACGCCCCTCGGCATCGGTGTTGATGATCTCGACGGTGTCGCCCTTCATCGAGGCCACCACGTCGCCCGGCCGCGTCGCCGTGCTCGACGGCATGTTCTCCACCAGCCCGACCAGCCCGACCACATTCGCCCGTGCCTTGCGCAGCGCCAGCGCCCGCATGGTGCCGGTCACCGTGCCGGCGCCGCCCATGTCCATGGTCATGTCCTCCATGCCGACGGCGGGCTTCAGGCTGATGCCGCCGGTGTCGAACACCACGCCCTTGCCGACCAGCGCCAGCGGCGCCGCATCCGCCGCGCCGCCCTTCCACTGCATCACCGCCACCTTGGTGGGGCTGGCCGAGCCCTGCCCGACGCTCAGCAGCGCCCGCATGCCGAGCTGCTCCAGCTCCGCCTCTTCCAGCACCTCGACCTCCAGTCCCAGATCGCGCATCTGCTCGATCCGGGCCGCGAATTCGCCGGTGGTCAGAACGTTGGCAGGCTCATTGACCAGATCGCGGGTCATGAACACGCCCTCGGCCACCGCCAGCAGCGGCGCGGCCTCGGCCTCCAGCTTTTCCGGCCCGGCGGACATCACGGTGACCGCGCCGACAGGATCCTTGTCGTCTTCCGCGGTCTTGTGCACATCGAAGGCATAGCCGCGCAGCGCCATCCCCTGCACCAGCGCCGCCGCCTGCCGAAGCACGACCCCCAGCGCCAGCAGAACCGGCGCGCCCGCCGCCCGCGCCGCCAGCGCCGCGCCGGCCTTGCGCGCGGCCACTGCATCGGCCTTGCGGTCCAGCACCAGAACGTCCAGCGCCTCGGCCGCCAGTCCGGCAGGCCAGGCCAGCGAGATCACCTCGCCGCTCTTGACCTTTTCGAACCGCGCGCTGTCCACCAGCCGCTTGATCGCGCCCTTGCTCAGCCGGTTTGCCCGCCGCGCGGCAGGGTCCATCGTGCCCTCGGGCGTGACCGTCACGGCAAGGCGCCCCTCGGCCCCGGCCAGGGCCTCGAGATCAAGCGCGGCAAAGCGGATCGGTGTCGGTCGGGTCATCGGGATCTCCAGGTGATGTAAGGGCGTGCGACATGGGTAGCGCAGCCACCGCCGATTGGCCAGATTGCAGTTTTCCCCGCCTGGCAATTGCATTAAGGTCTGCCGCAAAACCAGGGCCGGCTCCGGGGGGATTGCAGTGCCAAAACGCGACAGCGGCATGACGCCGCCCGATCTGCTGTCTGTTCTGCTGTCCGTTCCATCGGGCGTCCGGGGGGCGCCTGAATGATTCTCGATCTCTATTTCGCCCGGCGCTTCCTGCAGGCCTTCATGACCATCGCGGCCATCTTTCTGGCGCTGATCCTGCTGATCGACATGATCGAGCAGTTGCGCCGGTTCGAGGGGCTCGACGTCGGCCTGGGCCAGCTCTTGCGACTCAGCCTGCTCAGCGCGCCCGGCGCGATGAGCCAGATCCTGCCGCTGGTGATGATCCTGTCCACCATCGTGCTCTTCGTCGGGCTGGCGCGCAGCAGCGAACTGGTGGTGACCCGCGCCGCCGGACGCTCCGGCCTGCGGGCGCTGGCCGCGCCGGCCGCGGTGGCGCTGGTGATCGGCGGGCTGGCGGTCTCTACGCTGAACCCGATCGTGGCGGCCACATCGAACCGCTATGCGCAGCTGTCCGAAACCTTCCGCGGCAGCGGACTGTCGGTGCTCTCGCTCAGCGGTGAGGGGCTGTGGCTGCGCCAGGGCAGCCCGCGCGGCCAGTCGGTGATCCACGCCACCGGCCACGGCGGCGACGCGGTGACGCTTTATGACGTGACCATCCTGACCTTCGCCCCGGACGGCGGCCCGGTGCGCCGAACCATGGCGAAAAGCGCTCGGCTGGAGGACGCGGCCTGGGTGCTGACCGATGCCAAGGTCTGGCCGCTCGCCGCCGGGCTGAACCCCGAGGCGACCGCCGCCCGCCACGACACGCTGCGGATTCCCACCACGCTGACCCGCGACCGCATCCGCGACAGTCTCGGCCGCCCCTCCGGCGTGTCGATCTACGAATTGCCCACGACCATCCGCCAGCTGGCCCAGGCCGGCTTCGCCACCCGCCGGCACGAGGTCTGGTATCAGGTCGAGCTGGCCCGGCCGCTGTTCCTGGTGGCGATGGTGCTGGTCGGCGCCGCCTTTACCATGCGCCATACCCGCTTTGGCGGCACCGGCGTGGCGGTGCTCTCTGCCGTGTTGCTGGGCTTCGCGCTCTATTTCATCCGCAACTTTGCCCAGATCCTCGGCGAAAACGGCCAGCTCCCGGTGGCGCTGGCCGCCTGGGCGCCGCCGATGGCGGCGCTGTTCCTTGCGCTCGGGCTGCTGCTGCACGCGGAGGACGGGTGAAGCTGCGCGCCGTCATATCCGCCCAGGCGTTGCCGGTCGCGGCCGCGCTGGCCCTGTCGCTGCTCTGCGCCGCGCTGCTGATCGCGGCACCGCGCCCGGGGCTGGCCCAGGCGCGCCCGGACGCGCGCCCCGCCGCCGGCACCGAGGCCGCCGCCGGGACCGAGCCGCCGGCGATGCTGGTGGCCGACCGCGTCTTTATCACCCGCGACCGCAAGCTGGTGGCCGAAGGCGCCGTCGAAGCGTTTCAGGGCGACATCCGGCTCAGCGCCCGCCGCATCACCTTTGACCGGAAGACCGGGCAACTCACGATCGAAGGGCCGATCCGCATCGACCAGGGCGACCGCATCATCGTTCTGGCCAGCGCCGCCGAAATGGACCGGGGCCTGCGTAACGGCCTGCTGCGCGGCGCCCGCATGGTATTCGACCAGCAGGTTCAGCTTGCCGCCCTGCAGATGGTCCGCGTCGGCGGCCGCTATACCCAGCTTTACAAGACGACCGTCACCTCCTGCCATGTCTGCGCCGACGGCCGACCGCCGCTGTGGCAGATCCGCGCCCGCAGCGTGACCCACGATCAGCAAGAGCGGCAGCTCTATTTCAAGGGCGCGCAACTGCGGGTTCTGGACGTACCGGTGTTCTATTTTCCGGCGCTGCGCCTGCCCGACCCCTCGCTCGAGCGCGCCACCGGGTTTCTGATCCCGACGATCCGCACCACCTCGCAGCTCAGCACCGGGATCCGGGTTCCCTATTTCTTCCGCATCGGCGATCACAAGGATCTGACCGTCACCCCTTATGTGTCGTCGCGGACCAAGACCCTGGGGCTGCGCTATCGCCAGGCCTTCCGCCGGGGCCGGATCGAGCTCGAAGGCGCCTTTACCCGCGACAAACTGATCCCGGGCGACAATCGCGGTTATTTCTTCGGCACCGGCCAGTTCGAGCTGAACAACCGGTTCAAGCTCAACTTCGACGCCAAGACCGCCTCGGACAACGCCTATCTGGTGGACTATGGCCTGACCGAATACGACCGGCTGCGCAGCGAGCTGGAGCTGACCCGGACGACGCGCGACAATGCCCTGCGCGCGGCGGTAACCCACTACGACTCACTGATTGACGGCGAAGACGAGTCGCGCCTGCCGACGCTGATCACCGATTTCTCGTTCGAGCAGCGCATCTACCCGCGTCCGCTGGGCGGCGAGCTGCGGCTGGGGATCGACCAGCGCAATTACCACCGCACCTCGGGCCTCAATATCTTCGGCCGCGACGTCCACCGCCTGACTGCGGATGCCGAATGGCGGCGCAACTGGATCTTTGGTCCCGGTCTTCGGGCCGACTGGATCATGGGCGTCTCTGCCGATCGCTTCGACATTCAGGACGACGCCACCTACCCCGGCTCGATCGATCGCGTCACACCGCGCGCGTCCCTGTCGCTGCGCTATCCGATGACGCGCGTGTCCGGCGGGGGGGTCACCCATTTCCTCGAACCGCTGGTCCAGATCGGCTGGAGCGACCTCAGCGGCGCCGCCGCCCCGATCGACGAAAGCGGTTTTGTCGAGTTCGATCAGGGCAACCTGCTGTCGCTGTCGCGCTTTCCCTCGTCGGATGTGCGCGAGGACGGCACCACTCTGGCCGCAGGGGTGAACTGGGCGCGCTATACGGCCTCGGGCTGGCAGGCGAACGCCACCCTCGGCCAGGTCTTCCGCGGTTTGGCGGACCCGAACTTCTCGACCACCTCGGGGCTGTCGGGGGAATCCTCGGCGCTGCTGGTCGCCGGACAGATCCTGATGGACCGGGGCCTCAGCCTGACCGGGCGCAGCCTGCTGGACGACTCGCTCAGGTTCAACAAGGTCGAGATGCGCGGCGCATGGTCCAGCCAGCGCACCAGGGTCAGCGGCTCGTACCTCTGGCTCGGGGTCGACCCTGTCGAGGGGCGCACCGCCGATGTATCCGAATTCTGGTTCGACGGCAGCTACCGCGTCAGCACGACCTGGACCGCCAGCGCCAACCTGCGCTACGACATCGCCGATGACAGCGCCTCGAGCGCGGGCGTCGGGCTGACCTACCGGAACGAATGCGTGACGGTCGATCTTTCGCTCAACCGGCGCTATACCTCGTCGACAAGTGTTGAGCCTTCGACCGATTTCGGATTTACCATCGCTCTCAGCGGCTTCGCCGTTGAGAGCGGAACAGAGAAATACAGGCGATCATGCGGAAAATCCTGACCCCCCTGATGCAGTATCACAAACGGCACGCCGGCGCCGCTGGCCTGCTGGCCGCGCTCGGGCTCGCCCTGACCGCCGCGCTGACCCTGGCCCTGCCCGGGACAGGCCAGGCCCAGGGGCTGTTCTCGCCCGTCATCACGGTCAACGGCGACGCCATCACCGGCTATGAGCTGGAGCAGCGCGCCCAACTCCTGCGCCTGCTCAACGCGCCGGGCGATCACGCCCAGCTGGCCCGCGACGCGCTGATCGAGGACCGCCTGAAACAGCAGGCCGCCAAGGCCATCGACCTTGATATCGCCCCCGAGGATGTCCAGACCGGCATCGACGAGTTCGCCGCGCGCACCAATCTCAGCACCGAGGAATTCTACAAGGCCCTGGCCGAGGGCGGCGTGTCGCGTCAGACCATCCGCAATTTCGTCAGGATGAACCTGCTGTGGCGCGATTACGTGGCCTCCCGCTTTGGCGGCCGCGCCCGGCCCAGCGATGCCGAAATCGACCGCGCCCTGGGCCGCGGCGGCGCCTCCGGCGGCATCCAGGTGCTGCTGTCCGAGGTGATCATCCCGGTCACGCCGCAGACCGCCGCCCAGGTCGGAGGGCTGGCCGAGCAGATCGCGGGGCTCAAAAGCTATGACGCCTTCTCAGCCGCCGCCACGCAATATTCCGCCTCCGACAGCCGGACTCTGGGTGGCCGGCTCGACTGGATGCCGCTCAGCCGCCTGCCGGGACCGCTGCAACCGGTGATCCTGGCCCTGAAAACCGGCGAGGTGACCGCGCCGCTGTCGCTGCCAAACGCGGTGGCGCTGTTCCAGATGCGCGGCATCCGCGAAAGCGGCGTGAGCGAGCCACGCTATGCCTCGATCGACTACGCCAGCTACCTGATCCCCGGCGGCCGCAGCCCCGAGGCGCTGGCGGCCGCGCAAAAGATCATCGACAATATCGACGCCTGCGACGACCTCTATGGCGTCGCCAAGGGCCAGCCCCCCGAGGTGCTGGACCGCAAGACCGCCGCCCCGCGTGAGATCCCGCGTGACGTGGCGCTGGAACTGGCCAAGCTGGACAATGGCGAAACCTCCACCGCGCTCACCCGCAACAACGGCCAGACGCTGGTGTTGCTGATGCTGTGCAACCGCACCGCCGACGCCGCCGCCGACGTCAGCCGCGAACAGGTCGCCAACGCCCTGATCGAGCAGCGCCTGCAGAGCTTTGCCAGCAGCCACCTCCAGCAGCTCCGCGCCGATGCCCTGATCGTCGGGCAATGAGCCGGCCCATCGCGCTCAGCTGCGGCGAGCCGGCCGGGATCGGCCCCGAGATCGCCGCCCGTGCTTGGGACGCCCTGCGCGCCGACTGCCCGTTTGTCTGGATCGGCGATCCGCGCCACCTGCCCGATGGCATCCCGGTCGCCGAACTCGACGATCCCGCCCAGGCGATCGCCGCCTGCGCCACCGCGCTGCCGGTCCTGCCGCACCCCTTTGCCGCCCCGAACACGCCCGGCCAGCCAGACCCGGCCAATGCCCGCGGCGTGATCACCGCCATCGAACGCGCCGTTGCGCTGGCTCAGACCGGCCAGGCATCGGCCGTCTGCACCGCGCCGATCCACAAAAAGGCGCTGATCGACGGCGCCAATTTCGCCTATCCCGGCCATACCGAGTTTCTCGCCGCCCTCGGCGGGGTCGAGAGGGTGGTGATGATGCTGGCCAGCGAAAACCTCCGCGTGGTGCCCACCACCATCCATATCGCGCTGTCCGAGGTGCCCCACCGCCTCACGCCCGACCTGCTGCGCGAGACCATCGAGATCACCGTGCAGGGCCTGCGCGACCGGTTCGGCATCGCAAGGCCGCGTCTGGCCGTGGCCGGGCTGAACCCCCATGCCGGCGAGGGCGGCGCCATGGGCCGCGAAGAGATCGACTGGATCGCCCCTCTGCTGGGGCAGATCCCGCAAGAGGGGTTTACCCTGACCGGCCCGCACCCGGCCGACACCCTGTTCCACGCCGCCGCCCGCACCCGCTATGACGCGGCGATCTGCATGTATCACGACCAGGCGCTGATCCCGATCAAGACGCTGGATTTCGACCGCGGCGTCAATGTCACCCTCGGCCTGCCCTTCATCCGCACCTCGCCCGATCACGGCACCGCCTTCGACATCGCGGGGCAAGGCATCGCCAATCCCACCAGCCTGATCGAGGCGCTGAAACTGGCCCAGACGATGGCCGCCGCGCCATGAGTGGCATCGACACCCTGCCGCCGCTGCGCGCGGTGATCGCCGACCACGGCCTGTCCGCGCGCAAATCGCTGGGTCAGAATTTCCTGCTGGATCTGAACCTCACCGCCAAGATCGCGCGGCAGGCGGGCGATCTGTCCCAATGCGACGTGCTGGAGATCGGCCCCGGCCCCGGCGGGCTGACCCGGGGGTTGCTGGCCGAGGGCGCGCGCCGGGTGCTGGCGATCGAAAAGGACGCCCGCTGCATCCCCGCGCTGGAGGAGATCGCGGCGGCCTATCCCGGCCGGCTTGAGATCATCAACGGCGACGCGCTGGAGGTCGACCCGCTGGCCCATCTGACGCCGCCCATTCGGGTGGCGGCCAACCTGCCCTACAACATCGGCACCGAGCTTCTGGTGCGCTGGCTCACGCCCGAGGACTGGCCGCCATTCTGGCAAAGCCTGACGCTGATGTTCCAGCGCGAGGTCGCCGAACGGATCGTGGCCGCGCCCGGCTCCAAGGCCTATGGCCGCCTCGCGATCCTGGCGCAGTGGCGCAGCAGCGCCCGCATCGTGATGAGCCTGCCGCCCGAGGCCTTCACCCCGCCGCCCAAGGTCTCCAGCGCGGTGGTGCATCTGGAGGCGCTGCCGGGTCCGCGCTATCCGGCCGATCCGGCCGTGCTGTCGCGGGTGGTCGCCGCCGCCTTCAACCAGCGCCGCAAGATGCTGCGCGCTGCGCTCAAGGGACTCGCCCCGGACATCGAGGACCGGCTGCTTGCCGCCGGAATCGCCCCCACAGAGCGCGCCGAACAGGTCGGGCTGGAGCAATTCTGCGCCCTTGCGCGGGCGCTCGCCCGCCCCTGACCGACGTCGCCGGACGACCCGCTTTGGGCGGCGCGCTTGCCGGAATATGCGTCCCCGATGTACCATGGCCCCACTTGGGGCTGGTGCCCGGCCTCTTTTCCCAGGAGGCAAAAATGATCGTATTCGACAACTTGTACCTCGGAAGGGATCCCTTTCAATGGGTATTCGCCTCGGCGCTCAACCGCGTGACGGTGGATCTGATCGTCTCTGACGGCCCCGACGGCCTGAGCTTCTCCGACCCGGGGTCGGACCTCATATTCACCCTGGATGGCAGCGGGTTGGGCGCCGGTCCAGGCGGCTTCTTCGGCACCACCGACCGGGTCGTCATCACCCGGCCGGACTTTCCGGACGAGATCGTCGACATCACCCTGCCCACAGCGACCCCGCTCGATACGCTCGTGGACACCGCGCGCGCGGTGCCGCCGCCGTTCTCGATCGAAGATCTGGACGATTTCAACCGCGTGCTGATGCCCGACGACTCGCCCTTTCCCGACCTCTCCTACACAGGTGGCGACGGACCCAACGTGGCGCTCGGCTTCGGTGGCGACGACACCTTCATCCTCGCAGGCGGCCGCGACAAGGTCTTCCTGACCCCCGGCAAGGACACCATCGACGGCGGCCCCGGCAAGGACACGGCGAGCGCCGAGTTCCTCGATCACTCGGTGTTCATCGACCTGCGCGGCAGGCGGCCGCCCGGCGACGATGCCGTCGACGCCGCGCTGAAAAGCATCGAGAACGCCATCGGCTCGTCCTTCGACGACGTCGTCAAGGGCAACCGAAAAAGCAACGTGATCAAGGCGGGCGACGGCAATGACAAGATCTCCGGCGGCGCCGGCAACGACAAGATCTTCGGCGGTGCCGGGCGCGACCGCCTCGACGGCGGCGGCGGACACGACCGCATCGACGGCGGCAGAGGGCGCGACAGGATCGAAGGGGGGCGCGGACGCGACCGGCTGGACGGTGGCGACGGTGACGACACGCTGGACGGCTACGGCGGCAACGACACGCTGACCGGCGGCTTCGGCGACGACCTTCTGATCGGCGGCCGCGGCAAGGACACCTTCGTTTTCCGCAGCTTTCCCGACGACCGCAGCGACGGAACCGACCGGATCGTCGATTTCGAGGCCGACAAGGACACGATCAGGATCGTCGGCGGCAGCGCGGCGGATCTCTCGGTGACGGTTTCCGGCAGCGACACGGTGATCGATTATGGCGACGGCACGATCGTCCTCGAGGATCAGACGCTGACCCGCGACGACATCACTTTCGAATTCGGCATGTAGCGCGGCAAGGGGCCGGCGCGGCAGGCGCGCCCGGCCCCGACCGCCGCGTCACTCGGCGGCGGTGCTGGCCTCGCCGGAATCGTCCCGCGCATCGCCGGCCCGCTCGCCAGATTGCGCTTTCGACTGCGGCTCGGACGGTGCGCCGGGTGCGCCGGCATTCTGTTCCGCGCTGTCCTTGGGCTTGGCCGGGGCCTTGCGCGCGCGCGGTTTGCGCGCGGGGGCCTTCTTCGGCTTGCTCTCCGGGGTTTCGACCAGGCCGCTGTCGGCTACGGTCTCGCCCAGGTCCAGAACATCGGGCTGCGGTGCCTCGGACGGGTCGTCGGCGCGGGGCGAAACCTCGCGCTCCTGCCGCTCCTGCCGTTGCGGGCGCTCGCGGTCACGGTCGCGGTCACGCTCGGCCTGGCGTTCGCGGTTCTGCCGCTCCTGCTCCTCGCGGCGGCTGTCCTGCTCGCGCTGGGCCTCGCTCAACAGGCGCAGGTAATGCTCGGCGTGTTGCTGGAAATTCTCCGTCGCAACGCGGTCATTAGCCAGTTGCGCGTCACGGGCGAGCTGGTTGTACTTGTCGATGATCTGCTGCGGCGTGCCGCGCACCTTCCCTTCCGGGCCGGAGCTGTCAAACACACGGTTCAGGACGTTTCCACCAGACGAGCGGTTGCGGTTCGACTTCGACCGCGTACGGGGTTTGGACGATCTCATTTTGCCTTACGTCAGCCTTGTCTTCATTGTCGTATGATCCGGGTGCGCCTCATGCGCTGAAGTCAGTGACCAGAACTGCGACTTTTCGGGCTTGGTGTTGCACGGAAGCTGTGTAAGCCTCGCCGGGGCAACGGGTCTGAGTAAACATGTCCTGCCGGTCCAGACAAGGGGCTAGCGTCAAAAAAACCGGATTTACCGCGCTGGCGGGTCTTTTTGCGCCGCCGCCGTTGCCCATTTGCCGCCGTTAACGCAACCAGGCGCAGACCACGCGGTCGCGCCCGTCCAGATCCTGCACCACCGTGACATCCGAAAGCCCCGCCTGCGCCAGGATCGCGCCGACCGCCGCCGCCTGGGTCGGCCCGATCTCCACCAGCAGCCGGCCGCCGGGCTCCAGATGCCCGGCCACATGCGCCGCGATCGCCCGATAGGCGCCCAGCCCGTCGCCGCCATCGGTCAGCGCCATCTGCGGCTCGTGCCGGCGCACCTCGTCGGACAGGCCCTCCATTTCGCCCGCCGCGATATAGGGCGGGTTGGACACGATCAGGTCGAACCGCCCCTGCACATTGGAAAACCAGTCCGACTGCAGGATCTCGGCGCGCTCCTGCACCCGGTGCAGCACCGCATTGGCGCTGGCCTGCAGACAGGCCGCCTCGCTCAGATCGACGCCAAGGCCGGTGGCCTCGCCCCGTTCGGCCAGCAGTGTCACCAGGATGCAGCCCGAGCCGACGCCAAGGTCCAGAACCCGGGAAAACGGCTCGGCCAGCGCCGCCTCGATCAGCGTCTCGGTTTCGGGTCGCGGATCCAGAACATCGCCCGAGACCTTGAATCGCCGGCCATAGAACTCCCGCTCTCCGACCAGATGCGACACCGGCACCCGGATCGCGCGCAGCGCGATAAGCTGCTCGTACCGCTCGGCGATGTCATGGGCCAGTTCCTCGGGCGCGATCAACGTCACACGGGCCGCCTCGATCCGCGCCGCATGGGCCAGCAGCACCCGGGCATCGCGCGCCGGATCGTCCACCCCCGCCGCGCGCAGCCGGGCGGCTGCCGCCGCCATCGCCTGCGCTGCGGTCTGACCGCCGCTCATTGTCCCATCTCGGCCAGCATACGGGCCTGATCGTCGGCGGTCAGCGCGTCGATCGCCTCGTCCAGATCGCCCTGCATCACCTGATCCAGCTTGTAGAGCGTCAGGTTGATGCGGTGGTCGGTCATCCGCCCCTGCGGAAAGTTGTAGGTGCGGATGCGCTCGCTGCGGTCGCCCGAACCGACCTGGTTCTTGCGCGCCTCGGAACGTTCGTCATGAACCTTCTGCCGTTCTCTGTCGTAAAGCCGGGTGCGCAGCACATCCATCGCGATCTCGCGGTTGCGGTGCTGCGATTTCTCCGAAGAGGTCACCACGATGCCGCTGGGAATATGCGTGATCCGCACCGCCGAATCGGTGGTGTTCACATGCTGCCCGCCGGCGCCCGAGCTGCGCATGGTGTCGATGCGAATATCGTTGGCGTCGATCTTGACGTCCACGTCCTGCGCCTCCGGCAGCACCGCCACCGTCGCCGCCGAGGTATGGATGCGCCCGCCGCTCTCGGTGCTGGGCACCCGCTGCACCCGATGCACGCCGGATTCGTATTTCAGCCGGGCGAACACATTGTCGCCGCCGATCCGGATCACCGCCTCCTTGATGCCGCCCAGTTCGGTCTCCTGCAGCTCGATCACCTCCCAGCGCCAGCCGCGCGCCTCGGCATAGCGTTGATACATCCGCAGCAGATCGCCGGCGAACAGCGCCGCCTCGTCGCCGCCGGTTCCGGGCCGGATCTCGAGGATGGCCGAGCGGGTGTCGGCCTCGTCCTTCGGCAGCAGCGACAGCCGCAGCGCATGTTCCGCCTCCGGCAGCCGCGCCTTCAGCGCCGGGATCTCCTCCTCGGCCAGCTCGCGCATGTCGGGGTCCGACAGCATCGCCTCGGCCTCGGCCAGCTCATCGCGCAGCGCCCGCCACCCGGTGATGGTTTCGACCACCGGCTTCAGCTCGGAATACTCTTTTGCCAGCGCCGCGATCTCGCCGCCGGGGGCGCCGGCCATCGCCGCTTCAAGGTACTCAAACCTTTGGATGATCTGTTCAAGGCGTTCTTCTGGAACCATCCGCGCGGTGTCCTCCATCCCGGGGCTTTGGTCAAGGGGAATGCCGTGCTAGGCTGATCGCAACAGACTGGCCGGAGCCTGCCCGATGACCCGTTTCGCCCTGCTTTTCGCCCTCGCCGCCGTTCCGGCCCAGGCCGATGTGATCGCCCCGGACGGCACCGTGCGGGACTGCTATTGCACCGACAGCACCGGCGGTCGGGTCGAGCTGGGCGAAACCATCTGCCTGCGGGTGGACGGGCGGATGTTCATGGCGCAATGCCAGATGTCGCTCAATGTGCCGATGTGGCGCGAGGTGCAGGAGGGGTGCCTGTCATCCCGCCTCGAGCGCGGCGAGCCAGCCCTCGACGCGGGCCCCGTTCACCCCAAGATCTGAACGCCCGAAGCGCGACCGGGCATAAATCTCCAGCGCATCGCCCACCTGCTGAACGGTGGTGTAATCGGGAAACCCCATCACCCGGCTGCGGGTGACATAGGTGACCATGCCCGCGCCCAGCGTTCCGGCCAGCATCCGCGTGCGCGGCGTCGCCCGGATGATCGCGTCAAGCCGCGCCAGCCCGTCCGGGCCCGCCGCCACCCGCCGCGTGACCCCGGATTGGAAGGTCTTGTCGACGCTCGCCTCCGGCGCCCTGTGCCAGCGCGCCGGATCGCTGGGGGCGAGACGGATGTAAAGCATCCCCCCCACGACCAGCGCCAGCAAGACCCAAAGAACACCGCTCATCCGACCCATCTCCCCGAAACGCCGCTCACATCACCATGGTCCATCCCAGCAGGCAGATGATCGACACCGCCACATGGGCGCCGGCCACCGCGGTGATCCCGGCGGGATCGAACGGCGGCGAGACCTCGACCACATCGCCCCCCTTGATGTTGATGCCGCCCAGATCGCGCAGGATGATCGCAGCCTGCGCCGAACTCATCCCGCCCCAGACCGGGGTGCCGGTGCCCGGCGCAAAGGCCGGATCGAGCCCGTCTATATCGAAGGTGAGGTAAGTGGGATGATCCCCCAGAATGCCGCGGATCTTCTGCGCCACCGCCTGCGGCCCGGTTTCATGCACCTCGCGCGCGTCGATGATGTTCACCCCCAGCGTGTCGGCGTTGCTGGTGCGGATTCCCACCTGGACCGAGCGCGCCGGGTCCACCAGCCCCTCTTTCACCGCCTTGTAGAACATGGTGCCATGGTCGATGCGGTCCGGGTCGTCATCGGCCCAGGTGTCGGTGTGCGCGTCGAACTGGAGCAGCGACATCGGCCCGTATTTCTCGGCAAAGGCTTTCAGCACCGGATAGGTGATATAGTGATCGCCGCCCAGCGTCACCGGCGCCACCCCGGCCGCCAGGATTTTGCGGATATGCGCCGTCAGCGCCGCCGGAAACGCAGGGATATTGGCGTAATCATAGGCGACATCGCCGTAATCCACGATCGCCAGCTCGCTCAGCGCGCGGAACGGCCAGCCATAGGGCTCGTCATAGGGCTGATAGCTCGACGCCTCGCGGATGGCACGCGGACCCAGCCTTGTGCCCGGCCGGTTCGACACCGCCAGATCGAAGGGCACGCCGGTGACCGCGATCTGCGCCCCGGTCAAATCCTTGGTATAGCGCCGCTTGAGAAAGGACACCGCGCCGCCATAGGCGGCCTCCAGATTGGTGCCGCGCAAATCCTCGCGGGTGAACCCGGCGTCAATCTGGTTTTCCACATCGCTCATCGCCATTGCGATCTCTCCCCCTGATCTTATTGCGCCGCCAGCGGCTGGGCGCGTTCCACCAGCCGGGCAAAGAACGAGGCGCCCACCGGCGCGATCTCGTCGTTGAAATCATAGTCGGGCTGATGCAGCCCGGCACCCTCGCCCTGACCGATGAACAGATAGGCCCCGGGCCGCTTCTGCAACATGAACGAGAAATCCTCCGCCCCCATCTCGCGGCCGACCTCGCCCTGCACCTTGCCGGGCCCGGCCACCTCTTCGGCGACAGCGACGGCAAAGCGGGTCTTCTCGGCGTCGTTCACCGTCGGCGGATAGCCGGTCTCGTAATCCAGCTCCGCCTCGACCCCAAAGCTGGCGCCATGCCCGGCGACGATGGCGCCCATCCGCTCGATCACCATCTGCTGCACCCGGGGATCAAATGTCCGCACCGTCCCGTTCAGATAGGCGGTCTCGGGAATCACGTTATCGGTGGTGCCGGTGTGGATCTGGGTGACCGAGATCACCAGATCGTCCAGCGCATAATGATTGCGGCTGACGATGGTCTGGAACGCCTGCGCGATGGCCACCGCCGCGACCACCGGATCGCGGGTCTCATGCGGCATCGCGCCATGACCGCCGACCCCCTTGATATGCACGTGGAACTGGTCCACCGCCGCCATCAGCGGTCCGGGCGTGGTATAGAACCCGCCGGTCTCGACCCCCGGCGCATTGTGCAGCGCATAAACCTCGCCGATGCCGAACCGGTCCAGAACGCCCTCTTCGACCATCACCCCGGCGCCGCCGCCGTCCTCTTCCGCCGGCTGAAAGATCAGCGCGACGCGCCCCGCGAAATTCCGCGTCTCGGCCAGGTATTTCGCCGCCCCCAACAGCATCGTGGTATGGCCGTCATGACCGCAGGCATGCATCTTGCCCGGATGCCGCGAGGCATAGTCGACCCCGGTCGCCTCCGGGATCGGCAGCGCGTCGAAATCCGCCCGCAACCCGATGGTCGGCCCGGCGCCCCGCCCCTCGATGATCGCCACGATACCGGTCTGCGCGATGCCCTCGTGAATCTCGTCGACAGCGAACTCCTTCAGCCGCGCGGCGATGAATGCCGCCGTCTGCGGGCAGTCGAAACCCAGCTCGGGGATCTGGTGCAGATGGCGCCGCCAACCGGTCATCTCTTCGGCGTAATCGGCGATGCGGTTGACGACAGGCATGGGGTGGACTCCTTGGGCCGCTTGCGGAATGGATGCATCTGACACCGGATGAGGAGGCTCCGCAATGCCCGAACACGACCTGATCCACGACGCGCAGGCGGGAATAGAACGGCTGCTCGAAATCATGCGCCGGTTGCGCGACCCCGACACCGGCTGCCCCTGGGACATCGAGCAGGATTTCGACACCATCGCCCCCTATACCATCGAAGAGGCCTATGAGGTCGCCGACGCCATCGAGCGCCGCGCCTGGGGCGAGCTGAAGGGCGAGCTGGGCGATCTGCTGTTCCAGTCGGTGTTCCACGCCCAGATGGCGCAGGAGGCGGGGCATTTCACCTTTCAGGACGTGGTGCGCACCATGTGCGACAAGATGGTGACGCGTCATCCGCATGTCTTCGGCGACGAGGACCGCGACAAGAGCGCCCAGCAGCAGACCCGCGACTGGGAGGCGATCAAGGCCGCCGAACGTGCGCAAAAGGCGCAAGCCGGCGCGCTCGAAGGGGTCGCGCCCAACCTCCCCGCGCTCCTGCGCGCCTACAAGCTGCAACAGCGCGCCGCCCGCGTCGGCTTCGACTGGCCCGATACCGGCGATGTGGTCGCAAAGATCGCCGAAGAGGCCAATGAACTGGTCGAGGCCAAAGGCACCGCCGATCCCGACTGGATCGAAGAGGAATACGGCGACCTGCTCTTCGTGCTCGCCAACCTCGGCCGCCACCTGGGCGTCGAGCCGGAAACCGCCCTGCGCAAGGCCAGCGCCAAATTCACCCGCCGGTTTTCGGCCGTCGAGGCGGCGCTGGCCGAGGCCGGGAAACGCCCCGAGCAGAGTGATCTGGAAGAGATGGACGCGCTGTGGAACGCGGTAAAGGCGCGGGAGAAGGACAAGGGGTGAGAGGCGGCGGGAACCCTGTTTCACACCCTGGGTGACGTCGCGAGCAAGGTCAGTTTCGAGTCCACTTAGCGGATGCTGCGTCTTGCACCAAAGGCAGCAATGCGCAGGGAGGGGGCTTCGCAAAGTCAGGATCGCCCAGCAGGCTGGCAGGCCACGTCCGGCCCAGAGCCGACATCCGGCCTGGTTCGAAACTATGTCCGCTTCGCGGACACCCCGCCCGGCCTTGATGAGGGTCAACGCGGATCGCGCACGAATCGTGCATTTCATCTCGTCGTCTGACCCGATCCCGGAAAGGATGTCTCGCCATGGACCTGCCATTCACCCAGGACGCCTTCTTCGCCCTCTTCGGCCAATACAACGCCGCCGTCTGGCCGCTGGCCCTGCTGTTCTACCTCCTTGCCGCCCTGTGCGTGGCCCTGATGTTCCGGGCGGGCCGGTGGGCAACACTGATCGTCTCCGGCACACTGGCCGCGATGTGGGCGGTGAACGGGGTGGGCTATCACTGGATTTTCTTCCGCGAGATCAACCCCGCCGCCAC
This sequence comes from Antarcticimicrobium luteum, assembly GCF_004358185.1. Classification (GTDB taxonomy): domain Bacteria; phylum Pseudomonadota; class Alphaproteobacteria; order Rhodobacterales; family Rhodobacteraceae; genus Antarcticimicrobium; species Antarcticimicrobium luteum. Next base: position 137,625 of record NZ_SMUV01000065.1, read on the forward strand.
CGTCTTCGCCGCTGTATTCGTGGTTCAGGCAACCCTGCTGATCGTGCTGCCGGTGCGGAGCCCGACGTTCCGCTACGCGGCGGAGGCGGACGCCCGCTCGGGCGTCGGACTGCTGTTGATCCTGTTCGCGACGGTGCTCTACCCGCTCTGGGGCTGGCTCGCCGGGCACAGCTGGCCAAACATGCCTGTCTTCGGTGTCGCACCGTGCCCGACGACGATCTTCACTGTCGGTGTCTTGCTGACCGGAACCTGGCACGTTGCACGCTGGCTGCTGATCGTGCCGGGCTTGTGGGCCGCGGTCGGGGGCAGCGCCGCGATCTTTCTCGGCGTGCCACAGGATGTCGCCCTGCTGGCGACGCTGGCAATACTGATTCTGTTCGCCGTGGGTCGTCTGTCGGGCCTGCGCTTCGCCCGGCACGTCGCCGCAGATACGGTGTAGACCGGCTGCCGGAGTCAGAGCTGCGACGCCCAGCGGGGGTGCAGGTCGTCTACGACGAAAGGGTGCTCATGCCGACGCTGGCCCTTCAGGTGCGGGTGGTCCAGCGGCAGGTTCTCGTGCGTGTGCTCCATCACCTCAGGGTCGTCCTTTGGCCAGATCCGTAGCGCGACCGCCGCGCCGAGGGCTGCGAGCCCGGCAAGGACGACCAGGGCCGCAACCGCCCCGAATTGCGTCAGGAGCCAGCCCGACAGCGGGTAGGTAACCAGCCAGCAGGCATGGGACAGGGCAAATTGCGCGGCAAAGACCGCCGGGCGGTCCTCCGGCTGCGACGACCGCCGCAGCAGCCGCCCCGAGGGCGTGAGCACCGCCGAATATCCCAGGCCCACCAGAAGCCACGCTCCCAGAAGCAGGGGCCAGACCAGTCCGGACAGGGAGACACTCGCGGCAAGCCCCAACAGCGTAGCCACCATCAGCACGGCACCGGCCAGCATCACCGGCCGGTCGGAGATCCGGTCGAGAATGCGCGGCAGGATCAGTGCCGCCAGCATGGACCCGGCCCCGAAAGCGAACATCGTCCAGGCGAGAGCGCTATCTGGAAGCCCGAGAGACCCTCGGACCAGCACGACCGTGTTGACCAGAACCATCGCTCCCGCCGACGAGGCCGCGAGGTTCAGCGCCAGCAGCCCGCGCAGGCGCGGCGTGGCGAGGTAGATGCGGATGCCGCGCGTTGTCCGGTCGTAGATGCCGCGCGGCTCTGACGGCTTGGGGCTGGGCAGGAGGGCCGATACCACCAGAAGCGCCGAGGCGACGAAACCCGCCACGGTGCCCAGGAACAAGGTGTTGTAGCTCATGACCGCCAGCAGCAGCGCCGCGAGCGTCGGGCTGACGATGTTCTCCAGGTCATAGGCCAGTCGCGAGAGCGACAGCGCACGGGTGTAGCGAGCCTCCTCAGGCAGGACATCCGGGATCGTCGCTTGAAAGGTCGGCGTAAAGGCGGCCGAGGCCGATTGCAGCAGGAAGATAAGCACGTAGACCTGCCAGACCTCTGTCACGAAGGGCAGGCACAGGGCCGCGCCGGCCCGGATCACGTCCAGCGTCACCAGCAGGACGCGGCGCTTCACCCGGTCGGCGAAGGCGCCGGCGACAGGCGCGATCCCGACATAGGCGACCATCTTGATCGTGAAGACCGTGCCGAGAACCATCGCCGCTCCGTCCCCGGCGAGGTCGTAGGCAAGGAGCCCGAGCGCAACCGTGGCGAGGCCCGTTCCCAAAAGCGCGACAACCTGGGCAAGGAACAGATGTCGGTAAGTGCGGTCAGCGAGAATTTCGAGCATGTGCCCCTCAGAGATAGCGGGAGATGGCCTTCAACTCGTCCCGGTCGCCGGCATCGTCACCGTCGAGACAATGATCCATGTGATCGTGGATGAGGGCCTGCTTGGCATTGCGGACGGCCCGTTCCACAGCCTGTAATTGCTGGGCCACGTCGAGGCAGGGCCTTCCTTCCTCGATCATGGCAATGACCGAGCGCAGGTGCCCCTCGGCACGTTTCAGCCGGGATGCGACCCTGGGGTGACTTGCGTGGACATGCGGTTCTGTCATAGACAAGGGGTATCCTCCCGGAGGGGATACCGCAAGATGCCAAGCAAGACGCATCGCGAGGGACAAGAGCAGTGCCACAGATAACGGGAAAGCGGATTTCGATGCGTATCGGCGCGCGGCTCTTCGCCGTGCTGGTCTGCATGGCGCTTGCCCTCTGGACCGTGTCACCGAACGAGTCGCACGTGCCGAAGATCATCGAGACCTTGCAGGACCATGCCGAGATGATCGCCGAACATGGCCACTCCCATGGACTGGAGGAAGACCTGATCTGGGCGATGCACGGGCACAGCCACGAAGTCGCCGATCACGATCACAGTCATGCCGTGCTGATGTTGGCCAGGCGGAACACGGTGCCTGTCGAGACGAGCGCCCTCTGGCATGGCTATGCCCTGGCTCACTGGGCCCCACCCGTGTTCCGCCTGGAGCGTCCGCCACGCGCGTGAGCCTTGCCCCTCGCGGGCAGATCACAGCGCAACAACGGACAATTCAAGGAGAACCACATGCATTCCGCTTTCGCGGATGGCCGGCCATGGCGCAGCTCTCGCGCCGCCGCCATCCTGACGGCTCTCGCAGCCATGATGCTCTATGCGACGGCTGCGGCCGCGCATAACGTCACCGAGGGTGACGCCGGCTATATCCAGGAAATCTGGGGGATGAATATCATCCCCTTCATGTATCTCGGTGCCAAGCACATGGTCACGGGATACGACCACATCCTGTTCCTGCTCGGCGTCGTCTTCTTCCTCTACAAGATGAAGGACGTCGGCATCTACGTAAGCCTCTTCGCTCTCGGCCACTCGACCACGATGCTGCTCGGTGTCTGGTTCGGTTGGGGCATCAACGCTTACATCATCGACGCCATCATCGGCCTGTCGGTCGTCTACAAGGCGCTCGACAATCTCGGCGCCTACCAGCGCTGGTTCGGGTTCCAGCCCAACACCAAGGCCGCGACGCTGATCTTCGGCTTCTTCCACGGCACGGGTCTCGCCACCAAGATCCTCGACTACGACATCGCCTCGGACGGGCTCCTGCCCAACCTGCTGGCCTTCAATGTCGGCGTCGAGATCGGCCAGATCATGGCCCTCGCCGTGATCCTCATCGTCATGGGCTACTGGCGCCGTAGCCCCGCGTTTCTGCGCCAAGCCTACACCGCCAACGTGGTGATGATGACCCTGGGGTTCATCCTCATGGGCTACCAGATCACCGGATTTTTCGTCGCCTGAAACTCAGACAAGGAGACACGACATGTTCAATTCCAACCGCCCCTCGCTCGAAGAACTGCCGAGCTCGGCGCAGCTTCTGAAATCCACCGTCATCGCCGGCGTCTCGGCCGTGGCGATCCTCGTCACCGTGGTCCTGCCCGCCGAATACGGCATCGACCCGACTCGTATCGGTGGCGTGCTGGGCCTGACCGAGATGGGCGAGATCAAGACCCAGCTCGCCGAAGAGGCCGAGATGGATCGGCAAATGATGGAGGCCGAGGGCGATCAGTCCAGCCTTCTGAACGACATCTTCGGCCTGTTCGTCGGTGCCGCCCACGCGCAGGAGGCCACGCCGACTGAAGGGAGCGAAGCCTGGCGGGATGAGATCACCTTCACGCTGGCACCTGGTGACTCCGCCGAATGGAAGCTGGTGATGGAGGAGGGCCAGACCGCCGAATACCTGATGACCGTCGAAGGCGGGCGAGTGAACTTCGACCTGCATGGTCACGGCGGCGGTGACTCCGTCACCTACGAGAAGGGCCGCGGCTCGACCGGAGGCGCAGGCGAGATCGTCGCCGACTTCGACGGCGAGCACGGCTGGTTCTGGCGCAACCGCGACAGCTCCGACGTAACCGTGACGGTTCAGGTCCGCGGCGAATACGCGGAGTTCAAAGACGCGAGCTGAAGTCAGGAGCTGCCATTCGCCCGCAATGCGGCGAATGGCAGCTGCCCGCCCAACCTGCATAGGCGTCATCGGCGGGCTGGTGGCGGCTGTCATGTCCGCTCTGGGCTGAGCTCGGGCGTGCCTCGGCCAGGCGCGGCAGGTTCGCTTCGGGCTGGCTTCTGTCATTCCGTGTGATGGCGCGAACGACAGCAAAGCCCGCTTAGCCCCCCTCTCGACTTCCTGGCGACCGGACATTTCCTTTCCCCCATCCACACGTCCACCAAAGCGCGTTTCGGCCCACTCCACCCGCCCCCGCTGGACATCGCCACGCCGCCCTGCAACTGTCGCGCCGCAAACAAGAGGCTGACATGACCGCGCGCAAGATCATCATCGACACCGACCCGGGCCAGGACGACGCCGTCGCCATCCTGCTGGCGCTGGCCAGCCCCGATGAGATCGAGGTGCTGGGCATCACCGCCGTGGCCGGCAACGTGCCGCTGCCGCTGACCTCGAAAAACGCCCGCATCATCTGCGAACTGGCCGGCCGGCCGGAGGTTCCCGTCCACGCCGGCTGCGACACGCCGCTGGCCCGCCCGCTGGTCACCGCCGAACATGTGCACGGCAAGACCGGGCTCGACGGCCCCACCCTGCCCGACCCGGTGACCGATCTGGCCCCCGGCCACGCGGTCGACTTTATCATCGACACCCTGCGCGCCCATGCGCCCGGCACCGTCACCCTCTGCCCGCTGGGCCCGCTGACCAATATCGCCACCGCCTTCCGCGACGCCCCCGACATCATCCCGCGCGTCAAGGACATCGTCCTGATGGGCGGCGCCTATTTCGAGGTGGGCAACATCACCCCGGCGGCCGAGTTCAACATCTACGTCGATCCCGAGGCCGCCGATATCGTGTTCCGCTCCGGCGCGCCGCTCACCGTGATGCCGCTCGACGTCACCCACAAGGCGCTGGTCACCCGGCCCCGCAACGACGCCTTCCGCGCCCTCGACACGGCGGTGGGCCATGCGGTGGCCGAGATGACCGATTTCTTCGAACGTTTCGACAAGGAGAAATACGGCAGTGCCGGCGCCCCCCTGCACGACCCCTGCGTCATCGCCTGGCTGATCCGCCCCGACCTGTTCAAAGGCCGCCACATCAACGTGGAGATCGAGACGCGCTCAGACCTCACCCTCGGCATGACCGTGGCCGACTGGTGGCGGGTCACCGAACGTGCCCCCAACGCCATGTTCATGGGCGGGATCGACGCCGACGGCTTCTTCGCCCTGCTGACCGAAAGGCTGGCCCGGCTATGACCGCGCTGCATCTGGCCAGGCCCGAGGACCTCGACCGCCTCCTCCCCCTCGTCGCCGCCTTCCAGGCCGGCGAAGGCATCGAGCAGAGCGCGGAGAAACTGACAGCCGCCCTCGCCCCCCTGCTGGAGGGCAACCCGCTCGGCGTGGTCTATCTGATCGGACCGGCGCGCGCGCCTCTGGGCTATATCGTCGTCACCTTCGGCTGGTCGCTGGAGCTGGGCGGCATGGAGGCCTTCGTGGACGAGCTTTTCATCCGCCCCGCCGTGCGCGGCCGCGGCATCGCCAGCGAGGTGCTCGCCACCCTGCCCCGCGCCCTGGGCGAGGCCGGGGTCCGGGCGCTGCATCTGGAGGTCGACCGCACCAACGAGGCGGCCCAACGCCTCTATGCCCGCGCCCGGTTCGAGCCGCGCGAGCGCTACATGCTGATGACCAGGATCCTCTGATCCCCGCCTAGAGATCGCGCCCGAAGAACAGCAGGTTCTCGGCGAAATCCTCCGGCGGGTCGTAGAACGGCGCAATCGGCGCGAACCCCAGCTTTTCGTAAAGCGCGATCGCCTCGGTCAGCCGCGTGGTTGTGTCCAGCACCATGCGCCCGTAGCCATCCGCCCGCGCCCGCTCCATCGCCGCCTCGCAGAGCTTCCGCCCGGCCCCATGACCGCGCGCGGCATCGGAGACGAAGACGCGTTTGATCTCGCACACCCCATCCGCGATCTTGTGGGTCATGCCGCAGCCGACCACCGCGCCACCCAGATCGGCGACAAAGATCGCCCCCTCCGGTGCCTTATGCAGCTCCGGCAGCCGCGCCAGCAGATCCTCGAATTTCTGCTCGCTGTAATAGCGTTGCAGGAACTGCGGAAAATCCGGCCAGCGCGCATCCAGCAGCGCCCGGTAATCGCGGCAAAGCCCGCGCACGGCGGCATGATCGGAGTCGGTTTCAGGGGAACGGATGGTAAGCTGGGACATCGGCGGGCCTCTTTTCGGGCCCGAGCCTATCGCCGGACATGGCCGTCGGAAAGGGGCCGACCCCTCCCCGAAACCGAAAATACGCCCAGAGCAGCCATGGATTTTCAGACTGGCCTGTGACATTCAGCGGTGATGATGACCCAGGCCCTGAAACAGCATCGCGCGCGCGCGCATCGAATTATCGTCCCGGCCTGATCCACCGGGCCGGGGAACCTGCCGCCGAACTTCCGAAATGCACCACGCCTGTTTCAAGGTTTTCTCATGTCTCAGACCAACCCAACCCTGCACCTCGTTTGCGGCAAGGCCGCTTCGGGCAAATCGACCCTGACCGCCAGGCTGGCGCAAAATGCGCGATCCGTCGTCATCGCCGAAGACGAATGGCTGGCCGCGCTCTACGGCGATCAAATGACCTCAATCGCGGACTACGTGCGCTGCGCGGCCAATCTGCGCGGCGTTGTCAAACCGCATGTTGTCGCCCTGCTCGGGGCCGGGGTTTCCGTCGTTCTGGATTTCCCGGCAAACACGGTGGAAACCCGCCAATGGATGCGCGGCATTGTCGAGGCCTCGAATGCCGCCCACCTGTTGCATTACCTCAATGTTCCCGAAGACGTCTGCAAGGCGCGCTTGCGGGCGCGCAATGCCCGGGGCGATCACCCGTTTTCCGTCACAGACGAAGAGTTCGACCAGCTGTCCAGGCACTTTGTGCCCCCGTCCGAAGACGAGGGGTTCGACATCGTCACGCACCAATTTCAATAGGGCCTGACACTCGAAAAACAAAACCCCCGCCACCTTGCGGCAGCGGGGGTCAATCCCCTCAATCAGGGGAAACCGTCAGCCTTTCAGGATCGAACGGCCGGCATATTCGGCCACATCGCCCAGCATCTCCTCGATGCGGATCAGCTGGTTGTATTTCGCCAGCCGGTCGGACCGCGCCAGCGAGCCGGTCTTGATCTGACCGCAGTTGGTGGCGACCGCCAGATCGGCGATGGTGGCGTCCTCGGTCTCGCCCGAGCGGTGCGACATCACGTTGGTGTACCGCGCGCGATGGGCCATATCGACCGCCTGCAGGGTCTCGGTCAGGGTTCCGATCTGGTTCACCTTCACCAGCATGGAGTTGGCCACGCCGCGCTTGATCCCTTCGGCCAGACGCGCCGGGTTGGTCACGAACAGATCGTCGCCCACCAGCTGCACGGTGCCGCCCAGCTTGTCGGTCAGGATCTTCCAGCCGTCCCAGTCGTCCTCGCTCATGCCGTCCTCGATCGAGATGATCGGATAGTCGCCGCAAAGCGCGACGAGATAATCGGCATTCTCTTCCGACGACAGCGATTTGCCTTCGCCTTTCAGCTCGTACTTGCCATCCTTGAAATACTCGGTCGCGGCGCAGTCGAGCGCCAGACAGATATCCTCGCCCGGCTTGTAGCCGGCCTTTTCGATGCTCTTCAGCACGAAATCCAGCGCGTCGCGGGTCGAGGCGAGTTCCGGCGCGAACCCGCCCTCGTCGCCGAGGCCCGTGGACATGCCCGCCGCCGACAGCTCTTTCTTCAGGGTGTGAAAGACTTCCGAGCCCATGCGCACGGCGTCGCGGATATTCTCCGCCGCCACAGGCATGATCATGAATTCCTGGATGTCGATCGGGTTGTCGGCGTGTTCGCCACCGTTGATGATGTTCATCATCGGCACCGGCAGCACACGGGCCGAGGTGCCGCCGACATAGCGATACAGCGGCTGATCGGTGTAATCCGCCGCCGCCTTGGCCACCGCCAGCGACACGCCCAGGATCGCGTTGGCGCCCAGCCGGCTCTTGTTGTCGGTGCCGTCCAGCTCGATCATGGTGCGGTCGATGCCGACCTGCTCGGTGGCGTCAAAACCCACCAGTTCCTCGGCGATCTCGCCGTTCACCGCCGCCACGGCCTCCAGCACGCCCTTGCCCATATAGCGGCTCTTGTCGCCGTCGCGCTTTTCCACCGCCTCATAGGCGCCGGTCGAGGCCCCCGAGGGCACCGCCGCGCGGCCCAGCGTGCCGTCGTCCAGAACCACGTCCACCTCGACGGTGGGGTTGCCCCGGCTGTCCAGAATCTCGCGCGCGTGGATGTCGATAATCGTGCTCATGTCCAATGTCCCGATGTGATGGTTGCCCGCCTCATACCGGCGCAAAGGCCCAAGGAAAAGGGGCGCTCAGGCCGCAGGGCGATGTTTGCGCTCACGCCAGACCGCCCGCTCGCGCAGCACCGTGTAGATGCCCGAGCCGACGATCACCGCCGCGCCCGCCAGCATCAGCGTATCGGGCCGCTCGCCGAACACCGCAAACCCGACCCCCAGCGCGAACAGCAGGCGGAAATAACGGAACGGGGTGACGAAAGAGACCTCGCCCACCCGCATCGCCGCCACGATGGCGTAATAGGACACCACCCCGAGCAGGACCGCACCCGCCGTCATCGCCCAGATATAGGCGTCCGGCGTCACCGGCGCGCGCGGGCTGACCAGCGACAGCACACCGGCGGCCGGGATCAGCGTCAGAAAGGCCAGGAAACTCAGCTGGAACGACGACACGCCGGGCGCCACCCGGCGCGTGGCCAGATCGCGGATCGCCAGCCCGATCACGCCCTGGACCGCGAACACCGAATTCAGGTCGAACCCCTCCAGCCCCGGCCGGATCACCAGCAGCACGCCGGCGAACCCCGCCAGGATCGCGCTCCAGCGCCGCCAGCCCACCGGCTCGCCCAGAAACAGCGCCGCCCCCAGCGTCACCGCCAGCGGCGTCGCCTGCAACACCGACGAGGCCGAGGAGATCGGCGTCAGCGCGATCGCGGTGACGAAACCCACCGTGCCGATCAGCTCGCCCAGATTGCGCAGCAGCACCGCCCGGCTGAGAAACGCCCGGGTGATCAGCCGCTGGCCCCGCAGCACCGTCAGCGCGCCGAACACCAGCGCCCCGCCGGCGCCCAGAACGGCAATGATCTGCCAGGTCGGCAGCGCGCCGGCCATCAGCTTGATGAACATGTCCTCGCCGGCAAAGCCGAGCATGGCCAGCGTCATCAGGACGGCGCCGCGCAGATTGTCCATTTGGGAGGGTCCGACTGTCAGGAACGATCCCTCCGCAATGGCCCAATTCGCAGGCCGCCGCAAGCCCCCCCAGCAGCCCCCCTCCCCGGCCCGCCACTGGCCGATTGTTGACACCCCGGAGCGGTGCTAAGCATCTGCCATGACAGCCGCCCCGCTCCTCGCCGCGCTCTGGCGCAATGCCCGCACCATCGCCGTGGGCGCGCTCGGCGCGGGTATCGCCTGGGCGCTGTCGGTGCCCGCCGCGCTGCTGGTGGGTCCGGCGCTGACGGTGACGCTGGCCGGGCTGGCCGGGATGCGCTGCGCCATCTCGGCGCCGCTGATGCAGGTCAGTTTCGCGGTGCTCGGCATGGGGGTGGGCGCGGGGTTCACCGAACAGGCCGGCGGCGCCATCCTGCAATGGCCGCTGGCCTTCGCGGTGCTGGCGCTGGCGATGCCGGTGACCATGGCGCTGGGCCGCCTGATCCTGCAACACGGCTTCGGCTTCGACCGGCGCAGCGCGGTGCTGGCCGCCGCCCCCGGTCATCTCAGCTTCGTGCTGGCCGCCGCCGCCGACAGCGGCAGCGATCTGGCCCGCATCGCGGTGGTCCAGTCGATCCGGCTGCTGGCGCTAACCCTGATCGTCCCCTTCGCGGCGCTGGCGCTGGGCTATCGTATGGCCGCCAGCGTGCTGCCGCCGGGGGTGCCGATGGACACCGCCCACCTGATCGCGCTCGCCGCGATCGGGGTGGCGCTGGGCCTTGTGTTCCGCCGCCTGAACCTGCCGGCGCCGATCCTGCTGGGGCCGATGCTGGCCTCGACGCTGGGCCATGTCACCGGGCTGACCCCGGGCACCCTGCCGGCCTGGCTGATGACCCCCGCCTTTCTGGTCATGGGCACCCTGATCGGCACCCGGTTCTCGGGCATGCTGCCGGCGCAGGTGCGCGCGGCGCTGCTGGCCGGCCTCGCCGTCACCCTGGCCGGCGCCGGCGTCGCCGCGCTGGCGGCATTGCCGGTGGCGCTGATCCTCGGCATCCCGCAGGCCCATGTGCTCACCGGCTTCGCCCCCGGCGGGCTCGAGACCATGCTCGCGCTCGGCGTCGCCATGGGCGCCAGCCCCGGCTTTGTCGCCGCCTGCCACATCATCCGCCTGCTGGTCCTGAGCTTTCTGATCCCCATCGCCCTGCACCGCGCCGGACGGCAGGCCAGCGCGGCGTAACCCCTCTGTCCCCCTCGCAGGGACAGAGGGCCACCACACGCCGCGGCAGGGGGGATTGCCCCTCGTTCCTCTTTGAACGAATACGCTCGCCCAAGGTATCCGCGGAAAGGCCGGGCACAGCGCCCGGCCGACCCTATTTCCGCTTCACCCCATAGAGCTCCAGCTTGTGGCCGCGCAGATCGTACCCCAGCCGGTCCGCGATCTTTTCCTGCAGCGCCTCGATCTCGGGGTCGAAGAACTCGATCACCTCGCCGCTGTCAATGTCGATCAGATGGTCGTGATGCTCGCGCTGCGCATCCTCATAGCGGGCGCGCCCGTCGCCAAAGGCGACCCGCTCAAGAATGCCGCGCTCCTCGAACAGCTTCACCGTCCGGTAGACCGTTGCGATCGAGATGCCGGAGTCGATGGCGCTGGCGCGGGCATACAGCTCTTCGGCGTCGGGATGATCGTCGCTTTCCTCCAGCACCTTGGCGATGGTGCGGCGCTGGCCGGTCATCCGCAGCCCCCGGGCTTCGCATCGCGCAATGATGGTCTTCGGCATCGTCGGTCTCACTCTGGTCTGGTTTTCCGGTTTAGCGCGAGTTTCCCGGTGCCGCCAGCCGCGTTTTCGCCGCATTGCGGCACACGGCCGGTTGACATTTCCCGCGCCAGGGGCCATTTGCCCCCTATTGGCGCCGTTCCCTGCCGCGTGAGCAGACAAGGAGCGGAGGAAAATCCGCCCGAGGCCCCGCATGGGCCCGACAGACCGGGACAGCGCCGATGAGTTCCCAAGATCACGCGTGGGGCCGAGAGCGCCGATGCGACCCGTCGCGGCATTCCGCCGCCGGGTCCGAGCACCGCGCGCCCCAACCGCCGCGCGAGATGCGGCAGAACGCCCGGCCTGCGATGCACGCAGGCCCGAAAGGATACGATTTGACCCAATTCGACATGATGGGGCTCCCCGCCTCGCTTCTGACGCGGCTGAACGCGATGGGCTTTACCGAGCCCACCCCGATTCAGAGCCGCGCCATCCCCTATGCGCTGGACGGCCGCGACGTGATGGGCCTGGCCCAGACCGGCACCGGCAAGACCGCCGCCTTCGGCCTGCCGCTGGTCACCCGGATGCTGGAGTTCGGCAGCAAACCCGACCGCTACAGCGTGCGCGGCCTGGTGCTGGCGCCGACCCGCGAGCTGGCCAACCAGATCAGCCAGACCCTGCGCGCGCTGACCGAGGGCACCCCGCTCAAGGTCGGCTTCGTTGTCGGCGGCCAGTCGATCAACGCCCAGATGAAACGGCTCGAGCGCGGCACCGACCTGCTGGTCGCAACCCCGGGCCGGCTGCTCGACCTGCTGGACCGCAACGCGCTGACGCTCGAGGAATGCGCCTTCCTGGTGCTGGACGAGGCCGACCAGATGCTGGATCTCGGCTTCATCCACGCGCTGCGCAAGATCGCCGCGCTGCTGCCCGCCGAACGCCAGACCATGCTGTTCTCGGCCACCATGCCGAAACAGATGAACGAGATCGCCAACAGCTATCTGAAGAACCCGATGCGGATCGAGGTCTCGCCCCCGGGCAAGGCCGCCGACAAGATCACCCAGTCGGTCCACTTCATCGCCAAGGCCGAGAAGCCCAGCCTGCTCAAGGAACTGCTGAACACCCACCGCGACGAACGCGCGCTGGTCTTCGGCCGCACCAAGCATGGCTCGGAAAAGCTGATGAAATCGTTGGAAAAGGCCGGCTTCAGCACCGCCTCGATCCACGGCAACAAAAGCCAGGGCCAGCGCGACCGCGCCATCGCCGCCTTCAAGGCCGGCGAGATCAAGGTGCTGGTGGCCACCGACGTGGCCGCGCGCGGGCTCGACATCCCCGACGTCAAGCATGTCTACAACTACGAGCTGCCGAACGTGCCCGACAGCTATGTGCACCGCATCGGGCGGACCGCGCGCGCCGGCAAGGACGGCGCCGCCATCGCCTTCTGCGCCCCTGAAGAGATGGACGAACTGAAGGCGATCCAGAAGGTCATGGGGATCTCGATCCCGGTCGCCTCCGGCCGCCCGTGGGAGGTGATCGACGCCCCTGGCAAACCCTCCGGCGGCAACCGCCGCCGCGGCGGCGGCGGCGGCGGCAATGGCGGCGGCGGCTACGGCGGCGGCAAGCCCGGCGGCGCACAGCGGCGGC
>NZ_SMUV01000069.1 GCF_004358185.1 Antarcticimicrobium luteum
AGGGCGGCGGCGGCGACCCGGTCCCGCCGCACGGGCCGGGCGCCGCGCGCGACCGCGTCGCCCGCGCGCTGGCCGACCTCGGCCCGGGGCTGAGCGACGTGGCGCTGCGCTGCTGCTGCTACATGGAGGGGTTGGAGCAGGCCGAAAAGCGGCTGGGATGGTCGGCGCGCTCGGGCAAGATCGTGCTGCGCATCGCCCTGCAACGGCTCAGGGCGCATTACGATCAGGTTGCCGGCGATGCGCTGATCGGATGACTGTGCGGGCGGTCTTGTCGCCGCCGCGTCAATGATCCGCGCGCGCCTCGGGCGCGGGGGGCGGGCCCGGCGCGAACCGGGGGCAGTGACACTTTGTCCGGCATAGGGGCGGGTTGTCAGGCGGCGCCCGCATGATAAGTCTTTCCTATGAATTTCACCCTGCGCCAGCTCACCTATTTCAAGGCCCTGACCCAGCACCGCAACTTCGGCCGCGCGGCCGAGGTCTGCAATGTCTCGCAGCCCGCGCTATCGGTGCAGATCAAGGCGCTGGAGGCGGCGATGGGTGCCCCGCTGGTCGAACGGCGCGCCCGCGATGTGGTGCTGACCGGACTGGGCCGGCAGGTGCTGGCCCGGGCGGACGAGGTGCTCTCGGCGGCCGGGCGGCTGGACCGGCTGGCGCGCGATCACAGCGGCGGGCGGTCGCTGTCGCTGGGGGTGATCCCGACGCTGGCGCCCTATCTGCTGCCCGGGGTGCTGGCGGCGCTGCGGGCGGGCGATCTGTCCCTGACCGTGCAGGTGCGCGAGGCCCGGACCGAGCGGTTGCTGGCCGCGCTCCAGGCCGGCGAGCTGGATACGGTCATCCTTGCACTGCCGACCGGCATGCGCGGCGTGGTCGAGCGCCCGCTGTTCGAGGATCGCTTCTTGCTGGCCGGGTCACGCTCGCGGCTGGCGCGGATGGACGCGGCGGGTCAGGTGCTGCGCCCGACCGATCTGCAACCCTCGCAACTGCTGCTGCTTGAGGATGGCCATTGCCTGACCGATCAGGCGCTGGAGGTCTGCGGCATGGACCGCAACAGCGGCAATATCAACATGGGCGCCTCGTCGCTGGCGACACTGTCACGGCTGGTGGGGGCGGGATTCGGCCTGACCCTGATGCCGGAACTGGCCGCCGCGGCCGAGCAGGCGGCGGACCCGGATCTGGCACTGCGCCGGTTCCCGGCGCCGGAACCGGCCCGGCAGATCGGGCTGGTGCGGCGCGACAGCACCCCGGCCGAGGATTGGTTCGATCGCCTGGCCGGGATGATTCGCGGCGTCGGCGAGGGGATCGTGGCGTCCTATCGAAACGAAAACGGGCCCGCGCAGGGCGGGCCCGATGATGGCGCAGCCGATCCCGGTGATCAGGCGGCGGCCTCTTTCGATGTCTCGGTCAGGTAAGTCTTGACCGTTTCCGGCGAGGAGACGCCGTAAGGATCTTCGGGGTGGTTGTCCGACAGACCCGGCTCTTCGAACCAGGCTTCGATCATGCCGTCGTTGATCACGGCGGCATAGCGCCAGGACCGCAGCCCAAAGCCCAGGTTGTCCTTGCGCACCAGCATGCCCATGCGGCGGGTGAATTCGCCCGAACCGTCGGGGATCACCTTGACGTTCTTCAGCTCCTGCGCCTCGGCCCATTTGTTCATGACAAAGCTGTCATTGACCGACATGCAATAGATTTCGTCGATGCCCAGATCCTGGAACTCGCCATAGCCCTTCTCGAACCCGGGCAGCTGGTAGGTCGAGCAGGTGGGCGTAAAGGCACCGGGCAGCGAGAACAGGATCACCCGCTTGCCGGCGAAATAATCCTCGGTGGTCTTGTCTTCCCAGCGGAACGGGTTCGGGCCGCCGACGGATTCGTCGCGTACGCGGGTGTGAAAGGTGACGCTGGGCAGTTTCATTCCGGATTTCATGTCGCTCTCCTGTCTGATCTGGTTCAGGGGCGAATTAAAACGATTCCAATCTGTCATCAACCGGCGAATTGCTGCACCTGCAATATCGGTTTCATCAGGCAATTCAGACGCATGATGTGATCACCCCGCGACCATCTCCGCCTGATTTTCGCGCGCGCAGCAAACCGGAATCATGGCGGCTATGCGCGTCTGGCGGTTTCCCGGGCGCGCCGTTATGCTAAGCAAAGTGCAACGCGACATGACCAAGGCCGATCCAAATGCGTGATCTCAAGATCCCCGAACAGCGCCATCCCGAAAAGGCGCACCGCCCCGACAACGCCCAGCCCAAGAAACCGGCCTGGATCCGGGTCAAGGCGCCGGGCGGCAAGGGCTATGCGGACACCCACAAGATCATGCGCGAGAACGGGCTGGTCACGGTCTGTGAAGAGGCCGGCTGTCCCAACGTGGGCGAATGCTGGAACCAGGGCCACGCCACCATGATGATCATGGGCGATATCTGCACCCGCGGTTGCACCTTCTGCAACATCGCCACCGGCCGGCCCGAAACGCTGGACGCGTTCGAGCCGGGCCGCGTCGCCCATGCGGTCGAAAAGCTGGGGCTGAACCACGTTGTGATCACCAGCGTCGACCGTGACGACCTGGCGGATGGCGGGGCCGAGCATTTCGCCCAGACCATCCGCGCCGTCCGCCACCGCAGCCCCGCGACCACGATCGAGATCCTGACGCCCGATTTCCTCAAATGCGCCCCCGAGGTGCTCGAGGTGGTGGTCGCTGCGAAGCCGGACGTCTTCAATCACAATCTGGAAACCGTGCCGGGGCTCTATCCCGAGGTGCGCCCCGGCGCGCGCTATTTCCACTCGCTGCGGTTGCTTCAGCGGGTGAAAGAGCTTGATCCCTCGATCTTCACCAAGTCCGGCATCATGGTCGGACTGGGCGAGGAGGCGCCGCAGGTGCGGCAGGTGATGGACGACATGCGCGCGGCGGATGTGGATTTCCTGACCATCGGGCAATACCTGCAACCGACGCCCAAGCATCACCGCGTTGACCGCTTCGTCACGCCCGAGGAATTCGCCGCCTATGAAAAGGCCGCCTTCGGCAAGGGGTTCCTGATGGTCTCGGCCACCCCGCTGACGCGGTCCTCGTATCACGCCGGCGACGATTTCGCCCGGCTGAGGGCGGCGCGCGAGGCGAAGCTGGCGCAGCTGTGAGGTCTATCCGGGCCTGCGGTTGAGGGCCTGCGGTTGACGGTTGCCTGGCCTGACGGCCGGGCTATTCCGCCGGCCTCGGCAGGGCCTTGACATAGGCGGCCACCGCCGCGCGATCCGCGCTGGTCAGCTTGCCGAAATTCCCGACCACGGCGGCCATATGCCCGCCGGCGCTGTCGTAATCGGGGGTAAATCCGGTCTCCAGGTAATAGGCGATCTCGCCCGCGTCCCAGGTCAGCCTGTCCGGGGTCAGCGACGGGATCGTCCCCTTGCCCGAGGGGTTTGGCGCCCCGGCCAGCCAGCGTGCGGTGTCGAGCCCGCCCAGCGGGCCGCGCGGCGTGTGGCATTCGCCGCAATGGGCCAGCGCCTCGACCAGATAGCGCCCGCGCTCCAGCTGCGGATCGGCATCGCCACCCATCACCCAGTCATCCCTGAGATAAAGCAGTTTCCAGACACCGACGGCGCGGCGGATCGAAAACGGAAACCCGACCTCATGCGGCTGGCTGGGTGCATCGCTGGCCGGCAGGGTCTGCCAGAAGGCCCAGAGATCGGCGATGTCCTGATCGCGCATCCGTACATAGGCGGTATAGGGAAACGCCGGATAGTAATGCCGCCCCTCGGGCGACACGCCGCGTTTCAGGGCGGTGGCAAATTGCGCCACTGTCCAGCCGCCGATCCCATGGACCGGGTCGGGCGAGATATTAGGTGCGACGAAGGTTCCGAAATCCGAGGCGAACTGCTGCCCGCCCGAGAGGATCGGCTTGTCCTCTGCCCCTTCTGCCCCCTCTGTCGCCTTCGGTGCCGCGTGGCAGGAGGCGCAGCCGGCGGCCAGAAACACCGTCTCGCCCCGCGCCGCCTCGCCCGCAAGACTGGCCAGCGCATCGGCGGGCAGGGGACGCGCCCGCGTGATCCACCACCCCGCCGCCGCGGCCAGCACGGCGGCAAGGATCAGCCAGCGAAAGGCGCGCATCGCTTACTCGGGGGCGCGGTGGGTGTCGTGGCAGGCCTTGCAGGCGCCGCCCAGCTTGCCCATCGCCGGCCCCAGCGCCTCTTGCCCGGTGGCTGCGACCTGCTGCATCCCGGCCGCCGCGGTGCCGAATCCGCCCCATTTGGTCAGGAAATCGTCGTGATCATCCCAGATCGAGGGCATCGCGCGGGTGCCGTCGATGCTCATGTTGTCGGAGCCCTCGGGCCAGAGCGGGCCGGGATCGATATGCGACACCGCCACCAGCGTATCGGCGGCCCGCTGCGCGGCCTCGGCATCATAGGCGATCTTGCCCTGCGCCATGCCGCCCAGAATGCCGACATTCAGCGCCATGATCCGGAACTGGCCCTGCCGGGCCTTGAGGTTGGCGGAATAATCCTGCGCAACGGCGGCCGTGGCAATCACGGCGGCGGCGGCGGCAATGGCGAAAACCTGTTTTTTCATGATAATCCTCACTGTTGGCGAACCGGTATTGGGTCACTCTATCGTGCAACGACTGTGCAACAAACCGATGCAAAGAGATTTCACATCCACGTGATCCGCGCCGCGATCAATAAACCGGCCTGACCCGCGGTCCGGTCGGCTGTACGCTCAGCGCCTCGGGCCAGCCGATCCAGCGCTCGACGGCGAACAGCGCCAGACAGATCGCGATCACCGCCAGCACCAGGATCACCCGCTGCGTCGACGGCGGGTGCTGCACCCAGCGCCGCATCCGCAGCAGCCAGAAGAAATTCACGGCGTGAACCGCACCTTGCCGATATAGGGCAGGTTGCGGTTCCTCTGGGCGAAATCCACGCCATAACCGACGACGAACTCATCCGGGATTTCGAACCCGATCCAGTCGGCGGCGATCTCGACCTCGCGGCGTGACGGCTTGTCCAGCAGCGCGATGGTCTTCAGCCGCGCCGGCTTGCGGCTTTGCAGCAGCTTGATCACATGGCTCAGCGTGAACCCGGTGTCGACGATGTCCTCGACCACCAGCACGTCGCGCCCCTCGATGGCCGAGCGCAGATCCTTCAGGATGCGCACCTCGCGGCTGCTTTCCATCGCGTCGCCGTAAGAGGAGGCCTCGATGAAATCCACCTCGATGGGCAGGTCCAGCTCGCGCACCAGATCGGCGATGAACACGAAAGAGCCGCGCAGCAGCCCCACCACCACCAGCTTGTCGGTGTCGTCGAATTCCGCCGCGATCTCGCGGCTCAACGCCTCGATCCGGGCCGCGATCGACTTGGCCGTGATCATTTCGTCGATGACATATGGACGCTCTGTCATGGGTCCCCCTTGAACTTCGCGGCCAAGCATAGGACATGGGGCGCCACTGTCACCCAGGAAACACCGCGTCAGGATGCCGACCCACTCCGAAACCCGCCACCTGCCATATTCGGCCCGTGAAATGTACGATCTGGTCGCCGATGTGGCCCGCTACCCCGAATTCCTGCCCTGGACCGCGGCGGCGCGCATCCGCTCGCGCACACCCATCGCCGACGGCGGGGAGGTGATGGAGGCCGATCTGGTGATCTCCTTCAAGGTGTTCCGCGAACGCTTCGGCAGCAGGGTGACTCTCTGGCCCGATGAGGGGCGGATCGACACCGAGTATCTCGACGGCCCGTTCCGCTACATGAGGTCTCAATGGCGGTTCGCGGACAACGGCGAGGGGTGCGAGATCTCGTTCTTCGTGGATTTCGAATTCAAGAGCGCGGTTCTGCAAAAACTGATCGGCGTGGTGTTCAACGAGGCGATGCAGCGGATCGTGCGCGCCTTCGAGATGCGGGCGAAAGCGCTGTACGGCTGATCGCACCTGCAACTGGGAAACGGGCCTGTCGGCCCGTTTCCCAGTTCGTCGGCGTGACCGGGCCTAAGACATCATCTCATAGGCCCGCTCGCCGTGCACCGAGAGGTCCAGCCCGTCTGTCTCGGTCTCGGCGTCCACCCGCAGCGGGGTGATCAGGGACACCAGCTTGATCAGCGCCACGGTCACCACGGCGGTGAACACCCCGACGATGGCCAGCCCGCCCAGTTGCGCCGCCCAGCTTCCGGCGCCGAAGACCGCGATCATCACCGTGCCGAAAATACCGCCGACCCCGTGCACGGCAAAGACGTCCAGCGTGTCGTCGATCCGCAGCCTCTCGCGGATCAGGACGACCACCTCCTGGCACAGCACGCCAGCGATCGCGCCGATGATCAGCGCCTCGATTGGGCCGACGAATCCGCTGGCAGGAGTGATCGAGGCCAGCCCGGCAATGGTGCCGGTGACGGTGCCGACGAGCGATGCCTTGCCGAACTTGATCCGCTCCCACAGCGCCCAGGAGAGCGAGGCGGTGGCGGCCGAGATATGCGTCACGGTCAGCGCCATCGCGGCGCCGCCGTCGGCGGCCAGTTGCGAGCCGCCGTTGAACCCGAACCATCCGACCCAGAGCATCGCGGCCCCGATCATGACAAAGCCAGGGTTATGCGGCGGGGTGTGCCGGTTGCGGCGCGGGCCGAGAAACACGGCGATGATCAGCGCGGCAAGCCCGGCGGTCTCATGCACCACGATGCCGCCGGCGAAATCCCTCACACCGATCTCACCAAAGAGGCCGCCATCGGCAAGCATCCCGCCGCCCCAGATCCAGTGGACCACCGGCGCATAGCACAGCAGCATCCAAAGCCCGGAGAACAGCAGCACGAAACCAAAGCCGATCCGTTCCACATAGGCGCCGACGATCAGCGCCGGGGTGATGATCGCGAAGGTCATCTGAAAGGCAAAGAACAGAACCTCGGGCAGGGTGCCGGCGAGGCTCTCGGCGGTGATGCCGGCGAGAAAGGCTTTCCCCAGCCCGCCCCAGACACCGGACGGGGCGCCGCCAAAGGCGATGGAATAGCCCGCGATCAGCCACAAAACGCTCATCAAACAGGCGATCGCATAGCAATGCATGAAGACGCTCAGCACGTTTCGCGCCCGCACCAGCCCACCATAAAACAGCGCCAGCCCCGGCAATGTCATGAACAGGACCAGGGCGGTTGCCACGATGATCCATGCTGTATCGGCTCCGTTCATCAGCCGTCCCTCCCCCTCGCGAGTGATCGTTAAGCGGCGACCAAGCGGATCGGGGGCGCGGGAAAAAGAGGCAGACGGGGGTTTGGGCGCGTAAATTGTACGCTTTTGCAATAACGCACGAAACATTGGCGTAAAATCGCGCCGAAAGATCAAAAACAGGGCGGTTTAAGAAACAGCACCCATCAGCAGCGACAGCGCGTGATCCCGCGCTGCCGCGCGCACCCGGTCCCGCCCCAGCGCGCCAAATTCGACCGTTTCGACATGGGTGGCGCGCCCGGTTCCGGCCAGCCCGAAACAGACCCGCCCCTCCGGCTTGTGCTCGGATCCGCCGGGACCGGCGATGCCGGTGATCGAGACGGCCAGATCGCCGGCGGAGCGCGCCAGCGCCCCCTCGGCCATCTCGCGCGCCACCTGTTCCGAGACGGCCCCATGGGCGGCGAGCGTTTCCTCCCGCACCCCCAGCATGTCGCGCTTGGCGGCGTTGGAATAGGTCACGAACCCCCGGTCCACCACGTCGGACGAGCCGGGAACATCGGTCAGCGCCGCCGCCACCATCCCGCCGGTACAGCTTTCGGCGGTGGCGATCGTCAGCCCCCTCGCGCGGGCGGCATCGAGCAGCGCGGCAACGTTCATCGCATCATCACCCCGTGATAGAGCCCGGCCAGGATCACCGTGCAGACCCCGGCAAAGAGTCCCGCCCAGAGATCGTCCAGCATCACCCCGGCAGCATCGTGGCGCCGGTCGGCGCGGCCCACCAGCCAGGGTTTCCAGATGTCGAACAGCCGGAACAGGACAAAGGCCGCGACCGCGCCCGGCCAGACCATCGGCACATCACGCATCCAGAACCCCATGGCGGGGAACAGCAGCGCCAGCCACTGTCCGGCGACCTCGTCGATCACGATTTCCGAGGGGTCTTCGCCCGGGCGGTCCTTCAGCGCGGCGCCGACGGTATAGAACCCCAGCGCGGTCACTGCGACGAAGGCGGCGACAAGCGGCAGGAACCCCAGCCAATGCTCGATGGCCCAGCCCAGCAGAACCGCGCCGAGAGAGCCCCAGGTGCCCGGCGCCGGGCGCATCAGGCCGACGAACCCAAAGGTATTGATTGCACGCAGCATGGGTTATCCTCCGATCAGCGCGGCGGTGGCGATCGCCGCGATCCCCTCGCCCCGGCCGGTGAAGCCCAGCCGCTCCGACGTGGTGGCCTTGACCGAGATGCGGGCCGCCCCGATTCCGAGGATCTGAGCAAGACGGTCGGCCATTGCAAGGGCGTACGGCCCGATCTTGGGCAGCTCGCACACCAGCGTGCAGTCGATATTGGAGATCTGAAAGCCCATCTGCCGCGCCAGATCTCCGGCATGACGCAGGAAAATGGCGCTGTCGGCGCCCTTCCACTGCGGATCCGAGGGGGGGAAGTGGCGGCCGATGTCGCCCTGCGCCAGCGCCCCATAGATCGCATCGGTGATCGCGTGCATGCCCACATCGGCATCCGAATGGCCCTGAAGCCCGCGATCATGATGCACCCTCACCCCGCAGAGCATCACGTGATCGCCCGGCCCGAACCGGTGCACGTCGTATCCGTTGCCCAGTCTTACATCCATGTCCTGCCTCAATATGCGTTCGGCCCGCGCGAAATCCTCCGGCCGGGTGATTTTCAGATTGTCCGCCTCGCCCGGCACGATGGCAACCCGCAGGCCGGCGGCCCGGGCGACCTCCACATCGTCCGCCGCGCCGCCCGGGTGGGCGGCATGGGCGGCGCGGATCGCCTCCAGTTGGAACCCCTGCGGCGTCTGTGCGGCGAACAGCCCCTCGCGGTCGCGGGTGCCGGTCACCGCGCCCTCCGCCCCGGTCCAGAGCGCGTCGGTGACGGCCAGCCCGGGCGCGGCGGCTGGGGCCTCGTCCAGCGCGGCGATCACCACGGCGATCAGCGCCTGCGAGACGCAGGGCCGGGCGATGTCGTGGATCAGCACACGCTCCGCGCTGGTGCCCTCCAGTGCCGCCAGCCCGTTTCGCACCGAGGCCGCGCGGTCGGCGCCGCCTTTGGTCAGGGTCAGGCGGGGGTCGGCGCCGAACTCGTCCCAGGCAGCGGTGTCCCCGGGGGCGAGTACCAGAACGATGGGGCCGATTCCCGGAGCGGCGCGGAAGGCGTCGAGCGTCCAGTCCGCCACGCGCCGCCCGGCGAGGGGTCGCCACTGCTTGGGCAGGCCGCCGCCGGCCCGTTGACCGCGTCCGGCGGCGACAAGTAAGACCGCTGTGTCCATCAGACCGCTCCGAAATCCGCCGCCCGCGGGGCGCCGCCGCCCTGTTTATGCGGTGATGCCGGGCGAGGCAATTCCCTGGGGGTGTGTGATTAATTATTAGGCAAGTGGTGGTTTGTTGGGCTTTCAGGACGGCGGATAGATTGTGAGTCCGGGCGGAATTCCCTAGATCTGCGGTATCTGCACAAGGATTGGGCATTTGAGCGTTCATCAAAAGACACTGACGATGACACCCCCGGTTGCCCTGGCCCCGATGGCCGGAATCACCGACCGGCCGTTCCGCGATCTGGTCATGCGCTTTGGCGCCGGGCTGGTGGTCAGCGAAATGGTCGCCAGTCAGGAGATGGTCCAGGCCAAGCCCGGCGTGCGCGAACGGGCCGAACTGGGCATGGGTGTGGCGAACACCGCCGTCCAGCTGGCCGGGCGCGAGGCGCATTGGATGGCCGAGGCGGCCCGCCAGGTCGCAGGCCGCGGCGCGGCGCAGATCGACATCAATATGGGCTGCCCGGCCAAGAAGGTGACCAGCGCCAGCGGGGCGGGGGCCAGCGGCTCGGCGCTGATGAAGGATCCCGATCACGCGCTGCGCCTGATCGAGGCGGTGGTGGGGGCCGTGGATGTTCCCGTGACCCTCAAGACCCGGCTGGGCTGGGACGACGATCTGCGCAACGCGCCGGAGCTTGCGCGCCGGGCGCAAGACGCGGGCGTCGCCATGATCACCATTCATGGCCGCACCCGTTGCCAGTTCTACAGGGGTCAGGCCGACTGGGCGGCGATCGCCGAGGTGAAACAGGCGGTTGGCATCCCGGTGCTGGCCAACGGCGACATTCGCAGCCCAGGCGATGCGCGGCGGGCGCTGGCCCAGTCGGGCGCCGACGGG
Source organism: Antarcticimicrobium luteum (assembly GCF_004358185.1). Classification (GTDB taxonomy): domain Bacteria; phylum Pseudomonadota; class Alphaproteobacteria; order Rhodobacterales; family Rhodobacteraceae; genus Antarcticimicrobium; species Antarcticimicrobium luteum. Next base: position 10,281 of record NZ_SMUV01000069.1, read on the forward strand.
GTGATGGTGGGCCGCGGCGCCCAGGGCAAACCCTGGCTGCTGGCGCAGATCTCGCATGAGATCTGGGGCGCGGCGGCGCCCGAGGTGCCACGGGGCGGGGCGCTGGCCGATATGGTCGCCGGTCATTACGAGGCGATGCTGGGGTTCTACGGGCGCGATCTGGGCCTGCGCGTGGCGCGCAAGCATTTGGGCTGGTACATGGACACCGCCGGGACCGGTCCCGCTCTGCGCCGCGCGGTGCTGACCGCGCGCGCCCCGCAGTCCGTGCTCGACCTGCTGCCCGAGGCGCTGGCGGCGGAGCAGGGCGACAATCAGGGGCGGGCTGCGGCATGACGTCGGACCATACCCTCTGGGCCTCGCTGCCCGTGCCGGCCATCCTGATCGACGAGAACGACACGATCCTTGACGTCAACGCCGCCGCCGAGGGGTTTCTCAACGCCTCCAGCAGATCGGTCACCGGCGCGCCGGTCTGGGACATGATCGCGATCGACGCGCCGATCGAGGATGCCTTTGCCCGGGCCCGCGAGAATGGCACGCCGCTGTTCGTCAACGACATCGATGTCGGCACCGGCAGCCGCGCGCCGCTGCAATGCGCGTTGCAGATCGCGCCGTTGTCGGGCCATCCGGGGCAGATGATCATGATGATCTCGCCGCGCGAGCTGGCCGGCCGCATGACCCAGAGCCACTCGGTGAAATCGGCGGCGCAATCGGCCATCGGCATGGCGGAGATGCTGGCGCATGAGATCAAGAACCCGCTGGCCGGGATCACCGGCGCGGCGCAGCTTCTGAGCATGAACCTGCGGCCCGAGGATCTTGAGCTGACCGACCTGATCGTGGCCGAAAGCCGCCGGATCGTGAAGCTGCTGGAGCAGGTCGAACAATTCGGCAATCTCAGCCCGCCGGACATGAAGCCGGTCAATATCCACGACGTTCTGGACCGCGCCCGCCGCTCGGCGCTGCTGGGATTCGGCGCGCATATGAAGATCATCGAGGATTACGACCCCTCGCTGCCACTGGCCTGGGGCGACCCGGACCAGTTGTTGCAGGTGATCCTGAACCTGCTCAAGAACGCCTCGGAGGCCTCGCCCAGGGGCGGAACCATCCGGCTGCATACCTATTTCGAGCATTCCTTCCGGCTGCGGCGCAGCGACGGGTCGGGCCAGTCGCTGCCGCTTCAGGTCGAGATCATCGACGACGGTCCGGGCCTGCCCGACGCGATCCGGGACGACATCTTTGATCCCTTCGTGTCCGGGCGCGAGAACGGGACCGGCCTTGGACTGGCATTGGTCAGCAAGATCGTGTCGGACCACGGCGGGTGGATTTCGGTCACCTCGGTGCCCGGCCGCACGGTATTTCGCCTGTCGCTGCCGCGGGTTCCGCGGACCCATGAAAGTAAGGAGAACGGCTGATGGATGGCACGGTTCTGGTCGCAGATGACGACCGCACGATCCGAACGGTCCTGACCCAGGCGCTGACGCGCGCGGGGTGCAAGGTTCATGCGACCAGTTCGCTGACCACGCTGATGCGCTGGGTCGGCGAGGGCAAGGGCGACGTGGTGATTTCCGACGTCGTCATGCCCGATGGCAACGGGCTGGAAATGCTGCCCAAGATCGCCCAGGACCGGCCCGGCCTGCCGGTGATCGTGATCTCGGCGCAGAACACGATCATGACCGCGATCCAGGCGGCCGAGGCCGAGGCCTATGATTATCTGCCCAAGCCCTTCGACCTGCCCGATCTGATGAAACGCACCGCCCGCGCGCTGGAGCTGAAGCGTCGCGCGCCGGCGCGCACCGCGGGAGAGGAAGAGGCCGAGCGTCCGGACGAATTGCCACTGGTCGGGCGCACCCCGGCGATGCAGGCGCTCTATCGGCTGGTGGCGCGGGTGATGAACACCGATCTGCCGGTGCTGATCACCGGCGAGAGCGGCACCGGCAAATCGCTGATCGCCCACGCGATTCACGATTTCTCGGACCGGCGCACACTGCCCTTCATCACCGTGTCGGGCGCGGATCTGCAGGATCTCGAGGGGCCGGCGCGGGTGCTGGCCCGGGTCAAGGGCGGGACGCTGCTGATCGACGAGATCGGCGATCTGGAGGACGAGGTGCAGGCCCGCATCGTGCGCATGATGGATGCGCCGGGCGATCACGTGCCGCGTTTCATGGCCACCAGTCAGGGCAATGCCACCGCCGCGATGGAGGAGGGGCGCCTGCGCCATGACCTCTATTATCGCCTCAGCGGCACCAACCTGCATGTTCCGGCCCTGCGCGAACGGGTCGATGACATACCCCTCCTGGCCGAGCATTTCCTGGCCCGGGCCGAACGCGAGGGCGGGGCCAAGCGCGAGTTGAGCGAAGAGGCCGAGGCGCTGGTGCGGGCCTATTCCTGGCCCGGCAACGTGCGTCAGCTTGAGAACGCGGTGCGGCGGCTGGTGCTGACCGGCCGCGCCGAGGAAATCACCCGCTCCGAGGTGGAGGCGGTACTGGGCCGCCAGCCGGAGATGGAGCCGGTGCTGGATGGCGGCGGCTCGGAAAAGCTGAGTGCCTCGGTGGCGCGCCACCTGCGGCGCTATTTCGACCTGCACGGCGACATGCTGCCGCCGCCGGGCCTCTATGCCCGCATCCTGCGCGAGGTCGAGATGCCGCTGATCGAGATCGCGCTGGAGGCCAGCGGCGGAAATCAGGCAAAATGCGCCGAATTGCTGGGGATCAACCGGAATACCCTGCGTAAGAAAATCACCGACCTCGATATTCAGGTGACACGCCGCCGCAAATTGATGTAAATACGTCACAGAACCGTGGCAGTGCGGCGTCAGTCCTGATCTGGTGCCGCGATAGACCACGAGATTTGGCGGTTGGCTGCGAAAGCGGCACACAGTGATGAGGGCGGCAGGTGACAAGCCGGTCACAATACGGGCTGTTTCCGGCCGTGAACAGGTGGCGCCGGACCCGGCGCGCGCGCAATATTGGCACGCTGGGCCTGGTTCTGCTGGGGCCGGCGCTGGCCTTTGCCACCTTCATGGTGCTGGGACCGTTCGATCTGGGGGCCTCGGCGCCCGGGCTGCGATTCATCCTGCTGGCCGATCTGGTCTATGTCCTGACCGTGGCGGCGCTGGTGCTGGCCCAGCTCGGTCGTCTGATCGCGGCGCGGCGGGCCAAATCGGCGGGATCCCGCCTGCACCTGCGGCTGATCGGGGTGTTCACCTTTCTGGCGCTGGGACCGACCGTGATCGTGGCGATCTTTGCCGGGCTGACGGTGAACATCGGGCTCGAGGGGTGGTTTTCGGACCGGGTCCGCCAGGTGGTGGGAAGCTCGCTTGCCGCCGCCGAGGCCTATGAGAACGAACACCGCGAGGATCTGGCCGAGGACGCCCGCGCGCTGGCGCGCTTTCTCGACAACAGCCGCAAGGTGGTCTTCTTCCTCAACGACGCCGAACTGCGGCAGATGCTGGCCCAGGGCCAGAGCCAGATTCAGCGCGGTCTGCGCGAGGCCTATGTGATCGACGGAACCGGAGAGATCCGGGCGCGCGGCGAACGCTCTTACCTGTTCGATTTCGAGCGCCCGACCGAGGCGCAGATCGCCGAGGCGGGCGAGACCGGGATGATGATCATCCAGGATTGGGACAATAACGAGTTTCGCGCGCTGGTGCGGCTCAATGCCTTTGTTGACCGGTTCCTCTATGTCAGCCGCGCGGTGGACGGCGAGATCCTTAATCTGCTGGACGACACCAAGGAAACCGTCGTCCTCTATCAGCAGCTCGAGAGCGAGCGGGGCCGGGTGCTGTTCGAATTCGGGCTGCTCTATGTCGGTTTCGCGGTGATCCTGATCCTGGCGGCGGTCTGGCTGGGCCTGTGGTTCGCCGAGCGGTTGTCGCGCCCGGTGGGCCGGCTGACCACCGCGGCGCAGCGGGTCGGGACCGGCGATCTGGACGTGCAGGTGGTCGAGGAAGACGGCGACGACGAGATCGCCATGCTGAGCCGTTATTTCAACCAGATGACCAAACAGCTCAAGGGGCAGCGCAAGGCGCTGCTCGACAACACCCGCCAGATCGAGGCGCGGCGGCGGCTGTTCGATTCGGTGCTGTCCTCGGTCACCTCGGGCGTGGTCGGGCTCGATCCCAAGGGACGGGTCACCTTCGTCAACCGCTCGGCCGAGCGGCTGCTCGACTGGTCGGGCGAGGAAACCGCGCTGGCGCTGGAGGTGGCGGTGCCGGAGTTCGGCCCGCTCTTCGAGGCAGTGAAGGTATCGCCCAGCGGCGTCGCGCAGGGCGAGGTCAAGGTGGCGCGCCAGGGCGGGCTGGAGCTCTTGCTGGTGCGCATGGCGACACGGACCAGCGAGGATGGCGGGCTGGAGGGCTATGTGGTGGCCTTCGACGATGTCACCGATCTGGTCAGCGCCCAGCGGATGGCCGCCTGGGGTGACGTGGCGCGCCGCATCGCCCATGAGATCAAGAACCCGCTGACCCCGATCAAGCTCAGCGCCGAGAGGATCAAGCGCAAGTTCGCCCCGCGGCTGGGCGAAGAGGACAGCGACGCGCTGGAATCGATGACCGATGTGATCGTGCGCCAGACCAATGACCTGCACCGCATCGTCAACGAGTTCTCCAAGTTCGCACGGATGCCCGAGCCCGAGCGGCGCAGCGAGGATCTGGTGAAACTGGTCTCCGACGCGGTGCTGCTGCAACGGACCGGACAGCCGGAGGTGACGCTGATCTCGGATATGCCAGACGGCCCGGTGATGGCCGAGGTCGACGCAACCATGCTGTCTCAGGCGTTGACCAACCTGATCAAGAACGCCGGCGAGGCGATCGAAACCCTGCGCCAGCGCGGCGCGCCCGAGGGATTCAAGCCCGAGATCCGCGTACGGCTGAGCGAAACCGATGACGGCTGTGAAATCACCATCGCCGACAATGGCATCGGGCTGCCCGAGGATCGGGCGCGGCTGTTCGAGCCCTATGTGACAACCCGCGACGAGGGCACCGGGCTGGGTCTGCCCATCGTCAAGAAGATCATCGAGGAACATGGCGGCAGCCTGAGCTTGCAGGATGCCCCGGTTTTCGAGGGGCAGGCGCATGTCGGTGCCATGGCGGTGATCCGCCTGCCGGCTGCCACGCCCGCGGCTGCAGGCGCCGCGCAAAAAAATCGCCCGCCACAGAGGAAAAAGAGCAATTTCATAGCAGGTCTGACATGAGTGATATTCTGATTGTTGACGATGAACGCGACATCCGGGAACTGATTTCGGACATTCTCGAGGATGAGGGGTTCGTCACCCGCAAGGCCGCCAACTCCGACGAATGCATGGCGGCGATCAATTCCGAGGCGCCGGCGCTGCTGATCCTGGACATCTGGCTCAAGGACAGCCGGATGGACGGCATCGACATTCTCAAGGCGGTCAAGCGCGACAACCCGGACGTGCCGGTGGTGATCATCTCCGGGCACGGCAATATCGAGATCGCGGTCGCGGCGATCAAGCAGGGCGCTTATGATTTCATCGAAAAGCCGTTCAACATCGATCAGCTGATGGTGGTGATCCGCCGCGCGATGGAGGCGTCGCGCCTGCGCCGCGAGAACAGCACGCTGAAGCGGCGCGAGGTGACCAATGCCGAGATGATCGGTCAGAGCGCGGCCTTCCGCGCGCTGCAAAGCCAGCTCGACAAGGTAACCAAGTCGAACGGGCGGGTTATGCTGAGCGGGCCGGCGGGCGCCGGCAAGGAGGTCGCGGCGCGCTATATCCACGCCAATTCCCACCGCGCCGACGCCCCCTTTGTCAGCGTCAACTGCGCCTCGATCGCGCCGGACCGGATGGAAGAGGTGCTGTTCGGCCGCGAAACGCCCGAGCGGGGGGTCGAGCCCGGCCTGCTGGAAGAGGCGCACGGCGGTGTGATCTTCTTCGACGAGGTGGCCGACATGCCGCCGGGCACGCAATCCAAGATCCTGCGCGTGCTGGTCGATCAGCAGTTCCAGCGCGTCGGCGGCGCCGACAAGGTGCGCGTCGATCTGCGGGTGATTTCCAGCACCAACCGGGATCTGGCGCAGGAAATCGCCGACGGCCGGTTCCGGCAAGAGCTGTTTCACCGTCTGAACGTGGTTCCGATCGGGGTGCCCTCGCTTGAGGAGCGGCGCGAGGACATCCCGGTGCTGGCCGAGTATTTCATCGACACCTGCCATGCCAGCCAGGGATTGCCGCGGCGCGAGCTGACCGAAGAGGCGGTGGCGCTGATGCAGACCATGGTCTGGCCCGGCAATGTCCGCCAACTCAAGAACCTGATCGAACGGGTGCTGATCCTGGGCGAGGGGACCGGCCCGATCGAGGCGCGCGAACTGCCCGGCGACGAGGAGAAGACCGGCGACGACGGCCGGGTGGTGCTGTCCGGCGCGCTGGCGACCCTGCCCCTGCGCGAGGCGCGCGAGGCCTTCGAGCGGGAATATCTGCTGACCCAGATCAACCGGTTCGGCGGCAATATCAGCCGCACCGCCAGCTTTGTGGGGATGGAACGCAGCGCGCTGCACCGCAAACTCAAATCGCTCGGCGTGGTGACCGCGACCAAGGCCGGCGCCCGGGTGGCGCGGGTCGACGAGACGGCGGAATAGGGCGCCGGCCCCGGCGACGGGACCGCTCCGGCGATCGCCCCCCTGTGCCGTGGGGCCAGGTCGATGCGGGGGCGATGCGGCGGGCCGCTACCGTGTCACGATCTGCCAGGTTCCGTCCTGGTTGCGGATCACGCAGGCATCCTGCGTCAGCCTCGGCAGGACCGTCGTCGCCCCCGGCGGAACGGTCTGGCGCACCTCGGCCGGGCAGACCGGCAGGCTGACCGGATCATAGCCCTTTTCGGCCATGCACAGCGCCATGACACGGCCCCGCAAGCCTGCGTTCACATCGACGGTATAGACCGGCCCCTCGACCCAGTGACCCGGCCGCACCCAGCAATCCCCCTGGGCGTTGCACAGCCGCCTGCCGGGCACGAAGCGCGGCGGATATTGCCGTAGCTGCGGCGCCGCCGGCGCCTCGCGCAGCGCGCGCACCTCGCAGCGGGTGGTATCGGCCTGCATCCGCGCCACCGACACGCCGGGCCGGTAATACAGCTCCATCGGCGCGCAGGCCGACAGCACCAGACCCAGACCAAGCAGAAGAACACAACGTCTCATGGCTTCAGAATGCCGCAGGGGCGGCGGCGGTACAATTGAATTGACCGGTCCGGGGGCATCTGTCATTCAAAAACCTCTGGCGACAGGGAAGCAAAAGGCGATGAAGGTCATCATTTGCGGCGCAGGACAGGTCGGCTGGCAGATCGCCCGCCATTTGTCCAGCGAGCACAACGACGTCACCGTCGTGGACAACAACCCCGATCTGGTGCGCCGGGCCACCGACTCGCTGGATGTGCAGGGGATCGCCGGCTTTGCCAGCTATCCCGACGTGCTGGAGAGGGCCGGCGCCAAGGATGCCGACATGCTGATCGCGGCCACCTATTCGGACGAGGTCAACATGGTCACCTGCCAGGTGGCGCATTCGGTCTTTGGGATCCAGCGCAAGATCGCGCGGCTCAGGGCGCAATCCTATCTCACGGCGATCTACTCGGACCTCTACCGCCGCGACCACCTGCCCATCGACGTGGTGATCAGCCCCGAGCGCGAGGTCGCCGCGGCGGCGATGCAGCGGCTCTCGGCGCCGGCGGCCTTTGACACCGAAACCTTCATGGGCGGAAAGGCGCAGCTGCTTGGCGTAACGATCGAGGAGACCTGCCCGATCGTGAACACGCCGCTGCGCCAGCTGACCGACCTGTTCTCGACCCTGCGCGCCATCGTGGTGGGGATCCGGCGCGACGGCAGCCTGTTCGCCCCGGAACCGGACGATCAGCTGTTCATCGGCGACAACTGCTATGTCTTCGCCCATGCCGACGACGTGAACCGGACCATGGAGGTTTTCGGCAAGACGCAAAAGACCCAGGACCGCGTCGTCATCGTCGGCGGTGGGAATGTCGGGCTCGAAGTGGCCCGCGCGCTGGAAAACCGCAAGACGCGGACCCGCGCCAAAGTGATCGAACGCAACCGGGCCCAGGCCGAACGCGCCGCCGAGGCGCTGGAGCGGACCATCGTTCTCAATGGCGACGGGCTTGACGCGGCGCTGCTGAAGGAGGCCGGGATCGAACGCGCCGATGCCATGCTGGCGGTCACCGACGACGACAAGACCAACCTGCTCTCGGCGGTGCGCGCCAAGGCCGAGGGCTGCCCGCTGGCCATCGCGCTGATCAACGATCCCACGCTGGTGCCGCTGATGGAGCCGCTGGGCATCGACGCCTATATCAACCCGCGCGCCACCACGGTCAGCTCGATCCTGCGCCATATCCGCCATGGCCGGGTGCGCCAGGTCTATTCGATCGGCGACGCCGAGGCCGAGGTGATCGAGGCCGAGGTGCTGTCGACCTCGCCGCTGGCCGGTCAGCGGCTGCGCGACATAGATTTCCCCGAGGGCGTTCTGGTCGGCGCGGTGCGCAAGGGCGACGAGGTGCTGCGCCCCTCCGGCGCGCTGCGGATCGAAGAGGGCGACGTGGTGGCGATCTTTGCCATGGCCGCCGATGTTCCCGAGGTCGAGCGGCTGTTGCAGGTCTCGATCGACTTCTTCTGATCATGGCAGAGCGCAGAAAACCCGGCCTGTTGATGCGGCTGCCGTTGTCCCTGATGATCTGGGGCGTCGCGTCGCTGTCGATGTGGCTGCCGGCGATCCATGCCGAGATCCGCAAGAACCATCCGGTGGCGCAGTCGTTCTTTTTCGCCGGACTACTGGGGTTGGTGGGGGTGACGCTGATCGCGCTGGCGCTTGGTGGCGACCGCCGGTCGCGCCATGGCAGCCTGGGACAGCTGCTGACGCTGCTGACCACATTCGCGGCGCTGCCCGTCTTTCTGGCGCTGCCATTCTATGAGGCGCTGCAGACCACCAGCTATCTGAACGCCTATTTCGACATGGTCAGCGCGCTGACCACCACCGGGGCCAACCTGTTCGACGACCCGTCGCGGCTGGATGGCGCGTTGCATCTGTGGCGGGCGCAGGTGGGCTGGATGGGCGGGCTGGTGATGTGGATCGCGGCCTCGGCCATCCTGGCGCCGCTGTCGCTGGGCGGTTTCGAGATCACCGCGCGCGGCCAGCCCGGGCGCGCCGCGCCGCAGCCGGACAAATCCGCCGGCGTCGATCCCCGCCGCCGGTTGCTGCGGATCACAGCCGCGCTGACACCGGTCTATGCCGGGTTGACCATGATCGCCTGGGTCGTGCTGCTGATCGCCGGGGAATCCGGGCTGACCGGGCTTTGCCATGCGATGTCGGTGATGGCGACCTCGGGGATTTCTCCGGTCGGCGGGATGGCTGGCGCCCAGGGCGGGATCGCCAGCGAGGCGATCCTGTTTCTGTTCATGTTTTTCGCCCTGTCGCGGCTGACCTTTTCATCGGACACCGCCACGGTCCGCCGGGCCAGTCTGATGTCGGATCCCGAGTTCAAGACCGGGCTGCTGCTGATTCTGGGCATTCCGCTGCTGCTGTTCCTGCGGCACTGGCTGGCCGCGCTGGAGGTGAGCAGCGATGCCGATCCCCTGCTTGCGTTCCAGGCGCTCTGGGGCGCGCTGTTCACGGTGACCTCCTTTCTGACCACCACCGGGTTCCAAAGCGTCTATTGGGACGAGGCCGGGCAATGGTCGGGGCTGACCACGCCGGGGCTGATCCTGCTGGGGCTGGCGATGATCGGCGGCGGCGTGGCGACGACGGCGGGCGGGGTCAAGCTGCTGCGGGTCTATGCGCTCTATCTCAACGGCCTGCGCGAGATGGAGCGGCTGGTCCACCCCAGTTCGGTCAGCGGGGCGGGGCGGAACAACCGCCGGATCCAGAAGAACGGCGCCTTCATCGCCTGGGTCTTCTTCATGATGTTCGCCCTGACGCTCACGCTGGTCTGCGTGATTCTGTCCGCCCTGGGGCTGAGCTTCGATCAGGCCATCGTTCTGAGCATCGCGGCGCTGTCCACCACCGGCCCGCTGATCGACGTGGCCGCCGATACGCCGATCCGGCTGGCCGAACTGGGCGGCTGGGCCAAGGGTGTGCTCTGTGCAACAATGGTATTGGGGCGGCTGGAAACCTTGGCGATCATTGCGCTGATCACCCCTGATTTGTGGCGGAATTGAAAACATCGGTGAAAACCGCGCGCCCCGGAGTACGATTTCGGCTGGAAACTCCCCGAACCGCACTCCATACTCAAGCAGGAAGGGCGCGTTGGTCCGCAGCGCGTGGCAAGAACAAAGGCGAGATTTTTTAAAATGGCTTCGGACAGACAGAACCTGCAGGACGCGTTCCTGAACCACGTCAGAAAAACCAAGGTTCCGGTCACGATTTTTCTGATCAACGGCGTCAAATTGCAGGGCGTCATCACTTGGTTTGATAATTTCTGCGTATTGCTGCGCCGCGACGGTCAATCGCAACTTGTCTACAAACATGCGATTTCGACCATCATGCCGGCGCAACCGATCAGCCTTTATGAGGGCGAAGACGCTTCTTGATGGATCACGACAAGGAAGACACCCGCGCCTGGGTGCTTCATCCGGACATAAAATCCGACTTTGACCGCCGCGACCCCGCACCGGCGCTGGAGGAGGCCGTCGCGCTGGCGGCTGCCCTGCCGGGCCTCGATGTGGTGGGCGCCGATGTCGTGCGGCTGCCGCGGGCGCAGCCCGGCCATCTGTTCGGATCGGGCAAGATCGAGGAACTGGGCGCCAAGTTCGAGGCCAATGATGTCGGACTTGTGCTGATCGACGGGCCGGTGAGCCCGGTGCAGCAGCGCAATCTGGAAAAGGACTGGGGCGTCAAGATCCTCGACCGTACCGGGCTGATCCTTGAAATCTTCAGTGATCGCGCGCGGACGCGCGAGGGCGTGTTGCAGGTCGAGATGGCCGCGCTGTCCTATCAGCGCACCCGGCTGGTGCGCGCCTGGACCCACCTGGAACGCCAGCGCGGCGGGCTCGGGTTCGTCGGCGGACCCGGCGAGACCCAGATCGAGGCCGACCGCCGCGCCATCGACGACCAGTTGGTGCGGTTGCGCCGCCAGCTCGACAAGGTGGTCAAGACGCGCGAGCTGCACCGCAAGGCGCGCGCCAAGGTGCCCTATCCGATCGTGGCGCTGGTGGGCTATACCAACGCCGGCAAATCGACGCTGTTCAACCGGCTGACCGGGGCCGAGGTGATGGCCAAGGACATGCTGTTCGCCACGCTCGACCCGACCATGCGGCGGGTGGAGCTGCCCGACGGGCCCGAGATCATCCTGTCGGACACCGTGGGGTTCATCTCGGATCTGCCGACCGAGCTGGTCGCCGCCTTTCGCGCCACGCTGGAGGAGGTGCTTGCGGCCGATCTGATCGTGCATGTCCGCGACATCAGCCATGCCAGCACCGAGGAGCAGGCGAAGGATGTCGAGACGATCCTGACCTCGCTTGGCGTGACCGAAGAGCGGCCGCGGCTGGAAGTCTGGAACAAGATCGACCTGCTGGAGCCGGCCGAGCGCGAGGCGATGCAGGCCCGCGCGGGCCGCAGCGACACCGTCCTGGCGCTGTCCGCCCAGACCGGCGAGGGGATGGCGGATCTGCTGGCCGCGATCGCCGCAACGCTTCAGGAGGTGCAGCACGAAACCCGGCTGCACCTGGCCTTCTCGGAGGGGCGCAAGCGCGCCTGGCTGTTCGAGCAGGACGTTGTGCAGAACGAGGCGCAGACCGAGGACGGCTTTGACATCACGGTGATCTGGACCGCGCTGCAACAGGCGCGTTACGAGGGGCTCTGATCCCCGGACTCCGCGTCCGGCGGCGACTGGGGCAGGGACCGGGCGACCCGGGCCAGGGTCACCGCCGCGGCCAGCGGGCCGATCAGTTCGAACACGATGGTGGTGCCGACCGCCATGGCCATGATCATGGCGCCATGCTGCGGCAGCAGGTCCGCCGCGATCAGCGCCATGCCGATGGCGACGCCGGCCTGCGGCAGCAGCGCGGGGCCATACCATCTGCGCGCCGCCAAAGGTTCACCCGCGAGGGTGCCGCCGATCCAGCCGCCCAATATGCGCCCGCCAATTCGAAACGCCGCGTAGACCAGCCCGGCCGGGCCGATCATCCACAGCGCGTCGGCCTCGAGCGAGGCACCGGCCAGAATGAAGAAGATGATCATGAACGGCCATTGCAGGTGTTCGATCTCGTGAAAGGCGCGGGTATGGTGGCGCGCCAGATTGACGATGACCGCGCCTGCCGTCATGCCGGCGATGAGATAGGACAACTCCAGCCAGATCGACAGGCCGGCGGTGACAAAGACCAGTCCCAGCGCCTCGATCCGCAGCGGCTCGCCCTTGGACAACCGCCCGGTCAGCCGCGCGGCGGGCACCCCGATGGCCAGTCCCAGCAGCAGCGAGCCGACAACCTCGACCACCGACACACGCAGCGCCCAGAACGAAAGCTCGCCGCCATCGAAGGTCCGGGCCAGAACGATGACCATGCTGAACACGATCAGACCCCAGGCGTCGTCGATGGCGACGATTCCCTTGAGCGTGTGGGTAAAGCGATTCTCGACCCCGGTCTGGCGGATCACATCGTAGGTCGCGGCCGGATCGGTGGCGGTCGCCAGTGCCCCCATCACCAGCGCCGCCGCCAGCGGCACCCCGACCAGCCAGAGCCCCGCAGCCACCAGCGGCAGCGTCACCAGCACGATGGAGAGCGAGATCAGGACGATCGCCTTGCCATGCTCGCGCATGGTTCTAACCGACAACTCGCCGCCCAGAAGAAAGGCCACCATGGTCAGCGCGATGATCGAGATGACCGGGTACATTTCGGTCAGCAGCGCCGGCATCAGATCGAACCCGGCGGTGCCCGCCAGCAGTCCGCATCCGAGCAGCAGCGTCACCCGCGGCAGACGGGTGCGGTGGCCCAGTGAATCGGCCGCCAGCCCCAGCAGGAACAGCACCCCCAGCGTGATCAGCGCGACCGGAACCTGCGAGGCCAATGGTTCGGTCATTCCGGAACCAGATGCGTGACCCCGACCGAGGCGGCCCGCGCCAGATCGGCATCCAGCGACATCGGGATATATTCTCCGCGCCGCCAGAGCTGGGCCAGATCGTCGAAATGGCGCGACAGGAAATGCCCCGACTGGCCGGTGGAGATGATGAAGACCGAACTGTCGGGATCGGCCAGGTCGTAGACGCCGCGATAGCCCGCCCCGTGCACGTTGAGGAACGGATCGGGATCCTCGCCCGAGGTGCGGCCGCGCTGCAGCGTGTTGTCGCCGCCGCTGGTGGACTGGCGGATATTGACGAAATAGCGCAGCAGCGGCACCTCGCCCAGAACCGGATGGTCGTGGGTGGCCTGATGTGCGTCGCCCCAGCGCAGGCTTTCCAGCGCGGTGCCGTATTTTTCGCCGATCCAGACCAGCGCATCGTCGAGTGCCAGCCGCGCCATGTCGGTGCAGGTCTCGCGCGGGGCGCTCTGACGCACGTCGCACCAGATCGCGGCGCCGTCGATATCGCGGTAGACCCGTTCGATAAAGACCGGGTCCACGTGTTTGTACTCTTCCGCAAGCGGGCCGAGTTCGTCCTCGATCAGGCGTTTTTGAAGGGCACGCAGCCAGGCGGCATAGATCAGCGGCTCGGGCAGGTGTTCGTTCATCTCGCCGTTCCATTCGGCCAGCAGCGAAAGGGCGATCTGGCGCTGCCGCTCGGGCGTGCCGTCCGGCGCGGCCTGACCGGTGAACCACAGATCCGCGCCGATCAGCGGCAGCAGAGAGCGGGCGGTAAAGCTGACGGTGTCGAGCTGCGCCTCGATAAAGCTGTCGCGGGTATGGACCTGGCGGGCCTGCATCAGCCGCTGCCAGCGGTTGATGCGCTGGGTATCGCCCCAGACATATGAGATGTGGTTGGGAAAGGGGCGTTCGAGGATCTTGTTGTTGGTATTGCCGAGAATGCCGCCGCGCGGGCTGACGAATTCGGGGTTCGAGGCATAGGGCTGGCGGCCCTGCCAGCGGTTCTCGGTGCGCCAGCCCTGCACCGGCAGCCGCCCCTCGCTCTGCTGCCGGGGGTCGCGCCGGGGCGCCGCGCCCACGGTCTTGAAGGCAATGGTCTCGCGGTCGATCAGAATCAGGTTCTGCGACGGCGCGATATAGGTTTCGCCGGCCGCGATCGCCTTCTGCACGGTGGCGGCGCGCATCAGCCCCATCGCGGCGGTCATCGTTGTGTCCTGGCCGGTCAGCACGGTCCATCCGAGCGCGGCGACATGGCCCGGCGGCGTCACGGTTCCCAGATTGTAATGGCTGCCGGGCAGGACCGGGCCGTTCTCGGTCCAGCGCAGGGTCAGGGTGATCGGCGCGGCATCCTTGATCTGGATGATCGAGGGGCGGGTCTCGAACGACTTGTAGCCGTCGGGGGTGAGGTATTCGTCCGGGTTCTGCGGATTGACCTTTTCGATGAACACGTCCTGATCATCGAGGTAGGACGAGGTCACCCCCCAGCCCAGCCTGCGGCTGCGCCCCGAAAGCACGGCGGGTATGCCCGGAATGGTGGCGCCGATCACGCCGCCGTCCCGCAACTCGATCCGGGCCAGATACCAGGTCGAGGGCGCCGAAAAGCCCAGATGCGGATCATTGGCCAGAAGCGTGCCGCCCGAGGCCGAGCGTGACGGTGCCGCCGCCCAGGCGTTCGAGGCCCCCGCCAGCCCGTGCCTGGGGAAGGGCGACAACGGATCATCGGGCATGGCCGTGGCTTGGGCATAGCGGGGCAGGTCCGGAAACATCTGCGCATATTCGGGCAGCGCGGCGATGCCGGTGCCCGGGGCATCGGGCAGGATGTCGCGCAGCCGCTCGTTGTCGTCCAGCATCAGCGCGGTGCGCGCGCGCAGCACCTCTTCCTCCAGATGCCCGCTGAGTTGCACCGCCATGAGCTTGAGCAGCGCGACGGAGTCTGCGGGCTGCCAGGGGGCGACCGGAGCGTTGAACAGGAACATCTCGGGGGCGCCGCGCCCCAGCGCCTCGTCATTGATTTCGGTCAGGCGGGCGTTGACGCCGGCGGCATAGGCGTCGAGCGCGGCACGGGTATAGGCGTCCTGAGCTTCGAGCGATTGCTGCGCCAGACGATAGAGGTCGAGCCGCCGCATCAGCCGGTCGAACCGCGTGGTGCGGGTGCCGAACACCTCGGACAGCCGCCCCTGAACGGTGCGGCGCATCGTGGTCATCTGCCAAAGACGGTCCTGCGCATGGGCATAGCCCAGCCCGAAGAACACGTCCGGGTCGTCCTGTCCGAAGATATGCGGGACGTTGGCGTTGTCGCGGATGATCTCGACCGGGGCGGTCAGCCCCGCAACCTTCCGTGTCTGCGAATAGTCGGGGAGCGACTGGCTGGCCAGGAAATAGACCAGCCCGATCGCCAGAACCACCAAAGCCACAAGACCGGCGGCGATGCGCAGCAGCCAACGAAAGATTTGTCCCATATGTTCCCCCGCATCCTGCGCCGGTCCGGCCGGTCTGGCCGTTGGCGTTACGCTAGGCGAATTCTCGGGGCGGTGAAAGTCACCGCACCCGTTTCGCGGCGGAATGCGTCAGGGAATGATACGGGTGTATTTGGTCCCCTCGAGGGTGGCGCCGACGCGCAGACCGGCCTGACCGAACACTGCGGCGATAATCGGCGACCGCAGCGTGTTGGTGTCGGCGGCGACCGAGTCGCCCTCGTCGCGGATCACATACTCCAGATCGCCGCCGGCGGCCCAGCCGGACGAGCGGCGGAATTCGGTCAGCGCGTCCTCGGTCATGAAGAACAGCACGTGGGCATATTGCTGGGCGCCGATCTGGAACCCGGCGCTGCCCTTGACTGTGGAATAGTAATCGACGGTCGCGCCGTTCACCCGCAACGCACCGCGGCCATAGGCGCCGCCCAGGCCCAGTCCGGCCTCGGTCACCAGCGGCATGACCAGCATGCCGGTCGATTTCTCGGACAGCGTCACGGTGTTGGGATAGCGGGCGTACATCTGGGTCAGCGTGGAGTCGACGCGTGCGTCGATCTTGGCCGCCTTGTTGGAGCCCACGCCGTTGCCGCAGGCGGCGGTCACGCCCATGGCGGACAGCGCGCTCAGGGTAAAGGCGCGGCGGGTCAACCGGGATTGGATCGCTTTGGTCATTGGATTTGCCTGTTCTGGAACTGCTCTGACCGGTTTTCCGGCCTTGGGGGCGCTTATACGCCCGCAAGGCGGTTCTGTCACCATGCATGCGCAGCATATGGGCGGGATATTGCCCGGCGTCACGGTGGGGCGGGGGCGCCTCAGAGAAGGAGATCCCCGACGTCGATCGCGCTGACGGCGTCCAGAACGATGCCGAAATCCGCCTTTCTGTCGCCGTCGGTATCGGCCCGCACCAGAATGTCGTCGCCGTCCACCCTGGTAATCACGCCGGGCCCGTCACCGGAAAAGCGCCCGTCGATCTCCAGGGTAAAACTGCCGGAGGTCAGCTTGGAAAGATCGATGAGATCGGTGCCGCTGATGAAATCGCGTATATGGTCGGATTTGACAAAAGGCCTGCTGTCGCTGACCTTGATAAAGCGAAAGGTATCGGCCCCCTCATGCCCGTAGAGAGCATCCTCGCCTTTGCCGCCAATCAGGGTGTCATCGCCGTCTTTGCCGGACAGAACGTCCTTGCCATATCCACCCCGGAGGATGTCGTTGCCCGCGCCCCCGGCCAAGTCGTCCGCGCCGGCATTGCCAAGCAGGCGGTCCCTGCCGATCTTGCCCGACAGCATATCCTCGCCGGTGCCGCCGATCAGCTTGTCCCGGCCGGCGCCCCCGTTCAGGCGGTCGTCTCCGTCCAGTCCGGAGAGCGTATCGCGGCCGCGTTTTCCCGACAGATCGTTGTTGGCCTGATTGCCGCTGATGATGTCGTCGCCGGACCCGCCCAGCGCATTTTCGATCAGCGACCGGGTGTCGCCCTCGTGCAGCAGCGCATTATAGATGTTCCCGCTTGGCCGTTCCCCGTCGCCGAGCCGCGCCAATTGCTCGCTGCTGAAGACCGAGGCCGCCCCCGGAGCCAGATCGATCACCAGGTCGGTGTCGTAGGCGGTCAGATCAAAGGTGTCGGTGCCGCCGCCGTCCCAGATGGTGGCAAAGATGCGGTTGTTGCCGGGGTTGATGGCGACCTCGCCATTCACCAGCGTCTGGCCGCTGTCCGGTGTCCAGCTGTAGCGCGTATCGCCGGAGTTGGTCTCATAATCCGCGCCGTAAAGGTGCTGGAGCGCGGCAATGTCCAGCATCATGAAGCTCTGCGCATACCCCCAGGTCTCGTTCTCATAGGCGGTTCCGGTCGATCCCAGATAGGACCGGTAGGTCATGATGGTGAATTCCATCGCGTTGTAGTCCGCCGGAACCGCGCCGAACGAGCCGATCTCATGGGCGTGCTCCAGCCCCAGCGCATGGCCCATCTCATGCAGGACGGTGATATGGGAATAGTTGCCCGCGCGCGGGCTGGAGAAATCGAAGGCGACGTCGCTGAACCAGACGTCGCCACCCTCGTCGCCGGCATAGGGAAAATAGCTCCAGGCGGTGCCATATCCATAGGGATCGAGGCTGGTCTGCGCCAGGCGCAGATGGGCCTTTGGCAGCGTCGTCGACGTCACGTCGAGCGCGGTGAACCCCTCGAGGGAAAACCCGTCATTGGCCGCGGTTCCGGCCGCGGTGTCGAGGCCGAACCCGGCGGTGGTCTGAATGCCGGTCGAGGCGGTGTACAGGCCGAACTGCTCGCCCGCGCCATAGCTGCTGTCGTATTCCCAGCTGCCGCCGGGAAAGCTGTAGCTCAGCGTCGCATCGCCCCAGTGGAGCGTATTGAGGATGCCGTCGATGCGGGCATCGCCCGTCGCCGTGGTCCAGGACGTGGTGTGTCCGATTCCGCTCATACCCTTGCCTTTCGTATGGACCGCAAGACCGCTCAGCCGTTCAGATACCGCGCTACCGCCGGCGCGAAATAGGTCAGAACCCCGTCACAGCCGGCCCGTTTGAAGGCGAGCAGGCTTTCCAGCATGACCTTTTCACCGTCCAGCCAGCCGTTCTGCGCGGCGGCCTGCAGCATCGCGTATTCGCCCGAGACCTGATAGGCGAAGGTCGGCACGCCAAAGGTGTCCTTGGTGCGCCGGCAGATGTCCAGATAGGGCATGCCGGGTTTGATCATCACCATGTCGGCGCCCTCGGTCAGATCGCGCTCGATCATGCGCAGCGCCTCGTCGGAGTTGGCCGGGTCCATCTGATAGGTATTCTTGTCGCCGGTCAACGCGCCCGAGGCGCCCACCGCATCGCGGAACGGCCCATAAAAGCCGCTGGAGTATTTCGCCGCGTAGGAGAGGATCATCACCCGCTGATGGCCCTCGGCCTCCAGCGCCTGACGCATGGCGCCGATGCGGCCGTCCATCATGTCGGACGGCCCGATGATGTCGGCGCCGGCCTCGGCCTGCGCCAGCGTCATCCTGACCAGCGCCTCGACGGTGCGGTCGTTGACGATCTCGCCGTCCACCACGAAACCGTCATGGCCGTTGATGTTGTAAGGATCGAGCGCGACATCGGTCATCACCGCCATCTCCGGCACCGCGTCCTTGATCGCGCGGATCGCCCGGTTGCACAGGTTGTCGGGGTTCCAGGCCTCGGCGCAATCCTCGGTCTTGAGGCTGGGATCGGTATAGGGAAACAGGCAGATCGCCGGGATGCCCATGCCGTAGGCCTCCTTCGCCGCCTTGGCGATCAGATCGACGCTGCGCCGCATCACGCCCGGCATCGAGGCGACCGGCTCCTCCTCGTTCACGCCGTCGCGCACGAAGACCGGCCAGATCAGATCCGCCGTGCTCAGCGTGTTTTCCCGCACCAGCCCGCGGATGGCGGGGGATTGGCGAGCTCGGCGCGGCCGGGCGGCGGGAAACGGGGCGATCGTGGGTTTCATGGCGCGGACTCCTTGAACAATTGGTTATTGGGTGGCATGGAAAACCGTCCCCCACAAGGGGATCAATGGCCGCGCCCCGGCGGGCATACCGGCCGGGGCGGAATTCGGCGCGCGAAAGGGCAGGGCGTTTGGACTGGTACAGCACGGTTTTCGAACTGATCGACATGCGCTCCTTTTCGAACCTGTGGTTCTGGATCGCTCTGGCGGTGGCCTGGTCCTCGGCCAGCCACTGGGTCCTGGGCGTGCCCTATGACATGGTGCTGCGCGCGCGCCGGGTGGGCGGGCAGGCCGAGCGCGACCTCGAGGACATCGCCAGGGTGAACGTGAACCGCGTGCTCTATATCGCGCGGGTGTCGGGGCCCTGGCTTGTCGGGATCCTGTTCTTTGTGCTGACCAGCATGGCGATTCTGGGGTTTGTCTATCGGGTGGAATTCGCCCAGGCGCTGGTCCTGCTCGGCGCGCCGATGTCCGGGGTCGCGGTGCTGAACGTCGGGACCGCGGCGCGGATCGAACGCGAACAGGCCCATGGCCCCTTGTTGCACAAGCGGCTGACGCGCTGCCGGCTCTACACCCAGATGATCGGCACCTTGTCGATCTTCGTGACCGCGCTGTGGGGGATGTACCAAAACCTGTCGCTGGGCGTCCTGGGATAGTGCCGGGCGATCAAGGGGGCGAGAGCGGATGACAGAATCCAGCCACATCACGGTGGGCGGCGCACCCGAGGGGTACGACGCGCAGCTGATCCTGAACGAGATTCAGCGGACCGGCGCGCCGGTGCTGCATATCGCGCGCGATGACAAGCGGATGGAGGCGATGCGCGCGGCGCTGGCCTTTCTCGCGCCGGACATGCCGGTCATCGCCTTTCCGGGCTGGGACTGCCTGCCATATGACCGGGTCTCGCCCAACGCCAGCATCTCGGCGGCGCGGATGGCGACGCTGGCGGCGCTGGTGCACCAGATGCCCAGCCACTTTGTCCTGCTGACCACGCTCAACGCGGCGAGCCAGCGGATCCCGGCGCGCGAGATCCTGCGCGAGGCCGCCTTTACGGCCCGCGTCGGCCACCGCATCGACGAGGGCGCGCTGCGCGGCTTTCTCGTCCGCATGGGGTTCAGTCAGAGCCCCACGGTGATGGAGCCCGGCGATTACGCGGTGCGCGGCGGTATCATCGATATCTATCCACCCGGAGAGGCCGGGCCGGTGCGGCTCGATCTGTTCGGCGATGTGCTCGACGGCGCGCGGCGGTTCGACCCGGCGACCCAGAGGACCACCGAGAAGCTTGACGTCGTCGAACTGGCGCCGGTCTCCGAGGTGATCCTGGACGAGGCCGCGGTCACCCGGTTCCGCCAGAGTTATCGCATCGAGTTCGGCGCCGCCGGCACCGACGATCCGCTCTACGAGGCGGTGAGCGCCGGGCGCAAGCATCAGGGCATCGAGCACTGGTTGCCGTTCTTTCACGAAAAGCTCGAGACGCTGTTCGACTACCTGCCCGGCGCCACCATAACCCAGGACGATCAGGTGACCCCCACCCGTCTGGCCCGCTGGGACAGCATCGCCGATCAGTACGAGACCCGGCGCCTGGCAATGCAGGCGAAATCGCGCCACGACACCGTTTACAAGCCGATCCCGCCAGACCTTCTGTTTCTTGACGATGCCGCCTGGCAGGCGGCTGTGTCGGGGCGCCGTCTGCTCCAGTTCAATCCGCTGCCCCAGGCCAGCGGCCCCGGTGTGATCGACGCCGGCGGCCGCATCGGGCGCAATTTCGCCCCAGAACGCCAGCAGGAAAACATCAGCCTTTTCGGTGCATTGGCGGACCATATTCGTGCCAAGCTTGATAAGGGTCCGGTGCTGGTCGCCTCCTATTCCGAGGGCGCGCGCGAACGGCTGGCCGGGTTGATCGAGGACGAGGGGCTGGCCGAGACCATCGAAGTGCGCAGCGCCACCCGCATCGGCAAGCGCGGCCTGCACCTGGCGGTCTGGGCTTTGGAGGCCGGTTTCGAGACGCCGGATCTGACCGTAATCTCGGAACAGGACGTGCTGGGCGACCGGCTGATCCGTGCGCCGAAGAAACGCCGCAAGGCCGAAAATTTCCTGACCGAGGCGCAGTCGCTCTCTCCCGGCGATATGGTGGTGCATGTGGATCACGGCATCGGCCGCTATCACGGTATGGAGGTGATCACCGCCGCCGGTGCCGCCCACGAATGCCTGACGCTGGAATATGCCGAAAGCGCACGGCTTTACCTGCCGGTCGAGAATATCGAACTGCTGTCAAAATACGGCCATGACGAGGGGCTCCTCGACCGGCTGGGAGGCGGCGCCTGGCAGGCCAAGAAGGCCAAGCTCAAGGAACGCATCCGCGAGATGGCCGACCGGCTGATCCGGGTCGCCGCCGAGCGTGCCCTGCGCCGCGCGCCCGTGCTGGAGCCCGAACACCACGCCTGGGAGGCGTTCTGCGCCCGCTTTCCCTATCAGGAGACCGACGACCAGCTGCGCGCCATCGCCGACGTGCTTGGCGATCTGGACAGCGGCCAGCCGATGGACCGGCTGATCTGCGGCGATGTCGGTTTCGGCAAGACCGAGGTGGCGATGCGCGCCGCCTTCGTTGCCGCCCTGTCCGGCGTTCAGGTCGCGGTGATCGCCCCGACGACGCTGCTCGCCCGGCAGCATTATGCCAGCTTTGCCGAACGGTTCCGCGGCTTTCCTCTCACGGTGCGCCAACTCAGCCGTTTCGTTTCCTCGTCCGAGGCGGCCAAGACCCGCGAGGGGCTGGCGAAGGGCACGGTCGATATTGTCATCGGCACACACGCGCTGCTGGCCAAGGGGATCCGGCTCAGGAATCTCGGCCTGCTGATCATCGACGAAGAGCAGCATTTCGGCGTCTCGCACAAGGAGAGGCTGAAACAGCTGCGCTCCGACGTTCACGTGCTGACGCTGACCGCGACGCCGATCCCGCGCACGCTGCAACTGTCGCTCTCCGGCGTGCGGGATCTGTCGATCATCGGCACGCCCCCGGTCGACCGGCTGGCGATCCGCACCTATGTCAGCGAATTCGACGCGGTGACCGTACGCGAGGCCCTGCTGCGGGAACATTATCGCGGCGGGCAGAGTTTCTATGTCGTCCCGCGCATCTCGGATCTGCCGGAGATCGAGGCGTTTCTCGGCGAACAGCTGCCGGAACTGAGCTATGTGGTGGCGCATGGCCAGATGGCGGCGGGTGAACTCGACGACCGAATGAACGCCTTTTACGATGGGAAATACGACGTGCTGGTGGCCACCACCATCGTCGAGAGCGGCCTCGACATCCCCACCGCCAACACCATGATCGTGCATCGCGCCGATATGTTCGGTCTGGCGCAGCTGTATCAGATCCGCGGCCGGGTGGGCCGGTCCAAGACCCGCGCCTATGCGTACCTCACCACCAAGCCGCGCGCGAAACTGACCGCCACGGCGGAAAAACGTCTGCGTGTGCTGGGCAGCCTCGACACACTGGGCGCAGGGTTTACCCTGGCTAGTCAGGATCTCGACATTCGCGGCGCCGGCAACCTGCTGGGCGAGGAACAGTCGGGCCAGATGCGCGACGTGGGCTATGAGCTGTATCAGCAGATGCTGGAAGAGGCGATCGCCAAGATCCGGGCCGGCGAGATGGAGGGGTTGAGCGAGGCCGACGACCAGTGGGCTCCGCAGATCAACCTCGGGGTGCCGGTGTTGATCCCCGAGGCCTATGTGCCCGATCTCGACGTGCGGCTGGGCCTCTACCGGCGGCTCTCGTCGCTGACCACCAAGGTGGAGCTGGAGGGGTTTGCCGCCGAACTGATCGACCGTTTTGGCACGCTGCCGAAAGAGGTCAACACGCTGCTGCTGGTGGTGCGGATCAAGGCGATGTGCAAACGCGCCGGCATCGCCAAGCTCGACGGCGGGCCAAAGGGCGCGACGATCCAGTTTCACAACGACAAGTTCGCCTCGCCGCAGGGGCTGGTGGAGTTCGTGCAGGCGCAGAACGGGCTGGCCAGGATCAAGGACAACAAGATCATCGTCCGCCGCGACTGGCGCAAGGACAGCGACAAGATCAAGGGCGCATTCGCCATCGCCCGCGATCTGGCCGAAAAGGTGGTGGCGGAGAAGAAAAAATCCAAGGCGGCAAAGGCCTGATCGGGGAAAGGCAAGCGCCCCCGGCGTTGTTTTGCTGAATGAACTTCCGTCGGAGGCACGCGGTTCTGATTACGGCGTAAATTCTATGGGTTACGCGATGACCCTCATCGCTGCCTGGGCGCAGCCGCAAGAGGCCATGACCCCGTCAGCACGGGCTTGGGCGATGTCGAGTTTCTGCTTGATCAGTTTGATCTCGACCTGTTCGTCCCTTGCTTGCAGACAATCATGCAAGCCCTTGAGGCTCCATACATTGTCCGGGTTCACGGTGGCTCGGGCAAGCTGTCCGCCAAGGCCCAGATCCTCGCGATAGACCGCCTCGGCCTCGGCCACGCGGTCCTGTTCCAGCAAGAGCGCGCCGAGCGCGTGGCGGGCGGGCTGCATCCAGCCCCAGGGCTCGTCGTAAGGCAGATGATCGTCCAGGTCGACGGCGCGGCGCAGGTGGGCGAAGGCGGTGTCGTAGTTCGCTTTGCGGTACTCGATCTCTCCGCGGAGCATTTCGGTTGCGATTTCAAGCAGGTCAGTGACCTTGTTGTTGTGCAGCAGGCGGGTTTCAGGAACTCTGGTCTTGGCGGTCAGGAACAGCTGTTCCTCGGCCTCGGCGGCGTCCACCTCGCCGGTGGCGGCGTGGCCCAGGGCCCTAGCATAATGTACAGTTGCGCATAGGGTTCTGTACAACTCTCGATCCTGCGGCAGCGCCAGTGCCTTGCAGTCCTCCCAGCGGCCGAAGCGGATCAGGATATGCGGCTCCATCGCCATGAAACTTTCGAAATAATCGGCCATCGGCGGGCTTTCGATCCGCAGCATATCCTCCGGCGTGGTCTCCCACAGTCCGCGATTGGCCTCTAGCGCGGGTTCGATCTGGCCCAGGAACAGGGCGCCGTAGATGACGAAATGGTAATCGTGCTGGCGGTAGCCGGTATAGATATTGAAGGCGCCTTCGCGGGCGTAGTATTTCAGGTCGGCTTCAACCGCGCGCTGGTTCCAGTGCACCACGTCGTGATAGGCGCCGCAGAGCACGTCGATATGGGTGGGCATATGCACCAGGTGGCCCGCGTCCGGCACCAGGGTGCGCAGAACATCGGCGGCCTTCAGCGCCTTTTCCGGGGTCGGCGACATTTCCATCAGGTGAACGTAAAGGTGCAGCAGGCCGGGGTGCCGCATCGCGCCGGGCTGGGCGTCGAGCGCCTGTTCCAGGACGCGCTGCGCCTCTTCGGTGGCGGCACCCGGGGCCGGCTGGCCGGTTTTCAGGTCCCACATCTGCCAGGGCGTGAGGTTCAGCAGGGATTCCGCATAGATCGCGCGCAGGTCGAGATGGTCGGGCACCGAGGCGAAGGCGGCGCGCATCGCGTCGGCGAAATCATAGTCCCAGGCGTTCATGTCGCGGGCCAGGGTCGGCTGGGGATAGCGGGCGGGCAGGGCGCGGATCAGCGCCGCCTCGGCGGGCGTCACCCTGTCCATACGCGCCAGCGCCGCCTGTGTGGCGTCATGGGCGGTGGCCAGCGCCTCGGCGCGTCCGGGCTCGTCGAACAGCTCCCACGGCATGTTGTAGTTCGGGCCGGCGGCATAGGCGACGCCCCAATGGGCCATGGCGCAGTCCGGATCATGCTCCAGCGCGCGGCGAAAACAGGCGGCCGCCTCCTGGTGGTTATAACCATAGATCCAGATAAGCCCGCGGTCGAACCAGAGCTGCGCCTGATCCGAGCGGGTGGTGATCGGGCAGCTGTAGCTGCCGAGGTCGTAATAGTCGTCCATGCCGCGCCTCCGTTGTCCGCACCCGGAGGTTAGGCGAAACTAGGGCGTGGGCAACAGGGTTCAGACCGGTTGGCGGGCCTCAATCCGGCCCATTTCCAGCATCAGCGCGAAACCGATGATCGACAGGATGAAAATTCCACCCGCCAGCGGCCGCACCGTGCCGTCGAACAAAAGCCCGACCGGCGCCGAGAGCAGCGCGCCGCCCACGGTCGAGACCGCCCCCATGATCGAGGCCGCCATGCCGGCGATATGGCCCATCGGCTCCATCCCGATGGCATTCAGATTGCCGATGGTGGTGCCGGCCATGAAAAACACGCAGGTTTGCCAGATCAGGAAAATCCAGAAAAAGCCGCGCAGTGGCAGCCCCATCTCGCCCACCAGCAGCATCGCGCCGGCCAGCCCGATCTGAAGCCCCAGAGACCAGGTGACGATCCGGCGCATCCCGACCCGCACCACGATGGCCGCGTTCAGCAGGCTGGCCGAGCCGGAGACCAGCGCAATCGCGCCGAAGTAGATCGGGAAATTCCCGGCCTCATCGAAAATCACGTCATAGACCTGCTGCACCATCAGGATCATGGTAAAGAGCATGGCCAGGCACAGGGTCTGCACCAGGATCGAGAGGCGCACGCTGGGATGGGCCGCCATCTCGCGCAGTGCAGCGGCCAAAAGCGGCGCCCGGAACGGACGGCGGTTTTCACGCGGCAGGGTTTCGGGCAGCCGCACCGCCATCCACAGGGTCGAGATCAGCGAGAACAGGATGAAGGCAAGGAAGATGCCGCGCCAGTCGCTCAGCGCGATGATGCCCGCTCCCATCAGCGGGGCAAAGGCGGGAAACAGGGTAAAGATCATCATGGCGATCGACACCATCCGGGCCATTTCGCGCCCCGAGTAGAGATCGCGCACCACCGCCATCGCCACCACGCGCGGGCCGGCGGCGCCCAGCCCCTGAACCAGCCGCGCGGCCAGCACGACCTCGAGCGAGGTGCTGGTCCAGGCGACAAAGGCCGCCGCCATATAGACGACGGCGCCGGCCAGGATCACCGGTTTGCGCCCGAAGGCGTCCGACAGCGGCCCGGTCACGAAGGTGCCCGCGCCCATCCCCAGCACAAAGGCGGTCAGGATCATCTGCGCGCGGTTCACGTTATCGGGGCTGAGCTGGGCGCCGATCTCGGGCAGGGCGGGCAACATCGCATCGATCGAGAACGCGATCGTGGCGAACATCATCGCGATCAGCGCGATGAATTCGGTGCGGGACATTCGATCTTGCATGGGAGCTCCACGGGGCTATGGAGCGGCGGTATCATGGGCCGGGAAAAGACGCCAGTAGGGCCCTCGCGTCACTCTGCGGGGGCCTGTGAGGGGTCCGGGCGGTCATCCTCGTTCGCGGGCAGGCTTTCAACGCCGTGGTGATTGCCGAGGCGGGCAAAGAGCCATTCGGTATGCTCCTCGCGCTTGCGCATGTGGTAGAAGGCGAATTGCTGGATCGCCACGGCAAAGACGCCCAGACCGACAAAGATCAGAATGGTCGTGCCGATCTTGCCGATCTCCGTTACCGGGACCAGTTCGCCATAGCCCACGGTCGAGATGGTGATCACGGTGAAGAAATAGGAATCCAGCCAGCTCCAGCCCTCAACATGGCGAAAGAACACCGTGCCGAAGCCGACCACGAAGATCAGGCTGAGCACGACGGTAAAGGGTTTAATCTGCATCACGTGGCAAGCTGGTCCTTGAGTTCCTCAATTACCTTTTGCCACATTTCAGGCGGTTGTGCACCGGGCACCGCATGTTTGCCCGCCACGATGAAGGTCGGAACCGAGGTTACCCCCATCTCGCGGCTATGGGCATCGCGGCGGCGGATATCCTCGCGGTCGGCATCCGAGGCGAGCAGCTTCATCACCACCGAGGCGTCCATGCCCAGACTGTCGGCCAGATCGCTTAACACTTCGTGATCGCCGATGTCGCGCCCGTCGACGAAATAGGCGGTGAACAGCGCCGAGACGGCGGCGTACTGGCGCCCCTCGATCCCGGCCCAGTGGATCAGGCGGTGCGCATCCAGCGTGTTGGGGGTGCGCTGCATCCTGTCGAAGTTGATGGTCAGCCCGGCGGCCCTGGCATGTTCGACCACAGGGGCATAGGCGCGCGCGGCGCCCTCCTTGCCGCCGAACTTGGCCTCGAGGTAGGCGCGCCGGTCCATCCCGCCCGCCGGCATGTCGGGGTTGAGCTGGAACGGGTGAAACTCGATCACGAAGGGGTGGTCGGGTATCGCGGCCAGCGCCCGGTCGAGATTGGCTTTGCCGATATAGCACCAGGGGCAGATCGGATCGGACAGGATGTCGAGCTTGACGGTCTTTTCGGTCATGCGGGGTTCGGACTCCGGGTCGGGAAATAGGCGGGCAGCGCGCGGCGCAGCAGCTTGCCATTGGCGCCGCTCGGCAGCGCGTCGAGGTGGACAAAGGCGCGCGGCTGTTTGTAGCGCGCCAAGTTCTGCTCGACATAGGTGCGCAGGGCGCCTTCGTCCAGTTCCGCAGGCCCGGTGTAAAAGGCGACGATGATCGTGGTGTCGGGCCTGATCTCGACCTCGGCGGCGCCGACCTGATCGATGCCGGGGTGGGCGCTGAGCGCGGCCTCGACCTCGACCGGCGAGACGCGGTAGCCGCCGGCGTTCATCATGTCGTCATCGCGGCCGAGATAGGTGATCTGCCCGTCCACCGCCATCGCGCCCTGATCGCCGGTCACGAACCAGTCGCCGCGCATGCGGGCGGCTTTCTCTCCCGGCGCGTTGAGATAACCGAGCATCAGGCCGGGGTCGTCCTTGTGCACGGCGATGACGCCCGGCTCGCCCTGCGGAACCGGGGTGCCGTCGGGGCCCAGGATCGCCACCCGGCGGCCCGTTTGCGGCTGGCCGAGCGCGGCGCCACGCGTCGGATGCGCCGGGCTGGACGAGATGAAGGTCGAACATTCCGACATGCCGTAGGCCTCGTGCAGTTCGGTGCCGGTCAGATCGGTCCAGCGCCGGTGCAGATCCCGCGAAAGTTTCTCGCCGGCGCTGAACCCGTGGCGCAGATCCGGCAAC
The DNA here is from genome assembly GCF_004358185.1 of Antarcticimicrobium luteum. Taxonomy (GTDB): domain Bacteria; phylum Pseudomonadota; class Alphaproteobacteria; order Rhodobacterales; family Rhodobacteraceae; genus Antarcticimicrobium; species Antarcticimicrobium luteum. The sequence goes on from NZ_SMUV01000069.1 coordinate 38,200, forward strand.
TCGAGCCGGTCGCGGTCCCGCAACATCCGTCGATAGACCCCCGGCGCGGCGGCAAAGAGGGTGGCGCGATGGGTGCGCAGCAGCTCGGGCAGGGCGGCGATATCGGTGCCCGCCTCGGGGATCAGGGCGGTGGCACCGATGGCCCAGGGGTCCATCAGACCGGTGCCCAGCGTATAGGTCCAGTTGAAGGCGCCCGCATGGCACAGCCGGTCCCCGGGGCGCAGGTCGTACCAGCCCTCGACCATCATCTGCCGCGCCCAGATGGCGCGATGGGCATGGGCCACCGCACGCGGGCTGCCCGAGGTGCCCGAGGTATAGACCACATAGGCCAGCCGGTCAGGATCGCCCATGGCCCAGTCGCAGGGCGGCAGGGCGCGCATCGTCTCAAGCGCGTCGGTATCGATCTGCAGCGGGTGGCCGGCGCAGGCGATGGCCGGGTCGCGCAGAATGGCGGCTGGCTTCAGCTCGGCGATGATCTTGGCGGTTTCGGGCTCGGTCAGCTGCGACGAGGTGGGCACCGGCACCAGTCCGGCGGCGATGGCGCCGAGATAGGCGATGGGAAACTCCACCGTGTTGCCCAGCCGCATCAGGACGATCTGACCGGGCTGGAGCCCGGCGCGCAACAGCCCCGTGCCGGTGCCGCGCACGGCGCGCTCCAGCTCCGCATAGGTCCAGTCGTCGGGGCCCTGCGGCCGCAGTATGCTGAGCGCGGGTTTGTCAGGCGTTTTCCCGGCCTGGCGCAACACGAAGGCGGCCAGGTTGAAGGGGGCGGGGCAGGGCGGCGGCGGGCCTTGATCGAAAATGGACTGCATGGCGATTGGCTAGCCTGCCTAAGGGCACGTTGCAAGACGCCTGCGGCGCGCTTATAGAAACCGGATGACCGCGCGCGACCCCAAAGCCATCATCCGCATCGCCCGCAGCGGCGGCCCGGAAATCGAGGCCGAGCCGCTGGATCTGGGCGCGCGCGTGCGCGAGCTGCGCAAGGCCCGGAACTGGACGCTGGAACAGGCCGCCAGCCAGGCCGGGCTGGCGCGCTCGACCCTGTCCAAGATCGAGAACGGTCAGATGTCGCCGACCTATGAGGCGCTGAAGAAACTGGCCGTCGGGCTGGAGATTTCGGTGCCGCAGCTTTTCACCCCGCCGCAGCGCGAGCAGGTGAACGGGCGCATGGCCATCACCCGCGGCGGCGAGGGGGCCGATTACGCCACCGCCACCTATGAACACGAGTTGCTGGCCGAGAGCCTGACCAAGAAACAGATGCTGCCCTATCGGGCCCGCGTGCGCGCCCGCAGCATGGAGGAGTTCGACGGCTGGGTGCGCCACGACGGCGAGGAATTCCTTTATGTGCTGACCGGGGTGATCCAGCTTTATACCGAATTCTACGAGCCCATCGAGATGCGCCGCGGCGACAGCGCCTATTACGACGCCACCATGGGCCATAACGTGATTTCGGTCAGCGATGAGGATGCGACCATCCTCTGGGTTACCTCGCTGGGGTGAGCGGCGGGCTTTCGCCCGGTCACCGGACGCGGGGTGCGTCCGAACCCTCTGCGCCATAGGTCTTTAGCCCACCTCGGAGCCAATCTCCCGCTGCGCGGAACAAGCCCGAAGGGCGCCGCGCAAGCGCCGGACCGTCCCCATGGTCTGGCGCTTGGTCGACGTGGGCGCGCGGCTTTGATGTTGTCCGGATTTGGCGGCGATAAAGTGCATCGAACCGGCGTTGCCGCGCCAGCCCACGGTCTGGCGCATGCGCGGCCTGCTCTCGTGGGGTGAGCGGCAACCTCAGGCCGGGAACCAGTGCCGCGTGCGGTTGGCGAACCAGACCAGCGACAGCATCACCGGCACCTCGACCAGCACCCCCACCACCGTGGCCAGCGCCGCGCCGGAATTCAGCCCGAAGAGCGAGATCGCCACCGCCACCGCCAGTTCGAAAAAGTTCGAGGTGCCGATCATGCAGGCCGGGGCCGCGATGGCATGGCGCAGCCGCAGCGCACGGGCCATGGCATAGGCGATGGCGAAAATGCCGTAGGTCTGGATCAGCAGCGGCACCGCGATCATGCCGATGGCGCCGGGCTGGGCCAGGATGGTTTCGGCCTGGAACCCGAACAGCAGCACCACCGTTGCCAGCAGCCCGATCGCCGACCAGGGCTTCAGCGTCGCGACGAAGCGGTCCAGCGCATCGCCGCTCTGCCGCTCCAGCCGGTGACGGGTCAGCGCCCCGGCGGCCAGTGGCAGCACCACATAAAGCACGACCGAGATCAGCAGCGTCTGCCAGGGGACCGCGACGTCTGAGATTCCCAGAAGGAACGCGGCGATGGGCGCGAAGGCAAAGATCATGATCACGTCGTTGACCGAGACCTGAACCAGCGTGTAGTTGGGATCGCCCCGGGTCAGCTGGCTCCAGACGAAAACCATCGCGGTGCAGGGGGCCACGCCCAGCAGGATCATCCCGGCGATATATTCGCCGGCCGTCTGCGGATCGACCCAGGGGGCGAAGAGGACGCGGAAGAACAGCCAGCCGAGGGCAGCCATGGTAAAGGGTTTGATGAGCCAGTTGATCACCAGCGTCAGGATCAGCCCGCGCGGCGCCTTGCCGACATCCTTGATCGCGCCGAAATCGATCTGCACCATCATCGGATAGATCATCACCCAGATCAGCAGCGCGACGACGAGGTTCACATGGGCGATCTCCAGCCCGGCCACGGCGACGAAGAGGCCCGGCACCAGATTGCCGAGCGCGACCCCTGCGACGATCGCCAGAGCGACCCACAGCGACAATAACCGTTCAAAACCGCCCATGGTTCCGCTGCTCCAATATCCGTTCAGCCCTTTCTTAGGGGACCGCTCAGGCGGCAACAATGTCAATTTCACGGTTTCGTGAAACTGTCATACTGGCCGCTCACTCCTCTTCGTACCACCAGACATCGGGCATGAAATTCACCCCGTCGCCATAGATCGGCAAGCGGTCGGCGGGGTATTTCATCTGCCGGATATGGGCGATCCGGCTGACATCGTATTGCCAGATCGGGATCACATAGCGCCCCGCCGTCAGCACCCGGTCGAGGGCGCGCACGGCGGCGGTGAAATCCTCGCGCGATTCCGAAGTGAGCATGGCGTCGATCATCGCGTCGGCGGCGGGCGAGGCCATGCCCATCAGGTTGCGCGTTCCTTCCTGACCGGCGCCGGCGCTGCCCCAGTAGAGGCGCTGCTCGTTACCCGGCGAGAGCGACAGGTCGCGGCGGAAATTGGTCATGTCGAAATCCAGCGCGGCGATGCGCGCGGCATATTGGGCATCGTCCACCGTGTTGACACGGACCTCTATTCCCAGCCGCCGCAGCGCCTGGGAATAGAGGTCGACCACGCGCTGCATCTCGCCATCGGCCTGCCGCAGCAGCACCGAAAACCCGAACGATCCGCCTTTGGCATTGCGCAGAACGCCCTCCTGCACGCGCCAGCCCGCCTCATTCAGAAGCGCCATCGCGCGGCGCAGGTTGTCTCGGTTGCGGGCGGTGCCGTCGCCCATGGGCAGGCTGTATCCCTCCAGCGCGCCGGGCGGCAGGCTGTCCGCATAGGGGGCGAGCAGCGTCCGTACGCGGCCCGCCGCCGGGCCGGGGCGCACCGCCAGCTCGGAGCTGGAGAAATACGAGGTGATGCGCGGCTGCACGCCGCCGGTCATGGTGTCGTTGATATAGTCGAAATTGAAGGCCGACAGCAGCGCCTCGCGCACGCGCCAGTCGTCGAACGGCGCGCGGCGGGTGTTCATCACCAGTCCGGTCATCCCCGAGGGGCGCTGGTTCGGGATCTCGGACTTGACCACGTCGCCGCGGGTGATGGCGGGGAAATCATACTGGGTCAGCCATTTCTCGGCGTTGAACTCGCGCACCGCCGAAATCTGTCCGGCCTTGAACGCCTCGAACAGCACCGTGGCATCGCCATAGAACTCGATCCGCAGCTCGTCGAAATTCTGCGTGCCGCGGCGGAACGGCAGATCGCGGCCCCAATAGTCGGGGTTGCGCCGCAGGGTGACATAGCGGCCGGCCTCGAAATCGGTGACGACATAGGCGCCGGTGCCGATCGGCGCCTCGGTCAGGCCGGAGGCGGTGAAATCCTTGCCCTGCCACTGCGCCTTTTTCAGGATCGGCCGCAGGCCGGCGATCAGCGCCAGTTCGCGGTTATCGGTGTTGAAGCGGATGCGCAGCGACCGGGGCCCGGTCTGTTCGATCCCGGCCACCTGCGCCTGAAATCCGCGAAACCGCAGGTGCCCCTGGGCGCCGAGCGTCTCGTAGGACCAGATCACATCCTCGACCGTGACCGGGCTGCCGTCCGAGAATCGGGCCTCTTGCCGCAGGGTGTATTCCACCCACGAGCGGTCCGGCGCGGTCTCGACCGATTCGGCCAGCAGCCCGTAGAGGGTGAAGGCTTCGTCCCAGGACCGGCCCATCAGCGATTCGTAGCTCAGGAATCGAAGTTGCCAGGGAGGGGTGCCTTTGGGCACGAAGGGGTTGAGAGAGTCGAAACCGCCTGTGTTGCCAAAGACAACCCGCCCGCCCTTGGGGGCCTCCGGGTTGACATAGGGCAGGGACACAAAATCCGGTGGGAGCGCGGGATCCCCGTACATAGCTATGCCATGCGCGGGTGCCGCAGGCGCCGTTGAAACGCCGCAAAAAAAGGCGATTCCCGCAAGGGAAGCCCGCGCAAGTAGGAAACAGCCCGTTCTCACGATGGAAACAACTCGCTCTGCTCTTTTTTTGTTAACGATGACGCTAGCGGGGGATTCACGTGTTTTCAAACTTTTAGCTTGGAGAAACGCGGAGAATTGCTTATAAAGACCTTACTGCTCGATAGGTTTCTTGCCTGTATGAAACCTGCCTCAATAACTTAACGCCCGCCTTGTGCGGGCGTTTTTTTTGGCCTGCAGCCCTGTCCTTATCCGTCGCGCCGGCCCGGCACAACGCATCAGCGTTGCCTGCGATGCGCGCCCCATTTCGACCCGGCCGGCCCGAACAGCCCCCCGCACAATTCGGGTCGGAGACTCCCATGCCGCGGCGCGGTCCCGCTGTGAACCGACCCGCTGCGGCTTTGGCGTTTTCTTCGCATTTGCAGCATGGCAGGATGCGCGCGACGCAAGCAAAGGGACATACCATGTCATTGACCGGAAAAACCGCCATCGTCACCGGATCGAATTCGGGCATCGGGCTGGGCATAGCCTGGGAGTTGGCCCGCGCCGGCGCCGATCTGGTGCTGAACTCCTTCACCGACCGCGACGAGGATCACGCGCTGGCCGCGCAGATCGCGCAGGAGACCGGGGTCGAGGCGCGCTATATCAGGGCCGACATGTCCAAGGGGGACGAGTGCCGCGCGCTGATCGAGCAGGCGGGGCGCTGCGACATTCTGGTCAATAACGCGGGCATCCAGCACGTCGCGCCGCTCGACGAGTTTCCGGTCGACAAATGGGACGCCATCATCGCCATCAACCTCAATTCGGCGTTTCACACCACCGCCGCCGCCCTGCCGATGATGCGCGCGGCGGGCTGGGGCCGGATCGTCAACATCGCCTCGGCCCACGGGCTGACCGCCTCGCCCTTCAAGGCGGCCTATGTGGCGGCCAAGCACGGCATCGTCGGCATGACCAAGACCGTGGCGCTGGAGACCGCGCAGGAACCGATCACCGCCAACGCGATCTGCCCGGGCTATGTGCTGACCCCGCTGGTCGAGGCGCAGATCCCCGACACCATGAAGGAATACGGGATGAGCCGCGAGGACGTGATCAAGAACGTCATGCTGGAGCGTCAGCCCTCCAAGCAGTTCGCCACCGTCGAGCAGCTGGGTGGCACCGCGGTGTTCCTGTGCTCGGACGCGGCGGCGCAGATCACCGGCACCACAATCAGCGTCGATGGCGGCTGGACCGCGCTGTAACGTCGATTCAGAAAGGGGCGCGGCCGGTCTGGCCGCGCCCCTTTTTCATGGCCGGAACGGTCCGTCGATTTAACGGATCCGCGCCGGTTCGTCGGTTTCCAGATAGGCCTCTTCCTCGGAGGTGAGGTCGATCTTGTCGAAGCCGGTGATCATCGGCCGCACATGGTCGCGGAACGAGTGGCCGACCGTCAACAGATAGACATGCGCCAGCACGAAGGCGGCGATGGCATAGGCCGCCAGCAGATGCAGGTTGGCCACGATGGTCAGCCAGAGCGTGGCGTTTGGTGCCGTATCCCAGAAATTATAGGTCAGGTAGATCACCCCGGTCACCCAGATCGCCGGGAACAGCACCAGCTTCAGCGCCAGATAGGTCAGCGCCTGCAGCGGGTTGTGCTTGCGCCAGTAGGCCTTGCGATAGGGGTGGTGTTCGCCCTTGAAGATGCCCCAGGCATAAAAGCGCGCCACCTTGAGAAGGCCGCGTGTGGTCGGCACGTAATGAACCCAGGTGCCGGTGGTGATGTGCCAGAAGATGGCAAAGACCCAGAGTATGATCAGCGCCAGCGCGGCAATGATATGGAGCATCACCGCCGGGCCGAAGGGGATCAGCGGGTTCAGACCGTTCACCGCCAGGCCGGTGAACAACAGCCCGAAGATCAGCGCCATCTGCGTCCAGTGCCAGAAGCGTTCGAAACGCGGATAGATCTTGACGAAACGTTCGGCCATTACGCGTCTCCGTCCTTGCGGGTGAACAGACGGCCCAGGGCATGGATCCCCAAAGCCAGGACCGTCGCGGCAATCAGCGCGAGGCCGAGGATACCGGCGGTGCTGAACGGGGTGCGGCCGGGCATATAAACCCCGTCGATCCCGGACATCCGGCCATCGCTGGCGTGGCATTCGGCACAATCCAGCGCCTGTTCGGCGGGGGCGACCATATGGGTGATCGGCCAGTACATATGGGTGTTGACAAAGCCGTATTCGCCGGAATATTCGACGCCCGCCGCGTTCATCCCGGCCTCGATCGCCTTGCCCCAGTCGAAATTGGTCCAGAAGGCGGTGTCGGTGGCCGGCCCCCAGACATGGCTGTAGGCCAGATGATTCAGCTTGGCATCATAAGCCTGCCGACCGATCAGCCGCTTGAACGGCCAGATCCGGCTGTCGCCATCCTCGGGGCTGCCGGAGATCCTGTTGACCTCGACCACCTGGGTCGGGTCGATGGTCTGATCGCCGGTGGTGTATTCGACCTGTCCGTTGAACCAGGCATAGAGCGGCTCGACGTTCTCTTCCCAGACGAAATCGCCCTTGGTGGCCAGATAGGTGTGGCGATGCTTGCCGTCGCCCTGAGTATAGTTCTCGACCGAAAGCGGCTTGCCGTCATCGCCCATCTTGCCGGCGGTGGACCAGTCCCAGACCATCTTGGTGGCCACCCCGCCGCGGGCGAATTCGGGGATGTGGCAGGTCTGGCAGGCCAGCTTGTCGGTGTGGTCATTCAGCTTGACGCCCTTGAGCGAGGCCGGGTGCGGTTCGGTCCCGTGGCAGCTTTGGCAGGTGGCGACATCGCGCCGCTCATGCGGCATGCCGGGACCCCTGGTGTCGGCCGCGGTGACGTCATAGCGCGAGCCGGCCCATTCGTGCCGATCGGTCACATGGCAGTCGGAACAGACCATGTTCCCGCCCTCGGAGGACATGTGCACATCGACGTCCCGCGCCGGGTCATACAGGACCGAGGACAGATCGCCGTGTTTCACGTTGTCGCCGCCGCCGCCGTAGAAATGGCACTGACCGCAATTCTCGCGCCCCGGAGGGCCGACGCTCTGCGCCGCCTTGGCCAGATCGACGGGCCAGGCTTCGGCACCGGTGATCGTCTTGGTGCCCGGCTTCACCGGATCGAGCGGCGGCAGGCCCGCCGCGGTGGCGGTCTTGGTGTACTGGCCGGAGCGGTCGTGGCAGACGAGGCAATCGGGGGTGACCCCGGCCTCTTGCGGCGCGACGCTCATGTCGTCCCAGCCATAGCCCGCGTGACAGGAGGTGCAGCGCGGCTCGTTGCCGGCCACATTGCCGCAAAAGGCGTTGATCACATGGCGCTTGCCCAGCAGCTGCCCGGTGGTGGTGTTCTCGAATTCCCAGGTGAAGTGGATCGAGTGCATCACCTGATCGTCGGCCTCTGTATGACAGGACAGGCAGGCCCCGGTCACCTCGGGGGCCGAGGTGAACTCCTTTTTCAGGATCTCGAACTTGGAGTGGTCGGCGGTGCTGCCGGTGCCGGGAATGGCGGGCGCGCCGCTGCCCTGGGCCAGAGCGGCGGTCGCGGCAAGCCACAGCGCACCCGCGACGGCAAACACGAAACTTGGTCGCAACGGAAATCCTCCCGGTTTTCAAAACATGCCCGCAAATTGCATGTTCGGCGAAAGTGCCGCCGATGACTTTGATCGAAGTCAATGTCACGGCGGACAGGGCGGCGCGGCGGTTGTTCGGGCGGCCTACTCAGGCGGCCGGGTGGGATCCTTGCCGTTGGGATAGACGAGGCCGGCGGAGATCACCAGTTTGGCCGCGTCCTCGACGCTCATATCCAGCTCGATCACGTCCTCTTTTGGAAAGAACAGCAAAAAGCCCGAGGTCGGGTTCGGCGTGGTCGGGACAAAGACGCTGATCAGCGGCCCGCCGGTTTCGGCCCGCTCCGAGATTTCTCCCTTGGCGATGGTGGAGACAAAGCCGACCGCCCATATCCCGCGTCTGGGATATTGAATCAGACAGGCCTTTTCGAACGAGCGTTCGGACTGCGCGAACACGGTTTCCGAGATCTGCTTGATCCCCGAATAGACCGAGCGGACCACCGGCATGCGGTCGACCAGCCCCTCGGCGAAACTGATCAGCGAGCGGCCGATGATACCCTTGGCGACCCAGCCGACGACGATGGTGAACAGCAAAAAGATGATCACGCCGACGCCGCGCAGGTTGATGCCGATGTATTGCTCGGGGCGCATCCGGTGCGGGACCAGCGGCAGCACGACGCCGTCGATCCAGCCCACCACGGACCAGATCAGCCAAAGCGTCAGCCCGACCGGTGCGATCACCACCAGGCCAGTCAGGAACGATCCCCGCAGCCGGGCCAGAAGCCCCCTGCGGCGATGCGGTTCGTCGTCAAATGGGGTGTTCATCGGCGTTCCATCCTGTACGCCGCGAAACTAGGGTCTTTTCCTTCACGGTACAATGGCCGCCTGCGTCGATTCACACCCCTGTCAGGGCCTAATTGGAAACCTTGCGCAAGGCTTGGGCGATCTGCGCGGCCAGGCGCGCGTTGTTGCGCACCAGGGCGATATTCGCGCGCAGCGACTGGCCCCGCGTGAACTCATAGATACGTTCCAGGAGGAACGGCGTCACCTCCTTGCCGGACACGCCGCGCTCATCGGCCTCGGCCTGCGCGGCGCCGATGATCGGGGCGAGTTTTTCGGCCGGGATCTCGTCCGCGGCGGGAATCGGATTGGCCACCAGTTGTCCGCCCGGCAGGCCCAGCGCCCGGCGGGCGGCATGGGAGCGCGCGATGGCGTCCGCGTCGTCCATCCGGATCGGCGCCGCATAGGGCGAGCGGCGCGACCAGAAGGCCGGGAAAACGTCCTGGCCGTGCACGATCACCGGCACGCCCAGGGTTTCCAGCACCTCCAGCGTCTTGCCGACGTCGAGAATCGCCTTGGCGCCGGCCGAGACCACCGTGACCGGCGTCTGCGCCAGTTCCTGCAGGTCCGCCGAGACGTCGAATGAGGTCTCGGCGCCGCGATGCACCCCGCCAATCCCGCCGGTGGCAAAGACCGGGATGCCGGCATGGCGGGCCGCGATCATCGTGGCCGAGACCGTCGTCGCCCCGGTGCCGCCGGTGGCCAGGCAGGCAGCCAGGTCGGCGCGCGAGAGCTTGGCCACATCCGGGGTGCGTCCCAGAGCCTGAAGCATTTCCGGCTCCAGCCCCACGTGCAGGCGCCCCTCGATCACCGCGATGGTGGCCGGAGTCGCGCCCGCGTCGCGGATGTCGGCCTCGACCTGGGCGGCGACGGCGACGTTTTGTGGATAGGGCATGCCGTGGGTGATGATGGTGCTTTCCAGCGCCACCAGTGGCTGACCGGACGACCGTGCACGGGCGGCCTCGGCGGAATAGGTCATGTAAATCATTAAGATCTGTCTCCTGAAACATGGGCCGCAGCGGCACCCAGGGCGCGGCGCAGGGCCTCTTCGCGCGTGGCGCCGGCGGCCTCTGCGGCGATATGGGCGGCCATGAATGTGTCGCCGGCGCCGGTGACGCGGGCGACGGGCACCGCGGGGGGCGTCAGGCTGATCACGCCGCCCGGATGGGCGTCGGCGGCCGGTCCGGCGCTATCGGTAACCAGCGCCCGCGCCGCGCCCCGGTCCAGCAGCGCGGCGGCGGCGGTTCCGGAATCCGCAAAGCGGGTATCGCAGAGCAGGCCGGCCTCTTCGAGGTTGACATAAAGCGCGCTGCGCGGATGCGTCAGGAACGGCGCCAGGCGCTCTGCCTTGCCCGGCGAGGCGGGGGCGACGCGCAGGTCGGCGGCGGCAAAATCCGGGCTCGCGGCGATCTCGGCCAGCAGCGTTGCCGTCAGGTTGCCGTCCAGCGCGATGGTCCCGGCAAAGGGCGCCCCGGCATGACCCAGCGATCCGTCGGTCAGCGGGGCCAGGATGCGCGCGCCGGCGGCCTCCAGCGAAAAGGCGTCGGCAATCGCCGCGATCAGCCCGTTGGCGCCCTCGACCGCCAAGTACCGGTCGGTCGGCAGATCGTCGGGGCGATAGATATGCTCGGTCGTCATGCCCATCCGGGCGCAGGCGGCGATCAGCTCGTCACCTTCGGCGTCGCGGCCGATCGCGGTGAGCAGCGTCGGGATCAGGCCGAACCGGGTCAGCGCCATGGCGATGTTCATCGCGACGCCGCCGGGCAGGCGGGTGATTCGTCCCGGCACGTCGGCCCCCTGGTGCATCGGTCCAGCGGCCCGGCCGATCATGTCCCACAGGACACTGCCGATGCACAGGACCGGCGGAGGGGTGCGTGTATTCATGTTTGGGTTGTGCCGCGAATTGTCGCAGCGTGCAAGCGTTCGGAGGCGTCACGGCATTGAAAAAGTCATTGCCGCCCAAAGGGTTTCCCAGACCTCGGCGGCGCCGGCCGGGGCCGGTCGCAGAACCACCGCATCCAACAGGTATTCGTGCCCGGGCGCCACCGGGATGTTCGCCGTCCCGCTGTCATCGGTGCGCAGCCGGGTGATCGTGACGGCGCCGTCCGGGCTGCGGTCGAACACCTCCACCTGTGCCAGCGCCCTTGGTGCGCCCTGATAGAGCAGACGCACCGGAAACCCCTGCGGCAGATCATCGGTATAGGGGTTGGCGAGCGCCACGAACTCGGTCTCCATGCCGGTGGGCGCATCTGCCCCCTGCGCCGTGCCGACGCCCACCAGCGCCTTGGCAAAGCGCGTGTAGGTCTCGGAAAACCCGTTCTCCGGCAGCCCGCGGGCGATGTGGCGGGCGCGGATGTCCGGAAAATCCTTGTGCGCGGCGAAGGCGGCGAACTTCTCCCACTCCGCATAGCTCACGCTGGAGGGCATGGTCTGGTGGACGATCACCACCAGCCCGTCGCCGTCCGACGTTGCGCTGAGCGCGGGCAGATCGCCCATGCGGCCGGCATAGGGGGTGACCCGCCCGCCTTGGACCAGCTCGAACCGCGCGGTCTGATGGTCGAAATAGGGATAGGAGATACCACTGAAGTTCTGCCCGTTGCGCAGCCGCGCCACCAGCGGCGCGCCGGTTTCGACTTGATACTTCGTCGGCGCGATCCAAAACTCATGGGCAAGCGCGGCGGGTGCCGTGAGGCTGGCGAGCACCGCCAGAAAAATGGGGAAAAAGCGGGGCAAAATGTACATACCTTTCCGATCGCTCCTACTTAAACTGTGCGCCGCGCTGGTTCTGTCAAGCCTCGGCGCCGGGATGGCGCCGCGCGCGGCCCGCGCCCACGAGGTCACGCCGACGATCGCCGACATGCGGGTGACGGACGGCATCCTGACCCTCGATTTTCGGCTGAACGCCGAGGCCTTTGTCGCGGGCATCGATCTGGACGGGCTGGGCGACACCAACGACTCCGGCAAATCGGACAGCTACGACAGCCTGCGGGCGCTGGCACCGGGGGAGTTCGCCCCGCGGCTGCGTGCCTTTGCCGAGAGGTGGGCCGGGCAGATCGCTGTCACCGGCGCCGGGCCGGTTGATCTGCGGGTGACCGGGGTCGCCGTGCCGGAGGTCGGCGACGCGGCGCTGCCGCGCGCCTCGCATCTGGTGCTGGAGGGCGCGGTGCCGCCGGGCAGCGAGACGCTGACGCTGGCCTGGCCGGGCGGCGCCGGCGATCTGGTGCTGCGTCAGCAGGGGGTGGAGGATCCCTATACCGGCTATGTCGCGGGGGGCACCGCGACGCCGTCGATCCCGCTGAAGGGCGGGTCGGTCCTGTCCGGCTGGCAGGCCTTTGGCCAGTATGTGCCGGTGGGCTTTGCCCATATCCTGCCCAAGGGGCTGGATCATATCCTGTTCGTGCTGGGGCTGTTCTTTCTGTCCACCCACTGGCGGGCGCTGCTGTGGCAGGTCAGCGCCTTTACCCTGGCCCATACGCTGACGCTGGCGCTGGGCGCGCTGGGGGCGGTGAGCGTTCCGGCCGGCATCGTCGAGCCGCTGATCGCGGCCTCGATCGTCTATGTGGCGGTCGAGGATATCGTGAGCGGGCATCTCAACCGTTGGCGGCCGGTGATCGTCTTTTGCTTCGGGCTGTTGCACGGGCTGGGCTTTGCCAGCGTGCTGGGCGAGATCGGGCTGCCGCAAAGCCAGTTCATCCCGGCGCTGCTGGGCTTCAACATCGGCGTCGAGATCGGCCAGCTGACGGTGATCGCGCTGGCCTTTCTCGCGGTGGGATTGTGGTTCGGGCGCAAGCCCTGGTACCGCGCGCGGATCACCGTGCCGGCCTCGGTCGTGATCGCGGCGATCGGCAGTTACTGGTTTGTGGAGCGAGTGTTCTTGTAAATCCGCGCCGCTCAGCCCATCGCGCCGGTGAGCGCCTTCAGCGCCGCCAGCGGGTCGTCCTGGCCCCAGATTTCGTCGCCGATGCCGAAGAAATCGGTGTGCGGCGCCAGCTCGGCGACGAGGCCGGGGGTCAGGCCGCCCTCGGCCACCACCGGCAGCTCGATCATCTGCGACCACCACTGGAACAGCTCGGGCTCGGCCCGGGTGCCGTCGCCGAGGGCGCTGACGCCGACCGGGCCGAAGCTGACGTAATCCGCGCCGGCTTCTCCGGCGGCCATGCCGTCATGGCGCGAGGTGCCGCAGAAACTGCCGACCACGGCGTCTGGGCCGAGGGTCTTGCGCGCGGCCCGGACCGAGCGGCCGGCGTCGCTGAGATGCACACCGTCGAGTCCCAGCCGCTGAGCCAGCAGCACGTGATCGGTGATCACCAGCGCGATGTCGCGCTCATGCGCCAGTTCGCGCAGGCTGTCGGCGGCATGCGCGATCTCGTCCTCGTCGTGGCTGGCCATGCTCAGCCGGATGCAGGCGACATCGGCCCCGTCGAGGACGCGGGCGAGGGTGCCCGGAAAGGATTCGAGCGCGAAGGCGGGGGGCGTGATCAGGTAAAGCTGCGGCTGCTCGGGGGCGTCCATGGCGGCGGTCCTTGGTTGGTTTCGCGCCGGTGTAACGAATTGCCGCGGCGAAGGGAAGATTCCGCCTCGGGCTGGGATATTTTGGGTGAAAGGAAGCGGGCGGCTTGCCCCCCATGTCCCACGGCAGTAGAGCGGGGCGGGTTTTTCGGCCGGCGCGCGGCCAGATTTTCCACCAGATGTCCGACAAGGAGCCGACATGCCCAGTGCCACCCCTCAGCCCGCCTTTGTCCTGGTGCGTCCGCAGATGGGCGAGAATATCGGCGGCGCCGCCCGCGCGATGTGGAATTTCCGGCTGGACCGGATGCGGCTGGTGGCCCCGCGCGACGGCTGGCCCAACCCCAAGGCGGTGGCGATGTCGAGCGGGGCGGGGCGGCTGCTGGACGAGGCAGGGCTTTATGACGATGTGGCCGGCGCGGTGGGCGATTGCTCTTTCGTCTTCGCCACCACGGCGCGGCAGCGCGGGCTGACCAAGCCGGTCTACAGCCCGGAACGGGCGATGCAACTGGCCGCCGAAAAGATCGCGGCGGGCGAAAAGGTCGCGGTGCTGTTCGGGCCGGAGCGGGCGGGGCTGGAAAACGACGATGTGGCGCGGGCCAATGCGATCATCTCGGTGCCGGTGAACCCGGAGTTCGCCTCGCTCAACCTGGCGCAATGCGTGCTGCTGACCGGCTATGAGTGGCGCCGTCAGGTCGGCGAGGTCACCCATGAGACCGTCGAGATGGCGCGCGCCGACTGGGCCAGCGGCATCGAGATGGAGAAACTGGCCGAACATTACGAGCAGCGGCTGGAGCAGGCCGGATTCTTTTTTCCGCTGGAAAAGGCGGAGAACATGAAGCTGAACCTGCGCAACCTGTGGAGCCGGATGCGGCTGACCCGGGCCGATGTGCAGATGCTGCACGGGGTGATGCGGCAGATGGTGCGCTGGAAAGAGCGCGGCGACTGACCGTGTTCGGGCCCGGGTTCGGGCCCGGGTTCGGGCCCGGCCGCCGCGCTGGAGGCGGTGCAGGATCGGCGGCCCTCAGCGACCCTTGTAGATGATGGTGCCGTCGGGGGTTACCCGGAGAACCTCGTTCGGATCATAGATGCGCTGTTGTGGCGGGTTCGGCCGGTTGGGTGTCGTCGGTCGCTGCACCTTTGGCTGCTTGCGCGGCCGGGGCTGCACCCGTGGCTGCGGTTTCGGCTGGACCCTGGGATGAGGTTGCACCCGGGGCTGCACCCGAGGCTGGGGGTGGATACGGGGGCGCGGGGGCGGCTGATGCCAGTGCGGCGGCGGCTGATGCCAGTGCGGCGGCGGGGGAAACACCCGTGGACGTGGCGGCCGCGGCAGGATGAAGATGGGCGGCGCGGGCGGGGCCGGGCGGAACAGCGGCCGGTCGACCAGATAGGTGAAGAACACCCAGAGCATCAGCCCGTCGGGGGTGCGCACCTGGGCCCAGTCGCCGACCCGGGTGATGATCTGCAACCGGGTTCCCGGCCTCAGTACATGGTGGGTGCGAAAGCGGGTGCCGGGGCCGATCCGCGCGTTCAGGTAAATGCCGTCGCGGACAAAGAGGTAGGCATCGGCACGGGCATCATTGGCGCTGAGCGCCAGCCCGGCGGCGAGGATCAGGGCGACGAGGACAGAACGCAACATATTGGCCCTCCCAGACCTTTAGGCCGCAGCGCGCGCGGACGCCTTCTGGTTTCAGAATATCAGAAGGCGCCGGGTCTGAAACAGCGCGCATGCGCGCATGCGCCGCTTTTCGCCGATCGCTTCGGGGCCGGACCGGCGCGGCATCGGGTCGCCGGCGCAGGCACCGGCCTTGCGCCCCGGGGCGGTGCGAATGCATTGTCCTGCCCGGCGGCCCGGTCTACATGGGGTGCACAGTGACGGACAGCAGCAGGCAGGGCGACGGCATGGCAGTGAAACGCTCCATTTTCGAAGAGGTCGGCGCGGCGGAGGCCCCGGCGGATCGCGCGGCGCAACCCGGCGCGATCGACCGCGGCCGGCGCGGCGCGCGCAGGGGCATCCGCGCCTGGCTGATCGTGATCTTTGTGCTGGTGGCGGCGATGATCGCGGTGGGCGGACTGACCCGGCTGACCGACAGCGGCCTCAGCATCACCGAATGGCGCCCGGTCACCGGCGCGGTGCCGCCGATGAGCGAGGCCGACTGGCAGGCCGAATTCGACAAGTACAAGCAGATAGATCAGTGGCAGATCCAGAACCGCTGGATGGAGCTGGCGGATTTCAAGGCGATCTACTGGTGGGAATGGAGCCATCGGCAATTGGGCCGGCTGATCGGGCTGGTCTGGGCGCTGGGCTTTTTCGGCTTCCTGCTCGCGCGGCGCATCCCCAAGGGCTGGACCGGGAAACTGATCATTCCCGGCGCGCTGGGCGGTTTGCAGGGCGCCATCGGCTGGTGGATGGTCGCCTCGGGCGTCACCCAGGGGCAGGGGATGACCTCGGTTGCCTCTTACCGGCTGGCCACCCATCTGGGGCTCGCCTTTGTCATCCTCGGGCTGATCGCCTGGTACGTGTTCCAGCTGGGCCGCGAGGAGCGCGACCTGATGCAGGCACGGCGCGGGCGCGAGGCAAAGCAGTTCAGCCTGGCCACCGGGCTGATGCATTTCGCCTTTCTGCAAATCCTGCTCGGGGCGCTGGTGGCGGGGATCGACGCCGGCCGATCCTATACAGACTGGCCGCTGATGGGGGGGCAGGTGATCCCGCCCAAACCCTTCATGATCGAGCCGCTGTGGAAGAATTTCTTCGAAAACCCGGGGTTGGTGCAGTTCATCCACCGTGTTTCCGGCTATCTGCTGCTGATCTTCGGCGTGGTGGTCTGGCTGCGCGGGCGGCGCTCGGCCCATGCGGCGACGCGGCTGGCCTTCAACGCCGCCTTTGCGGCGCTGCTGGTTCAGGTGGCACTGGGGATCGTCACCGTGCTTTATGCCGCCCCGGTCCATGCGGCGCTCACCCATCAGCTTGTCGCCGTGCTGGTCTGGGTGCTGATCATCCGGGCGCGTTTCCTGTCACAATATCCCATCCCCAGATCCATCCGCGAGGGCTGATCCATGAGCGCATATGAAGACCTGATGCGGTTCGAGCATGACACCCAGGCGCTGGCGCAGGTCGCCGGCCGGCTGGGCTGGGACCAGGAGACGATGATGCCGCGCGGCGCCGCCGATCAGCGCGGCGAGGAGATGGCGGCGATCGAGGGCGTGCTGCATGCCCGCCGGATCGACCCGCGCATGGGCGATTGGCTGGCGCAGATCGACGATGCCACGCTGGATCAGGTCGGGCAGGCGCAGATGCGCCACATCCGCAAGACCTATGCCCGCACCATGAAGATCCCCGCCGATCTCGCCACGAAGCTGGCCAGGGTGACCAGCCGGGCACAGGGCCTCTGGGCGCAGGCGCGGGCGGACGAGGATGTGGCGGCCTTCCTGCCGGTGCTGGAAGAGGTCGTCGCGCTCAAGCGCGAAGAGGGGAAGGCGCTTGCCAATGGCGGCGATGTCTATGACGCCATGGTCGACGATTACGAACCCGAGATGACCGCGGCCGAACTCGCCGCGATGTTCGACGCCATGCGCCCGCGTCTGGTGGCGCTGCGCGCAGCAGTGCTGGCGGCAGAGCCGCCCAGGGCGTTGAGCGGGCATTTCCCCAGCGAAATGCAGATGGAGCTGACCCGCAAGCTGGCGGTCACCTTCGGCTATGACATGCGCCACGGACGGGTCGACAAGGCGGTGCATCCGTTCAGCTCCGGCTCGGGCCATGATGTGCGGATCACCACGCGGACCAACGAGCTCGACCCTTTCAACTGCTTCTATTCGACCATCCATGAGGTCGGCCACGGCTGCTACGAACAGAACATCGACGACGCCTATCTGCTGACGCCCCTGGGCGGCGGGGTGTCGATGGGGGTGCATGAAAGCCAGAGCCGGATCTACGAGAACCAGCTCGGCCGCTCGCGCGCCTTTACCGGCTGGCTTTACGGCCAGATGCGCGACAGCTTCGGCGACTTCGGCATCGACAGCGAAGACGAGTTCTATCGGACCGTCAACCGGGTGCACGACGGCTATATCCGCACCGAGGCGGACGAGGTGCAGTACAACCTGCATATCATGCTGCGCTTCGATCTGGAGCGCGCGCTGATGGCCGGAGATCTGCAGGTGGCCGATCTTGAGGCGGCCTGGAACGACCGGTTCAGCGCCGATTTCGGCTATGCGGTTGACAGACCGTCGAACGGCTGTCTGCAGGACGTGCACTGGTCGGTGGGGCTGTTCGGGTACTTCCCGACCTACAGCCTCGGCAATGTCTATGCCGGTTGCCTGCACGAGGCGTTGCGCAAGGCGGTGCCGGATCTGGACGATCAGCTGGCCCGAGGGGAGACCGGCGGCGCCACCGCATGGCTGCGCGACAACGTGCAACGGCACGGCGGCCTCTTCCGCCCCGCCGAGGTGATCGAACGGGCCAGCGGCAGGGTGCCCGGTCCGGAGCCGCTGTTGACCTATCTGGAGGCGAAATTCGCCGCGCTTTACGGGGTGTGACGCCGGGGGCTGGGTGTCGGCATGCTCTGAATGGATGTCCGTTTTACCGGATTTTTTCGGCATTAAATCGAATTACTTTCGGGATGGGTCAAATGGCGGGTCACAGGGGGCAAAGGTCTTTGCCTGACCGTCCAACTCTCCTAAACCCGTCGGGACGAGCAACAGAACATGACCGGATTGGCAATGGATATGCCCAGGGATCAGGAAACCGTCGATCTTCTGGTGATCGGCGGCGGCATCAACGGGTGCGGCATCGCGCGGGACGCGGCCGGGCGCGGGCTGTCGGTGACGCTGGCCGAAATGGGCGATCTGGCCTCGGCCACCTCGTCGGCCTCGACCAAGCTGTTCCATGGCGGGCTGCGCTATCTCGAATTCTTCGAGGTGCGGCTGGTGCGCGAGGCGCTGCGCGAACGCGAGGTGCTGCTGCGCGCGATGCCGCATATCAGCTGGCCGATGCGCTTTGTCCTGCCGGTGCACCGCGACATGCGGTTCGAGGCGGGTACGCCGACCTCGCGGCTGCTGACCCTGTTCATGCCCTGGATGCGGGGGCGGCGGCCGGCCTGGCTGATCCGGCTGGGACTGTTCCTTTACGATCACCTGGGCGGGCGAAAGATACTGCCGGGCACCCGCACGCTGGACCTGAGCCGCGATCCGGCCGGTGGAGCGATCAAGGACAAGTTTCTGAAAGCGTTCGAATATTCCGATTGCTGGGTGGAGGATTCGCGCCTTGTGGCGCTGAACGCCCGCGACGCGGCGGCGCGCGGCGCGACCATCCTGACCCGCAACAAGGTGACCGGGGCCCGGGTCGAGGACGGCCTGTGGACGGTGACCATCGAGGACCGGCCGCGCGGCGAGACCCGGACAATCCGGGCGCGGATGCTGGTCAATGCCGCCGGTCCCTGGGTGGGCGCGGTGATCCGCGACACCGTCCATCTGGAACCGCGCGAACGGGTGCGGCTGGTGCGCGGCAGCCATATCGTGACCCGGCGTCTTTTCGATCACGACAAAAGCTATTTCTTTCAGGGGACGGACGGGCGGATCATTTTTGCCATCCCCTATGAGACGGATTTCACCCTGATCGGCACCACGGATGCCGATCACGACGACCCCGATCGTGCCCCGGTCTGCACCGAGGCCGAGCAGGACTATCTTCTGGCCTTCGCCTCGGAGTATTTCAAGGCACCGGTGACGCGCGAGGATATCGTCTGGACCTATTCCGGGGTGCGGCCGCTTTATGACGACGGGTCGAGCTCGGCCACGGCGGCGACGCGGGACTATGTGCTGAAGCTGGACCGGCGCGCGGGCGCGCCGATGCTCGACGTATTTGGCGGCAAGATCACCACATATCGTCGTCTGGCCGAATCCGCGCTGGCAAAGATCGCGCCGGTCTTTGCCGGGCTCGGTGGCGACTGGACCGCCGGCGTGCCGTTGCCCGGCGGCGATTTCCCGGTGGGCGATGTCGACCGGCTGATCGCGGAATTGCGCACCGCCTATCCCTTTCTGAGCGATCGCTGGGCAAGGCGGCTGATCCGGGCCTATGGCACCGAAGCGGACGGGATGCTGGGCGCGGCGCGGTCGCGCTTGGATCTGGGGCGCGATTTCGGCGCCGATCTGACCGAGCGCGAGGTCCGCTGGCTGATGCGCGTCGAGTTTGCCCGGCGAGCTGAGGATGTGGTCTGGCGGCGCAGCAAGCTGGGGTTGCGGATGACGGCCGATGAGACCGCGGCGCTGGACCGCTGGATGCAGGAGGTCGCGGCGGAGGGTGGCGCGGGGTGACAGGAGATATTTCTTTTTTCGCCGAAAAATTGACCAAAGATGTGAAAGCCGCCCTATAAATGATCACATGAGCCGGGCGGGCGCCGTGTCGCGGACCCCGGTAATGGTCTGTGCGTCGGGGTCCGTGCATGGATCGTGATCAGGACCTGGACCCGGAGGTTTCCCGTGACATCCCTCGCGCAGATCGACATGCCGCTGGCGCGCCCGGTTCAGCCGCGCGCCGAGGGCGCGCTGCATCTGTCGTCCAAACGACTGGACGCGCGCAGCGTGATCGACGGGTTCCGCTGTTCGGGCGCGATGAAGGCGTTGTTTCCGCGCAGCGCCGGCGCGCTTGAGGCGATCATGATCAACAGTTCGGGCGGGCTGACCGGCGGCGACCGGATTGCCGTCCGGGCGCGGGCCGGGCGGGACACGGATCTGACCCTAACCACCCAGGCGGCCGAGCGTGCCTATCGCGCCAGCGACGGCGTTGCCCGCGTCGAGACCCGGCTGGAGGCGGCGGCGGGCGCGCGGCTGAGCTGGCTGCCGCAGGAGCTGATCCTGTTTCGCGGCGCCTCGCTGGACCGCAGCCTGCGTATCGAGCTTGCCGCCGATGCGCGGCTTTTGATGGTGGAGCCGGTGCTGTTCGGGCGCGGCGCGATGGGCGAGGTTCTGGACCAGGCGCGGCTGCGCGACCGGATCGAGATCCGGCGCGATGGCCGGCCGCTCTATCGCGATGCGACACGGTTGGAGGGCGATCTGGCCGCCCAACTGGCCCGTCCCGGCATCGCCGGCGGCTGCGCCGCGATTGCGAGCCTTGTCTTCATCGACCCGGCCGCCGAGGCGCATCTGGATCAGGTCCGCGCGCTGCTTCCCGAAACCGGCGGCGCCAGCCTGCTGCACCCCGATCTTCTGGCGGTTCGCCTGCTCGCCCACGACGGGTTCGAGCTGCGCCGTCACCTTCTGCCGATCCTCGACCGTCTGAGCGGCGAGACCCTGCCAACGTCCTGGAGGCTGTGAGACGATGAACCTGACCCCGCGCGAGAAGGACAAGCTGCTGATCGCGATGGCCGCCGAGGTGGCCCGCAAACGGCTGGCGCGCGGCGTCAAGCTGAACCATCCCGAGGCGATAGCGCTGATCACCGACGCGGTGGTCGAGGGCGCCCGCGACGGGCGCAGTGTCGCCGACATGATGGAGGCCGGCGCCCAGGTCATCACCCGCGACCAGTGCATGGAGGGGATCCCCGAGATGATTCACGAGGTGCAGGTCGAGGCCACCTTTCCCGACGGCACCAAGCTGGTGACGGTGCACGATCCGATCCGCTGACCCTGTGCTGACCAGACATGACTGACACCCATTCCTTCCGAACCGAAAAGGATCCTGTGATGAAAGCATTTTACCTTGTCGCCGCCGCCGCCATGATGGCCAGCCCCGCCCTGGCGCATGTGGGCGAGCGCCTTCACGTGCATGAAACCGATGCGCTGCCGCTGATGCTGGGTCTGGCGACGATCGCCGCGGCGGTCGGCCTGGGCGCCCTGGTGCGGGTGCGCAACAGGTGATCCCGGGCGAGCTGTTCCCAGCCGAGGGCACGCTGACTCTCAACGCGGACCGTGAGGCGATCACCCTGATGGTGGCCAATACCGGCGACCGTCCGGTTCAGGTGGGCAGCCATTACCACTTTGCCGAGGCCAACCCGGCGCTGTCGTTCGACCGCGACGCGGCACGGGGCATGCGGCTGGACATCGCCGCCGGCACCGCGGTGCGGTTCGAGCCGGGCCAGCGCCGCGAGGTCAACCTGATCCCGGTCTCCGGGGCGCGGCGGATCTTCGGGTTCAATCAGAAGGTGATGGGAGATCTCTGACGCCCGGTGTCGGTACGCAGGGGTCTGCGGCCGAATCGAAGACAGAGCGCAACCGAATTGACCGCGTTTGACCCCGCGCGGCAGCCAAGACTGAGGAGGACCGGCAATGCCACTGAAACTGGAAGGATCCTGCCGGTGCGGCGCCGTGCATTTCTTGGTCGAGAGTCACACGCCGGTGCCCTATCAGCATTGTTATTGCTCGATCTGCCGCAAGACGGACGGCGGCGGCGGGGCGGCGATCAATCTCGGGGCCAATGCGGACAGCCTGACGGTCAGCGGCCGCGACGCGGTCGGCATGTTCCGGGCCGAAATCGAGCGGGACGGGGTCTGCCGCACCTCAAGCGTAGAGCGTCATTTCTGCACACGCTGCGGCAGCGCCCTTTGGGTCTTTGATCCGGGCTGGCCGGATCTGGTCCACCCGTTTGCCAGCGCCGTGGACAGCGATCTGCCGCGCGCGCCGGAACGGGTGCATATCTTTCTTGCCGAAAAACCGCTCTGGGTTCCGGTGCCGGATGGGCCGGAGGAAATCCATTTCGCCGGCTATCCGGAACTGTCTCTCGCGGACTGGCACAAGACGCACGGCCTCTGGGTCGACTGAAGGAGAACTGAGGATGCCCGCAACGATTTCCCGCGCTTCCTACGCCGCCATGTTCGGCCCCACCGTGGGCGACCGGCTGCGGCTGGCCGACACCGATCTGATCATCGAGGTCGAGCGTGACCTGATTGCCGAGCGCGCCGGCGCCGCGCTCAGCGGCGGGACCGGCGTCAACGCGCTCTCCTACGGCGAAGAGGTCAAGTTCGGCGGCGGCAAGGTGATCCGCGACGGCATGGGGCAATCGCAGGTGACCCGCGCCGGCGGCGCCGTCGATACCGTCATCACCAACGCGCTGATCCTGGACTGGACCGGCATCTACAAGGCCGACGTGGGCCTGAAATCCGGGCGCATCGCCAAGATCGGCAAGGCCGGCAACCCCGACACCCAGCCCGGCGTCGATATCATCGTCGGCCCCGGCACCGAGGTGATCGCCGGCGAGGGCAGGATCCTGACCGCCGGCGGTTTTGACAGCCATATCCATTTCATCTGTCCGCAGCAGATCGAGGATGCGCTGCATTCCGGTCTGACCACCATGCTGGGCGGCGGCACCGGCCCGGCGCATGGCACGCTCGCCACCACCTGCACCCCCGGGCCCTGGCATATGGGGCGGATGCTGCAGGCCGCCGATGCCTTTCCGATGAATCTGGCCTTTGCCGGCAAGGGCAACGCCTCGCTCCCCGCGGCGCTGGAGGAACAGGTGATCGGTGGCGCCTGCGCCCTGAAGCTGCACGAGGACTGGGGCACCACCCCGGGCGCGATCGACTGCTGTCTCTCGGTCGCCGACGACATGGACGTGCAGGTGATGATCCACACCGACACGCTCAACGAATCCGGCTTTGTCGAGAACACCGTCGCTGCGATGAAGGGCCGCACGATCCACGCCTTTCACACCGAGGGGGCCGGCGGCGGCCACGCGCCCGACATCATCAAGATCTGCGGCGAGGAATTTGTCCTGCCGTCCTCGACCAACCCGACGCGTCCGTTCACGGTGAACACGCTGGAAGAGCATCTGGACATGCTGATGGTCTGCCATCACCTGGACAAGTCGATCCCCGAGGATGTCGCCTTTGCCGAAAGCCGGATCCGCCGGGAGACTATCGCGGCCGAGGACATCCTGCACGACATGGGCGCGTTTTCGATCATCGCCAGCGACAGCCAGGCAATGGGACGGGTGGGCGAGGTATTGATCCGCACCTGGCAGACCGCCGACAAGATGAAGAAACAGCGCGGGCGGCTGGCCGAAGAGACCGGCGACAACGACAACCTGCGGGTCCGCCGCTATATCGCAAAATACACCATCAACCCGGCCATCGCCCACGGAATGAGCCAGGAGATCGGCAGCATCGAGGAAGGCAAGCGCGCCGATCTTGTGCTGTGGTCGCCGGCGTTTTTCGGGGTGAAACCCGATATGGTGCTGCTGGGCGGCACAATCGCCATGGCGCAGATGGGCGATCCCAACGCCTCGATCCCGACGCCGCAGCCGGTCTATTCGCGGCCGATGTTCGGCGCCTATGGGCGCAGTGTCGAGAATTCCGCCGTCACCTTTGTCTCGGATGCGGCGCTGGCCTCGGGCATCGGTGCGCGGCTGGGGCTGGCCAAGGACACGGTGGCGGTGCGCGGCACCCGCGGTATCGGCAAGTCTGCGATGAAGCTGAACGACGCCACCCCGCATATCGAGGTGGACCCGGAAACCTATGACGTGCGCGCCGATGGCGAGTTGCTGACCTGCCAGCCGGCCGAGGTGCTGCCGATGGCGCAGCGGTATTTCCTGTTCTGACATGGCGTCCCGCGCGCCATGGCGAGGCATGGGCGCGCTGGACCGCGCCCGCACCCGTTGCAACACCGAGGATGACCGAGATGACTGATTTACCCCTGGCGCAAAACCTGCATCGCAAGGGCGACTGGTCCGGCGCGGCGGACAACGTCCTGCTCGACTACGACGGCCGGTTCCTGCGCCGCAAACGGCTGGTGAGCGGGGCAGGGCGCCCCTTTGTCGTCGATCTGCCGCAGACGACCTCGCTGGAGGAGGGCGACGCGCTGGTGCTGAGTGACGGCACACTGGTCGAGGTGCGCGCCGCCGGCGAGGAGATCCTGATCGTCACCGGCGAGAGCCTGCCGCGCCTGGCCTGGCATATCGGCAACCGCCACACGCCCTGCCAGATCAAGCTGAATTGCCTGGTGATCCAGCGCGATCCGGTGATCCGACACATGCTGGAGCATCTGGGCGCAGAGGTGACCGAGGCGGTGGGCGCCTTCACGCCCGAGGGCGGCGCTTATGGCCACGGCCGCACCCACAGCCATGAGCACGGGCACAGCGCCCATGCGGGATGACGCGCAGCTTCTGACGCTGGCGCAATGGCTGTCGCCGGCCTATCCGGTGGGGGGATTTGCTTATTCCCACGGGCTGGAAAGCGCGGTGCGCGCGGGCTGGATCGCCGATGCCGGCGGCCTCGAAACCTGGCTCGAGGATGTTCTTGAGCATGGTTCGGGGCGGGCGGACGCGATCTGGCTGCACCTGGCGCACCGCTGCGCGGATGGTGATGATCTGATGGCGCTGGACGATGAGGCGCGCGCCTTTGCCCCAGCCCGCGAACGCCTGCGCGAGGGCGCGCGGCAGGGCGCGGCCTTTGCCCGCACCACGGGCGAGGTCTGGGGCCTCGATCTGCCCGATCTGCTGCTGCCGCTGGCCCTGGGGCGGGCGGCACGGCTGATGGGGATGGCGCCGGGCCCGGTCGCCGCGCTCTATCTGCATGCCTTTGCGGGCAACCTCGTCGCGGCGGCGCAGCGGTTGATGCCGATGGGCCAGACCGCCGCGCAGCGGGTGCTGGCCGGGCTGACGCCGCTTTGCGCCGCTGTGGCCGAGGCCACGGCGACCGCGGATCTGGACGATATCGCCTCGACCGCCTTTCTGTCGGACGTGGCGGCGATGACCCACGAAACCCTGGAGCCGAGGATATTCCAGTCATGACCCAGATGAACGGCCCGCTTCGCATCGGCATCGGCGGCCCGGTCGGCGCCGGCAAGACCACGCTGACCGCCCGCCTCGCCGAGGTGCTGAAGGATCATTATTCGATCGGCGTGATCACCAACGACATCTACACCCAGGAGGACGCCGAGGCGCTGATGCGGATGCAGATCCTGCCCGCCGACCGCATCATCGGGGTCGAGACCGGCGGCTGCCCGCATACCGCGATCCGCGAGGACGCCAGCATCAACCTGGCCGCCGTGGCCGAGATGCAGGCGCGGCACTCGGATCTGGAAATCGTGCTGATCGAATCCGGTGGCGACAATCTCTCGGCCACGTTCAGCCCGGAACTGGCGGACCTGACACTCTATGTGATCGACGTGGCTGCGGGCGAGGAAATCCCCCGCAAGGGCGGCCCGGCGATCACCCGCTCGGACCTGCTGGTGATCAACAAGACCGATCTGGCCCCCTATGTGGGCGCCTCGCTGGAGGTGATGGCACGGGACGCGGAAAGGATGCGCCGCGGGCGGCCCTTCGTCTTTGCAGCGCTGTCACGGGCGCGCGGGGTGGACGAGATTGTCGGTCAGATCCTTGATCTGGCCGGTCTGCCGGCGCTGGAGCGCGTTGCAGGATAGGGCTGGGACGGCGGTGTCGGGGCGGGCGCTCAGCCCGCCGGTTCCAGCCCGCACCAGTCGGCGATGAACAGCGCGGTGGTCTGGGTCACCCGCCGCACGCTGTCCAGATCGACCCGTTCGTTGAACCCGTGGATCGCCTCGGCCTTCGGTCCATAGACCAGCGCAGGGGTATCCGCATAGAGGCCGAAGAACCGCGCGTCCGTGGTGGCGGTGATTGCCGCCTTGTCGAGCGTGGTATCGGTCACCGCCTGATGGGCCCCCTCGAGCGCGCCGATCGCCTGGCCGGCGCGCGCGCTGGTGTCCTGCGACAGCGCATAGCCCTCGGCGTGAAAGCCGTGATAGACGATCTCGGGCGTGTTGTTGCGCAAAAAGGCATGTTCGCGCGCGGCCTGCCGCAGCACCGCCTCGATTTCTTCCTTGGCGGTCTCGATGTCCTGGCCGGGAAACAGCCCCATACGGACGTCAAAGACGCACCATGCGGGCACCGAACTGGCCCAGTCGCCGCCCTGGAACTTGCCGACATTGAGGTTCAGCGCGTGATCGTGATGGGCGTAATCCGCGTGCCGGCGTTCCGGCGCGTTCCAGCGGTGCTCCATCTCGTGCAGCGCCGCGATCAGCGGGATCGCCGCCTCGATGGCGTTCGATCCGCTGCCCGCATAGGCCACATGTGTCGGCAGCCCCTTCAGATGCACCTGAAACCAGATCACCCCGAGTTGCGCGGTCACGAGCGACTCGGCAAAGGGTTCGGGGATCAGCGCGGCATCGGCGCGATAGCCGCGTTGCAGACAGGCCAGCGCGCCGTTTCCGGTGCATTCCTCCTCGACCACCGACTGGAAGAACACATCCGCCGCCGGCTGCATCCCGCATGCGCGCAGCGCGTCCAGCGCAAAGAGGTTCGAGGCCAGCCCCGCCTTCATGTCGCCGGCGCCGCGCCCGTACATCCAACCGTCGTCCACGCGCGGCTCAAACGGCGGCGTGTCCCACATGTCGAGCGGCCCCTCGGGCACCACGTCGATATGGCCGTTGAGGATCAGCGAGCGGCCCTTCCCGGTGGCCGAGCGGTGGCTGCCCACCACGTTCACCGCGTCCTCGTAATTGCCGATCACCGGGGAAAACCCGGGCATATCGCAAATGTCGTTCACGTCGATCTGCCAGCGGTCCACGTCCATCCCGCGCTCCGCCAGTTCCTTCGCCATGAAGTCCTGCGCGCTCTGCTCGTTGCCGCGGGTCGAGGGATGGGCGGTCAACTCGGACAGGAACTGCGTCTCGACCTCGAACAGATCGTCGACGGCGCTGAGAATGCGGGTGCGGGTGGATGCGTCCATGGTCTCTCGTGGTCCTTCAGAAACGGGGCAATTCGCCCCCGGGCAGGGTCAGCGGCGCGCCGGTGGCGGCGATTACCTGATCGACCTCAAGCCCCTCGGCGATCTCGCGCAGGGCAAAGCCGTCGGGGGTCACGTCGATCACCGCCATGTCGGTAAAGATGCGATCGACGCAGCCTCGCGCGGTCAGCGGCAGGGTGCAAGCCTCTAAAAGCTTGGGCTGTCCGGTGCGGTCGGTGTGGGTGGTCAGCACCACCACCCGGCGCGCCTTTTGCGCCAGCTCGATCGCGCCGCCCGCGCCGGGCGAGAACCGGCCGGGAATCTTCCAGTTGGCCAGATCGCCGCTCTGGGCCACCTCGAAGGCGCCCAGCATGGTCAGGTCCAGCCGACCGCTGCGCACCAGCGCAAACGAGGTGCCGCTGTCGAAATAGGCGCTGCCGGGGATTGGCGAGACATAGGCGCCGCCGGCGTCGATCAGGTTGCGGTCGGCGCGCTCGGGCGGCAGGCTGGGGCCAATCCCGGTCATGCCGTTTTCGGTATGCAGGCAGAAGGGAAAGCCGGAGGGCAGGTGATCGACCACCTTTGTCGGCAGGCCGATACCGAGATTGACCACCATGCCCGGCGCGATTTCCTGCGCGGCGCGGGCGATCATGCGGGCCTTAGCGTCGGACAACGCCATACTCCTCGGAAATGGATTGCAGTTCGACCACGCGGTCGACAAAGGCGCCGGGGGTGTGCACCTGATCGGGTGTCAGCCCGCCCAGCGGCAGCACGCGCTCGGCCTCGGCGATCACCAGATTGGCGGCCATCGCCATCATCGGGTTGAAGTTCCGCGCGGTGGCGGCATAGGCCAGATTGCCGAAGGCGTCGGCCCGGTCCGCATGGATCAGCGCCGCATCGGCGCGCAGCGCCCGTTCCAACAGGGCGGGGCGGCCATCGACCTCGACCACCTGCTTGCCGCGGGCCAGTTCGGTCTCCATGCCGATGTCTGTCAGGATCCCGCTCAACCCCGCACCGCCGGCGCGGACACGTTCGGCAAGGATGCCCTGGGCGCAGAATTCCACCTCCAGCTCCCCCGCGTTGAACATCGCCACCGCCCGGGGGTTGAGGCCGATATGGGTGGTGATCAGCTTTTCCACCAATCCGGCCGCCAGCAGGTGATCGACGCCCATCCCCTGTTCGTTGGCGTCGTTCTTGATCACGGTCAGCCCGCGCTTGCCCTGCCGCACCAGCTCGTGGATCAGCGTGAACGGCGTGCCGGGCACGCCGAAGCCGCCCAGCATCACCGTCGCCCCGTCCGGAATCGCGGCAACGGCCTGTTCCATCGCCGTGGTCTTGTCGGGCAGGGTGGTCATGCACGCACCGGCAGTGCCATCTCGCGCGCCATCGCCTCGAGGCTGTCGGTCAGCGTGGCCATGATTTCACCGATCTGCGCCTCGTTCACGATCAGCGGCGGCGCCACCATGAAGTGATCGCCCTCGATGCCGCCCCGGGTGCGGCGCGAATAGATGATCAGCCCGCGCTCATAGGCCAGATCGACCAGCCGGGTATAGGCGTTCAGCTCCTTCGGCAGCGGCGCCAAGGTGTCGCGGTCGCTGACCAGCTCGAAGGCCAGCAGCAGCCCCAGCCCGCGCACGTCGCCGATGAAGGGGAACCGGTCCATCAGCCCGGTCAGCCGCGCCTTTAGCAGATCGCCCATCGCGGCGGCATTGCCGACCAGATCGTTGCGGGCGATCTCGTCCAGAACGGCGCAGCCGGCGGCACAGGCCAGCGGGTTGCCCGCATAGGTATAGCCATGCAGAAAACCGCCGGCATCCAGCACCGCCTCGACCATGTCGCCGCGCGCCACCATTGCGCCCAGCGGCGCGTAACCGGCGGCAAACCCCTTGGACAGCGCGATGATATCGGGGGTGATGCCCCAGTGTTCGGCGGCGATGAACTTGCCGGTGCGGCCGGCGCCCGTCATCACCTCGTCATAGATCAGCAGGATGCCGAACTCGTCGCAGATCTCGCGGATGCGCGCGTAATAACTGTCGGGCGCGACCAGCGCTCCGGTCGAGGCGCCGCCGACCGGCTCCATGATGAAGGCGAGCACGCTGTCGGGCCCTTCGGCGAGGATCTTGTCGCGCAGCAGTTCGGCGTATTTCAGCCCGCGCTGGTCGTCGTCGAGGTTGTCGGTGTCGAGGTAACAGGTGGGCGCGGCGATCTTGGGCATCGCGCGCATCATCGGCGCAAAGGGCTTCGACAGCGGATCGTAGCCGGTCAGCGCCAGCGCACCCAGCGTCGAGCCGTGATAGGAGGGATAGCGCGAGATCACCTTCCAGCGGCTGTCCTGGCCTTGCGTCAGCGCATATTGCCGCGCCAGTTTGATCGCGCTTTCCACCGCCTCGGACCCGCCGGAGACGAAAAACACCCGGTCCAGCCCCTTGGGCATCAGGGCGGCGGTCTGCGCCGCCAGACGCTCGGACGCCTCGGTCTGGAAGTGCAGACGATAGCCGAATGTGGCCTTGTCCATCTGCGCCTTCATCGCGGCAAGGACGCGCGGGTTCGAGTGGCCGATATTGGACACCATCGCGCCGGACGAGCCGTCGATGTAGGTTTTACCCTCGGTATCGTACAGATAGATGCCCTCGCCGTGGTCGAGGAAGGGTCGCGGCTGGCGCGATTGATAGAAGAGGTGCGACATCACAGTCATTCTTTGTTTGAAGCCAGGTGCTTGCGGAGGAAATTCTTGGTGCGTTCGCTTTCGGGATTGCGGAAGATCACGCTGGGCGGCCCCTCTTCCACGACCACGCCCTGATCCATGAACAGAACCCGGTCGCAGACGCTTTCGGCAAAGCCCATCTCGTGGGTGACGATGATCATGGTCATGTGCTCTTCGGCGAGCTTCTTCATCACCAGGTTCACCTCTTCGACCAGTTCGGGGTCGAGCGCCGAGGTCGCCTCGTCGAACAGCATCACCTTGGGTTTCATCGCCAGCGCCCGGGCGATGGCGACGCGCTGTTTCTGCCCGCCGGAGAGCTGCGAGGGGTAATAATCGATCCGCTCAAGCATCCCGACCTTGTCGAGTTGTTCCTCGGCCAGCCTGTTGGCCTCCTCCTCGGAGAGGCCCTTGAGCATCCTCGGCGCCAGCGTGATGTTGCCGCGCACCGTCAGATGCGGGAACAGGTTGAAGTGCTGGAAAACCATGCCGATGTCCTGGCGGACCTGGTTGATGTGCTTTTCGTACTGGCGGTGCGGCAGGGTCTTGTTGACCTGGGTATCCTCCAGCCAGACCTCGCCGCCGGTCAGCGGATCGAGATCGTTGATCGCCCGCAGGAGCGTGGATTTGCCCGAGCCCGAGGGGCCGATGATCGCCACGATCTCGCCGCGGTTCACCTTGAGGCTGATGTCCTTCAACACCTCCAGCGCGCCATAGCTTTTCTGGGCGTGGCGGATGTCCACAAAGGGTTTCTCGTCACTCATGTCCATTTTCTCCCTTCGCGGTCAGCGGGCGGCCTGAATCCGGCGTTCGATCCGCCGCAGCACAGCCTCCATGCCGAGGTTGATGACGTAGTAGAACAGCGCCGCGATCACGTAGAATTCGAACGGGCGGTAGGTGCGGCCGATGGCCAGCTGGGCCGACAGCGTCAGCTCGGTCACCCCGATCACCGAGACCAGCGCGGAGTCCTTCAGCAGCGCGATCATGTTGTTCCCGATCGGCGGGATCACGTCGCGCACCGCCTGCGGGACCACCACCTTGCGCAGCGCCTGTCCCCGGCTCAGGCCCAGCGTTCGGGCGGCCTCCATCTGGCCCCTGTCGACGGCTACGATGGCAGTCTGGATCAGTTCGGAATTGTAGACCGCGAAATGCAGTCCCAACCCGATCACCCCGGCGACAAAGGCCGGCAGGTCGATGCCGATCTGCACCAGCCCGAAGTAGATCAGGAACAGTTGCAGCAGCAGCGGCGTGCCCATGAACAGCCACTCGAAGCCGCGGAACGGCAGCCGTATCAGAATCGGCGCATAGAGTGCGATCACGGCAAAGAAGATGCCGCCGAAGAAACTGAGCAGCGCGGCGCCCACCGTGATCGCGATGGTCCACAACGCGCCCAGAAAGATCACGTCGAGGTAGTCGGGAACAACTGAGAAATCCAGGCCCATGGCGGGCTCCTCCTATCCTGTCGGGATCAGACGATCCTGGCCCTGCGGTCGAGCCATGCGACGGCGCGGCCGGTGACATAGATGATGATCATGTAGAGAAGGCCCGATATCAGGAACATCTCGAACGGTTTGTAGGTCGAGCCGATATAACGCTGCGCGGTATAGGTCAGTTCCACCACCGAGATCGCGGCGACCAGCGCGGTGCCCTTGATCAGCGCGTTGATGTTCACCCCCAGCGGGCGGATCATCAGCCGCATCGCCTGCGGCAGCACCACCTTGCGGAAGGTTTGCAGCCGGCTCATCCCCAGGGTGCGGGCGGCCTCGACCTGGCCCTTGTCGATGGCGATGATGGCGCCGCGGATCGTTTCGGTCATATAGGCGCCGATATTGACACCCAGCCCGATCACACCGGCCTCGAAGGCATCGAGCTGGATGCCGATCTGCGGGCCGCCGAAATACAGGATGAAAAGCTGGATCAGCGCCGGCGTGCCGCGGATGAAACTGACATAGGCGGCGCCGACATAGCGCAGCACCTTGAGGCGCGACAGCCGCGCCGCGGCCCCGAGCGATCCGCAGATCAGGCCCAGGATCGTCGTCAGGATCGAAAGTTCGATGGTGACCCACGCCGCCTTTATGAAAAACGGGTAGACCTTCAGCATCAGTTCGACGTCCATTGGCCCTGTCCCCGCGTCAGTGGTGGTCGGTACGTGTCAGAATCGGCAGCGCGCGGATCTCGCGCACCAGCGCCGTGGTCTCCTCGACGGCAGCGCGCAGAAAGGCCGCGCCGGTCTCTGGCGTGGCGACGGTCGGATCGCCCATGGTACCGTCCGGCGAGGCCTCGGACCACCAGCGCATCAGCATCGCCTTGCCGCCGCCCTTGGCCAGATCGAGGTTGAAGAATTTCGTATTCGGATCGTGCAGGTTCTGATTGGCGGCCTTGCTGAGATCCACGTGCTCGGGCTGCAGATGCATGTACATCGCCGCCTCGAACTCGCCCGCGTGGGCGATACCGCCAACCTCGGATTTGCGGATTTCGTTCACCCGGTCGGCGCAGAGGTTCCAGTAGGAGGCCGAGACGCAGATGATCCCGGTCTCGATCACCGTCTTGCGCGCCGCCAGATCCAGAACCGGGTGGTTCGATCCATGCGAGTTCAGCAGCAGGATGCGGCGAAAGCCGTGATGGGCGAGCGATTTGGTGATGTCGGTGACAAAGGCGATCAGGGTTTCCGGCTGGATCCAGATCACGCCCGGGAAATCCTTGTGATGCTCGTTGAACCCATAGGGGACCGGCGGCATCACGAAGACCTCGTCCGGGGCGGCCTCTGCCACGCCATTAGCCACCGCCATGCCCAGCACCGTATCGGTGTCGAGCGGCATATGCGGGCCGTGATCCTCGGTCGCCGAGACGTTGAGGATGACAACGCGGTCCTTGTCCGCATCGCGGACCTCTTCCCAGGTGAGTTTCCCGTAGTCCGTTGTCATGAGAGCCCCTGCAAATTCCGTCGTTTTTTGTGGGGTCCGCCGCGCACGGCGGACCCGGTTTTCCGTATTTTCCGTACCCGCCTCAGCGGATGTCGGCGCCGATCCACTTTTCGGCGATCGCGACATAGGTGCCGTCTTCCATCATCGAATCGAGGGCCTCCTGCATCGCGGCGGCGAGTTTGGGGTTGCCTTCGCGGATCGCGATACCGGCGCCGATCGCGTCGGTTTCAAGATCGTCGAGAATTGCGAATTCCTGGCCCTTTTCGGTCATCGCGAGGATCGCCGCGATCGAGTCGTTGACGATCACGTCGACGCGGCCGTTGTCCAGTTCGAGCAGAAGCTCGGGCAGCCCCTTGTAGGTGCTGACGTTGTAGCCCAGATCCTTGGCCCATTCCTCGTGCGTTTCGCCCAGGGTCACGCCGACCTTGACGTCGCCCAGTTGCGACACGCTGGTGATGCCGCTGCCGGGCTTGGTGAACACCGCGCGCTTGGTGGTGTAGTAGGGGCCGACGAAATCCACCACCTTGTCACGTTCCTCGGTGATCGACATCGAGCCGACGATGGCGTCGTACTTGTTGGCCAGAAGGCCGCCGATGATGCCATCCCAGGCGGTGGTGATGATTTCGACCTCGAGGCCCATGCGCTTGGCGATCTCGGTGCCGATGGCCGGGTCGAAGCCGACCACTTCGTTCTGTTCGTTGACAAAGTTGAACGGCGGGTAGGCGCCGCTCATGGCGATGCGGATCACGCCCTTTTCCTTGATGGTGTCCAGCTCCTCGGCCATGGCCGCGCCGGTCGTCCCGAGCCCGGCCAGCATCAGCGCGCTGGCGGCCAGAGTCGTCTTGATCAAAGTTCTGCGGTTGGTCATCTTCTTCTCCCGATTTTGCTTTTGTATCCTTGCGCGGCTGCGGGCCGGGACTGTGAGCCCGCGTATGACCGCTGCCTTGCAAAAGGCTTGCATGGGGGCTTCACATAAAGCAAATAGATATTAGAAATCTTTATCATTGTCGAAATCTATGAAAAACACCTACAGCCAACGGTTTCCCTGGAACCTGGACTGGAACCTGCTGCGCACCTTCATGGTGATCGTCGAGCAACAGGGCGTGACCAAGGCTGCCGATTTTCTCGGGCTGAAACAGCCCACGATCAGTTCGGCCCTGCGCCGGCTGGAGGAGTCCACCGGCCATCATCTGGTGGAACGCGGGCCGCATCGGTTCACGGTCACGGCGGCGGGGCGAACGCTCTATTCCGAATGCTCGACGATCTTCGGCGCGGTCTCGCAACTGCCTGAACTGCTTGAGGCCGAGGAGGAGGAGCTGTCGGGCCACGTCAATATCGCGCTGACCAGCCATGTGGTCTCGCCGCATTTCGATGGGGTGCTGGAGGCGTTTCACGCGCGCCATTCCAAGGTCACCTATTCCATCGTGGTGGCCGAAAGCTCGGATGTGGTCACATTGGTGCGGCAGAACCGCGCCAGCCTCGGGGTGTGCCTGCTGAACAAGATCCCGGCCGAGCTCGAGGCGCGGATCCTGTTCCGGGAATATTTCGGCCTTTATTGCGGGCCGCGTCACCGTCTGTTCTCGAAACCGAGGATCGACATAGGCGATCTGGTGGGCGAATACTCGGTCGCCTTCCAGACCGAGATCGAGGGCGGGCCGCTCGATCTGGTGTCGGGGCTGCGCCACCGCGCGCGGCTGGCGCCGGGCCTCAAGGGCGTGTCGGCCAACCTGCCCGAGGTGCGGCGCATGATCATTTCCAATATCGGTATCGGCGCGCTGCCGGTCCATGTGGCCGGGCGCGACGTGACGCTGGGCCTGCTGCGGCAATTGCCGCCCTATAGCAAGCTGCCAGCGGTCAATGCGTATCTGCTGACCAACCCGCGCCGCAGCCTGTCCCCGCCCGAGGCGGCGCTGCTGGAGATGTATACCGAGATGATCGATCAGACCGATCTGAAGGCGCGGACCTATCAATAGGCGCCGGAGCCGGGCAATATGGCCGAAACATGCAGGGACAACGCAGGTGAGCAGGGCGGCACTGATCCTACGATACGGCGGCTTCGCGGCGATCGCGACGCTGGCCAACCTTGGGGCGCAGCGGGCGATCTTTGCGCTGTTGCCGGCGGGGCAGGCGCGGCTGATCGCGGCGCTGGTCTGCGGCACCGCGGTGGGGCTGGTGGTGAAATACCTGCTCGACAAGCGCTGGATTTTTCATGACCGGCTGCGCCCGGTGCGCGAGGAGACGCGGACCTTTTCCCTCTATACCCTCACCGGGGTGGGGACCACGGCGCTGTTCTGGGGCGTTGAAAGCCTGTTCTGGGCCCTCTGGCACACGCAAACGATGCGCGAGCTGGGCGCGGTGCTGGGTCTGACCGCCGGCTATGTGATCAAGTATAATCTGGACAAGCGGTTCGTGTTCCGGGGCGCGTGACAACGGATCAGCGGTGCGCCCCGGCGCGGGCGCGCCGATGAAATGTCGTGCGGACTTGGCCGCGACAGAGCGCTCCATTCAGGAGGTGCAGCGCTAGCCTCCGGTCCGCCGCTTGCGCCGCTTTCCCTTTGGGGCAACCGGACGCCGACCTCACAGGGCCAGAATCACCATTCCGACGCCGAGCGCCGCGATCAGCAGGCCGGTGCGGTCATGGGTAACGAACTGGATCGGATCGTAATTCTCCCGCCCCAGCTCGCTCAGCCGGACCACCCGGAACAGCCATAGCGCCAACGGCAGCACCGCGACGGCGAGAATGCTCTGCGACTGGTAAAGCCCGGCCGAATGGCCGCTGAATGCATAGATCAGGAACAGTGCGGCGCTGAGCCCGACACCGGCGGCGGCGACCCATTCCAGCGCCCGAAAATCGCCCGCGCCATAGCCGCGCCCGGGCAGCTTGCCGCGATTCACCGCGCGCGCCAGCGCCGTCATCCGCTTGACGCAGGCCAGCGTGAAGAACACCGCAAAGACGAACCCCAGAACCACGCCCGGGACCGCAACCTGCGCTGCGACGGCCCCGGTCAGCACCCGCAGCAGGAACATGAACGCCAGACTGGCAAGGTCGATCCAGCGGCGTTTCTTGAGCCAGAAGGAGTAGGTCAGACTGGTTCCCATGTAGAGCAGGGTCAGACCGGCCACAGGCGGTCCGGCCAGGCGCGCCAGCAGCAGCGCCAGCAGCACCAGACCGGCGCTGGCCAGCATCGCACTGCGGATCGGCAGCGCGCCCGAGGCGATCGGGCGGTTGCGCTTTTCCGGGTGCAGACGGTCGGCTTCGAGATCGAGCAGATCGTTGAGGATATAAATCGACGAGGCGCCGATGGAAAAGGCCACCGCCGCCAGCAACGCGGCCAGCACGGTCGCCGCGCCGAACTCATGCGCCACCAGCAGCGGCAGGAACAGCAGCAGGTTCTTGATCCATTGATGCGGGCGCATCTCGCGCCAGAGCGGGGCAGCGCCGGCCCGGTCCTCGACGATCTTCAGCGGTTTGCCCATCGCCTCGAGCCGGGAGCGCAGCGCGCGGCCGGGCGCGACGGCGATGATCCGCCGCGCCGCGCCCCAGGCGGGCAGATCGGCATTGGAGTTGCCGGCATAATCGAACCCGCCGGCGCCGAACCGCGCGACCAGCGCCTGCGCCTTGGTCTCTTCGGTGAGGTTACGACTGCCGTCCGAGCCGAAATGGTCCCCCGGCAGATCGAGCCGCCGCGCCACCGCCTCGACCAGCCCGTGATCGGAACCCGAGGCAAGGTGGACCGGTCGGCCGTCCCGCCGCGCCGCCTCGGCCAGCGCCACGATCTCGGGGCGCAGCGGCAAAAGCGCCACCTCCGGCGCGCCGATCCCGCGCAGCGCCTGCTTGAGACGGTTGGGCGCACGCCAGAGCGTTGCGCAGGTTTTCAGCGTTCCGAAAAGATCACGCCCCATCGCCGCCCAGAAGCTTTCGTAAAGCATATCGGTGCGCAAGAGCGTGCCGTCCACATCCAGCACCAGCGGGGTGGCGTCGGGGGCATCGTTTGGCTTCGGTTCTGTCATGCACCTGCTCTGGTCTGCTGCGCCGGGTACGGGCGGATCGCCCGACGAATTCCCGACAATATAGGGTCTCTCTACCGCCGGCGGAACAGCGATCACTTGACACAGGTCATATCCCCGATGCCACGATACACTCAGGATGCCCGAGGAATGACCGTGCCGCCGCCGATGGCCCGCGCGGGGAAAGGAAAGACGAAAAACCATGGCAAAGCAACGATTTCTCGTGACCGGCGGGGCGGGCTTCATGGGGATCAACCTGATCCGGTACCTGCTGGAGCGCGGCCATGAGGTGCGCAGCTATGATATCGCCCCCTTTGCCTATCCCGAGGCGGACCGGGTCGATGTGCTGCAGGGCGACATCCGTGAAAAGGGCCTGCACGACCGTGCCTTCGAGGGCATCGACGTGGTGGTCCATTGCGCCGCCGCGCTGCCGCTGGCCGACCCGTCGGAGATCCATTCCACCAATGTGGGCGGCACGCTGTCGCTGCTGGAGACGGCGGAGGAGCTGGGCACCGACCGCTTCATCCATATATCCAGCACCGCCGTCTATGGCATCCCCGATCACCACCCGCTGACCGAAGAGGATGCGATGTACGGCGTCGGCCCCTATGGCGAATCCAAGGTTGCGGCCGAGCATCTGTGCGCCGAGTTTCGCGCCCGCGGTCTGTGCCTGCCGATCATCCGGCCCAAATCCTTTGTCGGGCCCGAGCGGCTGGGCGCCTTCGAGTTGCTTTATGATTTCGCCTTTGACGGCCATAATTTTCCGGTGCTGGGCAAGGGCGACAACCTCTATCAGCTTCTCGATGTCGAGGATCTGTGCCAGGCGGTCTATCTTTGCGCGACCGGAGACAAGACGGCGGTGAACGACACCTTCAACGTCGGTGCCGCGAAATTCGGCAGTCTGCGCGACAGTTTTCAGGCGGTGCTGGACCGGGCCGGGCACGGCAAGCGGATCATCGGATTTCCCGCCGGGCCCGCCATCGCGCTGCTGCGCGGGCTGGAGGCGCTGCACCTCTCGCCGCTTTACAAATGGATTTACGAGACCGCCGCCAAGGACAGCTTTGTCAGCATCGACAAGATCACCGAACGGCTGGGGTATGCGCCCGAGCATTCCAATGCCGAGGCGCTGGTGCGCAATTACGACTGGTATGTGGACAACCGGGGCGCGATCGCCAAACAGGCGGGCGTGTCCCATCGTGTGCCGTGGAAGAAGGGCGCGCTGAAACTGATCCGGCTGGTATTGTGATGCAGCAGAGGGAGGGGATGATGCAGGAGATTGCAAAGGGGCTGGGCGGCCTGGCTTTGACTTTGACGGCGGCGCTGGCGCTGACGGGCGCGGCGCGGGCGCAGACCGCCGACACGCTGGTAGCACAGCGCGCCGCCTATGACGCGGTGCGCGCCAAGACGATCCTGGAGCTGCAGCCCTTCCGCAACACGGTGACGGCCACGGACGCGGCGGCGGGGCTGGAGATCACCCTGATCGACCTCAATCCCAATGTCGGGGCCTGGTATCTGTTGCAGACCCGCAGCGGCGCGAACAAGGCGCCGGCAAATTATCATCTGGAGAATCCTGCCCCCGGACAACGGCGGGTGACGCTGGATCCCGCCGGCCCGGCGCTGGTGGTGGACGGGACGCGCTGCCGGCCCTGGGCGGGCGAGACGCTGGCGCAGGTCCGGGCGACCGGGCTGGCCTATGCGCCGGTCTGCGACGGCAAGCTCTATCTGCGCAACAAGGTCAGCGGCGCGCGCACCACGCTGGAGGCGACGGCGGAGTTTCTGCGCGACAATGTTTGGGGCGGCGAAAATATCGTGCGCTTTGTGCGCGACAATTTCTTCAAGGATTCCCAACTGGAAACCGGCGAGGCGGTGGGCAGCGCCGCGGTTGGCGGAGCGGCGGCCGGACCGGCGCCGATGCTGACCAATTTCGCCCCGGGCGAGCGGCCGGTGATCTCGACCCTTCTGGACATGGCGCTGGAGGGGGGCGATCCAAAACGGATGGCGGTCGGGCTGTGGTATCCGGTCTCGGGCCTGCCAGGGGTCTTCGCCAGCACGTTCCAGCCACGCTATATCGCCGATGCGGTGATGCAGGGGCCGGGGGTGGCGAACCGCCTCGACGGGATCGAGGCCGGCGCCACCGGCTATATGATCGGTTTTGACATGGGCCAGTTCGACATCGGCTTTGCGGTCGGCACCGATCACCCGGCTCTGGGCTGGTCGCCGCGCCCGCCCTGGAATGTCCGGCCCAAGGGGCTGCCCGGACCGGACGGGGTGCGCAACGCCGATCCGCTGGTGATGCTGGGCATGGTCAACCCCGAGATCGCCGACCGGGCGGTGGCGACCTTCACCGCCGGGTTCAAACGTCAGCATGGCGCGTTCAAATACGGGGATATGGCCGGGTTCAACTATGGCCATCACTACGGGTTCATCGAAAAGGGTGTCGTGCTCAGCAAGCTTTGGCCGGGCCTCTCGACGCTCTACGCGCTGACCGACGGCAGCCTGCACATGAAGACCTGGACCAAGGCCGACGACGCGCTGCTGCCGCGGATCAGCTTTGCCCGCCAGAACGGTGTGCCGATCCTTGAGTTCGATCCTGAAACGGACATGGGCGTGCCCGGCGACCGGGTGACGAAATGGGGGCCGGGCAATTGGTCCGGCTCGGCCAAGGCCGAGCTGCGGACCCTGCGCGCCGGCGCCTGCATGGCCCGCGCCCAGGGCACCCGCTATCTGATCTATGGCTATTTCTCGACCGCCACGCCCTCGGCCATGGCGCGTACATTCCAGGCCTATGGCTGCGATTACGCCATGCTGCTGGACATGAACGCGCTGGAGCATACCTATCTGGCCGTTTACGCGCGCCAGGGCGGCCAGGTGCATGTGGAGCATCTGGTACCCGGCATGGCCCTGATCGAAAAGAAGGTCAGCGGCGGAACCATCCTGCCCCGTTTCATCGGCTTTGCCGACAACCGCGACCTGTTCTATCTGACCCGGAAGGAGGCGCCGAAATGATCCGCGCAACGCTTGCCGCCGCCGTGATCGCACTGGCCGGCCTCACCATGCCCGCCGACGCCCAGACCACGCTACAACAGGCCAATGCGGCGCTGTTCCAGCAATTGAAACAGGTGCACGGGCTGTCCGCCGCGCAGATGGCCCGGGTGCAGGAGATATTTGCCCGCTCCGGCTTCATGGGGCAGGGCAACCCGGAGATCACCCGCCACCCGATGACGCCGGAGCAATGCCGCGCGCGCCTGCCCTCGGGCGGCTATGCCAATTCCCGCAACGAACGGATCTGCGGCGACAAGTACATGGCGCCGCTCTATGATCCGCAGACCGAGAACGCCAATGACGCGCGCGCCTGCATCGACCAGTTCGAGTTTCCCAACATTCCCTGCACCTATCCGGTGGTCTGGGTAAAGGCCAAGGAGGCCGCCGAGGTCTGCGCCGCGGTCGGCAAACGGCTCTGCGATGCGCATGAATGGGAGGGCGCCTGCGCCGGCGCGCTGGAGCCGCCCGATTATCCCTTTGGCGCAGGCTCGGTCGCGGCGATGCGCAGCATTCACAACAACAAATACGCGGCCAGCGCCAATTGGGCTTATGGGCCGTCCTTCCGGCGTGGGATCTGCGCCCAGAACAGCGAAAAAAGCGGCTCCTGCGGTGGCGGCGGCTACAATTCCTGCGGCTCGAACACCTATCCCACCGGCGCCTTTCCCGGCTGTGTGAGCCCGCTGGGGGTCTACGATCAGCACGGTAACGCGGCCGAACATATGAACCTGCCGATGGCGCCCGACCAGATGTCGAGCCGCGGCAGCACCAAGCTGGGCGTGACCGAGATGAAGGGCAGCTGGTTCATCTGGGACAAGTATCGCGCCCATCCCGACTGGTGCCGCTGGCGCGCGCCCTATTGGCACGGCAGCCGCGTGATGGCGGCGGGCAGCCACGAGAATTACCACCTGGGGTTCCGCTGCTGCAAGACGATCA
Source organism: Antarcticimicrobium luteum (assembly GCF_004358185.1). GTDB lineage: Bacteria > Pseudomonadota > Alphaproteobacteria > Rhodobacterales > Rhodobacteraceae > Antarcticimicrobium > Antarcticimicrobium luteum. The sequence goes on from NZ_SMUV01000069.1 coordinate 79,067, forward strand.
AGTGAGAGGCCAGTGACGGGGAGGCGCCTGTACCTGCGGATTCGCATCCCCTGAAACCGGAAACGGGCGCCGGAAGGGCGCCCGTTTCTGGTTTCGGCCGACGTGTCTCAGTATCGACTTGATTCAGTACAGGCTGGCCAGCAACCGTTCAGCGTTGCCGATCGGGCCCTCGCCGTTGACGATCAGGGCCAGATCCCGGTCCTGCATGATGTCCGACAGCGGCACCTGCTTGCCGTTGAGAAAGGCGGTGCGGCTGACCAGCCGGACGCCATGGCTGTAATCGGCATAGGAGGCGCCGTGCACGGTGCTCAGCGGCTGGATCGGCCTGCCGTTGATCCGGTGCCAGCCATAGATCGCCACGCGCCCCGGTTTTGACAGCAGCCGGTTGGTCAGCACGATGTCCTTTTTCTGGCCGGCGGTGAGGGCGCCGGCGTCGCGGCTGACGCGGGCGCGCTGCTGGTCCACGGTGCGGTCATGTTGCAGCAGATAGGCGGTCGAGGCCATCTTGCTGCCCGGCGTCATCGGGCTGGGCGCCACATGCACCTTGGCCTGGCTGTAGATTGCGTCGACCATCTTCGGGGTCGGCAACAAAAAGCCCAGCTCGCTCGCCACGCGGGCGGCCCCGGCCAGCCCCATCGGCACGCGGACAAAATCGCGGTCATCGCCCACCGACAGATAATCCGGGGTCACGCAGATGGTGATCAGGACTTGCGCGCCGCTCGCCAGCTTGCCGGCCAGGGTCACCGGCGTCAGGTGGCGCAGGAAGGAGGGCAGGTTGCCCGACAGCACCTGATCGACGATCGCCTGGTCGCGGGCCGGACCGCTGGCGGCCATCAGCTGTTCCATAAGCGCGCTGCCCGACGGCGCGCGCGCGGTGCGGTTCGGGATCTCGCGGGTCAGCGGCGCGGCGCAGCTTTCCGTGGCGGCGCGGGCCGGCAGTGTCGGGGCGAGGGCGATCAGGGCGGCGCCCAGAACCGGGGCGGCGGCGCGGCGCAGTATCGAACGAAACGGCATCTTGGCTAATCCTGCTCAGGAACATGGGGCTTTTCTATGCGCCCGTTATTGCCGGGACAGGCCCCGCGGCTCAAGCAATGGGGGAAACGCTGCGCGGCTTCCTGCCAAACCGGGCCGGGTTGCGCGGATTTTCGCCCAGACGGTTCCGCTTGCCGGCGGACATCCACGGCGTTTAGGCTTGCGTCCATGACACAGAATCCGCCCTCTCCCGATCTGGACCCCCGGCTCCTGTCGCGGCTGCAAGCGGGGGCGCAGGCGTTGCAGCCCTGGCTGGTGGGACGGCGGCGTTTGTTCCACAGCGCGCCCGAGCTGGGCTGGCAGGAGATCGAGACCACGGCGCAAATCGTCTCGGACCTGCGCGCCGGGGGATACGAGGTGATCGCCGGCCCCGATTTCCTGGGCGACGTGCCGCGGGCAGGCCTCAGCGCCGATCCGATCCCGGGCGAGGGCGATACCGGCTGCATCGCGGTTTTTGACAGCGGGCGGCCGGGGCCCACGGTCTGCCTGCGGGTGGATATCGACGCACTGCCGATCGAGGAGGCGCGCGGCAACCACGCGCCCGCCGCCGGCGGCTATGCCTCGGGCACCGTGGGGGTGATGCATGCCTGCGGCCACGACGGCCACGCCGCGATCGGGCTGGGCACCGCGCGTCTGTTGCGCGAGCATCTGAAAACCGGGCGCGGGCGGCTGAAACTGCTGTTCCAGCCCGCCGAAGAAGGCGGGCGCGGCGGCCGCGCGGTGGCCGAGGCCGGCTGGATGGACGATGTCGACCTGTTCTTTGCCATTCATCTCGGCTTGGGGGTGCCGACCGGGTCCGCCGCCTTTGCCGTGGACGGGTTTCTGGCCAATGCCCGCTATGACGTGACGCTGACCGGGCAGGCGGCGCACGCCGGCAAGACCCCCGAGGGCGGGCGCAACGCGCTGCTCGGCGCCGCGCAGGCGGTGCAGGGGCTGCACGGGCTGGCGCAGTCCAGCCGTCCGGGCATCCGGGTCAATGTTGGCATCCTGAGCGCCGGGACGGCTGTGAACATCGTGCCCGAGCGGGCCACCTTCGAGTTCGAGATGCGCGCCGGCGACAGCGAGGATCTGGCCACGCTCGACCGCCGTTGCCGCGCCATGATCGAGGGCGCGGCGATGGCCCACGGGCTCGACTGCGCGATGGAACCGATGGGCGGGGCCGAGGCCTGGAGCAACCCCGAGGCGATCGCCCGATGGGCCACGGCGGTGAACCGGACCGCCGGCGCCTTTGCCACCGCCCTGCCGGAGTTCTTCTTTGGCGCTAGCGAAGACGCCACCACGCTGGCGCGGCGTGTGGCGGCGCGCGGTGGGATGGCGGGGGTGTTCGTGCTGGGCGCGGATCTGGCGGACGACCACCACACCCCGCATTTCGATTTCGACGAGGCGGCGCTGTCGCGCAGCGTGTTGCTGACCAGCAGCCTGATCGCGGCGGCGATGGATCTGTCTGCGGCCGGGTAGGGCGGGCGTACCTCAGCCTTTGGATTTCAGCGCGATCATCCGGCCAAGATAGTCCACCGCCAGAGCCACTGTGGCGATTTGCGGGTAATCGCCCTCGGGAATATTGACCCCCAGCCGGTCGTGCAGCGCCGTCACCAAGTTGAGCACATCCATCGAATCCAGGGCCAGATCGGTCTGGATGTGATCATTGTCGCCCACGGTGTCGGCGTCGAGGTCCGGGGCGATGGCGACAAGCTCTTCCAGATAGGTCGTGCGGATCTCAGTCGGGGTCATAATCTCTCCGGCGCGGAAACAAGCGATATAAATTCGGTCAAAAATCCCGCGGCGATCCGGCCATCGGCGACCCGGTGATCGGCTGCCAGCGTTACCGTCAACACCTGACGCGGGATCACCTGCCCGTCAACCACCCAGGGGCGAAGCTGCGGTGCGCCGATGCCCAGAAGGGCCACCTGTGGCGGAAAAATAACCCCTGCCATCGCTTCGGGTCCGGTTTCACCCAATGCGGAAACCGTCAGCGTGCCTTGGGTCATTTCCGAATTGCGCAGCCGCCCGGCGCGCGCACGGCTGACCAGATCGCGCATCCCCGCCATGATCTGCGCCAGATCCATCGCTTCGGCCCCGATCAGCGCCGGCGCCACCAGCCCGCCGCCGCGCAGCGCCACCGCCAGACCGATATTGACTGTGTCCGATGGGCGGAACCCGTCCTCGTACCAGCCGTTGAGTTCCGGCACCGCGCGTGCCGCGCCGACCGCCGCGCGCAGGTAGAGGGCCGCCATCAGCAGCCGCTCGGCCGGCGGTTTGCCCGCGTTATGGGCGGTCAAGAAGTCCGCCGCCGGGGTCAGATCAAAGGTTTGCGACAGGTGGAAATGCGGGATCTCGCGGTTGGCGCGGCTCATCGCATTGGCGATGGCCTTGCGCATCTCGTCCAGGTCGAGACCGCGTCGGCGCGGTTTCTCCGGTTCGGGTGCGGGGGCAGGGGCGGCGGCCTCCACATCGGCCAGAACCACGGCGCCGCCCGGTCCGCTGCCGGTGAGCGCGGCCAGATCGACGCCCAGCGCCTGCGCCCGCACCCGCGCGGCGGGCGACGCGGCGATGCCGCCCGGCGGCAGTCCACCCGGCGGCAGTCCGCCCATCGGCGGGGCCTCCGGGGCCTTGGCAACCGGCGTTTCCGCCGCCGGGGCCTGCGATTTTCCTTCCGGCTCTGCCGCGTCCTCGCGTTCCGCGGCGATCACCGCCAGAGGTGCGCCCACCGGCAGTTCGGTGCCGACCCGCGCCGTCAGCTCCGTTACCGTGCCGCTCTCATAGACCTCGATCTCGATCGCGCCCTTTTGGGTTTCGACCACGGCGATCACATCGCCGCGCGTCACCGTATCGCCCGGCTGCACCAGCCATTCGGCCAGCACGGCGGACTCCATGTCCGAGCCGAGCGAGGGCATCCGGAATACCCCCATATCAGCGCCCCATCGCGGCGCGGGCCGCTGCAACGATGGCGGCGACCTGTGGGATCGCGGCCTGTTCCAGGTGATGCGGATAGGGAATCGGCACCTCCGCCGAGCAGACCCGGCCCACTGGCGCATCCAGCGACCAGAACGCCTGTTCCATGATCCGGGCCGAAACCTCGGCGGCGAGCGATCCGCTGCGCCAGCCCTCGTCCACCACCACCGCGCGGCGGGTCTTGGTCAGCGAGGCCATGATGGTTTCGTCGTCCAGCGGCCGCAGGCTGCGCAGGTCGATCACCTCGGCGCTGATACCCTCATCGGCCAGCGCCCCGGCCGCCTCCAGCGTCTTGTAAAGCGAGCCGCCGTAGGTGATCAGGCTGACGTCGGAGCCGGGTCGTCGGACCGCGGCGCGGGTGATGTCGACGGGCCCGGCGGCCTTGTCCAATTCGCCCTTCAAATTGTACAACATCACGTTCTCGAAGATCAGCACCGGATCGGGGTCGGCCAGCGCGGTGGCCAGCATCCCGCGCGCATCCTCCAGCGTGGCGGGCGCCAGCACCCGCAGCCCGGGGATATGCGCATACCAGCCCTCCAGCGAGTGCGAATGTTGCGCGGCCAGTTGCTTGCCCGCGCCGGTGGCCATGCGGATCACCAGCGGCACACCGAACTGGCCGCCGGACATATGCCGAAGCGTTGCCGCCGTGTTCATGATCTGATCCAGCGCCAGCAGAGAGAAGTTCACCGTCATCAGCTCGACGATGGGCCGCATCCCCGCCGCAGCCGCCCCGATCCCAAGCCCGGTATAGCCCGATTCCGAAAGAGGCGTGTCGCGGATGCGGTCGGGGCCGAACTCCTCCATCAGCCCCATGGAGACCGCATAGCAGCCGCCATAGGCGCCGACGTCCTCGCCCATCAGAAACACACGATCGTCTTGCTCCATCGCCTCGCGCAGCGCGGCGCGGACGGCCTCGCGATAGGTCGTCTCGATGGTCTCGCCCGAGGGCGCGGCCGGGGCTGGCGAGGGGGCGGGCGGGGCCGTGACATGGCGGGTGAGATCCTCCACCGGCTCCCAACTGCCGGCCTCGGCGAAGTCCACCGCCTTCTCGATCTCGGCGTCCACCTGCGACTCGATCCCGGCGATGGTGTCTTCGTGGATCAGGCCGGTTTCCAGCAGCCAGGTCTGGAACCGCTTGATCGGCCCGCGTTTGCGCCAGGCCTCGACCTCCGCTTTGTCGCGATAGAGCTGGGCGTCGAACATGGAATGCGCCCGGAAGCGGTAAGTGCGGCATTCGAGCAGCTGCGGCGCGCCGGTCTCGCGGATGCGGGCCAGCGCCCGTTTCGCGGCGACCTCGACGGCGATCACATCCATGCCGTCGACCGCTTCCGCCTCGATGCCATAGGCCGCGGCCTTGGCGTGGATGTCGGTCTGGGATTCCGAGCGGTCGAGCGCGGTGCCCATGGCATAGCCGTTGTTCTCGCAGACAAACAGAACCGGCAGGCGCCACAGCGCGGCGAGGTTCATGGTCTCGTGAAACTCGCCCTCGGCGACCGCGCCCTCGCCAAAGAAACAGACGGTGACGCGATCCTCGCCCCGCATCCGGTCGGCCAGAGCCAGCCCGCCGGCCAGCGGCAGGCCGCCGCCGACGATGGCGTTGCCGCCGTAGAAGTTCCGGTCCGCATCGAACAGATGCATGGAGCCGCCGCGCCCGCCCGAGCAACCCTCGGCCTTGCCGTACATCTCGGCCATCAGTTCGGGCATTGGCACGCCGCGCACCAGCGCGTGACCGTGTTCGCGGTAGGTGGCGACGATCCGGTCCCGCTCGGCCATCAGCGGGATGATGCCCGCCGCGATCGCCTCTTCCCCGTCATAGAGGTGCAGGAACCCGCGGATCTTTTCCTGGGTGTAGAGCTGGGCGCATTTATCCTCGAACCGGCGGATGCGGATCATGTGGACCAAGAGGTCGGTCACATGGGCGCGGTCGAGGTGCGGTTTGTCCTGTGCTGTCATGTCTCGTCGCTTTCCAGGGTGGAGGTGTCGCCCTCGGGCAGGCCCAGTTCTCGCGCCTTCAGCAGGCGGCGCATGATCTTGCCCGAGCGGGTCTTGGGCAGGGTATTGCGGAACACCACCGCGCGCGGGGCCACCGCCGCGCCGAGACGCTTGCGCGCGTGGCCGCGCAGTTCCCGTTCCAGCGCGTCGGAGGGTTCAAAGCCGGGGTTGAGGGTGACATAGGCCTTGACGATTTCACCGGCGGTCTCGTCGGGGATGCCGATCACACCGGCCTCGGCCACGGCGGGATGTTCGATCAGGGCGCTTTCCACCTCGAACGGGCCGATCAGGTGGCCGGAGGATTTGATCAGGTCGTCGGCGCGGCCGACGAACCAATAGTAGCCGTCCATGTCGCGGGTGGCCAGATCGCCGGAGAGATACCAGCCGTCCCTGAAACATTTGTCGTAGCGGGCCTGCTCGTGCAGGTATTCGCGCATCATCGAGGGCCAGCCGGGGCGCAGGGCCAGTTCGCCGATCTCGCCCGTGCCGCATTCGCGCAGCGGGCCGTCGTCCTGGGCGACGATCCCCGCCTCGATTCCCGGCAGCGGTTTGCCCATGGAGCCGGGTTTGACGGTCATTCCCGGTGTATTGCCGATCATGATGCCGCCCGTTTCGGTCTGCCACCAGTTGTCATGGAACGGCCGGCCGAAGACCTGCTGCGACCAGATCACCGCCTCAGGGTTCAGCGGCTCGCCCACGCTGGCGAGAAAGCGGAGGGAGGAGAAGTCGTAGGGCTTCGCGGCCTCGGCGCCCGCACGCATCATCATGCGGATGGCGGTGGGGGCGGAGTACCAGACCTCAACCTTTTCCCGCTCGACCGTTCCGTACCAACGGTCAAGCTCGAACTCGGCCGCGTCCACGATCATTGTTACCCGGTTCACGAGGGGTGCGATGATCCCGTAGGAGGTGCCGGTTACCCAGCCGGGATCGGCGGTGCACCAGTAAATCGTGCCGGGGCTCAGCCCCAGCGCCTCGCGTCCCGAAAAGGCGTGATAGATCGCCGCGCCGTGCACATGCACCGCGCCCTTGGGCCGGCCGGTGGTGCCGGAGGTGAAATGGATCAGCGCCGGGGTATCCTCGCCCGTTTGCGCCGCCTCGTACTCTGGCGCGGCGGCCTCCAGCGCAGGGCCGAGGGCGACGCAGCCCTCGGGCGCCTCACCATCGGCGATCAGTACCAGTTTCAGCGACGGGATCTTGTCGCGCCAAGGGGCGATCTTGCGCCGGTAGATCGCGGCGGTGGTCAGCAGAACGTTGCATTCGCCGATCTCCATCCGGGTCTGGATCGGCTCCGGCCCGAAGGCGGAAAACAGCGGCGTGAAGATCAGCCCCGCCTTAAGCGTGCCGAGTGCACCGGCGTAAAGCGCCGGGTCGCGCCCCATCAGCGCATAGAGCCGGTCGCCCGGTTGCATCCCATGGGCCCGCAGCACATTGGCGAACCGCGAGGAGAGCTGCGACAACTCCGCGTAGCTGACGTCACGGCGGCCGCCGTCCGGACCCAGCCAGCGCAGGGCGACCTGATCGCCATGGCCGTGGATCACGTGGCGATCCACCGCCTCGTACCCGATGTTGAGATGTCCGCCGGGCCGGTCGAGCATATCGCGCGCCTGTGCCCAGGGGGCGGCATCGGATGCCGGTCCGTCCGGTTGCGTCCGCATGTGCTGTCTCCTCCCGCTCCGAAGAGTTCTAGCAGAGGTTGGCGCGCGCCATGATGCAAATCAACCCGCATGGAATGAGGGCAGAGGTCTTTGGCCCGTTCACCGCCTGACCAAGGCCCGATCATGGCCCACTGGACTGGCGCGGAACGCCGCAAGACCCATGCGCCGACCCGGCGCGCCGGCTGTGCGGGTCAGGCTTCGGGCAGATGCGCGGCGATCCCCTCCAGCGCCTGGCGCAGCGTTGGATGGACCCCGCCTTGCCGCAGGGCCGCAATCATCTGGCGGCCGATCGCATCCCCGGTCGCCAGCGCGTCGCGTCCGGCCGTCAACCCAGCGGGGTCGCCGACGGAGGCGGTGAGGGCGCACTGGACCAGCCGGGCGATAAAACGGTCGGCGCCCCCGCTGTCGCCGGTCTCTGCGGCCAGCCAGTCGGCGCCCGTCGCCATCAGGCCGAACACGGCTGGGACCATCGCGCAGAGCGCCAGATACCGGTTGAAGGCGCGCTCGTCCCGGACCGCCATGACAGGGTTTTCCGGCGCGAAAAGGCGCTCCAGCAGATCGGCATCGGGACAGGCGGGCAGGGGGCATCCGCCAAGTTCGACAAAGCCCAGCGGCAGCGTCCGGGTGATGTCCCGCGTCGGCGCGCAAAGCCCTCTAAGCGCCGCCAGCGGCAGATCCGCAACAAGTGAGACGATGCGGTGATCGGGCCGGAAGACGAGGCCGGACAGAACCGCCGCAGCATCCGGCGGTGGCAGGCAGAGGAACAGGATCTCGGACCGGTCGAGCACCGTCTGACAGCTGGCGGCGCAGACCCCCTGCGCCGGCTCCGGCAAAACGACGTCATGGCCGGTGCGGGACAGGAAACGGTCCAGCGGGGCGGACAGGGGACCGGTGCCCAGAAATCCGATACGGCTCATCTGTGATCTCCTGTCTCGCCATCCGCCGCGCGCTGCGTGTGGTGACCAGACCCCTTGACACCCGGCCCACCCGCAGCGCGCCGGGACGTTGTAACACCCTGGCAACGTGTAACAAACCATGTCGGGGCGGGTGATAGGCAGGGCTGCGCCTGACGCATGGCTGGCGGCGACAGGACGGGGGCAGGGCCGGCGCAGCGGCGCGGAAGAGGGGGAAAAGAGGCGGGCGAAATCGGGCTGGGCATCGCCAGCTATAGACAAAACTTATCCCGGTTCCCGGGAAACGAAATGGTCTTGGCCCGCCGCCGCCCGTAACCAGAGCGCAGATAGAAACGCGCCGGGAGGGAACCCCATGTCCGACAAGAAGACCGCGCTGGTGATCAGTGCCCATGCCGCAGATTTCGTCTGGCGTTGCGGCGGTGCGATCGCCCTGCATCAGGAAAAGGGATACGAGGTGACGGTCGCCTGCCTCTCCTATGGCGAACGCGGCGAGAGCGCCAAGCTGTGGAAACAGGAGGGCATGACGCTGGAGCGGGTGAAAGAGGCCCGCCGCGAGGAGGCCAGCAACGCCGCCGCCGCGCTTGGCGTCAACGATATCCGCTTTCTCGACCTGGGCGATTACCCGCTGAAGCTGGATGAGGACGCGAAAAACCGCATGGTCGACATCATCCGCGAGGTGCAGCCGAAGTGGATGATGAGCCATTCGAAATGGGACCCCTATAACACCGACCACATGAACACGACGCAATTCGCGCTGGAATGCCGGATGATCGCGCAGGCCTGGGGTCACAACCCGGGGCAAAAGGTTCTGGGTGCGCCGCAGCTTTATCTGTTCGAGCCGCATCAGACCGAGCAGATGGAATGGAAGCCCAATGTGTTCCTCGACATCACGTCGGTGTGGGACAAAAAGCGCGCCGCCATCGAATGCATGCAGGGGCAGGAGCACCTGTGGACCTTCTATACCAACGTGGCCGAGAACCGCGGCAACCATTTCCGCCGCAACTCCGGCGGTCAGGCCGGCGGGCGCGACTGCCGCTATGCCGAGGGGTTCCAGATGATCTTTCCGCAGACCGTGGACGAACTGGCATGAGCGGCTATGGCGTCGGAACGCAGGGCGTGGTGGTGCAGAATATTCAGCGCGCAGATCAGGCGATCATCGACGGGCTGGGCGAATGCGGTGTCGCCACCGTGCATGAGGCGCAGGGCCGCAAGGGCCTGCTGGCGGCCTATATGCGCCCGATTTATTCCGGGGCGCGGCTGGCGGCCAGCGCGGTGACGATCTCGGCGCCGCCCTGCGACAACTGGATGATCCATGTGGCGATCGAGCAGATCAGGGAGGGCGACATCCTGGTGCTGGCGCCGACCTCGCCGTCGGATGCCGGCTATTTCGGTGATCTGCTGGCGACCTCGGCCAAGCATCGCGGTTGTCGCGGGCTGATCATCGACGCCGGGGTGCGCGACCTGCGCGACCTGACCGAGATGAACTTCCCGGTCTGGTCCAAGGCGGTTTTTGCCCAGGGCACCATCAAGGAGACGCTGGGATCGGTCAACGTGCCGGTGGTCTGCGCCGGCGAGTTGGTCAACCCCGGCGACATCATCGTCGCCGACGACGACGGCGTTTGCGTGGTCCGCCGGGACGAGGCCGAAGCGGTGCTGGACAAGGCCCGCGCCCGCGAGGCCAACGAGGCCGAAAAACGCGCCCGGTTCGAGGCGGGCGAGCTTGGCCTCGACATCTATGACATGCGCGGGCGGCTGGCCGAAAAGGGGCTGAAGTACGTCTGAGGGCCCGACCGGGGTGGGCGGGGCCAGCCCCCCTTGGCCTGCGGCCATTTCACCCCGCCCAATTTGACAGAGAAAAAGCCGGGAGAAGGTGCGGATGAGCGACGGTATGCGCTGCATGTGGATGCGGGGGGGCACCTCCAAGGGCGGCTATTTTCTGGCTGAGGATTTGCCACAAGATGTGGCGGCGCGCGACGCGGCGCTGCTGGAGATCATGGGCAGCCCGGATCCGCGCCAGATCGACGGCATGGGCGGCGGCGATCCGCTGACCTCCAAGGTGGCGGTGGTGAAGCGCTCGGAGCGGCCGGGCGTCGATGTGGATTACCTGTTCCTGCAGGTCTTCGTCGACCGCGCGGTGGTGACCGACGCGCAGAACTGCGGCAACATCCTGGCCGGGGTCGGCCCCTTTGCCATCGAACGCGGGCTGGTTGCGGCTCAGGACGGCGAGACGCCGGTGACAATCTATATGGAAAACACCGGCCAGGTGGCCGAGGCGCGGGTGCAGACGCCGGGCGGCACGGTCACCTACGCGGGTGAGGCGCGGATCGACGGGGTGCCGGGCAGCTCGGCGCCGGTGCCCATCGTGTTCCGCGACACCGCCGGATCGAGCTGCGGCGCGCTGCTGCCTACCGGCAATGCGGTGGATGTGGTCGATGGCTTTGAGGTCACCATGATCGACAACGGCATGCCCTGCGTGGTGCTAAGCGCCGCCGACATGGGGATTTCCGGCGAGGAGAGCCCCGAGGCGCTGGAAGCCGATATGGAGCTGCGCGCCAGGCTGGAGGCGATCCGGCTGGCCTGCGGCCCGCTGATGAATCTTGGAGATGTCACCGACAAATCGGTGCCCAAGATAACCATGGTGAGCGCGCCGCGCGACGGCGGCGCCATCGCCACCCGCACCTTTATCCCGCATCGCTGCCACAAGGCGATCGGTGTGCTGGGCGCGGTCAGCGTCGCTACCGCCTCCCTGATCGAGGGCACGCCTGCCCATGCGCTGGCCGAAACCGGCGAGGGTGATGAACGCAGCCTTGCGGTAGAGCACCCCACTGGCGAGATGACCGTGGTCGCCAAGCTGGACGCGGCGGGAACGGTGGAGAGCGCTGGCATCCTGCGCACCGCGCGCAAGCTGATGGACGGGGTGGCCTTCCCGCTCTGACCCGCTCACTCGTAGCCGGTCATTTCCAGATAGCCGCGGCCGCCGTGGCTGCCGGAAACGCGCACCGGCCCCTCCCAATAGGCGAAACTGGTGTCCATCCAGCTTTGCGCGTTGAGGGCGGAAACCTCCACATCCAGCCCGCGTTCCGGCAGGGTGACGCGCCAGCGGATCGGCAATGTGCGACCGGCGACAGTGGCCTCCTCCAGCGGGTCGGCCTGAAACGCGCCGGGGGCGAGCGGCGTGGCGCGCCCATCCGGCGCGATCCAGGTGCCGGAGGTGAAATCGCCGCGCGCGCCCCTCAGGCGGAAGCCCATCAGCCGCGCACCGGTCTCGAAACTCAGCGAAAACCAGTCCCAGCCGCTCTGGTCCGCCGCCAGTGGCTGCGATGACCATTCGCGGTCGAGCCAGCCTTGCCCGGTCACGGCGACCGGTCCGGAGGGCAGGGTGAGCGTGCCGGCGATGCGGTAATGCGGCTGGGAATAGTAATGGCTGGCCTGTCCGTCGGCGGATTTGACCGAGTACCCGTTGCGGCCGTGCAGCACCAGCGGACCCTGCGCGCTCAGCGTCAGGTCATAGGCGAACGCGGTGCCGCGCGCGGTGAGCTGGAGCTTGCGCAGGTCATCGTCGCCGGCCATCCGCCAGTCGTCGATCCAGGCCTCGAACGGGGCGGTATCAACGCCCGCCTGGCCGATACCGCCGCGCGCCAGACGTTCGGCGAAATAATGGCTCTCCGGCGTGGTGGCGGCGGCGTGGCCCATCCAGATCTGCGGGCTGGCCCAGCCCTCCGCCTCTCTCGGCGCGAGGGCGGAGCGGAACAGTGTCCATTGCACGCCGTAGTCGATGTTGTCGGGTCCGGTGAGATTGGCGGTCAGGTACCACCATTCGATGCGGAAATCGGGATGGGGGCCATGATCGTGGGGGAAGGTCAGGCGCGTTTCCGGGCCGGGGCTGGAAAACCCCTCGGCGGCGGTGCTGCCCATCCCGGCAAAGCCCTGGGCGGCGGCAGGCAGTCCCGCCAGCAGTGTCAGGATCAGGCAAAGGGCCAGTCTAGCGGGCATTGGCGAAGACCTTGAGCAGTTCCGTGGGCGGCAGGCGGTAAAGCCTCCGCGCGGGCAGGGCGGCGGCGAGCCCGGCGGCGACCAGCGCCAGCACGAACAGCCGCAGCCAGTCGACCGGGAACAGGTACATCGGCAGCCGCCAGCCGAAGGCCTGCACGTTGATCACCGCCAGAAGCGCCCAGGCCAGAACCAGCCCCAGCGGCAGCGCCAGCAGCGCGGTGATGGCGGCGAGCAGCACGCTGCGCGCCAGTTCCAGCCGCGCCAGCTGGCCGCGGGTCATCCCCAGTGCCCAGACCGGCGCCAGTTGCGGCAGGCGCAGTGACCACAGCGTCAGCAGGCTGGTCAGGATGGCGAAACCCGCCACGCCCAGCGTCAGCAGGTTGAGCGCGCCGGTCACCACGAAGGTTTTGTCGAACACAGCCAGCGACTGCGCCTTGAGCCCCGCCTGATCGATCAGGGCGCTGGCGGGCAGGTCGAACGCCGTTCGCAGATCGCGGATCAGGTCCGGCACCTGGCCCGGGTCGAGGCGGACGCCGAAGCGGCGGTTGGGCACGGCGCTTGCATGGGCAAGCAGCGCGGGCAGGGCCACGATGGCCTGTCCGGTGGGATTGCCGTAGTCCGAATAGACCCCGGCGACGGGCAGGGTCCAGCCCGGGGCCAATTGCACGTCGTCGCCGGACCAAAGAGCGGCGCTGCGGGCAAGCTGTTCGTTGATGAAGACCGCAGCGCCGGCGTTCACCCGGTCCCAGGCGTTCGGGGTCTGCTCCAGCAGTGGCCAGTTCCGGCTGTAGGTGGGGTGATCGACCACGCCGTAAACGGTGACCGGGACGCCCTGCACCGTGAACTCCGCCGAGCGGATCGGCAGCACCGCGTCGCTGCGCGGGATCAGCCATTCGGCGATCCGGGCGCCCTGGGCATCGTCGCGGGCGGTCAGGTAAAGCTCGGACACCAGCCGCTGGTCCAGCCAGCCGGTAAAGGTGAGCCGGAAGCTGGAAACCATGGTGCCGACGCCGATATTTGCCGCCAGCGCCAGCAGCAGCGCCATCAGCGCCAGTCCGATGCCGGGAAGCTGCGCCCGCATATCGGCCCAGATCCAGTCGCCCACCGGGCCGCGCGCGAACCGCCGTCCGAGACGCAGCACCAGACCCAATGTCGGCGGCAGCAGAAGCGCCGCGCCCAGCATGATCCCGGCAATCAGGGCGAAACCGCCGATCAGCCCCTTGACCGGCCCCAGCGCCGCGACGCCCGCCGCGATCAGCCCCAGCCCGGTCAGCGCCATCCGGCGCTCGCCCCGCGCGGCGCGCTGGGCCCAGGCCTGCAACCCCGGCGCGGAGAGCAGCGGCATCCGCGTCATCCGCCACAGCGCCTGGGCGCTTGCCAACCCGGTGCCGGTCAGCGCCATTGCAAGCCCGCCCAGAACCCAGGACGGGCGCAGCGACAGCCCGCCCGCCACGGGCGCGCCATAGAGCCCGCGCAGGGTGGCGGCGACGTCGGGCAGCAGCGCGGCGGCGACCAGATAGCCCAGAACCAGCCCCAGCGCCCCGCCGATCAGCGCCAGAACCAGAAGCTCGCCCAGCATCAGGCCGGTCAGCAGCCGCAGCGACAGGCCGAGGGCGCGCAGGGTGCGCACCATGGCGCGGCGTTGCTCGAAGGCGAGGCCGACGGTGCCATGGACGATGAACAGCCCCACGGCAAAGGACAGCAGCCCGAAGGCGGTGAGGTTGAGGTGGAAACTGTCGGTCAGCCGCGCGGTATCGGTGCCAGTGCGCGACGGGCGGCGCTGAAGGTCGGGGGCAAGCTGCTCAAGCGGCGTCAGGCCGGCGGGCTGACCCGGAAGGATCAGCAGCCGGTCGATCTGGCCCGGTCTGGCCAGCAGGCGTTCGGCGACGCCGATGTCGGTCAGCACCAGGCCCGGCGGGACGCGGTCGCTGGCGTGGACCGCCGGCAGGCCGGGGGTGGCCGAGAGCGTGGCGGCAAGCGCCGGCGCGGCAAAGAGGAGGCCGCCGCGCGCCAGCATCTGCGCAAGCGTTTCGGGGTCGCCTTCCGTCGCCGCCTCCAGCGCGGGCAGGGGCGGATGGCTGAGCGGGTCGAGGCCCAGCACACTCACCCGGTCCTCGCCCAATCGCGCGCGCCCCTCCAGCACCGGCGAGAGCTGCCAGCCGGCGCGGCGCAGTTCGACATAGCGGGCCAACGGGATCGGGCCGCCCGGCGCCTCCAGCACGTCCAGCCCGCCGGCGCCGATCTGGGTCGCGGCACGGGCATAGCTGGCGCGCGCCTCGGCATTGATCGCCTGCACCGCAGACCACAGCGCGGTGGCCAGCGCCAGCCCGGCCAGCAGGGTCGCCAGTTGCAGCGGATGCCGCCGCCAGTGCGATCCCAGCGCCTGAAGCGCGGCGGCGATCATGCGATGCGCCCGCCGCGCAGATGGGCGCGCAGATCCAGCCGCGCTGCGACCCGTTCGGAATGGGTGACGAGGAAGAGGGCCGTGCCGCTGTCGCGCACCAGATCCAGCATCAGCGCCATCACCGCCGCGCTGGCGGTCTCGTCCAGATTGCCGGTGGGCTCGTCCGCCAGCAGCAGATCGGGCCGTGCCGCCAGCGCCCGGCCGATGGCCACCCGCTGCTGCTGCCCGCCGGAGAGTTGCTCGGGATAGCGTCCGGTCAGATCGCCGAGCCCAAGCCGGTCGGTCAGCTCATGGGTCCAGGCCGGGTCGTGGCGCCCCGCCAGCCGGGCGTGAAAGCTCAGGTTCTGGCCCACTGTCAGCGAAGGGATCAGATTGAACTGTTGAAAAACCAACGCCACGCGCGAGCGCCGCAGCGCCGCGCGGCCGGTATCGTCGAGCCCGGAGAGCGGCGTTCCGCAGAGCGTGATCTCGCCGCTGTCGAAGCTGTCGAGCGCCCCGGCAAGATGCAAAAGCGTGCTCTTGCCGCTGCCGCTTTCGCCGGTCAGCGCCAGGGTCTGGCCCGCATCGAGGGAGAGCGACACACCCTGAAGAACCGGACGCGCGCCGGGATAGGTCTTGGTGACATCCTCAATCTGCAGCAGCATGGCGGCCCCTTGTCCGGCGCGATTGCGCCCCGTTTCCGACCCTGACATCAATTGGCTCTGGCCGCGCCGCTGTCCACCCCTGGACCGGCGGTTCGGCGGTTTCGCGCGTTTCGCCGCAAGCGGGCAGCCGCCGTCGGCAGCCGGGACCATTGACGCCGGGCCGCGATCCGGCTGATCTGTCCGGCATGACTCGCTCGCTCCTGTTCCTGCTGCCGCTGCTGGCCGGCCCGCTCTGTGCCTTTCCGGCCTTGGCGGAGGACCGCGAGGCTGCCTGCCGCGCCCAGGCCGAACGGGTCAGCGGGTATCGTCTGCGGGCACCGGAGGTCGACGCGGGCGGGGTGACCCTGCGGCTGGGCGGCTCGGTCGCCCTGGGGGTGTCGCGCAGCCAGGGCGCACCGGCACCGACCGCGCCGCCCTTCGCCGGAGCGGCGCATCGGGAGCGGTTCGAGGCCGAGCGAAACCGCAAACGTGCTGAACACTATCAGCGCCTGTTCGACGATTGCATGGGTGCAGCTCAGGATTAAATGACACTTTAAGAGCGTGTGAATATCGTTTTATAGCGATGAAATAATACGGCCTCTTAAAGCAAAGGTGAAAACAGTCGCGCCACCGGCGCGCCGTAGCGAACAAACGGCGATTGCTCGGCGATTCCTGCCGTCATCTGATAGCTGTTTTCGAGATCTGCCCGCAGCATGGCGTCGACCCGGCCGGCGAAATCGGCGTCGAAGAACAGCGCCATCGCCTCGAAATTCAGGCGGAAGGACCGGTTGTCGAGGTTGGTTGTCCCCACCGCCGCGATGGTGTCATCGACGACAAACGCCTTTTGGTGCATGAACCCGCTGGTATAGCGAAAGACGCGCACACCGGCCTCGGTGATGCCATCGAAATAGGCCCAGGCGGCCAGCCAGGGCATCCAGTGGTCGCTGCGTTCGGGTACCAGCAGCCGCACATCGACGCCGCGCAGCGCCGCATGGCGCAACGCGCTGACGATGTCGGTGTCGGGCACGAAATAGGGCGAGGCGATCCAGACCCGTTTTTTCGCCGCGGCAATGGCGGAAAAGAACAGCAGGCCGCCGGTTTCGGTCTCGTCCCCCGGACCGGTGGCGACGATCAGCCCGGTGGCGTCCGCCCGGTCGGGCGGCGCATTCCAGTTCAGGTCGGCGAAGGGGGACGCGTCAGTCATGTCGCCATTGGCGTCACCGGTGATCCAGTGCCAGTCCTCAAGAAAGATCAGCTGGAGCTGCGACACCACGGGCCCGCGCAGCCGCACATGGGTGTCGCGCCAGGCGCCATAGGCCGGTTTGCGCCCCATGTATTCATCGCCCACGTTGAAGCCGCCGGTGAACCCGGTCTCGCCGTCGACGATCAGGCTCTTTCGGTGGTTGCGGTAGTTGATCTGGAACCGGAACCGGGGCGCGCGCGACCGTTTCCGGTGCGCCACATCGACCCCGGCGGCGCGCAACCGGGCGAAATAGCGGCTGGGCAGACCGAAACTGCCCACCGCGTCGGTCATCACCCGCACCCGCACACCGCGCGCGGCGGCGGCGATCAGCCGGTCCTGAAAGGCGCGGCCAAGCGCATCGTTGCGGATGATATAGAACTGCACCAGCACATAAGAGTGCGCCGCGTCGATGGCGGCGAACATGGCGTCAAAGGCGGCGGCGCCGTCGATCAGCAACTCGGCCCCGTTGCCGCTGATCGCCGGCATGTTGGCGCAATACTCGAACGGGGCCAGGTTGACCCGGGTCCGTTCGGGGTCGGGGGCGTTGCGGGCTGCGAAATCGCGCAGCGCCTCGACCACCTGGCGCGCCTCGCGGCGCGAGATGATATAGCCGCGCAGCCGGTGATGGCCCAGGAACAGATAGGCCGGCACCGCCGCAAAGGGCAGGGCGAGCAGGAACACCACCCAGCCCACGGACCCCTGCGCCGTGCGCGCGGTGGCGGCGGCGCGAAAGGCGAACAGGACCGACACGAGATAAAGCGCGGCAACAGCCACGCTGCCCATCATGACCCACATGCGCTCGGGCTCCGGTCAGGGATCGGGGCGTCCGCCACGGGACCAGGCGGACGGGTGAGGGCGGATCAGGATTTTCGCAGCCGGTCGAAGGCGGTTTTCATCCGTAGGCCAAGCTCTTTCGCGGCATCGCCCACCTCTTCGGCGGATTTGTCGAGCTGGGTCTTATGGATAAATTTGTCCCAGTCCTTGACCAGTTCCTCCCATTCATCCTCGGCGTCTTTGCTGGCCAGATGCAGTTGCAGTTTCAACTCGTCCCGGGTCTGTTTCAGTTTGGCGGTGAAATCGTCAAAATCGTTCATTCCGTGCCTCCTGGTGCTGCGCCGGTCCGGCCCGGCGTTTCGGTCGCGGGCATCGTGCCTCTGATGGGATGCAAAGGCAACGGCCCAAAGCGGCGCGCTCTGGCAGCGGCGGGCGGCGGCGGTTAGGGTGCCAGCCATGATGCCATCTGTTGCCATTCCCCTGCGCGGCCTGCGCGCCCTGATCCGCGCCGCGGCCCGGTTCGGCGACAAGGGCGGCTGGGTGATGAGCAGTCATGTGGCGATGTCGCTGATGATGGCGTTGTTTCCCTTTGTCCTTTTTGTGGTGGCGCTGGCCGGGTTCCTGTCGCGCGACGTGCCGGTGGACGATCTGTTCGAGCTGCTGTTCGGCTCCTGGCCGGAAGAGGTGGCGCAGCCCATCGAGCGGGAGCTGCGCGCGGTTCTGGCCGCCGCCGATTCGCGGCTGCTGACACTGGGGGGCGTGGTGGCGCTCTATTTCGCGTCCAACGGGGTGGATGCGGTGCGGGTGGCGATGACGCGGGCCTATCATGACACCGATCCGCGCCCATTCTGGCAGACGCGGCTTTTGTGTCTGGGGCTGGTGGTGGCCGGCGCGGCGCTGGTGCTGGCGGGGGTGGCGGTGGATCTGGTGCTGCCGCTCTATACCAACATGCTGCGCGCCGCGGTGCCGGGCGAGGTGACGTCCTGGTTTGCCGGCGTCGGCGTCAGCTGGCTTTTCGTCATCGCGATGCCGGTTCTGGGGGTGCTGGGTTTTCACCTGCTGCTGCCCGGGCGGCGGCACGGGATTCGCCAGATCCTGCCCGGGGTCGTGCTGACGCTGATGCTCTGGGCGCTGGCGGGCTGGGGGTTTTCGATCTACATCGGCCGGTTCGCCAGCTATTCGGCGACCTATGCGGGGTTGGCGGGGGCGATGTCGGCGCTGATCTTTCTCTATCTCAACGCCGCGATCCTGATCCTGGGGGCAGAGTTCAATGGCGCGCTGCTCGATGCGGGCCGGGAAAAAGAGCCGGCGTCGGAGCCGGGCTGATTTCCCCCGGATTGTCCGGTTTGCGCCTTATTGGCGGCGCGGTTGCGCGCCAGGCTGGGCGCACCCACCCGGATCGGACCCGCCATGCACACCGATGAAACGCCCTGCCGTCACGCCCGCCTGTTCGCCCTGATCCATCAACAGGCGCGTGCCGAATACACCGCCCTTCGTCTGGTGCGGCGATCGAAACGGCCCCTGGCCGAGCCCACGACCGCACGTCTGTTGACGCAGGCGGCCCGGTCCTGGTCCGACCCGGCGCAATCCGGGCAACGCGGCTGATCAGCCGCGAAAGCCGGTGGCGACCACGAATTTTTCCGAACTGTCCGACCGGGAGGCGGGTGGTTTCACATTGGCGACCTTGGTGAATTTCTGCTTCAGCAGCTTTTGCAGATCGCCCTCGGCGCCGCCGGCAAGAACCTTGGCGATAAAGGTGCCGCCCTCTTCCAGCACGTCAAAAGCGAAATAGGCGGCCGCCTCGCACAGCGAAATGATGCGCAGATGGTCGGTCTGCTTGTGGCCGGAGCTGGCTGCGGCCATGTCGGACATCACCACGTCGGCCTTGCCGCCCAGCCAGTCCTTGACCTGTTCGTCGGCGCCTTCGGCCATGAAATCGAGCTGGTGGATCTCGGCCCCCGGGATCGGCTCAACCTCCTGCAGGTCGATGCCGATGATCCGGCCCACCGCCTTGCCCTTTTTTTCACCCAGCGCATTGATGCGCGGCACCGCAACCTGAATCCAGCCGCCGGGCGCACAGCCCAGATCGACCACCCGCGCGCCGGGCACGAGAAACCGGAACTTATCATCCAGTTCCATGATCTTGAACGCCGCACGGCCGCGGAACCCCTCGGCCTGTGCGCGTTTGACATAGGGGTCGTTGAGCTGGCGCTGCAGCCAGCGGGTCGAGGACAGCTTGCGCCCCCGCGCCGTCTTCACCTTCACCGTCAGGTCGCGCTGTCCGCGCCCAGATGTGTTCCGCCCGGTCGTGTTCTTGGCCATGGTCCAGTTCTCCACAATCGTGCCCCGTTATCGGTTCGCGCCGGCCCGGGCAAGGGGCGGGGCTATCCGGCATCCCGCCGCCAAGGCGGCGGCACCGGGGCGCCGTTGACGCGCACCTCGCCGGCCGCATTGTCCAGAACGACCGGACAATCGTACAGTTCCAGCGTCGGGCGTACGCCAAATCGCCCCTCCATCCAGTCGGCCCAGCCGTCGTTGAACCAGGCCTCCGCCGCCTCGCGGCTGGCGAACTCATAGATGCCGCCGCCGCCCGCCTCGCTGTTGAGGTAGTATTTGCGCCGCAGCCCCGGCACCTCGTGAAAGATTACGCTGGACTCCAGCGATTGCCGGATCACCGCGTCGGCGGGCCGCTTGGGACCCTCCAGCGGTATCCTGACGATGGCGATGATCATCTTTCCTGCCCTCTCTCGGTTTTCCGGCCAGTATCGCCCCAATCCTGCCCAACGCCAAGCGCCGAACCGCAAAAGGGGCGCCTCCCCCGGGATACTTGGGGCCGGAAAACGACCGGGGAAGGTGAGGGGGCTGAAAATACCCCAGGGGCCGCGAGGGGGCGGACTGCCCCCGCAGGGACGTCAGGAGCGATCAGAACGGGCCGTCCTCCAGCACGCCGTCGGCACTCATCTGGGCATAGAGCAGCCCCTCGCGCAGGCCGCGGTCGGCCACCGAGAGCCGATCGGTCGGCCAGCAGCGCAACAGCGCCTGAAGGATCGCCGATCCAGACATGATCAGCGCCTGCCGATCCTCGCCGATGCGGGGATCGCGGCGGCGTCCGAGCGGGCCGAGGTCGAGATAGCCGCGGATCACCTTGTCGATCTGATCCGAGGTCATGCGCAGCCCGTCCACCTTGGTCCGGTCATAGCGTTTCAGCCCCAGGTGGCTGGCGGCAACCGTGGTGACGGTGCCCGAGGTGCCGACGATCTGAAACCCCTCGCGCGCCTGCACGTCCTGATATGGGGTGAACTCGGCCAGGTTCTCTTCGAAGAACCAGCTCATCAGGGCGAAACGGGCGGAGTCGTCCTCGACGTCGATGAACTGATCGCGCAGCGTCGCGACGCCCAGCGGCACAGAGATCCAATCGACCACCTTGGCGGCGGGAAAGGGGCTTTCGGGCGGGTGGAATCCCGCATGCAGCCGCATGATCGCCGCAGGCCGGTCGCGCCGCGGGATCGAGGAGATGTCGATCCAGACCAGTTCGGTCGATCCGCCGCCGATATCGACCACCAGCAGTTGTTCCGTCTTGGTCGAGACCAGTGGCGCGCAGGAGATCACGGCGAGCCGCGCCTCTTCCTCGGGCTGGATGATCTCCAGGGTCAGCCCGGTTTCCCGTTTGACCTGGCGGATGAATTCGCGCGCGTTCTTGGCCCGCCGGCACGCCTCGGTCGTGACCAGCCGCATGCGGTGGACCTTGTTGCGCTTGATCTTCTGCTGACAGATCCGCAGCGCCTGGATCGTGCGCGCCATCGAGGCGCGCGAAAGACGCCCGGTCCGCTCCAGCCCGGAGCCGAGCTGGACGGATTTCGAGAAACTGTCGACCACATGAAACCCGCTGCCCTTGGGTTGGGCAATGAGCATGCGGCAACTATTGGTACCCAGATCCAGCGCCGCATAGAGCGCATCTGGATCGGGCCGGGACGGCGCAGGGCTTTCGACCGGTTTCGGGAACGCGCCCGCACCTTTGGGACGCTTGGGCGCCATGACAACACGCCCTCCGATTTCGAGTTATGTTCAAGCTATGTCTTTGCCGTCCCCCGCGCAAGGGATCACGGCGCTCATATTCAACTTGAAAAGAATGAGGGTGGCCAAGGCTGGCCAGGCGGGGCGCGATTGCCTAGGCATTGGTCGCGGAATGCGTCGTTTCCGTCGAAATTCGGCGACGGCGCGCGGCACTCCTGCCGTAGAGAGAGCGCAGAGAGAACGGGGAATCAGACCATGCCGGACGTTACGATCGTTTACTGGCGCGACATTCCGGCCCAGATCATCGTGGGCAAGGGCCGTCGTGGCACCAAGCGGGTGCTGGCCGAACGGTTTGAACAGGCCATCGACCGGGCCGCGATGAAAGGCGGCGCGGCCGGCACCGATGCCTATCTGGCAGAATGGCGCAAGGCCGATCCCTATCCGGTGGAGGGTGAGGCGGCCGAAGTGGCCGAGGCCGAGGCCACCCGTCTCGAAGCGCACTACGATCAGGAACGTCTCAAGGCCCTGATCGCGAACGACGGCTGGGCATGAGCCTGACATCACTCTGGGAGGCCGCAATGGCACTGTTGAACTTCAAAAGACGCGACGCGGCCGCCCCGGCGCCGGTGAACTGCCAGGTCGAGGCGCTGCTTGACGGCTATTCGATCGAGGTGATGCCGCGCACCGCCGAGAAGGTCGAGGATTTCCGCGATCTTCTGCCCGAGGGCACAAGGGTCTATATCGCCCATATCGACGGCACCCCCATCGAGGACATGGTGCGCACCGCCGCCCGGCTGGCGCGCGATGGCTATGCGGTGATGCCGCATTTCCCGGCCCGCATCATCAGGGACCGCGCCACGCTGGAAAACTGGATCGCCATGTACCAGGGCGAGGCGGGCGTCGAGCAGGCGCTGTTGCTGGCGGGCGGGGTTTCGGAACCGCTAGGCGATTTCGACAGCTCGATGCAGCTCATGGAAACCGGCCTGTTCGACAAGGCCGGGTTCAAGCGGTTGCACGTTGCCGGCCATCCCGAGGGCAACCGCGACATCGACCCGGATGGCGGCGAAGACAATGTGATGGCCGCGCTGCGCTGGAAACAGGCGTTCAGCGAACGCACCGATGCCCAGATGGCGCTGGCGACCCAATTCGCCTTTGACGCGAAGCCGATCATCGCCTGGGCCGAGGGGCTGCAGGCGGCGGGCATCGACCTGCCGATCCATATCGGCATCGCCGGGCCGGCAAAGTTGCAGACGCTGATCAAATTCGCCATCGCCTGTGGCGTCGGCCCCTCGCTCAGGGTGCTGCAGAAACGGGCGATGGATGTCACCAAATTGCTGCTGCCCTATGAGCCGACCGATGTGCTGGCCGACCTGGCCGCCCACAAGGCCGCCAATCCGGGCTTCAACATCACCAACGTGCATTTCTTTCCGCTGGGCGGTATCAAGACCAACGCCACCTGGGCGATCGAACATGGCGGCGCCGCAGGCGTCCCCGCAAATCAAAGCTGAAAGGCCGTTTAATGACGCGCACCGTAGTCGAAAGCAAAACCAAGACAGCCGTGATCGGCTTTGACCAGCCCTTTTGCGTGATCGGCGAACGTATCAATCCGACCGGCCGCAAGAAACTGGCGGCTGAGCTGGAGGCGGGCGATTTCTCGACCGTCGAAAAGGATGCCGTGGCGCAGGTCGCCGCCGGGGCCAACATCCTCGATATCAATGCCGGGGTCGTCTATAACTCGAACCCCAACCCGAACGAGACCGAGCCGCCGCTGATGACCCGGATCGTCGAGATGGTGCAGGCGCTGGTTGATATCCCGCTGTGCATCGACAGCTCGGTGCCCGGCGCGCTGGAGGCGGGGTTGCAGGCGGCCGAGGGCCGGCCGCTGCTGAACTCCGTCACCGGCGAGGAGGAGCGGATGGAACTGGTCCTGCCGCTGGTCAAGAAATACAACGTGCCGGTGGTGGCGATCTCGAACGACGATACCGGAATCTCCGAGGATCCCGACGTGCGCTTTGCCGTGGCCAAGAAGATCGTCGAGCGCGCCGCCGATTTCGGCATCCCTGCGCATGACATCGTGGTCGACCCGCTGGTGATGCCGATCGGCGCCATGGCGACCGCCGGTCAGCAGGTGTTCGCGCTGGTGCGACGCCTGCGTGAGGAACTGGGCGTGAACACCACCTGCGGCGCGTCCAACGTGTCGTTCGGGCTGCCGAACCGGCATGGGATCAACAATGCCTTTCTGCCGATGGCGATGGGCGCGGGGATGACCAGCGCGATCATGAACCCCTGCGCGCTGCCGGTCGGCGCCAGCAAGATCGCCGAAAAGCGGGCCGAAGCCGCCGCCGCCGGCATCGTCCTGCCCGAGGATCTGGACGACGAGGCCTTTTGCCAGCTGTTCGGCCTGGGCAGCACCCAGTTCCGCCCCGGCTCGGAAATGACGGCCATTCGCGCCGCCAATCTGCTGACCAACCACGACCCGCATGGCGGCGAGTGGATCCGGTTCAACAAACCGCCCGCGGCGCCGGGCGAGGAGGGCGCCGGAGGCCGACGCGGCCGCGCCGGTGGACGCCGCCGCCGCGCCTGATCCGCGAAAATGACGGCTGGGCCGGGTCTTGCACCCGGCCTTTTCATGTTTCGGACCATAAAGTGCCCTTTTTCTCTATTTATCCGATTGTTGGCCAAGGATACTCATCTTTCGCGTGAGGCGTTCCTCTGGCGGCACCGGCGGGCCTGCTCTGTTTCCGCCGTTCCCGGATGATAAAGCTTGACCGCACGCCCCTCTATCGGGTGGGCTGGGAGGCATGGATATTCAGCCCAACCCCCATCGCGGCAACGCCCATTCCATGGCCGAGCTTGAACCGTTTCCGCTGCCCAGCACCGACGCCGGGCGGCCGCTGGCCCTGGTCCGGAAATGCCCCCGCCATGCGCCAACCCCGCTGCTGCAATCCGACGCCTTGGCAGCCGGATGCGGTGTCGGCCAGGTCTGGTTGAAGGATGAGCGCGACCGCATGGGGCTGGGCAGTTTCAAGGCGCTGGGGGCGGCCTATGTCATCGCTTGCGATGCGGCGGAGGGGGATCTCTCGGGCGTTACCTATGTGACCGCCAGTGCCGGCAATCACGGTCTTTCGGTTGCTGCCGGGGCACGGGCGTTCGGCGCCCGCGCTGTGGTCTACGTGGCCGAGACGGTGCCGGAGAGTTTCGCCCAGCGGCTGCGGGCCGAGGGGGCCGAGGTGGTACGAGAGGGCGCCGACTACGAGGCCAGCATGGCCGCCGCCGCAAAATCCGCCGAGGTCAGTGGCTGGCAATTGCTGTCGGACAGTTCCTGGCCCGGCTACATGGCGCGGCCGCATCGGCTGATGGAAGGGTATCTTGTGCTGGTGGACGAGATCATCCGGGATATGCCGCAGGTTCCGACCCATGTGGTGTTGCAGGCGGGTGTCGGCGGGCTGGCCGGGGCGGCGGCGGCGCTGATGCGGGATCGCTGGGGGGATGCGCCGCTGATCGCGGTGGTGGAGCCGCAGGCGGCCCCGGCACTGGCCGCCTCGATCGCAGCCGGCGCGCCCCTCGTAACGCAGGGGCCGGTCTCGGACATGGGGCGGCTCGATTGCAAGGAGCCGTCCTGGGTCGCCCTGCGCGGGCTGGCGCGGGATGCCGATGTCTTTCTGACCATCAGCGAGGAGGAGGGGCATCGCGGCGCCGACATCGCCTCCGGGGCCGGGTTTCCTACCACCGCCTCCGGCGCGGCGGGGCTCGCCGGGCTGATCGCCGCCGCGGATGCGGACGCGCTGGGGCTGGATGAGACCTCCCGCGCGCTGGTCATCGTGAGCGAGGGGCCCCAGCCATGAGCGGTCCCGCGCGCGGATTTCCGGCCTCGGAATACCGCGTGCGGGTGGCGCGCGCGCAGGCCCGGATGGCGGCGCGGGGTCTGGCCGCGCTGCTGCTGACCACCGAGGCCGATCTGCGGTATTTCAGCGGCTTTCTCACCCGGTTCTGGGAAAGCCCGACCCGGCCCTGGTTTCTGATCGTACCGGCCTCGGGCGATCCGGTGGCGGTGATCCCGGCGATCGGCGCGGCGCTGATGGCGCGGGGGTGGATCACGGATATCCGCACCTGGCCCGCGCCCGACCCGGAGGATGATGGCGTCAGCCTGCTGGCCGATGCGCTGAGCAAAATCGCAGGCAAGGGCGGGCGCGTCGGCCTGCCGATGGGGCTGGAAAGCCACCTGCGGATGCCGCTGGCGGATTGGGCCGGGGTCCAGGCGCGGGCGGCGGTGGAGATCACTGACGACGGCGGCATCACCCGTGCGCTGCGAATGGTGAAATCAGAGGCCGAGATCGACAGGATCCGCGCCGCCTGCGCGGTGGCGGGCCGCGCCTTTGCCCGGGTCCCCGAGATCGCGCGCGCCGGTGTTCCGCTGGAGGATCTGTTCCGCCGGTTCCAATGCCTGTGCCTGGAGGAGGGGGCCGACTGGGTGCCCTATCTGGCCGGAGCGGCGGAGCAGGGGGGGTATGCCGACGTGATCTCGCCCGCCGGGCCCGATCCGTTGCGCCGGGGCGATGTGCTGATGCTGGACACCGGGGTGATCCGAGACGGTTATTTTTGCGATTTCGACCGGAATTTCTCGGTCGGGCCGGCTGGCGATGCCGTCCGCACGGCCCACGCCGCCCTGATTGACGCCACGCAGGAGGCCGCGGAGGCGGCCGCCCCCGGCCGTACCGCCGCCGAGCTGTTCGGAGTGCTGCATGCGGCGCTGTCCCGGCACGGCACGCCCGGCGCGGGGCGGCTGGGGCATGGGCTGGGGATGCAACTGACCGAGGGGCTTTCGTTGATCCCCGGCGATCGGACGGTGCTGGCGCCGGGCATGGTGATTACGCTCGAGCCGGGGCTGTCGCTGGGGCCAGGGCGGCTGATGGTGCATGAGGAGAACATCGTGATCCGCGAGACCGGGGCCGAGTTCCTGTCGCCGCCCGCCGGGCGCGAGATCGTCACGCTGGAGGGATGAGCCATGCAGGTCTTTTCGTTCGACACCCGGCCGCGCAGAAACCCTGCCCTCGGCATGGTCGTATTGCAGGTCGACGAGCGGATCGAGGCGGATGCCCGCCGCCTTCTGCCGCCGGCGGTCGATCTGATGGTCAGCCGGGTGCCCAGCGGGCTGGACGTGACCCCCGCGACGCTGGCGCGGATGGAGGGCGAGTTGCCGCGCGCGGCGGCGCTGCTGCCCGGGTCGGTCGATTTCGATGTCATCGGCTATGGCTGCACCTCGGGCGCGGCCCAGATCGGGCCTGCCCGCGTGGCGGATCAGGTCCGCGCCGGCGCGCGCTGCGCCCATGTGACCGATCCGGTCAGCGCCCTGACCGCCGCCTGCGGTGCGCTGGGTCTGCGGCGGCTGGCGCTGCTGTCGCCTTATGTCGAGACGGTCTCGGACCGGCTGCGGCAGGTGCTTTCCGATCAGGGGATAGACACGCCCGTTTTCGGCAGTTTCGCCGAGGCCGAAGAGGCCCGCGTGGCGCGGATCACGCCGGCCTCGGTGGTAACGGCGGCGCGGACCCTGGCCGGGACGGGGGCGGTTGACGGGATCTTTCTGTCCTGCACCAATCTTGACACGCTGCCGGCGATCCCCGCGCTGGAACGCGAGATCGGGCTGCCGGTTCTGTCCAGCAATCTGGTCCTTGCCTGGCATATGTTGCGGCTGGCAGGCGCCGGATCGCCCCAGCTCGAATGCGCGCTGGCGCGACCGGCCGGGCAGGGGGCGATCATATGACCCCGATGCCTCCGCCGCATCTGGACAACGTCGATCTCACGAGCCGCCTCGGCAAGGACGTCTATGAACGGTCTCTGCGCGATCTCCAGTTCAGACTGGCCCAGGTGCAGCAGGCCTATCTGCATACCGGCAACAAGGCGGTGATCGTCTTTGAAGGCTGGGACGCCGCCGGCAAGGGCGGCACGATCCGGCGGCTGTCGCAGGCCTTTGATCCGCGCGGATTCAAGGTCTGGCCGATCGGACCGCCGCGCAACTATTACCTGGAGCGGCACTATCTGTTGCGCTTCATGGAGCGGCTGCCGCCGGACGGGGCGATCTCGGTCTTTGACCGGTCCTGGTACGGACGGATCCTGGTGGAGCGGGTCGAAAACTTGACGCCCGAACACCGCTGGCGCGCGGCCTATGGCGAGATCAACGATTTCGAGCGGATGCTGGCCGACGACGGCGTGCGGCTGGTCAAGCTGTTCTTTCATATCACGCCCGAGGTGCAGATGTGCCGCTTTGAGGAGCGGTTGCGCAACCCGCTGAAACGCTGGAAACTCTCTTACGAGGATTTTCGCAATCGCGCCCATTGGAGCGAGACCGAAGTCGCCGTGAACGAGATGTTCGCCAGAACCTCGACGCCGGCGGCTCCCTGGTCCGCGATCCCGGCCAATCAAAAGAAATTCGCCCGGATCGCGGCGATGCAGACCATCCTCGACGTGTTGTCGAAGGACGTGGACCTGCGCCCGCCGCGCATCGATGAGCGTCTGCTGGAAGAGGCCAAGGCGCATCTGGATCTGGAGTCCGCGCTGTTCGAGGATCTGCGCAAGGGGGCGCCGCCGGTCAGCCGTTGAAGCGGACCGGAAGCGAGAAACTGTAGACAGGTCTGGTCAGTCCCTCCGGCGCCGGCGGGAAGCGTCCGGCGCGGCGGACCGCGTTGATCGCGGCGGCGTCCATCTCGGCATTGCCCGAGCTGCTGCGGATAGAAACGCCCTGCAACGCGCCGCTGCGGCTGACCTGAAGCCGCAGCACCACCCGCCCGCCGCCGCGCAGCCCGCGTGGGGCGCGCTTGGTCCGTTCGATCCGGTCGATGATCCGTGCGCCCCAGGCGGCGATCAGGCTGTGGCGCTGCCCCGAACCGAGAGCGGGTTGCTGCGCCTTGCCGTTGGTTCCGGCCCGCTGGGCGCCGCCGCGCCCTGCGGCCTGTTGCGCCTGCGCCGCGGCCTGCGTGCGCTGCGCGGCCGGTGTTTCGGATCGCGCTGGCGGCGGCGGCTGCGGTGGGGCAGCCTCCATCGCTTCAGCCAGCTGCGGAGCACCGGGCGGCGGCAGCGCAGAGGGTGCTTTCGGCCGCTGGAGGGGGTCCCGCGGCGCCTGGGCCGATGGCGCGATGGTAATCTCCGGCCGCTCCTCGGTGCCTTGCTCCGGTTGCGGCAGGCGCAGGGACGGGGCCTCGGTCAGACTTGGCGCAGGCATCGGGGTTGGCAGCGGCAGATTCGCGGCTTGGGGCGGCGGGGGTGCGTCCGCCAGATCAGGGAGCTGCGCGGCGGTAGCCGGCGGACGCGGCGCGCGCTCGACCGGCGGCAGATCGGGTGCCGGGGGATCGGCCGAGGGCAGAGAAGGCTGCGACAACGCCACCGGTTCCGCCATTTCGGGCGGGGCGGTCCAGGCGGCGACCATGGCCGCGATCTGCGGGCTGGCGCCCTCTAGGGTCACTCGCCCGGTGCCGCCGGCCCCGCCGGACTGCGCGCCGGTCCCCGGCAGCGCGGCAAGGGCCAGCACGTGCAGCCCGGCGGCGATAACTCCGAACACCGCCTTTTCGGCCAGCGCGCTCATCGCGGCAGCACCGACAATTCGACCCGCGTCACCCCCAGCCCGGCCAGACGCCGCATCAGCCGGGCGACACGCGCGGCGGGAACCCCGGCATCGGCCGCCAGGATCACCGGGCCGGCGTCGGTGTCGCGCCTGGCCAGCGCGGCGAGCGCGGCCTCGCCATACAGACCGTCCAGCTGCGGGATGCCGTCGGGCCCGACGAACAGCCGGGTTCCGTGATCGACCGGCGCGCCCTGATCGGAGACCGGCGGCGTGACCTCGACCGGATCGGGCGGGGCGATCTGCGAGGTCATCAGGAAGAAGATCAGCAGCAGGAACACCACGTTGATCATCGGGACGACGGATTCGCGGGGCGGGCTGCGGTGCGGCGGGGCGATCTGCATCGGCTACTCCACCAGGACCAGGGCGGTATAGCCGGCCGCGCGCAGCCGGTCGGCAACCGAGACTATGTCCTGCAAGGCGGCCTCCCCGGTCCCGCGCAACACGATGGTGTCGCCTGGCGCGCCCATCAGCGGGGCCAGCGCCGCGGCCAGCGCCTCCGGCGCCAAGGGACGGCCGTTCAGCCGCAGGTCCTGCGCGCCGATCTCGACCAGTCGGGGCGGGCCGGAATAGACCGCGCCGCCGCCCGCCAGGGACAGCGGCATCACCTGGTCGACGCCAAAACGTGAGGCCAGCATGAAAAAGACCAGCAGCAGGAACACCACGTCGATCATCGGCGTCAGGCTGGGACGCCGGCGTTTTCGGATCGGGGCCAGCGGCGACATGGCTATTCCGCTGCTCTGGCGCGGTCTTCGGGCGGCGGCGCCGGGGCCACGAAGATCCGCGTCACCGCATCCTCGATGTCGCGGCGCATGCGGTCGATCACCGCCTCGAACCAGGTCAGCGCGGCCGAGGCAGGGATCGCCACGGCCATACCGGCGGCGGTGGTCAGAAGCGCCTCCCAGATGCCGCCGGCAAGCCGGCCGGGATCGGCCCGCGTGCCGCTTTCCTGCAACGCCTGAAACGCCGCGATCATGCCCAGCACCGTACCCAAGAGGCCCAGCAGCGGCGCGATGGTGGCGA
The DNA here is from genome assembly GCF_004358185.1 of Antarcticimicrobium luteum. Classification (GTDB taxonomy): domain Bacteria; phylum Pseudomonadota; class Alphaproteobacteria; order Rhodobacterales; family Rhodobacteraceae; genus Antarcticimicrobium; species Antarcticimicrobium luteum. Next base: position 109,298 of record NZ_SMUV01000069.1, read on the forward strand.
TCAGTTCCAGAGCGCGCAGGCCGGTCGCGGCCTCGGCCAGTTCATTGCGGGCCACCCGCAGCGTATCCTCGCGCGCCAGGGCGTCGGGCTTTTCGGCCCGCCCGGCGACGGCGGCGCGCACCACGATCGAACGGGGGCCTCCACGGTGGGTCAGGATCGCCCTGGTCGCGGCATGATCGCCGCGCTCATAGGCGGCCACCGCGTCGCGCGCGTGGCCCCTGCGCCAGGCGCCGGCGCCGGCCAGACGCCAGGTCTTCCACAGAATGATGGTCAGGGTGGCCACAGACAGCGCTGCTATGGCCCAGATCACAGGCCCGCCGTCGGCGAGAAACCGGACCAGCGGTTCGGTCATCGCATCCGCCTGCTCTGCGGCGGGGGCGGGGTCCGGTTGCGCCCCGAACAGAGGATCGCGGGCCGGGATCGCGCCCTGTTGCGCCATTGCGGGCCGGGCGAGCATCGCCGCGGACATAGCCCCCAGTGCGAAGCGGCAGGAGCGGGCGGTGCCGGAACGGCGGGTCGGGCGGCGGATCGCGGTCATCGGGCGGCGTCCTGTCTGCGTCTGTCAACGGGCGGGCAGAGGGCTGTCCGCCTCTCTACGCCCGCCTCTCTACGACGGGGCGGGGCACCTCGTAAAGGGTCGCAAGGACGCGGATTTCCGGGGTGCCGAACGAAAAAGCCCCCGCGTGACGGCGGGGGCCTCAGCGCGGCGAATGACGGATGGCGTCAGGCGCCCCAGCTACGTACCACGCCGCAATCCATATGCACGAAGTTCGAGCGCGAATAGCGCCCGACACCGCCGGCATGACACGCCATCGCGGCCTTGGCCATCTGGTTCACGCTGCGCGAGCCCAGGCGCAGATCGGCGGCCTGCCCCTGCATGTGCAGCGAGTTCTTGGCTACCCCGCGCGAGCGGCTGCGCAGCATCGCGTTGGTCTGCGGGCTGCGGTAGCCCGAGAGCAGCATGTAGGGTTCGCTCACATCCAGAAGATTATGCGACGCCGCCATGATGTCGAGCGTGCGCAGATCGATCGATTTGACCTGATCGACGCGCCAGTCGCGCATGAAGTGATTGATCTCCTTCACCGCGTCCTTGATGTAATCGCCGTCGATCCAATAGATCATGTCCAGCTTTTCACCGGTGCGGCCGGAATACATCCGCAGTCTGCGAATATCGCCGCCGCCGCGAAGAAAGCCAGCCGCCTTGGAATATGTGGGGGTTGCCGCCACGGCTGTTGCCGCAAATGCGCCCAACAGTGCGCGCCGGGTGAGGCCCGATCCGTTCGTTTTTGCCATTGCTCTGCGTTGTCCCGTACGCTGTTAGTCCTGCCGGTGCGTGATGTTACACGCACGATTTTTATCCATCCCCGGATGCCGAAAGGGATGCCACAGTATGATTCGTCTGCCAAGCACGGATTGTTTCAGAGCTGTCATAGGGGGAATTTTCGGCAAGTTTCTGCGCAAATCGGATCATTTCGGGCCAAATCGCAGGGTTCCGGTCGATCCGATGCACCGGCGCCGCACCCGCGCCCGGAGAATCCCTGCTGGCCGAAATGTGAATGGACATTGCGACTTTGTCCGAAAAGACTGATAATTAAATGATTGCCCAGAAGAATTTTCAGCCCTGACCAAGGACGCTCGATGAGACTGACATTCCGGTTCCCGTTCCGCGCCACCGTATTTTCCGCCGCCTGCGCATTGGGTTTGGCCGTCGCGCTGCCGGCGTCCGCCCAGACCCAGGTGACAGCCTTCAAACAGGCTGTCGCCGAGGCGGCCTCGGTCGATGCGGACGTGGCGGCCTTTTACCGACAGCGCGACTATAGCCCGCTCTGGACCGCCGAAGGCGAGGAGGCGCGCGCCCGGCGCGCTGCGCTGCTGGATGCCTTGTCGGGAGCGTCCGTGCATGGGCTGCCCGAAGGGCGCTACGGGATCGAGACCCTCAAGGCGCAGATGGCGGCGGTGCGCACCACCCGCGATCTGGGTCAGGTGGAAGTGGCGCTCAGCCGCGCCTTTGTCACCTATGCCAAGGATGTGCAGACCGGGCTGCTGACCCCGTCGAAGGTCGATGAGGACATCAAGCGCGATGTGCCGCTGCATGATCGCACCGGCTACCTTACCGAGTTTTCGCAGGCCAACCCGCAGAGCTATCTGCGCGCGTTGCCGCCGGTGACCGCGGAGTACCGCGCGCTGATGAAGGAAAAGCTGCGGTTCGAGCATCTGATCGCCCTGGGCGGCTGGGGCGCCACCGTTTCGGGCGGCAAGCTGGAGCCCGGCGACGAGGGGCCGGCGGTGATCGCCCTGCGGAACCGGCTGGTGACGATGGGCTATCTCGAGCGCAGCGCCACCCGCGTCTATGACAAGACGCTGGAACAGGCGGTGCGCAAATTCCAGTTCGCCCACGGGTTGCTGGCCGATGGCGTCGCCGGCGACGGAACGCTGAGCGAGATCAACACGCCGGCCGAGGAGCGGCTGAAATCCATCATCGTGGCGATGGAGCGGGAACGCTGGCTGAACCATGAACGCGGTGAGCGGCATATTCTGGTGAACCAGACCGATTTCACCGCCAAGATCATCGATCACGGCCGCGTTACGTTCCAGACCCGCTCGGTGGTGGGGATGAATGTCCATGATCGCCGCAGCCCGGAATTCTCGGACGAGATGGAGCATATGATCATCAACCCGAGCTGGCATGTGCCGCGCTCGATCGTCGTCAAGGAATACCTGCCCAAGCTGCGCAGCAACCCCGGCGCGGCCGGCCATCTGATCATCACCGATAGCCGTGGCCGCCGGGTGAACCGGGCGGATGCGGATTTCTCGCAATATACCGGGAACTCCTTTCCCTTCGACATGCGTCAGCCGCCGGGAAACGGCAATGCGCTGGGTCTGGTGAAGTTCATGTTCCCCAACCGCTATAACATCTACCTGCACGACACCCCGCAAAAGCATCTGTTCAAGCGTGAGGTGCGCGCCTTTTCCCACGGGTGCATCCGTCTGGCCGAGCCGTTCGAGTTCGCCTACGCGCTGCTGGCGGCGCAGTCCGACGATCCGCAGGGGCTGTTCCACTCGATCCTGAAGACCGGGCGCGAAACCAAGGTCGAACTGGAAAAACACGTGCCGGTGCACATCATCTACCGCACGGCCTTTGCCGACGACCGCGGCCGGGCCGAGTTTCGCCGCGACGTCTATGGCCGCGATGCCAGGATCTGGGCCGCGCTCAGCCGGGCAGGGGTGGCCTTGGGGCCGGTTCAGGGGTAACACGGGGGCCGGAGCAGATCAGTTCGCAGGACCCGCAATGACCCACACCATCGAAGAGATTGCCCGCGCCCTGGGCACCGAGGCCCTGGGCGACGTGTCTTTGACGATCCGCAGCGCCGCCGAACCCGGCAGTGCCGGCCCAGACGATCTTGCCCTGGCGATGTCGCCGAAATACGCCGAGGCGCTGAACGGCGGCAAGGCGCGCGCGGCGATGGTCTGGCCCGGGGCCGACTGGCAGGCGATGGGGCTGGCCGCGGCGATCATCGCTCCGCGTCCGCGCATGGCGATGGCCGGGCTGACCCGGATGATGGACCCCGGCCAGGGCTATGGCAGCGGCATTCACCCCTCGGCGGTCATCGATCCCGGCGCCGAGATAGGGATCGGCGTCAGTGTCGGACCGCTGGCGGTGATCTGCGCCGGTGCACAGATCGGCGCCGGATCGGTCATCGGGCCGCATTGTTATGTCGGCACCGATGTCGTGCTGGGCGAGAACGCCTTTCTGCGCGAGATGGTCAGCATCGGTGCGCGGGTGCGCATCGGCGCCCGGTTCATCGCGCAGCCGGGCGCCCGGATCGGCTCGGACGGGTTCTCCTTCGTGACGCCCGAGGTGTCGGCGGCCGAGAACGTGCGCAAGACGATGGGCGATCAGGGCGAAGCCCGGGCGCAAAGCTGGCTGCGCATCCATTCGCTGGGTGCGGTGCGTATCGGCGACGATGTCGAGATCGGCGCGAACGCCACCATCGACAGCGGCACCATCCGCGCCACCGAGATCGGCGACGGCTGCAAGCTGGATAATCTGGTGCACATGGGCCACAACGTGCGCACCGGACGCGACTGCCTGTTCGCAGGCCAGACCGGCATTTCCGGCTCGGTCGAGATCGGCAACAACGTGGTTCTGGGCGGCCAGTGCGGCGTGGTCGACAATATCTTTATCGGCGATGGCGCCATCGCGGGCGGCGGCACCAAGATCCTGTCGAATGTGCCGGCGGGCCGGGTGCTGATGGGATATCCGGCGGTCAAGATGGAAACCCAGACCGAGATCTACAAGGCGCAGCGCCGGCTTCCACGGCTCATGCGCGATGTTGCCGCCCTGAAAAAGGCTGTTTCCAAACTGGGTTCGACCGAGTAAATCAGCGCCAGTGCAGCAGATCAGAGGCGCCCATGAGCATCCGCGACAAGGTCATCGCCATCATCGCCGAACAGGCCGTTCTGGCCCCCTCGGACGTAACGGAACAGAGCACGCTTGAGGATCTGGGCATCGACAGCCTCGGGCTGGTCGAAAGCATCTTTGCCATCGAAGAGGAATTCGACATTTCGATCCCCTTCAACGCCAATGACCCCAGCGAAAGCGACTTCGATATTTCCAATGTCGGTGCGATCATCACCGGCATCGAAAAGCTCGCTGCGGAAAAGTCCTGACACAGCCGGAACGGGCCTGAACATATGAAACGCGTTGTCATCACCGGGGCCGGAACGATCAACGCCCTGGGCCATTCGGTTCCCGAAACGCTGGAGGCCATGCGCGAGGGCCGCTGCGGCATCGGTCCGCTGGAGTTTCGCGATGTCGACCGCCTGACGATCCAGATCGGCGGCCAGGTTCATGGGTTCGAGGCCGACGGGCGGTTCAACCGGCAACAGATCACCCTCTATGACAGGTTCACCCAGTTCACCCTGACCGCCGCCGAAGAGGCGATTTCGCAGGCCGGACTGGAGTTTCACGGCGACATGTCGGCGCGCTCGGGCGTGGTGCTGGGCACTGCGGGGGGCGGTGTTTCGACCTGGGACGACAACTATCGATCGGTCTATGAGGACGGCAAGAACCGGGTGCATCCCTTTGTCGTGCCCAAGCTGATGAACAACGCGGCCGCCAGCCACGTCTCGATGCAGTACAATCTCAAGGGGCCGTCCTTTACCGTCTCGACCGCCTGCGCCTCATCGAACCATGCGATGGCGCTGGCGTTTCAGTTGGTGCGCTCGGGCGCGGCGCCGGCGATGGTGACCGGCGGTTCGGAATCCATGCTGTGTTTCGGCGGGGTCAAGGCCTGGGAAGGGCTGCGGGTGATGTCCAAGGATGCCTGCCGTCCGTTCAGTGCCAACCGCAACGGCATGGTACAGGGCGAGGGCGCAGGGGTTTTCGTCTTCGAGGAATATGAACACGCCCGCAGGCGCGGCGCCGAAATCCTGTGCGAGGTGATCGGATTTGCCATGACCTCGGACGCCTCGGACATCGTCATGCCGTCGAAGCAGGGGGCGGCGCGGGCCATCGCAGGGGCGCTGACGGATGCCCGGATCAATGGCGACGAGGTCGGCTATATCAACGCCCACGGCACCGGCACCGCAGCCAACGACAAGACGGAATGCGCCGCCGTGGCCGATGTGTTCGGCCAGCACGCCGACGAGCTGATGATCTCTTCGACCAAGTCGATGCATGGCCACCTTATCGGCGGCACCGGCGCGGTCGAGCTTCTGGCCTGCATCATGGCTCTGCGCGACGGGGTGATCGCCCCCACCATCGGCTATGAGGAACCGGACCCGGAATGCGCCCTTGACGTGGTGCCGAACGTGGCGCGCGAGGCGCGGGTCGATGTGGCGCTGTCGAACGCCTTTGCCTTTGGCGGGCTCAATGCGGTGCTGGCCCTGCGCCGTGTCTGATCCGCAGCCGGTTCGCACCTGAAACGAAAAACGCCGGGCCAGTGCCCGGCGTTTTCAATGGCGCGGCCGCAGTCGTGCCGGTCAGCGGTTCTTGACCACGTCGACCTTGTCGAACCCGGCGGTAAAGCCCTTCAGCGACAGTTTGAGCGTCACCAGCTGATCGGGCGCGGGGGCAGGGACCAGCGACAGCGTCGCCTCCTTGCCGTTCTTGAAGGCGGCGATATCCTCTTGGGTCAGGCCGATCTGGGCAACGCAGCCATAGGGGTTGCAGAACGAATAGCCGTAGCGTTTGCCCGGGGCCCCGTCGACCGAGATCGAGAGTTGCGCCGGCAACAGGGTTTCCAGCGGCACGATCACGGTGGCGCCGGCCACCGCCTGTCCCTGTCCCTCGATCCGGAACAGCGAGAACTCCGCCATCGGGTTGCCCTTGCCGTCGTTCAGGATCTGCAGCAGCGAACAAGGGTCGGTTTCAGTATCGGTCTTGATGCAGGCCAGATCCCAGTCCTCGATCTTTTCCTTGGAATAACGCTCGCCGAGCTGCGGAGAGGCATCGGCGGGCGTCCCCAGATCGAGAAGCTCTTCGGCAGCGGGTTTCTGGGTGTCGGTGTCCTGCGCGACCGCGGGCACGGTCAGCGCCGCCAGGGCGATGACGGAGAAGGTGGTCAGTGTCTTGAACATGTAGGTCCCGTTTCCATGATGGCTGGCTGTGGCTGCTGTAACATGGCGCAGGACCGCTGTCAGTGGCCTTTGGCATCGGCGCGCGGAAATGTTCCGATCTGCCGCAGCAAGGAAGTGGACGAAGACGGCGGTAAAGGCGCCACAAGCGAAAGGGGGCCCGAACGGCCCCCTTTCTAAATTTTTTTTCTCCCCGTCGGACCGGCCGACTTAGTTATGACCGGACGTTACGAAAGGGGCCGCGTTCGGTCAACAGCAAAGGCGTAAACTTTGCTCCGCCGCGCCGCGCCTGCCCGTTCCCTGTGCGTTTCAACCGCATTTCACATGCGTTTGGGTAGGATTTGCCGCCCCTGGCGAAAAGGGCCGCGCCGGATCGGCGCGGCCAGTCCAACAGGGAGGGTTTTTGCCCCACGCGCCGCGTTGCCGCGCGGGGCAGAAAGCAGTATTCCAGAAAGGCGTTAACGATCTATGGCCATATGATTGAGTGCAGGGGCGGGACTTCAAGCGATGGGTGAAATGGACGGCAGGGTCTTTCTGGGCGGCGGCGGCCCGGACTATGGAGTCAAACAGGGGCTGGCGCTGAAATACGCCAACCGGCACGGGCTGATCGCAGGGGCCACCGGCACCGGCAAGACCGTGACGCTGCAGATCCTGGCCGAGGGGTTCTCGGCCGCTGGGGTGCCGGTGGTGCTGTCGGATGTCAAAGGGGATCTTTCGGGGCTGGCAAGGTCCGGAACCGAGGATTTCAAACTGCACGCGGCCTTTACCTCGCGCGCCGAAAAGATCGGGTTCGACGAATACGCCTATGGCGCCTGTCCGGTCACCTTCTGGGATATCTTCGGCGAACAGGGCCACCCGCTGCGCACCACGGTCGCCGAGATGGGGCCGCTGCTGCTGTCGCGGCTTTTGGAGCTGTCCGAGGCGCAGGAGGGAATCCTCAACATCGCGTTCCGGCTGGCCGACGAAGAGGGGCTTCCGCTGCTGGACCTCAAGGATCTGCAGGCGTTGCTGACCTGGATCGGCGAGAACCGCAGCGCGCTGTCGCTGCGCTATGGAAATGTCTCCATCGCCTCGGTCGGGGCGATCCAGCGCCGGCTGCTGGTGATCGAGAACCAGGGCGCGGCGCAGCTGTTCGGAGAACCGGCGCTGGCGCTGTCCGACCTGATGCGCACCGACGCCGGGGGGCGGGGCATGATCAACATCCTGGCCGCCGACAAGCTGATGGCGGCGCCGGGGCTTTACGCCACCTGTCTGCTCTGGTTGCTCAGCGAGCTGTTCGAGGAGCTGCCGGAGGTGGGCGATCCCGACAAGCCGAAGCTGGTCTTTTTCTTCGACGAGGCGCATCTGCTGTTCGACGACGCGCCCAAGGCGCTGGTCGACAAGGTCGAACAGGTGGCGCGGCTGATCCGGTCCAAGGGGGTGGGGGTCTATTTCGTCACCCAGCATCCCTCTGACATCCCCGAGGACATCCTCGGCCAGCTCGGCAATCGCATCCAGCATGCGCTGCGCGCCTTTACAGCCCGCGACCGCAAGAACCTGCGGTTGGCCGCCGAGACCTATCGCGAGAACCCGCGGTTCGAGACCGCCGCGGCGATCCGCGACGTCGGCGTCGGCGAGGCGATAACCTCGATGCTGGAGGCCAAGGGGGCGCCGGGAATCGTCGAACGCACGCTGATCCGCCCGCCGTCCACGCAACTGGGCCCGATCACGGACCAGGAGCGCGCCGCGGCGATGGCCGCCTCGGATCTTGCCGACAAATACGACACCCGGCTCGACCGCCGATCGGCCTATGAGATCCTCGCCCAGCGGGCGGAGACGGCCGCCGCGCAGGCCGAGCAGGCCGAAGATCGTGCCGAGGCCACCCCGGACCCGGCGGCGCGGGAATTCAACACCGCGCGCCGCTATTCCGGCAGCCGGGTCGGCCGTTCGACCGCGCATCCGGTGCGGCGGCAGAAGGACAGCTTTGGCTCGGCCCTGTCGGAGGCGGTGATCAAGGAGTTGAAGGGCAGCACCGGCCGCCGCATCGTGCGCGGCATCCTTGGCGGGCTGTTCAAGGGGCGCTGAGCGGCGTCGCGCAACCGCTTTTTCGAGCCCCGCGACCGTCTCACCGGGGCCGGTGGCTCGGTTCGTCGTGCTCGGTCAGCGCGTCCGGCTTGGGAAACCCATAGGCGATGTAATTTTCGACCCGTGCGCGCGTTTCGGCGCCCCAGATACGCTCCACCAGCCAGAGCGACATCTCGATCCCCGACATCACGCCGCCGGCGCTGACCACGTTGCCATCGCGGACCATGCGGCGGGTTTCGATCACGCTGTCCTCCGCGTCCCGGGCCAGCAGGTCGGTGAAATCGTGATGCGTGGTCACATGGCGCCCGCGGGCAAGTCCCGCCCCGGCCAGCAGGAAGGCCCCGGTGCAGACGCTGGTGACCCAGTCGCATCCGGGGGCGATCCGTTGCAGCCATGCGACAGTGCCGGGATTGCCGATCTCGCGCCGCGCGCCGCTGCCGCCGGGGATGACGACGATCCCGACATCCCCGGTGGTGTCATAGGTCAGATCGGGCAGGATCCGCAGGCCCTTTTCGCACCTGATCGGATCGGCGCGCTCGGCCACCGTGACGATCCGCCAGTCCGGCGCGTCCTCTATCGCGCTGGCCAGCACCTCCCACGGGCCGGCGAAATCCATCTCCTCCACGCCGTCAAACACCAGAACCGCGATTGTCTTCATCGCATCCCCCGTTTCGGAACGGCGGCGCGGGGCAAAGAGGCCGCGCCGCCCCCGGTTCTACCGTTCTGGGATCAACCCCTTTGGACTGAACCGCAGCACCAGCAGCAGCACGATCCCCATGGTGAACAGGCGCATATGCGCCGCACTCTCGATCAGGTGGGCGCGCAGCGCGCTGTCCTCGGCCAGCCCCGAGGTGATGACCTGCATCAGGAACAACCCGATCGGCTCGACCTGAACCCAGAGCAGCCAGATCAGAAAGCCGCCCAGAACCGCGCCCAGATTGTTGCCCGAGCCGCCGACGATAACCATAACCCAGATCAGGAAGGTGAAGCGCAGCGGCTGGTAGGTGCCCGGCGTCAGCTGGCCGTCCAGCGTGGTCATCATCGCGCCGGCGATGCCGCAGACCGCCGAGCCCAGAACGAAGACCTGCAAATGGCGACGGGTGACATCCTTGCCCATCGCCTCGGCCGCGACCTCGTTGTCGCGGATCGCGCGCATCATCCGGCCCCAGGGCGATTTCAGCGCCATCTGCGCCATCCATAGGATCACCAGCAGAACCAGCAGGAACAGCACCGAATAGCCCAGCTTGACATAGAGCGTCGAGGCGGTGACCGGGTCGATCCCCAGCCCGGCGGCGGTCTCGACAAAGCCCGGATCGTTCTGCAGGTCGATCTCATAGGGAACAGGGCGGGGCAGGCCGACCACGTTCTTGACGCCGCGCGCCAGCCAGTCCTCGTTCTTCATGACCGCGATGATGATCTCGGCGATGCCCAGCGTGGCGATCGCCAGATAATCCGAGCGCAGGCCCAGCGCGGTCTTGCCGATCAGCCAGGCGGCACCGGCGGCCAGCAGACCGCCCGCCGGCCAGGCCAGCAGCACCGGCAGGCCGAGCCCGCCGAGAAAGCCGGTGCCGGCCGGGTTGACGCTTTCCACCGCGTCGACGCCCGGATCGAACACCGCCCGGTAGAAAAAGAAACCGCCGACCAGGATCACCAGCAGGGCCAGGGTGCGGGCGCGTCCGGCAGGCATCCGCGTGTTGACCAGCGCGGCTGCCACAACCGTCGCCGCGCCCAGCAGCAGCCCCAGCAGAACCCGCGTGCCGCCGGCGGCCCAGGCCTCGCCCACCGGGTCGACCGAGATCAGCACCACGGCCAGCCCGCCGAGGGCGACAAAGCCCATGACCCCCACGTTGAAGAGGCCCGCGAACCCCCATTGCAGATTGACCCCGATCGCCATGATCGCCGAGATCAGTCCCATGTTCAGGATCAGCAGCGCGGTGTTCCAGCTTTGCATGAACCCGGTGATCACGATCAGACCGCCGACCAGACCGAACAGAACGGAGTTTTTCACCATGACGCTCATACCGATTTCCCCCGGAAGAGGCCCGTGGGCCGGAACAGCAGGACGATCAGCAGGATCACGAAGCTGACCGCGAATTTGTAATCGGTGCTCAGAAGCTGCACGAGGCCCGAGGGCTCAAGGCTTTCGGGCATGAGATAACCGAGTACCTTTTTCCAGGCATAGGTGATCGTCACCTCGGAAAAGGCAATGACGAAGCCGCCGGCGATGGCGCCGACCGGGCTGCCCAGCCCGCCGACGATGGCGGCGGCGAAGATCGGCAACAAAAGCTGGAAATAGACGAAGGGCTTGAAGCTCTTGTCGAGGCCGTAGAGCGTGCCGGCGATGGTGGCCAGCGCCGCAACGATCAGCCAGGTGTAGATCACCACCCGCTCGGGGTTGATGCCCGACAGCAGCGCCAGATCCTCGTTGTCGGAATAGGCGCGCATGGATTTGCCGGTGCGGGTCCGGTTCAGGAACCAGAACAACAGCACCACCGCGATCACCGCGACGATCACGGTCAGGCCCTGCGACGCCTTGATTGCCAACCCTTCGCGCAGCCCGGTCATCTCCTTGAAGGTGCGGGCCGAGATGATGAACCGTTCGCCATCGGCAAAACGCTGTTCATCGGGGCCGATGATGAACCGGACGATGCCGTTCAGGATGAACATCACCCCCATCGACACGATCACCAGGATCACCGGCTTGGCCTTCTGCTGGCGATAGAACCGATAGACCGCCCGGTCGGTGATCAGCACCAGCGCCATGCAGCCCAGGATGCCAAAGGGCAGCGCCAGCAGCGCCGTGGGCAGCGGGCCAAAGCTGATCCCCATCGACTGGAACAACCAGGTCACCAGAATGGTGGCCATGGTGCCGAAGGCCATGGTGTCGCCATGGGCAAAGTTGGAGAACCGCAGAATGCCATAGATCAGCGTCACCCCCAGGGCGCCCAGCGCAAGCTGGCTGCCATAGGCGATGGCCGGGATCAGCACGAAATTGGACAGCGCGACGATTGCGTTCAGGAAATCCATCAGACCTCCTCCTCGGTGCAGCTTCCGACATGGGTGACGGCGGATGGCGAGGGGAAGTCGCCCTGCACGGTCAGCAGGGCGGTCCCGTCTTCGGTGATCGTCAGCAGGGCCGCCGCATCGGCGTCCGGGTCGATGCCGGAGCTGACGAGATGGAGGCTTCCGACCCCGCCGGGCGCGATCTCCTGAAAACGGACAGGGTCCATTCCCGCAGCGCCGAACGACCAGCCGCCGCCGTCGCTGTCGAGCCGGGCAGCGAGGTCGCGGCCGGTCTCGCATGGTTTGCCGAGGATGCACTCGGACGGGAACACGCAAGCATAGGCGGTTGCGGCACCGGCCGGCATGGCCGAGGCCAGCGCCAGCGTCGCGGCCAGCCCGGCCCTGACCGGGGCGGCAAGGTGAGATGCAAGGATCATGCTCATCCCCCCAGGAACGATTTGCGCACTTCGGGATCGGCCAGAAGCTGTTTCCCGGTGCCGGTATAGGCGTTGGCGCCCTGCACCAGGACATAGCCGCGATCGGCGATCGCCAGCGCCTGGCGGGCGTTCTGTTCCACCATCAGGATCGGGATGCCGGTGCGGCTGACCTCGATGATGCGGTCGAACAGCTCGTCCATCACGATGGGGCTGACGCCGGCGGTCGGCTCGTCCAGCATCAGCACCTTGGGCTGGGTCATCAGCGCCCTGCCGACGGCGACCTGCTGGCGCTGGCCGCCGGACAACTCGCCGGCCGGCTGGCGACGCTTTTCCTTGAGGATCGGGAACAGGTCATAGACCTGCGCCATGGTATCGCGGAAATCGTCATGGCGGATAAAGGCGCCCATCTCCAGGTTCTCCTCGACCGTCATCGAGGTAAAGATGTTGCTGGTCTGCGGCACGAATCCCATGCCCTTGACCACCCGGTCCTGAGGGGAAAGATCGGTGATGTCCTCGCCGTCCAGCCGGACCGAACCCTGCCGCAGGTCGAGCATGCCGAACACCGCCTTCATCGCGGTTGACTTGCCCGCCCCGTTGGGGCCGACGATTACGGCGATCTCGCCCGGGTTCACCGCGATGGTGCAATCGTGCAGGATGTCGGGCCCCTTGCCATAGCCGCCGGTCATGCTGTCGCCGATCAGAAAGGCGCTGGCGGTGTCCATCGCATGGCCGGTGCCGGGATGCGCACCCAGCTCGCCGCGCCCGGTCGGGTTGGTGATGGTCGCGTCCTTGTTGCCGCGGTCGTCGTATTGCCCGCCGCTCATCCGCGTGCTCCGCGGTTCGGTTGCTGTGTCATTGTCATCCCCATTGGAACGGTATGTCTCGTTCTCTTGTCGGTTATGGTCGATCCGCGCGCGGCGCATCAGGCGTCGATCTTGTCCTTGTTCTTCAGGCCGGTGCCTAGATAGGCCTCGATCACATGCTCATTGGCCTTGATCTCTGCCAGGGTGCCCTCGGCCAGCACCTTGCCCTCGGCCATGCAGATCACCGGATCGCAGAGGCGGTCGATGAAATCCATGTCGTGTTCGATCACCACGAAGGTATATCCGCGTTCCTTGTTCAGCCGGATGATCGCGTCGCCGATGGTGTTGAGCAGGGTGCGGTTCACCCCGGCGCCCACCTCGTCGAGAAAGACGATCCGGGCGTCCACCATCATGGTTCGGCCCAGTTCCAGCAGCTTTTTCTGCCCGCCCGAGACCTGACCCGCCTTGTGGTCGGCCAGATGTTCGATGGTCAGAAACTCCAGCACCTCGTCGGCCTTGGCCCGCAGCGCGCGTTCCTCGTCGGCGATCCGCTTGCGGCCGAACCAGGTGTTCCACAGCGCCTCGCCCGACTGGGCGCCCGGCACCATCATCAGGTTTTCCCGGCAACTCATCGAGGAGAATTCATGCGCGATCTGGAAGGTGCGCAGCAGCCCCTTGTGAAACAGTTCGTGCGGCGGCAGGCCGGTGATATCCTCACCCGCCATGGTGACGCGGCCCGAGGTGGGCGGCAGCACGCCGGCGATGACATTGAACAGCGTGGTCTTTCCAGCCCCGTTCGGGCCGATCAGCCCGGTGATGGAGCCCTCGGTGATCTCAAGCGATGCCCCGTCCACCGCATGGAATCCGCCGAAATGCTTATGGACGTCCTCGACGACGATCATGATTCCCCCTCGCCGCATTTTTGGTGGCGGCTTTTGTCATTGGAACAGCCCGGACGCAAGGGCGTCCGGGCTGTTCTTGGTCAGATTTCCGATCGGTCGATCAACGGTACTTGACGGTGACTTCCTCACCATCCTTGTAGGTGATCTGACGGTAGTTGCCGGCGCTTTCGCCCGGGCCGATCAGCTCCACCGCCGTTGCGCCGACATAGTCGATGTCGCCGCCACCGGCCAGGATCTCGATCGCCTTGGCAAGCTCGCCCGGGAAGATCCGCTCGCCGGGCGCGTTGGCCACATCCATCACCTTGTCCTTGTAGACCTGCGGGTCGGTCGATCCCGCCGCCTGCATCGCCAGCATGATCAGCGCAGCGGCGTCATAGCTTTCCTTGGCGAAGGGGCCGGTGGGGTTGAAGGCATCGCCGGCCATCTTTTCGAAGTTCGATGCGCCCGGGCTGTCGGTGCCCGGAACCTGGCCCATGGAGCCGTCGATCTCGCCCTTGAACTTGGCGGTCAGGGTGTCGGAAACCATGCCATCGACGAAGTGGAAGGTATCGAAGGCGCCGGTGTCCAGTGCCGCGCGGACGATGCCCGAGCCGCCGCCATCGACATAACCGGCCACGACCAGACGCTCGCCGCCGGCCGATGCCAGGGCGCCAACCTCGGCCGAATAGTCGGCTTTCTGGTCTTCATGCGCTGCGCTGATGGTCACGGTGCCGCCTGCCGCCTCGAAGGCCGCCTGGAAGCTGTCGGCAAGGCCCTTGCCATAGTCGTTGTTGACGTAGGAGACGGCAACGTCCTTGACGCCCTCTTCCATCAGGATCTCGGTCATCACCACGCCCTGGCGCGCATCCGACGGTGCGGTGCGGAAGAACAGGCCATTGTCCTCGTTGTTCTGGTGGCTCAGCGCCGGCGAGGTGGCCGAGGGCGAGATCATCACCACGCCGTTCGGCACCGCGACGTTCGACAGGATCGCACCGGTCACGCCCGAGCAGTCGGCGCCCATGATGCCCTTGACCCCGTCCGAGGTCACCAGCCGTTCGGCCGCGGCCGAGGCGGCGGCAGCGTCGATGCAGGTCGAGTCGGCGCGCACCGGCGTCACCATCATGCCGTCCAGCAGCGTGCCGGCGTCGTTCACCTCGGTCATCGCCAGCTCGGCGCCCGCCGCCATGTCCGGCGTGATCGATTCGAGCGGGCCGGTGAAGCCCAGGATGATGCCGATCTTGACTTCCTTGCCGTGGCTGGCGGCAAAGGCGCTCCCGGCCATCAGAGCGGTGGCGGCAGTCGCCATAAGCAGCTTTTTCATGTTCATACTCCCAAGTTGGAACAATGATGTTCGGCGCAGAGCCTAGCAAGCTGCGCCAAAAAGAAAAGTGCTAACGTTACAAGAGCGTAACCTGACATATTGGAGCCGCGCACAGTTTATTCGCCCCGCCCGGGGCGCCGGATCGGGGTAGTGATCCCAGCGCCGGAAACAACCCGCAGCCGACAAGGAGACCATGAATGCGTATCCTGGGATTGATCCTGTTCTGCCTGATGCTGCCCGGCGCGGCACGGGCCGATACGATGGCCACCTCTGCCGGACCGGTTCGGGTGGACGAGATTCTGACCGGACTCCACACCCCCTGGGCGATCGCCTTTCTGCCCGATGGCAGCTACCTGGTGACCGAGCGCGCGGGCGCGCTGCTGCATGTCAGGGACGGGCGGGCACGGCGCGTGACGGGGGTGCCGCAGGTCGCGGCCATCGGGCAGGGCGGGCTGCTGGACGTGATGGTGCCGCGCGACTTCGCCACCAGCCGCGAGGTGTTCCTGACCTATTCCCGCGCTCGGCCCGGCGGTGCGGGAACCGCGCTGGCAGTGGGCCGGCTGAGCAAGGACGGCGCGGCGCTGAGCAATGTCCGGATCCTTTTCGAGGCGGCGCCAGGCGCCCGGGGCGGGCGGCATTTCGGATCGCGTGTGATCGAGGCGGCCGACGGCAGGCTTTTCGTCACGCTGGGCGAGCGCGGCGACCGCCCCTCGGCGCAGGACCGGAGCACGCATAACGGCAGTATCGTCCGAATCAACCGGGACGGGTCGGTTCCACAGGACAATCCCTTTGCCGGCGAGGCGGGGGCGCGGCCCGAGATCTGGTCCTATGGCCATCGCAACCCGCAGGGCGCGGCGCTGGACCGGACCGGCGCGCTCTGGGCGGTGGAACATGGCGCGCAGGGGGGCGACGAGGTGAACCGCATCCGCCGGGGTGTCAATTACGGCTGGCCGGTGATCGCCTATGGCCGCCATTACTCCGGCGCAAGGATCGGCGAGGGCACCGCGAAACCGGGCATGGCGCAGCCGGATTTCTACTGGGATCCCTCGATCGCACCCTCGGGACTGATGATCTACAGCGGCAGGCTCTGGCCGGACTGGGCCGGGCAGTTCTTTGTCGGCTCGCTAAAATTCGACATGATCAGCAGGCTGGCGGGCGATCCGCTGCGCGAGGAGGAGCGGATTGCCGGCGCGGCGACGGCGCGGGTGCGCGATGTGGCCGAGGCGCCGGACGGGTCGATCTGGGTGGTCTCCGAGGGGCGGGGGGCGGTCTATCGCCTGACCCCGATGCGCTGACCGGCTGTCAGGGTCGGGGATTTTCCGGGCGCTTTTGTACAGTTCCGCCGGGCCGGTCAGATCGACAGCCGCGCCGCCTGCGCGCCGCGTTCGCGGTAAGGGGTGGTGTTGTAATGCGCCCGGTAGCATTTCGAGAAATGCGACGGCGAGGCAAAGCCGCAGGCCAGCGCCACGTTGATCACGCTCATGTCGGTCTGCATCAGCAGGTTGCGGGCCTTTTGCAGCCGCAGTTCCATGTAATAGCGTTTGGGCGAACGGTTCAGGTAGCGGCGGAACAGCCGTTCGAGCTGGCGGGTCGACATGCCCACGTCGCGGGCCAAGATCGCCGGGCTGATCGGCTCTTCGATATTGGCCTCCATCATCTGGATGACCTGGCTCAGCTTGGGATGACGCACACCGATCCGGGTCGGCACGCTGAGCCGCTGGGTGTCCTGATCCGTGCGGATCGAGGAATAGATCAGCTGGTCCGCCACCGCGCTGGCCAGATCCTCGCCGTGGTCGTTGGCGATCAGTTTCAGCATCAGGTCGATCGACGAGGTGCCCCCGGCCGTGGTGATCCGGTTGCCGTCGATCACAAAGACCGATTTGGTCAGATGGACCTCGTCGAACTCCTCGGCGAAGCTGTCGGCGTTTTCCCAGTGGATCGTCGCTTTCTTGCCGTCGAGCAGACCGGCCCTGGCCAGCGTATATCCGGCGGTGCACAGCCCGCCGATCGCCAGCCCCTTGCGGGCCTCGCGCCGCAGCCAGGACAACATTTTCTTAGTGGTGGCGCTCTGCACTTCGATGCCGCCGCAGACCAGCACGGTGTCGTCGCGCTGCAACTCCTCGAGATCTCCATCGAGCTTGAACGTGACGCCGGCCGAACAGGTCATCTCATCGCCGCCTTCCCCGATCAGGCGCCAGGAATAGAACTCCCTTCCGGCCATCCGGTTTGCGATCCGCAGGCTTTCCAGCGCGGCGGCAAAGCACAAAAGGGTGAAGTTATCCAACAGCACAAAGACAAAGCGGCGGGGGCGACCCGGCGGCTGATCGTTCACGACGCTGTCACGCTGCTCATACATCGGAGGAGTTCCCGAACCAGTTCCACGCCGAATCCGGTGCGGATCCGGACGTGGTCGACAGCTTGCTCAGAGGTTATTTGCGGCGTCAAGTGCCGCAAAAGGGATATGGCCTCTGACCATCGGCTTTTGTATACAGGCCCCCTGATAAGTTGAGCGGAGCCAAAGCAATGACTGAGTGGAGCAAATCGGACTGGCGCGGCAAGCCGCGTGTGCAGATGCCCGATTATACCGATGCCGCCGCGCTGACGGCGGTCGAGGCCCAGCTTGCGAAATATCCGCCGCTGGTTTTCGCCGGCGAGGCGCGCCGCCTGAAACAGGCCTTGGGGGCCGCGTCGCGCGGCGAGGCGTTCCTGTTGCAGGGGGGCGATTGCGCCGAGAGCTTTGAACAGTTCAGCGCCGACAGCATCCGCGACACCTTCAAGGTGATGCTGCAGATGGCGATGGTGCTGACCTATGGCGCCAAGGTGCCGGTGATCAAGGTGGGCCGTATGGCCGGCCAGTTCGCCAAGCCGCGCAGCGCGCCGACCGAGGTGGTCAATGGGGTCGAGTTGCCCAGCTATCGCGGCGACATCATCAACGATCTGGACTTCTCGCCCGAGGCGCGGACCCCCGATCCGGCCCGCATGTTGCAGGCC
Organism: Antarcticimicrobium luteum; assembly: GCF_004358185.1. Taxonomy (GTDB): domain Bacteria; phylum Pseudomonadota; class Alphaproteobacteria; order Rhodobacterales; family Rhodobacteraceae; genus Antarcticimicrobium; species Antarcticimicrobium luteum. The sequence goes on from NZ_SMUV01000069.1 coordinate 127,377, forward strand.
TATACCCAGGCCGCCGCGACGCTGAACCTGCTGCGCGCCTTTTCCACCGGCGGTTATGCCGACGTGAACCAGGTGCACAGCTGGACCCTGAGTTTCGCCGAGGGGGAAAAGGCCGAACGCTACCGCGAGATGGCGAGCCGAATCACCGATACGCTGGATTTCATGAAGGCCGCCGGGGTGAAGAACGACACCGCGCATACGTTGCAGACGGTGGATTTCTACACCAGCCACGAGGCGCTGCTGCTGGAATACGAAGAGGCGCTGACGCGGCTCGATTCGACTTCGGGCAAGTGGTTGGCGGGGTCCGGCCATCTGATCTGGATCGGTGACCGCACCCGCCAGCCGGACGGCGCCCATGTCGAATACTGCCGCGGTGTGCTGAACCCGATCGGGCTGAAGTGCGGGCCGTCGATGACCGTCGATGACCTCAAGCTGCTGATGGCGAAGCTGAACCCGGAGAACGAGGCCGGGCGGCTGACGCTGATCGCGCGCTTTGGTGCGGGCAGCGTCGGCGAGCATCTGCCGCGGCTGATCAATGCGGTGCGCGAGGAGGGGGCCAATGTGGTCTGGGTCTGTGACCCGATGCATGGCAACACCATCAAATCCTCGACCGGTTTCAAGACCAGGCCCTTCGAGTCGGTGCTGCGCGAGGTGCGCGAGTTCTTTGCGGTGCATGCGGCCGAAGGCACGGTTCCGGGCGGGGTGCATTTTGAGATGACCGGCCAGGACGTGACCGAGTGTACGGGCGGCGTGCGCGCGGTGAGCGAGGCCAACCTGTCAGACCGCTATCACACCGCCTGCGATCCGCGACTGAACGCCAGCCAGTCGCTGGAACTGGCGTTTCTCGTGGCCGAAGAACTGAGCGCGCTGCGCGAGACGCGACTGGATCGCGCCGCCGGCTAAACGGCGCGACGCCCGACATGGATAGCCTGCGCCGCAAGGGGCGCGGGTTTTCCCGGCCGATTGACGGCTATCAGCGGTCTATGTCACCAGCCGCAGATGCGGCGGACGGCCGCCGATCTCTGACCGGACTTCGGCAAACTCCTCAACCGGGCAGGGCGCCGGGAGAGGGAGCGGCGCCCCGGGCGTCGCGCCCGATGTCACCGGGCGCAGCAGGCGGTTGGCGATGTCGAACCGGATCGGCGGGGTGCGCGGGATCCCGTCCGCCACCAGCACGCCGAGCGCACGGGCGATCTCACCATGTTCCGTTGCCAGCGGCAGCAGCAGCATGCGCCCCTCGATCTCGGGGCTTCCGGCACCGGCGGGGGCGTTCAGCCGCAGCTCGGCCACGGCCGGCGCGGCAAAGACCCGTTGCAGGATGGCGCCTGCCTGGGCCCGCGCCCCCTCGGTGAAGAGCGCGGTGAAGAGCGTACCGCGCAGCTCCATCCCGGCCAGGTCGGTCAGATGATCGCCGGCCAAGCGGAACCGGGCGGCGCGGCGCGCGACCCGTTCCAGGATGAAGCTGTAGGTCAGGATATTGTCCAGCGCGCGCGGATCGACCTGGCTGCGGCGAGGCACGCCGCCGGCGCCGCAAAGCGCCAGCCAATAGGCCTCGGCCTGGCGCAGGGGCGACAGGCTACGGCCGCTGCGGAACCGGTCGAGGACCACGATCTTGTCGCCATTCCTGCCGGGCTGACCCTGACTTGTCTGCCGCATCATGCTGTCCTCGTTCTCCACACAGCCCGGGCTTTGGACGCCTGAGGGCGGCGATCGTGTCCGGCCGATCCCGTTCCGGCGTGGTTACCCTGCCATTAACTTGCCACAATTCCGTACAATTTTGGAGCGTTTCCTTAAGGTCTGGTTAATTATGTTGGAGCGCCGCAGTCGCCGCCGGGGGCTTGCCCTGCGGTGGCCATTGGCTTTACCTGCGCTCCGAGAGGCCGGACCATGCGAAACGGAGCACCCAGACCATGATCAGATCGATGACCGGATTTGCCTCGGCCAAGGGCGAACGCGGGGCGTTTTCCTGGGGCTGGGAGCTGCGCAGCGTCAACGCCAAGGGGCTGGATCTGCGCCTGCGGGTGCCGGACTGGCTGGAGGGGCTGGAGGCGGCGCTGCGCACCGATCTGGCCAGGTCGGTTGCGCGGGGCAATGTCACCCTGTCGCTGCGGCTGACCCGCAATGACACCGCCGCCGGCGCGGCCCTGAACACCGAGGTACTGGCCGCCGCGCTGGATGCGCTGGCGCGGATCGAGGCCGAGGCGATGGCGCGCGGGGTGGCGCTGGCGCCGCCCAGGGCCAGCGATCTGCTGGGGCTGCGCGGCATGATGGAGGCGGCGCCGGACGAGGTCGACAACGCCGCGCTTGTCGCCCGGCTGCGCGCCGAGCTTGGTCCGCTGATCGCCGCCTTTCTGGACATGCGTCAGGCCGAGGGCAGGGCCCTGGAACAGGTGCTGCGCGACCAGCTGGGCCAGGTGACCGGGCTGGTGGAGACCGCGGCCCGGCTGGCCGAGGCGCGCAAGCCGGCTGTCGCCGAGGCGCTGCGCGGAAACCTGGCGCGGGTGCTGGGCAATGCCGAGGGCGCCGATCCCGACCGGGTGGCGCAGGAGCTGGCAATGATCGCGGTGAAGGCGGACGTGACCGAAGAGCTGGACCGGTTGCGCGCCCATGTGGGGGCGGCGGGGGATCTGCTGGATGCCGGCGGCGCGGTGGGACGCAAGCTGGATTTCCTGATGCAGGAATTCAACCGCGAGGCCAACACGCTGTGTTCCAAATCGCAGAATGCCGAGCTGACCAAGGTGGGGCTGGAGCTGAAGGCAGTGATCGACCAGATGCGCGAGCAGGTGCAGAACGTCGAATGATCCGGAAAAGGAATGTGACATGACCAAGCGCCGCGGGCTGCTGATCATCCTGTCCTCGCCCTCGGGCGCGGGGAAATCGACTCTGGCCAAACGGTTGCGCGACTGGGATCCCTCGATCGTCTTCTCGGTCAGCGCTACCACCCGCGCGCCGCGCCCGGGCGAGGTGGACGGGGTGGACTACCGATTCATGACCGAGGCGGAGTTCAAGGCCCAGGTCACCCAGGATGACATGCTGGAACATGCCCATGTGTTCGGCAATTTCTACGGCTCGCCCCGCGGCCCGGTGGAAGAGGCCATCGAGCGGGGCGAGGATGTGCTTTTTGATATCGACTGGCAGGGCGCGCAGCAGATCCGCAACTCGGCGCTGGGGCCGCATACGCTGTCGATCTTCCTGTTGCCGCCCTCGATCGGCGAGTTGCGCCGCCGGCTGGTCGGGCGCGGGCAGGACGATGACGCGACCATCGCGCGGCGGATGCAGCGCAGCTGGGACGAGATCAGCCATTGGGGCAGCTATGACTATGTGCTGATCAACGACGATCTGGACGCGACCGAGGCACGGCTGCGCACCATCGTCACCGCCACCCGGCTGCGCCGGATCCAGCAACCGGACCTGACCGCGCATGTGCGCGCGCTGCAAACCGAATTCGAGGAGGAAAACGAATGACCATCTATGCCCTGGGCAAGGATGCCCCGCAGATGCATGGCGATACCTGGGTCGCCCCCGACGCCAATCTGATCGGCAAGGTGGTGATGGAGGCCGGCTCTTCGGTCTGGTTCGGCTGCACCATCCGCGCCGATCACGAAGAGATCCGCATCGGCGAAGGCTCGAACGTGCAGGAGGATTGCGTGATGCATGTGGATGCGGGCTATCCGCTGAGCATCGGCAATGACTGCACCATCGGGCACAAGGTCATGCTGCATGGCTGCACCATCGGCGACGGCACGCTGGTGGGCATGGGCGCCACCGTGCTGAACGGTGCCAGGATCGGCAAGAACTGCCTGATCGGCGCCGGCGCGCTGGTGACCGAGAACAAGGAAATCCCCGACAACTCGCTGGTCATGGGGGCGCCCGCCAAGGTGGTCCGAGAGATCAGCCCCGAACACGCGGCGCGGATGCGAGAGGGCGCGCTGCATTACCAGGACAATATGCGGAAATTCCGCGAAGAGATGAAAGAGGTCGAATGACGCGCAATTCCAAGGGCTCGCTTGTCCGCCCCTATCCGTTGCCGCAAAGTGCCAGCACGCCGGTCGTTACCCCGCTGAGCCCCTCTGTGGTCTATGCCAGCGAAACCCCCGACGCGCTGGACGATCAGTATGAGGGGCGCGTGCATGGCTATACCTATTCGCGCGAGGGGCACCCAAATGCGGATGTGGTCGCGCAGCGGCTCGACGCGCTGGAGGGGGCCGAGGGCGGCGTTCTGACCGGCTCGGGCATGAGCGCGGTGAGCGCGGTTCTGCTGGGCCTGTTGAAAACAGGCGATCACGTGGTCGGCGGCAATCAGCTTTACGGCCGCTCGCTGCGGATGATGAAGGAGGATCTGCCGCGTCTGGGTATCGCCACGACGCTGGCCGACCCGGGGGATGTGGCGGCGGTCGCCGCCGCGATCCGGCCCGAGACCCGGCTGGTGCTGATCGAGGTGGTCTCGAACCCGACGCTGCGGGTGGCGGACCTTGACGGTCTCGCTGCGCTTTGCCGGGAAAAGGGCGTTCTGCTGGCGGTCGACAACACCTTTACCACGCCCAAGGCGATCCGTCCGTTCGAGCACGGCGCCAATATCGTCATTCATTCGGTGACCAAGCTGCTGTCGGGCCATTCCGACGTGATGCTGGGCTATGTCGTCGCCCGCGATCCGGCGCTGAACGAACGGCTGCGGGTGTTCGCCGTCACCGCCGGGCTGACGCCGAGCCCGTTCGACTGCTGGCTGGCAGAGCGCGGGATGCTGACCTTTGATCTGCGCTTTGACCGGGCGCAGGCGACCGCCGTCGCGCTGGCCGATCATCTGGCCGCGCTGCCGGGGGTCAGGCGGGTGATCTATCCGCTGCGCGCCGATCATCCCGATCACGCCCGCGCCGCCGGTCTGCTGGGCCAGCGGGGCTGCAACATGGTCAGCTTCGAGCTGACCGGCGGACGGGCGGCGGCCAATGCCTTTACCCGCGGCGCCGAGGGGCTGAGCTTTGCCCCCACGCTGGGCGACGTCGGCACCACGCTGTCGCATCCGGCGTCCTCCTCGCACCGGGCGCTGAGCGCCGAGGAGCGCGCGGCGCTGGGGCTGAGCGAGGGGTTCTTCCGCGTTTCGGTCGGACTGGAGGAGCCGGAGGCGCTGAAGGCGGTGTTCACCGAGGCGGTCGCCGCCGCCGCTGCCGTATCCTAGTTACAAATCCGGGGCAGGGTGGACGCCAGCGAAAGCAACGGCGCGGAGGGCGGGACATGATGGACGATCTGATTTCCGGGTTTCTGGCGGCGGTCCCGTTGCCGGCGCTGCTGGTGGACCAGACCGAGCGCATCATCGCCGCCAACCCCGAGGCGCGGACCCTGCTGGGCCAGCAGATCACCGGGCGCCATTTCGCCACCATCCTGCGACAGCCCACGGTGCTGGACGCGATCGAGGCGGCGCTGCGCGACAAGCGCCCGCATCAGGCGCGGATGCTGGCCAATGACGGGGCGCAGGACACCAGCTATGACGTGATCTGCCGCTATGTGAACGGCATCGGCGCGGTGCAGGGGGGCGCGGTGCTGGCCAGTTTCCAGGATGTGACGCATCTGGAACAAGCGGTGCAGATGCGGCGCGATTTCGTCGCCAATGTCAGCCACGAGCTGCGCACGCCGCTGACCGCGCTGATGGGGTTCATAGAGACCCTGCGCGGACCGGCGCGGGACGACCCGGCGGCGCGCGACCGCTTTCTGGCGATTATGGAGGGCGAAGCGGGCAGGATGAACCGACTGGTGGGCGATCTGCTGTCGCTCAACCGGGTGGAAAGCGAAGAGCGGGTGCGCCCGAAGGACCAGGTGAACCTGACCGGCACTTTGGAGGAGACCATCACCTCGCTGCGGCCGCTGGCCGAGGGCGCCGAGGTGCAGCTTTCGCTGGCGGCGCCGGAAGAGCCGGTCTTTGTCATCGGAGACGCCGATCAGCTGCGGCAGGTGTTCACCAACCTGATCGAGAACGCGATCAAATACGGCGGCCGCGGCGGCCGGGTCGATGCGGTGCTGTCGGCCTCGGACCGCGATCCGGCGGTGCGCGGGCCTGCCGCGCGGGTGCAGGTGATCGACAAGGGGCCGGGAATCGATCCGGTTCACCTGCCGCGCCTGACGGAAAGATTCTATCGCGCCGACAACCACCGCTCGCGCGAGCTTGGCGGGACCGGGCTGGGGTTGGCGATCGTCAAGCATATCATCAACCGCCACCGCGGCCGGCTGAGGGTGGAAAGCGAGCTGGGGCAAGGCTCTGTTTTCACGGTTATTTTACCACGCTAGGCCGCATTGTCCGGGAGTTGTCTGTGAAGTCTAGACAAGTCTAATCCGGTTTCGCGCCAAGGCTTTCGCGCCGGTTAAGGGAATTTTCGGCCCCGGTTGTCATGTAACTGTTACACTGGTGTCACAAAAGCCTCATGCACGCTCACTAGGAGGAGCGCAGGATCACCATGAGGGTGATCGCAATCTACTTACCAAGGAGACACATATGTCCTTTGTGAAACTGACGGTTTCCGCCCTGGCCCTCGGCGCCGTTTCGGCCACCGCTGCCGCCGCCCGTGACCAGGTGCAGATCGCCGGCTCTTCGACCGTGCTGCCCTATGCCTCGATCGTGGCCGAAGCCTTTGGCGAAAACTTCGAATTCCCGACACCGGTCGTGGAATCGGGCGGCTCTTCGGCCGGTCTGAAGCGCTTTTGCGAGGGCGTGGGCGAGAACACCATCGACATCGCCAATGCCTCGCGCAAGATCAAGGACAAGGAAATCAAGGCCTGCGCCGAGGCCGGCGTGACCGACATCATCGAAGTGCGCATCGGCTATGACGGCATCGTCTTTGCCAGCGACATCAACGGCAACGGGTTCGAGTTCACCCCGGTGCAGTGGTACAAGGCCATCTCAAAGCAGGTCGTGGTGGACGGCAAGCTGGTCGACAACCCCTATACCATGTGGAACGAGGTTGACGCGACCCTGCCGGCGCAGCCGATCCAGGCCTATGTCCCGGGCACCAAGCACGGCACCCGCGAAGTCTTTGAGGACAAGGTGATCCTGGCCGGCTGTGAAGAGACCGGCGACTTCGACGTCTACAAGGCGGCCAACGGCGATGACAAGAAAGCCGCCGAAAAGGCCTGTATCGCCCTGCGCACCGACGGCAAGGCGGTCGATATCGACGGCGACTATACCGAGACCCTGGCGCGCATCGAGTCCAACAAGGACGGCATCGGCGTCTTTGGTTTGGCCTTCTACGAGAACAACACCGACAAGCTGCAGGTTGCCACCATGTCCGGCGTGGTTCCCTCGACCGAGTCGATCGCGACCGGCGAATACCCGGTGTCGCGGCCGCTGTTCTTCTACGTCAAGAAGGCGCACATCGGCGTGATCCCCGGCCTGAAGGAATTCGCCGAGTTCTTCGTCGCCGACGAGATCGCCGGCCCCGATGGCCCGCTGTCCGAATATGGCCTGGTGGCCGATCCGGAACTGGCCCAGACCCAAGAGGCCGTGGCCAACGAAGTGGTGATGGGCAGCAGCATGTAACTGCGCCCCTCCGGGCCGGGGCGGTGATGCCGCCCCGGCCCGTTCCTGTCTTCTCCTGTCCCGATTGGAGCCCCCCCAGATGCCAACCGCCTGGCTCGTTGTCTTCGTACTCGCGGTATCCGCCATCGGCTACATCGCCGGCCGCCGCCGCGCCCTGAACAGCGCCGGCGGCGATTCCCGCGCGCTGCATTCGCTTCCGGTTTATTACGGGTTCAACGTCGCCCTGAGCGCATTGGTGCCGTCGCTTCTGGTGCTGGCCGTCTGGCTGCTGGCGCAACCGATGCTGGTCGAAAACCGCGTCTCGGGCATGATCCCGGCCGAGGCCATCCCCGAAAGCTCGACCCTCGGGCTGGTGATGAGCGACGTGCGCCGTGTCGCCGAAGGGCTGGACATCGCCGTGCAGCAGGGCGCGCTGAGCGAACAGGAGGCCCGCGCCATCCGGGCCGACGTCACGGACGTCCGCGCCCGTCTGGGCGATCTGGGCGTCGCGCTGGGGTCGGACGTGCGGTCCGAGGTGCTGAGCGCGGCGCAGCGGTATCGCCAGATCACCGCCACCGGGCACCTGCTGATGACCCTTGTCGTTGCGGCGCTGACGCTGGGCGGGCTGGGCTTTGCCTATGCGCGCACCAACAAGGATTTTCGCGCCCGCAACGTGGTGGAACGCGGGGTGCTGGCGCTGCTGATCCTCGCCGCCTCTCTGGCGATCCTGACCACCATCGGTATCGTGCTGTCGATGCTGTTCGAGACGGTGAATTTCTTCAGATTGCACAGCTGGACCGACTTCTTCTTCGGCAGCACCTGGGCGCCCAACTTTCGCGGCGACAGCGAGTTGTCGATCCTACCGCTGCTGTGGGGGACGCTCTATATCTCCTTCATCGCGCTGCTGGTGGCGGTGCCGGTCGGCCTGTTCGCGGCGGTCTACCTGTCGGAATATGCCCATGGCCATGTGCGCGCCTTCGCCAAGCCGCTGCTGGAGATCCTAGCCGGCATTCCCACCATCGTTTACGGGCTGTTCGCGCTGCTGACGGTCGGTCCGGCGCTGGTCCGGGTGTTCGGCCGCGGATCCGAGGGGCTGCTGGGCGTCGACTGGATGTCCGGGGCAACCTCGGTGCTGACCGCCGGGGTGGTGATGGGGATCATGCTGATCCCCTTCGTCTCGTCGCTGAGCGATGACATCATCAACGCGGTGCCGCAGGCGATGCGCGACGGCTCGCTGGGCCTGGGCGCGACCCGGTCGGAAACCATCCGCCAGGTGGTGCTGCCCGCCGCGCTGCCCGGCATTGTCGGCGCCATCCTTCTGGCCGCGAGCCGCGCCATCGGCGAGACCATGATCGTCGTCATGGGCGCCGGCGCGATCGCCAAGTTTTCGCTCAACCCGCTGGAATCGATGACCACGATAACCACCCGGATCGTCAGCCAGCTGACCGGCGACACCGACTTTGCCAGCCCCGAGACGCTGGTGGCCTTTGCCCTCGGCATCACCCTTTTCGTCCTGACGCTGGGGCTCAATGTTCTGGCCCTCTACATCGTGCGCAAATACCGGGAGCAGTACGAATGACCGATACCAGTCAACAGGGCGGCGGCCCCGCGGCCCCGGCCCGCAAGCACGGCGAGACGCTGATGAAGCTGACCGCCCGGACCAAGCGCCGCAATGCTGCCGAACGCCGGTTCCAGGCCTATGGCATCGCGGCCATCGGGGTCGGCCTGCTGATGCTGGTGATCCTGGTGGTCAACATCTTCGGCAATGGGATGGGCGCCTTTACCCAGACCTTCATCACGCTGGACGTGCATCTGGACCAGAGCAAGCTGGACAAGAAGGGCAACCGCGACCTCGAGGACATCAAGAAGGTCTCGACCTTCGGCTATGCGCCGCTGATCAATCGGGCGTTTGAGACCAAGGCCGCGGATCTGGACCTGAAGAGCGGGCTGAAGCCCAAGGCGATGGCCGACCTGCTGTCCAAGAGCGCCGCGGCGCAGCTGCGCGATTATGTTCTGGCCGACCCGGCCAGGATCGGCCAGACGGTGAGTTTCCGCTTTCTCGCCAACAGCCGTGTGGACGGGTACATGAAGGGGCGGGTAAGCCGCGAGAGCATCGCCAACGACAAGAACATCTCGGCGGCGCAGCTGGACCTGGTCGACGAGCTGATCGCGGAGGGCACCGTGCGCAGGACGTTCAATCCGGCCTTCATCTTCGGCGCCGACGCCTCCGACCAGCGGCCCGAGGCGGCGGGCATCGGGGTGTCGATGCTGGGCTCGCTCTTCATGATGGTCGTGGTGCTGGCGCTGGCCCTGCCGATCGGCGTCGCCGCCTCGATCTATCTGGAGGAGTTCGCGGCGAAGAACTGGCTGACCGACATCATCGAGGTGAACATCTCGAACCTGGCCGCCGTGCCGTCGATCGTGTTCGGCATCCTGGGTCTGGCGGTCTTTATCAACTACATGCACTTGCCGATGTCGGCGCCTCTGGTCGGCGGGCTTGTTCTGACGCTGATGACGCTGCCGACGATCATCATCTCGACCCGCGCCTCGCTCAAATCGGTGCCGCCCTCGATCCGCGACGCGGCGCTGGGGGTCGGGGCCTCGAAGATGCAGGCGGTGTTCCACCACGTGCTGCCGCTGGCTGCGCCTGGCATCCTGACCGGCACCATCATCGGGCTGGCGCAGGCGCTGGGGGAGACCGCGCCGCTGCTGCTGATAGGCATGGTCGGTTTCATCGCCTCGAACGCGCCGGACGGCGTCGCCGCCGGACTGATGTCGCCGAACTCGGCGATGCCGGCCCAGATCTATGAATGGGCCAAGCGGGCCGACCCGGCCTTCTATGAACGGGCCTGGGGGGGGATCATCATCCTCCTGGTCTTCCTGATCACCATGAACACGCTTGCCGTGATCCTGCGCCGCCGCTTCGAGCGCCGCTGGTAAGAAGCAAGGGACATACCCACATGTACGACACTGCCAAAACGGAGAGTGCCTTGGACCAGACCGAAACCAAGATCTCGGCACGCAACGTGCAGGTCTATTACGGCGACACGCATGCCATCAAGGACGTGAACGTCGAAATCGAGGACAAGACCGTGACCGCCTTTATCGGCCCGTCCGGGTGCGGCAAGTCCACCTTTCTGCGCTGTCTGAACCGGATGAACGACACCATCGACATCTGCCGGGTGACGGGCGACATCCTGCTGGACGGCGAGGATATCTATGATCCCAAGGTCGACCCGGTGCAATTGCGCGCCAAGGTCGGCATGGTGTTCCAGAAACCGAACCCGTTCCCCAAGTCGATCTATGACAATATCGCTTATGGGCCGCGCATCCACGGGCTGGCCCGCAACAAGGCGGAACTGGACGAGATCGTCGAAAAGAGCCTGCGCCGCGGCGCCATCTGGGACGAGGTCAAGGACAGGCTGGACGCACCGGGCACCGGACTGTCGGGCGGCCAGCAGCAGCGGCTGTGTATCGCGCGGGCAATCGCGACAGAACCCGAGGTTCTGCTGATGGACGAGCCCTGTTCGGCACTGGACCCGATCGCCACCGCCCAGGTCGAGGAGCTGATCGACGAGCTGCGGCAAAGCTATTCGGTGGTGATCGTCACCCACTCGATGCAGCAGGCCGCGCGGGTCAGCCAGAAGACCGCCTTTTTCCATCTCGGCCATCTGGTCGAATATGGCGAGACCGGACAGATTTTCACCAATCCCGAGGATCCGCGCACGGAAAGCTACATCACCGGGCGCATCGGGTAAGCGAGACAGGACAAAGCCATGCCGGATCAACATATTGCCACGGTTTTTGACCGCGACCTGGAGGCCATTCAGGCGCGGATCATGAAGATGGGCGGCCTTGTCGAGGCCGCGATCATGGAATCGGCCCGCTCGCTGGAGGATCGCGACGAGGAGCTGGCCGAACAGGTCCGCGCCGCCGATGCCGCCATCGACGGGCTGGAGGATCTGATCAACGAGGAAACCGCGCGTCTGATCGCGCTGCGCGCGCCGACTGCGGTGGACCTGCGTTTGGTGCTGTCAGTGATGAAGATCGCCGGCAATCTCGAACGCATCGGCGATTATGCCAAGAACATCGCCAAGCGCACCGGCGTTCTGGCGCAGCTACGACCGGTCAACAGTTCCACCGCCGCGCTGCGCCGCATGGCGCGCGAGGTCGAGCTGATGCTCAAGGACGCACTGGACGCCTATATCCAGCGCGATGCCGAGTTGGCCCGCGATGTGATCGAGCGTGACCGCGAAGTCGACCAGATGTACAACGCCCTGTTCCGCGAGTTCCTGACCTTCATGATGGAGGATCCGCGAAACATCACCGCCTGCATGCACCTGCATTTCATCGCCAAGAATATCGAGCGGATGGGCGATCATGTGACCGGGATAGCCGAACAGGTGGTGTACCTGGTCACCGGCGAGCGCCTGGAAGAAGCCCGAGCCAAGGCCGACGACACCTCGGTCAGCATCCTGGAGGGTTGAGCCATGGCGGCCGATCAGCCGACCGTTCTGGTGGTCGAGGACGAACACGCCCAGCGCGAGGTGCTGGCCTATAACCTGGAGGCCGAGGGGTTCCGGGTGATCAAGGCCGAGAACGGGGAAGAGGCGCTTCTTCTGGTGGAAGAGGACATGCCGGACATCATCGTGCTGGACTGGATGATGCCCAACCTTTCGGGCATCGAGGTCTGCCGCCGGCTCAAGTCCCGACCGGAGACGCGGTCGATCCCGATCATCATGCTTTCGGCGCGGTCCGAAGAGGTCGACAAGGTGCGCGGGCTGGAAACCGGCGCCGACGACTATGTGGTCAAGCCGTTCTCGGTGGTCGAGCTGATGGCGCGGGTGCGCACCCAGCTGCGGCGGGTGCGTCCCTCGACCGTCGGCCTGCGGCTGGAGTACGAGGATATTGTGCTGGATGCCGAGACGCATAAGGTCAGCCGCTCCGAACATCCTTTGAAGCTGGGGCCGACGGAGTTCCGGCTGCTTTCGACCTTCATGGAAAAACCGGGCCGGGTTTGGAGCCGCGAGCAGCTTCTGGACCGGGTCTGGGGGCGCGACATCTATGTCGATACCCGCACCGTCGACGTTCATATCGGCCGGTTGCGCAAGGCGCTGACCCAGCACGGAGGCCCCGATCCGGTGCGCACCGTACGCGGCGCGGGGTATGCACTGGGGTGAGGCGCGCCCGGGAAAAGGTCCAGTGGACCTTTTTCAGCGCCAAACGGGCGGAGCCCCGGGCAAAGCGGCGTCCCGGAAACGCTCCAGTCGACCTTTTCAGCCGCGAACGGGCGGAACCCCGGAAATCACCAGCACCTGCAAGGTTCGCAAACACATTCCCGCGGGTGCCTCCGGCGAGGATAAATTTCCGTGAAAGGAAGGCGGCATCCCGGCGCCGGCGCAGTCAGCGGGGCAGGGGGTCTTCGGGCTGGGCCTGGCCGCCCAGCCAGTCGCGGAACAGCACCAGCGGCGGGTGCCGCGCCTTGTCCTGCGGCCAGACCAGATAATAGGCGCCCGGCATCTCTGTCGCGGCGCCAAAGGGCGCGGCCAGCCGCCCGGTCGCCACGTCCTGTTCGGCCAGGTAATCGGGCAGCAGCGCCACCCCAAGCCCATGCAGCGCCGCCTGGATGATGGCCGAGAACTGGTCGTACATTGTGCCCGGCACCGGCCCGCCGGCATCGATCCCCTTGAGGGTGAACCAGTCCTGCCAGGCGCGCGGGCGGGTCTCGATATGCAGCAGCGGCAGGCTGAGCAGGGCGCGCGGATCGCCGGTGGTGCGCCCGGCGAGCAGCGCCGGGGCGCAGACCGGCATCACCTGTTCATGTTTCAGCAACAGCCGGTCCGTGCCCGGCCAATCGCCGGTGCCGAAATGGATCGCGGCGTCGAACGGCTCGCCAATGAAATTGAACGGGTGCAGCCTGGTCGCCATGTTGATTGTAACCTCGGGGTGCAGGCGGGCGAAATCCGGCAGCCGCGGCATCAGCCAGCGCATGCCGAAAGCCGGTAGAATGGCGAGGTTGAGCGCGCCGCCGGCCTGCGGCACCTGCAACCTCATCGAGGCCTGGGCAATCTGGCGCAACGCGGGGCGGATCTCGGCCACATAGTCCCGCGCCGGCGGCGTCAGCGACAGCCGCTTGCGGCTGCGCTGGATCAGCGCCACGCCCATCTGTTCCTCCAGCGTCTGCAGTTGCCGGCTGACCGCACTCTGGGTCAGCGACAGTTCCTCGGCCACGGCCGAGGCGGAGCCGAGACGCTCCAGCGCCTCCAGCGCGCGGAGCGACGCGATCGAGGGGAGGAATCGGCGTGGCGCAAGCATGTATTCCGTTTACTCATGATTCCATGCGAATGTCTCGCTGTTTCTTGCGAAAATGATGTGATAGATGCCCATGCAAACGCATATGACCTGAGGAGATCTGCCATGAACGCCCCAACGCTGCGCGCCAAGGATGCCCCCGACCTCGCCGGTTTCGACTGGGCCGATCCGTTCCGCTTGGCCGATCAGCTTACCGAAGAGGAGCGGATGATCGCCGACAGCGCCCGCACCTATGCGCAGGAAAAGCTGCAGCCGCGGGTTCTGACCGCCTTCGAGAACGAAGAGACCGATCCGGAGATCTTCCGCGAGATGGGCGAGATGGGCCTGCTGGGCACCACCATCCCCGAGGAATACGGCGGTATCGGCGCCGGCTACGTCACCTACGGGCTGGTCGCGCGCGAGGTGGAGCGGGTGGATTCGGGCTATCGCTCGATGATGTCCGTGCAAAGCTCGCTGGTGATGTACCCGATCTATGCCTACGGCAGCGAGGAGCAGCGGATGAAATACCTGCCCAAGCTGGCCTCGGGCGAATATATCGGCTGCTTCGGTCTGACCGAACCCGACGCCGGCTCGGACCCCGCCGGGATGAAGACGCGCGCCGAGAAGATCGACGGCGGTTACCGGCTGACCGGGAGCAAGATGTGGATTTCCAACGCGCCGATCGCCGATGTCTTTGTGGTCTGGGCGAAATCGGACGCCCATGACGGCAAGATCCGCGGCTTCGTGCTGGAAAAGGGGATGAAGGGGCTGTCCGCGCCGAAGATTCGCAACAAGGCGTCCTTGCGCGCCTCGATCACCGGCGAGATCGTGATGGAGGGCGTCGAGGTCGGCGAGGATGCGCTGTTGCCGCATGTGCAGGGGCTGAAGGGTCCGTTCGGCTGTCTCAACCGCGCCCGCTATGGCATCAGCTGGGGCGTGATGGGCTCGGCCGAGGCCTGCTGGCATGCCGCGCGCCAATACGGGCTGGACCGCAAGCAGTTCAACCGTCCGCTGGCGCAGACCCAGCTGTTCCAGAAGAAACTGGCCGACATGCAGACCGAGATCGCACTGGGGCTGCAGGCCAGCCTGCGCGTTGGCCGGCTGATGGACGAGGCCAACGCCGCGCCCGAGATGATCTCGATCGTCAAGCGCAACAACTGCGGCAAGGCGCTGGACATCGCGCGGATGGCCCGCGACATGCACGGCGGCAACGGCATCAGCCTGGAGTTCCAGGTCATCCGCCACATGGTGAACCTGGAGACGGTGAACACCTATGAGGGCACCCATGACGTGCACGCGCTGATCCTGGGCCGTGCCCAGACCGGGCTTCAGGCGTTTTTCTGATCCCGGCAAAGAAAATCTGTGTATAAAAGGCCGGGTTTCCCGGCCTTTTTCTTTGTTTTCCCCTCGCCGGATTTTCTGCCTGAAACCGGGGTTCACAAGCGGGGGGCATTACATATATAGAAAACCTAATATGTAAGCGATCGCCGGTCTCCGGCCCATCCCGCCGCGTCCCGGCACGGGGGGCAGGGGACCGATGCCCGCCGGCCCGGCGGGCGACCAACAGAAAGGTGCGCCCCCTTGACCAAACTGCTGAACGCGGTGCCCCGGCTGTCGCCCGACCGGCTGAAAACGGTGTTTCCGGTGCTGGACTGGGGCCGCAGCTATGACCGGGCGCAATTCACCGGCGACATGACCGCGGCGGTGATCGTGACGATCATGCTGATCCCGCAATCGCTGGCCTATGCGCTGCTGGCGGGGCTGCCGGCCGAGGTCGGACTCTATGCCTCAATTCTGCCGCTGGTATTCTACGCCATCTTCGGCACCAGCCGGGCGCTGGCAGTGGGGCCGGTCGCGGTGGTCTCGCTGATGACCGCCTCGGCGCTGGCGCCGCTGGGGCTGGACAGCCTGGCGGAATATACCGCCGCCGCCGCTGTTCTGGCGCTGTTGTCCGGTCTGGTGCTGTTGGCGATGGGGATCCTGCGGCTGGGCGTGGTGGCCAATTTCCTGTCGCACCCGGTGATCGCGGGCTTCATCACCGCCTCGGGCATCCTGATCGCGTCAAGCCAGATGAAACATATCCTGGGGGTCAAGGCGCATGGGCACACGCTGCCGCAGATCCTTGGTTCGATCTGGGAACAGTTGCCGCATACCAACTGGCCGACGTTGATCATCGGACTGATCGCGTTGGCCTTTCTGTTCTGGGTGCGCAAGGGGATGGCGGGCGTTCTGAAATCCAGATTCGGGATGAGCGCGCAGGCCGCCTCGACCACCGCCCGCGTCGGGCCGGTCTTTGCCGTGATCGGCACCACGGTGGCGGCCTGGGCGCTGGATCTGCCGGGGGCAGGGGTGTCGGTTGTCGGTACGGTTCCGACCGGCCTGCCGCCGCTGGGCCTGCCCGCCATCGATTTCGGCATGATCACCGTGCTGATCGGGCCGGCGATCCTGATCTCGATCATCGGCTATGTCGAAAGCGTCTCGGTCGCACAGACGCTGGCGGCGAAACGCAAGCAGCGGATCGAACCGAACCAGGAGCTGATCGCGCTGGGGGCCTCCAACATCTCCTCCGGTCTTTCCGGCGGCTATCCGGTGACCGGCGGCTTTGCCCGCTCGGTGGTGAACTTCGACGCGGGCGCCGAGACGCCGGCGGCGGGCGCATTCACCGCCGTGGGGTTGCTGCTGGCGGCGCTGATGCTGACGCCACTGCTGTATTTCCTGCCCAAGGCGACGCTGGCCGCCACCATCATCGTCGCGGTGCTGTCACTGGTGGATCTGTCGATCCTGACCCGCGCCTGGTCTTATTCCAAGGCCGATTTCGCCGCTGTTCTGGCCACCATCGTGCTGACCCTCGGCATCGGTGTCGAGGTCGGCGTGGCGACAGGCGTTCTGGTTTCGCTCGCGCTGTTCGTCTGGAAAACCTCGCGGCCGCATGTGGCCGAGGTGGGGCAGGTGCCCGGCAGCCAGCATTTCCGGAACATCCACCGCCACCAGGTGATCACCGAACCGACGATCCTGACGCTGCGCATCGACGAGAGCCTGTATTTCGCCAACGCGCGGCGGATGGAGGATCTGATCCAGGCGCGCGTGCACAAGGGCCGCGATCAGCTCAAGCATGTGATCCTGATGTGCTCGGCGGTGAACGAGGTGGACCTGAGTGCGCTGGAGTCGCTGGAGGCGATCAATCAGCGGCTGTCGGACCAGGGCGTCAAGCTGCACCTGTCAGAGGTCAAGGGGCCGGTGATGGACAGGCTGAAAGGAAGCCATTTCCTGCACGATCTGACCGGGCAGGTGTTCTTGTCGCAATACGACGCCTTCGTCACGCTCCGGCAGGCCGAACAGGAGGCGGACACAGGCAAATCCGCGGCCTGAACGGCAAGGGCGCCGGCCTTATTCGGCGCCCTGTGCTATCCATCCCAATATCCCATAATCGGTATTATGTATAAAATTGAGATCCAGATCATCCGTTGCCGTGCGATACTCTGGCATTGCTTTAGATTTATCGCCCTCCGGGAGTGAAAATTGCGAAACCTGATTTCGTACTGCGGTATTGGCAGCGCCGGAAATCCTGACTAACCTCACTGCGGGAGTTGAGAGTCGCGCCATCGACGCGCGGCCCGCCAATGGGAGGAATTTCATGCGCGCACGATCCTGTGCCCCCCCGCGAATGCGGGATGTCTGGTCATGACCAGTCTGTCGCTGGCCGAGGCCGTGCGCCAGGTCACCGCCGGGAACCCGGTCTTCGAAACTGCCGAGGCCGAGATCCGCGGCGTGACCTATCGCGCCTTTTGTAACACCCCGCCACATATCCGCGCCCTGATGCAGGCCAGCCGCGCCGCCCAGGCCGACGGTACAGCAGAGTATCTGGTGTTCCAGGATGAGCGCTGGAGCTATGACGAATTCTGTAACGACTCCAACCGGCTGGCCCAGGCGCTTCAGGACCGGTTCGGCATCGCCAAGGGCGACCGCGTGGGCATCGCCATGCGCAACTGTCCCGAACTTCTGCTGCTGATCACCGCCATCGCCTCGGTCGGCGGTGTCGCTGTCTTCCTCAATGCCTGGTGGACCACCGAAGAGCTTGATTACGCGCTGGAAGATACCGGACTGAAACTGGTCTTTGCCGACGGCAAACGGGTGCAGCGGCTGCGGCCTCTGGCGGCGGGCCGGCACCTGACCCTGATTGGCATCCGCGACGGAGAACCCATTGGCGATAAGGTATTTTCCGAAATTCTGGCCGGGATTTCAGAGGCCGACTGGCCGCAGGTTGGGATCAATACCGACGACGATTTTGCGATCATGTATTCCTCTGGCACCACCAGCCACCCCAAGGGTGTGGTACAGACCCATCGCGGCGCGATCAACGCGGTCTTTACCTGGCTGATGCAGGCCGCGCTGACCCCCGTTCTGGACCCGCCCGAGGATCCCGACGCCCCGGCCCCGCGCCCCGTCGGACTGGTGGCCACGCCGCTTTTCCACGTGACCGCCACCCATCCCATTTTCCTGCTCAGCCTGCCGGCCGGCGCCAAGCTGGTGGTGATGAACCGCTGGGATGCGGAGACCGCGGTGCGCCTGATCCGGGATGAAAAAGTGACGCGGTTTCTTGGGGTTCCGACTCAAAGCGCGGATCTGTCCGAGGCCGCGTCGCGGCTGAACGAGCCGCTGGAGACGCTGGATTTCCTCGGTGCCGGCGGCGCCAAGCGTCCGGCAGCGCAGGTCGAGGAGCTGTCGCGCCGTTTCCCCGGTGCCAATATCGCCACCGGCTGGGGCATGACCGAAACCAATGCCAACGGCATCGGCATGGTCGGACAGGAATATCTGGCCCGTCCGGGCGCCGCCGGGCGGCTCTATCCGCCGGTGCAGGAGTTGCGCTTTCTCGGCGATGACGGCGGCGATGTTGCGCCGGGAGAGATCGGGGAAATTACTGTAAAAAGTCCCTGCAACATGCGCTGTTACCTGAATAAACCAGAGGCAACCGCAGAGGCGATGCAGGACGGCTGGCTGCGCACCGGGGATCTGGGCTGGATCGATCCGGAGGGCTATGTCACCATCGTCGACCGTAAGAAGAACATCGTCATCCGCGGCGGCGAGAACATCGCCTGCCTCGATGTGGAGGGCGCGCTGCACCGCCATCCGGCCGTGGCAGAGGCCTGCGCCTTTGCGCTGCCCGACGCCCGGTTGGGCGAGGTGGTGGGCGCGGCGGTTCAGATCCGTCCCGGGCGCGCCGTCACCGAGGAGGCGTTGCTGGCCTTTCTTGGCGAGCATATCGCGCATTTCAAGATCCCCGAGCGGATCTGGACACAGCCCGATCCCCTGCCCCGCGGCGCCACCGACAAGATCGACCGCCGCGCTCTGCGCGCCGCCTGCCTGCCCGAGTGGCCCGGCGTTCGGGCCCCGGCCTGATGCCAAACTGATTTCTCAACCGATGGGACCAATGATATGAATTTATTCGATCTTTCCGGAAAGGTCGCGCTGTTGACCGGCGCCTCCAAGGGCATGGGGCTGGCGATGGCCACGGCGCTGGCCGAACATGGGGCGACGGTGGTTATTTCGGCCCGCAAACAGGAGCGGCTGGACGATGCCGCCGCGGAGATCAACGCCGCCGTCGGCGCCGAGCGGGCGATCCCGGTGGCCTGCAATGTCGGCCACAAGGACCAGATCCGGGCGCTGGTCGAGACCGCGCGCGACAAGGCCGGCCCGATCGACATCGTGATCGGCAACGCCGGGGTGAACCCCTATTACGGCCCCACCTCGGAAATCCCCGACGAGGCCTATGAAAAGACCATGGCGGCGAACGTGCAGTCGAACCTGTGGCTGGCGCAGCTCGCGGTGCCGGACATGATCGAAAAGGGGTCGGGCTCGATGATGTTCACCTCGTCGATCGGGGCGTTCAAACCCTCGGTCATGCTGGGCACCTATGGGATGTCGAAACTCGCTCTGATCGGGCTGGTGCGCAACCTGGCGGCCGAGTTCGGACCCAAGGGCGTGCGGTTCAACGCGATCTGCCCGGGGCTGGTGCGCACCGATTTCGCGCGTGAGCTGTGGGACAACCCGGAGGTCGAGGCGCGGATCAAGAACGATATCCCGCTGCGCCGCCTCGGCGAGGCGGAGGATTTCAAGGGGCTGGCGGTCTTTCTCGCCTCGGACGCCAGTCGGTACATGACCGGCCAGGCGCTGACCGTCTGCGGCGGCTCGAACATGTGGACATAAGGAACTGATATGGAAATCAAAGACAAGGTCGTCGTCGTCACGGGTGCGGCCAGCGGCATCGGCAGGGCACTGGCCGAACGCTTTGCCGCGGCGGGCGCGAAATGTGTCGTCTGCGCCGATCTGAACGGCGCGGGCGCCGAGGCCACGGCACAGCGGATCGCCGGCGTCGGCATGGCGGTCAATGTTGCGGTAGAGGATGAAATCGCAGCGCTCATCGACAAGGTCGAGGCCGAGATCGGGCCGATCGACCTGTTCTGCTCCAACGCCGGGATTCTCAGCATCGGCGGCGTCGAGGTGCCGAACGAGGAGTGGCAGCGGATCTGGGAGGTCAACGTGATGTCCCATGTCTGGGCGGCGCGCCATATGGTGCCGCGGATGACCGAACGCGGCGGCGGCTACCTGCTCAACACCGCCTCGGCGGCGGGGCTTCTGAATCAGGTCGGGTCGGCCCCCTATGGGGTGACCAAACACGCCGCCGTCGGCCTCGCGGAATGGCTGGCGCTGACCTATGGCGATCAGGGCATCAAGGTCTCAGTGCTGTGCCCGCAGGCGGTGCGCTCGGAGATGACGCGGGGCCATGAGGAGGGCGTCGCGGCGCTGGACGGGATGCTGGAGCCCGAACCGGTGGCCGAGGCCTGTCTGCGCGCCATCGAGGAGGAAACATTCCTTGTGCTGCCGCATCCGCAGGTGCTGGAGTACATGCGGATGAAGACGGCCGACTACGACCGCTGGATCGGCGGCATGCGCAAGCTGAACCGTCAGTTCGGCGGCGACGTGGCCGGCAAGCGGTAAACCCGTCGCGCGGTGCCCGCGAACAGGGCATCGCGCGCCACCTCATCATAGCCCGCGGCGATCTTCTTGAAGGCGTTCCACAGCACCGGATAGCTGATGCCGGTGCGGTCCACTGGAAAATTGCTCTCGAACATGCAGCGCTCGGGGCCGAAACACTCGATCATGTGGCGGTACCATGGGCCTTGCGCGGTTGCGAATTCATCCGACGACGGCGGCCGTTCGGCGCGGTGCCATCCCCAGCCGTTGTCGGGCATCGCCAGCCCGCCCAGCTTGGCCACCACATTGGGGCATTTCGCCAGCGCCTCCATGTCCCGCTGCCATTGCGCAAAGATCCGCTCGCGCTGACCGGCGAACCGTCCGACCCCCAGCGGCGTGCCGAAATGATCGAGGATCATCGTGGTGCCCGGCGCCGCGCGGGCAAGGTCGAGGAAATCGTCCGCCTGATGGTGATAATGCCAGGTGTCATAGGTCAGCCCGCGCTCGCCCAGCCGCGCCAGACCTCGGCGGAAATCAGGATCGGCATAGAGCCCCGGCGCACCGCGCCCGGGGATCGCCAGCTTGTCGGGTTCCGGATCGCAGGCGCCGGACTGCCGCACCCCCTTCACCAGCCCCTGCCCGGCCTCAAGATGCGCGTCGAGAACCGCGTCAAGCTTGGGGTCGCGCAGATCGGCAAAGGCGATGATCCCGGAAATCCGCGCCGGATCGGCGGCGGTCTGGCGCGCCATCTCCGCGACCGCCCGCGTCTCGCCGACCGGGCGGAACCGCTCCTCGGTTACGGTATCGTAGTAGGAGCGGCATTCGATATAGACGCTTTGCACGACCCGGTGCCCGGACCCGGCATCGCGGCGGAACTGGTCCAACTCATAGACCGCGCCGCCACGTTGCCACAGGTGGTGATGCGGATCGACGATCTCGCGGTCGGGATCGACGATCTCTTCGCGGACCTGCGCCAGCCAGTCGTCGCGTAGTTCCATCCCCGGCACCCAGGAGTTTGCCGGGCCGCTCATTTCCGCTTGTAGGGGCGCACCAGCCCCTCCTGCGCGGTGCTGGCGACCAGCCGGCCGTCGCGGGCATAGATCTTGCCACGGTTGAAGCCGCGCGCGCCGCCTGTGAACGGCGCGTCCATGCTGTAAA
This sequence comes from Antarcticimicrobium luteum, assembly GCF_004358185.1. Taxonomy (GTDB): domain Bacteria; phylum Pseudomonadota; class Alphaproteobacteria; order Rhodobacterales; family Rhodobacteraceae; genus Antarcticimicrobium; species Antarcticimicrobium luteum. Next base: position 149,299 of record NZ_SMUV01000069.1, read on the forward strand.
GATGCCAGTCCTCGAAGGCCAGCGGCCCGTGGAACCACATGGAATGATCCAGGCTCGCCGTCATCACCTCGCCGGTGAACCAGGTCAGCCCGTGCGGCCGCAGCGACGATCCCAGAAGGTTCATGTCCGAGGCATAGGCCAGCAGGATATGCTGCAGCTGCGGACTGGCCCCCGCCGCCGCCTCCATCCGGAACCACAGGTGGTTGATGTCGCTTTCCGGTTTCGGATCGACCAGATCGCGCGGCGCCACCTCGCGGATCTCGATCGGGCGCGGGCGCAGGAAATCGCGGCGCAAATGCTCGGGCACATGCGGTGCCCAGCGGTCGCGCAGCTCTTCGCGGTTGAGCAGACCCTCCGGCCCGGGAACCTCGGGCATCACGTGCTGATAATCCCAGCCCTCCTCCTCGACATGGAACGAGGCGGACATGTTCAGGATCTGCTTGCCGTGCTGGATCGCCACCACCCGCCGGGTGGTAAAGCTGCCGCCGTCGCGGGCGCGGTCGACCTGATAGATCACCGGAATCGACGGATCGCCGGGGCGGATGAAATAGGCATGCAACGAATGGCACAGGCGATCCGGCACGGTGCCGTAGGCGGCCGCCAGCGCCTGGGCGATCACTTGGCCGCCATAGATCCGCTTGCTGGTCTCTCCGCCCGCGCCGATGCCGCGGAACAGATCGACCTCCAGCTGTTCGATATCCAGCAGGCTCAGCAGTTCGGCGGCGACATCGGTCATGGTCGATCCTTTCGGGGGGGGTCAGCCGCGCGCGGCGGCATAGGCGATGAAGGTGTCGAAACTGTCCGGGTTGGCCATCGAGTCGCGGTTCACCACAGTTTCGGGATCGGAGCCCAGCAGCAGTTTCTTGACCGGCACCTCAAGCTTTTTCCCCGAAAGGGTGCGCGGCACCTGCGGGACCTGGACGATCTGGTTCGGGACGAACCGGGCCGAGACCGAGGCGCGGATCGCACCGTTGATCTTTTCCTTCAGCGCCTCGTCCAGCGTCAGCCCCGGCGCCAGCACCACGAACAGCGGCATGAAGCTGTCACGGCCGAGGAATTCCAGATCCACCACCAGCGAATCCATCACCTCCTCCAACCCCTCGACCGCCTGATAGATCTCGGACGAGCCGAGGCGCAGCCCCTTGCGGTTGATGGTGGCGTCCGACCGGCCATAGATAACCGATCCGCCCTCGGGCGTGATCTCGATCCAGTCGCCGTGGCGCCAGATGCCCGGATAGGTGTCGAAATAGCTCTCATGTAAACGCGTGCCATCCTCGTCGCCCCAGAAATAGAGCGGCATCGAGGGCAGCGGCTCGGTGCAGACCAGCTCGCCGACCTCGCCGAACAGCTCATTGCCCATATCGTCATAGGCGCGCACAGCATTGCCAAGCGCGCGGCACTGCATCTCGCCGGCGCGCACCGGCAGCATCGGGTTGCCGCAGACAAAGGCCCCGGCCAGATCGGTGCCGCCCGAGATCGGTGCCAGCCAGATGTCGCGGTCCACCGCGTCGTAGATCCAGTCGTAGCCATCCGAGGTCAGCGGCGAGCCGGTGGTGCCCAGCGATTTCAGCGCGCTTAGATCAACCTCGTCGCGGGGCCGGATGCCGGCCTTAATGCAGACGGTGACATAGGCCGCGCCGACGCCGAGATAGGTGAACTTTTCCTCGGCTGCAAAACGCCACAGCGCCATCATGTCCGGGTGGTTCGGGGCGGCGTCGAACAACGCCAGCGTCGCCCCCTGCCCCAGCGCGGTGAACTGGGCGTTCCACATGATCCACCCCGAGGAGGTCAGCCAGCAGAACCGGTCGCCCGCCCGCAGATCCTGATGCAGCGACTGCTTGCACCCCTCAAGGATGATACCGCCATGGCCATGCACGATGGGCTTGGGGTTGCCGGTGGTGCCCGAGGAATAGACGATCCAGAGCGGATGGTCGAAGGGCACCTGGGCGAACTCCGGCTCGGCCGCGTCGCCGGTCAGATCCGACCAGGCCACCGCCCCGCCGGGCAGATCGCCCACCACCGGCACCATCACCCGGTGCTCCAGCGTCGGCAGCCCGCCCAGGATGGTGTCGAGCACGGCACGGCGGTCGATGGTCTTGCCCGCGTGCACATAACCGTCCTGCGCGATCAGCAGCTTGGGTTCGATCTGGCGGAACCGGTCGAGGATCGCCACATGGCCCATGTCGGGGGCGCAGAGCGACCAGATCGCGCCGATGCTGGCGGTGGCAAGACAGGCGATCAGTGCGGTTTCGGTGTTGGGCAGGATGGCGACCACCCGGTCGCCCTGCCCCACGCCTATAGCGCGGAACCGCGCGGCGACGCTGGCCACCTGCGCCGAGAGCTCCGCCCAGGTCAGCCGGCTGTCGCCGAAGGTCTCGGACCGCACCACCACCGCCTCTTCCTGCGGGCGGGTTTGTGCCGGCTTCAGGATGGTCTCGGCATAGTTCATCCGCCCCCCGGGGCACCAGACGGCGCCGGGCATCCGGCGCTCGGCCAGCATGGTGCCGCAGCGTACCGAGGCGGGAATGTCGAAAAAGTCCCATATCGCCGACCAGAACGCGTCCAGGTCGGTCACGCTCCACTCCCAAAGCGCGTTGTAATCGTCAAAGCGCTGGCCGCGGTTGTCGGCCAGCCAGCGCATGAATTCGGCCATGCGGCTGGCGTCGGCGCGCTCTTTGCTCGGGGTCCAGAGGATGGGGCGCTCTGCGCTCATGACAAGACTGCTCCGTGAACAAGCGCCTTCAGTTCGGCGCGGCTGGGATAGGAACTCGACGGTGCGAGCTGGGTAAAGAACACGACGCTCATATCCAGCACCCGGTCGATCCAGAAAAAGGTCGAGGCCATGCCGCCCCAGCTGAAATCGCCTGTATTTCCGGGGCATCTGGCCCGACCCGGATCAAGCACGACGGCGCCGCCCAGGCCAAAGCCCATGCCCTCCATCGGCTGCTCGGCAAAACTCAGCGGCCCCATCGAGGCGATGTCGCCCGGCAAATGGTTGCGCATCATGAAATCCAGTGTCGCCGGGCTGAGCAGACGTCCGCCGTCGCAGACCCCGCCCCGGCGCAGCATCTCTGCAAATTTCATGTAATCGTCGATGGTGCCGACCAACCCGCCGCCGCCCGAATACAGGCTGGCCTGTTCAAATGGCGAGGATCCCGCCCTGTCGGTCAGCCGCAGCGTGTCGCCGCCCGGCTTGGCCGCGTTCAGCGCCATCGCATCCCCCGCCAGCGGCGTGTAGAGCGAGGCAAACCGGTCGCCGACGCCCGTCGGCACCGAAAACGCGGTTTCGCTCATGCCCAGCGGCTCAAGGATCTCTTCGGCGAAAAAATCGGCCAGCGACCGGCCCGAGACCGCCTCGACCACCCGGCCCAGAATGTCGATGCCCACCGAATATTCCCAGCGGGTGCCCGGCTTGAACGCCAGCGGCAGCGCCGCGACCTTGTCCGCCATGGCCGCGAGATTCCCCTGGTTCGGTTTGAACAGCATCTCCTGTTCATCCATCGCCCTGGCCAGCACGCCGGGGTTGAACGGATAGCTGAGACCGCTGGTATGGGTCATGAGCTGGTGCAGCGTCGGCGTCGCGCACGGCTCCACCTGGTCGATCCGTTCGGCCCCCGGGATCAACGCCCGCATGTCGGAAAACGCCGGGATGAACTCCGACACCGGCGCCTCGAGGTGAAACAGCCCCTGTTCGGCCAGAATCATCAGTGCGACCGAGGTGATCGGCTTGGTCATCGAATAAATTCGCACCACCGTGTCACGGGTAAAAGGCAGTCCGGCCTCGAGATTGCGCGACCCGGCGGCGTTGAAATACACCTTTTCGCCGCCGCGCGCGATCAGGACGGAGCTGCCAGGATATTTCCGTGCGTCAACGTAGCGGTCCATCCAGTCGGCAATGCGGCCGAGGCGGTCCGGATCCAGGCCCCGATCCTGCGGATTTGCGGTCTTCATCTGCTGCGCTCCCTCCCCCATCTGGCCGCCAGCGGCGCCCGGTTTTGTATAGTTTTCCCGCGATTTCGTACGAATGTCGAGCCGCCGGTACACCCCCGGCGCGGCCTGACGCAACGACGTTCAGCCGGCGCCGATCATCCGGGCCATCGCCTGGCGCGTCTGGGTGTTGAACCAGCCGCCCTCGGGCGCGTTGGCGCCGGCCGCGATCGCCGATTTGATGGCATCAATTGCCGGTTGCCGGATCTGCCGCTTGACCGAGGCATAGGCGATCGACGGCAACTCGGCCAGCGCCCGCGCCTCGGCCAGGGCGCGATCCAGCACGATGCCCGCGTCCGCCTCGAGCAGATCGACGATGCCCGCCGCCTGCGCCTGCTTCGCGTCCATCGGCTGTCCCGTCAGCATCAGCCGGCGCAGCGTATCGGGGGTCAGGGTGGCGCGGGCGATCTCCATCGGGCCGGCGGGGAAATCGGCGCCCACCCGCACCTCGGCCAGGCCAAAGCTGGCCCGCGGACCGGCGACGCGGATGTCGCTGCCCAGAACGAAGAACAGCCCGCCGGCGATCGCCGGGCCGGTCACGGCGGCGACCACCGGCTTGGCAAAGGCGAAGAGAGCGAGGAACCCAACGTTCAGCGCCTCGACGATGGCGTGCTGCTGGTCCAGGTCAAAACCCTGCGCCTGTTTCAGGTCAAGTCCGGCCGAGAACACCTTGAACGGGCTTGTCAGAACCACCGCGCGCACCGCCTCGTCCTGTTCCAGCTGGTGCAGCAGCCCGGCAAATCCCATCAGGAAATCCGGGCTCAGCGCGTTGACCGGCGCACGGCGCAACTCGATCCCGACGATCCCGTCGCCATAGTCCTTTTGGCCCACCTGCTCCGATACGGTCATTCCGTGCCTCCCTTGCCCTTGCGGCGTTTGCGTTCCTGTCTGAAGTCGTCGCTGATCTCTGCCACCACGTCCCGCGCGGTCAAGGCCTCGCCGCACTCCGGGCAGGCCATCACCGGGTCGATCCGCCTGCCGCAGCCCCGGTGCGTCAGCGTGACCGAGCTGCCGCCGAGCCATGTCTGCCCCCAGGTGCGCAGTGCCATGATCAGCGGCCACAGATCGCGGCCCTGCTGCGTCAGCAGGTATTCATAGCGCGGCGGATGCGTGCTGTAGGCCCGCCGCTGCAGGATGCCATCGGCGCAGAGTCGCTTCAGCCTCTGGCTGAGCAAATGCGGAGACGCCCCTGTTTGCAGCTGGAAATCGTCAAACCGTCGCACCCCGAGAAAGGCCTCGCGCAGGATCATCAGCACCCAGGGGTCGCCCAGCCGCTCGATCGCGCGCGACACCGGACAACTGGATTTGGCAAGATCGGCCCGTCCCATGTCGCCCCCCACATCGCCGCTGTATTGACACGCTTCAAAATCCGAAGTTACCGTTCCACAAAGACCGCATGAGGTCAATTTCACATTTCCGGAGGAGCGTCATGAAACTTTACTACGCCCAGAACACCCGAGCGGTCCGCGTCGCCTGGTTGCTGGAGGAACTGGGGCTGGAGTACGAGATCGAGAAATTCGAGCTGGGCAGCCCCGGGATGCGCGCGCCGGAGTACCTGAAGATCCACCCGATGGGCCGGGTTCCGGTTCTGGAGGATGGCGATATACGCATTTTCGAATCCGGCGCCATCGTGCAATACATCCTCGCCCTTTACGGCAACGGCCGGCTGCAACCCGCTGTCGGAACGCAGGAATTTGCCACCTACCTGCAATGGCTCCACTTTTGCGAGGGCATGATCATGCCGCCCGTCAACACGCTGGTGGTTGAAACCGTCCTGCTGCCGCCCGAACGGCGGACCGAGTTGAACGTCAAGCGCGCGACCAAGCTGCTGAACCAGATGCTGATGGCGGTGGAGCACCATATGGAGGGGCGGAGCTTTCTTGCCGGCGATTTCACCGCCGCCGACATCATGACCGGCCATTCCGTCACCGTGTCCCGCGACATGCTGAAGATCGACTTTTCCGACAAGCCGAACCTCGATGCCTATGCCGACCGGCTGCTGGCGCGTCCGGCGCTGCAAAAGGCGCGCAGCCTCTGAGGCCGGACCAGGGCGGCGGCCCCGCCGCGGGCGCAAGCCCGGCGAAACGGGGGCGCTGCCCCCGCCTCCGCCGGAGGCTCGCCCGGGACACTGCGGATCTGAAAAACAAACGGGAACAGAGAACGGCGGACCGGAGGTGCGGCCCGCCGTTGGTGTGACGCGCGCGCGCCTCAGACCTCCAGCCATTCCTTGCGCACATCCTCGCGCTGGCGCAGCTCCTCCGGGGTGCCCTCGAACACCACCTTGCCATGGCCCATCACATAGACGCGGTGGGCGATATCCATGGCGATGGCGAGTTTCTGTTCGACCAGCAGCGTGGCGATGCCGCGGCGGGCAATCTCCTGCAGCAGGCCGGCCACCTTTTGCACCATCTGCGGCGACAGCCCCTCGGTCGGCTCGTCGATCATCACCAGATCGGGATCGCCCATCAGCGTGCGGCACATGGTCAGCATCTGCTGTTCACCGCCCGAGAGCACCGAGGCCTCGACATCGGCGCGGTTGCCGAGGTTTTCGAACATGTTGAACATGTCCTGCATCGCCCAGCGTCCCTGCCCGTCCTTCTGGCCCGGTTTCAGGCCGAGGATCAGATTTTGCCGGGTGGTGAGCCCGGGAAAGATGTCGCGGTTCTCGGGCACGTAACCGATTCCGAGATTGGCGATCTCATAGGCTTTCCTGCCCGCGACCTCCTGCCCCTTGAAGCGGACCGAGCCCTTTGGCTCGACCTCGCCCATGATGGCCTTGCAGGTGGTCGAGCGCCCCACCCCGTTGCGCCCCAACAGCGCCACGATCTCGCCTTCGGCGATCTGCATGTTGACGCCCTGAAGGATGTGCGATTTGCCGTAGAAGGCATGAAGATCGGTTACGTCCAGCATGTTCAATGCTCTGCCTCCAGCGCCGCGCCCAGATAGGCCTCTTGTACCTTGGGGTTGGACCGCACCTCTTCGGGATGGCCGGTGGCGATGATCTCGCCATAGACCAGAACCGAGATGCGGTCGGCGAGGCCGAACACCACCCCCATGTCGTGCTCGACCATGATCAGCGTCTTGTTCTCGGTCACCTTGCGGATCAGATCGACGATATAGTCGGTCTCCGAATGGCTCATGCCGGCGGTCGGCTCGTCGAGCATGATGACATTGGCGCCGCCGGCGATGGTGATGCCGATCTCCAGCGCGCGCTGCTCGGCATAGGAGAGCACCCCGGCCGGCAGGTCGCGCCGCGCGGTCAGGTTGATCTGCTCGAGGATTTCATCGGCGCCGGCGGTCAGATCGCGCGAGCGGTTGACCATGTTCCAGAACGAATAGCGATAGCCCTGCGACCACAGCAGCGAGCAGCGCACATTCTCGAACACCGTCATCCTCGGGAAGATGTTGGTGATCTGGAACGAGCGCGACAGCCCCATGCGGTTGATCTGGAACGGTGCCCTGCCGTTGATTTCCTGCCCATGCAGCCGCACGGCGCCCGCACTGGGTGGGAAGCGGCCGGTGATCAGGTTGAACAGGGTGGATTTCCCGGCGCCGTTGGGGCCGATGATGGCGTGGCGTTCGCCGGCGCCGATGGACAGATCGACGCCGCGGATGATCTGGGCCTTGCCGAAGCTTTTTTGCAGACCGCTGATCTCCAGCGCCGGCGGTCTGGGTGCTGATGTCGCGGTCATGCGGCGCCTCCATCGGGTGTATTCGCTTTGTGCCATGCCTCTGCCAGCTCCGGCGCGGAGCGGCGCGCCAGCCAGAAGCCGACCGCCACCGCGACGATCGCGGCAATCAGGGGCAGCGGTGCGTGACTGTCAAAGGTCACCCAGAACAGGGTCATCTCGCTGTCGCCCAGGGCAGCGTGGCGGATGTGGAAGAGGATCTCCAGCGCCCCGGCCAGCCCCAAAATGCACAACGCGGCCGGCAGCAGCGTCCTGAGGTAGGGCACCACCAGCAACCCCGCCTTGCCCAGGCGGATCGGCAGCGCATGCATCATCAAGACGCCGGCCAGCCCACCGGGGAAATACATCACCGTGGCCAGGAACAGAATCCCGAGATAGAGCTGCCAGATCTCGGTTTGAAGGCTGAGGACGGTCTGGAGCAGCGTAAAGACGATGGCGCCGATGATCGGGCCGAAAAAGAACCCCACCCCGCCGAGGAAGGTCACCAGCAGGATCGATCCCGAGGTCGCCAGATTGAGGTTCTCTTCGGTCAGGATTTCATAGTTGATGGCGAAGAGACCGCCGGCGATGCCCGCGAAGAAGCCCGATGCGACAAAGGAATAGAACCGCACCCAGCGCGCCGAATAGCCCAGAAACTCGGCCCGTTCGGGATTGTCGCGCACCGCGTTGGCCATGCGCCCGATCGGCGTGCGCGAGAACAGGTACATCAGCAGCGCCGAGAGCACGAGCCAGAAGACGGTGAGATAGTAGATCTCGATCTGGTGCAGAAACTCGGTCCCGAAGACCGGCAGCCCATAGGTGCGGTCGCCGCTGACCCCCTCTTCGCCGCCGAAGAAGGCGACGACGATGACCGAGCAGGCGGCAATCAGCTCCCCGACGCCGAGCGAGATCATGGCAAAGACGGTACCGGCCTTGCGGGTGGAAAAGGAGCCGACGATCAGCGCCACGCCCATGCCGAACAGCCCGCCGAACACCGGCAGAACCGGCAGCGGGATCGGTAGCGAGTAGTCCTCGACATAGTTCATGACGTGGACGCACATGAAGCCGCCCATGCCCATATAGACCGCATGGCCGAAGGAGAGCATTCCCCCCTGCCCCAGCAGCATGTTGTAGGCCAGCGCGAAGACGATGGTGATCGCCATCTGGTTCATGATCGTCAGCGCGCTGTTCGAGGTGAAGATCTGCGGCATTGCCAGCAGGAAAAGCGTGGCGATCACCCAAGGCAGCGCGCCCGAAAGGGTCACCAGCGGAGGACGGGTAAGGGACTGTGTGGTCATGCGTCACGCTTTCCGAACAGGCCGTAAGGGCGGAAGACAAGGATCAGCACCATCAGAAGATAGGGCAGGATATCGGCAATCTGCGGCGAGGTGATGGTCCAGAGATCGCGGATCAGGCTTTCGCTCATGTCGACGGGTTTCTGGACCCCCAGGCCGGTCAGGATATCCTCCATCCGCACGTTGTAGGATTTGGCGAAGGTTGTGATCCATCCGATCAGCAGCGAGGCCACCAGAGCGCCCCAGAGCGATCCGAGCCCGCCGATCACGATGGTCACGAAGACGATGGAGCCCAGCACCACCGCCATGCCCGGGAAGGTGGCCAGCACAGGTCCGGCGATCACGCCGGCGACCCCGGCCAGCGCGGTACCGACGCCGAAAACGCCCATGAAGACCAGCGGCACGTTATGCCCCAGCGCCTCGACCGTGCGCGGGTAGCTCAGCGCGGCCTGGATGATCATTCCGACGCGCGTGCGCGTCAGCACGTAGAGCAGTGTGATAAAGATCGCCACCGAGATGAAGATCATGAAAATCTTGTAGGCAGGGATCGAATTTCCGGCGATGGAAAAGGCGGTGAATTGCAGGATCTCGGGGACCGCATAGGGCATCTGATCCTTGCCCCAGATGAACTGCACGACCTCTTCGATCAGCAGCGCCAGCCCGAAGGTAAAGATCAGCTCCGGCACATGCCCGTATTGGTGGACACGTCTGAGCCCGTATCGCTCGACCCCGGCGCCGAGAATGCCGACGATGACCGGCGCGACCAGCAGCCCCATCCAGAAGCCCAGGAACAGGCTGACCTGATAGGCGAAATAGGCCCCCAGCATGTAAAAGCTGGCATGGGCGAAATTGAGCACGCCCATCATCGAAAAGATGAGGGTCAGTCCCGCCGACAACATGAAAAGAAGCAACCCGGTAACCAGCCCGTCGATCAGATTGACGAGTATAAGGTCCATACCCTTTCCCCCTGCTGAAAAGGTTTGCGTTTATTCTGATTGAAACCTGACGTGCGGCCCGCACCGATCGCGCGGGCCGCAGCGGGAATGCGGCTACGGCCGCTTCATCTTGCAGGTGGTTTCACTGTCGGCCGAGGCCATCTCGACCGAGTTTTCCACGACCATGCCATAACCGGAGTTGTCATAGTCGAACTGCACGCCCTCGTCGGTATGGGCAAAGACATGCACGTTCTGGATCGCCTGGTGGTCCTGCGGACGCATCAGGATCTTACCACCCCAAAGGCTGTCGATCTCCATGCCTTCCAGCGCCTTGCCCACCGCGACCACATCGGTGGCGGTGCCGGCCTGATCGATCGCCTTGGCCAGCATCTCGATCAAGTTGGTGATCCGCGCCTGGCTGACGTTGCCATCGGGATACTTGGCCTTGAACGCGGTCACGTAGTCGGCCGCGCGGTCCGAAGCGATCGGGTTGAGTGGTCCCTCGGACACCAGACGGAGCGAGCCCTTGCCGGTTTCGCCAAAGGCCGCGGTGATGCCGTCGGCGGCGGCGTAGTAGGTGTAGATCGGGCCGGTGAAGCCGTTTTCCAGCACCGATTTACCCAGCCCCAGCATGTCGGAGCCCCAGTTGCCGGTGATCACCGCATCCGCGCCCGAGGACACGATCTTGCGCGCGTAGGGGGTGAAATCCTTCACCTTGCCGATCGGGTGCAGCTCGTTGCCGACGATCTCGATGTCGGGACGTTTTTCGCCCAGCATGCTGACGGCTGCGGACGCGACGGCCTTGCCGAAGCTGTAGTCCTGGCCGATGATATAGACCTTCTTGATCGCGTCATTCTGGGCGATCACATCGGTCAGCGCGTCCATCTTGATGTCGGCGTTGGCGTCGAAGCGGAAATGCCAGAAGTTGCAGTTCTCGTTGGTCAGCGCCGGATCAACAGCCGAGTAGTTCAGATACAGAACCCGGTTGTCCGGATTGCGCTTGTTATGCTTTTCGATCGCCTCCGTGAGTGCATGCGCCACGCCCGAGGAATTCCCCTGGACGACATAGCGAATGCCCTGGTCGATCGCGACCTGAAGCTGGATCAGGGATTCCTTGGGGCTGATCTTGTTGTCAAAGGCCACAATCTCGAATTTCTGACCGCCCAGGACCCCGCCCTTTTCGTTGACCAGAGTTTCGGCCGCGAACTCATACTGGCTCAGACCGTTGCTGCCGGTGCTCGCGAACGGGCCCGACAGCGGGTCGATAAAGGCAATCTTGATGTTCTCAGCCAAGGCCGCGCTGGCGCCAAGCGACAGCGCAAGCGCGGCGCCAAGGCCGAACTTGATGGATTTCCGCATTTTTCTCCTCCCATATAGATGCGGCTTTTCTTGCTGTGTCAGGCCGCACCTTGGGAAAAGACTTGCACATCACCACTCAAAGTCAAGCTTCGGAAAAACCGACCGGACGTCACATCCCCGCGGGACCTTTTCCTGACCCTGAAAGCCCGGAAATATCTCACTTTATGATTTAGGAAATTCCTGTAAATCATTGGCTTTAAAAAGATTTAATTTGACTTCTGGTGATGGCGGATCAGCGCTGTCAAAATCCGGACGAGTCGTGGCGATCAGGCAGGCCACATCAACCGGCGCGCCCGCAGGTTTCGCACAGCAAAATAAGATTTCATTGAAATACATTGATTCTCGCCCCACCGCGGGGTGTCACGCCCGCAAGCTGAGCTGCTTTGCTGCCTCGATCAGCCTAGGCGCGTAATGTGTTTCAAGCTGTTTCCGCTTCACATGAAAAGACGGACCGCCGATGTTCAACCCGTAGATCCGGGACCGGTTCAGGGACAGCACGGGAACCGCGATCCCGTTCACGTCCGGCCGCCAGTCGCCGTAGCCAGAGCAAAATCCCCTGTCCTCATATTCCGCGCGCGCCGCTTCGAACCGCGCGCAGCGGTCGGCGTCGCCGTCGGGATCCTCGATCCGGGCCGAGTGGAACACCGCCGCGCGTTCCTCCTCGGACATGGCGACCAGAATGGCGCGCCCCATGGCCGACCGAAACAGCGGCAGGCGCGAGCCCACATGCATGGTCAGCGCCACATCCTCGCGCGAGGAATGCACGGCGACATAGATCACCTGGTCGCGGAACCGTTCCCCCAGCGCGGCGGTGATATAGGAATTTGGCCCGTTGCGCAGGTCGCGCAGAACTTCGGCGGCGCGGTCGCCGATCTCCATCCCCGCCAGGACGCCGAAGCCGAGTTGCAGCACCCCCGCGCCCAGCCGGTAGGTGCCGGTGCGCGTGTCGGCGACCAGGTATTCCAGCCGGCACAGCGTATGGGTCAGCCGCGACACGGTGGGCTTGGGCAGGCCGGTGCGGTCGGAAATGTCGGTGTTTGTCAGCTCCACCTCGTTGGGGCGAAAACAGCGCAGGACATCCAGCCCCCGCGCCAGCGCGGTAACGAAGTTGCGGTCCTTGTCGTCCTCGGGGATCAGGTCCATGCGCTCAGCCCCTGTCCAGCGCGGCCAGCCCGTGCGCGGCGAACTGCGGCACGAATTCGCCCAGTTTGCGGGCCCGCTCCGGGTTCGAGGCATTGCCGTCGAGCCCGCGTTTCAGCACCCCCTGGATGATCCCGGCCATGCGGAAGAAGCAGAACGACAGGTAGAAGCCGAAATTGTCGATCCCCGGCAGTCCGCGGCGTTCGCAGTATCGGGCGATGAATTCCTCGTCGCTGGGCAGGCCGAGGGCGGCGCGGTCGAGTCCGGCCAGCCCGCGCCCCTCGTTCCCCGGCGGCATCTGCCATTGCATGATCACGGCGGCCAGATCGGCATAGGGATGGCCGATGGTCGACAGCTCCCAGTCCAGCACGGCGAGGCAATCGGTGCTGCCCCTGGCAAACATCATGTTGTCGATGCGATAGTCGCCATGCACCAGCGTGCGCTGACCGTCCTCGGGCGGGATCGCGTCGGCCAGCCGCCGCATCAGTTCGTCCATCGCCGGGATCGTCTCGGTTTCCGAGGCGCGGTACTGTTTCGACCAGCGGCCGACCTGACGCTCGAAATAATTGCCCGGCGGGCCATAATCCGAAAGGCCCACCGCGTCTATATCGACCATGTGCAGCTCGGCCAGGACACGGTTCATCTCGTCGATGACGCTGGTGCGGGTGGCATTGTCCTCGCCCTGCATGGTCGGGTCGGCAAAATTGCGGCCGTCGAGGAAATCCATCACGTAAAAGGCCGAGCCAAGGACGCTGTCGTCCTCGCACAGCAGATGCATCCGCGCGACCGGTACCTTGCTGCCCTCCAGCGCCTTTTGCACGCGAAACTCGCGGTCCACCGCATGGGCCGATTTCAGCAGCACCCCGGGCGGCTTGCGCCGCAGCACGTATTTTCGCGCGGGGGTGGTCAGCAGAAAGGTGGGGTTGGATTGGCCGACGGCGAATTTCGTCGCCTCCAGCGGCCCCTCATAACCGGGCAGATTGTCGCGCAGATAGGCGTCCACCGCGGCAAGGTCGAGTGTCTGGGACGTGTTCGTCATCGGTCATCCTCAGCTGTAGGTCAGAAGATCGGCGGCCCCGGGGGGCGCGAAATGCGGCGTGGTATTGAATTCATGCAGGAAAAAACGGCTGCCTGAAAAGACAAAGCGGGTGATCGAGGTGTTCTTGATCTGAAGGTTCAGCGCGATCATCTGTTTCGGCGGTGCCTCGAGACTGGCGGCGACAAGCTGTCCGATGGCGCCGCCGGAGCTGATGACCAGCACCCGTTCCACCGGCTCGGCGGTGGCAAAGGCGCGGGCGGCCTCGACCCGCGCGGTGAAATCCGACCAGCTTTCCCTGGCGCCCGAAAGGCCGCCGGCCTGCCACTCCAGGATGGTCTCGCGCAGGGTGCGGAAGTGGGTCTTGCGGTCCTCGCGCACCAGGTCGGGCATCTCACCGCCGAAACGGGCGTCCAGCAGGTCGTGGAAGTCGTATTCGTTCCAGCCCGGGTGGGTTTGCGGCGCGGCATCGAACCCCATCGAGCGCAGGGTTTCCTTTTGCCGGGTCAGCGTGCCGGTGATCAGCCGATCGGGCACCCAGCCGGTTTCGCGCAGCGCCCGGCCGGCCACCTCGGCCTGTTTGTGGCCCAGATCGCTCAGCCGGTCATAGCTGGCCGCGTCCCCGGCGCCGAAGGAGGCCTGCGCATGGCGGATCACCAATAGTTCGGCCATGCGCCCTCAGTCGCCCCAGGGCAGGGTCAGACCGCGGGCGTCGGCGGCCTTGCGGGCGTATTTGCGGGTCTGCTGGAAGGCGTCGGTCAGTTCCCTGCGGCCCGTCTCATCCGCGATGGCCTCGATATGCGCGGCGACGCCTTCGGGGGTGTTCTGCGCCCCCTCCAGCAGGACGCCCTCGGTTTCATAGACGCGGGTCAGCGCATAGCAGCCGGCGCCAGCACCCAGGATGGTGCGCGAGGGGGCGATTTCGCTGACCAGATAGAGCAGGCCGGGGGTGATGGTCTCCGGCTGCAACAGCGCCAGCGCCTCCTCCGGCATCAGGCTTTCGGTCATGCGGGTCGCTGCCGTGGGCGCCAGCGTGTTGACGCGGATATCGTCGCGCGCGCCCTCAAGGTGCAGCACGTTCATCAGCCCCATCATCGCCGCCTTGGCCGCGCCATAGTTGGCCTGACCGAAATTGCCGTAAAGGCCGGAGGCGGAGGAGGTCAGCACGATGCGCCCGTATTTCTGTTCCCGCATGATCGGCCAGACCGCGTGGGTGCAGGTGGCGGTGCCCATCAGGTGCACGTCGACCACCTTGCGGAAATCGTCCATCGTCATCTTGGCAAAGGTCTTGTCGCGCAGGATGCCGGCGTTGTTGACCAGAATGTCGATGCGGCCCCATTGCGTCATGGTCTGGTCGACCATATCGGCGATCTCAGCCTCATCCGCCACATCGGCGCCGTGGGCGATCGCCTCGCCTCCGCCGGCGCGGATCTCGTCCACCACGGCGCTGGCGGCGCTGGCCGAGCGGCCCTCGCCGTCGGTCGCGGCCCCCAGATCGTTGATCACCACCCTGGCGCCGCGCGCGGCCAGCCCCAGGGCATGGCTGCGGCCCAGACCGGCGCCCGCGCCGGTGACGATGGCGACCCGCCCGTCAAATCGAATATCCATAAGCCTATCCTCCCCTGCTCTGCCTCACTCCAAGGCGGGCGCGAAAATGTTATTGCCGATCTGCACGTTCAGCCCGCCGGAAACCGGAATCACCGCACCGGTCACATAGGCGCCGCCGCGGCCGCAAAGGAACAGCATGCAGCCCGCGATATCCTCGTCGCGGCCGACCCGGCCCAGCGGCACACCGGCGCCGACCTTTTCACGCTTTTCCTCATCCGCGGTGGCGAAGGCGGTCATCTTCGACACGAAGGGCCCCGGCGCCAGCGCGTTGACGGTCACCGCCTGACCGGCAAGCTCCTTGGCGAGGATCTTGGTCAGGTGCATCACGGCGGCCTTGGAGGCCGAATAGCTATAGGCGCCGTCGCCCATCGGTACCTCGCCCATGACCGACCCCACATTGACCACCCGCGCGGGGTCGTCGACGGTGCCCGAGGCAATCAGCATCGGCAGCAGTTTCTGGGTCAGATGGAACGGACCCGCCACATTCAGGCCCAGCACCTTTTCCCATGCCTCATAGGGGAACTGCCCCAGCGGCGATCCCCAGGTCCGCCCCGCATTGTTCATAAGGATATCAAGGGATTCGGCGCGCTTTCTTACCTCTTGCACGAGGGCGTCGATCCCCGCCTCGCTGCCGACGTCGCCGGCGAACCCCTCGGCGGTGCCGGGGGCGCCGAGCGCGTTGAGCTCATCGGCCACCGCCACGCAGGCATCGCCCTTGCGGCTGGCGATCAGCACGCGGGCGCCAGCGCGCAGCAGCCCCTCGGCTGCCATGCGGCCGATACCGGTTGCGCCGCCGGTGACCAGGGCGGTCTTGCCAGTGAGATTGAACAGGGTTTCGGGTGTCATGTCCGCTCCTTCAGAATCCGCGCAGGCGGGCGACGACGCCCGCGTGATAGCCATAGTCGCCCAACCATTCGGCACCGACACGGGCGCGCTTCATGTAAAAGCCCATGTCGAAGGCGTCGGTCATGCCGTTGCCGCCATGCATCTGTACCCCCTCCTGCACCGCGAGCTGCGCGGTCTGCGTGGCGCGCGCCTTGGCCAGCGATACGGCAAGTCCGGCATCGCCGGGGCTTTCGTCCAGCACCCGGCCCGCGTGCAGGATGGCCGAGGCGGTCACCTCGCATTCGCACCAAAGATGCGCGGCGCGATGTTGCAGCGCCTGAAAACTGCCGATGGGCGCGCCGAACTGTTTGCGCTCCTTGAGGTATTCGACCGTGATGCCAAAGGCCCCGGCGGCCAGCCCGGCCATCTCGGCCGCCAGCGCCGCCTGGCCGGCGCGCAGCGCGGGGACGAGCACGCTCATCGCGCCGTCCACCTGGCCCAAAACGTCGTCGCCGGTGGCCTCGACGCCATGAAAGGCAATCTGCGCCGCGTCGCGGCCGTCGATCATCCTTTGCGCCGACCGGGCGATTCCGGCGCGGTCGGCCGGAATGTCGAACAGCGTCAGCCCGGCGTCGGTGCGCGCCAGCACCAGCAGCCGGTCGGCAAATCCGCCATCAATGACAAAGCGTTTCCCGCCAGTCAGGCGAAAGCCGTTGCCGACCCGCTCGGCGCGCAGCTGGCTCGCCTCGGGGTCATGCTTGGCACCCTCGTCCACTGCCAGCGCATAGGTCCGCGTGCCGCCGGCGATCGAGGCCAGCGCAGTTTTGGCGCGCTCGTCCGCCACCTGGCGCAGCGCGGTGGCCGCTATCACGGCGGTGGAGAGGAACGGGCTGACGCTGAGGCTCCGGCCCATTTCCCCGGCCAGCACATTGGCGGCCGCATGCCCCATGTCGGCGCCGCCCGCCTCTTCGGGCACCAGGACCCCGGCCCAGCCCATCCGGGCCATCTGCTGCCAGAGGTCGGGATCGTGGGTCTGCCCGGCATCGCGCATCGCGCGCAGTTTACCCACCGGGGCGGCCTCGTCCAGAAAGCCGCGCGCGGCGTCGGCCAGCATGACCTCTTCTTCGGTTCGTACCAGTTTTGCCATGTCCCTACCCCGGCAGTCCGAGCACACGGCGCGAAAGGATGCTGAGCATCACCTCGGACGTGCCGCCCTCGATCGAGTTCGCCTTGCTGCGCAACCACTGCGGCGCGCGCCCGTCGGCCCAGTCGAGCGCGTCGCTACCCGCGCCGGCCATGATCAGTTCCTGCCGGGTCTTGTTCAGTTCGGTGCCCATGTATTTCAGCATGGCCGAGGCGTCGCCGGTGCCCTGCCCCGCCTCGGACTGGTCCTTGTAGCGTTCCAGCGTCAGGCCGAAGGCCAGGTCGTCGACCTCGGCGCGCATCGCGTCGGCGCGCAGGATCGGGTCGTCCAGATTCCCGCCCTCGGCCAGAATCGCGCCGAGCGAGCGGGCGCCGCCGGCCAGCATGGCCGAGCCGGAGATCATCTCGCGTTCATGGGTCAGCAGATACTTGGCCACGTCCCAGCCGCGATTGACCTCGCCGACCTGCGCCGGAATCCCCGCGCCATAGGATTTCGGCACCTTCACATCGTCGAAAAAGGTTTCGCAGAACGGCGAGGCTCCGGAGATCAGACGGATCGGGCGGGTCGAGACACCCTCGGCCTCCATGTCGATCAGAACAAAGGAGATGCCCCTGTGTTTCGGCGCCTCACGGTCGGTGCGCACCAGGGCAAAGATCCAGTCGGCCTTGTCGGCATAGGATGTCCAGATCTTTTGCCCGTTGACCAGCCAGTGATCGCCGCGATCCTCGCATTTTGTCTGCAGGCTGGCCAGGTCCGATCCCGCACCCGGTTCGGAATAGCCCTGGCACCAGCGGATCTCGCCCCGCGCGATCGGCGGCAGATAATGCAGTTTCTGTTCATGGGTGCCGAAGTGGAGCAGCGCCGGACCCAGCATCCAGATGCCGAAGGATTGAAGGGGACGGCGCGCGTTGATGCGCCCCATCTCTTCGTGAAAGATCTTTTCCTGGTCGCGGTTCAGCCCGGCGCCGCCATACTCTTGCGGCCAGGTGGGCACGGTGTAGCCGGCCGCCGCACAGCGATCGAGCCAGGTTTTCTGCGCCTCTGACGTAAAGTTCCAGTTCTTTCCGCCCCAGCAGATGCTATCCTCGCCGACAGCACCGTCGCGCATTTCCTGCGGACAGTTCTGATCCAGCCATGCGCGAATATCGGCGCGAAACTGCGCCAGCTCGTCTTTGTCCTGCACCATGCCTCCCCCGTCATGTTGCGCGGTATGTTCCGCACAGCAAAATTGCATTTTGAATTTCGATTGACAACACTGATTTGCAACAGGATGACTCGGAACCAAATCCGCGACCGGCATTGACGGCGCGGCACAAGGGAGGAAAATTCATGAAAGCCATGCTCAGTACCGCACCAGGCGGACCCGAAACGCTGGAACTGACAAACCTGCCGGACCCGGAGGTGAAAAAAGGTCACCTGCTGGTGCGGGTGCATGCGGCGGGTCTGAACTTTCCCGATACGCTGATGATCCGCGATCTCTATCAATTCAAGCCGCCGCGCCCCTTTGCGCCGGGCGGCGAGATCGCCGGCGAGGTTCTGGCGGTGGGCGACGGTGTCAGCGGTTTCGCCGTCGGCGACCGGGTTCTGGCGCTGACCGGGCATGGCGGCTTTGCCACCCATGTGAACGCCGAGGCCGCAAAGGCGGTGAAGATCCCCGATGCGATGCCCTATGAGGATGCGGCCTGCTTCGTCTTCACTTACGGCACCTCGCATCACGCGCTGAAGGACCGCGCGCAGCTTCAACCGGGCGAAACACTGCTGATCCTGGGCGCGGCGGGCGGCGTCGGCGCGGCCGCGATCGAGCTGGGCAAGGCAGCGGGCGCAAAGGTGATCGCGGCCGTGTCCTCGGAGGACAAGGCGCAGTTCTGCCGCGACATCGGCGCGGACGAAACCCTGATCTATCCGCGAGAGATGGACCGCGACGCGCAAAAGGCTCTGTCGGCGGGGATCAAGGAGTTGGCCGGGCCGAACGGCGTCGATGTCGTCTATGACGCGGTGGGCGGCGATTACGCCGAACCGGCGCTGCGGGCGCTGGCCTGGAAGGGGCGGTATCTGGTGGTGGGCTTTCCGGCGGGCATTCCGAAGATCCCGCTGAACCTGACCCTGCTGAAGGGCAGCCAGATCGTCGGCGTGTTCTGGGGCGCCGCCGTCGCGCGCGAGCCCGACGGACACGCACGCAACATGGCCGATCTGTTCCGGCTCTACGCCGAGGGCAGGATCAAGCCGCGGATCAGCGCCCGGTTCCCGCTGGCGCAGGCCGCCGAGGCGCTGAGCCTGATGGAGGAGCGCAAGGCCAAGGGCAAGGTCGTCCTGACGCTGGACTGAGCCCGGTGTCAGCCCAGATGCGCGCAGTCGTTGAAGCCCCGCACCGTCATCAGGTCGCCCTGGATCACCAGCCGGCTGATCGAGCCGTTGGCGGCACCGTTGAAGGCGAAGGCGTCCGACTGGCTGGCCATCGCCATGGCCGCGCCGATCACACCGCCGTGGACCACGGCGGCGATCAGCTGATCGGGATGGGCCGCGGCGATGCGCAGCAGCCCGTCACGGACCCGGGCGTGCAGCGTGGCGGTGGTCTCGGCCCCAGGGATCTCGCCCCATTCGCGATTTTCCCGGGCGCGCTGGAAGGCCGGGTCGTTCTCGGCGGCCTTGATTCTGTACAATCCGCCGTCCCAATCGCCCAGATGCACCTCGCGCAGGGCGGCCTCCACGCGCGGGGTCATCCCCAACCGCTCGGCCAGCGGCGCGGCGGTCTGACGGGTGCGCTGCAGCGTGGTCACGTAGATCGCCGAAATCGGTTCCCGGTGCAGCCGCTCGGCCACCGCGCGGGCCTGGGCGAGGCCGTTGTCATGCAGCGCCGGATCGCCATGACCGTCCTTCATGGGAAAGGATTCGCCGGGGCGCGCCGGCATGCTCTCGCCATGGCGGATCAGCAGGATATCGGCGGCGCCTGCGGGCGGGCGGTAGACGTGCTGGGGGTATTCGCGGGTCATCGGAGCCTCCGGGTCATTGTCGCGCGCCAAGCTAATCGCAGATGCGGCAGGCGCAACCCGGCCAAAGGCCACAATCGGACAACAGAAGGGAGGATGAGATGAAAACGCGAGAGATCGCCGTCGCGAGTCTGCCGGAGGGGGCGCTGAGCCAGGATCACTTCACGGTGCGCGAGGTGGACCTGGTCCCCCCTGGGCCGGGAGAGGTCATGCTGCGCACCGTCCTGATTTCGATCGACGCCGCCGCGCGGGCCTGGATGCAGGGGGCGACCTATCGCGCGCCGGTACGGGCCGGAGATGCGATGCCCTGCTTTGCGCTTTGCGAGGTGGTCGAGAGCAACGCGCCGGACCTTGCCAAGGGCGATCTGGTCGCCGGTGAGAGCGTCTGGGCCGATTACGCCAATGTCCCGGCGCGACAGGTGCAGAAACTGCCCGACATCCGCCCCCTCACCCATCACCTGAGCGTTTACGGCATTGCCGGCAAGACCGCCTTTCACGGGCTTGTCGGCGTCGGCCGGCCGATTGCGGGAGAAACTGTTCTTGTCTCTGCCGCCGCCGGTGCGGTCGGCGCCTACGTGGGGCAGATCGCCCGGGCGTTGGGCTGCCGGGTGGTGGGAATTGCCGGGGGTGCGGAAAAATGCGCCTTTGTCACCGGGGAACTGGGGTTCGATGCCTGCGTCGACTACCGCGATCCGAAGATGTTCAAGGCGCTGCGGGCAGCCTGCCCCGATGGCGTCGATGTCTATTTCGACAATGTCGGCGGTGCGGTTCTGGAGGCCGCGCTTTTCGCGATGAACGAGCGCGGCCGGGTCATCTGTTGCGGCGCGATCAGCCAGTACGACAGCGCCGCCGCCAGTGGCCCGAGAAACCTGCCGGGGCTGGTGGTGGTCAAGCGGCTGCGGATGGAAGGTTTCATCGTCACCGATTTCGCCCATCAGGACGCCACCGCAGAACGCGCGCTGAGAACCTGGGTCGCCAAAGGACAGATCAAGGTGATCGAGGACGTGATCGACGGGCTGGAAAACACCCCCGCCGCCCTGATCGGCCTGCTGGCCGGCGAAAACCGGGGAAAACGCATGGTCCGGGTCGGCCCGGATCCCACAGAGGGAAAGGACACAGCATGACCGCAATCGAAACCGCCCGCGCCGAGCTTGAAGCCAAAACCGGCACCGAGATCGGGGTGTCGGACTGGATCACGGTCGATCAGAAAATGATCGACGCCTTTGCGGATGTGACCCACGATCACCAGTGGATCCATATCGATCCGGCGCGCGCGGCAGCCGAAACCCCGTTTGGCGGCACCATCGCGCATGGGTTTCTGACCCTCTCTCTGGCCAGCAAGTTCAGCTATGAGTGCATGCAGGCGATGCCAGGCCAGGTCATGGGCATCAACTATGGCTTCAACAAGCTGCGCTTTCTCACGCCCGTCCCGGCCGGATCGCGGCTGCGTGGACGGTTCACCCTGACGGCGATCCGCCAGCGGTCGGACACCGAGTTGTTGCGCGAAACGCAGCTGACGATCGAGATCGAAGGCCGCGACAGCCCCGCATTGGTCGCCGAATGGCTGGGTCTGTCGGTCTTTGAGGCCGAAGGCGGCTGATCACGGCCATTCAAGGCTTTGATTACAAGGCGTAAAGACAAAGAGTGTCTGGACAGCGCCCGGTTTGAACATGTACTCATGACTTTAATGGGGATATGAGTTTCATGTTTATTGATCAGGTCTGTCGTGGCCGGATCCGGTGCGCGCCCCATCTGGGGCGCAGCTGTCCGGCGTACATCGGATACGCGGCGGTTTTGCCCAACGTTTTAACGCCGGCCTTTCGGTCCATCGATACGGGTGCGCCCGCAGGAGGTCCGCCATGACGATGCGGAACTACCTCAAGTTCATCACCCGCGCGACCTCTCTCGAGTTGCTGTGGGCGGCCCACACCGAGGAAATGGCCCGCTACGGGTTTGATCGGTTGATCTATGGGTATACCCGGTATCGGACCGAGACGTCGCTCGGCGATCCGGAAGACTTTGTCATCCTGACCAATCACAGCGAGGAATATGTCGACGGGTTCCTGCATGAGGGCCTATATTTTCATGCCCCCATGCTACATTGGGCGTTAAAGCACGAAGGGGCCGGAAGCTGGCGCATGATCAACAACATGATGGCCAACCGGACGATGACGCCGGAGGAGCAGACCGTCTATGAATTCAACCAGAGAATGGGGGTCGCGGCCGGCTATACGATCAGCTTCAACTCGGTTTCGGTCCGGGCGAAAGGCGCGATCTCGCTCTGCGCGCGCCCGGGGCTGAGCCAGGCGGACGTCGACGAGATCTGGAACATCCATGGCGACGACATCCTGTTGATGAACAACGTCGCGCATCTGAAGATCCTGACGCTGCCGCATGTCGCGCCGAACCGGTCGCTGACCAAACGCCAGCGCGAGGCGCTCGAATGGGTCGGCGACGGCAAGACCACCCAGGATATCGCGGTCCTGATGGGGCTGACGCCTGCCACGGTCGAGAAACATCTGCGCCTGGCGCGCGAGGCGTTATCGGTCGAGACAACGGCCCAGGCGGTGATGAAAGCGGCGCTACACAACCAGATGTTCGTGATCGAAGCCTGATTAAAAAACAGCGAATCTGCAAGACCTTGGGCCGAGTCTGAAAACGGCAACTTACCCAAGGTAAGGAATACATGACTTTTCAGACGGCCACAAAAAATCGCATTGTGTCACTGTTCCGTGAGTGGTGGCTTTGGCCTAGGAGCTTCGGGGACTGATCCTTGCTGATTTCAAGGCTCTCTGACCCGTCCGGTTCGGGTTCGTATTTGTCCGTTGTCGAGCCGGAGAATTTGAGGGGCCCCGCCATCCCCATCTACAAGGGGCCGTCAAACAAGTCGGAGCCGCGCGATGCGCGGCTCCGTATTGGTTTCCAGCAGGCGATTGAGGTGAATCAGCCCTGTGCGGCCTTGGCCACCTCGGCGGCAAAGTCTTCCTTTTCCACCTCGATGCCTTCGCCCACTTCCAGGCGTACAAAGCCGGTGATCTCGGCGCCGACCTCTTTGGCGGCGTCGCCCACGGTCAGGTCCGGGTTGATCACGAACTGCTGGTTCAGCAGGGTGGATTCCGCGACGAACTTCTTCATCCGGCCGATGATCATCTTTTCGATCACCTGCTCCGGCTTGCCGGATTCGCGGGCGATGTCCATCTGCACCTGACGTTCCTTCTCGACCACGGCGGGATCCAGATCGACCTCGGACAGCGCGGCGGGGTTCACCGCGGCGATATGCATGGCGACCTGCTTGCCGAATGCCTCGTCACCGCCCTTGAGCGCGACCAGAACGCCGATCTTGCCCATGCCGTCGGTCGCGGCGTTGTGCACGTAGGAAACGATGGTATCACCTTCGAGCTTGGTCATCCGGCGCAGCGACATGTTCTCGCCGATGGTGGCGATCTTGTCGGTCAGGGTGTCGGCCACGGTCTTGCCGCCCAGATCGGCCGCTTTCAGCGACTCGGTGTCATCCGCACCCAGCGCCGCCTTGGCGATACCGGCGACCATCGACTGGAATTCAGCATTCTTGGCGACGAAGTCGGTTTCCGAGTTCACCTCGACAGCGACACCGGTGCCACCCTCGACGACGACGGCGACCAGGCCCTCGGCGGCGGTGCGGCCCGATTTCTTGGCGGCCTTGGCCAGACCCTTGGTGCGCAGCCAATCGACCGCAGCCTCCATGTCGCCGTCGGTTTCGGTCAGCGCCTTCTTGGCGTCCATCATGCCGGCGCCGGTGGAGTCGCGCAGTTCTTTCACCTGTGCAGCTGTGATTGCCATATCTTGGCTCTCCTCAAATCAAAGGTTGCTCGGGGCGGGTCTTAGCCCGCCCCGCATGTCAAATCCGTGACAGTGGCTCAGGCTTCGGTCGGGGCGGTCTCGGCGGCGGGCGCTTCCGCGATCACCTCTTCCACGGGGGCCTCTTCCAACGCGCCCAGATCGACACCGGCGGCGCCCATCTGTGCCGACATGCCGTCCAGCGCCGCGCGGCTGACCAGATCGCAATAGAGCGAGATGGCGCGCGCCGCGTCATCGTTGCCCGGGATCACATAGTCGATGCCGTCGGGGGAGCAGTTGGTATCGACCACGGCAACGACCGGGATGCCCAGCTTGTTCGCCTCGGAGACGGCCAGCGCCTCTTTCTTGACGTCGATGACGAACAGCATGTCGGGGGTGCCGCCCATTTCGCGAATGCCGCCCAGCGAGGCCTGCAGTTTGATCTGGTCACGTTCCATGCCCAGACGCTCTTTCTTGGTCAGGCCCTCGGCGCCGGCTTCCATGGCTTCGTCGATCTGCTTGAGGCGGTTGATCGACTGGGACACGGTTTTCCAGTTGGTCAGCGTGCCGCCGAGCCAGCGGTGGTTCATGAAATACTGGGCCGAACGTTCGGCGGCGTCGGCGACGGGCTGCTGTGCCTGACGCTTGGTGCCAACGAACAGCAGGCGACCGCCGCGGGCCACGGTGTCGCGGACCGCGCTCAGCGCCTGATCCAGCATCGGAACAGTCTGGGTCAGGTCCATGATGTGGATGCCGTTGCGCGCGCCATAGATATAGGGGCCCATGCGCGGGTTCCAGCGTTGCGTCTGGTGACCGAAGTGCACGCCAGCTTCCAGCAGCTGGCGCATGGTGAACTCGGGAAGAGCCATGCGTATATTCCTTTTCCGGTTTACGCCTCGGCGGGGGTGAGAGAAGCGGATGCTCCAACCGGCGGACCGTCAGGGATGTCTCCCCCGATCGGCCCAAACCCCACCTGCGGGTTTGAATGGCGCGGCAAATATACGGTTTGACCACAGGGCGCAACCCCCAAGCAACCGACCTTGCGAAAGGCCGTGGGAAAGACCGGTCAATAGACCGTGGCGCCGTGGCTGTCCTTGGCGTCCTTGATCTTGCGCAGCAGCCGCGCCTCGACCTTGTCCAGCTCGTCCCGCATCGCCTTTTGCACGCCGTCCACCGCCTGCGGCGTCCACCCGGTCTGACCGGCAAGCTCCTGCCAGGCCTGATTGTTGCCGGGA
This sequence comes from Antarcticimicrobium luteum, assembly GCF_004358185.1. Lineage (GTDB taxonomy): Bacteria > Pseudomonadota > Alphaproteobacteria > Rhodobacterales > Rhodobacteraceae > Antarcticimicrobium > Antarcticimicrobium luteum. The sequence continues at coordinate 174,334 of NZ_SMUV01000069.1, forward strand.
ATTCCGGCGAACAGGAACACATGCGGATTCTTGCCGCAGGGAAGCCGCACCTCCAGCGTTGCGTGCAGTTCCTTCCAGCCTTTCGCGCCCTTCTGCTTGAGCAGCTTTTCGTAAATTCCCTTCACGGAATTGCCTTCGATCGACACCTTGCCGTTCGCGTCCGAGGTCCAGGAGTCGCTGCTCATGGTGACATGGATCTTGTTGCCGCGATAACTGCCGCTCTGCGCCAGGGTGTAGCTGCCGCCTGCGCCCAGTTCCAGAAAGCTGGCCCACCGCGCCTTGTCCGGCTTGTCCTGATCGTCCAGCGCGTCCTCCAGCGCCTTGCGCACCGAGGCGATGGTTGCGCCCTTGTCCTTCAGGCCGTCCTCGACGATCTTCTGGCGCTTGTTGTACTTCAGCTTGCGCATCTCTGCGTCATTGGCCAGCGCGCTGATGCCGTTCCGCCGCGCCTGCTCTGCCCCCAGATCGCGGCATGTCCCGACCAGCGCCTTGCGCTCTTTCGAGAAGTTCTTCCAGCCGGCCTTGCCGTTGCGGGTCTCGAATTTCTTCAACAGCGCCGGCAAAAGAATGCTTTGCGCGCTGACGCCCTTTGGCAGTGTACGGGTGATCTCGTCCTCGATGGCGCCGAGTTCCTTGCCGAAATGGAGGTTGCGGTCATTGTGAACGCTGCCCTCGATATCGTTGATCTTGGAGATATCGCTGTTCAGATCCTTGATCAGCCGCTCCAGCTTGGCCGGGTTACTGTGCAGCTCACCGCGTTTTTTGGACTTTTCCAGATCCTTCAGCTCTGCCGCGCGGCTGCGCTCGGTGATCGCGCGCTGTTTCTTGATCCTGTCCGCCGTGTCGGGGACCAGCGGCTCGTCCGCCTCGATCGCATCCAGGGCGGCGCCGATTTTCGCCTGTGCGTCCTGCAATGCCTTGAGGATCTTTTCAAAGGCCTTTTCATCGGCCTTGGTGGGTTTTTTCGGCAGGCTGACGGAAATCTTGGTCAATTTCGGCATGTAGACGTACCTTTTGGATAATCATTTTCTCGGGCCGGAAGGACCCGTGCCGCAGGGGAATCTGCGCCGGGAAATATGCAAGCCATCGTAAGGTTATCCGGAAAGATCTGACCAGAAAATTCGCAGGGATCAGTCTTCTGCTTCGGGCAGGTAGGCCTCGAGACCGGCGCGCACCAGCGCCTCGGCGGTGGACGCCAGCGCCTTGCGGTTGCCAAACGCGGCCACGATCAGGGGCTTGTGATAGACCACCTCGACGCGCCCCTGACGCGGCGCGGCTAGCGTTTTCAGAAGGTGCGGGCCGAATTCCATGTCGCCCCACCATCCATAGAATCGCGCCGGCTGACCGGTGGGGGCGTGATAGATCACGCTGACCGGCTGGACCCGCAGCGTCGGGCGCAGCGGGTCGGCGAAGAAGGCCCCGAACAGCGTGGATTTGAACGGCAGCACCCTCAGACCATCGGTCGAGGTGCCCTCGGGAAAGAACAGGAGTTTATGCCCGGCCGCCAGCCGTTCGGCGAAAAGCTCGGTCTGCGCCCGGGCCTGCCTGGGGTCGCGTTCGATAAAAACCGTGCCGGTGGCCCGCGCCAGAAGGCCGATACCGGGCCAGTTCGCCACCTCGGCCTTGGAGACGAAATAGATTCGCTTGCGCGCGTTCAGCGAGAAAATGTCCAGCCAGGAGCTGTGGTTTGCCACCACCGCGCCGGGGCCCTGCATCGGTGTGCCATGGGAGGAGAACCCGATGCCCATGATCCGGAAGGCGTTGCGGCAGACGAATTGCACGATGAAAGGGGTGATCGGCCGCCCCTGCCCCCAGATCGGAACCTCGATCAGCCGCAGCATCAGCAACAGCGCCAGGCACACCGCGATCAGCCCGATCAGCGCCGCGCCCCGGCCCAGAACCCGTAGCCACCCCAACGGCCCGATCATGATGGGGCCGGGCGGCGTGTCGCTGTCCCAGGTGGCGCTCATGCCGCGCGGCCGCCGGTGTAGATGCGGCGCTGACGCTCGTTCATCCGCGCGGTATCCAGGATAAGGCAGACATCGGTGGTGTTGAACGCGTGATCGACAAAAGCCCCTTCGCCGACGAAGCCGCCCAGCCGCAGATAGGCCTTGATCAGCGCCGGCACCTCCAGCATTGCGCGACGGCGATCGAGCCGATCCTCGGACACCAGATTCATGGTCTGGAAATGCGCCGCCTGCGCCCGCACCCGCAGGTCGGGCGGGGCCAGATGGTTGTGGTGCAGCATCGAGAGCGGCTGCGCCAGCGCCGCCACGTCGGTGCCGTGGAAGCTGGCCACGCCGAACAGGATCTCGATCCGGTGCCGCTCCACATAACCGGCCAGCGCCGACCACAGATGAAACATCGCCATGCCGCCGCGATAGTCCGGGTGCAGGCAGGAGCGCCCAAGCTCCAGCAGCCGACGGCCCGAGGACTTCAGCACCGACAGGTCGTATTCGTCCTCGGAATAGAATTGCCCGGCGGCGCGCGCCTGGTCGTCGCGCAGCAGGCGGTAGACGCCGATCACCTGCCCCGTGGCGGTATCGGAGACGATCATGTGATCGAAGAACGGATCGAAGCGGTCGCGCTCCAGCCCGGCGTCGTGATCGACCATCTCGCCGCTGCCGCCCAACTCGCGCACGAAGACGTCATAGCGCAGGGCCTGCGCCGCGCGCAGTTCCGCCTCGGTCTCGGCGATCTTGACGGAAAAGGCGGGCCCGCTGTCAGGCATCGGCATTCCTGCTGTCATTGGTTGGGCACGGATTTGCGCGCTGATACCGCATCGGCGCCCATCCGCGCAACCGGCCGGAAGGCGCGAAATGCCTTAACATTTCATCAACCTGTTTCACCCATCAAAGGCGACGACAAGCGCGACACGGGCCCCGTCGATTACGACCTTGCCGGTTTCGCGGAAATTCACGGTGATCTTGCCGCCGGCATTGGACTGCACCTGCCCGAGGCCCCATTCGGGGTGATCGGGGTGGCGCACCAGCATTCCGGGTTCGAGTATGGAGTTCAGATCAGTCATGGGCCAGTATTCCCTTATGGAGAATCCTTCACAGGTCAACCCGCAGGATGACGCGCCGGACATAGGCGCGCTGATCGCGTCGCGCATCTGCCACGACCTGATCGGCCCGGTCGGGGCGATCGTCAACGGGATGGAGCTGCTGGAGCTGGCCGGCGGCACCTCCGGCCCCGAGCAGGAATTGATCGCGCAGAGCGCCGCCAGCGCCAGCGCGCGGCTGCGGTTTTTCCGCATCGCTTTCGGCGCGGCGGGCGATCAGGCCATCGGCGGCACCGATATTGCCATCCTGCTGGAGGAGGTCGGGCGCGACGGCCGGATGCAGGTTGTCTGGACCCCCGAGGGCGCCCAGCCGCGAAACCTGGTCAAGCTGGCCTTTCTGGCGCTGCTGTGTTGCGAGACGGCGCTGCCGCGCGGCGGCAGGGCCCATGTGATCGAAGAGGATGGCGCCTGGGTTGTCACCGCCAGCGGCGAGCCGGTGACAGTCGATCCGGCGCTCTGGGCCTGGCTGGAGGGGGCGAGTCGCGCCGCCGCCCTGATCCCGGCCAGGGTGCAGTTCGCGCTGCTGCCGCAGGCGGCCACGCAGATGGGGCGCAGGCTGGGCGGCGAACATGACGCGCAGGGGCTGACCCTCAGGTTCTGAGCCGCCGGCCATGCCCGCGCCAGGACAATTGCGCGCTCGGCCGCGCGATCAGCCGCGCACGGTTCCGTCGCCGGTGACCAGATATTTGAAACTGGTGAGCTGTTCCGCACCCACCGGCCCGCGCGCGTGCATCTTTCCGGTGGCGATGCCGATCTCGGCCCCCATACCGAACTCGCCGCCGTCGGCGAACTGGGTCGAGGCGTTATGCATCAGGATGGCACTGTCCAACCGCTCGAAGAACCGCGCCACGGCTGCCGCGTCCTCGGTGAGGATGCAATCGGTGTGGTTTGAGCCATAGCGGCGGATATGGGCGATGGCCGCGTCGATGTCATCGACCGGCTTGGCGGCGATGATCATGTCGAGGTATTCGCGCCCCCAATCCTCTTCGGTGGCCAATGCGGTGCCGGCGATCTCGGCCAGCGCGCCATCGGCATGGACATCGACCCCGGCCTTGACGAGCGCCTCGATCACCGGCTTGCCGATGGTCTCGATCACGTCGCGGTGGATCAGCAGGCATTCGGCGGCGCCGCAGATCCCGGTGCGCCGGGTCTTGGCGTTCAGCACCACCTTGAGCGTTTTTTCCAGATCGGCGGCTTTGTCGATGTAGATATGAACGATCCCCTCCAGATGGGCAAAGACCGGCACCCGCGCCTCGCGCTGCACCAGGCCGACCAGCCCCTTGCCGCCGCGGGGCACGATCACATCGACGTATTCGGTCATGGTCAGCAGCTCGGACACCGCGGCGCGGTCGCGGGTGGGCACCAGCTGGATCGCATCCTCGGGCAGCCCCGCCGCCTTCAGCCCCTCGACCAGACAGGCATGGATCGCGGTGGAGGAGTGAAAGCTTTCCGAGCCGCCGCGCAGGATGACCGCGTTGCCCGATTTCAGGCAGAGTGCGCCGGCATCGGCGGTCACGTTGGGGCGGCTCTCATAGATTACCCCGATCACCCCCAGCGGCGTGCGCACACGCCGGATATGCAGGCCAGAGGGCATGTCCCATTCGGCGATCACCGCGCCGACCGGATCGTCCTGGGCCGCCACCGCCCGCAGCCCGTCGACGATGCCCTTTATGCGCGCCTCGTCCAGCATCAGCCGGTCCATCATCGCCGGCGAAAGCCCCTTGTCCTGACCGTAGGAGAGATCCTTTTCATTGGCGGCGACGATCCCGGCCCGGTGTGCCCAGACGGCATCGGCGGCCGCCTCCAGCGCCGCGCGCTTTGCCTCGGCCGAGGCGAACGCCAGCTCTGCCGCGGCGACTTTGGCACGGGCGCCAAGCGCGGCCATCAGGGCGGGGATGTTGTCCAGGTCTTTCATGTCTCGGCGCCTTTGTTCTTTGGGCGGGCCAGAGGATTTCACGCCTCCGGCGGGGATATTTGCGGTGAAAGGAGGGGTCAGAGTGCCATATCGTCCCGATGGATCAAAGCGGCGCGGCCCGGATAGCCGAGGATCGGTTCGATCTCGGCCGACTGATGGCCGCGGATTTTCCCGGCCTCGAGCGCGGTATAGCGGCTGAGGCCCTGGCCCAGTTTGTGGCCGCTCTCGTCCAGGATCGCAACCGGGTCGCCGCGCCCGAACGTGCCTCCGACCCGCGCCACACCGGCGGGCAGCAGGCTCTTGCCGTTGGCGAGCGCACGGGCGGCGCCGGCGTCGACCACGATCTCGCCGCGCGGCTTCATCGCGGCGATCCAGCGCTTGCGCGCCGCATGCGGATCGAGCTGGGCGGTGAACCAGGTGGCCGCCGCTCCCTCTTCCAGCCCTTTGAGCGGGTTCATGCGCGAGCCTTCGGTGATCGCCATGGCGCAGCCGGCGGCGGTGGCGGTCTTGGCCGCCATCAGCTTGGTCTTCATCCCCCCCTTGGACAGGCCCGATCCCGCATCGCCCGCCATTGCCTCGATTTCGGCCGTGATCTCATCGATCACGTCGTAGCGGCGGGCGGTCGCGTCCTCGTTGGGGTTGGCCGAATAGAACCCGTCCACATCCGAAAGCAGGATCAGCTGGTCGGCGCCGATCGTAACGGCCACCTGCGCGGCCAGCCGGTCGTTGTCGCCATAGCGGATCTCGTCGGTGGCGATGGTGTCGTTCTCGTTGACGATGGGCACCACGCCCAGGCCCAGCAGCGTTTCCATCGTCGCCCGGCTGTTGAGATAGCGGCGTCGATCGGTGCTGTCCTCCAGCGTCACCAGAACCTGCGCTGTGGTGATGCCGTGGGGCGCCAGCGCCTCTTCATAGGCGCGGGCCAGGCGGATCTGGCCGACGGCGGCCGCGGCCTGGGATTGCTCCAGCGGCAGGTCGGCGCGCGGCAGTCCCAGCACCCCGCGCCCCAGCGCGATCGATCCGGAGGAGACCAGGATCACATCTGCGCCCCGGGCCTTGAGCAGGGCCACATCCTCGGCCAGCGAATGCAGCCAGTCGAGGCGCAGATCGCCGCTGACCCGGTCCACCAGCAGGGCCGAGCCGATCTTGACCACGACACGTCCCGCAGTGCTCAGGGTTGCCACTGCTCTTCCTCCTGGCTGGGTTTGTGGCGCAGCCGGTCCTCGTCGATATTGGTGCGCAGCGCCCGCAGAACCTCGGTGACGCCCTCCCGGCTGACGCCGGACATCATCATGACGGGGCCGCCCACGGCCTCCTCCAGCATCTCCCGGGCCAGCGCGCGTTCTTCGTCGTCGAGAGCGTCGATCTTGTTCAGCACGGTGACGCGGGGCTTGTCGGCCAGCGCGCCGCCATAGGCCTCCAGTTCGCCGATGATGGTCTCGTAATCCTCGACCAGCGTCGGAGAGGTGCCGTCGACCAGATGCAGCAGCACCGAGCAGCGTTCGACATGGCCGAGGAAGAGATCGCCCAGTCCCCGACCCTCGGAGGCGCCCTCGATCAGGCCGGGAATATCGGCCACGACGAATTCCACGTCATCGACACCGACCACGCCCAGGTTCGGGTGCAACGTCGTGAAGGGGTAGTCGGCGATCTTGGGCCGCGCGTTCGAGGTTGCCGCGAGAAAGGTGGACTTGCCCGCGTTGGGCAGGCCGAGCAGCCCGGCATCGGCGATCAGCTTGAGTCGTAGCCACAGCGTGCGCTCGACCCCCTCCTGCCCCGGATTGGATCGGCGCGGCGCCTGGTTGGTCGATGTCTTGAAATGCAGGTTGCCCCAGCCGCCGTTGCCGCCGCGGGCCAGTTCAACCCGGTCGCCGACCTCGGACAGATCGGCGATCACCGTCTCCTCGTCCTCGTCCAGAATTTCGGTGCCCACGGGCACACGCAGCAAGATGTCCTCGCCATCCTTGCCGGTGCGCTGCTGGCCCATGCCGGGCTGGCCGTTCTTGGCAAAGAAATGCTGCTGATAGCGGAAGTCGATGAGCGTGTTCAGCCCCTCGACCGCCTCGGCGATGACCGAGCCGCCGCTGCCGCCGTCACCGCCGTCGGGACCGCCGTATTCGATGAACTTTTCGCGCCGGAAGCTGATGCATCCATTACCGCCGGCGCCGGAGCGGATATGGACCTTTGCGAGATCGAGAAATTTCATGGGCGTTCCCTAACGCAAAGGACCATACCGCCACAATCAGAGTGTTCGGCTATAGGTCCAGGTGGGGACGGTGGCGTCGCGCGCCACCGAATAGGTTTCGGCATCGCCCAGATAAGCGAAACCGCAGTGAGTCAGAACCCGCGCCGAGGCCGGGTTGTCCTGGAACACGCTGGCGAACATCGTCGCATTGCCCAGCGGATTGGCCGCGATCAGCGCCTGAACCGCCTCGGAGGCCATGCCGGTGTTCCAGTAGAGCGGCGCCACCCAGTACCCGACTTCGGACTGGTTGCGGTCCATCTTCTTCAGGCCGATCAGTCCGAGCAGTTCCCCCTCGCCGGATTTGGTGCCGTCGATGGCCCAGATATCCTCGTCGCGGGCGGGATCCTGCGCGCGGGCGACGACGGCCTCGGCCGCCCCCGGAGGATAGGGGTGCGGGATCGACGTGGTCATGCGCGCAACACGTTCGTCGCCGGCATAAAGCTCGATCAGCCCCATGTCCGAGCGCCGCAGCGGCCGCAGATCGAACCGGCCCGCGTTGATGACATCCTGCGTCGTTATCTGATCCAGCATCATCTGTCTGCTCCTCCTCCGAACATCACAGGTTATCCGGCTGGTTTCCCGGCCAAATCTCCAAACCGATATGTTTTGCCGTCCTGCCCGCCGCAAGGGTCGCGGCGCGGAGGCGTGACCAAAAGTGAAAGGGGACCGGCGGTTTCGCCGATCCCCCCAGTTGTCTACAACCCGTCAGGTTACGGCTTACTCGGCGGCCTCCGCTACCGGCAGGACCGAAATGAAGGTGCGCCCCTTGAGGCCCTTGTGAAACTTCACGGCGCCGTCAACGGTTGCAAAGATGGTGTGATCCCGGCCCATGCCAACGCCCTGGCCCGGCCAGAACTTGGTGCCGCGCTGACGCACGATGATGTTGCCGGGAATGACGGCCTGACCGCCATAGAGTTTCACGCCGAGGCGACGACCTGCGGAGTCGCGCCCGTTGCGGGAGGAACCGCCAGCTTTCTTATGTGCCATTCGTCTGTCTCCTTAGCCCTTGGCCAGATCTTTGGCCTGCTCAACCCACTCGGGCTTGATCTTGACCGCGTCGATACCAGCAATGTCGGCCTCAGACAAGGCTGCGACCTGAGCAAAACTGGTGAGGCCCGCCTCGGCCAGTTTCTTGGCGGCAGCGGGACCGACGCCGGTGATCTGCGTCAGATCGTCAGCAGCGGCCGGTGCGGCGGATTTGGCAGCAGCAGGCGCGGCAGCAGGCGCATCGCCCTTGCCGGTCGCGACCTTGATACCGGTCTTGTCTGCGCCCGCAGTCAGGATCTCGGTGATCTTGACGAGCGTCAGCTTCTGACGGTGGCCCTTGGTCCGCTGGCTGGAATGCTTGCGGCGGCGCTTGACGAAGTGGATGACCTTGTCACCCTTGATCTGGTCGATCACCTCGGCCTGCACGGCGGCGCCTTCGATGAAGGGCGCGCCGACGACCGGGCTGTCGCCACCCAGCATCAGGACATCGTTGAATTGGATTTTCTCGCCGGCATCGGCAGCCAGTTTCTCAACACGGAGCATGTCGCCCGGCTGAACCTTGTACTGCTTGCCGCCAGTCTTGAGGACCGCGAACATGGGTCTTTCCTTTTTTCTGCCGCGTCCTGTGGCCCCCCTCTGCGGGGTGTTGCGGGCCGGCATCTCAACCGGAACCACCGTCGGACAGCGCGCCCCTGCGGGCGTCATGAGAACGAAACCCGGCGCGTAGGGTACGGGCCGGGATGCGCGCTTATGGCTCCATCGCCACGGGGTGTCAACCGGATTCGGCCCTCAGATATCGCTGGCTTTCATGGCCGCCGCGATGCGCTGGCCCAGCTCAAGCGAGACCTCCTGGTAGAGATCATCGAACCCGGCGAACAGCGCCGCGTTCAGCGCCTGACCCGCCGGGCTTTCGGAAAATGCGATGTACCGCTCCAACTGCTCCGGGGCAAGCGGCCGGTAGGCCATCAGCAGATAGGCGAAGAGCCAGCTTTCCGTCTCGTCCCGCGTTTCGCTCTCTGCGTTCCAGACCTGGTCCAGGATTCCGCCTTCGTCGAGGCCCAGCATCTCGCCGTCGGCCATCCCGCGCAGGAACTGGAAATTCGCACTCATGGCGCCGGCGACATTGCGCTCGATCAGATCGTTGACCGCGACGAAACGGGTCACGGCGACAAGGCGGGCGTCGTCGCCGCCCCGCAGATCCTGATAGGCGGCGCGCGCCGCCGCCTCGGTCGCGGAATCGCGCATAGACACCCGCGCGGCAAGCTCGAGTGACAGGATCTCCTGGCCCAGCGGGCTGTCGAAAAAGGCGATGCAGGCCGCCAACTGCCCGGGGGCTAGCGCCTCGGCCAGCGCCTCGCGTATCGCGGTGGCGATCCGCCGGACCCCGTAAATCCGCGCCACCTGCCCGGCCCAATGCGCCCCGCCCCGGCCTTCCAGCATATCCGCATCGAGGCTTTGGCCATGCGCCAGCCCCTCTTCGTGCAGCGCCTGCGCCAGATCGTCGATCCGCAGCACCCGCACCAGATCCGTGACATCGGTGGCGGCGCGCGCGGCCCCTACCCCCGCAACCGTCACAGCAACGGCAACGGCACAAAGGATATTCGGGATCGCCCACACGGCCTGAAAGATCAGGCGCATCGCTCAGATGTCCTGGCCCGGCCGCAGCTCGGCCATGCGCGCGGCCAGCACCTCGAAGCGGTTTGCCATGATCTCATACTGGACGGCGTTCAGAAGCCTGTAGACCTCTTGCATCTGCGGCTGCTCCAGCGCCTCGGTATAGGCGGCAAGATCCGCATCGGAAAAGTCCCGATAGGTAAAGGCGGCGCCGGCCAGCGCCGAGGCACGGATCGCCGCGCGCAATTCCTCCTCGCCACGTTTTAACAGCGCGCGCAACTCGTCGGCATCGGCGCGCAGCTCGACCACGCCGGCTGCGCTGGCCGCCATCAGAAACCGGAACTGGATCTCCTGCAGCGCCCGCAGGCTGGTGCCGGCGGCGTCGATGGCGCCGTTCATCCGCTCCAGTAGCGCCACCCGGCCGGGATCGGAGGCGCGCAGCTCCGACAAAATCCGCTCTCCCTCGGACTTTTTCATCGCATCGTCCTCGACCATATGGGCGCGGTTTTCCGCCGCGACCAGCCGCTGGCCCAGATCGGAAGCGTAAAACTCCACCGCATGGGCCAGCGCCGCGTCGTCCAGCGTCGGCTCCAGGATGTCGAGCCCCAGTTCGCGCATCCGACCCTGGTCGAAGACCTGCTCGCTCAGCCGGCTCCATTCCGATCCGAACAGCCCCGGATCGATTCCCAGCATCTTGGGCGCCGCGCCGGCCGAAAAGGCGATGCTGTCCAATGCCACGTCAAAGCCGGTGACCTGAAGGAAGGCCGCGATCCTGTCGCGGTCGGCGGCGCGTAGCGGACCGGCGAGCGCGACAATGGACAAAAGAAGGATCATCAGCGCGGCCCGCCAGCGGCAGGGCGCCTCCGTGCGGCGGGACGAGCATGAATGGATCTGTGTCATGCGCGAAAACCTAAGCGTTTTGACGGCCCGGGCAACGGAAAATCCGGGAAAAGCGGAGTCCCGCCCAAAACGGCCCTTGCACCCCTTCGCGTTCCCCATTAAACGCACGCTCCACAGACCCCCGCGGAGAGGTGCCGGAGTGGTCGAACGGGGCGGTCTCGAAAACCGTTGTGGGTGCAAGCCCACCCAGGGTTCGAATCCCTGTCTCTCCGCCACTATCCCTGATTTCGTTACGAAATTCGGGATGGTAGTGCGAAAAACCAGATGCGTTCACTTTTTTGGACGGTGAACTTCCCGGTTTTTCCCCATGTTTATCCTTACGATCGTCCTTTCGGGTTGCGTTGACTTCAAAGGCTGAGGCGTCGCCGGTTACCGGCCTGGGCAACCATATCGACGCGCTCCACGGCGTGATCGACGCGAGTGCCGAGGGTCCGTATGGGGCTGTTTGCCGATGGCACCGGCTGTGTCAGCCTCTCACCTCGGAAGCCCCGACAGCGCCGCGGCCAAGCGCGGTCCGGCGAAATCGACGAACGCCCGCAGCTTTCGCGGCACGGTTCCGGCGCGATAGAGGATGTGGACCGGCCATGGCTCGGGCTCGGCGTCCTGCAGGATGATCTTGAGCTTTCCCTGCGCCACTGACGCCGCCACCTGATAGGACAGGACCCGCGTGATCCCGAGGCTGGCCTCTGCCGCAGCGATGGCCGCTTCGGCCGTATTGACCGACATGCGGGCTCGGATGCGGACCTGGCGTTCCGAGGCCCCCTCGCCGAAGCGCCAGCGGTCGGAGGGCATCAGGATTTCGAATGAGATGCAGTGGTGCTGCGCGAGATCCTCGGGCCGTTCGGGGCAGCCCCGCCCTGCCAGGTAATCCGGACTGGCGCAGATCACCCTGCGAACCTCGCCGACCCGGCGCGCGCGCAGGCTGCTGTCGGTCGGATGGCCGATACGGATCGCGGCGTCGAAATGCTCTTCGATCAGGCTGATCGGGCGATCGGTCTGTTCCAGCCGGACATCGACCTGCGGATAGGCCCTGAGAAATTCCGCGACCGCGGGCAGCACATGCAGCCGCCCGAACACAACCGGCGCCGAGAGGGTCAGCAGGCCCTTCGGCTCCCTGAATTCGCCCGCTGCGAGACGCTCGGCCTCGCTGAGCTGTTCGAGGATGCTGCGGCAGGCGGCCAGATAGGCCTCTCCCGGCTCGGTCAGCGTCAGGCCTCGGGCGGAGCGCAGCAGGATCCGGGTTCCCAGCCGCTCTTCGAGCTCGCTCACCCGCCGGCTGACCGTCGCCAGCGGCAGGCCGAGGCGGCGCGCCCCGGCCGACAGGCTGCCTGCATCCACTGCGGCGACAAGCATGGACATGGAATCGAAACGGTCGGCCATATTTCCATTTAATGAGAGGTCGGTTCCTGATTTTGCCAGGTTATGGCGAAAATTGGAAGCCCTATGTTCTCGGCATCAACCCGAACCAAAAGGAACGACACATGTCCCGCATCGACATTCCCGCCACCATCGACGCCGCGCCCGAAGCCTCCCGCCCGCTGCTGGACGCGGTGACCAAACTGCTCGGCAGCGCACCGAACCTGTTCCGCCTCGCCGCCAACAGCCCGGCCGCGCTGGAAGGGTACCTCGGCATCTTCGGCGCGCTGGGCAAGGGCAGCCTGCCCGCCCCCACCCGCGAGCGGATCGCGCTGGCCATCGCCGAGTTCAACGGCTGCGGCTATTGCCCGGCTTGACGCACATCAGAACCAGTTGCAGCTTTGATCCAGAATAGAGCACACGCCGGAAGTCGGTGTTCTCTTCCGTCAGGTCTTCAACGTTCGCGACATATCCGATCACGGTGTCTCTCCCGTCATTGCGTCGTCAGGACTAGCGACGAGTTCCAGCATGACACAGGCATGCTTGCGCCGCACTGATCGGCGTTAATCAAAAGCAGGAAGCCCGTGATCATGATCAATGCCGCCAGATTGCGACGCTGGCCCAGATGCTGCGACACACGGCTGGCGATTGGGTCAAACACGATCACGAGAGCAACCGCCCAGAAGACCGCACCGAACAGCGGCCAAAGAACCCAGCCAAACGCAAGAGTGACAAGGGCAATCAAGATGGCAAACGTGAGCTACCCCCCGAAATTCGGACACTGACGTAGGCTACGATTTGCGGTCTGCTGATCTTCGACGAGAAGGAGATCAGAGATGTCGAA